>CAVTPE010000025.1:0-23208 GCA_963736515.1 uncultured Acidimicrobiaceae bacterium | reverse complement strand
GTTTTGATCGGTGCCTACCCCACGACCTGAAGTTCCGGCTGGCTAACGGACCTTGCTCAGCCTCGATCGAGGACTTCGCCTGCGGCGCGCAGGCCGGATTGCACGGCTCCGTCCATGTAGCCGATCCACGTTGTCGCCGACTCGGTGCCCGCCCAGTGCAGCCTCCCGACGGGCGCCCGCAAAACCTCACCGTACCCGGTCCACACGCCAGGAGGGAAGTGTGCGGCATAACACCCTCGAGTCCATTCCTGGGTTGACCAGTCCATCTCGACATAGTGGGACGGACGAGCGGCACGCGGGCCAAAGAAGGATGTCAGGGAACCCAAGACGGCGTGACGACGTTCTGACTCTTCGACCTGACCGAATGTTCGGGCGTTGCCTGCAGACAGGAAGCCCAGCAGGATTCCAGGGGAGCCGTCGGGAGGAGAGTTGTCGAACGTTGCATGCACGGCCAACTCGTCGGAGACAGCCTGCCCGTTGTAGCCGTCGTGTCGCCAGAAGGGCTCGTCGTAAATGGCGAGACATTTGATGATCGATCCCATTGGTGTGCGCTGCGTCAGTTGATCCCGGGATCCAGGAAGCGGAGGGTCGTAGGTGATCCGGCCCGCGAGCGTGGGAGGCACCGCGACGATCGCGTCTTCCGCAGTGACAACGAGCCCGTCAGCTCCCACCTGGACGCGATCCCGCGACTGCGTGATCGTACCTACTGGTGAACTGAGGCTCACGGCCTCTTGGCCCAATCTCTCTGCCAGGCGGAGGCTCAGGAGCTGGGAGCCGCCGACGAATCGTGCATCTTCGGCCCCACCACGGGTTCGGATCATTGGGCTGAGCCCTCGAGCCGACCGCACGCAGGTGAGGACGTGGAGGAGGGAGACGTCCGCCGGAGCACACGCGAAGACGTTTTCGATCAGCAATTCGAGCATGGCACGAGCCACGCGGGTGTGTACATGACGGTGCATCCACGAGGCCATCGTCGTCTCATCGAGGCCGCGGCGGTCAGACCAGGGGTATTCGACGTCAATTCGTCGAGCCAGTCGGTCCAGGCGTGCGAGCGTCAGCCCGGATTCCATCAAGCCAAAAGGGGACAGCCTCGGCACGTGGCGATAGTCACTGCGGCCCCCGTTCAGCATGGCAATGGATTTGCCTGCTGTGTAGGTCGGATAGGTGTTGACCTCCAAGCGAGCCGCCAGATCGATCAAATGATGCTGTGTCGGGCCGACCCACTGACCCCCGACCTCGACCACGTTGCCATCGCCCAGGTCGTAGTTAAGCGTACGACCACCGACGCGCTCGTCCGCCTCGAGAACGAGGACCCTCCTACCTGCCTCGCGGAGGGATTCGGCAGCAGAGAGCCCTGCGAGACCGGCCCCAATGACCGCTACGTCGACCGCGACATGCTTCACCACGTCGCCCGACCTTCTTCGGGACGCTGGTTGGCGAAGGCGGCACCAAGAGGAGGCGAGGGTTCGAGGCCCGACGGGTCATCCCAACTCCCGCGAGCGTGCGATGGTGGTACATCGGTCCGTTTACCCTGTCCGGGAGGGCTGCCTGTTCGGAGAGGGCGTTCAGGAGTTCCACGACCGGGCATGTTCTCACGGCGGCGCTCTTGCTGCCGGACTCGGCCATTGTTGAAGGGAAAGGTCTCTGCCCAATCAATCCGTCGTCGTGGTCGTTCATGTCCTATGAAGTGACCCTCCGAACCTCGCCCGACTACTCCTTGCTCATCGGAGCACCCAAATGATGGAGTCAAGGGCGTGCTTGACGTCCAACGCCCTTCTCCAGGGTGCTTCAAGTCGTAGACGCCTTGTGCATCGAGAAGGCGACGAAGAGATTTGGGTACGGTGGTGCCGCGCACCGGCAGCGGGTCGTTTGGTGGACCATGGCTGCCGGAGTCTCGTGACGGCGGTGAATGGCGTTCCAATGGTGACTACGTCACGACACGGGACCAACGCGGCCAATCGAGAGAATTCCAAATCAGCCAAGAGTTCTTGGAGCTTCACCCTCCCGGGTCCTAGTTCGGCGCGGCTTGTGGGTAGCCGCCCCCTCGAGAACTACGGGCGGCTACGCGTCGCCCCGTTTGCGAAGCATCTTCTCGATTTCTGCGACATCCAGTTCTTCGTTGCGAATCATCTGACGGGCAAGCTCTTCGAGCGAGACGCTGCGTCCTTCGGCCAGCGCTAGCAACTGGCGGTACAACTCAATGCCTCGGCGCTCTTGGACCAGCATCTCTTGGAGGATGTCGTCGACCGACGGGTGGTGGGTACCGACCAGCTCTCCGATACCCAGCGACACGGTGCCCCCGAGTGCGGTGACCTCCTCACCCGCCTGAATGGCGTGGGCAAGCGACTGCTGCGCCTGCTCGCGCATCCAGCCCATGATCGGGATGCGGGCGTGCCCGAATACCATCAGCGAGTACTGGGTGAAGCGCACAACACCAGCCAGTTCAAGCTCTACGATCTCGTTCAGTGTCTTGATCGCCTCGTCCCGGTCGATCTCCACGGCGGTGCTCCTTCCAATAGCCTCTTAGCGTCAGGTGATTCTTGAAAACGGCGAATCCGACGATGACCTTCCGGTCGACTCTGAAAGCCGGGACTCGATATATGAGATCGCTTCTTGGGCATCGGGGGCTGCTTCGAGGATCGTCTCGGGCAGTCGCTGCAGAGTGGATCGCTTCGGCTCTTCCAGATCGGCTAGGTACTGATCAATCGTCACTGGACACATAATCGATTCTCGTGAGACCTCCGCTCAAGGTCAAGCGGCTCGGTATCTGCCACACGTCCCCTGCCCCCATTTCGGGCACGGTTGGACATATGCATGACTCCTGATCGCTGCGTCATAGTGGGGACCACGCGATCTGGCCGATACCCGCCGGCGGCAGAGGGACCGATCTCGGGCTCGATCATCCGCCACAGCCGAGGATGCTAATGCAGTGGAGCAGGACGCGCGATGCCGAAAGAGGTCAAAGGAAATGCTGGGCGAAGGCCGGTTGCAGTGTGGTGGTTCACGCGAGCGGTCATGACGTCGATCTCGGTTCCGCCGGACGCCCTCAGGCACTATCGGTGCGCTTTGGGTGTACCGCCGAATCTGCAGCACCCTTTGCTTCGTCGACGACCACGTCTATAACTTCAGAGAGCACGCCACGCCCACCGTTGAGCTGTTTGCGTGTCACGGCGAGCGAGCCCCAAAGGATGCCCATCAGGACGAGAGAGCCAACCCAAAAGACCGGCAGGAGGAACCCGATCAGACCCAGGATGATCGCCGGAGTCAGCAAAGCAAGTTGTCCGACCCCCGGCCGCACCATTTGGGTCGGGGTACCTTGCCGGACAAATCGGCCGCCACTGTCTCGCCTTGGTGTCTTAGCCATATCCGACTCCTCTTCCTTTGCATTGCTCCCAATTACCCCTATACCCCGTTCTGCTCGTCGGCATCAAGAACCACTCGTTCGGGTGATGCTCAAGCTGATGCGCAATGGCAGATTGCTTAATGCACCTGGCGCCAGTCACATTTGGGGTATCAAGGTCCAAACCACAGGTAGACCAGGCGGTGCGCTGGCCGGGGCGAGCTGGAATGGACCGAACGCGAAAGCGAACTCTTCTCCTTGCTCTCGACGGGGATGACCACGTGTATGCCTAAATCCAGGCCATAGTGGGAGAGGAGTTCTCGGCCAATGGGTTTCGGACTTGGTCAGCGAGGGTTTGGCTGCCGCTGCGCTCGCCGAGAATCAGAGTGCTCCCGAAGCGTCAACGATCCGGCGCCGCGCCGTGACCGAAGCTATAGCGAAGTCGCCGATAAACAGGACGACTGGCGAACGTCGGCGCGAATCGTGCGCAGTTGAAGCAGGCGGCAATTACTACTTTCGCTCTGTAAGCACCGAGATCTTCAGATGACTGGGTTGGACTTACGGCGCCGATCTCCGAGGATCCCTAGCCCGGCGAAAGAAGCGGCTTGAGCTCGGTTGCGAACACCTAGCTTGGCGTACAAGTGGGGTAACTGAGTCTTGATCGTGGTCTCATTGACGTAAAGGTGGTCGCCGAGGTCGCGGTTGGTCATCCCTGACGAGAGCAACGACAAGATTTCGCTTTCGCGCTCGGTCAGTCCCATCTCTCGCCCCGGCCAACGCACTGCCTGGTCCATTTGTGCATGTCGGAATCTCTGGGTTGAGACGATGGGCTCACCGCTGGCGGAGGCCTTGACGCCATCAATGATCTGTTGCCTTGGTGCAGCCTTGGAAATGAATCCCTGAGCACCGGCTCGCAGGGCATGGCATATTGCATGAGGTCGGTCGGAAAAGCTGAAGACCACGATCGCTCCGTTGTCCGGGTCGACGCAAAGAGAGCGCACTCTCTGGCCGAGGGCCTGGAGGTTCCCGTAGGTGTCGAAGAGCGTGTCGTCGACCTGTTGTCTCGGCCTCTTCTTGACGTCCATTTCGATAACGTGGATCGCCTGTTCGCTAGAGCGAGCGGCGTCCCTCAAGACGTCGCGTAGTCGTCAACGAGCGCAACCCTGATCGGTTTGGCCACGGCTCTACCTAAGTCTGCGTCGAAGCCAGACAACCACTCGATCGGGCGATACCACGGGCTGAGCGAGCCCAATTTGGGCACGGAGCCGCTCACGCGTACTCGCCGTTACTAACGTAGGTGCCGCTGCTTTGGGCCCATTCCGAACGGTGCTCAAGAACCCATCGGGTGAGTTCAAATGACGCTTGACTGGCGCAAACGATCCCGCCGAAGGCAGAGACAGCGGGTGTGCCTTAAAGCCCGCTTTGAGCCAGAGGGATCACCACGATGGAACTGAGGGCTCCCGGCACCTTCACTCCGACCAGGAGCAAACCGACGACCCAAACACTTCCGACCAGGTTTGCCTGGTACATGCTGCCGTTTGTCATGAAGATCGACGGGCGTCATGACTCGAAACGACCCGCAGCAGCAAGGCGTTGTACTGGAGCCGGGTGAATACCCATCGTCGCTTTACAGAGCGCGCCTCGGGTGGACGTTCAAATAAGTATCGAGACCGGTGATTTGTAGGAGGCGCCGCAGCTGATTCGACGGGCAGAAGATGATGAGCTTGCCTTTCATGGTTTCCATTCGCTTATGCTCCGTAACCAAACGGAAAGCCCCGTCGAATCGATGAAGGTGACCTCCGCGAAGTTGAGCGAGACGTGACAGATACCTACCTGGGCCAACTCCGCCAGCTGCTCGTAGGGCTGTCCGACAGTGGAGACGTCGACTTCGCCGACCAGGATCACGATGGCGTTTGTCCCTACGGGTCGAATCTCGGTTTCAAGGAGCTCGCCTGCGCACAACTGCTCGCGGGATATCAGGAGAGCCATCCTCGACGCCTACTCTCGCTGTGATGCACTCACACGACGACCGCGAGTGTGCGGTTGAGGCTGCCGGTTCAACCTGAACGAGGATGCTTAACCTAAAGGACGTGCAGGTTTGGAGTCAACGGCCAAGCCAGACTCGAGTCTTGCCGAATAGTTCTGGCAATCGGTAGGCGCTCGGACGCGGAGCAAAGCTCCCCAGCCAGGAGGGAGCTGCTCACGCACACCTGCCGTCGTGACTGACGAAGCAGAGATGTACCAGCATTTATGCCCATTGCCTGCGGTCGCGAAATCACCCAATCGGGTGATTAGATCGGTTATCAAACAGCGGTCAACCCTTGATGTCCGTCGATCACTTAACGGTGGAGGATGAACTCACCCGAAAAGGACTCACTCTCAGTGGAGGCCGGCCGGCGCTCCCGTACCCTTAGCATTCAGTAGTTTCGATGGTGCTGAATGAGCCAGAAAACCGGTGTCGCCACCGTGATCCAGTGAACAGAGTTCGCTGTATTTGTTCCGATTGTGAAGACCATCGTCAAGGTGGGAATCAGGAAGCCTGGAGCCGAGCGATGAAGCCCGAGCCGCCTGCTGGACGAGGGAAGCCCTGTGTCTGAAGAGAGCGCACAAGATCGCCTCAGTGTAGAAAAACAGAGGACGATCGCTCGGATCGAGTCATTGAGTCGTGACGTCGATGACATCGATGCCGGGATTGCTGTCGCCAAATCCGATGACGAACATGACCCAGAGGGGTCGACGTTGGCGTTTGAGAGAGCAAGATTGTCCACACTGCTGAACCACAGCCGTGCAAACCTGGAAGAAATCGAAGGGGCACAAGACCGATTCGCCGACGGGACGTATGGAACATGTGAGCGATGTGGAGCGCCAATACCTCGCGAACGTCTGGCGGCGCGCCCTGTAGCTCGTACGTGTGTTCAGTGCCGATCTGACATCGGTTCGTTTCTCCCCCCGATGTCTAGCCACTGACGCGCTCCAGGGACCGGTTCACCTGAACGGGTGGTCCACCTCTCCCTCGGGTTGCAGCATGGGAGCGCGGGTATAGAGCGACCATGACACCGACGGAGGAAGAGCTGCGCACGGGACCGGGCGCCCGGGAGGCAACGCCTCCGGCGGACCTGCCGATCGGCGAGCTGGTCGGGAGGCTCTCGGACGACACGGTTCACCTCGTTCGAGACGAGATCCGCCTCGCTCAGGCCGAAATGAGTCAAAAGGCCAAGGCAGCCCGCTTCGGGGTCGCGATGTTCGGCGGGGCCGGGATCTGCGGACTCTATGGATTTGGTGTCCTGATCGCCGCCGCCGCCGCCGCCCCGCCGCCGCCGCCGCCGTCGTCGTCGGCCTGTCCATGGTGGTGGCCTTGTGGGCGGCCACGCTCATCGTCGCTGCAACGTTGTTCGCCATAGCTGCCGTCGCTGCCCTCGTGGGAAAGAAGGAGTTCGGAAGGGCAGGGCCCCCGTTGCCAACCGAAGCGGTGCAGAGCACGAGACAAGACGTCGACGAGTTGAAGCGAGGACTGCGGACATGAATGCAAGCGAAGGCGCCGATGATCCAGTTGAGGCGCTGAGAACTGATATCGAGACGACGAGAGCCGAGCTTACAGAGACCGTGGACGAGCTTTCGGATCGCCTCAGCCCGAGGAAGCGGGTCGGCGCCGTCACCGAAGGCGTCACCGAGAACACCCTGCAGGTGGTCGGCCAGGCGCACGACTTCACCAAGGACACTGCCGCCAAGGCTCAGGACGTTGCAAAGGGCGGAGTCGCGCGCGGTCGGCAACTGAGCGACGGCCGGGAGAGACAGATTCTCGGCGCGGTGGTGCTCGTCGTCGGGTTGTTCTTGGGTTGGCGCCTTTGGAAGCACCGCCGATGATGAAGCTCTTTTACAAGCCCTGGGGGATGCTCGCCGGCGTGATCGGCGGCGCCCTTGCCGGGGTGCTGTTCAAGCGGGTGTGGAAAATGCTCAGCGGAGAGAACAAAGCCCCAACGGCGACAGACCGCAGCCGGGGATGGATCGAAGTCGTGCTCGCCGCCGGCCTGCAGGGACTGGTCTACGGCGCCGTCAAGGCGCTAGTCGACCGGGGAGGCGCAGCCAGCTTCGAGAAGGCGACCGGGCAGTGGCCGGGCAAGGAGCCTGATGCCGGCTGAAACGGCAGCAACGACGCCGGCGGACGAACGCGGAGCCGGGGTCGACAAGCCGAGTGAGCTCTCCGGGTCCTCGAAGAAGGCAGTCTTTCGGCGCGCTGCCACTGAATTCAAGAACGACAACCTGACGACCCTCGCTGCGGCGTTGACGTACTACGCCGTCTTGTCCGTGGTGCCCGGGCTCATCGTCTTGATCTCCATCCTTGGGCTGGCCGGCCGTGACGTCGCGAGCCGCGTGACGTCCCAGGTGCAGACGCTCGCACCTGGATCGAGCGCGGTGTTCGTGCGCTCCCTGATCAGCCAAGCCCAGCACCACAAGAGTGGGGCCGGGATAACCGCCATTGTCGGCCTCGTGATCGCTTTGTGGTCGACCTCGAGCTACGTCAACGCTTTCCGGCAAGCGTCGAATATCATTTATGGCATCGGCGAAGGTCGACCGATCTGGAAAACCATCCCTTTGAGGCTCGGCGTGACCGTGGTCGCGGTCATCGTGTTGGTTGTCAGCGCAGGCATCGTCGTCGTCAGCGGTCCCGTCGCTAATCAAGTTGGTACTGCTGTCGGCGCCGGCCATGCGGCGGTCCTCATATGGGGCATCGCCAAGTGGCCGGTGCTTCTCATACTCGTATCGTTCTTGCTTGCCATCTTGTTTTGGGCCAGCCCCAACGCCAAGCAAGGCGGTATCAGGTGGGTCAGTTTCGGAGGAATCGTTGCAACGATCCTTTGGATCGTCATTTCGGCCCTCTTTGCCCTTTACGTCACAAACTTCTCCTCATATGACAAGACGTACGGATCCTTGGCGGGCGTCGTGATCTTCTTGGTGTGGCTGTGGTTGACGAATGTCGCTCTGTTGCTGGGCGCCGAGGTGAATGCCGAGCTTGATCATGGCCGCGCCATCACCGAGGGCCTGCCCGATGATGTCCGTCCCTTCGCCGAACCACGGGACACCCGCAAGCTCAGCGAGGGCGACCGCAGAGCCGTCGAGGATGCCCAAGCGGCCCGTCGATCTTAAGCAGACCAAGGAGAGTCGGTCGGCGAGCTCTCATGGAAGCAGCTTCGCGAGAAAGAGAGGTAACACCACCGTGAATCGAGTCAGTGCTCTGCGGACCCGGATGATCGATGCGCTAGAGGGTGCCGAACAACTCGACGACGTGATCGGCCGGATCCGAAACGCGGGGCAAAACCTCGTCAATCCCGCTCCGCTCCGCCGGCTCCTGAGTGGAACTGACCTGGGTCATCCAAGCCATCCCGTGCTGGTGCAGCTCCCCATTGGGCTGTGGACCAGCACGTGGGCGTTGGACCTCATCGGTCTGAGCAAGACAAAAGCGGCTCGGACCTTGGTGGGTCTCGGTGTGCTTACTGCCCTTCCGGCCGTAGCCAGCGGAATGTCTGACTGGGTCGATACCGATGAAGCCGAGGCTCGCGTCGGACTTGTGCACGCAACGACCAACTCCATCGCGGTGGCCTGTTTTTCGGTGTCTTGGTGGCGGCGCAGGGGAGGCCGGCGTGGCGGTGTTTTCTGGTCGATGCTGGGTGCCACCTTGGCCACCGCGGGTGGCTTCCTTGGGGGCCACCTGGCCTACTCATTGGGGGTCGGGGTGGATACCAATGCTTTCGACAGCGGACCTGCCGAGTGGACTGCCGCGCGAGGCAGCGTGCCGACAGAGGACCTCGTTGCCCGCACGGTGGAGGGTGTTCGTGTGATGGTGGCCACGAACGAAGAAGGACGATTCGCCCTAGCCGACCGCTGCAGCCACCGGGGGGGCCCGCTCTCCGAGGGAAACTTGGATTCGGACTGCGTGACCTGCCCCTGGCACGGGAGCCAGTTCGAGCTAGCGACCGGTGTTCCCACCCGGGGTCCGGCATCAATTCCTCAGCCGGTCTATGAGAACAGGGTTATGGGGGACAAGCTCGAACTGCGCCGTCGCGAAAGGCGAGCGCTCCGCCAACGGGCCGTGTAGATGAGCCAGCCAATGGCGCATGAAGCGGCAAGTATCGATGTCCCTACGGGCCGACCATTCGATCCTGTCGGGGCTCGTTGACAGAGGGAATCGGCGGCAAGTCCAGCCGTCGTCCGAATACGCGGATGCGTACGGTGGGGGGGTGAGTTCGGGAGTGCGTCTTGCCTGAGTGTGTCGATCGACGCCACTCTCGACGTTTGGCTGAACTCAGCGGCGAGCAAGTCCGGGTGACCACTCCTGGTCCCGCTCACACCCGCCGAGGACGTGGTGTCTTCGACGACTGCCTGCCGGCGCTCGAGACCTGCTGACCGGTCCGCCCACTGGGCCGCCGCTGCGCCGCCCACTGGGGCGCCCGTCGCCAGACCGCAGAGAGAGCATGTGCAACAAAAGGTTGCATGTCGGCGTTCTGACGTGCTACCTTTGGTTGCAGATAGACGACGGGAGGGCCATGGACCATGGCGAACTTCGAGATTGAGCGGGAGGTCGTGATCGACGCTCCGGTGGACCTGGTCTGGCGCACGATCACCGAGCCCGACCAGATCAGCCAGTGGTTTGCCGACCGCGTGGAGCTGGTGGCCGAGCCGGGCGGGCACGGCGCGATGTACTTCGGGGACGAGGGCGAAGGCGGCCCGTTCGTCGTCGAGGTGGTGGAGCCGCCGTGCCGCTTCTCGTTCCGGTGGAACCACCCGGCCGGCGAGGAGCCTGTCGCGGGCAACTCTCTGCTCGTCGAATTCACGCTTGCGGCCGAGGGGAGTGAACGGACCCTGCTGCGGGTGGTAGAGAGCGGCCTCGACCTGCTCGCCTGGCCGGACCCCGAGAAGGAGCGCTACGCAGCGGAGCACAACGGCGGCTGGGCAACCTTCCTCGGGCGGCTGGCCGGATTGCTGGCCGATCGTAAGGGGAGGTGAGCACAGGGACCGACGACGAGTTGTGGTCGGCCATCGCCGACCCGTCCCGCCGCCGGGTCCTCGATCTGCTGGTGGACGAGGGTGAGGCGAGCGCCAGCTCCCTGGCCGAGCTCGTCCCGTTCACCCGGCAGGCAGTGTCCAAGCACTTGGCGGTACTGGAGCGGAGCGGGCTCATCAGCCGCCGGAAACGGGGCCGCGAGGTGCTCTACCGGGTGGAGACAGATCGCCTCGACCAGGCGACGAACGTGATGGCCGAGCTCGCCCGGAAGTGGGACCGGCGGCTCGACCGGATCAAAAGACTCAGCGAAGCAGCGCACGCACGAACCAAGGAGAGAAACGGAGACCAGGCATGAAGACACCCCCGATCGTGTCGAGCGAGGAATGGGAGGCCACGCGCCAGGAACTGCTCGTCAAGGAGAAGGCGCTCACCCGAGCCCGTGACGCGTTGGCTGCCGAGCGGCGACGGATGCCGTGGTTCGCGGTAGACAAACAGTACGAGTTCGAGGGGCCCGAGGGGGCGGCGAGCCTGCTCGGGCTGTTCGACGGTCGCCGCCAGCTGATCGTCTACCGCGCGTTCTTCGAACCCGGCGTGCACGGCTGGCCGGAGCACGCGTGCATCGGATGCTCCATGGTGGCCGACCAGGTGGCCCACGTCGCCCATCTCAATGCCCGCGACACCACGCTCGTGTTCGCGTCGCGTGCGCCCCAGCTCGACATTCAGAGGGTGAAGGCACGCATGGGCTGGGACATCCCGTGGGTCACGATGACGGACGACTTCGACTTGGACCACGGCGTGGACGAGTGGCACGGGACGAACGCCTTCATCCGAGACGACGACAACAAGGTGTTCCGCACCTACTTCATCAACAATCGAGGCGACGAGGCCATGGGGAGCACCTGGAGCTACCTCGACCTGACGGCGCTGGGGCGCCAGGAGACCTGGGAGGACTCGCCGGAGGGCTACCCCCAGACCCCGCCCTATGCCTGGTGGCTCTGGCACGACGAGCCGCACCAGGCCGAAAACGACTGACGAGAAATTCGGATGGCACAGAGCGAAGTGCAGACAACCGTGTCCCCGGCGGGGACGGCGGGGACGGCGAGGACGGCGGGGACGGGCGCCGTGCTCGCTGGCCTGCTCGTGCTGGCCGCAGCCTGTTGGGTCGTCGCGATTCATCAGATGAACGGAATGGACATGGGGACCGGAACGCAGCTCGGCTCGTTCGGGTTCTTCATCGCTGTCTGGGTGGCGATGATGGTGGCGATGATGCTGCCCGGAGCGATCCCCGCCGTGATGCGCCGGGCGAACTCCGAGGGCGGTGCGCGCGCGGTGCCGCTGTTCGTCGGCTCATACCTGGCCGTCTGGGCACTCGCGGGTGTGGTGCTGTATGCCCTGTATCGGCCGCACGGGACGGCGGTGGCCGGCGGAGTGGTGATCGCGGTCGGGCTCTACGAGCTGACGCCGCTCAAGCGGCACTACCGACAGCGTTGCCGTGAGAGCGTCCGTTCGGGCGTGGGCTTCGGTGTGTACTGCGTGGGCTCGAGCGTCGGCCTGATGCTGATGCTGGTCGTCCTTGGCGTCATGAGCCTGACGTGGATGGTCGTGGCCACGGTCCTCGTAGTCGGCCAGAAGCTCCTGCCGGCCCGAGCCCTCATCGATGTCCCGCTGGCGCTGGCGATCGTCGGGCTCGGGATCTTCGTCCTGATGGTGCCGTCGGCCCTTCCGGGGCTCACGCCGCCGGCGATGTGAGGCTCGGAATCGTCTGCGTCAGAGCTTCATCATCGGATGCGCCCCGATGAGTACGTCGGCGGTTCGAAGTTGTTTCGAGCACTGGGTTCCCTTCCGTACGACAGCGGCGTGAAAGAGGTAGGTGTCGAGAGGGGAACCCTCCGGAATCAAGGACGAGGACAGTGTTCAGTGTTCGTGTTTGTGTTCTGTGTTCGGTCTGACGCGGTTAGCGGGAAGCGGCCACGACGTAGAGCCCATCGGACAGCGAATCGAGCGGAGCGACGGTGAGCTCTGACGCGGCCAGTCCCTCGTGGGCGCTCGACGTGTAGTCGTACGTCCCGAGGAGCCCCTCGAAGTTGGCATTCTCGATGAAGGTCCGGATGCTGGCCGTGTCAGAGGCATTGACCCCATTCGCGGCGCTGGCGAAGAGCTGAAGGGCGTCGTACCCCTGCGCATAGGGCGTGATGGGGCCGCCGAGCCGTGCCTGATGGAGTGCGCCGAGCACGCGGGCGCGGAACGACTCCAGATTGACAGGAACGTGGCGTGAGACCACCAACGACTTCGACACGATGACCTGGACTCCGTCGAGGGCCGCGTTCTGACTTGCCGGAGTTCGCTGCGTGGAAGGAACTCCCCGCGTGGAAGGAGCGCCCTGCGTGGAGGCAAGAACGGGCAGAGTCGAGCCGGCGCTACGGCGGGCCGCCAGCAAGGGGGTCAGGGTCGATCCGCTGTCGAAGACCACCACCGCGTTCGGGTGCCCCGCCTCGAGGTGGGTCCAGGCCGACGACGCGCCTGCCCGGGAATCGACGACGAAGGTCGTTGGGGTGACGGTGAGGCCGGCCGCGCGGGCGGCGCTCCGGAATGCGGTGGCCCCCTCGGCCGCTACCTCCGAGCTGGAGCGAACGAGAGCGATGTGGTGGACGTGCTGCCGCTTGGACGCCGCCGCGAGCACGCCGGCCTGGTCCGCCATCGATGCTGCGATGGGGAAGGTGTTGGGGAACTCACTGGGCTTGAACGTCACCGCGAGCTCGGAGTAGCTGGCGGCGGCCGTCCCGAGCGCACCGATGTGGTCGCGATCGGCCGGATTCTCCAGAGCCAGAAAGGGTCCCGCCAGAAACGAGACCTTTTCCTGGTTCACGAGGTCCAACAGGGCCTGATTGTCGACGCCGGGATCGGAACGATCATCCTTGTAGAGCAATTCCAGACACCGATGCGCCGTGAGGACGCCTCCAGCGGCGTTGACCCCATTGACTCCCAACTCGAGGCCGAGCAGCTGGGCACGCCCCGCCACGCTGTCGGACCCGCTCAACGGAAGGGAGGCGCCGACCTCGACGACCGCCGAAGTATTGCAGTGGCCTTCGACCGGATAGACGGTCGTGGGCGCACCGAGGCGCGGCGCGGTGTGGCAGCCCGTCAGGACAATGGCGGCCATGGCCACACCGACGAGGCCGACCACGGCATCGCGGGCGGCAGGGGCGGCGGGGGCGCCGCGGGCGCAGGGGGCGCCGCGGGCGCAGGGGGCGCACGAGGCGCGGGGGCGCCGGGGGCTCACGGGGCGGCGACTCCGAGGTATGACTCGATCACATGCGGATGATTCAGGACGTCCTCCGGATTCCCCGTCGTGACGACGGCGCCGCTATCGAGCGCGATGGCCCGATCGGCCAACTGGCGCAATAGGCCCATGTCGTGCTCAATGAGGATCATCGAACAGTCGAGGCGGCGCTTGGTTTCGAGCAGGACCGGTGCCATGGCTTCGGTCTCGGCTTGGGCCAGGCCGGCCGACGGCTCGTCGAGCAGGACGATGCTCGGGCCCATGGCGATGATCACCGCCAGCTCGAGAAGCCGTCGCACACCCGTCGAGAGATCGGAGGTCAGTTGATCCGAGTACTGCGCGAGCCCGAGCGGCTCGAGGATCTCATCCGCGGCCTGGCGCAGGCGGCGCTCGGATCGGCGCACGGTCGGCAGGCACAATATCGCTGCCGCCGCTCCGGGCGAAGAGGTGTGGTGTGAGATCGCCATGACGACGGACTCGTCCACGGTCAGGCCCGGCCACAGCCGGGCGGCCTGGAAGGACCGACCGAGCCCGCGCTCCGCTCTTCGATACGCGGGCCAGGACGTGATGTCGTCCTCTCCCATGGTGATCCGCCCCCGATCGGAGCGCCGCTCGCCCGAGAGCAATTCGAAGATGGTGGTCTTGCCGGCACCGTTCGGCCCGAGCAGGCCCAGGATCTCGCCCCGGTAGAGGTCGAGGTCGACATCATCGACTGCCACCACCCCGCCGAAGGCCTGGTACAGGCCGCGGGCCGACAACACGGTGTGGTGAGAGTCCAGAGCTGCATCGGCCGGGGACACGCCGTCTGCTTCGTTGACGGTGACCGCCAGGGTCGCGTCAGTCGGCGAACCGTCGGCTCCGCCCAGGAGCACCGCCCGGACGATGTCCTGACGGTCGAGCAGGTCGGTCGTCGATCCGGAGAAGACCACCTGACCCTTCTCCATGAAGATGGCCCGATCGCAGAGCCGAAGGGCGAGATTGATGGACTGCTCGACCAGGATGACGGCGCTGCCGCGATCGTGGATGCCTTTGACGATCCCCAGCAGGCTCTCGATCACGGTGGGGGCGAGCCCCAGGGAGAGCTCGTCGATGATCAGCAGTTTGGGTTTGGCGATGAAGGCCATGGAGAGGCTGAGCATCTGCTGCTCGCCTCCCGAGAGTGAGCCGGCCGGGGTGTGCCAGCGGCGGGACAGAACGGGGAAATAGTCGAGCACCGTCTCGGTCGCCCGGGCCAGGTCCTGGTCATCGGCGTCGTAGAGCCAACCGGCGACCCGCAGGCACTCGGCCACGGTGAGGCCGGGGAAGATGCCGCGACCTCCGGGCACCTGCAGGATGCCGGCCTCGGTGATCCGGTGGGCCTCGTAGGTGGTGATGGCCTTGCCGTCGAACATGACCTCCCCCGCGGTCGGCACCACCAGGCCGGAGATGGCCCGCATCAGCGTGGACTTGCCGGCGCCGTTGGTGCCGAGCACGGCCACCATCTCGCCGTCGCCCACGTCGAGGTCCACGCCGAAGACGACCTGAACGCCGTCATAGCCGGCATCGAGCGAGCGGACCATGAGGAGACCACCCGTCCCTTCGGCCCGTTCCCGACGCACGGCGGCATCCGCCAGCTCGGTGATCCTGCGCTTCGCGATGTCCTCGGCCACGAATCGGGAGGCGGATCGCAGCAGCGACGCGCCGATCACGAACAGTGGCACAAAGAGCCAGAACGAGGCGCGGTAGCCGAAGGCATTGGTAATGAGTGAGTTGACGGTGGGGACGCCGCCGGGGGGTCCGATGAGGAGGGCGCCGAAGGTGAGCCAGACCGTGGAAAGCCCGAAGCCCAACGTGATCATCCGGGTCGGCAACGCCACCGAGAGCATTGCGTACACACCGGCGATCACGACGGCAGAAGCGCCGGCGAAGACCAGCTGCGCGGCGAAGGCCGCGGCCACATCCGGCGCCAGGGCCAGACCAGCTGCCCCGACGGCGGCCGCCACGGCCAGCCAGGCGATCGTGCGCATCGCGTTCGCCGGGTCGGCGGCGATGCGCCGGGGCAGCACCACCAAGCCGATGAGCAGACCGATGAACGCTCCCGGCTCGGCCAGTCCGAAGAGCAGGGCGCGGTGCGCCGCGTCCTGGTGGAGGACGTTCTCGTAGTACGCGGTGGCGTAGAAGGTGAGGCCGAGCACCGTCCCCAGTAGGAACGGGAGCGAGTAGTAGATCAGGCGAAGGGATCGGGTGGTGGCGATGACCCGCGCGGCCTCGGGCAGCGTTGCCGGCTCGGCCGGAGGTTCGGCGCGGTCCGGGTCGCCTCCTGGGAGGCCGCCGGCTGGGATCGGATCCGGGAGCCGGGCGGCCAACACCACGAAGACCAGACCACCGGCGGCGAGGACGAAGAACGACGCCTGCCAGCCGGAGACGTAGGCCAGGATCCCCACCATGAGCGGGCACAGGGAGAGGCCGAACACGAGGGCCGCCCGCTGGACCAGGATCACCCGTGGGCGCAGGCTGACCGGGTAGTAGTCGCACAAGAGCGAGTTCTGGGTCGAGGTCAGGGCGCCGCCGCCGAGCACCACTCCGATCGCCCCGGCGTAGAGCAGGATCTGGTTGGGGAACACACCGGCCAGCCACAGGACGGCGGCGGCCGCGGTGAAGAATCCGCCCGCCCCGACCAGGACTCTGGTCCGCGAGGTCTGATTGGCCGCCAGGGCCAGGACGAGGTCGGGGCCGAGGCCCGTCTGCAACTGCTGCACGGCCAGCAGGGCCAGGATGGAGAGGTCCTGGTGGTAGGCGTCCTGCATCTCGGGCAGCAGGAGGACGAAGGTCAGGGCGCTCATCGGCAGGATGGCGCCCAGGCCCATGGCGGCGATCAGTGGGCGCGGCGAAAAGGCCCCGGTGAGACGCGACGGCCGCCGTGGGCGCACCGGGGAGCGGGCGAGGTCAACCATGGGCGCCCGTATCGAGGCCGAGGGTGAGCACGTCAGCGGTCGGGCGGCTCACCGAGCCGGGCTGCAGCGTTTCCTGCTGCGGCGATGTGCCGGGGCCGCCGGTGTCCTCATCGGGGCGACGCCAGATGCCGGCCGCGGTGATCCCGCGACGGCGGGCGACGACGCGCAACAGTTGGTCCCGGCCGCGGTTGAGGAGGCCGCCGATGCCTTCGGGCAGGAAGAGCAACAACAGCAAGATGCCCAGGCCGTTGACGAGCTGGGCGTAGCCGGCCGGCAGATAGTACTGGGCCCCCCACACCGCCACGGCGCCCAGGATCACGCCCGGCATGGAGCCCAGGCCGCCGATGACCACCATGGAGAACATGGTGATGTTGATGTCCGCGGTGAACGAGCCGCTGTTGATGCCCTGCTGTTGGACGGCGAAGAGCGAGCCGGCGAACCCGGCGATGCCCCCGGAGATGGCAAAGGCCAGCAACTTGTAGCGGGTGGTGTTGACGGCCGCCGCCCGCGCCGCCGGCTCGTTGTCGCGGGTGGCGATCAGGTCCCGGCCCGTCCTGCTTTGTCGAAGCGAGCGCACCGCCAGGAGGACCAGGAAGAACCCGGCCAGGCAGAAGTAATAGACCTGGGAGTCGGAGTTCAAGACGCTCGCCCCGAACAGCGTGGGCCTGTTGGCCTGGGTGGTGACGAACCAGGGCAGGTAGTTGGGTTGCAAGAAGTACGACGAGGCGGTGACGCCGAAGGCCAGCGTGGTCACGGCCAGGAACGGCCCGGACATGCGCAGGGCCGGGAGCCCGATGAACAGCGAGACCAGGGCGCCGACGAGGACCCCGACCGCCAGCGCGGCGAAGAAGTCCCACCCGTGGCGGGAGTAGAGCACCACCGTGGTGGCGCCGCCCATGCCGGCCAGCCCGAATTGCCCGAGGGAGATCTGTCCGGTCCAGCCCGTCAGTACCAGCAGCGAGAGCCCGACGATGGCGTAGACCACGATGAGCGAGGCCAGATAGGTCTGGCTGCCGCTGATCAGCAGCGGGAGCAAGACCACCACGGCCACGAAGGCGACCTTCATGACCCGCAGGGTCCAGCGCACCTCGGGCAGGCTGGCCAGCTGGCGCGGTATGGGCCGGACCGAGGCCACGTAGCGCCAGCTCGACTGCTCGCCCTCGGTGACCCGCGATCGGGAGCGCCGTTGCAGGAGGAGGGCCACGACGATGACGACCACCAGTGAGGCGTCCACGTAGGTCGTGTTGGAGTACGTCCAGGTGGCCGCGGAGTCGAACACGCCGATGGCCAGTGCCGCCGCCACGGTTCGGGGCATGCTCTCCATCCGCCCGATCACGGCGGCGGCCAGGATGCGCAGGAGGATCTCGTCACCTCCCGCGGTGACGGTCTGGAACCCGCCGAACCCGAGGACGGGCACCTGCAACAAAATGGCCAGAGTCGAGAGGATGGCGGCCAGCACCCAGATGATGGTGTCGAGGCGGGCCACCGAGATCCCCAGCAGGGTGGCCCGGTCGCTGTTCTCGGCGGCCGCCCGGATGCCCAACCCGTACTTGGAGTAGCGCATGAACAGGGCCAGGGCGGCCGCCACGAGCATCGCCCCCACCACGGCCACGATGTCGTTGCCGGTGAAGAGCACCGGACCGATGGTGAACGACACATGGAGGGGCGTGTTGACCGACTCGCTGTTCGAGGCGTTGACGCACGACTCGTTGGTGGCAGGGTTGCAGAAGAGGATGGGAGCCAGGGTGGCCACGCCGGTGAGGAGCTGAGCCAGCCCGATGGTGGCCACGGTCAGGATCAGCCGGGAGCTCTTGCGGAAGTGACGGGGTAACAGGCTCGCCAGCGCACCGAGGATGATGGCGGCGGCGATGCCCGCCCCCGCGGCCAGCACGAAGGGAACCCCGAAGGTGACCACCAGCTCGATGGCCAGTACGGCCGGCAGCACGCCGATCGACGCCTGGGCGAAGTTGATGATGCGGTCCCCGCGGTAGATGAGGACGATGCCCACGGCGAGGATGGCATAAATGGCGCCGTAGACGATGCCGAGGAGCACGATGCCGAGGGGCAGGCCCTTGGGCAGGATGGCGGCCAGGAGGATCCACACCCCGATCGCCAGGACGAACCAGCCCAGAGCGGCGCGGGTCGACTGCCATAGCGAGGCCCCGCGCTGACGCAGGCCACGATCCACCTGACCTCCCGGGGACGCGCCCGCCTCAGGAATGCTCACGTTGCCTCGTCACCCGCTGCGCCCGGAGGCCTCATGTGAAGCCGATCACGGCATGACGTCCCTGCCACCCCCAAATGCCAGCCCCAAGTGCCACCCCCAAGTGGTCGTGCCCTGACTGCGCAAAGGTACCGTCCCCTCACTAACATTTCCCGCCAAGCCGATGGAGGGGTGGGGGGAAACCGCCGTACATCCATCAGAGATGGAAAAGGGGGGCCATGACATTGTCAGGCCAAAGGTCGATCAGTGTCCCGTCGCGGCACTCCGCAGGGCATCGGTTGATGATGGGAAGGGCAGGCTCCTGCATCGTGCTGGGGGCGGCGCTGCTGACCGCATTGGTGATGGTCCCGGCAGCGGGGGCGTCGACCACGGCCACCACCACGGCCCCGGCGGAGAAGACCTCGGGACCGGCCGGTGAGGGGCCCTACCCGTGGGCTTACCCGGCGTCGGGCGGCATCAAGGCGGGCACCGGCACCACCAGCTCGGGCGCCAAGTGCACGCCGTCGACTCCGCAGTTCGCCTCGCCGTATGCCGCGCCGTGCATCCCGAAGTTCGCCGGCAACAACGGTGGGGCCACGTACAACGGCGTGACGGCCAGCACCATCACCCTGGCCGAGCGCGAGTTCCCGAGTGCCGCCGACACGCAGGAGATCGAGGCGCAGGCCAAGGCGTCCGGGGGTGCCATCCCCCAGGTCCTCAGCCAGGTGCAGCAGGTCTTCCTCAACTACTTCAACAGCGTCTACGACCTCTACGGGCGCAAGGTCGTCATCAAGCCGTACACCACCCAGGCCAACTTCACCACCGAGGAGCTGGGGCAGGGCCAGCCGCAAGCCTGTGCCGACGCCGACACGATCGCCAATCAGATCCACGCCTTCGGGGAAACGGGCATGACGAACGGGGACTCCTTCGGGGGCACCGCCCCCTTCTCCACCTGTGCCGCCCAGCAGCACCTGGTGGAGTTCAACGGTGACCCCTACTACAACGAGGCAGCGTTCGAGGCGCTCAATCCCTACGTGTGGTCGACCTCCCAGAACTGCGACACGATCACGGCCTCCGAGGCCGAGGTGGTGGCCACCATGCTGGGTGGGAAGAAGGCCATGTACGCCGGTGACCCGGCCCTGAAGGGCCAGGTGCGCAAGTTCGCCGCCTTCGTCCCCAACGTGTCCCAGTACCTGGGTTGCGCCAAAGAGTTCAACAAATTGGCCGAGAACAAGTACCACCTCAACAAGAGCGCGCTGTCACCCAGCTTCAATTACAACCTGGACATCGCCACCTTCCAGCAGTCGGCGCAGCAGGCCGTCATCCAGTTCAAGGCGGCCGGGGTGACCACGGTCATCTGCTCGGCCGACCCCTTCTCGCTCGGCCTGCTGACCAAGGCGGCGGCGGCCCAGAACTACCACCCCGAGTGGTTCATGACCGGCTCGGCCCTGACCGACCTGGACCAGGTGGCCCAGGGGGAATACGACCTGCCGGAGATCCAGGGCCATATGTTCGGCATGTCCGAGAGCGCCCCTTCGACCGGCACGACCGGCCCGCAGTCCCTGGCCGGCCAGCTCTACCAGAAGCTGACCGGGCACGCCATCCCCAAGGGCACCGACGGCAACTACAGCCAGTTGGTGGAAATCTTCGACGACCTGCAGGCGGCCGGTCCCGACCTGACGCCCAGCACTATGGCCCGGGGGATCCACGCCATGCCCACGCTCGGCGCGCCGGGCTATCAATATGGTCAGTGGACCTACAACGTGGGGGCGACCGGGACGCCCGGCGGCGGCGTCCACACGGCGGCTGACGATGCCCGCTTCGTCTACTGGGACGGGACCAAGACGTCGCCGCTCAACGGCACGCAAGGGACCTTCGTGGCCGTCCTGGGCGGCAAGCGCTACACGCTGGGCCAGTGGCCGACCACCCTGCCCCCGCTCTTCGGGGCGACGTGAGCACGTTGGACGGACGCGCACCCGCAGCCGCACCCTCGAGTGAGGGGTGGTGGTGACCGCCGCGAAGGTCGCCGCGAAGACCGACGAACGTGGCGCCTTGTTCGTGACGGCGGATTCCGTGGACCCGCGGTTCAATAAGACGTACATCGATGTCCGGGAGTGGCGCGATGAGCCGGCAGACGCGGCGGTGTTCCCCGGCGGCATCACGACCCAGCAGGGCGGCCCCGCGCCTTTCACGGCGCGCCATCTCTACGTCCACGGAGGGTTCACCGGCACCGACGCCAAGTTCTCGTTCTGCTTCCCGCCGGAAGGGGAGTACCAAGGACGCTTCTTCCAGGCGACCCACCAGTTGCTCGCCGGCGAGGAGGCCACGCCGCGCAACGTCGCGTTCGCTTTGGCGAGCGGCGGTTACTCGGTCCAGACGAACATGGGCGGCAGGGACAACCCTCGGTCGGCGGAGGGGTCGACGCGCGGCCAGTCCGACACGACGATCCGGGGCTACCGGGTCAACGCCGAGGCCGCGAAGTTCTCCCGCGTCGTGGCGGCCGAGATCTACGGCCCCCACCGCACCTACGGCTATCTCTACGGCGGGAGCGGCGGCGCCTACCAGACGGTCACCAGTGCGGAGATGACGACCGGCGTGTGGGACGGGTTCGTGCCCTACGTCATGGGCTCGCCGCAATCCATCCCCAATTGTTTCACCGTGCGCGTGAACGCCCTCAGAGTGCTGAAGGACAAGTGGCCGTTGATCGTCGACGCGATCGAGCCGGGCGGAAGCGGTGACCCCTACGCCGGGCTGAACGACGAGGAGCGCACGGCGCTGGAAGAGGCCACCCGGACCGGGTTTCCGCCCGCGGCGTGGTTCAACTACGTCCCCCAGGGCGGAGGGCCGCTCGTGCTGGTCGCCGGCTATGTGCCGGTGTTGGACCCGACCTATCTCGACGACTTCTGGAGCAAGCCGGGCTACCTCGGTACCGACCCGACGTCGTCGGTCCGCACCGCCCGCGTGCAACACGAGGCGACCGTTGTGGAGGTCGTCCCCGGCGAACGCCAGCGACTCAGGCTGTCCAGTGTCCCCACGGGCGATCTCACTGCTGCTGACGTGCTCATCACCAGTGGCGCGGCCGCGGGCACGACCGTCTCACTCGGCCGCATCGACTCGGACGGCAAGGGTCACATCGGCCTCGTGTTCGAGCCGGTCGGCGACACGGTCGACATCATGGCCGACCCCACCGTCGTCGAGAGCATCGAGCCCGGTGACGAGGTCCGGATCGACAACTCGCGGTTCCTCGCGTTGCAGACCTATCACCGCCATCAATTCCCTCCGGCCAATCCCGATTTCGACTACCCCGACGTCTACGACTACTTCCGGAGTCCCGACGGTTCCCCCAAGTACCCGCAGCGAGGCGTGGACATCGGCGCGGCCGGTACCCTGGGCGCCACGGGTCAGATCCCGACCGGGCGCTTCAACGGCAAGATGATCGTGGTGGAAGCGCTCCACGACGGAGACGCTCTGCCCTGGCAGGCCGACTGGTACCGAAGGAAGGTCGAGGCTGTCGAAGGGCCCGCCATCGACGAGAAGTATCGGCTCTGGTACGTCGACAACGCGAACCACACCGACCCGACGACCGAGTCGCTCGAGACTCACGCCGTCGCCTATTCGGGCACGCTTCAGTACGCGCTGCGTGAGCTGAGCGCCTGGGTCGAGGAGGGCATCGTGCCGCCGCCCACCACTCACTACCGGGTGCAGGACGGCCAAGTGCACGTGCCGACGTCGGCGGCGGAACGCAAGGGCATCCAACCCGTGGTCCATCTCGAGGTGAACGGCGGCGAGCGCGCCGAGGTCGCGGCGGGCGGAGTCGTCACCCTCACCGCACGGATCGAGGTGCCGCCCGCCCCGGGCCGGGTGGTGTCGGCGGAGTGGGACCTCGAGGGCGCGGGCACGTATCCGGACGCCGCGGAGCTCGGTGGTCCGACACCGGAGACGGTCCACGTGACCGCCACGCACGCCTTCTCCGGACCGGGCACCTACTTCCCGGCGCTACGCGTCGCCTCCCAACGCGAGGGCGATGCCGGCACACCTTTCGCGCGATCTCTGAACCTCGGCCGGGTCCGGGTGGTGGTCGAGGAGTGACACTCGGGCTGGTCCCGGCCCTGCGGGGTCTCCTCGACGTGACCGCCCGGGTTGACGTGGAGGGTCTTGTCGGTCGAGCCGATGGCATCGACGAGGTGGCGAGACCTGCGTCGCGGCGATCAATTCGTCGTCCCACTGGGTGGTCTCGGTCAGTCTGCGGACTGAGCGCTCCCTCCCGGTTCGAGAGCTCAACATCGGGGAGATGTTCTGAAAACTATCAACGAGTCCGTTTAGAGTGCCGGAACATATCCGGCGGCTCGCCCCACGGCCTGCCCTCGGATGTTCCCGGCCGACCTCCCGCATCCGGAAGGCGGAAGGGGATCCGTTGCAGAAATTCGAGGAGGCGCTCGCCGGCTCCGGTGA
>CAVTPE010000024.1:0-115321 GCA_963736515.1 uncultured Acidimicrobiaceae bacterium | reverse complement strand
TTGCCCCGATGGCTCCGGCCAGCCGTCGGCGGGCTTGCCGTCGGCTCGATCGCCATCGCCATCCCTCAGGTCACCGGGACTGGCTACGGGTGGGTCCAACAGTGCCTCAGCCACAACGGGCTCGAGTCGATCCCGTTGTGGATCGTGCTCATCGTCCCCTTTGCACGAATTCTGGCCACCGGACTGTCCATTGGTTCGGCTGGATCGGGCGGGATCTTCGGGCCAGGGATTGTCATCGGCGCGTTTCTCGGCGCGGCGGTATGGCGAGTCTTCGACCCCGTGTTCCCATCCATGGGACACGACCCCGCTCCCTATGTGATCGTCGGCATGATGAGCTGCTTCGGTGGAATCTCGCGGGCGCCGTTGGCCGTCATGTTGATGGTGGCCGAGATGACAGGGAGCTTGTCCATCCTCACGCCGGCCATGATTGGTGTCGGCATCTCGTGGTTGATCGTGCGTCACAGCGACGACACCATGTATCGGAGCCAGCTCAAGAGCCGGTCTGACGCACCTTCTCAACGGCTCCTGGCTGGACTGCCGCTACTTGCGGCGATACCGGTTTCGCGAGCCATGGCCGAACCGAAGTTGGTCATCAGTGCTCAGCGCACCAGTGAAAGCGCGTGGCTAGCCTGCCCTGGATCAGGCGGCCCTTGGCGGCGCTCCGGTGGTCGACGAGGCAGGCCGGCTCGAAGGGACGATCGGCCGGTCGGACGTTGAGGACTCTGGTGAGGGTGGGCGACGGGTGGGAGAGCTCGTTGACGCGGGGGCCCCGACGGTTGCGAGGACGAGTCGACTCGATATGGCGCTTGAGAGTCTCTACCGCCGCTGCCCAGTCGTGGGTTCCCGGACTTGACGACGAGCGCAGAGTCGTGGGGACACCGTCCATCTCCGACGTAGTGCGGGCATATCGCCAGGAATTTGTCACCAGCGTGGAACGGATCGGCGAGTTAGGGGTCACGCCGGGCGCCGCTCAGGAGCGTTGTTCCGGCCGACGGAACAGTCGCCGGTCTAACGCTTCGACGTGTGGTACCTACCTGCCGGGGTTCTTGTCACTTCGGCTTGCGCGGGGGGGACATGGTGTCCTTCCCCACAAGTGAGACGACTCTCGAAGTTGGTGACCGTCTCACCGTGATCGGAACGAGGTCCGACCTCTGGCGTATTTGGGGGATATCGTGTTGCACGCGTGGCCCTGAGGTCTCGACGGGAAGCTCGACACTTCGCGGTCCTCGTGCCGTTGCGGTGGACCTACACCGGAGAAACGAGGACCCGCACCGTCCCTACGACTCCTGCGGTCGGTCTGGGTGGTAGAGATGTAGACCGAAACCTTGCCTCGTCAGAAGGGCTCTGGACGACATTTGAGGGAAACCACTTCATTCTTGACGGGGTGAAAGAATGGGAGTGGTCCACGTGATCACAGACCTTTAGAGTGCTCGGCTAAGAGCTGAGGTGTGTTCCGACCCGCCGTCTGGTGACACTCCGATGGGGTCCGGCAACCGAAGCTCGACATCGTGACGATCCGCGCAATTCGACGCCGAACAGTGCGCAAAAGGATCAACAACCAAAGAGACGAGACCCGGATGTCCGATCCAACAAAAGCAAGATTGAACGTGATTGACGACATCCTGATGTCCGATGAGACCGTCGTAGTCGAAGTCCTCGCGTTCCTTTTCGATCCCGGTGGTGGACTGAAGAAGAGGGAGGCTGAGGGCTGGCTCGTCCTGACCGACCGCCGGCTTGTCTTCGGTACGGCACAGCACGGCATTCTGGATCGACCTACCCTTGAAGGAGATTGGGCCTCCCCCCACGATCGCATACAAGTTCATGATGGTCCGTCTTCTGGTCAAGGCGGACGATGGAGCCGAGGAGCACCTTTGTAGTGAACAGGAGCGCCGCCCAGGAACTCGTCCTTGCCATCAACGAGGCGGCTGCGAGATGACGGTGGATGGGTCGGAGCCTGGCGTGTCACGACTGGTGTCGCTGAAGCGCCGGAGCGGGACAGGGCTCCGGTGTGCGAGGGGCTGAGAAATCCTTCTCTTGGGTAATCCTGATCGCCTGATGCGGCAGCAAGGTCTGAGAATCGACGAGCCCTTCGCCTCCCTGGCCCGGGGGTGGGCGAACGGCTCAGGTCAACCTCTGAACCCCTTGTGTCAAGGTCGCTGTGTCGAACAGCGTGGCCTAGCCGCGAAGACGGCGACCGTGATTTGGCTAGGCGCGATATTCGGGGTTGGGGAAGTCGAAGCGGGCGCCGGCGTCCCACTGCTCGCGTTGATTGCCGTGGTCTGGGAAACCCGCCCGCATTCTTGAGGAGCCGGGCCAGGTGGAGCAGATTCCAGGTCAAGAAAGTGGTGTTGCGTTGGGTAAACTCGTTCTCAAGCCCGACGCGAGTGCCGTCAGGCAGGCGGTCGCCGTAACTGGGGCCGGGCCCGGCTTCACCGATCCACCCGGCATCGGCCTGCGGGGGATCGCATAGCCGATGTGTTGGAGGCTGTAGAGGACGTTTGAGGAGCAGTGTTTGATGCCGTCCTCATTGCCAGTGATCAAACAGCCCCCGACCTTGCCGTAGTACAGCCATTGGCCTCGGTCGTTCAGCTCACCGGAGTGGGCGTAGAGCCGCTCGATGATCTTCTTCGTCTCGCTGCTGTTGTCGCCGAGCCAGATCGGGCCCGCGATGACCAAAATGTCCGCACCGAGCACTCGCTCGAACAACTCAGGCCACGCGTCGGTCGCCCAGGCGTGCTCACGCATGTCCGGATATATCCCGGTCGCGATCGGATAGTCGACCGCTCGGAACTGGTCGACTCGGACACCGCGTTTGGCCATGATCGTTGTGCTGGCATCCACCAGCAGCTGAGTATGGCTCACCCCTGGCGACCGCGTCAGCGTCGTATTGATGAACAGGGCAGACATATCAGAAAAATCCAGCTTGCCGTTGGGCACGGCACTCACCGTAGCCGCCACGATTTTCTCCTTTGCCGCCAGAGCAAACACTCCAGGCATCGACTTCGTTGTCGAGCGCATGAGGGTGGTGGGGCCGCCCTCCGCAGAAACCGATCCGGCCGACGGTTGCATGCGACGAGAAGGGTCGCGAGTCCGTCAGTCGTTTCATCGAAGCCTGGACTCACCTTCTTCGTCCTCGGGACGACTTCATTTCGAACTCAAGGGGGTCAACCAACGTGAGCTCTCCGCTGGCGCCCTTTGCGGGCGTATTGCCGCTTACCCTTCCACCCGAGATCTGTCCAGACCCGGAGCGATGACCATTCATTCAGCCCTCCATCGACGGTACAGATCGATGAGATCCTGTGTGGCCTCGGCGGTCAGCTCCTCCGGCTCGACAGAGCCAGCGAGCGCAATGGTCGCCCTGATCTGCTCCAGATAGGCCGAACAATTTGGACAGGCTCGAAGGTGCGCCTCGAACCGACGGCGATCTCGGCGAGAGAGGGCTCCTTCGAGGTAGTCAGTGACCAGTTCAACGGCTTGCTGACACACCAGATCCTTCCGTCGCAGCGTCAGCATCACTCAGTCCTTTTCAACTTTGGAATCAAGGATCTCCCGCAAGCGAGCACGTCCTCGGTGCAGAAGGATTCGCTGATTGCCGCTCGAAATGCCCAATGCCCCACACACCTCATCGTTGGAGAGACCCTCGACATCTCGCAAGATGACCACCTGACGTTGACGAGGTGCCAGGTCGTCGAGAGCCGATGAAAGCAAAGGGGCCAAAGTAGCTGCGTCGAGACGGCTCTCACTGTCGTCTCGCCATCGGTCAAGAGGATCCGCCCACTGTCCTTGCGCGTCAAAACGAGTGGGGTCGACCGAATGGAGTGACTCGATCGGGGTTGTCGACGGCTCTTTGGCGCCGGCCGATCGGGCACGATTGACGAGAATGCTGTAGAGCCAGGTCTTGAACGACGATCGCCCCTCAAATCGCTCAATCCCGCGCACGACGCCCATCCACGTGTCCTGGACGATCTCCTCGGCGACCTCCTCGCTCGAGACCATGGTGCGAGCAAGGCGAAGCAGCGGCTGGTGATAGCGCGCGACGATCAACACAAAGGCTTTCTCATCGCCATCGCGTGGCGTCCGAGTTGCTCGATGTCGGGCTCCACGCTTCGCAGCATAAGTCCGTGATCCCGGTACGGCGTCGCGCCCACTGTTCATCCTGGGCGGAACCAAGGATTGGCGTCGAAGCAGACGAGTCGTCACGACTTTTAGTCCTTACTGCCCCAATCCGTTACAGCCCGGCGAATTCAGTTCAACCTTTTTTGTGGTGCCGCGTAACGCTTCGTGCCAACGGGGGACTGTATGGAGTAAGCGTTGTTCACTTCTAAGGAGATGCAATGAAAAGACTCACTCGTCTAGCCGCCGGCGCCAGTATCGCGATGGGGTTGTCGGCCTTCGCCGCGCCCATCGCGGCCGGCGCCTTAGGGCCCGCCCCGGGACCGGACTTCGGCGGAGGATTTCAACATCCCGTCTTCGTCCAGACCGACAACGTTGCTGGAAACCAGGTGGTCGCCTATGACCGCGCTGCCAACGGCACCCTCACGCTGGCCAACACCTACGCCACGGGCGGACTGGGCGGCGTGCTGAACGGCTCACACGTCGACCATCTCGGTTCGGAAGGTTCCTTGACCTATGACTCGGCTCATTCCTTGCTCTACGCCGTCAATGCCGGAAGCAACACCGTGTCGGTGTTCTCGGTTCGCGGCGACCAGCTGAGTCTTCGCCAGGTGGTCGGTTCCGGTGGGACCTTCCCGGTCAGCGTTGCCGTGCATGGTGATCTCGTCTCGGTGCTGAACGCCCAAAATGGCGGGTCGGTGCAAGAGTTCTACTCCTTCTTCGGCCACCTCTTTCCAGTTCCGGGGTCCAATCGGAACCTCGGTTTGACCATCCCGACCGACACCACGCAGTTCACCCACACTCCGGGTCAGGTGCTCTACTCGCCCGACGGTTCCAAGCTGATCGTGACGACGAAGGCCACAACCAACGCCATTGAGGTCTTCAACGTCGGATTCTTTGGCCTCTTGTCACCCTCACCGGTGATCACCACGGAGCCAGGGACGGTCCCCTTTGCCCTCGCCTTCGACCCCGCCGGTCATTTGGTGGTGGGAGAAGCAGGGCCGAGCGCGCTGGCCACGTTTGGCCTCAATCACGACGGCACGCTCACGCCGATCAGCACGCTGGCGAGCGGACAAAGCGGACTGTGTTGGGTCACCGCAACTGGGTCCCTGCTCTACACGGGCAACACCGGAGCCAACTCGACCAGCGGTTACGTAAGTAGCGCCAGTGGACAGCTCAGCCTGCTGGGCGCCACCCCGACCGATCCGGGAACCGTTGACGGATCAGTCTCATCGGACGGTCACTACCTCTACGTGCAGACCGGCGGGAACGGGATCGTCGATGAATTCCAAATCAACGCCAGTGGGTCTCTGAGCGAGATCGGATCCGTCCTGGTTTCCGGCGCAGCGGGTGGTCAAGGAATCGCTGCCAGCTAGTCATCGCCCCTGATGCGAGCGGCGGCGTCCTGAACAGATTGGACGCCGCCGCTTGTGCGTGGTGCCAGCAGATCGACCTGACAAAAGTGGTCTGTTTGGGTCAGATCCGGTGGTACGGAGTGTGGCTGGTTCGGCGACGCGGCGCCTGAACATTCTGGCCATTCGATCTCTCGGACTCAGTCGGCGGGCCGAATGGTGCCCGTAACGGGCGCGAGTGCCACTACTGTTACGACTGCGGCCGGTCAACGCGGGTCGGTGAGACATTCGACACTTCGGGGATAGCCGTTCGTCTCCCTTCCGGCCTCCCGATGGCCTGACGGAAACCCTGATATTTGTTTTGTATCCTCTCGCGGCCAGCCTCGTGTCTGTCCGGCCTTGAAAGGACCTCATGCGTCGTCTCGTTGTCGCCGGTGTCCTGGTGTTGACCGGCGTGCTGCTCGCCGCCTGCACCCCCACCGAGCCGGGTTACAAACCCCTGATCTACGGGGATCGTGAACAAGGGCAGCGAGACCTACTTCCATCTCGCCCAGCCCTATCCTGTGATCGACCTCTCCGAGGTGGCAGCGAGCTCGCCGGGGCTGACGGGGACAGTGGTCGACGTGTCCTGGTCCCAGCTCGAGCCCAGTCCGGGCACCTTCGACTTCTCGACGCTCGACGCGGATCTGGCCGCGGTCTCCGCCTACAACAGCGCCCACTCCGGAGCCACGCTTGGCGTCAAGCTCCGTGTGTGGGCTGCAAACGACGCCCCCGAGTGGGCCAAGACCATGGACGGGACGCCAATCTCGACCGACGTGAACAACCAGCCGGCCACGGTGGGCCAGTGGTGGAAGCCTGACTATCGGGCGGCTTGGGCCGGCCTGCAGTCTGCGCTGGCCCAGCGCTACGACAACAACCCTCTGATCAACGAGGTCGTGGTGGCCTCGTGCGCGTCGCTCACGGACGAGCCGATGATCATGGCGGCGACCCCCGACGTGAGTTCGGTCCTGCTGGCGGACGGGTGGACCAATGCGGCGCAGCAGTCCTGTCTCGATGGTGCACTGAGTGATTACGCTCCCGTGGCACCACACGGCGATCTACTACCCGTTTAGCCCGTTCACCACGATCTCTGCCTCGGGCCAGAGGGGCATTGACGACTCGGTGACCGCAGAGGTCATGCAGCGTTGCGCCGACTCCCTCTCGTCAGGTGGGCCCTGGTGCATTTTGGGCAACAACGCCCTCGACGCCAGCCAGAGTGGCTCCTTCGTCTACAACGAGATCAACAGTCTCTATGCGTCAGACCCGAGTAACACGGCTGTCGCATTCCAGATGAACTCGCCAGCTCCCACGGGAACAGCCGCCTGCCAGGCAGTGGACGTAGCGGTGGCCGAACATGCCAACTCGATCGAGTTCTGGCCCAAGACTGGTCAGAATCTGGGCTTTACCGGTGACACTCCAGCCACGCTCAAGGCTTGGGGTGGAGATCTTCTGCTGGGCAGCGCTCCCACTTGCACTTCTTAGACAGACCGCCGTTCTCTGCTCCGGGGCACCTGGTGCGTCCGGAGTCGGACCACCAAGCTCTGCATCTCATCCTCACCAACGTGGGGAGCGTCTGGCCATTCCCGGAGAAGGATCCCCCAATAGTCCCGCGGAGTGCCGGCGTATCGCGGTGCCAAGACAACGTGAAGGTGGGCCACCCCGTCGCCCAGGACAACGCTGTAGACATGCTCAGCTCCGGCCATTTCTTTCAGTGCTCGCGCCAAACAGTTTACCAACAGACCTAGTGCGGCAGCCTCTCGATCCGTGAGATCGCCCAATCCCGCTGCATGTCTCCTGGGCTCGGATACGAGATAGCCCCGGTAAGCCGATACCTGTTCGGCAGGCCGATACGCGTGCCCGGCATAGACCAGCTCATCCTCGAACAGAACCCCTCCGGTGGCGGCATCGCCCAGCGACTGTTCGCGCAGACGGAGCAAACCTCAAGGCCACGTCAATCGTAGAGCGGGGGCGGCTTGAGCCCCAACGTACCTCGCCTAACCGAAGGGCTATCGTGGTCACGACTTCGAGGTTTGGCAAGCCAAAACGTGTTCTCCTTTGCTTTGGATCGGATTCGGGTTCGTGATTGTAAGGCCCAGTTTCTCAAGGTCCGCCTTCAGTCGTAAATCGTGATGAACTACAAACGTAACGAGATCTACCTGGGTCGCCACGCTGAATCTGCGATGCAGATCGATGGACGAATGGATTCACATCGATGGAACTCGGCTATGAAGGAATACGACGAGCGCGGAGTGAGCGAAAGTGCGACTATGTCGCCACAAATGGTGCAGGCCGCCCGGGAAGTTGGTCTTATTGTCCACGGTCCTTTGCCCCGATCGAGCGAAACAGTTGAGCGACTAAAGCAGCTTCTCGGTGAGTGCCCTCCCCGGACCGAGAAATGGCCAGAGATTACTGAGGCTGCTCTTCCCCAAATCCGAGTACCTGTGATCAAGCTTCCGATGAACGGATGGACCGTTATTGCTCGGCTGTTCTGGATCTTGGGATTCACGTCGGAGGAATCACTGTCCGAGGCACGACGTCGTGCTCAAGAAATCGTTATCCACCTCGAATCTGTTCCCCAACGCTCAGTCCTGGTGATCGGCCACGGGTTCCTAAACGTCCTCATAGTTCAATCTCTTCGAAAGAGCGGCTGGAGTGGTTCTCGATTGCCCAACCTGCGTCACGCTGACATATCGAAGTACCACTGATCTCATGGAGCGAACGTCGATTCTCTCCCTGGACGGAAGGGTTCTGGAACGGCCGTATCGGGACCACAGAAACGGAGGCTTATGATTGGCTGCCTCAGTGCACCTATTGGAGAACCGTCGCAGGCAGCCCAGCCGATGAGCCCCCGCATCCCGCTTCACGAAAGCGGTGGTCGCCGAAGAGTCCAACCCTTGGAATCCTGAAGGTCCATGGCCAATTGGAGAAGAAGTTCATCGAACCCGCTGGCGGACACAAAATGGGCGTTCCGTCGTTTGAGCGACGAAAGCACCGCCATATCGGGCTCGGTGATGTCCTGGTGCTCGCCGAGGAACGTGATCGTTGTCACAAGGAGCAAGTGCCATTCGCCGCGCATTATGAGAGCCTGCCGATCGGACCTGAGTACCGATTGGTGGACACGCTCAAAGGGCTCTCTCCGAGCGTGACCTTACGTGACCTTATCGAGAGGGAAGGAGAGGGAACCTGAGGGGATTGAAACGTCACGACCAGGAAATTACTGGAAATACCCTGGTCAAAACGCTGAGAGCCAGACATTCGCAATGTAGAGCTCAACGGATTCGGTCACGCGACCCGTTCAGTGTGATCTGCGGGTCTGCTTTCCATGAACAGCTGTCGCAGAGGGGCGGCTGGTGGCTGATCGATGGTCATTACATGAGGGCGGGTCCGAGGAGCCCCCAAGGAAGCCGTACATGGTGGCCCGTGACGCCTTCTTGATGGCTGGAGCGGAGCCCTTTAGTGCGCCGAAGGGAGAGACGTGGCTGGTGCAGTCGGCAGTACGTATCGGTCTAAGAGTCGGCGGAAGAAGCCAACTGTGGCAGTTGAGCCGGAGGCGTCACGGTTGGCATTGAGCGTGCCTCAGGCTGCGTGGCTACTCGGTGCGTCCCCAAATTTCGTGTGGGGTTTGCTCGCCAAGGGTCAAATGGAGTCGTTCCACCTTGGCAGGAAGCGCATGATTGCGCGATCCGAGGTGGAGCGGTTCATCGCTCATGGTGGGACGAAGGCGCTCTCGGACTAGGGAAATCACGATATCGGAATAAGGCTGTTCTGTCGTGCTGCATCGGTGGAGTTGAGCTTGCTCAGCCGAGAAGCATCCGCTCCTGGTCGCTCGTGATGTCGACGATCGAGCGGATCTTGTGGCGGTACGTCTGGGCCAGCATCCGTATGTCGCGGTGGCCAAGCATGTCTGAGACGTCCTGGAGCGGGGTGCCGTTGGCCACGAGGAGTGAGGCGGCCGAATGACGGAGCTCATTGGGGGAGAGGTGCCCGACGTTTGCCCTCTTGGCATACGTAGCGACGGTGCGCCGCAGATTTGACGAGTCGATGGGCCGCCCGACCCTATTGGTGAAGACCAGTCCGTGGTCCTCCCAGACCGGGGCGGACAGGCGCGCCTTGCGTTGGGCGAGACGGTGGGCCCGTAGGAGGTCGAGCAATTCCGCCGGCAGGCGCAGCATCCGATAGCTTTCCACTTTGGGTGGCCCGATGGTGTAGGTGCCGTCAGGGAGGCGCTTGAGGGCCTGGCGGACCGTGAGGACACTCTCGTCGAGGTCCACAGCGTCCCAAGGCAGGCCGGTGACCTCTCCGGGGCGCAGCCCCATGGTCAACGCCAGGAGCACGAGCGCTTCGTCCTCGGTACCGCGCACGGCGGCGACGAACCGGTTGGCTTCCTCGATGGTGAGGGAGCGCCGCGGCGTGATACCCGTCGCCCCGGCGGGCAGGTGGGCCAGCCGCGCGACATTGCGCGCCACCAGGCCCCGACGCTCGGCTTCGTGGAGCGCGGCGCCGAGGACCATCTTGATCCGGTTCAGCGATGACTTCGAGAGCGGCTTCTCCCGCCCGCCGCGTCCTTTCGTGGCCGCCGACCCGCGAGCGGGGTTGGCCAAGTCCTTGAGGAGTGCTTCGAATTCGAGGACGTCAAGCTCACGCAGTCGGCGGCCGCGCAGCGGCGTGAGCTGTTTGATTCCCCAGGCGCAGTTGGCACAGGTGCTGGGGTTCTTCTCAGCGTCAATCATCTCCTGGTACCAGTCCAACCACTCGCCCAGGCGCATGTCGCTGCCGAGCGGCAGTCCGGCCTCGCTCTGGGCGCGCAGCTCGTCGAGTTTGCGCACCACGTCGCTCCGGGTCGGGCCTGAGACCCGACGGCGCTTGGTGCCGAGGCGGAGCTCGCCGCGCCACCGTCCGTCGCATTGTTGATAGATCGAACCCTCGCCGTAACCGAGCTTGCGTGACCTCGCCATGCGATCCTCCTCACAAATTGGGGCACTCTGTGGGGCACTTCGAGACCACAATGGGCCCCACGCTGTCACCCACCGAACACGGAAGTCCTGGTCGGTGGGGGTCTGTGAGGTGTGGTGGGTGTCCCCGGCGCAGATGACGCGCAAGGGGTCACAGGTTCGAGTCCTGTACGGCCCACCAGAAAGTCCCTGATCAGAAGCCACTTCTTCTCCGAACACTTGCCGGGAATCCTCCGAAATTGGAGAATGAACCACAAATGTAGCAACGGGTTTTTGAGGGGCTCCGGAGAGGTAAGCAGTGGCTGGACGTCGGATGAATGGTGAGGGCAGCGTGTACCACCGAGCATCCGACGACCGCTGGGTCGGTGCGGTGGTGATCGGCTACACCGCGACGGGGACGGTCCGCCGCAAGACCGTGTCGGCCAAACCAAAGACCGAGGTTTTGGCGAAGATGAAAGCGGTCCGTCGCCAGATCGATGACGGGATGCCCCCGCAGGATGACCGGCTGACCGTTGGACAACTGCTCGACCGTTGGATGGCTGACGTGCTCCGCCACCAAGTCGCACCGATCGCCTTCGACAACTACCGGAGCGTGGCGGAGTTGCACATTCGCCCGATATTGGGACGCAAGCGGGTGGCGAGTCTGATGCCCGCCGACGTGGATGCCCTCATGTCGGCGAAGCTCGACGCCGGGTACTCGGTCAGCACGGTTCGCCGCATCCGGGCCATCCTCGTCCAGGCGCTGAACCAAGCCGAGCGATGGGGGCTCGTCGGCCGCAATGTCGCCGCCGTCACCAGAGGTCCTCGGGGCGGCCGAAAAGAGGGCCGAACGCTGACACCCAAACAGGCCCGGCAACTCCTCGAGTCCCTGACGGGCTATCGCCTCGAGGCTCTCTACGTCACCATGCTCGGATTGGGGCTGCGGCGTGGCGAGGCATTGGGACTCTCATGGTCCGACGTGTCGCTCGGGCGGGGTGTGCTCGTGATCAACGGGTCGCTGAAGCGAGAAGAGGGCACCTTGGTACTCGGAGAGGTCAAGACCGCTAAGAGCAGGCGGTCGCTCAACATTCCTCAGCCGGTAATCGAGTGCCTGAAGGCACACAAGTCCCGCCAGGCACAAGAGCGGCTGGCCGTGGGGGAGGCCTGGGTGGATTCGGGGCTGGTTTCACGACGCAGGTCGGGACGCCGCTCGACCCCCGCAACATCTACCGTGATTTCGTCGGTGTCTGCGAGAGGGCCGGCATCGGACGATGGCACCCCCACGAGCTCCGCCACTCGGCCGCCTCAATCATGTTGGCGCAAGGCGTGCCGATCGAGGTCGTCTCTGACATCCTCGGCCATTTGTCGATCCGGATGACCGCCGACGTGTACGGGCACATCCTCGAGCCCCAACGCCGAGCCGCCGCCGATGCGATGGGCAATGCCCTGTGGGGGAGACTCTGCCAGTAGCTCATCCTCTTAAGTCGCTCGAGGATGTTGGATTCTGTCTCGGAGAAACTTGAAATTGGCCAAGGTGCTCGCGATAGTTGCACGCGCCTCAATCGGCACATCGGAGACAGTCGAGATGGCCCGCCGGTTGCCGTCGAGCACATTGAACCAGCCTTGGCGAGAGGGCTTGACCTTGGACCTGACTCTAAGGTCTACCGTGACGGTGCATGACGACGACGACCATCTCCGAGCTCGCGGGGAGCCTCGGGCTTCGGGCGGACACCCTGCGCTACTACGAGCGGATCGGCCTGTTGCAGCCCGTCGGCTGAGCGCCGTGAGCACGTTCTGGACTTCGGTGCGACCGCGTCGCCCGAGAGGAGGGCGAGGACGATGGGTAACTTCAAGGGTGCAAGACGGGCCGAACCACGACGGTCCTTACTGCTTCGTGTCGCTCGCGACCACCAATCCCTCGGTAACTCGCGGCGGGTTTGGGAAGAGCGCGGCAGCGTTATCCTCAACCCATTGATGCGCCACTGTGACGGACTCGTCGGCACCGGCTTTGTCCTCGAACACGCTGAGGGACGCCATCGTGCCCTCGCCAGCGTCAATCCAGTAGTAGGCGATGAAACCGCTCACTTCTTCGAGGAGAGGCATGAAGCTTTCACGGACGAGGCGTCCCGCTTCGGCGTCGTCTGTGATGCCCTCGTACCTCCGAACGGCTGCATACATCGGCATACCTCCTTCGCTCACCCTTCTTGTGGACCGCCTGCGCTGACCTTCCGTCCCCCCGCCGCACTACCCACGCGGGCGAGCCGGACAGAGCCATCATGGCCACCTCGGCCCTTGCAGGGCAAGGGTGCAGTCTCCCCGGCGAGAAACGGCCGTTCAGGGAGGCGACGCATACATCGAGGACGAACTTGGCTTGTTCCGATGGGACAGGTCGAGGCGGATGGAGCGAGCTGACGCCAGCTCGGATCTGGACGGTCAGGCACCCCACAGGCCCTGTCGGAAGGGCGGATATGGGTGGTTTCAGCGTGAGCCCGGGAGTAGCCCCATACGCCGGGATGGGGTTGCGCTCCATCGGGCCACGACCTCCTCAATGAACGCTGTTCCACTCACTCACCGTTATCGCCCACTCCATACTTCGTCCGATCTCGGCTGGAGCGTCCACTTCCTCCTCGATTGTCCTCAGCAGGCGGAACCCCAATCCTCGGGGGATGCCGGCACTGGCGACGTTTGCTTCATCACAGTGGATGTGGACCTCATCCATCTCGGTCAACTGAAACGCGACTGTCGTAAGGGCACGGGCAGCGGCTGAGGCGATGCCGCGTCGGAGCCAGCCTGCCCTGACCCAGTAACCGATTTCGATCCGACCAGGGCCAAGCCTCGGGTGTAGACCAGCTCCACCGACCAGCGTGGTTTCATCGAGGTTCCAAATCGCGTAGTCGTAGTTGTCGCCACGGTCGAAGTACTCAATCGAGTGGGCGATGAAGTCGCCGAGCCCTTGCTCCAAATGCTCTACCGAGGCCCACGCCAGCCATGGACTCAGGTGATCAGTGCTGGTTGATACCGCCTCAAAGAGCGCCTGCAACTCGCCGCCTCGATACCTCCGCAACACGATTGGAGGGTCTTCGATTCTCTCGGGCGGTGCGCTGGGCATTGCCACCAAGTCTGCCGTCTCGCGTCCTCGGACGCCTATTCCCTAATCAGTATGGAACGGCCGGCTCCTCCGGCGTCCGCATTTACGTGGATCATTCACCTGTCGGTGAACGGAGCCGACATACGAGGAAGGAGCCAGCCGTGTCCAGTATTGCCCACCGAGGATTCGTCCACCTGGGGATGGACGTCTCGAAGGACTCGATCGCCGTGGCGGTGCTCTCGCCCGATCGTGACACCGCCGAGGTCGACAAGATCTTCCACGACACCGACTCGGTCCGACGCCTGGTCAAACGGCTGGGCAAGCCGAAGGGGATCTGGGCCTGCTACGAAGCGGGCCCAACGGGTTATGACCTCCAACGTCTGCTCATCTCGATGGGGGTGCGCTGCGACGTGGTGGCCCCCTCCTTGATCCCGAAGGGCTCGGGCGATCGGATCAAGACCGACCGCAGGGATGCCCGCCGTCTGGCGGGGTTGCACCGGGCCGGAGAGCTCACTCCGATCGCCATCCCGACGCCCGCCCAAGAGGGAGTGCGCGACCTGTGTCGCACACGCGGTGACATGGTCCAAGATCTCACCTGGGCCCGCAACCGGCTGAGTGGGTTCCTCCTTCGCCACAGTGTCGTGTGGCGGGGAGGCTCGCCATGGACCGATCGCCATCGGCGCTGGCTCGCCACGTTGTCCTTCGACGACCCGGCCATCGCCACGACCTACTCGCACTATCTGGCCACCGTGAAGCTGCGCGATACCCAGCTCGAGTCGGTCGAGGCCGACCTCGTGCCCTGGTGCACGAAGGACCCCTTCGGTCACCAAGTGCCACGCCTGGCCGCCTACCGCGGCGTGACCAGGATCGGTGCGCTGTGTCTGGCGGCCGAGGTGTTCGACTGGCGCCGCTTCCCCAAGGCCCGAGGCTTCATGAGCTTCACCGGCCTCGTGCCCGGGGAGAACTCGACGGGTCTCACCCAGCGTCGGGGCTCTATCACCCGGGCCGGCAATGCCCACCGGCGCGGACAGCTCTGTGAAGCGGCCTGGGCCTACCAGCACAGCCCGAACGTCGGGGTGGGCATCCGAGAGCGCCAACAAGGTGTACCCCCCGAGACCGTGGCCCGCTCGTGGGCCGCGCAGATCCGCTTGTCGCGGCGGTTCCGCCAACTCGCTGCCCACAAGAACGTGCGCTCGGTCGTCGCTGCGGCCATCGCCCGCGAGCTCGCCGGGTTCCTCTGGGCCGAGATGGTGGCCGAGGCCTGACACCGTGATCTCCCCGTCGCCCAGCGCGCGATCGGCGCCGCGTCTGAGCGAGCCCTCCACGACGCGCCGGAGCACCGCCGCAGCAGATCCGATCCTCGCCGGCGTTACGCCCAGCGTCCTTCTTCGTGAGGGCGTCACGGGCGCCCCGATTCAGAGGCAACTACCTGCGAATGGCTTTACTGCGATTCCGACTCGCGTACATCATCGTGGCGGTTCTCCGATCCACTGCGCTCCGGCGCGTCGTCGATGGCTCGCTCGACCACCACCGTCATCGGCATGGGGACACGAGTAGCAGCCTCCACCCCGGCGTCAACACCGTTCGTCCTCACCCTTCGGGCTCCGGGCGCTCCGTGTTGACACCGGGGCCCCTCCGACTGCTCAAGAGCGATCGAGCGCCGCACCTCTGGTGCGTCGCGGTCAAAAGGCAGTCCGCCGGACCTTCGAGCGGGAGGTTGACAGGCCGTTCCACATCATCGCCGGGTAGGGGTGCCTTGGATTTGCTGCTTGGATATACCTCCATGTCGGCTTCCTCTATGTCGAACAGTCCCGCTACGCCGACGAACACCAAGGGAAGAAACAAGCGGCCACGGACTGGAGCGATTCTCGTCGCAACTCCGCCGCTTCTATGGGATATCACTGTTCCTCCAAACCCTCTCTGGTCGGATCGGACTGCCGGAACGAGACTGTCCGCTGGCGTCGGACAGCCTATGAAAGCGCTTGTACGATCTCGATTACATCCTCGCTTCGGTACCCGTGGAACCGAGCGAACTCCAGAAGCTCACGCACCTTCTCAATCATGGCGACTTCCTGAACCGAACCGGCCACGGTCACGCCTCGGCCCCGGCGGAACTCAAGGAGGCCTTCGTCTCGCAGGATGCGTAGCGCACGGAGCACGGTGTTGGTATTGACACCGAGTACCGCCGCCAGGTCCTTGGCCGGTGGTAGGCGCTCTCCGGGAGAAGCTTCACCGGCGGCGATGGCATGGCGAATCTCGGCAGCTACTTGATCGTGCAGAGCGACGCCTTCGGAGCGGTCGACCTTGACATGCAACATAGTGCTATACATAGTAGCACTATGTCTGAATCCACCATCGTCGACGACACCCCGGCGCCAGTAGAGGTACTGATACCTGAAGCCCGGCATCACCAACAAAGGCGGTATCGGCGATCAGCCTTGGTTGCGTCGCTCACAGCCCTCCTCGTCGGAGCACTTATTGCCCTGCTGATCACAACCACGTCGAGCGGATCAGGCACGTCACGGGACACGCCGCCGGTTTCGGTCGTGGGTGCCACTCACTCAACTGTGCTGATCAGACCAGTCCTGTGTTACGCACCTCCGTATTCTGCGACCACGCCGAAGCAGCCCGGCCCATTGGGAGGGCCCCCGTGTGCCGCTCCCTATGAACTGACGGGATCCGCTCTTGATGTCACGCCAACGTCTGCCCCACTGGGATACACATCAAACAACATCGCTTCCGACCCGTCACTGGCGGCCTACCCGAACAGCACCCGTGATTCGCCAACCAGGGTGGTCTTACTCGGGGGTAAACCCGCAATCAACGGCGGACAGAGGTACCTTCTGGGTCCGTCCGAAATGAGGCTGTCCGCAGCCAACGTCGGGTCAGTCGTCGCTCAGAAGGTTCGCACTGGTCAGTGGATCGTGACGATCCACCTCACGTCTGGTGGAGCGACTGCCTGGGATCGTGTCGCCGACGAAAACTTCCACCAATTCCTGGCGATAGACGTGGGTGGGAAGGTCGTGAGCGCACCCGTCATCCAGCCCACTCAAGCTTCGTTTACATCATTCGACGGCGCCATGGAGATCTCGGGTCCCCTCAATTCCTCGATGGCACGAGCTGTCGCAGCTGCTGTGCGGGGTTAGTGCATCAGCCTGCCCCCGTTCGCCGGATATGCATCATTTCTATCGCCGGATATGTGCTTCAGGCTGGACGAGCTCCGGTCCGCCTCGGTGAGGGTGGTCCAAATACCCTTCGCTCGGCGTAGGCAGAGCACGGATGCACTCCTCAGAGCACGAATGCACCAGGAGGGGGAGAACGTCTGTCGCCACCCGGAGCGAGATCCAGACCTGGAGAGCGCCGGAGCGAGGTAGTGGACTGTTGCAGACACTGCACCGTTCGGGAGTGGAGCCGATCGGAAGCTCGGCTGGTAACTGCGGGAACGGGGTGCGGTATTTGAAGTTCCCGTAGATATTCCTCGTACTCACAGTCGAATCCACGAGCCTTGTGCACCTTGTGATCTCAAAGGGAAACCAATGGAGTCGACGAGAGGTATAGGGCCGAAAGTCATCGAGGTTCTTGAGCTCGCCGATCTCCGGGGGCACCATCACGAGATTGCTCCCGTAAAGGTTCAGCCGCTTGACGGAGCCGAGTTTGGCAAGTGACGGAGGGAGGGTGACGATTTGCCTCCACAGCTCTCTCGGAATCTCGGCGCCCGGCGCAAACTCCTCTCGACCGTCATCGGCAGCCTCATCGATCAAGGCAGAAAGCATCTGCCACGCTTCACACGACGTGTCTTGGGTGTCGGTGTGGAAGTGCCGTGCGGAGCGGTCATAGCGCCCGCAGTTGCACTCCTCCGAGATCTGAGTCAGTCCCGCGAATCGGTTCACCAAGACGACCGGTGGGTTGCCCAGCTCTACCTCGCGTTTCGACGGAAGTGGGCCAGACGAGACCGGCTGATCATCGTGTTCCGTCTTGCGACCGAAGATGCGGAGCCGGCGTCGGTCTGGCAGATCGGATGAAATGTCGTGCTCTTGACCGCCTGGATCTATGAACTCGGGGTCCGTCGGAAGATACAGGCAGAGTTCGGCACTTGACTTGCGGACACCGCCCCTCTCGTTCCAGATGTTGGGCAGCATGAGATCGAAGCTGCTGTGCTGTTGTGGTGCCCCGAGGTCTAAGAGGAGTGTGGCCACGGTGGCAAGACCACGCCCGGCCTGGTCGCGGCTGAAACCGACGAGGTGGCTTCTGGGACTTTCGTCGTCATGCCGATTCTCGCTCGCGTTTGTGAGCACGAAATAAGGGCGGTCCTCTGGGTCGAACGAAAGGACTTCATTTCGATCTGTCTTGATCCAATACCACATGACGTGGGGCATCGAGTGAAACGGTGCGGGATGGGGCTTTGGAGGGCCACCTTGAAAGGTCCTCGTCGAGTGGTAGCGAATACGGATCGTTTGGATCTCTGTGCGCGGGGACCTGAGGTGCAGGTCGACGGCGTCGACATCCGGATGGAAGAGCACGGCGAGGCACAGAAGGCCGAGCTGGCGGTAGGTCTCCGGCTGTGCATGCACCATCACCTGGTCGACTCTGAAGGAGGGGCTGTAATGCATTGAACCCGATTTCACGGCGATCGCGTCGGATAAGAGCTCGTCGGGGGGTTTCGGTAGAGACGTCCTATCGAACGTCGCCCAACGCTTCTTGAGCTGCTCGTCCATATTGACTGGGAGCGAACGTGACAGGAAGCCGGAATAGTCCTCAAGCTGCATGAGCGCACCATAGGCACACCAGTACACCGACAGTTCGTGGCGGCGTGGCGCCCGTCCCGGACGTACCCACGGCAGCCATGGCCTGCCGTCCTAGGTGTCCCAGATCGCCGGGACGATGGGCGCCGAGGCGCTCCGTCGGTCAGTATCTGTTGGTGGCATCCACACCCAAATCCGAGAACCCCGTGGCGTCCTCGTGGAGCGATCCCGACCAGGTGGATTGGTACCTGACCCGGATCGGGGGGTTGCCACCGCGCGCCGCAGGCGAGGACGTACTGATATCGGTGCTGCCTGACTCACCTTGCTCGGTGCTCGACCTGGGTTGCGGCGACGGCAGGCTGGCCGCCCTCATACTCGAGCATCGTCAAAGTGTGCAGCGCGTGGTAGCCGTGGATTCGTCGCCTGCCATGCTCGGCCGTGCTGAAGATCGATTCAGGGGCGACGTTAGGGTCAGCGTTCGAGAGTGGAATTTGGATGACCCGTTGACACCGCTGGGGTCCTTTGATGTGGTGGTCGCTGGGTTCTCCATTCATCACCTTGAGGACGAACGCAAACGTGCCTTATTCGATGAGATCGCCCAACAGCTCACCGACGACGGATTGTTCGTCAATCTCGAGGTTGTTGCCTCCGCAACACCTGAGCTTCATCGGCAGTTCCTTGATCTGATCGGTCGAGCCCAAGATGACCCCGAAGATCGGCTCTCTCTCATCGAAGACCAACTTCTTTGGATGCGTGAAGCCGGATTGACACAAGTGGACTGCCTCTGGCGATGGCGAGGCTTCGCTCTGTTGGCTGGACATTCCGACTGAGGCCCGAAAGCAGGGTGCCCCATAACAGCCGGATAAGCCGGGCCGAACTAGCCGCTGCTAGAGGTCGAGTTCGTGAAATGTGATCGGCTATCGCCCAGCCCACCACCTTGCGGCTGGCCAGATCGATGACCGTCGCCAAGTAGACTGGCTCGACGGTGAGCCGCCGATCGACGATCTCTGACCGGGGCACGGCTGGCGAGAGATCGACATCGGTTTCCGACCTGAATCAATACATCCGCGGCGCGCCGTCGAAGTGCCAGCAGCCGGGTTTCCTTTCGATGCGCGCACCTTCGCAAGGTTGCCCCTAACCCTGCCTCGTCGCAGAGGCGAAAACATCTGCGGTACGGATGCAGCGTTCGCCGATACGGGCTGCATAGCGGTGACACTGAACCCTGCTCATGGTGCCATGTCATGATGGAGCCGATGACCGATCGACCTGCCGTGAGCAGGTGGGTGGAGGGGTACGAGCGTGCGTGGCGAGCGCCCGGCACGGCTGAGATTTCGTTGCTATTCACGACCGATGCCACCTATCTGCACTCTCCGTACGAGAAGCCGGTGGTGGGAGTCGACGCCATTGGTCGAATGTGGGAAGAAGACCGGTATGGGCCAAACGAGGCGTTTACGCTCTCCACCGAGATTGTGGCGGTCGACGATCAGACGGCGGTCGTTCGGGCTGAGGTGCGATACGGGCAACCCGTCCGCCAGGAATATCGGGACTTGTGGATCCTTCAGCTCGAAGCCGACGGCCGATGTTCATGGTTCGAAGAGTGGCCTTATTGGCCTGGTCGTTCGTACTCCGCTCGGGAGGGGTAACAAGCCAACGGTCGCGTTGCAGAGTCGCTTCGAGACCCACATCTACTGTCGGGCCGACGTTGAGGCTCCAAGGCGATCGGATCCTGCTGCGGAACCTCCGCGCGTACGACCGAGATGCGCACCTGATCGACCGGTGGGGTTCAACTGGTCAGGGCCGTTGCCTGCAAGACGATCCCATTGCCGTCCGGGTCATCGAACGTCACAAAACGTCCCCACGGCATTTCTTGGATTTCGCCGTCGATCGGGAAGCCCCGACCTTTGAGATCCGCGATGTCGCCTTCAAGGTCATCGGTCTCCAACACGGTTCCCTTGGCTGAACCAGCTGGCATTGTCGGAAACCAGTTCACAAGGGTGATTGACGTTGTGCTGCCCGGCGGGGCGACCTGTACCCATCTCATTTCCGGACCCATTTGAACGTCTGAAATCACCTCGAAACCGAGGACCCCGCAGTAGAAGTCTCGGGACCGGTCCTGATCTGAGACGGGGAGAGAGAACAGCTGAACCCTTCTGATTGTCATACGCACATGTTCCTCTGACCATGCGTACCAATCAACAGATGACCTCGGACGGCGATCCAATCTGTGTCCCGTGCGGCGGGCAGGTGGAAAGTTCTGACGGATGAATAGCCAGTTCCGGCCGCTTTTGGCTTCGAAATTTTCGCATCCTGGAGCCCCGGCGACGACCGCTGCCGACCGGACGTCGGGACGTCGGGACGTCGGGACTTCGGGACTTCGGGACTTCGGGACTTCGAGGAGCCAAGTTCCTGGTCAACCAAGCGTGCCATCTCTTGATGCCCCGCAAGCGTCGGGTGATACGCAAAGCCGTTCGTGGCGACGAGACCTGCTACCCACTTGTTCGCCCCCTTGGCACAAGGGCCATGGGCCGCTCCGATGGCATAAGGGTCTACGAGTCGAACATGGTCGTTCTTGGCTACGGTCACAAAAACCCGCTGAAGCCGGGATCCCATTGATGCCACCAGACGAGTGGCGGCTGGGGTGTAATGCAGTGCCGGGCACGGAGTCGGCGGGACGAGCCGAACGTAGGTGACGAGCATGATGATGGCCGACGGAGCCTTCGCACGCACGGCCTGGATTAAGTCGGCGAGTGACTGAGGAAGAGCCTCAAAAGCGGCGTTGGTCCGGACCGGATTCGCTGTTGCCACACAGGTCGTGTTGGGTTGTCCACATTCGATGGCAGTGCCGACGTAGTTCACATCGTTCCCACCGATCGTCATCGTTACCAGACGGGTCTTTGAGGTGAGCGCGTCGATTTGTGGGGGAGCTGAACCCTGTGGCGTGTCGAGAGCGTTGGCGGTGACCGCCCCGCCGCAACTCACGTCGTCCAGCTCCAAGTTCAGCCTCGCGGCGACCAGGTGCGGATAGTCCAGTTCGGAGCGCCCGCAACTCCCCGCATCAGGTACTTGTGGCTCAATGCCAAAACCGGCTGCATAGGAACTACCCATGGCGACGTACTGGGAACCGGGCGCCACGGTTTCGCCTTGCGAGTGGGCTGACGCGCAGCTCGACGTGAAAATAGCCAGCAGACTGATCGGAATCGACGCGGCGATCAGCACCCACAGCCGACCCACTTTCGGACCTCGCGTACCTCACAACCCCCACTGATCCCGACCAGCGAGCATAAATCGATGCGGCTCGAGGGTGGGACCGAACGCGCCCGTGGGTTACGAAAGTGACGCCCTGAGCTGAATCCTCATGACGACCACTCTCGACGCCGGCTCGTGAGGAAAGATCTTCGACGTCCCGATGGTGGCCGCCGCCGCCCTCGATTGCCTGCTGCACCGCAGCATCGTGGTCAACATCGACGGCGAGAGCACCGGATGCGATCGCATCGGGCCCGCACCGAAGGTCTCCGGAACAGGGTGCCCAAGGTCAAGGAGGAAGATGGATGACACCCACCGGTCAGTCAGCTGAGGATTTCGTTGATCGCCGCTGGGGAGACCGGAAATCGTCGGCATCCTGACAGACCTTGTCTGACAACATGGACGTGATGGTTGAATTCGAAATCACAGACATCCATGATGAGGCGGCCGTAGCAGAACTGCGGGCCCGGTTAGTGGCCTTCAACACGGCCGTGACCGGGTACGGCGAGTACCGCTCTTTGAGTTGCTTTCTTCGAGGTGAGAAAGGTGAACTTCACGCGGGAATTGATGGCTTCAGCTGGGGGGGCTATGCGATGGTCGAGTGGCTTTGGGTGACTGCGTCCATCAGGGGAAGAGGTTACGGAACCGGACTCATGCGGGCCTTTGAGGCGGAGTCGCAAAGGCGGGGTTGTCGGACAATCCGCGTAAACACGCACACCTTTCAAGCTCCTTACTTCTATCGACATCTCGGCTACGAAGAGGTCGGGTACGCCGAGGGCACGCCCAGCGGTCACGGCGAACATTTCTTCGCGAAACAGCTGCCGTGATTCGAACTGTTCATAGTTCATCTCTGCCGGCTCCCAACCGTTCATGTGGGGCCAAATCGACGATTCCGCCTTCGACCATCCCCGTTCGCTGCCGCGATGGGTCCCGACCGATCCGGCTCGGATGTGACTCCCGAGTCCGACGCGAAGGCGGTCATCGGCGAACGCCAAGCAAGTCGGAAATCCTCAAGATGTTCTACGCCCTGTACGACCGGGCGATAGTGGACAAGACGAAGACGATCGCCGAATACGGCGGGCCTGTCTTCGCAGCCAAGCCCTCGGAGGACTCGGGGCGGATCTCGGCGGCTCGTGCGCGTAAAGGGCGAGGCAGGCCGAGCGGCCGCCAGGTTGACCCAGTACCACCGTCGCCAGGGCTGGTGCTCAGGGTCGCCGCATGTCGTAGCGGGCGACCACGAGAAAGGCGATGAGGGCGTACCCCTGCGCCGTGAAGTGAATGTTCCCCCGTGCGCAGAACTACGTCAGGGTGCAGACACTCGCTACCGCGGCAGAGATGGTGCCGTAGGGGCGGTAGTGGACGTTGCGGGTGAGCCGGATGTAGCCGCCCGTGGCCTTCCGTAGTACGTTCTCGAACTTCGTCGCGAAGATACGGTGGTCGACGGGGATCCACCGCCCTCGGTGTGGGCAGACTCCACCGCCACCCGGGTGTCCGACGCGCGGAGGCCGAAAAGAGCTCCTGGGGCATCCTCTGTGCGTCGGCCGGCCAGCGTGCGACCTTGTTCGAAGGTCGAGCGCCCCGACTCTCGTACGCAGGCGCCAGTTCGAGCTCGTTGTGCAAGTCGAAGCTGGGAAATCCGCCACGTTCTGTGCTAGACGGATGCGATGGGACTCCAGGTGGTTGGCGCAGGACTCGGGCGGACCGGTACGCACTCCCTGAAGGTGGCCTTGGAGCAGCTGCTCGGCGGGCCGTGCTACCACATGGTCGAAGTTTTGGGCCGGCCCGACCAAACTGAGACATGGGCCGCGGCGGTGCGCGGCGAAGACGTGGACTGGGCGAGCTTCCTGGCTCCCTACCGGGCCACTGTGGATTGGCCGGCGGCGGCGTTCTGGCAGGAACTGAGTGTCGCCGCGCCGGATGCGGTGATCGTGCTGTCGACCCGTGACAGCGACACGTGGTGGAAGAGTGCCTCAGAGACGATCTTCGCCGTGCTGTCGCGAGGCGGCCGCCCGGACGACGACGCCGGTCGCGACGAATTGACCATGATCGAAGCGCTGATTGAGCAGCGGTTCACACCGGAGTGGCGGGACCGCGCCGGCGCCATTGCTGCCTACGAGGCGCACAATGCCCGCGTCCGGGCCGAAGCGCCTCCCGGCCGGCTGGTGGAGTGGCAGCCCGGTGACGGATGGGCGCCGCTGTGCGCCGCTCTCGGGGTGACGGAACCACCCGAGCCCTTTCCACACCTGAACTCCACCTCGGACTTCAGGGCCATGACCGGGCTCGACGCCGGGGCGTAGGGCCCACGACGACTCGTTCGATGCGAGCTTCTAGGTGCGCAGCTCCAGGCCGGTGAAGCTGCCGGCGTCCCTCCAGTCCGCCAGGAGTTGGAAGTAGGGCATCGGGCCGTTTCCGTACGAGCTCCCGAGGAACCCGCCGGCGGCAGGCTGGCCCTCGTTGTTGTAGTAGCCGGGCGTGCACTGCTCCTGGAAGGTGCGGATGTCGCGTGCGGACTCGGCCAGGGTCACCAGCCAGGCCGCCTCGCCCTCTTCGGTGGCCTCCAAGGTCGAGAGGTCGTGGTCGATGGCATGGTGCAGGATGTGGGTGAGATGCGCACTCGCCTCCTCGAGGAGGTGGGGGTAGTTGACGGTGAAGCCCCCTTGGGTATGACCCAGGACGAACATGTTCGGAAAGCCGTGTACGTGCATCCCGTGCAGCGACCGCATCCCGCCGCGCCAGTACTCGGACAGGCTGATCCCCTGTGGGCCGACCACGTCGTAGCCGGCTCGCCGCGTGTAGTCGGTGCCGACCTCGAAACCCGTGGCATAAATCAGGCAGTCGATCTGGTAGTGCCGTTCGCCGACGATCACACCAGTGGGGGTCATGCCGTCGATGCCGCGCCCCTCCGTGTCGACCAACGAGACGTTGGGGCGGTTGAACGCCTGGAGGTACTCGTCGTGGAAGCACGGGCGCTTGCAGAACTGGCGGTACCACGGCTTCAGGGCCTCAGCAGTCGCCGGGTCCGTCACGATTGCGTCCACCCGGGCACGGATCTGCTCCATCTTCTCGAAGTCGGCCAGCTCGAGGATGGCATTCAGATCCTGGCCCGTTCCCGCCGATCGGTCGCGCAGCCGGTTGACCAGCTTCCCGATGATGTCGGTCCATCCGTCCATGACGAGGTCCTGCTCGGCAAATCCACCTGACGTCAGCAGCGTGAAGTTCTCCATCCGCTCCCGTTGCCAACCTGGCCCGAGCGATGCAGCCCACGACGCATCCGTCGGTCGGTTCGCCCGCACGTCGATGGAGGAAGGAGTGCGCTGGAAGACGAACAGCTCGCCGGCGGAGGCGGCCACGTGTGGGACGACCTGGACCGCCGTGGCGCCCGTGCCGATGATGCCGACCCGCTTGTCGATCAGGCCGTCCAGCCCTCCGTCCGAGTCGCCTCCCGTGTACGCGTAGTCCCATCGACTGGTGTGAAAGGCATGACCCTCGAACCCCTCGATGCCCGGGATCCCGGGGAGCTTGGGTCGATGGAGGGGACCGTTGCCCATGACCAGGAATCGAGCCGAGATGCGATCGTTCCGATTGGTGAGGATGGTCCACCGCAGACGTGCGCCGTCCCACGCGATCCCGGTCACCTCGGTCGACAGGCACGAGCGCTCGTAGAGGTGGAACCGTTGGGCGATGCGCCGGCAATGCTCGAGGATCTCCGGCGCGCGGGCGTATTTCTCGCTCGGGACGTATGACGTCTCCTCCAACAGTGGGAGATAGACATAGGACTCGACGTCGCACTGTGCTCCGGGATATCTGTTCCAGTACCAGGTGCCGCCGAAGTCGCCACCCTTTTCGATGATGCGAAAGTCGTCGATGCCCGCCTGGGTGAGCCGCGCACCGGTGATGAGGCCCGCAAACCCACCGCCGATGACCGCAACGGTGACGTCGTCGACCAGCGGCGGTCGTTCCTCGAGCTCCGTGTAGGGGTCACGGAGGTAGTCGGCGAATTGGCCCGCGACCTCGACGTATTGGCCGTTCCCGTCTCGTCGGATCCGCTTGTCGCGCTCCATGCGATATTTCTCGCGAAGCGCGTCAGGGTCAAATGCGGGGGACGACCCGTCGGCGTTGTTCACGATTGGGAGCTCCTGCAGCCCCGTCCCATCTGCATCGGTCTCTCTTCTGCCTCGGTCCGCAGCGTAGTCCCGTGCTCGCCGTCGTGGTCCGCTGACCGGGCGACCAGAACGGCAGGCACGACGGCATTTATCCTCCGCCGTCGTCTCCCTGGCCGTGGCCGTGGTCGTGACCATGAGGTTGGAAGAACGGACCCGGAGCCTGCGCCGCCGTCGTGGGTGGCGTCGTCGACCCGGTCGCTCCGGCCGGCTGCAGGACGTTCACGACGGATTGGTACTGCCCCGACGTGATGCCGCCCCCGTCGAGCAGCACCCGCGCGAGGGAGAGGACCTGTTGTGCCGAGGTTTGGCGATCCAGCCCGGGCGGTTGGCCCGCGATCGCCCCGAGGGCGTTGGCCAACGCGCCGTCACCGGGCAGCCCATCGCCGGCGAGCGAGGTCGCCAGCGCCGCGATGGCCGAGCTCACGGCGTCCGTCGGGGGGGTTTGCGCCGGCGCGGGCGCGGGCGCTTGCGCGGGCGCCTGCGCCTTTGGCTGCGTCTGCGGCCGCGCGACGGGGTGCTTCGCGGCCGATGCCGCAGGCCCGGTCGGACGGCTGCCGCCCTCGAGCAGAAGCACGAGCGCAGCCACGAGGGCCAGCACAGCGACAGCGGCCAGTAGCACGCGCCGGCGCCGCACGCGAACACGCGGGGCACCGCTTCTCTCCGGGCGCGGCGGAGTGAGGGTGGCGGTCCCCGGTGGCCGCCGTGGTGGCGGGACGGGCTCGGGGGTCGTGGGCGGTGTCGACCGCGGCGTGGGCGCCGGGCGCGCGGTCACGGTCGACTCGGCCGTGCGGAGCCGGAGCGTCTGGAGCATCTCGCTCGCCGATGCGAAGCGTTCTCGTGGGTCCGTGGCCAGGGCCCGGAGAGCGACGTCACGGAAAGAAGGAGGCAACCGCTCGGTCGCCGCTGCGCCGGGCGCAAGGCGTTGCCCCGTGAGCGTCTCGACCATGACGGCCCCCACCGAATATAGGTCGGACTGCACCGTGGCCGGCTGGCCCGATCTCCGTTCGGGGGCGAGATAGCCGGGAGTGCCCAGGACGACCCCGGTCATGGTCATGTCGTCGGTCGGGACGTCGAGGTCCGTCCCCAGGTCGGAGCTCTTGGCGATGCCGAAGTCGGAGATCTTCGTGTGCCCGTCCTCTTGCAGGAGTATGTTGCTCGGCTTGATGTCCCGGTGCAGTACCCCGACCTTGTGGGCCGCGGCGAGAGCACCGAGCGTCTCGGCCATGACGCCGAGGACGCGTTGCGTGGGGAGGGGTCCCCGGGCGACGATTTCGTCGCGAAGGGTGCTGCCCGGCAGGCGCTCCATCACGAGATAGGACGACGCCTTCTGCTCGCCGAAGTCCAGGACCGCCACGATGTGTGGATGGATCAGGCGGCCGGCGATGAGTGCCTCTTGTTGAAAGCGCCGCCTCATGCCGGGCAGCGCCAGTGTCTCGGCCCGGAGGATCTTCACGGCGACCCGACGCTCGAGCCGCTCGTCGAAGGCGTCGAAGACCCGAGCCATCCCGCCCTCGCCGAGCATGCCGTCGATGCGGTAGCGACCCCCGAGCAGTGACGGGGCAGTGCGCGTCTCCACCTGGGTTGGTGTACCCGGAGCGGGGGCTCCATAGTCGTGACGCAGGTCCCGGGCTGTCAGACGGCGAATGCGCTGGCCCGGTAGGGACACGGGGGTATCAGACGGCCAACGCCATCTCGCCCATGAGGGCGAGGGCATCGGTCGTCGCCGGTCCCCCGAAGTCGCGGTAGAGGGCATGGACGTTGGCCACGACGCGCTCGGCTTCGCTCCACCCCGCGTAGGGCCCGAGGTCGATGTCCCGCGCCGCGTCCAGTGGGGTCATTCCCGAGTCGAAGCGCCCCCGGGCCTCGCGGGTCAGGAGCTCGAAATATCCCTTGAGGTCCTCGAGAGCCGCCACCGTCGCGAGCGGCCCATGTCCCGGGACCACCACGGTCGGGTGGAGCTCGAGGACGCGGTCACAGGCGGCGATCCAGTTCGCCACCGGCCCGGACCACACGATGGGGTGGCCGCCGTGGAAGAGGATGTCCCCGGTGAAGACGACACCATCGTCGGGTAGGTGGACGACGGCATCCCCGGCGGTGTGCGCGGGACCCATCTCGAGAAGCGACACGGCGCGGTCGCCGACCCGCAGTTCGAGCCGTTGCTCGAACGTCCGGGTGGGGACGACGAGCGGCACGTCCTCGAAGGAGAACGGGGAGAAGATCCTCTGGACGAACTGGCCGGCGGCACCGAGTGTGTCGGCCGAGCGCATCATGGCCGCCATGGCGGCCGGCGGCAGCTGGAGCATCTCCTCAACGCAGCGGGCGGTCGCGAATTATCTCCGAATCCTCCAGGAGCGCGTTCCCGTAGCAGTGGTCGCCGTTGGCATGCGTGTTCACCACGGTGGTGATGCGCTCCGCCGAGGGGGTGGTCCTGCGCATCTCGTCGAGCATCTCGGCGGTCAGTCGGAGGTCGAAGAGCGTGTCAACCAGAAGGGAGGTGTTGTCCCCGGTGACGAGCCCCGCGTTGGACCAGCCCCAGCCGCCGTCGGGCTGCAGATAGGCCCACACACCGTCGGCCACCTCGTGCAGTCCCTTCGTGTAGGCCACCACCACTGAGCCTAGGGAGGACTCGTGCGGCGCGCGTCTCCGAGGTGAGACCGCCGCTCCGGTGTGGCCTCGCGGGCGCGGCGGGCCGCCCCGGTCAGTAGACCCAGACCGTCGTCCCGATCGGGTCGATGTTGGCCGCCCAGACCCAGTCGATGGCCTCGTTACTGATGCGCGCGCAGCCGTGTGAGACCGGCTGGGGCGGCACGGACGAATCACCGTGGATGGCGTAACCCTGGTAGAAGAACCGGGGCCGCCACAACGTGCCGAGCGAGTCGGTCACGGTGCCGTCCACCACACGGAAGGTGCTGAACACCCCGGTGGGGGTGATGGCCACCGAGGTGGAGCCGTCCTCGGTGTAGGTGTAGCCACCGCCGGTCGAGGTGTTGAGGGTCCACACGAGATGGCCGTTGTTGACCACCATGAGGAGGTCATTGGCGAGATTGATCTGGATCTCGTAGCCCGCCGCCGGCCGCGGCTGGGGGACGATGCCGGCCTGCAGGGCAGCCCACGTCGAGGGGCCCACGACACCGTCACGGGGGAGGTTGGCCGCCTTCTGCAGCGCCCACACGGCCTGCTGGGTGCTGTCGTCGAAAGAGCCGTTCGTGGTGTCGACCCAGTAGCCCAGCGCGAACAGTCGCTGCTGCAGGGACGTCACGGCAGCCCCGGTCGACCCCAACTGGAGGGTGGGGGGCGCCGGCGGGGGACTCGTCGGGAGGAGCCAGTAACCCTGCCCCGAAGGCGTGGCCGCAATGGCACGGATCGGATTGGGGTTCGACTGCCCGCCCATGGAGCCGAGGAACGGCGCCGTCCCGAAGTTGAAGATGCCGCCGTCCCTGGCGGCCAACCAGTAGCCGCTGGCCGTCGCGGCCATCCCCACGATGGGCGCGTTGAGCGGCGTGCCGCCCATGGAGCCGAGGAACGACGCCGACCCGTAGCTGAAGATGCCGCCGTCGGAGGCCACGAGCCAGTAGCCGCTCCCGCCCGGTCCCGCCGCCATGCCCACGATCGGCTGGTTGAGGTGCATCGACCCGGTCGAGCCGTAGAATTCCGCGTCGCCGTAGCTGAAGATGCCGCCGTCGGAAGCGACGAGCCAGTACCCGTGCCCACTGGGGGTGGCCGCCATGCCCACGATCGGTTGGTTGAGGCGCATCGACCCGGTCGAGCCGTAGAACTGGGCGTCGCCGTAGCTGAAGATGCCGCCGTCGGAAGCAACGAGCCAATACCCGCCGCCGTCGGGCGTCGCCGCCATGCCCACGATCGGTTTGTTGAGAGGGAGCGCACCCGCCGAGCCGAGGAAGCCCGCGTTGCCGTAGCTGAAGATGCCGCCGTCAGACGCCACGATCCAGTAGCCCTGACCGTCGTGGGTCGGCGCCATGCCGACCGGCGGGGCGTTCAGCGCGAGGCCTCCGGCCGGCCCGAAGTTGCCGGCGTCACCGAAGTTCACCGGCTCGGCGGGGTTGTCGGGGTAGGCGGCGGATGCGACACCCGGTGTCACGGCGAGCAATACCGGCACCAGAACGGTGCAGCCGACGAGTGCCGCCCGGAGCGACCGCCCGCACTTCTTCCGCCGCGGACGGGATCGCTGTTTGGCGGGTGGTGGCGAGGCGCTGAGCTGGGCCGGCATCGTGGCTCCTTAGGGTCGGCTGCGGGCGTGTGCCAACACGTCGGGGTTCACCACGTTGATCGGGGCGCCGTCCGCATAGGCATTGAGCTGGTCGAAGATGTCGCTGAACTGTAGTTCCCATTCCTCGCTGGTCACGTAGCCGATGTGGGGCGTGCAGACGACGTTCTCCATGGTCAAGAGGGGGTCCGCGGGGTCGCGCAGGGGCTCGGACTCGAAGACGTCGACGGCGGCCCGGCCCGGGCGACCGGCGCGCAGGGCGCCCACCAGGGCTCCGGGCTCAATCAGACCGGCCCGGCTCGTGTTCACCAACAGCGCGTCGGGTCCCATCTGGGCCAACTCGGCTGCCGTCACGATTCCCCTGGTGGCGGGGACCAGGCGCAGGTGGAGGGACACCACGTTGCTCGTTGCGAACAGCGCGGCGGCGTCCCGGACCGGCGTCACCCCGTCGGCCCGCGCCCGCTCGAGCGACGTCGGCCTGGACCAGGCCAGGACGTCCATGCCGAAGGCCCTGCCGAAGCCGGCGACGACGGCGCCGATCCGGCCGTAGCCGTAGATGCCCAGGGTCTTGCCCCGCAGCGTCCGGCCGACCCCGGCCTGCCACCGCCCGGCGCGCAAGGACTCCACCTGCGCGGGGAGCTGGCGCATGGCTGCCAGGACGAGCGCCCACGTCAACTCCGCCGTGGCGTAGGACGGCGAGCCCGCGTGCAGGTTCGAGCTGACGATGATGCCCAGCGCCGTGCAGGCGTCGGCGTCGATATGGGGGTAGACGCTGCGCTGGCTGATCAGCCGGAGGTGCCCGAGCCGCTCGAGGAGGGGGCGCGCACCTCGGTCCGCTCGCGGATGAGCACGAGTGCCTCCGTCGTGGCGAGTCGCCGCGCCAGCGTCTCGGTGTCCCGCACATGGTCGGTGAAGACGGTGACATCGTGGCCCGACAGCTTTTCGAAACAGGGGAGCGTCCGGACCGTGTCGAACCAGTCGTCGAGTATGGCGACCCTCACTCCGCCACCGCCTCAGCCCGCGCGCTCCCAGCGCACGACGTCCTCGATCTCGCCGCTCTCCACGTCGTAGACAAACCCCGCGATCATTCGCAGCCGCTCCAGGTAGGGCGTGCGGGCCAACAGGTCCACGTCCTCGCGCAGGGCCGCGGCATGGTCGCCGATCGGGAAGAACTCCAGGTCGGCCCCCGTCAGCTCACGGAGCTGCGCGTCACTGACGCCGGCGAGGCCGCACTTGGTGTGCTGCATCACCACGACGGTGTCCACCCCGAGGACACCGCTGGAGAGGGCAAGGCTGCGCAGCACGTCTTCGGTGACGCGCCCGCCGGCGTTCCGGATCACGTGCGCCTCGCCGAGATGGAGGCCGAGCACGGCGAAGACATCGATGCGGGCGTCCATACAGGTGACGACGGCCAGATGCCGTCCGGGACGTGGATCGGCCACGTTGGCGCGCGCGGCGGAGTGCAACTGATTGGCGGCGAGGAGGTCGGAGATGCGCGTCATGCGTCGCTGGACCGTAACAGCACGGGACCCGGCCGCCCGTCGTCAGGCGGGCCCGGCGAAGCCTTCGCCGCGGTGCTGGTCCAGTCGTGGAACGGACCGGGCGCCCTCGGGCAGAGGGAGTCGGATGGGAAAGGTGGGGAACGGCGCCGCAGCCAGCATCCCCTGGCGGTCGAGCACCGGGGCCACGGGCACGCCGACGGCGACCAGCCGGGTCACCAGTTCGTCCCGAGGCCGTGTCGCGATGGCTGCACCGATGGCGTGCTGCAGTTCGGCCCCGTGCCGGCACCGCTGGGCGAAGCCGAGCGCCCCCATATCCTCCAGTCCGAGCTCCGCGCAGAGGCTCGACCAGAAGTGCTGCTCGTTGACCACGCCGAGCGCAACCTGCCCGCCGTCGACGGTCTCGAAGAGCCCGTAGCCGGGTGTGGGCGCCGAGGGGCCCGGCGACCCCGTCCCGTTGGCCGGTTCGGCGCCGGCCGGTCCCGTCCAGGTGGCGAGGACGTCGGTCATGGAGATGTCGAGGGAGGCCCCCTCCCCGCTCGTGACACGGCCCAGCACGGCGGCGCAGATGCCGAAGGCTGCGGTCAGCCCGGCGGCCAGGTCGGCGGCCGGGAGCGGCGGGATGGCCCTGGCAGGACCGCCCTCGGGCGCCAACGCCCCTGCCCACGCCTGGTAATTCACGTCGTGGCCCGGGAGCGCGGCGCGGCGGTCGTGTTGCCCGTAGCCCGAGATCGAGCAGTAGACGATGGCCGGGTTCAGCGCCCGCACAGCCGGCTCAGCCAGCCCGAGTCTGCCCAAGACCCCGGGGCGGAAGCCCTCGACGAGCACGTCCGCCTCGGCCGCCAGTTCGAGGGCCCGGTTGCGTCCGACCTCATCCTTGAGATCGAGCTCCACACTGCGCTTTCCCGCGTTGACCGCGTCGAAGAGGCCGGCGTAGTGGCGCATTGGGTCACCGCCCGGCGGCTCGACCTTGAGCACGTCGGCCCCCAGGGGCACCAGGAGCGATGTCGCGTACGGCCCAGGGCGCCAGATGCTCAGGTCCAGCACCCGGAGACCCGAGAGGAACGCCGTCGCGGCTGCCATCGGGCCAGAGTCTTGCATCGGGCGGCGGGTAGCCTCGCGGCGTGCTGGGTTTCGTCTCGTTCACCGAGGTGACCGATCCCTCGGCCCACGAGGCCTACAACGCCTGGCACCAGCTCGACCATCTCCCCGAGCAGTTCACGATTGACGGCATCTCGTTCGGTCGCCGCTGGGTGCGCTCACCGCGGTGCCGGGCGGCGGAGGCCGCGACGGGCCGGCTCCTCGAGCCCTTCCATTACATGACGCTGTACCTACTCCGTGACGAGCAGGTGCTCCCCGAATTCTTCGCCCTGGCCGAACGGCTGCGCGCGGCAGACCGCTTCTTTGCGGCGCGGCGGAGCGTGCTGTCGGGGCCGCTGGCCGTCGCCGGCCGCTGGGCCGCCCCCCGGGTGGCCGTCTCGCCCGAAGCGGTTCCCTTTCGCCCCGCCCAGGGGGTTCACGTGGTCGTTGGCCCGCGCGTGGACGGCGCCGAGTGGACGCGCCATCCCGGAGTGGCCGGCGCCTGGCAATTCGCCGACGACGAGCACGGCCGCTTCATCACGGTTGCCTTCGTCGACGGCGACCTCTGGCGGGCCTCCACCGCCCTCGGGACCGGCGGCAGCGGGTCCCCGGAATGGGCTGGACCCCTCGAGCGCGTTGATGCCTTTCGTTGGGACTGGTTCGCTACGCTGACGCCCCAATGACCAGTCAGAGCAAGTCGAAGGCCCAGCGGAGGGCCGAAAACCAGCGGCGCGCCGCCGAGAAGCGCGCCGCGGAGCAGCGGCAGAAGCGCGTTCGCATCGGCGTCCGCGTCGGTGGTGCGATCGTGGTGGTCGCGCTGGTCGTCATCCTCATCACCAACCTGACCGGGGGCGGCTCCGGCAGCGTGCCGCCCCAATTCAAGAACCCCCACGTCGCGCTCGAGCCCATCCCGGCCTCCCTGTCCTCCACGTGGGTGCAGCCGCCGGCTGGGACGCCCGGGCCCGAGACCATCCCCGTCCCGAGCGGGCCCAAGCTGGCCACGCTGCTCAACGCGGCCACCGGCCAGGGGGTTGACGGGGTCCAGTGCCAGGCTGGCGAGCAGACGGTCGTCCACGTCCACACCCACCTGACGATCTTCGTGGACGGCAAGGCCCGGGTGATCCCCTATGGCATCGGGATTCCGGGCTTCCAAGCCGTGAGCACCTCGACCGGCCCCTTCGTGCAGACGGGGAGTTGCTTCTACTGGCTGCACGTGCACGCCAACGACGGGATCATCCACATCGAGTCGCCGAGCACCACGCAGACCTTCACGCTGGGCCAGTTCTTCCAGCTGTGGGGCATCCCGCTCAGCAAGACCCAGGTCGGGTCCGCCAGCGGGCCCGTGACGGTCTTCTTCACCTCGCCGGGAAAGAAGCCCGGCCTCTATACGGGCGATCCCAACAACCTCCCCCTGGGTGACCACTACGAGATCCAACTGGTCGTCGGCACGCCGATCGTGGCCCCCGTCCAGGTGACCAACTGGGGCGGGTTGTAGGTCGGTGGAGGTCGACGCCATTGTCGTCGGCCTCGGCCCGGGCGGTGAGCAGGTCGCGGGGGAGCTGGCCGAGGCGGGACTCGACGTCGTGGGCATCGAGGCGGAGCTGGTGGGCGGGGAGTGCCCGTACTGGGGGTGCATACCCACCAAGATGATGGTCCGTGCCTCCGACCTCCTGGCCGAAGGCCGGCGCATCCCTGGCCTGGCGGGCATGGCGGTCGTCACCCCCGACTGGTCGCCGGTGGCCCGGCGGATCCGCGAGGAGGCCACCGACTTCTGGGACGACACGGTCGCCCTCGATCGTTTCAAGGAAAAGGGCGGCCATTTCATCCGGGGGAAGGCGCGGGTCACCGGTCGGGCCGCGGTCGAGGTCGGCGGCCGGACGATCACGGCGCGCCGCGCCCTGGTCCTGTCCACCGGCCAGCATGCCTTCGTCCCGCCGATGTTCGCGGGGGTGCCGCACTGGACGAGCCGCGGCGCGGTGGCCGCCGAAGCGGTGCCCGCGTCGCTGCTCGTCATCGGGGGCGGGTCCGTCGGCCTCGAGATCGGGCAGGTGATGAGCCGCTTCGGGGCTCGGGTCACCCTCGTCGATTCGGGCCCGCGGCTCGCCGAACCCGAGGAGCCCGAGGCCTCCGACCTCATCACCGAAGTGTTGCGCCGCGAGGGGGTGGAGGTGCACACCGGCGCCACGATCGAGCGAGTCGAACCGGCGGGGGACACGGGGGCGACCGTGCACCTGGCCGACGGGAGGGCCTTGAGCGGCGAGCGGATGCTGGTCGCCACGGGGCGCCGGAGCGACCTGGCCGCGCTCGGGGTGGGCGCGCTGGGCCTCGACGAGGGTGCCCCGAGCATCCCGGTCGACGGACGCATGCGGGTGGCGCCCGGCGTCTGGGCGGTCGGCGACGTCACTGGGAAGGGTGCCTTCACCCACGTCGCCGTCTTCCAGGCCAGGCTCTGCGTGGCGGACATCCTGGGCCGGCCGCGCCCGGATGCTGACTACCGGGCGCTGCCGCGGATGATCTTCACCGACCCCGAGATCGGCTCGGTGGGGTTGACCGAGGCGCAGGCACGGGAGCAGCGCGGGGACGTGACCGTCTTCCAGGAGTCGATCGCCGCGTCGAGCGCGCGGCTGGATCCACCGCGGCGAGGGCTTCGTGAAGCTGATCGCCCGCGACGACGTCCTCGTGGGGGCGACGTCGATGGGCCCGACGGGCGGCGAGGTGCTGGGCCTGCTGGCGTTGGCCGTGCACGCCCGGGTCCCGGTGGAGACGATGCGCTCCATGATCTTCGCCTACCCGACGTTCCACTGGGCCGTGGACTCGGCGTTGTGGTCGCCGCCGAGCAGTGAGGCGAAGATCGCCGGGGCCTGATGCGGTAGCAGTGAGAGGTGGCCCTCGCCGGGTACGACGGTGACGGAGGCCTGGGGGATGTGACGTTTGAGGAAGGCGCGGTAGCCCGGTGGCCCGGTCCGATCGTCGGCGCCCTCCCAAATGTGGACCGGGATCCGGATCTCCTCGAGTGCGAAGCCCCAAGGTTCCCCGAAGATCCGGTAGTCCTCCACGCAGCCTTCCGTGCCCTGACGCATCGCCTCCCGCACGAAGGCCAGCGCGTGGTCCGGCGGTCCCCACTCGGTCAGGACGGTCCGGTCCGCCGGCGGGAACGAACGCATGACAGCGCGAAACAGTCGAGCGTTGCTGGCGTTCACGATGCTGACCGTCATCAGAGCCGAGGCCAGCGACGGCGTCCGCCGGCTCAGGAGGAGCAGGGCACGGTCCTCCAGGGACAACCCGCGGGTGGTGCCGTAGAGGTCCAGCGGCACCGCGCTCGAGAGGAGCGCCGCTGCGGTCACGCGGCCGTCCATCCTGGCGGCACAGATGGCGGCGTAGGGGCCACCGGCCGACCAGCCCATCACCGCGAACTCCTCGATCCCGAGGGCCCCGGTCAGGGAGGCCACGTCGGCGGGCCAGTCGGTGAGCCGGCGTCGGGATTGGTAGCTCGAGAGCCCCATGCCGGGCCGATCGGGCGAGATGAGGCGGACCCCTTTGGCCGCCGCCGCCGTGTGGGCCGGCGCCGCGTCGAGCCGGGAGCTCAGGCCGCCGTGGAAGCTCAGGATCGGAAAGCCCGTCGGCACGCCGTACTCCTCATAGGCCAGCATGCGTCCGTCGGGGAGCGTCACCGATCCCGTCACGCCTCCGTCGCTCCGTCAACTGGTCCACGCGGGCAGACGGGGCGCTGGTTCCCGAACCGTCCCGGGTGAGCAGGTACCCGCACGAGAGCACGCTATAGGGTGCGGGCATGAGTCCGGACGTCGACGAACTGGTTGACAGGCTGCTGGCCGACCTACCGCCGAGCACCACTCCCGCACAGGAGTTCCTCGGGGAGCAGTTCGACCGCGGCCTGGCCTGGCTGCACTTCCCGCCCGGGTCGGGCGGGCTCGGACTGACGCCGCGGGAGCAGCACAAGGCGCAGTCACGGCTACACGCGAGTGGCGCTCCGGTGGCCGGGGTGCGCAACCCCATCGGCTACGGGATGTGCGCGCCGACCATCGCCACCCACGGGACGACCGAGCAGAAGGAGCGCTACCTCAGGCCCCTCTTCACCAATGAGGAGATCTGGTGCCAGCTGTTCAGCGAGCCTGGTGCAGGCTCCGACGTCGCCGGGCTGTCCACCCGCGCCGAGCGCGACGGCGAGGAGTGGTTGCTGAACGGGCAGAAGGTGTGGACCACCCTGGCGCACATCTCGGCCTTCGGGCTGATCGTGGCGCGCACGAATCCCGATGTCCCCAAGCACAGGGGGATGACGGCGTTCCTGGTCGATATGAAGGCCCCTGGCGTCGAGGTGCGCCCGCTCTTCCAGATCACGGGTGAGGCGGAATTCAACGAGGTCTTCTTCACCGACGTGCGGATGTCCGACTCGGGCCGCCTCGGCGGCGAGGGTGAGGGATGGCGCGTCGCGGTCACGACGCTGATGAACGAGCGGGTCTCCATCGGCGGGGCGGTCACGCGGCGAGGCGGCGGACCCGTCGCGGAAGCAGTCAAGATCTGGAAGGAGCGCTGGCAGGGCGACACCTCGGCGCACGCCCTCGCACTGCGCGATCGGGTCGTCTCGAGCTACATCCGCATGGAGGCGCTTTCCATGACCAACGCCCGCGCCGCACAGACACGCAAGGCCGGCACGCCCGGCCCCGAAGGCTCGGTGGCCAAGCTCGCCTACGCCGAGGAGAACAAGCGGATCTACGACCTCTGCATGGACCTCTTGGGCAACGACGCCATGCTGTTCCCGGCCGGCTACCCCATGGTCCGCCCCGACCTGGTGGGCATGGGCTCGACCGACGTGCACAAGATGTTCCTGCGGGTCCGGGCGAACTCCATCGAGGGGGGGACCTCCGAGGTGATGCGCAACATCCTCGGTGAGCGCGTACTCGGCCTCCCGGGCGACGTCCGCACCGACAAGGAGCTTCCCTGGAGGGATGTCCCGCGCAGCTGAGCGCGAGCCGGTGGTGACGGGACCTGACCACAAGGCCGAGAAGCGCGCCGTTGCCGAGACCGCGGTGGCGCTGGTCGAGAACGGGATGTGGGTCGGCTTGGGTACCGGCTCCACCGTGGCCGAGCTGGTGCCCGCCCTCGGTGCGCGCCGGTTGGAGATCACGTGCATCTCGACCTCGCCGGCGACCGCAGAGCTCGCGGCCGATGTCGGGCTCGACGTCAGACCCTTCACCGACATTGATCGACTCGACCTGACCATCGACGGGGCCGATCAGGTCGACCCCGTCGGCTGGCTGATCAAGGGCGGGGGAGGCGCGCACACCCGCGAGAGGATCGTGGCCGCGGCGGCGGATCGATTCGTCGTCATTGTGTCTTCGGACAAGCCGGTCGATCGTCTGCGTCCGCCGGTCCCGCTGGAGCTCTTGGCTTTCGGGCTGGCGGCCACCCTGCGCGCGCTCCCCGGCGCGGTGCTACGGCGTGCGCCGCGAACGCCCGACGGCGGGGTGCTCGCCGACTACTACGGCGACATCGACGATCCCGCCTCTCTGGCCGCCATGCTCGACGCGGTGCCCGGCGTCGTGGCCCACGGCCTGTTCCCGCCCTCCCTGGTCACGAGCGTCCTCATCGCAAGGGGCAACGATGTCGAGGTCCGTCAGATCGGCTGACGCACCGGCATCGTCAGGGCGCCGGACGGAACGTGACCGGCAGCGCGGTGGGGGAGCGGAAGACGTCGCCGCGGATGTGAGGATCGGTGTCGCCGGGGTCCAGGGCCAGGTCCGGCAGGCGGTCGAACACGCGGTTGAGCAACGCCCGGGTCTCGAGCCGGGCGAGGTGCATCCCGAGGCACATGTGCGGCCCGTGCGCGAAGGCGATGTGGGGGATGGCGGGGCGGAAGATGTCGAAGGTCTCGGGGTCCTCCCAGCGAGTCTCGTCGTGGTTGGCCGAGCCGATGTGGGGCGTGATGCTCTCGCCGGGGCCGAGGGGGACGCCCCCGATCTCGACCTCGCAGGTCGTGGTCCGGTTGATGGTGAGCAGCGGGGGCTCGTAGCGCAGCCCCTCCTCAATGGCCTGGGGCAGCAGCGAGCGGTCGGCTTGCACCGCCCCGAGCTGCTGGGGATGGGTGAGGAGCAGGTAGAGCAGGTTGCCCGACGAGCGGTAGGTCGTCTCGGCCCCCGCCGGGAGCAGGAGGCGCAGGAAGGAGTAGATGGCTTCGTCGGTCAGCTTTTCGCCGTCGACCTCGGCGGAGACCAGATCGCTGATCACATCCTCGGCGGGGTGGGCCCGCCGGTCGGCCACGATGCCGGCGAAATACTCGCGCAGCGCCTCCGAGGCGGCGATGCCTCGATCGATGTCCGCCACCAGGCCGATGAGCTCGACCGACCAGCGTTGGAATTGTGGGAAGTCCTCCTCGGGCAGCCCGAGCAGACGCGCGATAACCCGGACAGGAAACTCGAACGTGAGCTGGCGCACCAGATCGGCCTGACCGTCGGCGGCGAAGCGGTCGATCTGGTCGTCGATGATCGGGCGGATGAACTCGGGCTCCCAGCGCGCCAGCGCCTTCTCGCGGAAAGCGTGCGCCACCAGGTTGCGGTGGCTGCGGTGCTCGGGGTCGTCCATGCCGAGGATCATGTGGCCCATCACCATGCCGATCGTGACGTCATAGCCGGTCGAGGTGAACGTCTTGGCGTCGCGCAAGATCCGCGAGCAGTCGTCGTAGCGGTAGGCGATCCATCCCGGCTCGACGTCGATGCCCTCGGGCAGGGACTCCGGGGAGATGGTGAGGCCTTTTTCGACGGGTGTCTCGTGCCGCTTGACCACGAGGTCCGGATAGGGATCCCGCGTCGTTCCGGCCACCACGTCGTCGAAGGCACTGAACGGGTCGTACTCCTGAGCGTCGGATAGTGCCATGGCGCGCTTCCCTCCCACCGGGTGTTCTGTGACGTTGGTGTCAGGTTATGGGGCGCGGGAGCTACGGCGCACCTCGGGGCTCCCACGGCAACGATCGGTTCCGGCGGCATAGGCTCCGGCCTGCATGAAGACCCTGCGCACTCCTGACGACCGCTTCCGCGACCTGCCCGGCTACGAATTCGACCCGCACTACGCCGAGGTCGCCGACTCCGAGGGGGGCTCGCTGCGGGTGCACTACGTGCGGGAGGGCGACCGTTCGGCTCCCGTCGTGCTCCTGATGCACGGCGAGCCCTCGTGGTCGTACCTCTACCGCAAGATGATCCCCGTCCTCGCCGGGGCCGGGCTGCAGGTCGTGGCACCCGACCTGGTCGGCTTCGGGCGCTCGGACAAGCCGGCCGAGCGCGCCGACTACACGTTCGGCCGCCACGTCGAGTGGATGCGCGAGCTGCTCTTCGACCGGCTCGACCTGGGCGGGATCACCCTGGTGGGCCAAGACTGGGGCGGGCTCATCGGCCTGCGCCTGGTCGGTGAGCATCCCGACCGTTTCGCCCGGGTCGTGGCGGCCAACACCTTCCTGCCGACCGGCGACACCAATCCCGGCGATGCCTTCTTCTCCTGGCAGCGCTTCTCGCAGGAGGTCCAGGAGTTCCCCACCGGCGTCATCGTCCGCGGTGGGTGCGCCAAGGCCGTGGCGCCCGAGGTGGAGGCGGCCTACGACGCGCCGTTCCCCGACGAGTCCTACAAGTCGGGGGCACGCCAATTCCCGCTGCTGGTGCCGTCTCGGCCCGACGACCCCGCCCACGACGCCAACGTGGCCGCCTGGGTGGGCTTGGCCGCGTTCGATCGACCCTTCCTCTGCGCCTTCAGCGACAGCGACCCCATCACCAGGGGTGCGGACCGCAACCTCAAAGAACGGATCGCCGGTGCGCAGGGGCAGCCCCACACGACGATCGTGGGCGGCGGCCACTTCCTCCAGGAGGACTGCGGGGAGGAGTTGGCCGAGGTCGTGGTCTCCTTCGTCGCCTCCACATCGTGATCAGCGAGCACAGTGTCGTCATCGTCGGGGCCGGGTTCTCCGGCATCGGGATGGCGGCGCGCCTCCGCTCCATGGGTGTGGAGGACTTCGTCGTCCTCGACCGCGGCAACGACCTGGGAGGCACGTGGCGCGACAACTCGTACCCGGGCGCCTGCTGTGACGTCCCCTCCAACCTGTACTCCTTCTCCTTCGCCCTCAATCCCGACTGGTCGCGCTCGTTCTCCCCGCAGGGCGAAATCTGGGACTACCTGCGCGACTGCGTCGACCGCTTCGAGGTTGGGGGACATCTGCGCTTCGGCCGGGCCGTCGAAGAGGCGCGCTGGGAGGAGGCCACGGCGCACTGGGTGGTCCGGACGACCGCGGGAGAGGAGTACGTCACCCCGGTGCTGGTGTGGGCCACCGGGTCGCTGAGCGAGCCGTCGATCCCGGAGCTCCCGGGCTTGGCGGACTTCCGCGGCAAGGTCTTCCACTCCGCTCGCTGGGAGCACGGGTTCGACCTGACGGGGAAGCGGGTGTGCGTCGTCGGCACCGGGGCCTCGGCGATCCAGTTCGTGCCGAAGATCGCCCCGGTCGTCGAGCACCTGTACGTCCACCAGCGGACGCCTCCGTTCGTGGTCCCCCGGCGCGACCGGGCCGTCTCGGGCCTACGCAAGCTCGCCTACCGCAAGATGTCGAAGCTCCAGCGCTTGTCCAGACTCCGCATCTACGTCGTCTTCGAGTCGCTGCTGTCGGTCTTCGTCGGGCACGGGGAACGGCGGAAGGCCGCGGTGCGCAAGGCCGCCCTTGACCACCTCGCCAAGCAGGTACCCGACGAGGCGCTGCGCGAGAAGCTCACCCCGCACTACGAGCCAGGGTGCAAGCGACTGCTGCTCTCCGACGACTACTACCCCTCGCTGACCCGCCCCAACGTGGAGGTCGTGGACTCACCGGTGGCCTCGTTCACCGCGCACGAGGTGGTGGGCCAGGACGGCATCGCCCGTCCGGTCGACGTCGTGATCATGGGCACCGGCTTCGAGGCCGCCGAGCCTCCCTACGCCGAGCACATCGTCGGCGTGGGCGGCCTCCGGTTGGCCGAGACCTGGAAGACGAATGGAGTCGAGGCCTACGCCGGCTCCACGGTGGCGGGCTTCCCGAACTTGTTCCTCATGATCGGGCCGAACTCGACGTTGGCCCACAACTCCATGATCTACATGATCGAGTCGCACATCAACTACATCGCCAGCGCGCTGGCCTTCCTGCGCCGCCCCGGCGTGCGCGTGGTCGAGGTCAAGCCGGCGGTGCAGCGGCGCTACAACGAGCGCCTCCAGGCCCGGCTGGAGCACTCCGTCTGGGTCGAGGGCGGGTGCGGGAGCTGGTACTTGGACCACCGGGGCCGCAACACCACGCTGTGGCCCGACCACACCTGGAAGTTCCGCCGGATGATCCGCCGCTTTCACCCGGGCGAGTACACGGTCCGCGCGTAGGCCCTCAGGGCCAGCGCGCAGAGCACGGTCGCGAAGAGGGCGAGCACCCCGATCTCCGGCAGCACGGCGATCAGACCGACGTGGTCGTAGATGAGCTTCACGAACGCGTCCATGGCCCAGGCCTGGGGCACCACGTGGCCGACGCCCCGGACCACCGGTCCGACCACGTCGAGCGGGTACATGCAGCCGCCCAGCATGCCGCACACGATGCCGAGCACGACCGCGAGGGAGATGGCCTGCTCCTCGGTGCGCGAGCGCATGCTCACGAGCGCTGCCGCGCCGGAGTAGGCGAGCGACAGCATGGTGAGCACGAGGAAAACCCCGGCTGGGTCGCCCCAGTGCACGCCGAAGATCAACCGGCCGACCACCAGGAGCCCGACGCACTGCACGGCGGCCACGCAGAGGCTGGTGGCGATCAGTGCGGCCACGACCGATCGTCGGCGCAGCGGCGCTGCCGCCAGCCGGTTCATGAGGCCAAGGCGGCGCGACTCGACCACACCCGATGACAGGAGGAGCACGGTGATGCCCAGGAACAGCACCAGGTCGGCCGGCGCGACATAGGAGAAGGGGCTGAGTGCAGCCGGGACATCGGTGCGGGCGAGAGTCACGTCGGTGACGGTCGTGTGCGTGCCCTCGGCAGCGATCAGGTCGAGCAGGGCGACCACGTCTGTTCGGGCCTGCACCGCGCTGGTCGAGGCGGACTCGCTCACGAAGTCGACGCGCTGTGCCCCCGCCCGCGCCGGAAGGCCGATGAGGCCGGCGACGACCCGCCCCCGCAAGATGTCGTCACCGAGCTGGGCCCGGTTGGGTTCGATGCGCACCTTGAGGTCGCCGGTGCTGGCCACCAGGTGGACCAGGCGCGGGGACGGGTGCACGAGGCCGATCGGCTCTTTCGGGCTCCCGGCGAGTAGACCCGTCACGAGGATGAAGAGAACCGGGAACACCGTGGCGACGAACAGGTAGCGCCGGTCGCCGACGGCGCGGCGCAGGTTGACCCGGATGATCGGGATCACGGCGTCACCATCCGACGCACCCGGGCCATGGCCAGGCCTCCGGTGACGAGGGCGATGAGGCAGAGGACGAGGAAGGGTGCGACCACCGACGACGCGTGGTCGCGCAACAACGCCAGGCGCCCGAACCCGACCACGGCCCACCCGTTCGGTGTGCCGAGGCTCAGCACCTGAAATGCCTCGGGCAGCGCACCGGGCGGGAGCAGGTTGCCTCCCAGCAGCGCCAGCACGAGCCCGACCACCAGGGAGGCGGCGAAGGCCTCTTGGGGGGTCCGGGCGAACGAGGTGAGGAACGCGCCGAGGCCGCACATCGCGGCAGTGGCCCCGACACACATCATGAACACGCCGAGCGGGTCACCCCAATTGGCGCCGAAGGCCGCCGCCGTCACGCCCCAGACGATCAGGATGGACGTGAGCCCGGTGAGGGCGATGGCCAGGAGCTTGCCCCAGACGATCGCGCTCGGCTTGATCGGCGCGGCGGCGAGCCGGGCCAGGGTCCCCGTCGAGCGCTCCAGCAAGAGGGAGCGCATGCCCAGGCCGCTCCCGATGAAGAGGAACACCACCGCGATCGATGGCGCGAAGTAGTCGAGCACGGCCTTGCCCCCGTTGCCGAGCGTGCTCGCCGCGACCGAGATCGCGGCGGAGTCGGTGGCCGTCCCGCGTTCGATGCGGCCGGCGTAGATCCGGCTGGCCACGCCCGCCGCCAGCGATTCGGCGTACTCCTGTCCGATCAGCGCGTTCGGCCGGTCGACGATGTCGAACGCGGGGGAGGGGGTGGCGCCCGGCGCCACCATCGGGATGAGGAGGTGGGCGAGACTGGTTTTTCCCCGGAAGATCACCACGCCGCCGGACAGCGTGCCGTCCGCCACCTCCCGTGTGACCGCCGCCTCGCCGGGGACGACCCGCACGACGACATTGCGGGGCAGCTGGCACGCGTGGGCGGCGGCACGCAGCAGGGCCGGCGAGGCGCCGGATACCCCGAGGGTGAGCACGCCCGAGGAGGAGTTGCCGGAGAAGGCGAAGCCGAGGATGGCCGCGATGGCCAGTGGTGCGACCAGACAGGTGATGACCGCCGAACGGTCGCGCACCCGCCGGCGAAGTTCGTTGAGGGTGATGACGAACCCGGTCAGTCGTGCTCCCGGCCCAGGCACCATGTCCCCACCGACAAAAACTAGCGTTGGCGGTCGTGATCGCGCTGGCGCCGGTGGGGTTCGTGATGGGCGGTCGCTCCGAGGCCGTCGACGACGACTGGGGCGGTGTGGAAGCGGTCATCCGCCTCGACGGCACACAGTTCGGGCCCGCTGCGGTGGCGGGGCTCGACGCGTTCTCCCATCTCGTGGTCGTGTTCCAGTTCCACCTGGTGGATCCGGCCGACGTGCAGGCGGGCGCCCGCCGCCCCCGGGGGAACCCGGACTGGCCCGAGGTGGGCATGTTCGCCCAGCGGGCCAAGATGCGGCCGAACCGCCTGGGTGTGTCCACCTGCTCGTTGAGCCGGGTTGAAGGGCTCGACCTGCACGTGCGGGGTCTCGACGCGGTCGACGGGTCCCCGGTGCTCGACGTGAAGCCGTTCATGCGCGAGTTCGAGCCGCCGGATGCATCGGTTCGCCAGCCCCCCTGGTCCACGGAGCTGATGCGCGGGTACTACTGACCGTGCTCCGGGGACTGAGCGAGCAACGAGAGGCAAGCGCCGCGTCCGCCAGCTACGGAACAGGCCGGTGTCACCACTCCTGCCGGCCGGCGGCCCCAACCTGCTCGCCGGCCAGTCAGCGTCCCTCGTCGCTCTCGTGGTCGGAACTGGGTGCGGCGCCCTGCAGGGCCGCCGTCACGGCCATGAGCTCCGCAGCGGGGCTGAACTGGACGAACTCGGTTCCCGCTGCCGCGGCGGGGACGTGTCCGGGCGGGAGGTAGAACGCTTCCCCGGCCCCGATTGTCTCCTCTCCGTTCGCGTAGCGGACCGTCATCCGGCCCTTCAGCAGGAAGCCCCAGTGTGGACACGGGCACTGCCCTCCGGGCAGGGCCGAGAGCATCTGGGCCAGGTCGGCGTCCTGACGAATAGACACGAAGTTGACCGTGTAATCGGCGAGCTCTCCGCTGTGATCCACGGCGGGGCCGAAGTCGTCCACGCGGGGAGCCGTGCTCAGGGACATGCTGGGCATGTTCTTCTCCTTGTCTGTGCTGGCGGTCCGGTGATGGGTCGCGGCGAATCGGCCTTGCGCGCCAACGTCAAGTGCCCGAGCCTGCGTTGGTGGCCACCGCCACCCGGGCGCGGCCAACGATGGCGGGACGCAGGAACCGGGGGGCCTTCCACAGGGTGGCCGGCGCAGCCTCGACGTCGAAACCGGCACCCCGGATGCTCTCGAGGGTGGGTCGGTTGCACTCGCATCCGGCCACGAAGCGGTTGACCGGGTTCATCCGGTCCTGCTGCCGGGCGACCTTCGGGTCATCGGATCGGACGTGCTCGAAGAACACGAGCTGTCCGCCCGGACGTAGGACGCGGCGGATCTCCCGCAGGGCGCGCGGTTGGTCATCGACCCCGCACAGCACGAGCGTCGAAACGACGGCGTCGAACGATTCGTCGCCGAAGGGCAGGTCCTCCGCCGGTGCCCGCAGCACGCGCGTCGCCGGCATCTGCTTCCGCACGTGTGCCTCCAGGCGCCGCAGCATGTGCCTGTCGGGCTCGGTGATGGTGAGCGACGTGACGCCCGCGCCGTACGCGGAGAGATTGGACCCTGTTCCACCGCCGATCTCGAGCACGCGACCCGCGAGAGGAGAGAGGAGCTGCTCGCGGTGGGCGCGGAGACCCGCTTCCTCGACCTTGGCCATTTGGCGGTCATAGGTCAGTGCGAAGAATCGTTGGCGTAGGCTCACGTCGTCTCCCTTCCGAGGCAGCAACTGCCTGCCACGCTACGCATGCGATCGGACGGCGGCATGGGGCGACTGCCCCATCTTCGGCGTGCTTTTCGACGGGCCCGACGGAAGCAGCGTCAATGGCCCGTGAGTGACCAGCGTCCTGTATGAGACTCACCTGAGCGCGCGGCCCGCACCGAGACGTGAGTGATGCCAGGGGGTAGCGTCCTCGGGGTGAGCACCGCACGGGTGCAGGAACCGACGCCGATCCGCCTCGCCGAGCTCGTCGCGGCGTTGTCGTTGGGCGTCGACCTCGGCTTCGGCCAACCGATGGAGCACGTCCTTCGCCAGTGCCTGATCGCGCTACGGATCGGGGAAGGCGTCGGGCTGCGCGACGAGGAGCGCCTCGTCGTTTACTACACCGCACTGCTCGTCAACGTCGGCTGTCATTCCGACGCGCACGAGCAGGCCAAGTGGTTCGGCGACGACATCGCCCTCAAGTCGGGTAAGTACGATCACGAGCAGCGGGGCCTGGCCGGCGCGGCAGCGGCCATGCGCCTCATCGGCTCGGGCAACCCACCGCTGCACCGTTTTCGAGTCGGTCTCGAGTTCGCCGTGTCGGGTCACCGGGATCTCAACGGCATGATCGCCCGCCACTCGGCGTTGGCGCGCATGCTGGCTCGGCAGCTCGGTCTGCCCGACGCGGTGCAAGAGGCGGTGGGCGCCTCGTATGAGCGCTGGGACGGTCGCGGCTGGCCGGGTGACCTGAGGGGTGCCGAGATCCCGTTGGCCTCACGGGTCGCCCAGATCGCCGAGTACGCGGAGGTGGCGCAGCGGGTGGGTGGACCCGATGCCGCCATGGAGCTCGCCCGCAAACGGTCGGGATCGCAGTTCGACCCGGACCTCGCCGCCCTTCTGTGCGCCAACGCGGATGTGATCTTCTCCGACCTCGAATCGGCGCAGACCTGGGACGCGGTCATCGGGGCCGAGCCCGCACTCGGTGTCAGGCTCTCGGCCGACCGCTACGACGAGGCGCTGGCCGCCGTGGCCAACTTCGTCGACCTCAAATCGCCGTACATGCTCGGGCATGCCGCTGCCGTGTCGCAGCTGGCGGCGGACGCCGGTTCCCTTCTCGGGTTCGGGCCGGCCCAGGTCACGACCATGCGCCGGGCCGGGCTGGTGCACGGTCTCGGCCGTCTGGGTGTGTCCAATTCCATCTGGGACAAGCCGGGCCCGCTGGGCGCCGGGGAGTGGGAGCGGGTGCGCCTCTTCCCGTACCTGACAGGGCGGATGCTGCAGCAGTCAGCTGCTCTGGCACCGCTCGGGGCCGTCGCCGTCCAACTGCGCGAACGCCTCGATGGTTCGGGCTATCCGCGCCAGCTGGTGGGGTCGGCCATCTCCATGCCGGGCCGGTTGTTGGGCGCGGCGGACGCCTACCAGTCGATGCGCGAGCCCCGACCGCATCGTCCAGCGCTGACGCCGGAGGAGGCCGCGTCGCAGCTTCGATCGGACGTGAAGGCAGGCCGACTCGATGCGGATGCTGTCGCCGCCGTGCTCGGTGCCGCCGGCCACCGGGCGGGTCGCCGGCGCGAGGGCCCGGCCGGGCTCACTGCCCGCGAGGTCGACGTCCTGCGGCTCCTGGCCCGGGGCTTGTCGAGCAAGCAGATCGGTCGCGAGTTGGTGATCTCCCCCAAGACGGCACGCAACCACATCGAGCACATCTACGTGAAGATCGGCGCCTCGAGCCGGGTGACCGCCAGCCTCTACGCCATGGACCACGGACTGTTGCCGGTCACGGAAGTGATCGACGCGTGAGCGAGGTCAGTCGACGCTCGGGCAACGCCCGGCCGCGGCGCGGGCCGCGCGTGCCGTGCTCTCGTTGACGTCGAGGGTCGGGAGGTCGCGCGGGTGGCACGGGTGGAGTTCCGGGGGACGATCGGCAACGACTGGCGCGACTCGGAGCCCTGGTGGCCCCCCGTGCCCACCCCACCTGAGGGCGCGCCGAACGTCGTACTGATCGTCCTCGACGACGTCGGCTTCGCCCAGCTCGGGTGCTACGGGTCCGACATCGAGACGCCGGTGATCGACCGTCTGGCCGCCGAGGGGGTCCGGCTGACCAATTTCCACACCACCGCGCTGTGCTCGCCCACCCGGGCCTGCTTGCTCACGGGGAGGAACCATCACCGCAGCGGCATGGGCCGGGTGGCCGACCTCGCCAGCGGCTTTCCGGGATACTGGGGCCGGCCACCCCGCGAGAACGGTTTCCTCTCCGAGATCCTGCGCGCCACCGGGTACGCGACGTACGCGGTGGGGAAGTGGCATCTCAGCCCCGAGGGCGAGACGAACATGGCCAACTCACGGGCGACGTGGCCGCTCGGCCGCGGCTTCGACCGCTGGTACGGCTTCCATGGCGGCGAGACGCACCAATTCGTCCCCGCGCTGTACCACGACAACCACGCCGTGCGCCCGCACGCGCCGTCGAGGACGGCTATCACCTCAGCGCCGACCTGGCCGACCGGGCCATCGAGTTCTTGGGCGACCTGCGTGCCGTGGACGACGAATTGCCCTTCTTCCTCTACTTCGCCACTGGGGCCTGCCACTCGCCACACCACGCGCCGGCCGAGTGGGTGGAGCGCTACAAGGGACGCTTCGCCCAGGGGTGGGACCACTGGCGCGACGAGACCTTCGCCCGCCAGCTGGCCCAGGGCATCGTCCCCGAGGGGACCGTGCTCTCGCCCCGCCCGTCCTGGGTCCCGAGCTGGGACAGCGGACGGGGAGCGCGCCCCGGCCGCCACCACACCCAGCACTTCGAGATGCTCGGGTCGCGTGCCATCTACCACGACGGTTGGAAGGCGGTGACCTACCACCCCGTCGGCCCGATCTACGACGACGGGCTGAGCAACAGCGCCCCGTTCGACGACGACGTCTGGGAGCTCTACCACGTCGCCGAGGACGTCTCGGAGGCGCACGACCGCGCCGCCGCATTCCCCGAGAAGTTGGCCGACCTGGTGGCACTGTGGTGGGAGGAAGCGCGCCGGAACGACGTGCTGCCCCTGGACAACCGGGTGCTGGACGCCATGGTGCACAAGCACGATCGTCGCCGGCCCCAGGACACGTATCGCTACTTCCAGGGCGGCGCCCCGGTGCCCGAATGGGTTGCCGTCGACGTCCGCAACCGCTCGCATGCCATCTCGGTGGTTGTCGACGGGCCGGGCGGGGCGGCGCCCGACGGCACCCTGCTCGCGCTCGGCTGCGCGCTCGGGGGCTGGTCGCTGCACGTCCACGCGGGACGGCTGCGCTACGTCCACAATCTGCATGGTCGGCGGCTCTACGAGGTCACCGCCGACCGAGAGCTCGACGCGGGACGCCACGACCTCGAGTTCCGCTTCGAGTGGGACGATTTGCTCGGGGGCACCGCCATGCTCCTCCAGGACGGCGCGGTCGTCGGGACCGGCACCATCGAGCGCTTCACGCCCGTCGCCTTCAACGAGGTGATGATCGGGCTCACCTGTGGCTACGAGTGGGGTCCATCGGTAGGCGACGACTACGACGCGCCCTTCGCGTTCAACGGCACGATCGTGCGGGCCGAGGTGTCGGCCACCGGGCCGGTGGTCCGCGACCCTGTCGCAGAGGTGGCGGCCATCCTGGCCGCGCAGTGAACGGGGGCGTGGGGCGTGCCCCCGTCACTCCCTCCGATGTGACGTGACACCGAGAGGCCTGGCGAGACCCCTGCCTCAGTCGAAGGCCTCAGTCGAAGCTCGGGCGGCGGTCCCGGGTGCGCTTCAGCTCGAAGAAGCCGTCGGTCCCCGTGACCAGCAGGACCCCGTCCCATAGCCGGCCGGCGGCCTCGCCCTTGGGGGTCGGCGTGACCACGGGGCCGAAGATGGCCGCCCCGTTGTAGTGGATCACCGGCGTGCCGACGTCTTTGCCGACGGGATCCATGCCGGCCCGGTGGGAGGCCTCGAGCAGAGCGTCGAACTCGTCGGATGTGCCTGCCCCGGCGAGGGAAGCCGGGAGACCCAGCTCGGCGAGCGCCTCGGCGATGACGACCTCCGCCTCACCCTCCGCACGCCCCCGCTGTTCGAGATGGAAACGGCCACCGATCGCCGTGTACAGAGGGAGGAGGATGTCGCGGCCCTTCATCTGCTCCGCGGCGATGCACACCCGCACCGGGCCCTTGGCCCGGGCCATGCGCGCCTTGTACTCCTCGGAGAGATCGTCACGCCCGGCGTTCAGGATGGCCAGCGACATGACGTGCCACTCGGTGTGGATGTCACGCACCTGCTCGACTTCGAGCATCCAGCGCGAGGTGATCCACGCCCACGGGCACAGGGGATCGAACCAGAAGTCTGCCGTGTCGGTCATGGGATACCTCCGTCGACGCGCAGGATGGCGCCCGTCGTGTACGACGAGGCGTCAGTGGCGAAGTACAACGCGGCGCCGACGATCTCGTCGGGCTCGCCGGCCCGCCTCAGGGCGTGGTTCGGCATGCCCCGCTCGAGGACGGCGGGGTCCCAGGCCTTGGCGATGTCGGTGAGGAAGGGGCCGGCCATGATGCAGTTGACCCGTACCGTGGGCCCGAAAGCCTTGGCGAAGCCTTCGGTCAGGGTGTTCAGCGCCGCTTTGGCGGCGTCGTAGGGCAGCATGCCCGGAGCCGGGCGCAGGGAACCGGTGCTCGAGACGTTGATGATGGATCCACCATATGGGCCGTCCGCCATCCTCGTACCCACGAGCGCGGTGAGCCGGAACGGGCCTTTGAGGTTGACCCCGAGCACCTTGTCCCACAATTCCTCGCTCACCGCGGTGAGGTCGGGGTAGAGGGGCGACATGCCGGCGTTGTTGACCAGCACGTCGACGCGGCCGAACGCGGCGTAGGCCTGCTCCACGAGGTCGTCGAGCTCGCTCCAGTGCCCGACGTGGCAGGCCACGGGGAGGGCCCGCCGGCCCCTGGCCTCGACCTCGGCCGCCACGGCACGGCAGGACTCGATCTTGCGGCTGGCCACGATGACGTCGGCCCCGGCGTCGGCGAAGGCCAGCACCATGGAGCGCCCCAGGCCCCGGCTGCCGCCCGTGACGAGCGCGACCTTGCCGGCGAGCGGTCCTTCCGTCACTTCGAGTGCTCCTTCACTTCAGCAGCGCCGCCACGGCGTGGGTGACGGCCTTGGCCATCGGGATGTTGAGGGACTCGTTGGGCCCGTGGGCGTTGGAATGCGGCCCGAGGACGCCGGTGGCCACGAACTGGGTGCCGGGGAAGCCCTTCTGCAGGTCGGCCAGGAACGGGATGGAGCCGCCCTCGCCCACGAGGCCGTGGGCATGCCCGAGGCGCTCCTTGGAGACGGCCGACAGCGTGGCGGCCAGCCCGGGATCGAGCGGCTGGGCGATCCACCCCTGGGCGGCCGCCTGCGTGTCGATGGTGACGTGTGCGCCCTCGTCGGTGCGGAGGGCCGAGATCAAGGCATCGGTCGCCGCCTGCACGTCCACGTCGGGGGGCACGCGCAGCGACAGCTTCAGCGTCGTCGTAGGGCGCAGCACGTTGCCCCCGTCGCGCGGCGTGGGCAGCCCGTCGGCGCCCACGACCTCGAGGGCGGCGCCCCAGGTGCGGGCCACGAGCCGGTCGACCGGGTCCCTCGTGAGCAGGTGCAGTCCGTCGACGACGGGCGCCGCGCTGTCGGGGAACTCGGCCGCGACGGTCACGAGATTGTCCCGGAGCGCGTCGGGGATCCCCGCCCCCAGCAATTCCGGCAGGAGGATGCGGCCGGTTGCCTCGTCCTCGATCGCGGAGAGCATGCGGCGCAGGATCCGGAACGACGACGGGACGACGCCCCCCCCGACCCCGCTGTGGATGCCTTCGGTGAGGACGTCCACCCGCACGGTGGCGACGAGGCATCCCCGCAACGAGGTCGTCAACCAGAGGCGGTCGTAGCTGAGGCCGCCCGAGTCGAGGCAGATGACGAGACGGGGCGCGCCGATGCGCGCCGTGAGGTTCTCGAGGTGGGCTGCCAGGTCGGGGCTGCCGCTCTCCTCGCTCGCCTCAATGAGGATGAGCACGCGGCCTCGCCCGCCGCCCGCCGCCAGCAGACCCGTCACGGCGGCAAACGTCGCGTAACCGTCGTCCGCCGTGCCGCGGCCATAGAGGAGGTCGCCCTCGCGCACCGGCTCGTAGGGGCCGAGCCCGCTGCGCCATTCGCCCAGCGGGGGCTGCTTGTCCATGTGGCCATAGATCACGACCGGGTCGCCCGTGCCGCCGTTGTCGATCAACAGGACAGGGGTGCGACCCGGCAGGTCGATGATCTCGACCGCCAGCGCGGGGTCCTGGTCTCGCACCCACGCAGCAAGGAATTCGGCGGCCTCCTTCATGGCGCCGCGCTCGGCCCAGTCCGGGTCGAAGGCGGGGGAGAGGCACGGGATGCGGGTGTACTCGCTGAGGGCGGGGAGGTTGGTGTCCTCCCAGGCGGCGTCGATCATGCGGATGTCACGCCTCGGCGATCTCGGCCAGGCGGTCGAGTGTCTTGGACATGGCGGCGGCCGTGTGCTGGCCCACCTTGCCGTGCTTCAGGAAGAACGCCTGCTTGTCCTGGGAGATGTCCCACGACTCGGTCACCCGTGTCCCGCCGTCGACCGGCTCGAATTCGTAACGCCAGATGCGGCCGCCGAGGAAGCGACCGAGAAGGCCGGCCTGCACGGTCCGCCAGGCGATGCGACGGTCCTGTTCGAACTCCACCACCGTGTTGGACATGGAGTACGGCAGGCCCATCTTCATGGACATGTCGAAGGTGGAGCCCATGGCGAGCCGGTGCGCCGCGCCGTCCTTGGCCCTGACCAACTGGCCCGAGCCGTCGATCTCGGGGTGGCGCGTGGCGTCGGCCACCACGGAGAAGAGGGCCGCGGGCGGGGCGTTGATGACCCGGTCCACGCTGACGACGGTGTTCCCAGCGCTCTCTGCCATGGGTGTGACCTCCGGTTCGTCGAGCTCAGCTGTGGAGACTAGATGGCGTGCGCCACCAGATCGCCCAGTTGTACCCACTCGAGGCTGGCGGCATGGGTCGAGGCCAGCACGACCGGCGGCGCCATGCCCGCCTCGAAGGCCTCCTGCCAGCGGGCCGCGCACAGGCACCACTGGTCGCCCGGCTGCAGCCCGTCGAAGCCGAACTCAGGGTGCGGGGTCGACAGGTCGTTGCCCACCGACGAGGAGAATTCCAGGAATTCCGCCGTGACCCGGGTGCAGACCGTATGGACGCCGACGTCCTCGGCCCCCGTGTTGCAGCAGCCGTCACGGTAGAAGCCGGTGAGTGGATCGAAGTTGCAGGGCTCGAGTGTGTCGCCGAGGACGTTCTGGGCCATAGGCCATTTGACCACGACCCCGGTCACCTTCCCCAACCGGGGCCGATCGGGATGCGGTGACCGGCTACGTCAGCGGGTCGCCGTCATAGCGGTCGACCCAGGCGAACGTCTCGACCGGGGCGCGCGTCAACCGGCGGGGGGTGGCCACGGGGCGTCCGAGGGCCACCAGGGACGCCACGGCCACCGTGTCGGGGACCCCGAACAACGCGCGCACGTCCTCCTCGCGTCGCACCGGCATGGTCGTCATGACCCCGCCGAGACCCTCGGTTCGTGCGGCGAGTAGCAGGCTCCACACGAACGGGTAGATGGAGGCACCGCCGACGAGGGTGTAGCGGGGCAGGTCGCGGTCGACCGCGGCGAGCGCCGACAGGTCGGCCAGCACGAGGAGGAGCGCGGGAGCGGTATCGAGGGTCTCGGCGAAGCCGGGTGCGGCGGACGCCGCCGCCTCGGCGAGCTTCGGGGCGTTGGCGATGGCCGCCGCCTCGGCGGCGCGGTCCGTCACGGGTGCCCAGGGGACCAAACCGGCCGACACCATGGCCAGGTACTCGTACCAACCGCTGAGGTAGAGATCGCGCAGGGCCGTCCGGGTGGCCGGGTCCTTGACCACGATGACACGCCAGCCCTGGCGGTTACCGCCGCTGGGAGCGAAGCGGGCCGTGTCGAGGAGGCGGACCAGCACGTCGTCACCGACCGGGTCGGGATGGAATTGGCGGGCGGCACCGGTGCTGCGCAGGGTGTCCACGAGGTCGAGGTTCACGGGTCGCCCACCGTAGTGGCCGGTGGGTAAGGGTGGGGGTGTGCAGTCGCTCTCACCTTGGCCCCTCGTGGTGGCGCCAATGGCGGGTGGGCCCTCGACCGTCGAGCTGGTGGTTGCGGCCGCCGGGGCCGGAGCCCTGGGCTTCCTGGCCGGTGGGTACAAGACGGCGGCCGGCCTGGCCGACGAGGTGGCCGCAGTGGCCGCAGCGGGCGTCGGCGCGTTCGGCGTCAACCTGTTCGTCCCGGGTGGACCCACGGAAGATCCCGACGGTCTGGCGGTGTATGTCGCCCAGCTCGCCTCCGACGCCGCCTCCCTCGGAGCGACGCTGGGAACGGCGTCGTGGGACGACGACGACTACGACGGCAAGGTCGATGTCGTGCTCGCCGCGGCACCCGCTGCGGTGAGCTTTACCTTCGGCCTCCCCGGCCCCGACGTCGTCCGGGCGCTGCAGGCGGCGGGCTCGACGGTCCTCCTCACCGTGACCACGCCGGAAGAGGCGGTCCGGGCGTTGCAACTCGAGCCGGACGCGCTGTGCCTCCAGGGTGCCGAGGCCGGGGCACACCGGGGCAGCCTGCGCAACGACGACCGCCCGGACCAGGACCGGCCCGTCCGCGCGCTCCTCGCCGCGGTGCGCCGGCGCACGCTCGTCCCGTTGGTGGCGGCGGGCGGGGTGGGCACTCCCGGGGACGTGATGGATCTGGTGGCCCGAGGCGCCCACATGGTCCAGGCCGGGACGGCGTTCCTGCGCTGTCCCGAGAGTGGCGCCCCGCCGGCGCAGAAGGACGCCCTCGTCGATCCGGCGTTCGCCGCGACCGCCGTCACGCGTGCCTTCAGTGGCCGGCGGGCCCGTGCGCTCGTCAACGCCATGGTGCGGGACCACCCCGGCGCGCCGGCCGCCTATCCCGAGATCAACAACGCCACGCGGCCGCCGCGCGCCGCGGCGGCCCGGGCCGGCGATTCGCAGCGCATGAGCCTGTACGCGGGGACGGCGTTCCGTCAGGCCGAGGCCCGGCCGGCGGCGGAGGTCGTCGAGCGTCTGGTGTCAGGATTGCGCCGGTGAGCAGCGGGCGCCGGACCAAGACGATCGAGTTCACACCTCCCGAGGTGGCGGCCGTCGCTGACGCGTTGCGCCCGCTGCGCGCAGCCGGCAGTGGTTGGGTCAACCTGATGCCAGGGATCGACGAGGACGCGGGCGACGTGCACCCGCGGGCCGGGCTCTTCGCGTTCTTCGGGAACCAGGCGGCCCCGGTGACGATGACGACGGTGATGCCGCCCAAGAAGGATCGTCGCCACACCGAGGGGCTGACGGTCGGCCTCATGCATCCGACCGGGGGCAAGGCGGTGGCTCGCTTGGCCGAGGCCGGCGTGACCGTGCCCGAGGGTTGGGTGGTGCGCCAGGACCATGCCCGGCGGGGCCTGCTCGTCCGCACCCCGGCCGAAGTGAGCGAGGGCGACGTCATCGACTGGAGCGTGCGCGCCGGCGCCGCCCTCTGCCGGGCAGAGATGACAGGCCGGTGGCAGGCCGTGCTCTATCTTCCGTAGGTGGCAACAGGGGAGCGGCGCGACGACGAAGCACTGGAGGAAGGGCTGGGCCGTTGGATCTCGGCCTACCCCGAGCTCGTCCACGGTCTGGCCGGCGCGGACCGTGGTGGCGCCGGCAAGGGGGCCGACACCCCGGTGCACATCGCAACGCTCTCGCATGCGCAGGGAGGCCTGGCCAACGAGACCGTGCTGGTGGGCCTGGAGCCCTCCCACCCCGGCATGGTGGTGCGGCTGGCGCCGCTGGTGCCCACGTTCCCCGAGTACGACCTGGGGCCGCAAGCGCTCGTCCAGAATGCCGTGGCCGCCTCGGGAGTGCCGGCGCCCGCGCCGTCGCTGGTCGTCACCGATCCGGCCTGGATCGGCTCGCCCTTCCTTGTGATGCCTCGCGTTGGGGGCGACATCCCGGGGCCGGCGCCGTTCTTCGATCCCTACGTCCGCGACGCCGGGCCCGCGACCCAACGGGTGATGTACGACGAGCTGATCGACACGCTGGCCGGGATCCATGCGGTGCCGTGGGAGGCCCACCGCCTGGGTGCCGTCTTGCCGGGCGCCCAGTTGCGCGACCACGTGGACCGCCTGATGGCCTACGTCGCGTGGTCCTCCGACGCAGACCCGCTGCCCGCGCTGGACCAGGCGCTCGAGTGGTGCAGCCGCCATGTGCCGGCTGAACGGGAGGCCACCCTGCTCTGGGGGGACGTGCGACTCGGGAACCTCGTCTTCGATCCCGGACGCCGGGTCACCGCCGTGCTCGACTGGGACCTGGCTTCCATCGGACCGCGGGAGATGGATCTCGGCTGGCACTTCGGCCTCGAGTTCATGATGGAGGCGTTGTTCGGGGGCCGGCCGCCCGGTTTTCCCGGCACGGCTGAGGCGCTGGAGCGCTACGAGCGCCAGAGCGGGTACGAGGCGAAGGACCTCGTGTGGCACGAGGTCTTCGCGCTGGCCCGCGCCCTCGCCATCAACGACCGCCACCAGCGCATCACCGGTGATCCTCGCCGGCGGGAGAACCCGATGGGGGGCATCCTCCTGGCGCGATTGGAGGCTGCTGCCGCCGAGGTCGGATGAGTGCGGCCCGCCGGTCCGGGCCCGGCGATCCGGCGCGGCGACCCGTCCCATTCGAGCCGCCATGCGCGGGCAACGGTTCAGGGCAACGGTTCAGGGCACGGTTCAGGGCAACGGTTCAGAGCGCCGGGTCAGGGCGCCGGGTCGAGAAGTGAGAAGCCCATGACCCCCGCCTTGGCTACCTCGTAGCAGAGGGTGTCGTAGGGCTCGACGAGGCCGTACGTGACCTCGCCGTCGCAGGTGACGCGGCAGTGGTGCTGATCCTGCCCCGCCAGCCGGCTGCGCACGGCCGGGTCGTTGACGTCGAAGGTCTCGCCGTGCACCACGACCTCGTCGCCCGAGGCGACCGGCATCCCGTGCCAGATGTCGCCGTCGGGAGTGCCGCCGTTCGGTCCGCCGTACATGCCGCAGCGGAGGAACGCGATCTGGTTCCCGAGTCGCTCGAACGACATGGTCTTGACGGTGCCGTCGGCGAACACCAGGTCGACCTCGCCGCTGTGCAGGAGGTTGGTGTCGGGCTCGAAGCGCATGCGGTGCACGCGTTTCGTCAGCGTCGCGCTGCGCTTCCACGCGTCGCCGAGGTTGTAGAGCACGTGGTCGCCCCAGATCCCGAAGTTCTCGAACTCGACCCACTCACCGCTGTGCGGGTGTTGCATACCCATGTAGCGGCCGGGCCCGCCGACGCCGTCGCGCGTACCCCAATGATGGTCGCGGGTGCCGAGGTGGGTGACCGGAGCCAGGACGAAGCGCTCGCCGTGGGCCTCTACCGAGCCCTCCTGGCGGCCGAAGCCGTCGTAGCCGGCGACCGGGCTGACGGCGCGGCCGCCGACGACGATGCCGGCGCCCAGTTGGCGGAAGACGGGTCGCTTCGTATCGAGCCAGGTGATGTCGAAGGCGATGCCGTGCTCTGTGGGATCGAGCCTGAGCCGCCACTTCCGGAAGGGCTCCAGCACCTCGAAGTGGAAGGGGCCGAGGCTCATGTCCATGCGATCCGTGGGGCACTTCTTATGAGCCCGCACGGTGGTGTGGCCCCCGCGCACGTTGACGATGGCATAGGCCTCCGCCGTGCCGAGGTTCGGGTAGAAGGCGAGACCGATCACCACGAGGAGCTCGCCCACCTTGTCCTGGCAGGTGAACCACACGCGCTCGTAGGCCTGCGCGTCGGGCGTCCACATGACGCGCACGGGATACGGCGCGTTGTGGATGAGGAACTCGTCGATGCCGGCGAGCGGGGCATGCTCCTCGGAGGCGGGGTAGGGCGAGGTTCCGGGGGTGGCGGCGAGGCGGTCGTCTTCGGTGCGCACCGCGGTGACAGTACGCTCGGACGGTGGCCGGGGACCAGCGAGACCAGATCGACCGGGGTGGACACCGGGCGCATGACGACGCCATCGACCCGCGGGACGCCGCGTTCTTCGTGCGGGACGACTACCACGACGTGCTGACCTGGCTCCGCGCCGAGGATCCCGTGCACGAGTGCGCACCCGGCTTCTGGGCGGTCAGCCGCTACGAGGACATCCGGAATCTCAGCCGCGACCCCGGACACTTCTGCTCGGGACGGGGTGCACTGGTCAACGACCCCATGCGCTCGAGTGACACCGCGATGCCCTCACGTTCGATCCTGCACATGGACCCTCCCGAGCACGCCGCCTTCCGCGGCCTGGTCAACCGGCGGTTCACGCCCCGGGCCATGTCGAGCCTCGCCGAGTCGATTCGAACGAGTGCCACGGCGCTGCTCGACGCGGTCGAGACCCGTGACGAGATCGACTTCGTCGCCGAGCTCGCCGCCCCCTTCCCGCTGATGGTGATCGCGGAGCTCTTGGGGATCGACGAGTCGGACCGGGAGGACTTTCGCGGGTGGTCCGACGCGGCGATCGAGTCACCGGACCTCCCGCCCGACGAGACCATGGCGGCGCTGGGCGAGCTCTCGGGTTTCATCGTCGAGCACATCCGGTCCAAGCGCGACCATCCCGGGGAGGATCTGGTCTCGCTCCTCGTGGGCAGCGAGGTCGGGGGGTGCCCGCTGAGCAAGGAGGAGCTGTTCATGTTCCTCCTCACCCTGTTGGTGGCCGGCAACGAGACCACCCGGACGCTCTTGTCCGGGACGGCGCTCGTGCTGGACGAGCATCCGGACCAGCGCACCGCCTTGGCTTCCGATGTCTCGTTGGTGCCCGGGGCGGTGGAGGAATGTCTGCGTTGGGTCACGCCCGTTCACGCCTTCTGCCGCACCGCCACCGAAGACGCCCTGGTCGCCGGGACCCGCGTCAGAGAGGGCGACTACCTCTGCATGCTCTACGCGTCAGGGAATCGAGACGAGAGGGTCTTCGGGGGGACGCGGCGCGTTTCGACGTGCGGCGTCCGGCCAATCCGGTGCATCTCGCCTTCGGCTTCGGCGAGCACGTGTGTCTCGGGGCAAGTCTGGCCCGCCTGGAGGCCAGGATCTTCGTGGAGGAGCTCCTGGGGCGCTTCCCCGCTTACGAGGTCACGGGACCGGCCGAGAGGGTGTTGTCGACCACGGTCGCCGGGATCAGGTCGCTGCCGGTGGTGTTGGCGCCGGGAGGTCCCGTCCCCGCGGCTCCCCGCAGCACGGCCTGACGAAGCTCCCCGAGCAGCAACTCGACGGCCGCGGCGTCCGCGCTCAACCTCATTCGCCCCCCCTGGCGCTCTGATCGCACGAGGCCGCTCTGCCGCAGGACCTTCACGTGCATGCTCACGGTGGGCTGGGCCAGCCGGAAGAGCACCGCCAGCTCGCCCACGGAGCTCGGCGCCGTGGCCAGCGACTGCAGAAGGGCGAGACGGGTGGGATCGGCGACCGCCTTGAGCCGGCGGGCCACCGACTCGGTGTGCGCCCGCGCCACGACGTCGCCCTGGCCCACGCCCGTCCCGATGACGACCAGGGCGGAGAACTCCAGGTACATGCTCGATCCGAAGAACAAGCAGGGCACGAACAGGAGCGGTTTGCCGGCCTCGATGTCGGCCACGAGCTCGGGCATTCGCGCTTCGAGGATGTCACACCCGGGCGTTATCAATATCTCCAGTGATCGCCCGCGTTCGTACTGCGCCACCACATGGCGCCCTGCTTCTTCGATGATCGGCAGCGCCTGTTGCCACGTGTCGTCGACCGGCGCCCAAACCTCTTGGAGCAGCTCCAAGTACGACCGCAACAGGTCCGGGGACGAACGAAGCATGCGAAAGCGCTCCAGATACACCGCGCGCTCCTCGGCGCTCTCCGATGGCATCTCCAGGTCGAGCGGGACGGTGGCCACCGCAGACTGGATCGCTGCCCACAGCGAGTCCGGTTCGGTCTCGCTGAGCGCTCCGGCATGGTGGGCCAGCACCTGCATCTCGGCGAAGCAGGTCCCGTCCGACGAGTCGTTCCAGAAGTTGCGGACTCGGACCGCGAGGTCCTCTCGCCCCTTGAACATCTCGGCCAGCTTCGGGTACCGCGCCTGCATCGAGGGCTGCGAAGCCACGAACAACAGCCAGGACAGGTCGCTGGCGAGCGAAGGAGCGGCGCTCACCAACTGCCTGGGGGGGAGTACGGTCTCATCCACGAGCATAGGCATGTAGCTATATTAGGATATTCTTGAATTCTTGTCAAACATCGAATAGGATGACGGTGATGTCGGGCGGGAGTGGGGATCCCGATCCCGAAGGGATCGACGGGAACGAGGTGAGCTGATGATCCAGGCGAAGGCAGTGCAGTCGCAGGCTGAAGCCCACCAGCGGGATCTGATGAATTCCGCGGGTCCGCGGCGAGTTGCTCGCGGCGGCGTGGCGGCGGGTGACGTCCGGGCGACCCACGGCCCGGCGACCAGATCCCGGGTGCCGGGTAGCCGAGCCGTGGCACCGCGTCTCGGAGCCTGGTTGATCGAGTTCGGGACGAAGCTCGGAGGAGCGAAGATCCGCACCTCTTGAGTCCGGCCGTGGTCGGTCGCCGAGCGGGCCAGGCTCGAGCGCCCGATATCGGCAAGAGTCTCCCTGTGCCGCCGCTGCGCAACGTCCTCTTCATCACGCTCGACCAGTGGCGCGGCGACTGCCTGTCGGCCCTCCGCCATCCGGTACTCGAGACGCCGACCCTGGACGCGTTGGCGGGCCGGGGTGTCCTGTTCGCGAACCACTGGGCCAATGCGGCGCCGTGCGGGCCTTCACGGGCCTGCCTCTACACCGGCACGTACCAGCACCGAAACCGCTCCCTCCTCAATGGCACCCCGTTGGATGATCGCTTCACCAACGTGGCGCGGTTGGCCCGCGAGGCGGGCTACGACCCCGTGCTCTTCGGGTACACCGACTCCTCGATCGATCCGCGCACCGTCCCGCCCGGCGACCCCAGATTGTTCAGTTACGAGGGAGTTCTGCCCGGATTCCGCGCCCTCGTCGAAGACCCGTGGGAGAAGGGGAGCCCGGCGTGGGGCCGCTGGCTCGCAGGCAAGGGGTTCGACGTCCCCGCCAACCCGCACGAACTCTACGAGCCGATCGAAGGGTTCCCCGGGACCGACTCCCATGGATCGACGTGGGCGCCGGCCCGCTTTCCCGTGGAGCTCTCCCAGACGACCTTCGTGCGCCAGTCCGTGGTCGAATGGTTGGAGCAGAACGGGGACGCGCCGTTCTTCGTCCATGCCTCCTTCATCCGGCCGCACCCGCCGCGCCGGAACCCCGTCGGGTATCACGACCTCTATCGGGCGGATGTGGTCGATGAGTTCGTCGGGTGTGCGACCCCCGAGGAGGAGGGGGCGATCCACCCACTCGGTGCAGTCGCCATCGAGTTGCCCGGGGTGGGCGCGCCGCGAGACCAACGGGAGCGCCGCCAGGTGCGGGCGACCTACTACGGCGCACAGCGCGAGGTGGACGACGGGTTGGCGCCGCTCTTCGAGTACCTCGCCGGTAGCGGTCTGGCCGAGTCCACCCTGGTGGTGCTCACCAGCGATCACGGGGAGATGGGTGGCGACCATTGGCTACTCGAGAAGCTCGGCTTCTGGGACGAGAGCTACCACGTGCCACTGATCGTGGTCGACCCACGCGTGGAGGCGGACGTGTCGCGGGGGACCATCGTCGAGGCGGTGACCGAATCAGTCGACGTGCTGCCGACCATCTGTGACTTCATGGGCGTTGAGGTGCCCCTGCAAGTCGACGGCTGGTCGCTCCGGCCGTTCCTCCGCGGTGAGCCGGCCCCCGAGCACTGGCGCGACACCGCCCACTTCGAATGGAGCTTCTCGGACCCGGCGAACCTGCTGGCCGAAAGATCATTCGGGATCCCGATGAGTCATTGTGCGCTGGCGGTGTCCCGTGGGCCACGGCACAAGTACGTCCAGTTCGCCGCAGACGCCGCCCTGTTTCCTCCGTTGCTGTTCGACCTCGCCCGGGACCCGGAGCAGACGCACAACCTGCTGCACGACGGGGACGCCGGGGCGGGCGACGCCGCCTGGGCGGCGACACGAGAGCTGCTCCAATGGCAGATGCGCACGGCGGAGCGGACGCTGAGCGGCAGTTTCCTCCACCCCGAACGCGGACTGGTCGAGTCCCGGGACACCTGGCGCTGACCAGCCTCTGTTCGTTGGTCAGCGGCTGTTCGGCGGTCGGGGTTGTGGAATGCTGACGCCTGCTCGTCACGAGGAGGCCTCGCGGTGCCTGACATGAAGGGGAGAACCGTCGTCGTCACCGGTGGCAATTCCGGGATCGGGTTCGAGACGGCGGTCGCGTCGGCCTCGATGGGAGCCCGAGTCCTGGTGACCGCTCGCAACGCCGACAAGGGCAGAGCCGCGGTCTCGGCGATCGCACAACGGCTCGGTGGCGACGGTCAGGTCCAGCTCGTCGTCTTCGACCTCGCTGACCTGGCCTCCGTCCGGCGGGGTGCGGCAGAGATCCTCGAACAGGCACCCCGCCTCGACGTGCTCGTGAACAATGCGGGCTTGGTGCTCACCGAGCGTGCCGAGACGGTGGACGGGTACGAGGCGACGTTCGCGACGAATCATCTCGGTCCGTTCCTCCTGACCAACCTCCTGTTGGACCGGATCACCGGGTCGGCACCGGCGCGCATCGTCAACGTGGCGTCGACGGCCCACAGCGCGGCACGCCGGGGGTTGCCTTTCGACGATCTGCAGTCCAAGAAGCAGTACCGGGGCATGCGGGTGTACGGGCAGTCGAAGCTGGCCAACATCTTGTTCACCCTGGAGCTGGCCCGGCGTTTGGAGGGCAAGGGCGTCACGGCGAACTCCCTCCATCCCGGGACCGTGCGCACCGGCTACGGGGGCGACGGGGATACCGGAGGGTTGCTGGCTTTCGGTATCAAGATAGCCAGCCCGTTCTTCCTCTCGCCGGCCAAGGGGGCCCGCACTTCGGTGTACCTGGCCTCGTCTCCCGACGTCGAGGGGGTAAGTGGTCAGTACTTCGTCAAGTGCAAACCGAAGCAGCCAAGTCGCTGGGCGCAGGATCCCGAGGCAGCGGGTCGGCTGTGGCGGGTGAGCGAGGACCTGGTCCGCCTGGTCCCCCCCGCGGCGGTCTGAGCGGTGCGCGTTCTGGTGACGGGTGCGGCCCGCGCCATCGGTCGCGCCACGGTCGAGGTGCTGGCCGAACGGGGCCACGACGTGGTGGCCACGGCCCGGAACCCGGCTTCGCTCGATGGATTGCCGGCGGCTCAGGTCCTGCAGCTCGACGTCAGCGACGAGGGATCGGTGCGCGCCGCCGTGGCGGTGGCCGGGGAGCTCGACGCCGTTGTGAACAACGCCGGCGTTCCCGGCTCCGGTCCGCTCGAGACCTACCCGCTCGACTCTTTCGACCGTGTGCTCGCCGTGAACACAGTGGGCCCATTGCGCATGGCTCAAGCGGTCGTGCCCGGTTGGCGCGAGCGGGGTAGCGGCGTGCTCGTCAACGTCAGCTCGGTGCAGGGCAAGATCGGGACGCCCCTCGAAGGCCCCTACGCCGCCTCGAAGCATGCTCTCGAGGCTCTGTCGGAGTCGCTTTACTTCGAGCTCGGGCACTTCGGGATCCGGGTCGTGATCATTGAGCCCGGGTACATCGCGCCGGGGATGAAGCACGATGACGACCACCCCGGTCCAGCGATCTACGCGGACCTCCACGCGGAGTGGAGCGGGACGGTGGCCACCTTGACCGGGCCCGCAGGTCGGCCGGGACCGGAGCTGGTGGCGGCGGCGGTGGCCGACGCCCTCGAGGACCCGGCCACACCGCTGCGGGTCGAGGTCGGCCAGGACGCCGTCGCGGTGCTGCAGCTGCGGCGGACGCTCGGTGACGCCGAGTTCGAGACGACGATGCGAGAGGCGCTGGGGCTCACGTGGTGAGGGAAGGAGCAGAATGGAAAAACTGATGTATCTGACCTGGCTCGGTGCGGGGAGCTCCCGGTCAGAGGTGGCCGAGGTGATGATCGGCCAGGTGGGGGAGGAGCTCCTGGCTCTCGATCCCGTGGGCCTCACCATCGACGTCTGGGATCCCGAGAGCGATATCCCGGCCCCCGTGCCCGCGCCCGAGGGTGAGACGCCCCTGCACGGACTCGTCTCACTGTGGGTGGAGTCGATTGAGCAGCGCGAGGGGTTCGAAGGTGTGCTGACAGCGGCCGCCGACCGCGTGGCCGGCTACTCGGTGGTCGAGTCGCTCTATCGGGACTACGGGGGCAACCAGTGGTCGGCCCCACGAGGGTGGCCCGACGGCGAGCGTTCGCCCGGCGTGCTGACGGTGGCGCTGCTGCAGCAGCACCCCGAGCAGAGCTACGACGAGTGGATCACGCGCTGGCACACCAGGATCTCGCCCATCACCGAAGCGATCCAGCCCCGCGCCCGCTACGTTCGCAACGCGGTGTTCCGGCCGATCACCCCGGGAGCGCCACCGGTGGCCGGGATCGTGGAGGAGGCGTGGCCTTCCCTCGAGCACGTGACCGATCCGATGCTGTTCTACTGCGCGGACGGCGACCCGGAGCGCATGAATGCCCACATCACCCAGATGATCGAGGAGATCAACGCGTTCGTGGACCTGAGCACCTTGCGCAGTGTCACCATGAGTGAATGGATACTGAAGTCATGACCCAGAAGTGGAGCCGGGACGAGCTGGAGCGGGCACACCAGCACTACATGGAGACAGCAGGCCGGTGCGCGGCCAGCGGACAGTGGCGCGACTGGGCCGACCTCTTCACTCCAGACGCCGTGTATCTCGAGCACGTGTTCGGCACCTTCCACGGTCCAAACGAGATCTACGCTTGGATCGCTCCCCTCATGGCCGAGTGGCCGAATCGAGACATGAACTCGTTCCCGCACTCCTGGTGCGTATGCGACGAGGAGCGCGGCTGGTGGGTGTGCCGGATTGAGAACCGGATGAAGGACCCCGGCGACGGGTCTGTGCACCAGGCGCACAACATCACGGTGCTGCATTACGCCGGTGACATGAAGTTCTCTTACGAGGAGGATGCGTACAACCCGGCAGCCTTCGGACCGATGATCAAGGCCTGGACTGAGGCCTACAGCGCCAATGGCGGCACCCCGGAGTGAGCGCGAGAGCGGCGTCCGTGTGGTCGGTGTCGTCACTCCCATCGCAGACGGCGGCCATCTGATGGCGGACGAACAGGTGCAGGCTTTTCTCACCGCCCTCCCGCCCCGGACCGCCAAGTTGGCCACCGTGCGCGCCGACGGCCGACCGCATCTGGCGCCGGTCTGGTACGACGTCGACCGCGACGGCGCATTGGTTTTCAACACGGGTGCATCGACCGTGAAGGGTCGAAACCTGCGGAGGGATCCGCGAGCCTCCATCTGTGTGGACGACGATCGAACCTTCAGCTTCGTGGTGGTGGAGGGTGTGGCCGAAATCAGCGACGATCTCGACGAAGTTCGTCGGTGGGCGACCCGGCTGGGCGGGCGCTACATGGGCGCCGCCCGGGCAGAGGAGTACGGGGCCCGCAACGGCGTCGCCGGTGAGCTGGTGGTGCGCCTCCGTCCCGGCCGGGTCGTGTCGGCCTTCAACCTGGCCGACTGAACGCGGCGGGGCCCGGATTCAGGTCGTGGCGCCGACGCCCGTGCCCGCCAGCACCCCTGGTGTCACACGCGGCAGGTGGGTGCGGCGTACGGGGGTGAATTGGCCGAGTGGTGTGATGGCCACGGCCAGCAACATCGCCACGAGCAGCAGGTCCGTCAGCACGAAGGTGTGGATGAGACGCATGTAGATGCCATGGACTGCGGTCATGCCGGCGAAGGCCCAGAAGGTGCTGATCACAATGAGCGCTGATCGAAGGCGGCCGATGGCGGCCGGCGCAACGACGATCACGCCCCACGTCACGTACCAGGCCCACACGATCGGCCCGAGCAAGGCCAGCACCAGCATGGTGAGACCCAGGCAGCGGACGACTCCTTCCTGAGGAGAGCGCAGCAGGAGCCGGTACCCCACGTACACCGCGATGAGCAGCCCGAGCACGCTGAAAACGGGTCGGACGGTCAGGGTGGAGATCGGGACTTGGAAGATGTGGCTGACGATGGAGACGGACCGTGCGACGACGTTGACGGGAGTCACGCCCGTGAAGGAGGCGTCGGCGGTGCTGGTCGTCCGGACCCAGCCCCAACCGGTCCCGGAAATGAGCGCGACCGTCTCCATCGTGGCCAGCGCGATCATTCCGGCCACCGCGGTGTGCCCGATGCGACGCCGGGTGGAGGCCTCTTTTCCGGCCCAGACCCAACCGAGGAAGAGGACGCCGAGGAGCGCGGGGGACTTCACCCCGGCACCCAGGGCACAAAGGATCACCCCGGGCACGGTGCCGAAACGTTTGGCCACGGCCAGACCGGCCACGAGCAGTCCGATCATCAACGCGTCGTTGTGGGAGCCTCCGATCGACGACAGCAGCACGAGGGGGGAACCCGCCCCGATCAGGACGGCATGAGCGGGGTCGTGTTTGAGCGCCCGGGCGAGCGTCGGCGTCGCCGCCACGACCATGGCGATACCGGCGACCTCGAGCAGCCGGAGGAGCAAGAGGTCGGGCAGGATCTGGTGGCCGGAGGCCTGGTCGAGCAGGCCGTCCACACTCAGGAACGTGGGACCGTAGGGCGACTCGGTCCCGGACCACACCGTGTCGGCCATCTGGTTGAACGGCGTCGCGCCGAGCACCTCGGGACCGTAAGAGTACGGGTTGATGTGGTGGCTCACCATTTCGCCCTGCGCCGAGTACGTGTAAACGTCCCGGCTGAAGAGTGGTGGCGCCAGCAGTAGCGGTATCGCCCAGATCGTGACCACGAGCACGACGCGCTTCACGGGGACGCCATTGTGCCTGTTCAGGTGACGCAGGAACCCGAACCAGACGCGGCTGAGGAGGATCAGGCCCCCGAAGACGAGTGCAAGGGAGGCGATGGATGGGAGTGAGCTGTCGGAGCCGAACGATCCGAAGGGTCCTCCGGGCATCCCGAAGAACCAAGCCCCCGGGAGATGGGTCTCGAAGGACTGACCGCCGAGCACTGCCCCAACCACGATTGCCGAGCTTCCGAGGAGCCCGAGCACGGCGGTGCGAGCAAGGCTGAGCCGAAGCTCAGGTTGCTCCGGTTGCTCCGGCGCGTGGTCTTGGATGGCCTGGATCGGTGTCATGGTGTGGGGGGTAGCGCTCGGGACACGAGCTCCATCAGGATTCCTTAGCCTGTGCCGCCGCGGATGCTGTCGCGGGAGCGAAAATCTTCATCAAACTGTAGTGATTCTGCCACAGCCGTCGCCGATTCTGGGAACCCGAAACCTTCGATAACGGGATTCTCAGGGTTCTCCCAGCCTATAGCGGGAGACTTTGGATGTCACGCATGTGAAATCGGTCTGTCATGGAAATGGAAGGTGTCAGATGCGGATTCTGGTCCTGGGGGCGATGGGTATCTGGGTTGGCCGACGGCGCTCCATCTCGCGCCGCGCACACCAAGGTGCTCGACCTCGGCCTGCTGCCATTCCTGCTCGGTGACGAGCTGCTCGCCGATCTGCTGTCAATCGCCCGGACCCACATCGACCGTCTCGAACGGCCCGCGCCGCAGCCGAACGTCTCATGGCGTTCCACGTCGAGCAACATCAGCCGGACGACGAAACCGCAGCCAGAGGAGATTTCCTCGGAGCGCCCGCTCTGACCTGTGAGGACATTCTCAGCGTGAGGGGCTAGCTTGCGCGATCGCGCCCCTCCGGCCCTTAAGCGGACGGCGCGCAGCCCACGTAACCGGAAGGCATCCCCCCGCCAGTGACCCGACTACGAGCACACCTCGGACCCCTGTGGCCCTACTTCGTGCTGATCGCCATCCCGACCGCCGCGTTCGTGCTCCCCGACCTGATCGGAGGCCGGCTGCTCATCACGGGCGACAACCTGCAGCAGAACTACCCGCTCCACATCCTGGTCGGATCCATGCTGCGCCACGGGCAGCTGCCGTTCTGGAACCAGTACATCTTCAGCGGTACGCCGCTCATGGCGGACTTCAACGCCGGCGCCTTCTACCCCTTGATGGGGCTGTTCATCGTCCTGCCCGATCGCGCGGCCTGGTTGGCGACCGAGGTCATCTTGTTCTCGGCGATCGCCGTGGGGATGTACGTCTTCCTGCGGGCGCTGAAACTCTCGACGGTGGCGTGCCTCCTCGCTGCGGCAACGTACGCGTTCGCCGGGCCGGTGTTGAGCCAGGTCAACCACGTCGACATGACGGAGGGATTTGTCGCGATCCCGTGGATGCTCCTGGCCGTCCTGCACATCGTCCGTGACGGGCGGTGGCGCTGGAGCATCCTGCTCGGGATCGCCTATGCCACGGTGATCCTCGCCGGCGCGCCCGAGGCGATGCTCGATGAGGCGTTTCTCGTCGTCGCTTTCGCCGTCATGTCGGCCGGTCTCAGTCGCGAGCGGTGGTGGCGGGTCCTGAGCAGGTGTGGCGCGGCAAGCGTGCTGGCGCTTTCATTGGCCGCGATTCAGTGGCTCCCCGGACTCGAGGCCATCCGCAATTCGCAGCGAGGTTCCGGAGTGATCGCCTCGGCGGGGAGCTACCCCACGCCCTACAGCATCCTGGGGCTGGTGCCATACCTCGACGGCGGGTACGGGCATCTCAACGAGGCGCTGTTCTTCGGCCGGTACAACCTGCCCGAGGTCGGCATCTACCTCGGCATCTTGCCGATCATCGCGCTCGTGACCCTCCTGCATCCGCGCTGGCCCAGTCGCATTCCGCCCCGGGATCGCCTGACCTGGTACGTCGTGGGCCTCGTCGGCCTCCTTCTTGCGTTCGGCTCCGCCACGCCCCTCGAGCACCTCTTCAACAGCCTGCCTCTGTACGGGCACCAACGCCTGCAGAGCCGGAACATGATCACGGTGGCCACGGCGGTCTGCGTGCTCTTCGCGGGTTGGATCGACCGTATCGAGGCGCCCCAGGTCCGATCGGCGATGACGCGCTACGACCGGGTCATGGGGTTGCTCCCCTTCGGGCTGGTGGCGGCGTTGGCCATCTGGGCGTTGGCGGCGCCCAGCTCACTCGTGCACGCGTTCGCGGGGGTCTCGTTGCGGCCCCACATCGCCGACACGGTCCGACAGGCCACCGCCAACGCGCTCGCATTCTGTGCCGGAGGGGCCGTCCTGGTGTGGATCCGCCCCCGGCTCGGTGCCGCGCCGTGGTCCGCGCTGGCCACCGTGTTCGTCGCGGTCGACATCGGGTTGATGGGTTTCACCAGCCAATTGACCCAGACGCCGCCCAACGACTTGCTGGCGGGGACCACGCCCATCGAGAACCTGATGGCGGCGAAGTTGCCTCCCGGCGGGCGGATGGTCAACTACGACCCCCAGACCTACTCGAGCTACCCCGGCAGCCCCCAGGGCATACCTGATCTCAACATCATCCCGGGGCTGCCCTCGGTGTCCGGCTACGCGTCGATCGTAAACGGCAATTACGAGGCGACGACGCACACGCACGAGCAGGACGACCTTGACGTCGGCCAGCTCTCCTCCGGAACACTGGGCCGGCTTGACCTCCGCGAGGTCGTCACCGTGCCCGAGTACTTCCTCGTGCCGTTGCGGTCGACGCCGCGTTCCTTCGACGATTTCACGCAGATCCCCGAGGGTTTTGGCGCCGATCCAGTGCTGACCAGGGGCTACGGTGCAAATTTCAACGAGACGGCGTACCCCTTCTATCCGGGGCCTCGCCCCGCACTCGGCACGGGACGAACGGCCTCCTGGTTCTTCGGGGAGTCCCTCGAGCCCGATGACTTCACGCTCGTCCTCGACCATCCGGCAAGCTCGGGATTGCTGGTCCGCTTCGGCGCGCTGTCGGCCGACGGCACCACGCGCTGGGGTGCGCCGGTGCCCGTGGCCGCAGGGTCCAGCGCCGTGACCGCCTCGCATCCGGGAGGTCCCGCGGTCGGCCTCTCGGTCCAGGTCCTGGCGGGCTCACTGCCGTCCCAGCGGACGGTGATCACGGTGGCCGGACATGCCTACGAGCTCGCGGGGTCGTTGTCATCGGCGCTGGTTCCGGGTCCGTGGCAGGTGGCCGGATTCTCCCAGGGCTACGCGGTGTTCACCGCGCGCAAGCCGCCTCAGCCCATCGTCGCCTCGACTGCCGGCGGTCGCCGCCTGCCCGTGCAGGTCCTCTCGAGCACGACGAAGTCCGAGCAGATCCGGCTCAGAGCCTCCTCCCCGGCCACGGTGATCCGTTCGGTGGCATGGGATTCGGGGTGGAGCGCAACCGTTTCGGTCAACGGCAGCGAGGCCCACAGCATCCCGCTCAACGACGTTGATCTGGTCCAGCAGGTCCATGTCCCGCCCGGGAACGATGTGGTCACGTTCCACTACCGGCCACGACACCTCTTGCTCGCGAGCGTTCTCAGCTTGGGTTCAGTCGCGTTGCTGCTGGTGCTGCTCATTGTGTGGCTGGTCCGCCGGCGTCGACCGTCGAGTCCCGAACCCGACGCCCCGCTCCCCGAGATGGCCTCGGAGGGAGTGCCCGAGCGCGTGGGTTGAGTCGCCGTCGGGCGCTCAGCAGATGGGGTGTGCGAGGGTAAGTAGGAATTCGCCGTCTTCCGCCCCCCACATCCCCTCGACGACGAAGCCGGCCTCCGAGAGCTCGCCCTCCACTCGCTCGGGGGTGAACTTGGCACTGATCTCGGTCAGCAAGTCTTCGCCCTCATCGAACCGAACAGTGATCCCGGCACCGGTGAGTGCGACCTCGTTCGCCTCGTCGGCGCGGAGCCGCATCTCGATCCATTGCTCATCCTCGTTCCATAGCGCGACATGCCGGAAGAGGTCCGGATCGAAGTCACCTCCGAGCTGCACATTGAGCACCTGGAGCACGTTGCGGTTGAAGTCCGCCGTCACGCCGGCCGCATCGTCGTAGGCCGCGACGAGCCGGTCCCTGTCCTTGACGAGATCGGTACCGATCAGCAGCGAATCGTTGCTCGACATGGTGCAGTTCAGGTCGAAGAGGAAACGGGCACGCTGCTTGGGGTTCAGATTTCCGATGGTCCCACCCAGGAAGGCGATCATTCGCCGCCCCTCGGTCGGGATCTCGGCTAGGTGATGATGGAAATCACCGATGACCACGTGGATATCCAGGGAGTCGAATTCCTCCGAAAGTGTGGTGGCTGCGCTGCGGAGGAACTCGTCGCTCACGTCGAACGGCACGTACCTCGACAGGGTGCCGGCGTCCTGGAGGGCGCTCAGCAGCACACGTGTCTTCTCGCATGCGCCCGCGCCCAGCTCGACGAGTGTGTCGGCCTTCGACAGCTCGGCGATGGATGTGGCGTGCGCCTCCAGGAGCGCACGCTCCGCTCGGGTGGGGTAGTACTCCGGGAGCTGGGTGATCTCTTCGAACAGGCGGCTGCCCCGCTCGTCGTAGAACCACACCGGAGGAATGGATTTCTCCTCGCCCTGGAGCCCTTTCAGCGCGTCGGCCAGCATCTGGCGGCGTACCTCCTCGGGAGAGAGATGGACGTCGATGGTGTACGACATGGATCAGGGGTCCCGGGCGAGACGCAACCCGCCGAAAGGCCAGCGGGCGCCCGGCGGGAAGAAGTTGCGATACGTGGGGCGGACGTGCCCGGCCGGGGTGGCGCAACACCCGCCGCGCAACACGTACTGGCTCACCATGAACTTCCCGTTGTACTCGCCCACTGCGCCCGGGGCAGCCCGGAATCCGGGATACGGCGAATAGGCGCTCGAGGTCCATTCCCAGGTGTCCCCGAAGATGCCATTGGCGGAGATGGCGGGCCGCGGGTGCGGTGCCCCGCTCGAAAGAACATCATCGTGCAAGAAGTTGTCGCCCTCGCCGTGGGTCAGGGCGATCGTCTCCCACTCCGACTCGGTGGGCAGTCGCATGCCGGTCCAGTGGGCGAACGCGTCCGCTTCGTAGTAGCTGATGTGGCAGACCGGTTCGTTCGGATCGACGGGTCGGACGCCCGAGAGGGTGAACTGGAGCCAGCGCTCCGGGTCGTCGGGGTCTCGGGACCAATACAGGGGTGAGTCCCAACGCTGGGTGTTGACGACGGCCCAGCCGTCGGAGAGCCAGAACTCGGGCCTGGAGTAGCCGTCGTCCTCAATGAACGAGAGCCATTCGCCGCAGGTGACCGGCCTGTCGGCGAGCCCGAACGGGGTCAGGTACACAGTGTGCACGGGAAACTCGTTGTCGAAGCCGAAACCGTCTCCGCGGTGCCCGATCTCGACAGGACCGCCGTCGTGCTCGATCCATCCCGCCTTGGGGGGGGCGATGCGCGAGGGCTCCGATGGGCCGGAGAGGTACGCGGGGTGCAGGGGATTCCGGGACAACACGTGCTTGATGTCCATGAGCAGCAATTCCTGATGCTGCTGCTCATGGTGCAGCCCCAGGATGATCAGCTCGGTGAGGCCGGGCTGATCGGGATGGTGGAGGAGCGCCTCCATGGCGCTGTCGACGAAGAATCGATAGCGGGCAATCTCGTCGATCCCGGGACGGGAGAGGAGGCCACGTTCAGTCCGGGGATGGCGGGCTCCCATGGCCTCGTAGTACGAGTTGAAGATGTAGGCGTACGCATCGTCGAACGCGCGGTATCCGGTGGCGTATTCGCTGAGAAGGAACGTCTCGAAGAACCACGTGACATGAGCCCTGTGCCACTTCGTCGGACTCACGTCCGGCATCGTCTGGACGGTCTGATCCTCTGCGCTCAGGACAGAGGCCAACCGCTCGGTGGTGGCCCGAACCTGCGCGTAGGCGCCCGGGAGATCGGACGGCGTTTCTCGACCGGTCATGTCCATGAGATCCGTCCCTTCGCCACCCGCCCGGAGCGGTTGCACAAGCTGGCTGCACGGTGGGTTCACCCTACCCAGTAGTGCCCGAGGTCAGACGCGATTGTTGCATTATTCACGCAAAAGCCAGGTCGTCAGGCGGCCTGGGTTCCACCGCTGCCCGGATCGGCGGCGGTCGAAATGACTTCCGAGGTCCCGTCCCGAGCGAGGATCGGCGCAGAGCTCGCCCAACAAATCGCTGCTCTCGGGTGACGTGATTAGAGGCATGTTCTCGGGTGATCGAGACGGATACGGATTTAGCCGCAGTCGACTGGCTGACGCGGCATTCTCGGTCGGATCGAGGCGGCTGGCGCCGGGGACCGGGCCGGCACCGCCGCGCGGCGACCTTCTGTCGGCACATGCCGTGTACGGGACGACCTGGTCCTGCAGCGTGCCCGGTCGGTCGTCGCCCCAGCCTCCTCCTCGGTGGAGCTCGCTTGGGTTTGTGAGCCTCGGTGCGACCTCGCTCCCGTCGTCGAGACGCAGATTCAGGCCAGCACTTTGTGTCTGAAGTTGCGCAGACCGAGTGTCAAGAAGACAACGCTGAAGGCGACGATGGCGGGATAGACGATGTAGAGATGCATGTGCGCGGCGTCCGTGAAGGCGGCGCGGATTCCGTCATTGATGTAGATGAGAGGGTTCACCAGGACGATGATCTGCAGCCAATGGATCGACCCGGCCTTCACGGGCGCCAACCGCGTCCACTGGTAATAGGTGCCACCGAGGAAGGTGATCGGGAGCACGATGAACCCGAACATGAGACCCAGGTTTCGGGGTTCGAACGAAGTCCCGAGGAGCAGGCCCAGGGACGCCATGCAGACGCAGGACAGGGGCACCAGCGTCAGGATAAGCAGCCAGTGGAGATTGATTTGCGCCTCGACGCCCGCGGCATGCACGACCGAGGCGATGGGCAGGACGATGGCGGCCGACAGGAGACCCTGGGCACCGCCCGAGATCACCTTGGAGATCGCCACCAACCAGATCGGGCATGGGGCCTGGACCCTGTCCTCGATCTCGCGGGTGAAGCCGAACTCCTGCGCCATGGGCATCGCCACGGCCTGGATGCCCTGGAACATGATCGAAAGCCCGACGACGCCGGGCACCAGGACCGTTGCGAAGGCCGACTCGGCGCCGGGGACGCCGCTGGCCCCGCCGATGCCCTGGCCGATCTTGGGGAACACATAGAGGAAGACGAAGCACAACAGGAACGGCTGCACCAGCGTGCGCACGGTGAACTCGATCTTGTGCTTCCAGAGCACGACGAGGTCGCGCTGGATGAGGGCGCGCAGCGAGGTCCGGCTGGCCGAGGTCGCCGAGCGGGTCGGCCTCAACTCGAGCTGGCGCGTACCCGGAGTGCCGAATGAGGCTGCCGGGAGGGTCTCAGAGGTAGTCGCGGCCACTAGTCGCGTAGTTCCTTTCCGGTCAGCCCGATGAAGACCGTCTCGAGGGTGGGCTCCGCCACCGATAGGTCGGCCAGGGAGAATCCGCCGGCTTCCGCAGCCTCGACCACCCGTGGGACCAGCCGATCGGCACCGCGAATCTGCAGCTCCACTCCATCGGGCAGGGCGCGCGTCCGCGTCAGGCCTTCGAGGCGGGCCTTGAACACTTCGGCCAACTGGCCGGTGTCTCCAGTGGCTTTCACTGTCACGATGGTGTCCGCGCCGACGCTCCGCTTCAGTTCGGCCGGCGTGTCGAGGGCGAGAATCCTGCCGTGGTCCATGATCGCCACACGGTCGCAGAGCTTGTCCGCTTCTTCCATGTAATGCGTGGTGAGCATGATGGTCTGACCCTCGGCGTTGAGGCCTTCGAGCAACTCCCACAGGGCGAGCCGACCCTGGGGGTCGAGCCCGGCGGTGGGTTCGTCGAGGAAGAGGACTGCCGGCCGGTGGAAGATGGCCCGGGCCACCATGAGGCGTTGAGCCATCCCGCCAGAGAGGGCGTAGACCGACGCCTTGGCGAAGCGCGCCAGTTGGAACCGGTCGAGGAGGTCGTCCGCGACCTGGCGCGACTCCTTCGCTCCCATCCCGAATAGGCGTCCATGCCAGTAGAGGTTCTCGAAGGGCGTGAGTTGGCGATCCAACGTGTTCTGCTGCGACACCACGCCGATCAATTGCTTGATGAGTGTCGGGTGCTGCACGACGTCGATGCCGCCGATGAGCGCCTGACCCCCTGTGGGGATGACCCGGGTGGTCAGGACGCCGATGGTCGTGGTCTTCCCAGCGCCGTTCGGGCCGAGGAGGCCGAAGACCTCGCCCGTCCCGACCCGCAGGTTGAGCCCGTCGACGGCACGGAAGTCAGTTCCCGCGTAGGTCTTCGTGAGACCGACGGTCTCGATGATCGGAGCTCCGTCTGCACGGGCGCCGTCTACGGGCGGCGTGGCGGTGGTCGTCGTGGTCATGGCTTCTTCTGCACAGTATCGGGCCGCTCTCAGCGGCCTCGCACCTTTCCGGGTGTCAGTCCTCGGCCAGGATCTGGTAGAGCTCTTTGCGCGCCTTCTGGATGACGCCGATGCCCCGCTCGATCTGCGCCTTCTCGCCGGCGCCGGCGAGCTGCTTCGCGGCGCTCATGAGCTGACCCACGCCGAGGCGAAGGGTGCGCACGTCGTCGTCGGACTCGCCGCCTTCCTGCCAGGGGAGCGTCGCCTTATTGGCTTCCGCTCGGCCCTTCTCGGTCAGGGTGAAGGTGCGGCTGCCCTCGACGTCGGAGGACTGCACCATGCCCTCGTCCTCGAGCATCTGGAGGTGCGGGTAGATAGACCCTGGGCTCGGACGCCATAGCCCCCCGCTCATCTCCTCGAGCCGGCGCATGACCTCGTACCCGTGCCCCGGATCGTCGCGCAGGGCGACCAGGATGGCCGTGCGGATGGCGCCACGCGGCATACGTCGCCCGCCGCCCCATCCGCCGCGCCCGCCACCCCAGCGACCGCGGGGGCCCCGCATGCCCCGACCGCCGAAGTGGCGATCGTGGAGGTGCTCGTGCTCGTGGTCATGGTTGTCGTGGTCACGGTCGTGGTCGTGGTCACGGTGACGGTCGTGGTCGTAGTCGTGATCTTGATCGTGTGTGTGTGTCATGGATGACTCCTTGGGTTCGGGGCCCTTCCCGGGCCGGACCGTTCTCACGGTCGTTTACGTAATGCTAATGATATATCGGATAAGTTCATGATGTCACGCGATTTCAGGAAATCGTGCTGGACCTGCACAAAGACAGCCTCAGCGCCCCGTTTCGGGATCGGAGCATCGCCGGCTTGGCTCCCACGGTGAAGAGGCGTGGTGAGGGTTTATGCGTCGGGGCAGGTCGCAGAGGGTCACGGCGGCCGGGCGCAGGTCGGGAACGCAGACCCCCGTGACCATCGCCGAACCGCATCGGCTGCTGGCTCGATCGGTGCCGCCGGCACTCTCTGGAAGCCAACCCCCGGCTATTGACCATGGAGAGCTGCCTGTCTCGTGCCCGGTCGGCCGGCCCCGGACCGGATACATCCCGGGTCGGGCGGCCCTATCCGGTCAGCGAAGGTGGACGACGTTGCCCGTGACGAGCGCGGCGGCGTCCGAAGCGAGGTAGGCGATCACGTCGGCCACCTGGCGGGGCGTGGCGACGCGCCGGCCGGCCGACTGCGCCCACGCGGCCGTCCTCGTGTTGATCCACCCGGTGTCGGTGATGGGCGGGTGCACGACGTTGGCGGTCACGCCGAAGCGTGCCAGCTCGGCGGCCGCGCTGAGGGTGAAGTTGACCTGCGCCGCCTTGGCGGCCCCGTAGGAGACCTCCTCGGGGAACCCGTCCGGACCGCCCGACGTCAAGCCGATGATGCGGCCCCAGTCGCCGCCCCGGTCGACGTGACGGCGGGCGAACTCGGCGATCAGGAGCGCCGCCGCCCGGGCGTCGACCGCGAGGACCTGGTCAAGGGTGGTTGGATTCACGAGAGGCAGCGGCCGCCCGAAACGGTGCACCGCAGCGGGGAGGAAGGTGTCGGCGACCCACCCCGACGCGTTGTTCACCAGGATCTGCACCGGCCCCAGCTCGGATTCGGCGGCGTCGAACAGTGCGGGCGCGCTCGACGCATCGGACAGGTCCGCCTCCATCGCCACCGCGCTGCCCCCGGCCGCCCTGATGGACTCGGCGACGAAGTCGGCGCGGGCCATCCGGGTCGCCCGGTACGCCGTCGGGAGTGACGCGTCGTCGAGTCCGCCGAGCCGTTCACTCCGGAAGTAGGCACACAGAACGGCGCTGCCCTGGGCGGCCAGGGCCTTGGCCGTGGCGGCGCCGATGCCGTGGTTCGCGCCCGTGATGAGTGCGACCCGGGGCGCAGCGGAAGAGCCGATCGTCATCGGCGGCCTCGACCCACTGGGTCCACGTGCCCGCGAACGCCACGGTGCATGCGCGACAGTCCCCCGGCGCTGGTCAGCGCAGACCCGACAGGCGGTCGAGGACCACTTCGGCTTCGACCACGAAGCGCCGGACGAGCTCACCCGCCGGGACGAGCTCCGTGATGGCACCCACGCCCTGGCCCGCCGGGTAGCACTCCTTGTCAACGTCCACGCCCTCGCTGAAGGAGTCACCCCCGAGGTGCATGGCACCGTTCCCGTAGGCGATCCCGAGCTGGTCGGGGAACTTCTTCAGCTCGTCGGGATGGCTGTCGTAGTAGTCGGTGTACTGGTTCCGCACCACACGCATGGTCTTGCCCGAATAGGCGCGGCTGACGGTGGTCTGGTCCTCCCGGCTCACCAACAATTTTTCCTTGTACCCGAGGACGCCCCGAGCCTCGGGTGTCGCAATGAAGCGGGTCCCCACCCAGACGCCGTCGGCGCCGAGCGCCAACGCGGCAGCCAGGCCGCGGCCGTCGAAGACGCCCCCGGCGGCCACGACCGGGACGTGGGCGCCGACCGCATCGACGATCTGGGGAACGAGGGGGAAGGAGGCGACCTGCCCGGTGTGCCCTCCCGCCTCGGTTCCCTGTGCCACCACCAGGTCGCAGCCGGCGTCGACGGCGCGCCGCGCGTGCTCGACCTTGCCGCACATGCTGACGACGATCACGTCGTGGTTGTGACAGAGGTCGACGACCTCGGTCGGGACCCCGAGCCCCGCGACGAAGGCCGACGCGCCGCCCTCGATGATCATCTTGACCTGGTCGCTCATGCCGCCGGGCATCGCCGTGAGGAGATCGACGCCGAAAGGCTTGTCGGTGGCCCGGCGGACGGCAGCGATCTCGGCTGCCATCATCTCGTCGCCCATGGTGGAGGCGCCGAGGCAGCCGAAGCCGCCCGCGTCCGAGACTGCTGCGGCCAGCTCGGAATAGGAGACCCCTCCCATGCCGGCCAACATGACGGGGTGCTCGATACCGAGCAGCTCGGTGAGGCGGGTTCGCATGGTGCTCTGGCCTTCCCCTTGATCTCGTTCCTGCGCGGCCTGGCGCCGGCATCCGCCGCGGGGACCGTAGCGCGGGCGGCAGTGGCCGCCGTAAGGGGTCCGGCGGAACCGGGCGGTCGGCCGCCCAATGGTTGCATTTTGACCAGGACGTTCCTACTGTGAGTTCATCGTGGCAGACGTGGGGGAGGTCGGCGTGGGCGTCAGCACAGCACCCCCCATGCCCGAGAGGATCACGGGGCGTCGCCTGTGGCTGATCCTCGGTGCCTTGCTCCTGGGGATGCTGCTGGCGGCCCTCGACCAGACCATCGTCTCGACGGCACTCCCCACGATCGTGGGCGACCTGCACGGGGGTTCTCATCTGGCCTGGGTGGTCACCGCCTACCTGCTCGCGTCGACAGTGTCGACGCCGTTGTGGGGGAAGTTGGGCGACCAGTACGGGCGCAAGACCTTCTTCCAGGCCGCCATCGTCATCTTCGTGATCGGGTCGGCCCTGGCCGGCTTCAGCCACACCATGACCGAGCTGATCGCCTTCCGGGCTGTGCAGGGACTGGGTGGTGGGGGACTGATGGTCGGCGCGCAGACGATCATCGGCGACGTGGTGTCGCCCCGCGACCGGGGCCGCTACATGGGTCTGTTCGGCGCCATGTTCGCGGTGGCCACCGTGATCGGGCCGCTGATCGGCGGGCTCTGCGTCACCTACCTGAGCTGGCGTTGGGTCTTCTACATCAACCTGCCGCTCGGGATCCTCGCGCTGTTCGTGACCGGCGCCGTGCTCCCCGGCCATCTGCGCCGGGTCTCGCATCGCATCGACTACTTGGGGTCGTTGTTGCTGGCCGGCTCGGCGACGTCGCTCATCATCTTCGCCAGTCTGGGCGGGATCTCGTGGGCGTGGGTCTCGGGCCCGAGCATCTTCACCGCCGTCCTCGGCGTCGTGTTGGCGGGGGCGTTCCTCTTGGCCGAGCGCACGGCGGCCGAGCCGGTGATCCCGCTGAAGCTGTTCCGGGAGAGGGTGTTCAACGCGGCCAGCGGCATCGGCTTCGTCATGGGCTTCGCCATGTTCGGGGCACTCACGTTCCTCCCCCTGTACATGCAGATCGTCAAGGGCGTGAGCCCCACGGCGTCGGGGCTGAGGATCTTGCCGCTGATGCTCGGCATGCTCGGTGCGTCGGTCACTTCGGGCCGGCTCGTGACCCGCTGGGGTCGCTACCGGATCTTCCCCATCGTCGGCACGGCGTTGATGACGGTCGGTGCATACCTCTTGTCGATGATCGATGCGTCGACGAACGGTTGGGTGCTGGCCGGCTACATGTTCGTCTTCGGCGTCGGCATGGGCCTGGTCATGCAGGTCCTCGTGGTCGCGGTGCAGAACGCAGTGTCCTACCAGGATCTCGGTGTGGCCACCAGCAGTGCGACGTTCTTCCGGATGATCGGCGGATCGTTCGGTACAGCGGTGTTCGGGGCGATCTACGCCATCGTCCTCAACCACACCATCGCGCCAACCCTGGCCAAGGTACCGGCGTCGGTGCTCCGGTCGTTCAACCCGCAGACGATCAATCCTGCGGTGCTGGCCCAACTCAAGTCGACCGCCGCGGGGCTGTTCTTCTACACGAAGTACATCGATGCCGTGACCCATTCGATCCATACCGTCTTCCTGGTGGCGGTGCCGATCGCCTTCGTCGCGTTCCTTCTGAGCTTCCTGCTCCCCGAGGTCGAGTTGCGCAAGACCGTGCAGACCGTCGACGTCGGCGAGGTGAACGGCTCTCCCGATCCGCGGTCGTCGCTGCAGGAGATCGAGCTGGCGCTGACACGGCTGTCGGCCCGGGAGAATCGGGGCGAGCTCTACCACACGCTGGCCCAACGGGCGGGCATCGATCTGGCGCCCCGTGCGGTCTGGTTGCTCTACCGGCTGGCCGACCAGCCCGGCTGCACCGTCGACGACATGGCGAAGCGGTTGAAGGTGGACCCGGAGTTGATCCAGCCGGGGGTGGACGGGCTCTTGGCGGCCGGCATGATCGACGAGCGGCGTCGGGGACACGAGTGCGATCTCGATCTCACGGCGGCTGGCACCACGGCGCTCGGGAAGCTGACCGAGGCGCGGCGCAACGGGCTGACCGACCTGTTGGAGGGCTGGAACCCGGAGGAGCACCCCGAGATCATCGAGATGGTGAAGGACCTCGCCCACTCGCTGCTGGCCGACGACGAGCGGCTGGTGGCCGATGCCATGCCACACGTGGCGGCTGGCGCCGCGGGTGGTGGGGGAGGGGCCTGACGATCGGGCGAGGTCCGGTGTTTACGACGCGCCGGTCGATCCCTCCTCGGTCAGGCGCAGTGCCTGGCGGAGCGCGGCGGCGGAGCTCGCCGGCGCGTCCTCGGCGTCGAGGCCGATGAGCGCGGCGCCCAGTACCGGAGGTGCGTCGAGCCGGACGAGAACGGCACGCGGCGCAGTGGCGTGGATGCCCTCTGCGACCCGGGAGTGGAAGGCCGCGTCGGTGGTGTCGAAGATGCCCCCGCCCAGGACGACCTCGACCGCCTCGTCGTGGAGGTCCAGCCGGATGACGGCCGCACGGACGAAGGCCGCGACCTCGTCGGCCAGGGTGTCCGCCGCCTGGCGGGCCAGCGCATCGCCGTCGGCGGCGGCGTCGAGGAGGACGCGCGCCGAGCTCGAAGAGCCGGGCGTAGGGGATCGCTCCGGTGTAGATGCCGGTGAGCGCCGCCTCCGCGTCCGGCGTCCTGAGATGGGCCGGCACCCGTTGGCTGAGGAGGGTGGCACCACCCCGGCCGTCGCCGGCCCGGAGCGCCAGGCCGAGGGCCCGAACGCCCAGCCAGGCGCCGCCCGGCGCGAAGTCCCCCGACAGCTCGGCCAGAGCGGGGAAGCGCACGGTCCGTCCGTCGGGCCCGACGGCGGCACAGTTCATGCCAGTCCCGCACACGACGCCGATACCCCAGCGGGACGTCGTGCCGGCACGCGAGACGGCGAACGTGTCATTGCGGAGGATGACACGATCGGTCCACCCCAGCGCGTCGATGGCCGGTACGAGCGTGGTTTCGTCGACGGGCAGGTCGATGCCGGCCAGGCAGTAGACCCCCGTGTGGCAAATCGGGGATGGGGCGCCCGCGATCCGTGCATCTGCCGTCACCGCGGTGACGGCCGCGGTCAGCGCCTGCACCGTTCCTTCGAGGCCGACAAGCTGGTGGTTGCTCGGACCGACGCGGGCCCGGCCGAGCACTGAGCCGGCGCGCGAGACGAGCACGACATCGGTCTTGGTGCTGCCACCGTCGAACGCCAGCACCGCCGGTTCGGAGACGGAGGGGTCGGGCACGGACGGATGTTACGTTGCGCTGCGTGGGGACCAAGGTGGCCGTCGTCGGCGGTGGGAGCACGTACACGCCGGAGCTGGTCGACGGTCTGTGTGACCTCGAGGATCGGATGGTCGTCGACGATCTCGTCCTGCTCGATCCGAGCGACCTGCGGCGAGAAGTAGTCGGCGGCCTGTCCGAACGGATCCTGCGTGCGAGGGGATGGTCCGGGACGTTCTCGACGACGGCCGACCCGCACGCAGCGCTCGAGGGGGCCGATTTCGTCGTGGTCCAGCTACGCATCGGGGGGCAGGCGGCGCGCCACGTCGACGAGACACTGCCGGTGGGCTACGGGTGTCTGGGCCAGGAGACCGTGGGCGCCGGCGGCTTGGCCAAGGCGCTGCGTACCGTGCCGATCGTGCTCGAGCTGGCCGAGGAGATGGCGGCCCGCTCCAACCCCGGCGCCTGGCTGGTGGACTTCACCAATCCCGTCGGGATCGTGACGCAGGCCCTGCTCGACGAGGGTCACCACGCCGTGGGGCTGTGCAACGTCGCCATCTGGGCCCAACAACGGATCGGCCACTATCTCGGGGTCGATCCCGACGCGGTCTCCGTAGAGCACGTTGGGCTGAACCACCTGACCTGGATCCGATCGGCCCGGGTGGACGGTGATCTTGGCGAGGACCGGCTGGATGATCTCTTCGGCCGCTTCGGTCCCGAGCTCGAGCTCGAGAGTGGCGTGCCGATCGACGTGCTTCGCCTGCAGCACGCGCTGCCGTCGTACTACGTGCACTACTACTACCAACACGACGCCGAAGTGGTGCACCAGTCGGCACCCGGATACCGGTCGAGAGCCGACGTCGTCGCGGAGTTGGAGACCAAGCTCCTGGAGGAGTACCGGGACCCTGCTCTGGTGTCGAAGCCGACGGCACTGTCGTACCGCGGCGGCGCCTACTACTCGCTCGCCGCGGTCAGGCTCATGGGCTCGCTCCACGCCGGGACCGGTGACGTGCAGGTGGTCGATATGCGCAATGACGGCGCGGTGCCCGGGCTGCCCGACGATGCGGTGGTGGAGACCACCGCCGTGGTCGATGCCACGGGTGCACACCCGCTGCCACAGCGGGACCTGTCGCCAGAGATGCTGGGGCTCGTCCAGCACGCCAAGGCCTATGAGCGCTTGGCGGTGAAGGCCGCCTGCTCGGGAAGCCGCGACGACGTGGTGCGCGCGTTGTTGGCCAACCCATTGGTCGGGCAGTACCCGTTGGCCAGCGACCTGGCCGACGAGATGCTGGCGGCCAACCGGCAGTTCCTACCCAGGTTCTTCCCGTCATGAGCCTGGTCTTCCCGCGTGAGCCGTCGGGAGACACACACGGGTGGGGGCTCCCGTGTGCGCACAGCCGAGATGGGCCGGGAGAACACTGGTGGGCGACGAGTGACACCGGGTCCCTGACCGCTTCCGCCCAGCCCATCCGATCCGTAGGTGACGCGATGCGCCTCTCGACGGTGTCGTCGTGACCGACATCGAAGAGGTGGTGGCGCCGCAGCCGGCGCGCGTCGGGAAGGACCGGCGCCAACTGCCGAGCTGGCGCTGGGAGGAGCTGCGGACGACGCTCTGGGTCATCCCGAGCATCCTCGTCGTCGTCTCGGTTCTGCTCTTCATCGCTACGTTCGAGATCGACGTCGCGGCCTACCACGGACACCTGGCGCTGCCCTTCTGGATTCGGACGGGGAATGCCGCTGCCGAACGGCAGGTCTTGATCGCCATCGCCGCCGCCGTCATCACGGTGATCGGTGTGGTGTTCTCCATCACGATCCTGGCGCTGACGCTGGCATCGCAGCAATTCGGCCCACGGATGATGCGCAACTTCGTGCGGGACATCGGCAACCAGGTGACGCTGGGGATCTTCGTCGGCACGTTCGTCTACTCCGTGCTTGCCCTGGGATCCATCGACAGCCTCAGCCCCGCGTTCGTCCCCCATCTGTCGACGTCCGTCGCTGAGGCGCTCCTGCTGCTCGACCTCGGGGTGCTGATCTACTTCATCCACCACATCGCGAAGTCGATCCAGCTTCCCGAGGTGATCGCGGGGATTGCCCGTGACCTGATCAGTTCCATCGACGCCGAGTTCCCGGATGCGGTGGGTGCCGCGAACGAGCCCACCGTGCGTCGGCAAGCCGGGAAGTCAGTTCCGGATTTGTTGAAGCTGATCGAAGAACACGGGGCCGCAGTGCCGTCACAGGTCAGTGGCTACATCCAGTACGTCGGCTACTCACAGCTGGTCGGCATAGCCACGCGCACCGACTCGGTGATCCGGTTGGAGCACCGCCCGGGCCACTACCTGGCCACCGGCCGCTCTCTCGCCATCGTGTGGCCGCGCGGAGCGGCACCCGAGGTCGCACTGGCGCTGTCGAAGGCCCACGTGACCGGGCCCCACCGGACGCTCGTGCAGGACCCGGTCTTTGCCATCGACCAATTGGTCGAGATCGCCATCAGAGCCCTCTCGTCCGCGGTGAACGACACCTTTACGGCCCTGACCTGCATCGACTGGCTCTCGGCGGGTCTGGGTCGCGTCTCCGGCCGGGTGCTCGACGAGGGCGTCTACCGAGATGGGGCGGGCAACGTGCGTCTGATCGAGTCCGATCCGTCGTACGCCCGCATGGTGAACCGTGCCTTCGACAAGATCCGCCAGGCGGCCACCGGTATGCCGGCGGTCCTGATCCGGCTCATCGACTCCGTTGGCTCGATCATGCTCGACGCCACGTCAGCCGAGCAGCGAGACGTTCTCCGGCGCCAGGCCGACATGGTCCTGCGCTTGTCCGAGGAGACGGTCACCGAGCCGAACGACCTGGAAGAGATCCGGTTCCGCTACCAGCGCCTGCCGGGGGAGGACGCCTTCGCGGACCAGCCCCATACCCGGTCGAGGATCGATCTGCCCTGATCGATCGGGGCGACGGTCGCGGCTGCAGGAGACCAGCCGGCCCGCTCAGCCGCCGGCGTTGTCACTCGGGGAAGTGGTGGTCGCAGCGGGAGCCGTCGTCGTGGTCGTCGTGCGACCGTTCGATCCCGTGCCGGTGCTACTCGTCGTTTCGCCGGACTTGGGCGCACTCGTGCTGGTCGGCGTGATCGTCGTCGTGGTCGTGCTCCCGCCGGTCGAGTGGCCGGTCGTCGACGTCGTCGTGGTGGTGGTGGTGGTGGTGGTGGCCGCGGGTGGCGCCACGAACGGAACGGTCTCCCCTCGCATGGTGGTGAGGCTGGCCGAAGGCGTGGCCGACAGGTTGGTGCACCCACGTGCCGCGTTCCAGCTCTGGACCGCCGCGGTGGCAGGGGGACCGTTCAGCGGCTGGGGGAGTCCGTTGAGGATCGTGGCCGGGCGCCATACGGCGCCGGTGATGTGGCGTCCTTGTGCGGTGATCACGAGCGCGCCGCTGTCGGTCTCGGGGGCGGTGTTGTCGTAGAAGGCGAAGTTGCCCAGGCCGTAGTCGACATACGCTCCGCCGAGATAGCCGCCCCCGAGGAGGACGTGCGCATCGGAGCCGATCACGATGTCCGCTCCCGCCTTGACGAGCTGTTCGGCCAGCGGCTCCTGCTGCGGGTTCGGGCAGGCCTGCGTCTCGGTGCCCCAGTGGAGGTAGACGATCACGGTGTCGGCCGAGCGGCGCACCTGCTGGACCTCGCGGACGAGCTGTGTGGGGTCGATCGCCGAGGCGACGCCGGGTTGGGTGGCGCTCGCCGTCCACGTGCTGACCAGATTGTCCGCGATGACCTGGGTCGCCGCGACGATCGCCACGCGCTGTCCGCCGATCGTGGCCCGGTAGGGCGTGAAGGCCTGCGAGGCGGTGCTGCCGATGCCGATGATCGGATAGTGCGCTTGGGACGCGATGGTCAGGTTCTGCGACAGTCCCTGCGGACCGCAGTCCATGCCGTGATCGTTGGCCTGGGTGGCGACCGAGACTGTGGCGCTCTGTAAGGCAGTGACCGCGGAGGCCGGCGCGTCGAAGATGTAGGGCTTGCTCTGGGGCTCCGGGCAGGTGCCGTCGGTCACCGCGGTCTCGAGGTTGACCATGCGGACCTGGGCGCCGGTGAAGAGCTGCGGGATGGTGGTGCCCAGCGCTGTCGTGGGGTTCTTGGCCAGATTCGTCCCGACGACGCCGGCGAAGTGCACGTCGCCGCCGAACCCGAAGGTGACGGTGTGGCCGTTGCCGGTCCAGGCCGGATTGAGCGGGGAGTGCTTCGGAAAGTGTTCGGCCGTGGTGACGGCGTGGTGGGTCGTTGTCGGTGGTGGTGGCGGCGAGCTCGAGCCACCGGAGAAGAACGCGAAATAGATCAGGAGAAGAATTAGGAGTGCGCCTCCCACGGCGAACTGGCGGCGCCGGCGCATGACTCTTCGCGAGACCACGTCGGCACTATGTCACACACTCTGGCGTGGCCCCAGGGCAGGAGGCATCCTGACCAGCAGGTTCGCGCGACTGGCGGATCCTCCGGCTGGTGCTGGTGCTGGTGCTGGAGCCGGAGCCGGAGCTGGTGCTGGAGCCGGAGCTGGTGCCGGTGGGGTCTAGGCCGAGGCCGCCCACAGCGCCCCCCAGTGGGTCGCCAGGGAGTCGACGAGGCCGGCACAACCGCCGGCGATCAGGTCGCGGCATTCGTCGAAGACCGCGTCGTCGCCGTAGTACGGGTCGGGCACGTCGGCGGCGGCGCCCGAGGTGGCGTCGAAGGCCCTGAGGAGTGCCAGGCGGGCGGGGTCCGCGCCGAGACCACGCAGGGTCTGCTGATGGCGGCGGTCGAGAGCGACCATGAGGTCGATGCTTCTCAGCTCGGAGGCCATGATCTGGTGGGCGATGTGCCGGTGGTCCCCGTAGCGGGCCCGAGCGAGCGCCGTCTGGGCCAGCGGGTGCATCGGCTCGCCCTCGTGCCATGGGCCGGTGCCGGCACTGCGCACCTCGAGCTGGTCGCCCAGCGTGGTGCCGTCGGCGAGAGCCGTCGACCCGGCCAGTGACCGCGTGATGACCTCGGCCATGGGGGACCGGCAGATGTTCCCGGTGCAGACGAAGACGATGCGGTACGGCCGGTCGCCGATCGGTCCCGGGGGCACGACAAGGCCCCGCCGGCGGGGGGTGGAGCTCACCGGGCGGCGTACTCGTCGCGCAGCGACTTCTTGACGATCTTCCCGGTGCCCGCCCGGGGCCAGTCGGTGCGGAGCTCGAGCTGCTCAGGGATCTTCTGGGTCATGAGGCCGGCCTCCCGGCAGAACCGGGCCACGTCGGCCAGCTCGAGCTCCTCGGCCCCCTCGGCGAGCTGCACCACTGCGCATACTCGCTCGCCCCGCTCGGGGTCGGGGAGCCCGATTACGGCGACTTCGATCACCTTGGGGTGGGTATAGAGCAGGTCCTCGATCTCCTTGGCGCTGATGTTCTCCCCCTTGCGGACGATCACGTCCTTCAGGCGGCCCGTGAGGTTCAGATGCCCGTCGGCTCGCAACCGTCCCAGGTCGCCCGTGCGGAAGTAGCCGTCCTCGTCGAAGGCGTCGGCGTCGAGAGCCGGGTCGGTATAACCGTGGAAGACCATGGCGCCCTTGACCCGGACCTCGCCCTCTTCGTCTGGAGCCGCGACCCGGCCGTCGAGTGTCACGACACGGACGTCGGCACCCTCCACCGGCTTGCCGTCGGTGTTCGCCAGCTGTTCGTCGGTGTCGTGGGGCGAACCGTTGGAAATCATCGGCACCTCGGTCATTCCGTAGCCGTGGACGACGCCGCGCCCGCCGATCTCATCGCGTACCTCGTAGTGGACCTCGGGGGGCTTGGCCGCTCCGCCGCCGGACATCAGGCGCAGTGTCGGAAGAATCGGGTCCGCCGGGGACTTGCGCTGCTCGGCCAGGTACGCCACGTAGAAGGCCGTGCTGCCTCCGACCATGGTGGCACCGTGCCGGCGGAAGACGGGGAGGACCTCCGGGGCCGAGAAGGCCTCGACGAGGATCGCCGGGAACCCCACGGTCAGCATCGTCACCAGATAGTCAGGCCCTGCGATGTGCGCGAAGGGGAAGGCGATGGATCCGACGTCGCCGGGCCCCATGTCGAGGGCGCGGGCCAGGCCCCAGCCGCCCGCGATCAACGTCTGGTCGGTGTGCTGGACGCCCTTGGGATCGGCGGTGGAGCCCGACGTGTAGTAGATCCAGCGGATGGGGGCTTCCTCCGCGGTCGTCCCCGGGGGGGGAGCAGGCAGCACGGCGGGGTCACCCTCGGGCAGGCCGGCGTCGATGCTCAAGATGGTGGGCCGGGTCGGGATGTCGGCCAGCGCCCGTTCGGCCATGGCCGCAAAGTCGGTGTCCCGCCAGGTCGCGGGGATGACGAACAGCTCGGCCCCCGTCTGGCGGAGGGCGAAACCCACCTCACGCTCGCGGTAGAGGTGGATGATCGGGTTCTGGACGGCGCCGAGGCGGGCGAGTGCGATGGACAGCACCACGGTGTCGATCCGGGTCGGGAGCTGCCACGAGACGATCGAGCCGGTCGTGATGCCCAGGCCGTGCAGGCCGGCGGCGACCCGCTCGGCCCGGTCACGGAACTGGCCGAACGTCACCGTCGCGCCGTCTTCCGCGATGAGCATGGGATGGCCGGGTGACGCCTGGGCCCGGCGCTCGACCAGGTCCCACATGGTACGGGCACCGGTCAGTATCTCGCTCCTGGTCATGACCCCTCCTTCTGGGACCCCTCTCATAGCAGCTGGGCGCACGGCCTCGGCGCGGGGCTTGCCGCGCTGCGGCGCCGCCGGCGAGGCACAATGGCAGTGTGGCAAGACGCCCGGTGCACTCGGAGGCCCATTCCCCGCAACCCGACGATGGGGGTCGGGGCAACGACGTCGACCGCGGGCGTCAGGTGCGGCTGGTGGGCGTCGCCGTGGGGGGAATTCTCCTGGGCTGGTTCGCGCTGGCCAACTTCGGGAAGGTGAGGATCGACTTCTGGGTCTTCCACCGCCAGGCACCCCTGATCCTCGTCATCGTTATCTCGGGCCTGCTCGGGGCACTGATAACGGCCCTGATCATGCGGCGCAAGCCCAAGGCCGAGGAGTAGGGCCCGACTCCCGGGAGGCGGCCCGGCGGTTCGGTGGGGCAGATCTGCGTCCTGGGCTGGACCTGTGGGCGACATGACAGGTTGATGACCGCGTTCGCATCGGTGGCGTCGGGTTCTAAGCTGCACAGCGGTGGAGACAGGAGTGCAGGCAAGCACCAAGGGGCACATTCACGTTGTCCGCGTCCTCAAGGCGTGCCAACATGTGCTGCAGATGGATGTGGAGATCGCAGGGGGCAGGGTGTAGTGCCGCTTTCCGACCACGAACAGCGCATTCTGGCGGAGCTCGAGGAGTCACTGGTGCGCCAGGACCCCGAGTTCGCGGAGCGTGTGCGCTCGGAGACCGTCTACCGGCACGCCGGTCGCTACTGCAAGTGGGCCGCGGTGACCTTTGTCATCGGTGTCGTCATCCTGGTCGCCTTCTACAGCAAGTCGGTCATCGCCGGCTTCGTCGGTGTCGTGATCATGTTCGCCTCCGCGGTGTGGTTCGAGCGCAACCTGCGCCGCATGGGCCGCGCGGGGTGGCACGACCTGAGGCGCTCGAAGGACGGGGAGCCGAAGTCCGGCGGTGCAGCCAGCGGGATCGAGGGTGCCATGAGCGACGCCCGCGACTGGTTCCGCTCCCGCTTCCACCGGCGCGACGGCTGAACATCGCGCGGGGCGTCGTCGGCCCCGCTGATCCGGTGTCCTGCGTACCGCGGTGGCGATCCGGGCCGAGGTAACGATCCTTCCGTGGCAGACCTCGCACTCGCCGTCGACATCGGCGGCACCAAAATGGCCGCCGGCCTCGTCGATCTCCAAGGCTCCCTGGTGGAACGGGCGAGTCGACCGACCCGGGCGTCGTCGGCTCCCGACGACGCCGAGGACCTCTGGAACGACCTGGCCGGGCTGGTGGAGGGGATTGCCCGCCAGGTGGGCGCGGGGGACCGCCTCGTGGTCTGCGGCACCGGGTGCGGGGGGCCGATGAGTCCCGGCGGAGAGGCGGTGTCGCCATTGAACATCGCAGGGTGGAGAGCGTTCCCCCTGCGTGCCCGCCTGGCCGCGTTGACCGGGCTCCCGACGTTCGTCGACAACGACGCCAAGGCCCTTGCCTTGGGCGAGGGCTGGGTCGGCGCGGCGGTCGGGTCTGCCGATTACATGGCCATGGTGGTGTCGACCGGTATCGGCGGCGGCATCGTGCTGGACGGGAGGCTCCTCGACGGGCGGCTCGGGAACGCCGGCCACATCGGCCACGTCGTCGTCGTCCGCGACGGCCGCGCCTGTCCGTGCGGCAGCCGCGGCTGTCTCGAGGCGGAGGCATCGGGGACCGCGTTGGAGGCAGTGACCGGTCATCCCGCCCGGGTGGCGCCTCCCGAGTTGGTCGGGCGAACCGGAACGCTCGTCGGCCGCGCGCTGGCTGCGGCGGTGGTGCTGCTCGATCTCTCGCTCGCCGTGGTGAGCGGATCGGTGGCCCTGGGTTTCGGGGAGCCCTTCTTCCGGGCGGCGCAGGCGGAGATGGATGTGCTGTGCCGCATTGAGTTCGCCCGAGGGGCACGGGTCGTGCCGGGCGGTCTGGGTGACCGCGGCCCGCTGGTCGGTGCCGCCCGGGTGGGTCTGTGCGGCGCGGGTGTCGTCACGTGAGCGCCGCGGGCGACGGCCGCCGGGAGTGGGGCCGGGACGCCGTGGTGGTAGCGCGTGCCGTCGTACCCCGTCCCGGGCTGTGGTGGGCCGCGGCGGGCGCCCTCAGCCGGATGGCCCGACGCGGGTGGTGGCGACGGGCCCCGTTCGTGCCGCTCCCAGGAGAGGCCTACTGGCAGTTCCGGCTCGTCACGGCGTACGGCGGGGACGGGGAGTCGGGGGAGTTGACCCCGGACGACGTCGTCGCCTTCCTGCGCTGGTGTCAGAGGTCGCGGCCCCGCCGCGGATAGCCTCTCGGAATATGGAGCGGGTGCTCCTCCTCAATGCGACCTACGAGCCGCTTGCCCTCGTCTCGGATCGCCGTGCCGTCGTGCTCATGCTCGCGGGCCGCGCTGAGGCGGTCGCGATCCGCGAGGACTGCACGGTCTTCCACTCCGCCAGGCTCAACATCGACGTGCCGTCGATCGTGCGCCTCTCGCACATGGTGCGCATCCCGCGCTGGGCGCGCACGCCGCCCGTGACCCGGCGATCGGTACTGCGGCGCGACGGCGGTCTCTGCGTGTACTGCTCGCAACCGGCCGACACCATCGATCACGTGATCCCGCGCAGCCGGGGTGGCACCCACGACTGGTCGAACGTCGTGGCCGCCTGCAAGCGCGACAACCTCGTCAAGGCCGACCAGTTGCTCTCCGAGTTGGGTTGGACGCTCAACGTGAAGCCGGCTCCCCCGGACGGGCATCTCTGGCGGTTGCGGCACCTGGCGGACGTGGACCCGTTGTGGGAGCCGTATCTCGCCGCGGCCTCCTGAGGTTTGCCCACTTCCTCCTCACTCTTCGACGTCGAGCAGTTCCGGTCCGAGCCGCGGCGGCTGGCCGTCGCCCGTGACGTGGCAGGCCCCACCCTCGTGCTCGGGAGCACGCAGCCGACCGAGCTCGTCGGCCGCGATGCCATGCGCGAGCGAGGCGTGCAGCTGGCCCGGCGGCGCGGCGGGGGCGGAGCCGTGTACCTCGGCCCGGGTGAACAGCTCTGGCTGGACGCCTGGATACCGCGGGACGACCCGCTGTGGGTGGCCGACGTGTCAGCCGCCGCCGAGTGGGTCGGGGCGTGGTGGATGGAGGCGCTGGCGGGAACCCGTCCCGGTTCCGGACCCGGGCCCGAGGAGCCGGGTTTCGACGTGCACACGGGCCGATCGATACCGGGCGACCTAGGTGAACTCGTCTGCTTCGCGGGTCGCGGACCCGGTGAGGTGTTCCGTGGCGCGAGCAAGGTGGTCGGGCTCTCGCAGTGGCGGGCGCGGGAGGGGTCGCTGTTCTCGTCGTGCGCGTACCGACGCTGGGATCCCGTGCCGATGCTGGTGCTCATGGAGGTGGACGAGCGGACGCGTGACGAACTGGCGGGCGACCTGGCGCCGATGGCAGTCGGTCTGGCCGAGCTCGACCCGCCGGCCGCCGATCTCGACCGCGTCCGCGGGGCGTTGCTGGATTCGTTCTCTGCCTTCGGGATGACGCTGCCTTCGGGATGACGCTGCCTTCGGGATGACGCCGCCGGGGTGGCGGCCTTTTCTTTCCCTTTCCCTTTCCCTTCTCCGTTTCTCCTTCCTTTCTGTTTCCTCGATCCGGTTTGGCCCGGCTCGCCTTTCTGTTTCCTCGATCCGGTTTGGCCCGGCTCGCCTTTCTGTTTCCTCGATCCGGTTTGGCCCGGTTCGCACCGGAGAACGGTTCCGCCGACGTGGCTCTCTGTGTGTCCTCGCGCTGAGGGCGGCTCCCCGGTGCGGCCCGCCGGGCGCGGTCCGGCGGACCAGCGCGGCCGGCTTCCCAAAGGGCGAGTCGGCGCGCCGCGGCGGGAGGCCGAGCAGGGGAGGTGGTTGCTTTTGGTCGGCCGGGGGCCATAGTGGTTGTGTAGTGGAGGAAAAGGGCATAAAGTGGGGGACAGTGGTGTGAAGGGGCGTCAGAGGACGCAGGCCAGGGAGCGTCGTGGGAGATACAGCTGGTGGCAGGCTTCGTAGGGAGATACGAGCATTCGCTCGACACGAAGGGCAGGGTGATCCTGCCCGCGAAGTTCCGCGGCCAGTTCGAGCGGGGCGGTTACCTCACGCAGAACTCCGAGGGCTGCCTGGCGCTGTGGACGCCCGGCGAATTCGAGCGGCGGATGGAGAGCATGCTGGAGAAGGCAGACGCGGGTCGCGCCGAACGCAACCAGGCCCGTATCTGGGCGTCCAACTCCGCCGAGGTCGAAATAGATCGGCAGGGGCGCATGCCGATTCCCGCCCACCTGCGGACATTCGCCCAACTGGACGCCGAGGTGCTCGTGCATGGAGCCATCGACCGGGTCGAGCTATGGAATCCGGGCGCCTGGGCGGAGCGGGTGCTGCCAGAGGAGAGCTGGCTCCTGGCGGACGAGGACTAGCGGGGGTCCCGACCGAGACGATTTGCTTGACCACCATCACGACAACAGAAAGGACACACGACAGGACCGAGAACACGACGATACGGACACGCGGAACGCACTGGACCATGTGCAGCTCCTCGACCGGCGCGCTGGAAGGCCACTCCACCCACCTCCACGTTGGTCGTTCGGATCTCCACCTCCCTCTCGACCCACCGGCCGAGGGGCTGCAGATGGCCCACTCGTTCGAACACATTCCCGTGCTGCGCGACGAAGTGGTCTCGCTGTTCGCATCCGTGCCCCCTGGCGTGGCCGTGGACGCCACCGTCGGCGGGGGTGGGCACGCCGCGGCACTGCTCCAGGCGTATCCAGCGCTGCGCATCGTCGGGCTGGACCGAGATCCCGCCGCCCTGGTGGCGGCTCGGACGCGCTTGTCCGCCTTCGGGGACCGGGCCACGCTCGTCGCCGCCCCGTTCTCGTCGCTGGAGTCGGTTCTCTCCCGTCCCGGGTTCGGACCCCTCTCAGGGGTGCTCCTGGACCTGGGCGTCAGCTCCCCTCAGCTGGACCGCTCCGAGCGGGGGTTCTCCTTCCGCGAGGACGGGCCCCTCGACATGCGGATGGACCCGACCACCGGTCCGACTGCTGCCGACCTGGTGAACAGCCTCCCGGTGGAGGCCCTGGCGGCGCTGTTCCGTGAGAACGGAGAGGGACGGCTGTCCGGGCGCATCGCCCGGGCGGTCGTGGGAGCCCGGCCGCTGACCTCCACGAGGCAGTTGGCCGAAGTCGTGGCGTCAGCCGTGCCGGCGCCGGCCCGCCGAAAGGGCCACCCGGCTCGCCGGGTGTTCCAGGCACTCCGCATTGCGGTGAACGACGAGCTGGGCCAGCTCGCGACCGCGCTCCCCATCGCCCTGTCGCACCTGGCGGTCGGTGGTGTGTGCGCAGTGATCAGCTACCACTCCGGGGAGGATCGCCTGACGAAGTTCGCCTTCGCCGAGGCCGCCTCGGGCGGGTGCGTATGCCCCCCCGGCCTGCCGTGCGTCTGCGGCGCCGTGGTCCGGCACCAACTCGTCTTCCGGGGTGCCCGGAAGCCATCGGCGGCGGAGATCGCCGCCAATCCCCGGTCCGAGAGTGCGCGCCTGCGGGCCATCGTGCGGATCGACGCCGGCTCTGGCGAAGTGGCGGAGGGTGCTCTCTGATGGCGCCTCCCCCTGCCAGCTCCAGCGCAACGGCGATCCGCCGGCATGCCGCATGGGCCGCGACGAGCCCGTCCCGCCGGGCCGGGCGCGGCACGGAAGCTCCCTCTACCTGGCGCGCGCCGCTCCGGGTAGTACCGGATCGATCTCGGCGCGGCATACGGGGGGGCCGCGTCGGGGTCGGTCGGAGCACGTTGCTCACCACTATCTCCGTCGCCATGGTGGTGGCCGCGTTGCTGGCCGTCGTCGTGGGGCACGCGCTCCTGACCAACGGCCAGGTGCGACTTGCCGCACTGCAGCACCAGCTCACCTTGGAGCAGAGCGCGCACCGCCAGGCCGAGCTGGCGGTATCACAACTCGAGACGCCGTCGCGGATCGTGGCGGCCGCATCGGGTCAGCTCCACATGGTCCGGCCGGCCGGCGTCGTCGAGCTGCCCTACGTCTCCCTGTCCGTGCCCCTCCCCACCCCGAAGGTGACGCCCGCACCCGCACCGCCTCCGCCGACAACCTCCCCGGCGGGTGCGGGCGCGCCGGCGGGGACGGGCTCGGGCTCGGGCTCGGGCTCGGGCTCGGGGAACCCTTCGTCCGCCAGCTCGACCTCATCCTCGACTTCGTCCTCCGCCGCCACAACGACGCCGACTTCGACGCCGTGAGCGGCGCGACCCGACACGAGCCTCATCGCGCGCGCGCTGGCTCAGGTCGAGAGGGGTCGACCAAATCGGGGTCGGCAACGACAAAGGCGCAGGGCGGGGCCACACGCTCGGCTTCGCCGTCGACGGGTGCACCTTCACGCGCGACCCGGCCGGTCCGACCGGCTCGACCGGCTCGACCGGCCCAGCCGGCGCGAACGGCCCAGCCGGCGCGAACGGCCCAGCCGGCGCGAACGGCCCAGCCAGGTCGACGCCAGCCAGCGGCGCCGCGCCCGCACCGCCCGCCGGCGAAGGTGGCCCGGCTTCCGGTCTCGCGTCACCGTCGGGACTGGGAGAACGGCACCTTCAAGCGCCGGGTTCGGCTTGTCCGTCTGGTCTTCATCGTGGCGATCATGCTCCTGGTGGCGAGGCTGGTCGACGTGCAGGTGCTGCACGCCGGTGCCTACGAAGCGGCTGCTCGCGGGGAGTCCTCCATCTCAGTCCCGTTGCCCTCGTTGCGCGGCGGGATCTACGACCGAGACGGATCACCGCTGGCACTCTCCGTTCCCACCGACGACATCGTCGCGGACGACTTCCAGGTCGCGCATCCGGTGCAGACGGCACTCGCGCTCTCGCCGCTGCTCCACGTGCCGGCCGCCACCCTCGCCTCCGAGCTGCACCGGCACACGGGCTACGAGGTCCTGGCGCGCCAACTGCCCAAGTCCACCGGTCAGCAGATCGCGACGGACGCCTTCCCCGGCATCTCCTTGATCGGCGACTCCAAGCGGGAGGTACCGAACGGGAACCTCGCGGCACCCGTCGTCGGGTTCACGAACGCCGCCGGTCACGGCGCCGGGGGACTCGAGTTCGGTGACAACGACCTCCTGGCGGGCGTCGACGGCAAGGAGACGATCATGGAGTCGCCGGCGGGAGTGGCGCTACCGCAGTCCCCGGTGACGAACCAGGTGTCCTCCACACCAGGCACCGGTCTGGAGTTGACCCTCGACTCGCAGCTCCAGTACGAGTCGGAGCAGGCGTTGGCCAAGGCCATCGAGACCTCGGACTCCGTCAGTGGCACCGCCGTGGTCATGGATGTCAAGACGGGCCAGATCCTCTCCATGGCCAATCTCGTCGCCACTCACCCTGCCGCGCTCGGGGCGACCCAGACCACGACCCCCGCCGATCCCGGTGGCGTCGTACCGATCGGGGCGCACGCCGCCGTCGACGAGGCGCAGAACAACCTGGCCGTGACCCAGCTCTACGAGCCCGGCTCCGTCTTCAAATTGGTCACGTTCTCGGCCGCGCTGCAGGAGGGCCTGATCAACCCGAACTCCGAGTTCACCGTCCCCGACCAGATCAGCCTGGACGGATCGACCTTCCACGACGCCGAGCCCCATCCCACTGAACGGCTGAGCGCGACGCAGATCCTGGCGCAGTCGTCGAACATCGGGACGTCGGAGATCGCCCAGGGTGTCGGCGAGCAGCGCCTGCTCAACCAGGTCAAGACTCTGGGCTTCGGCCAGTCGACCGGGCTCGACTTCCCGGGCGAGTCACCGGGGCTGCTGGCGACCGCCGCGCAATGGGAGCCGACGGACTATGTGTCCCTGCCCATCGGCCAGGTCGACGCCGTGAGTGCCCTCGAGTTGCTCGATGCGTACAACGCCGTGGCGAATGGCGGCGTCTTTGTGGCGCCCAAATTGGTGCAGGCCACCGTCAGCCCGTCGGGGACGATGACCAAGACCGCGGCGTCGGCGACCCACCAAGTCTTCTCGCCCGCGGTCGATGCTGAGCTCTCCTCCATGCTGCAACAGGTGGTGAACCAGGGCACCGGGACAAGCGCCGCGGTGCCCGGCTACACCGTGGCGGGGAAGACGGGGACCGCGCAGATCCCGACCGCCGGCCACGACTCCTACGTCCCCGGCGCCTACATGGCGTCCTTCGTGGGCTACGCGCCCGCCGCCAACCCCACGCTGTCCATGATCGTCGTGCTCAACCGGCCGACCCCGATCTTCGGCGGCACGGTGGCGGCGCCGGTGTTCTCGCAGATCATGAGCTACGCCCTGCACCGTTACGACATCCCCACCACCCCCGGTGCGCAGGCCCCCGCCACGTCCACCCCGGGCACGACACCGACGCCGACGCCGACGCCGGATCAGGCCCAGGACATCACGTGACTCTGTTCGACATACCCATTGCAGCCGTCTCGCGGGGGTGCCCGAGGCATGCAACGCTGTCGGTTCGACCATGCCACGTGTGCCCATGAACCTTCTTTTCGACGACATCGAGGTGATCGAGTCCGTCGGCGACCCTTCCTCCGTGGAGGTCGGGGGCATCTCCCACGACAGCCGCAGGGTCGTTCCCGGCGACCTCTTCTGTTGCGTTCCCGGCCTGGTCAGCGACGGGCACGTCCACGCCGCCGAGGCCGTGGACCGCGGCGCCATTGGTCTCCTCTGCGAGCGCTTCATACCCGAGCTCGTCGACCAGGGTGTCGTGCAGACGCGGATCGCGAAGGGCACCATGCGGGCGGTCATGGCCCGACTCGCGGCGGCGTTCTACGGCTTTCCCGCACGTGACCTCTTGATCGTCGGCGTCACGGGCACGAACGGCAAGACGACCGTGACACAGCTGCTGGGCGACCTGCTCAGCGCAGCCGGTCGACCCACCAACGTCATGGGGACGCTGTCGGGGACTCGCACGACACCGGAGGCGACCGAGGTGCAGCGCGTCCTGGCCCGGGTGCGCGACCGCCAGAAGTCCGACGGTCGTCGCCACGCGGTGGCGATGGAGGTGTCGAGCCATGCCCTCGTCCAGTCACGCGTCGAGGGCATCCATTTCGATGTGGCGGTCTTCACCAATCTCAGCCACGACCATCTCGACTACCACGGGACGATGGAGGACTACTTCGAGGCGAAGGCGCTGCTCTTCACGCCGGGCCATGCGTTGCGCGGCGTCGTCCACGCCGATGATCCGTGGGGACGGCGGCTCCTGGCGCGCGCCCGCATCCCGACGGTCGCCGTCCACCGCGCCGATGCAAGCGATGTGGTGCTGCGGCCCGGGAGCTCCGAATTCACGTGGCGGGGAAACCGCATCACGACCCCTCTTACCGGTGCCATCAACGTCGACAACGCCCTCCTGGCGGCCGAGGCTGCGCTGGCGCTCGAGGAGATGGACCTCGGGCCTGAAGAGATCGCACGGGCCATGGCGAACCTCACGCCGGTCCCGGGCCGGCTGCAGGTCATTGCCGCGCCGGGCTCATTTGCGCCTTCGGAGCCTGGGTCGGAGAGCCCCACGTTCACCGTGCTGGTCGATTACGCGCACACACCGGCCGGGCTCGAGGTCGTGCTGCGCGAGGCGCGGACGTTGGCGGCCGGGGGCCGGGTGCTCAGTGTCTTCGGATGCGGTGGGAACAGGGACCGGGCCAAGCGCCCGCTGATGGGCGCGGCGGCGGTGCAGCTGAGCGACCTGGCCTTCGTGACGTCGGACAACCCTCGCGACGAGGACCCGCTGACGATCATTGAGGAGGTCCTGGCCGGAATCCCGGGCGGCGGCGCCAATCCTCGGCTCGGAGTCGAGCCCGATCGTGGGAGAGCCATCCGACTGGCTCTCGAAGCCGCCGTCCCCGGCGACGTGGTCGTCATCGCGGGGAAGGGCCACGAGACGTACCAGGAGGTCGCCGGGCAGCGCCTCCCCTTCGATGACGCGGCCGAGGCCCGTCGAGCCCTCTCCCGGCGCTTCGGGTCCGACCCGGGGACCTGGGTGGCCTCGCAGGGGACGAGGGCACCCGTCGGTGCGGTCGGCCCGGAGCGGATGGCGACGGCTCCGCGCCCGACGCTCCCGGAGGCCTGACGACACGTGCTGGGCTTGCTCGTCTCGGGAGGCGTCGCGCTGGGGATCGCCATCCTTCTGACTCCGTTCCTCATCCGCTACTTCCGCAGCCGTGAGCTGGGCCAGCACATCAGGGAGGACGGACCCGCCTCCCACGTCGCCAAGGCGGGCACGCCGACCATGGGTGGTATCGCCATCGTCGTCTCCGTCGTCATCGGCTACGCGATCGGCCACATCGGCACCGAGATCCGCTTCTCGCGCACCGGGTACCTCGCCGTCGGCGCGGTGGTGGCCTTCGGCCTCATCGGTTACCTCGATGACTACATCAAGGTCCACCACCGGCGCAGCCTCGGGTTGAACAAGCGCGGGAAGGCGGCAGCCCAGCTCGTGTGCGCACTCGCCTTCGCCGAGCTGGCGGTGCACTGGGCCCACGCTTCGACAGCTCTGTCGTTCACCCGTTCCGAGGCAATCGGCATCAATCTCGGTCAGGTCGGATGGGTCGTCTTCGCCGTGCTCGTCATGGTCGGCTCGTCGAACGCGGTGAACATCACCGACGGGGTGGACGGCTTGGCCGCGGGTGCCGGGACCTTCTGCTTCGGCGTGCTCTCCATCATGGGCTACTGGGTGTTCCGGCACTACGCCATCTACCACGTGCTGCCGGCCTCGGCGATCGACCTCTCCCTCGTGTCGGTGGCGTTGGCCGGTGCCTGCATCGGGTTCCTGTGGTGGAATGCGGCGCCGGCCAAGATCATCATGGGAGACACCGGGTCGTTGGCGATCGGTGCGGGCCTGGCGGCGCTCTGCCTCCTCCTCAACCTCGACCTGCTGCTCCTCGTGATCGGCGGCCTCTTCGTCATGGAGACCGTGTCGGTGATCCTGCAGGTGATCAGCTTCCGCATGTTCCACCGCCGGATCTTCCGGATGGCTCCGATCCACCACCACTTCGAGCTCGGCGGCTGGCCCGAGACCACCGTCATCGTCCGCTTCTGGATCCTGGGCGGGCTCTTCTGCGCGCTGGGGCTCGGCATCTTCTACGGCGACTTCCTCACGGTCGCGAAGTTCACATGACCATTCCCCGCGTCAGCGGACGCGTCGAACGGCCCAGCCATCCCGCGGTCCGCCACTTACGCCCCGCGGTGGGGAAGACTTCGGGGATGCATCGGGTGTCGGACCGATCAGCCCAGCGCGCCCGCGCCCAGAGGGTGTGTGCGGCATGACGACAACGCGCAGCATCGGCTCCGGGGAGCGGCCGGGGGCGCCTCGCCCGCAACGGACCTCGACCTCGACCTCTGCGGCGACCTCGACCTCGAATTCGGCACCGCTTTCCACCGCTCACCGCCGGGCGGCCCGGGGATCGGCTGCCGGCAGCGCCTCTGGCACCGCGGCAGGCGGGAGCGGGATCCGCATCGGCAGCCGCCGGGTGTCGGTCTCGACCCTGCTGCTCCTCGATGTGGTTCTACTCTGCCTCATCGGCCTCGTGATGGTCGGCACCGCGTCGTCGGTGGTCTCCATCGCCACCTATGGCTCACCATGGGCCATCCTCATCCGGGAAGGTATGTGGATGGCGATCGGCTCCGTCGCGCTGTGGCTCGCCGTCCGCTTCGACTACCGCAAGCTGCGGCGCTTCAGCCCTCTCATTCTGTTGGTGACGTTCGGGCTCCTCTTCGTCGTGCTGGTACCTGGCCTCGGGGTCCACGCCATGGGGTCGAGCCGCTGGGTTGGTTTCGGGCAGTTCCGGTTGCAGCCGTCCGAGCTGATGAAGTTGGCCCTCACCCTCTTCGCAGCCGACTTCATCACCCGCCGCCTCGATGAGGACGCGGCCGACCGCCGTATCATCGGCCCTCTGCTCATCGTCACCGGCTTCGCCTGCGTCTTGATCCTGGCCCAGCCCGACATGGGCACGACAATGGTGCTCGGCTTCATCGCGCTGGCTCTCCTGTTCGTCTCCGGTGTGAGGCTCGGCCCCGTGATGAAGGTGATGGCCGTGCTGGCCGGCCTGGCGCTGCTCGTGGCGGTGGCGTCGCCCTACCGCCGGGCTCGTCTGCTGTCATTCATGGACCCCTCGGCCCACAGCTCGGGCTCGGGGTACCAGGTCATGCAGTCGGTGATCGGACTGGGCTCGGGCCACTTCGTGGGCGCGGGCCTCGGCGGCGGCCAGGCCCAATGGGGTTTCCTCCCGAACGCGCACACCGACTTCATCTTCTCGGTGATCGGTGAGGAGCTCGGGATCGTCGGCGCTGTCCTGGTGCTGTGCCTCCTCGGCGGGTTCGTCTGGCTCGGCATCCGGGCGGCCGTGCAGTCGCCGGACCGCTTCGGCGCGCTGGTCTCGCTCGGACTGGTGGCCTGGGTGGGGGCGGAGACCCTCATCAACGTCGGGGCGGTGGTGGGCGTGCTGCCCGTCACCGGGATCCCGCTGCCCTTCATCTCCTTCGGCGGGTCCTCGTTGGTCATCACCATGGCGGCGGCCGGCGTGCTCATCAACGTGGCCCGGCAGGGCGAGGCGGGTGGAGCGCTCCGGGTGGCAGGCTCGGGCCGCCGGCCGGCGAGTCGTCGGTCCGCCAGCGCAGCCCGAGGTCGGTGAGCGCACGGCGCGGCACGGTGATCGCGGGCGGCGGGACGGGCGGTCACATCGTCCCTTCGCTGCAGATCGCCCGCGCGCTGGTTGACCGCGGCCATCCGGCGGAGTCGATCGAGCTCTATGGCTCACGCCGGGGACAGGAGGCCACCACGTGGCCGACCCTCGAGTTCCCGCACACCTTGCTGGGGGGCCGGGGGGTGCGCCGCAGCCTGCGCCCGTCCGCCTGGTGGCAAAACGCGGGCGCGGTGCTCGGCTTGGCGTGGGCCTGCCTGCGTGCCCTGGCCTCCTTTCTCACGCGGCGCCCCCGGGTCGTCGTCATCGTGGGGGGCTATGCGAGCTTCCCTGCGGGGCTGGCGGCGGTACTCACCCGCGTGCCGCTCGTGTCAATGACCACCGATGCAGTGCCGGGCGCTGTGAACGGCCTGCTCGGCCGGTTCGCGGTGGCGAACGCCGTCGCCTTCGCCGAAACGGACCTGCCGCGGACGCACGTCACCGGGACGCCGGTGTGGCCAGAGCTCGCACGGCTGGAGCGCACACCGGAGGGACAAGCCGCGAGCCGGGCTGCGCTCGGTCTGCCGCCCGACCGCGACACCGTGGCCTGCGCCGGCGGCTCTCTTGGCGCGCGGCGGGTCAACCGCGCCGTGGCCGACATGGCGGGTTCGTGGGCTGGTTGCGCCGACCGTTCGCTCTACCACGTGACCGGGCGGCGTGACTACGAGGTTTTCGCTGTCGGGACCGCCGGGGGGACGGCCGCTGGGACCGCCGCCGGGGGAACGGCGGGGAACGGCGGCGACGGGAGCGGCCTGTGCTACCGGGTTGTGCCCTTCGAGGACCGGATGCCCGACCTCTACAACGCGGCCGACGTCTGCGTGGTCCGGGCGGGCGCCATGACCGTCGCCGAGCTGCTGGTCTCGGGCCTCCCGGCGATCCTCGTCCCACTGCCCGGCGCCCCGCGCGACCACCAGACCCGCAATGCAGACGCCCTGGTGGCCATGGGCGCCGCGGTGCTCGTCCCCGATCACGAGTGCGACGGGCGGCGCCTGAGCCTCGCGCTCGATGCGCTCCTGTCCGACCCCGATCGCCTGCGGGCCATGAGCCAGGCTGCCCGAGCCAACGGGCACCCCAACGCGGCCGCCCGCGTCGCTGAACTGGTGGACTCCCATGCGCGCTGACGCCGACGCCGACACCACCGGCGCGCCGCTCGACCTGGGGCCGTCGCGGCATATCCACATCGTCGGTATCGGCGGGGCCGGCATGAGCGCCATCGCGCTGGTGCTCCGGGCCATGGGTCATCACGTCTCGGGATCTGATCTGAAGGACTCACCCGTGGCGGGACGCCTGCGCTCCCTCGGCATCACCGTGGCGGTCGGACATCGGCGACAGCACGTCGAGGGCGCCGACGCGGTCACCTTCTCGCCCGCGGTCCAGCCCGAGAACCCGGAGCTGGTCGAGGCACGCGCCCGCGGCATCCGGGTCGTGCCGCGCTCCGAGATGCTCGCCGCCATCTGCGCCACCCGGCGCTGCTTGGCCGTGTCCGGCACACACGGGAAGACGACGACCGCTTCCATGCTGTCGCTGATCCTGGTCGAGGCCCGGATGCAGCCGTCGTTCCTCATAGGGGCCGACGTCAACGAGATCGGCACCAACGCGGTGTGGGACTCGGGGGAGTGGCTGGTCGTCGAGGCGGACGAGAGCTACGGCACCTTCCAGGCGATCGAGCCCGACCTGGCCGTGCTGACGAGCGTCGAAGCCGACCATCTCGACTACTACGGAACCTTCGAGGTCCTACGGAGCGCCTTCGCCGATTTCCTGGCGCACGCCCGCCTGGGTTCGGTCGTCTGTGCCGACGATCCCGAGGCGGCGGCCATCGGCCGGGAACATGGGGCGATCACCGTCGGGTCGGACCCGACGTCGACGTACGCCATGGAGCATCTCGAGTTGCAACGGAGCTCGGTCTCCTTTTCCCTGCGGGGGCCGGAGGGGGAGTTGGGCACCGTGGACATCGGCGTCCCCGGTCTGCACAACGCACGGAATGCCGCGGTCGCCGTCGTTGCCGCGCTGCGGGTCGGTGCTCCCTTCGCGGCGGCTCAGGCGGCGCTGGCCCGTTTCGCCGGGGTGACGCGCCGGTTCGAATTCCGTGGTGAGTCCGCCGGAGTGACCTTCGTCGACGACTACGCGCACCTCCCCTCGGAGGTGCGCGCCGCCCTGGCCACGGCCAGGACCGGTGGGTGGTCCCGTGTTGTCGCCGTGTTCCAACCCCACCGGTTTTCTCGCACCGCCGCACTGGCCTCGGAGTTCGGGACGGCATTCGGCGACGCTGATGCGTTGGTGGTGACGGATATCTACAGCGCCGGCGAGCGGCCGGTCCCGGGCATCTCCGGCCGCCTGGTGGCCGACGCCGTCCGGGCCCAGGACCCGCGGCTGCCCATCACCTACGTGGCGGGCCGGGAGGAGTTGCGCCAGACCGTGGCCGCCGAGCTCCGCCCCGGGGATCTCTGCCTCACCCTCGGCGCGGGTGACCTGACGACGTTGCCGGACGAGCTGCTCGAGTCGCCGCAATGGTGACCCCGGGCGAGGCGTGGCGCGCCCTCGCCGAGACGCTCGGCAGCCGGGCGACGCGGGACAAGCCGCTCGGACCGCTCACGACCTACGGCGTCGGCGGCTCGGCGACGTTCTACGTAGAGGTCGATGGGCCCGAGGACCTCGTTGCTGCGCGCTCAGCGCTGCGGGCCACCGCCGCTGCTCTCGGCGCCCCGCCGGCGGTCTTCGTCCTCGGGCGGGGCTCCAACCTGCTGGTGGCGGACGAGGGGTTCGACGGGATCGTGCTGCATCTCGGCGCGGGCTTTGCCGGAGTGGAGCTGCCCCGGCCCGGGTCCGGCTCCGGGTTGGCGGAGGTCGGGGAGAGGGACGGCACCGACGTGGTGCGGGCCGGCGCAGCGGTGGCCCTGCCGGTGCTGGCCCGCCGCGTGGCCGACGGGGGATGGTCGGGGCTGTCTTGGGCCGTTGGCGTGCCCGGGTCGGTCGGTGGTGCGGTGCGCATGAACGCCGGGGGGCACGGCTCGGACATGGCGTCGTGCCTCGTCCGCTACAGCTGGGTCGACCTCTACACCGAGGCCGCTGGGACCGACGACGTCAGCCACCTCGCCTACGGATATCGCGCTTCGTCGGTCGCGGTGTCCCAACTGGTGGTGGCGGCGGAATTGGCCGTCACGCCGGGATCGGCGGAAGAGGAACAGGCGGCGGTGGCCGCCATCGTCCGCTGGCGGCGCGCCCACCAGCCGGGAGGCTCCAACGCCGGCTCCGTGTTCACCAATCCCGAGGACGACTCGGCGGGGAGGCTGATCGAGACGGCGGGCCTGAAGGGGTTCCGGATCGGGACGGCGCACGTGTCCGAGAAGCACGCCAACTTCATCCAGGCGGACCGGGGCGGCCGGGCGGCCGACGTGCACGCGCTGATGGCGCACGTGCGAGAGGTGGTGGCGGAGCGGTGCGGGGTCACGTTGCGCGCCGAGGTCCGCCTCCTCGGCTTCGGTGACGGGAACAATGGGCCGGTGGACGGGAACGGCGACGGGACCGGCGTGGGACACGCCCGGGTGGCGCGATGACGCCCGACGGCACGGCGGGGGGGAAAGGCCTGGAGGCGGGCCAGGGCCGGGCGGCGCGCCGGCGGATGGATCCACGCTTCTCGTCCCGGCTCACGGCGGTTCGCAGGGAGCAGGGCCGACGACGCCTCGTCGTGCTCGGGATCGCGCTCGGCACCGTGACGCTGCTCGTGGGCGGGTGGTTCCTCGTCCACACCGCTCTCTTCTCCGCCCGTTCGGTCTCGGTGACCGGCAACGTGCACGAGTCCGCGGCCCAGGTCGTCGCCCAGGCTGGGTTGGCCAGTCGCCCGCCGCTGCTCGACGTGAACGCGGGGGCGGCGGCAGCGCGCCTCGAACAGCTCCCATGGGTCCGTTCGGCGAAGGTGGACGTCTCGTGGCCCGACGGCGTCCACATCGCGGTGACCGAGGAGACGGCGCGCTTCACGGTTGCCACGACGGCCGGCACGTGGGAGGTGCTGGGCAACGACGGGCGCATCCTCGGGGCGGCGGCCGCCCGTCCGCCGGGCCTCTTGCTGCTGACGGTCCCCGAGCCGCCCGGCGAGCCGGGCACCATGCTCGCCACCAAGGACGAGCCGGGGCTCCGGGTCGCCTCGTCACTCCCGCCCTCCTTCGCCGGACAGGTGACGGGGGTGACGGTCGAGCCGGCGGGCTGGGTGCAGCTGGCGCTGACGACGCCGATCGTGGTCGACATCGGCACTGCCGCGGAGCTCACCGCCAAGTACGAGGACGTGTCCTCGATTCTCTCGGGGGCCACCCTGCACAACGGGGATGTGATCGATGTCAGCGTCCCCGATGCGCCGACCGTGACCGCAGGGTGACGTAGGATGCTTGACCAGCTTGAACACCCCCCGTATGGTGGGGTCACGTTGCCGCACTGTGAACATCAACCTTCCCCAGAGGTTCAGGGATGGGTGGCTGCTCGCATCTCGCCGGTGGCGTCTGGTGGAACCTACCAGCGAGTGACCGGTCGGCGATCGGCCCGAGAACGAGGGAGTTCATGACGACCGTGCCTTCCCAGGGCAACTACCTGGCAGTGATCAAGGTCGTCGGAGTCGGGGGCGGTGGCGTCAACGGCATCAACCGGATGATCGACGCCGGTCTGCGCAACGTGGAGTTCATCGCGGCCAACACCGACGCCCAGGCTCTGCTGATGAGCGACGCCGACCTGAAGCTGGACATCGGTCGCCAGCTGACCCGGGGACTCGGTGCGGGGAGTGACCCCGAGGTCGGGCGGTTGGCCGCCGAGGAGCACCGGCCCGAGATCGAAGAGGCGCTGCAAGGCGCGGACATGGTCTTCATCACCGCCGGCAAGGGCGGCGGGACCGGGACCGGTGCGGCCCCTGTCGTGGCCGAGATCGCCAAGGGCCTCGGTGCGCTGACGATCGGCGTGGTCACCCGGCCCTTCACCTTCGAGGGCCGGCGCCGGGCGATGCAGGCCGAGAAGGGGATCCAGGTCCTCAAGGAGAAGGTCGACACGCTCATCGTCATCCCGAACGACCGGCTGTTGACCGTGTCGAACGACAAGACCAGCATGGTCAACGCGTTCAAGATGGCCGACGAGGTCCTCCTCCAGGGGGTACGGGGCATCACGGACCTCATCACGGTGCCCGGCCTGATCAACACCGACTTCGCCGACGTCAAGATGGTGATGACCAACGCAGGGACCGCCATCATGGGAATCGGCTCGTCGATCGGTGAGGGGCGGGCGGCCAATGCGGCGCGGGCCGCCATCACGTCGCCGCTGCTCGAGGCCTCGATCGAGGGCGCCCGGGGCATGGTGCTCAACATCGCCGGGGGCTCCGACCTCGGGCTCTTCGAGGTGAACGAGGCGGCCGAGATCATCCACGGCGTGGCGCATCCCGACGCCAACATCATCTTCGGCGCCGTGATCGACGACAACATGGGTGACGAGGTTCGGGTGACGGTCATCGCCGCCGGCTTCGAACGCTGGGAGGAGGGCAGCGGGCCTTCCACCAAGGCCGGCGACCTGGCCTCGACGATCTTCTCGACGCCCGAGACGGTGGACATCTTCGCCGACGCGACGGGGACGGACGAGGAGCTCGACCTGGGAGACGACGATTTCGACGTCCCCTCCTTCCTGCGCTAGCGACGACGTCGCGCGGAGGCTCGGTGCGATCCGGCAGCGGATCGAGCGCGCCGGCGGCGACTGTTCCCGGGTGCGGGTGGTCGCCGTCACCAAGGGGTTCGGTCCCGAGGCGGTGCGCGCGGCGCGCCAGGCGGGATTGGCGGACCTGGGTGAGAATTACGCGGCGGAGCTCGTGGGGAAGGCGGCGGCCGACGGCGAGGACGGCGGAGTGGTCTGGCACTTTCTCGGCGCGGTCCAGCGGAACAAGGTGGCGCAGCTGGCCCCGCTCGTGGGTGTGTGGCAGAGCGTTGCCCGAGAGGCCGAGGGCGCCCGGATCGCGCGCTTCGCGCCCGGGGCGAGGGTCCTCGTGCAGGTCGAGACCACGGGACTACCCGGCCGCAACGGATGTTTCCCGGCGGAGGTGATCGAGCTGGTCCCGCGGTTGGCGGACCTCGGGCTCGATGTGCGGGGTCTCATGACGGTGGCTGCGCCGGATCCCACCGCGTCGGGGGAGGCCTTCGTGTCGCTGGCGCGCCTGGCCGACCGCCTGGGCCTCGAGGAGCGTTCCATGGGTATGAGCGACGATCTGGAGGCCGCGGTCGCCGCCGGCTCGACCATGGTGCGCATCGGACGGGCCCTCTTCGGGGCGCGCCCGCCGGCGGCCACGGGGTGAGGTGGAGGCCGACGGGCACCGTGCGGTGGAAGCCGATGTCGGGCTGAGCAGGAGCTCCATGCCCAAGTTCGAGGTCACCAGGACCCGACTGGGTTGCCGAGCAGGCACTACGCTGTATCCGGACAGGAGAAGGAATGTCACCTTCGTTCATGAAGAAGACCATGGTGTATCTCGGCCTGCTCGACGACGAGTACGACGAGTACGACGACCTGGAGGACCGCGCCCCACGAGGGTTCTCGGCCGCGACCCGGGTCGAGCCTCGGTCCCAGGACTACGAGCCGGCGGAGGAGTTCAGCGGCGGCATGAGCAGGGTCCGCACCATCCCGCGCGAGTCGGCCCAGCCGAGCCAGCAGCCCAGGCCGGCACCGGGCAACGTCGCCCCCCGGCCTTCAGCCGTGCGGGCCGTGCCGGTCGACACCAACGTGAACCCGGCCGGGCCCGCGCCGGCACCCGCCTCGGGCAAGGTGCACGTGGTCGCCCCGTCGCGGTTCGGTGACGCCAAGGAGATCGCCGACCGCCTGAAGGACAACCGGCCGGTGATCGTCAACCTCCAGATGGCCGACCGCGACCTGCAGCGACGCATGATCGATTTCTGCAGCGGGGTGACCTACGCCCTGAGTGGAGAGATGGAAAAAGTGGCGGACCAGGTCTTCCTGCTGGCGCCGACCAACGTGAAGGTCTCCGACGAGGAGCGGCAACGATTGGTCGAGCGCGGTTTCGGCCGCGAGTAGACGCACTACCCTCGCAGGCTGGTGAGCATCTTTCGTCTCCTCGCGTACCTGATTGAGGCCTACATCTGGCTGATCATGTTCCCGTACGCGATTCTGAGCTGGTTCAGGGTTCGCCCAGGGACGACGCTGGCCCGTATCCAGTACTTCCTCTTCCGGGCGACCGAGCCCGTCCTCCGCCCGGTGCGTCGGATCGTCAAGCCGATCGGCGGCCTCGACTTCTCCTTCCTCATCGTCATCCTGGTTGCGCAATTTGTGCTGATTCCCGTGCTTCTCCATTGATTTCGCCATCCATGGACGGGCCGGGGGGAGAGTTACACTTGGCTCCCATGGATAATTCTCAGGCTCCCTCATCGATCCTCGACACGCTTCGCACGGTGGAATTCCGCCTCGGGCTGAAGGGCTACAACGTCGACGAGGTCGATGAGTACTTGGACAAGGCGGCCCAGGAGGCCGAGGCGCTGCAGGAGCACGTCCGGCAGCTGAACGATCGGCTACGCCAGGCCAGCGAGCGCATCGCCCAACTCGAGCGGGACAAGCGCGCCGCGCCGGTGGCGGCCCAGACCGAGGAGGGGGCTGCAGTCGCCTCGGCATCGGCCGATTCCGCTGCCCTGTCCGACGAGACGCTTCAACGGACTCTTCTCCTCGCGCAGAAGTTCGTCGACCAGACGAAGCGTGAGAGCGAGGCGGAAGCCGCCACGGTCATCGCCCGCGTGGAGGACACGGCTCGGGCCGCGATCGCCGCCGCCGAGGCGACGTCTGCGCAACTTCAGGCCGAGACGCATCAGGCGCTGCGCGAAGAGGTCGTGAGGCTGGAGGCCACCCGGACGGAACTGGCTACCGATGTCGAGAGCATGGCCCGCCACCTCGAGTCGGAGCGGAACCGGTTGCGCGGCGCGCTCTCCGAGATCCTTCGGTGGGTGGACGAGAACGTCCAGCCGGCGAATTCGCTCATGGGCGTGAAGCCGAAGGCGGCCCCTGCTGCCCCCGGCGGTGGGAGCGACGACGACGCAGGTCCGCGCCCGTACGACGAAGATAGTGCGCCGACACTGAACCTCCAGAGCGCCTCTGTGTCAGGAGCGCCCGGCTCCTTCTAATCCCGCGCTCCTCTAACACTCCCTCCCTCTGACACCCCCGACGAGATGGCGGGCCTGTTGCCCTGTCCCTCCGCGGTCCGGTATCGTCACCCGCTCCCCTGACGAGGTGTTGTCGGGGAAACCGGCCACTTGATGTGGTCCGAAGGAGGGAACGATGACCCCAGCGAGCAAGGGCGCCCAGGTAAAGAGGGTGCCTGCATCGCGATCGGCCACCTCGTCATCCTCACGGGCCGGGAACAAAACGTCCTCGGCCAAGGTTGACGAAACGGCGACAAAGCGTCCCGCTCCTACCAAAAAGAAGGCAGCTCCTGTTGTGAAGAAGGCAGCCACTGCGGCGCAAAAGCCCGCATCGTCACCGAAGAAGTCCGCCACCGTGGCGCCCAAGAAGGCGCCCCCGGCGGCCACGAAGAAGGCGGTGACCACGAAGAAGGCGGCGCCGGCCGTGCGGAAGCCCGCGCCCGCCGCCAAGAAGGCGGCGCCGGCGAAGAAGGCGGTATCCGCCCCCGCAACGGCCAAGAAGGAAGCCGACAAGCCGGCCACCAAGAAGGAAAGCGCCGCCTCCCGGGTGGCGGCCAACGGCGCCGGAGCGGTGACTGCGCCGGCGCGCACGACCTTCACGCCGAAGCCGAAGGCTCCGGCACCCGTCCGACCGAAGACCGGCCCATATGGCAAGGACGTCAAGTTCCTCGACGAGGTGCGCGAGCTCCTGATCGCGGATCGCGCCATATACCAGGAGCAGGCAACCTCACTGCGGGCCGAGGCCGACTCGCTGGCGCTCGAGCGCGAACCCGGTGACGTGCAGTTCGACGAGGAGTCGGGCGAAGGCGGCACCGTGACCGTCGACCGTGAGCGGAACCTGGCGTTGTCGGGACAGGCGCTCTTGGCGGTCGAGGAGATCGACGATGCGTTGAAGCGGATCGACGACAAGACCTACGGGTACTGTGAACGCTGCTTCCAGCCCATTCCCAAGCCGCGCCTCCGGGCGTTGCCCTACGCCCGTCTCTGCGTGGCTTGCAAGAGCGGAGGGCTGTCGCGGCGCTGACCCGCACCGGGGTCCTGGCGTTTGCCATAGCTGCCATCGTGGTGGTGGCGGACCGGGTGACCACGTCGCTGGTCACGGACCATCTCCACGACGTGCGCCATGTCTGGGGTCCGTTCGGCCTGGCACTCACCTATAACTCGGGTTTTGCGTTCAGCCTCTTCAGCGGCCGCGCTCTCCTCGTCACGGTGTTGCTCTGCATCGGTGTCGTGGTGCTGGCCGTCGTCGTGTCGCAGGTCCGCACGGTGACGTTGGCGGTGGGAGCGGGCCTCGTGCTCGGAGGAGCCATCGGGAACCTCAGCGAGCGGGTCCTGGGCGGGCACGGGGGCCAGGTGCCCGACTTCATCACGCTCGACCACTGGCCTACGTTCAACCTGGCTGACGCGTGCGTGACCGTTGGGGTCATCATCGTCATTGCGGCCCTCCTGTTCGGTGGGCGGACCGACGTGGCGCAGAAGGCCAGGGAGGCGGCGTGAGCGAGGGCGAGACCATTTCGACCGTGGTCCCGGCGCTCCTCGCCGGCGTGCGGGTGGACCGGGCCGTGGCCATGGTGGCGGACGTGTCTCGGGGGGCGGCCACGCAGTTGGTTGCCGACGGCCGGGTCCTGGTCGACGGGTCGCCCGTCTCCCTGGGACGCGCCGTGCTCCGGGAGGGGGCCATCATCACGATCACGCTGCCCCCAACCCGAGACGGGGGGGTGGAAGCGGAGCCGGGGGTGCGCTTCGAGGTCGTCTTTGCCGACGAAGCGGTGGCGGTGGTCGACAAACCGGCGGGACTGGTGGTTCACCCGGGGGCCGGTCACGACGAAGGGACCCTGGTCGGCGGGCTCCTGGCCCGGTTCCCCGACCTGGCCCAACTGGTGGCGGCGGGTGTGTGCCCACCCGACCGGCCCGGAATCGTGCACCGGCTCGACAAGGGCACCTCGGGGCTCCTTGCCGTCGCACGCACCGAAGAGGCCTTCAAGGCACTCGTTGACCAATTGGCGACCAGGACGATGGAACGCCGGTACCTGGCTCTCGTGGAGGGCGACGTGACGGAGGAGCGGGGCGAGGTGGAGGCACCCATCGGTCGCTCGGCCCGCACGCCGACGAAGATGGCGGTGACGGCCTCGGGGAAGCCCGCCCGCACCTCCTACACCGTGCTGGAGCGTCGAGGCGGAGAACGCCCGACGACCCTGCTGGAGCTCTCGCTTCAGAGCGGTCGGACCCATCAGATACGCGTCCACATGGCGGCCGTCGGGCACCCGGTGGTGGGGGATGCCCGCTACGGGGCGCCCGACAAGCGCCTCGGTGGGGGGCGGTTCTTCCTGCACGCCTTCAGGCTCGCCTTCGCGCACCCGACGACGGGAGCGCGCACGGAGTGCACGTCGCCGTTGCCGGAAGACCTCAGTACCTATCTGGGCTAGGGGCCGGTTGGCTCATTTCGGGCTCCCGGGGCCGTGTGGGCCCCCGGGGTCGAGATTCTCTGGGGTCGAGATTGTGTTCCCCGTCGAGATGGTGCCCGGGCCGGAGCCGGTGGGTCAGGCTGCCTCGTGGACGCCGAGCACGTCGGCATCGAACGACAGCGCAGCCAGCGCCTCCTCTTCCGCCCGGCGCACCCGGCGGACGCCCACGCCGAGTCTCTCCGCCGTCGACTGCAACGAGGCAGGGGAGTCGCCGCCGAAGCCGAAGCGGAGCCGGAGCACGTCGCGTTGGAGGCCCGGCAAGCGCTCGACCGCATCGCGGACACGCTCGTAGACCATGGTCTCCTCGACGTCCGCCACGAAGTCCGAATCGTCGGGAGCCACCAGCTCACCCAACGTGGTGGACGACTCGAGTGCCGCGGGCTGGTCCAATGATGCCGTCACGCGCGCCACGTCCTCGAGATACTCCCGCTCGTCCGCGGTCATGCCCGTTGCCTCGTCGAGCTCGGCCACGGTGGGCTTCCGGCCCAACGTGCTGGCCAGCTCTGACTTGGTCAGCTCGAGGCGCTGGATCTGCTCGCCGACCTCGAGAGGAATGCGGATCGTGCGGCCGTGCTGCTGGACAGCGCGCTGGAGGGCTTGGCGGATCCACCAGGTGGCATAGGTCGAGAAGCGGAAGCCGCGCTCCCAGTCGAACTTGTCGACGGCGCGCATGAGGCCGAACGTGCCCTCCTGGACCAGATCGGCCATGTCGACGCCGCGGTCCTGGTACCGGCGGGCCCAGTGCACCACGAGCCGGAGGTTGGCCGCCACCATCTGCTTCCGCGCAACATCGTCACCGGCCGCGACCCTCTTAGCCAGCTCGACCTGCTGCTCGTGGTCGGGCATGGGGAACTGGTCGAGGTCACGCAACATCAATCCCAACGTGTCCGACGTGCTCACCGCGCTCTTCATCTTCGCTCCAGACCCTCTTCGCTCACTCTCAGTCGTACGTACCCGGGCGATTCCGGGATCAACCTGACGTGTATAACCGTGCCGCTCTCCGGATCATTCCATGGGGGTGTTCGGGCTGAGTTGCGCCGATTTCCGGCTCGTGATGGCCTACGGCCCATGCCCGCCCGCATGGTGCTGCTTCGACACGGGGCAACCGAATGGTCCGAGAGTGGTCAACACACCGGACGGACGGATATTCCCCTGCTTGCCGCAGGCTGGGAGCAGGCAAAAGCCGCCGGCGAACTCGTCCGCCAGTTCGGTCCCACCACCTTCGGACAGGTGCTGACGAGCCCCCTGGTCCGGGCGCAGGAGACGTGCACCCTGGCCGGTTTCGTGGGTGAGCCCGATCCCGACCTGATGGAGTGGGACTACGGCGCCTACGAGGGGCTGACGACGGCGGAGATCCGGCAGGCCCGGCCCGGCTGGACGCTGTGGGACGAGGGCGTCCCAGAGGGCGAACGGGCGGCGGACGTCGGCCGCCGGGCCGACCGGGTCATCGAGCGCGCACGGAGCCTCGAGGCGGACACCCTGTGCGTGGCGCACGGGCACATCTTGCGCGTCCTGACAGCGCGGTGGCTGGGACTGCCCCCCGTGGCCGGGCGGCTCTTCCTGTTGCGCACGGGCGCCGTCTGTGTGCTGGGCTGGGAGCTCGACTGGCCGGCGATCGAGGCCTGGAATCTGAGGGGATGAGTCGCCCGACTGGTCAGACCGTCGCCACCGCCGTCCCTTGAGCCCGGTCGACCATGTCGGCCAGGCTGTAGGACTGCAGGTGGGTGCGGATGGTCTCCCCGACGTCGGCCCAGACGGCCAGCAGGACACATTGGCCCTCGTGGTCGCAGGCCCCGTTCTCGTGCGGCTCCCCGAAGTCGCCCGCGGCGATGGGGCCGTCGACCGCCGAGACGATCTGGGCCAGGGAGATCTCCTCGGGTGGGCGGGCCAGCACGTAGCCGCCGCCGACCCCGCGCTTGGAGCGGACGAGACCGGCTCCCTTCAGCGCCAGGAGGATCTGCTCGAGGTAGGGCTGAGGCAGGCCGGTGCGCATCGCGATGTCCTTGACCGAGGTCGGCATCCCGGCCCCGTGGAGCGCCAGCGAGAGCAGCGCCCTGCTGGCGTAGTCACCCCGTGTGGAGACCCTCACAAGATGCGATGCTACCGGCCCTTTCGTCGGTAGAGGGGTTGTGTGGGTCGTAGGGTGTCCCTCCGTGAGTGACGGCGTGGTGGACCGGGCGACGCGGTCAACGGCGGAAACAGCCGCCGATCAGGCACCCAGGCAGCCGATCCCGCATCTGCCCGACTGGGACGGGCCATGCCTCCATCGGGTCGTTCCCGCCCTGCTCGGCGAGCTCGCCGACCCGGGCGCCACCCCGCTGCCGGCGTGGTTCCCCGAGCCGGGGACGGGGGCCGGGCAGGTCGTGCTCCTGGTGATCGACGGCCTCGGCGAGGAGCAGCTCCGGGAGCGCCGCGCCCTGGCACCGGTGCTGTCGAGCGGCGTGGGGGGACCCATCACCACGGTGGCCCCGAGCACCACGGCCTGCGCCCTGACCACCCTCGTGACCGGCAGGGTGCCGGCCGAACACGGTGTCGTCGGGTACCGCGTGGCCCTGGACGGCGACGTCATGAACGTGCTCCAGTGGTCGCTCCGCGGCGTCGATGCACGCATGTCCGTGCCGGCGTCGACGTTCCAGCCGTTCGAGACGTTCCCGGGCGCCAAAGGCCCCGTCCCCGTGGTGACGCGCCACGACTTCGGACCGACCGGGTTCACGGCCGCGCACCTGGGCCGCGTCGAGCTGCACCGCTGGCACACGCCGGCGGGACTCGTCACCGCGGTCCGCGAACTGACGGCGGCCGGCGCCCCATTCGTCTATGCCTATTACGAGGGGATCGACAAGGTCTCCCACGCCGAGGGGTTGGGTCCCTACTACGACGACGAGCTCCGGGCGGTCGATCGGCTCGTCGGTGACGTATTGGAGGCGCTGCCACCCGGGGCGGTGCTCATCGTGACCGCCGACCACGGGCAGGTCGAGGTCGGCGGCTCCGTCGAGCTTCTGGGCCCCCAGATCATGGAGGCGGTGACGCTGATCAGTGGGGAAGGACGGTTCCGCTGGTTGCACACCCGCCCCGGTGCGAGGGACGACGTGGCGGACATGGCGTCGGCGCTCCATGGCGACGTGGCCTGGGTGCGGACGAAGGAGCAGATCATTGCTGAGGGCTGGCTGGGTGGCGTGCCCTCGGCCGAGGTGGCGGCCCGCCTGGGCGATGTCGTGTTGGTGCCCTTCGTGCCGACGGCGTTCCTGGACCCGGCCGACACCGGCGAGCTGCGGCTCAAGGCCCGGCACGGATCCCTGACTTCGGCGGAGATGATGATCCCGCTCCTCGGATGGCGGGCCTCGTGACCGCGCTGCCGCGGGTGGCAACATGGGGCCGTCGCCGTGACCCACGCGGTGCGGACAGGCGACCCCGACGATCGGACAGGGACGGTAGGCACCATGGCTGACGCGACGAACGATGAGGTGACCGCCGGCGTCACCGCCGGCGCCGGGCAGGGGGCGATCTCTCCCGACGAGGTCCTGCCCGGCGGCAGCCGGGACGAATCGGGCGAGGAGCGGAAGACGGAGTCGGTGAACGAGCCCGCGCGGGTGCTGCGCATCGGCTCCATGGTCAAGACGCTGCTCGACGAGGTGCGCTCGGCGCCGCTCGACGAGAAGAGCCGGGTGCGCCTGCGCGAGATCTATGAGCAGTCGATCCACGAGCTGTCGGAGGGGTTGTCGCCTGACCTCGTGGCCGAGCTCGACCGCATGGCGCTGCCCTTCGACTCGGACGCGCCCAGTGACTCCGAGCTGCGCATCGCCCAGGCTCAGTTGGTGGGATGGCTGGAGGGCCTGTTCCAAGGGATCCAGGCAAGCTTGATGTCACAGCAGATGGCGGCCCGGGCCCAGCTCGAGGAGATGCGCCAGCGGGGGTTGCCCTCGGCGGGCGAGTCCGGGCGGACGGGCGCCTACCTCTGAGCGGAAGAGCGGCGCCGTTCACACGAGGCTGGGCCGGTGACGGACGCTCCGGTGCCGTTGCCCGACAACGCACCGCACCCTCATGAAAAAGCGGCCGATTCGGTGGTGCTCCGGC
>CAVTPE010000023.1:0-450546 GCA_963736515.1 uncultured Acidimicrobiaceae bacterium | reverse complement strand
AGCTCGTCTCGAACCACGAGTACACCGGCAGCAGCCTGGGCGTGCACTGGTATCTCGGCATCGACGGCATCTCCATCTTCCTGGTGCTCCTCACCGCGCTGCTCTTCCCGCTGGCCATCATCCTCGGGCGCCACCGCGAGAACAGCCGGGCCTACTTCGCCTGGATCCTGCTGCTCGAGGCGGCGGTGATGGGGAGCTTCCTCTCGCTCGACCTGATCGTGTTCTTCTTCATGTTCGAGCTCACGCTGGTGCCCTCCTACTTCATCATCGCCGGGTGGGGACACCAACGGCGCGCCTATGCGGCGATCAAGTTCTTCCTCTACACCTTCCTCGGCTCGGCCTTCCTCCTGGTCGGGATCCTGGCCCTGGCCTTCATCCACCAGTCGCAGTACCACTACCTCACCTTCGAGCTCGGGCCGCTCATGCAGACGCACTTGTCGTCGACGACGGGGATCCTCTTGTTCTTGGCCTTCACGTCGGCCTTCGCGGTCAAGGCGCCCCTGTTCCCGCTGCACACCTGGTCACCCGATGCCTACACCGAGGCCCCCGAAGAGGGTTCCGTGCTCCTCGCCGCGGTGCTGGCGAAGCTGGGCACCTACGGCATCATCCGCTTCGACCTCAGCCTCTTCCCCCAAGCCACCCGCACGCTCGCCCCACTGCTCCTGACGCTGGCCGTCATCGGCATCATCTACGGCGCCATCGTGGCCTGCGCCCAGCGCGACCTGAAGCGCCTCGTCGCCTACTCGTCATTGGCCCAGATCGGCTTCATCGCTCTGGGGACCATCGCGCTCAGCACCCAGGGGCTGGCCGGGGGCGTCCTGCTCATGCTCAACCACGGGCTCATCGTGGCGGCGCTGTTCATCCTCATCGGCTTCATCTACCAACGGCGGGGCACCTGGCAGACGGCTGAGCTGCGGGGGCTCCAGAAGGCGGCGCCCGTGATGGCGGCCGTCTTCACCGTGGCCATGCTGGCCTCCATCGGCGTACCCGGCCTCAACGGCTTCGTCAGCGAGTTCCTCGTGCTGTCGGGCACCTTCATCACGCACCGTTGGTGGGCCGTCGTCGCCGTCCTGGGCGTGATCGTGGCCGCCATCTACCTGCTCTGGGCCTATCAGCAGGTCTTCCACGGCGAGCCGCGGGAGGCCGACGAGAAGACCCGTGACCTCGTGCTCCTCGAGCGGCTCGTCATGGCGCCTCTCATCATTCTGATCGTGTTCCTGGGCGTCTATCCCAAGCCGGTGCTCGATCGCATCAATCCGTCGGTCAACCAGCTCATCGCCCACGTCGAGTCCAAGACGGGCCACGCCGAGCCGTCGGTGGCGGTCCGGGGCGTGGAGGGAACGAAGTGATCGCCGCCCAACTCGCCGCCGCCACGCACACCGCGTCGAACACCATCGCGGCACCCCCTATCCGCTGGCTCGCCATCCTGCCGCCCATCATCATGATCGGTGGTGCCGTCGTCCTGCTCGGCGTGGCCTCGCTGGTGCGGCGGCCACTGCGGGTGCGGGTGAGCACCATCGCCACCGTGCTCATCTCCGGCGGTGCGCTGGGCGTGGCCCTGTGGCAGTGGACCGACGTGCAACAGCACGGGGCGCACACCTACGTGAAGCAGGCGGTCGTCATGGACGGCTTCAGCGTGTTCGTCACCATGCTGATCGCCATCGCCATGCTGCTCAGCGCGCTGGTGGCGGACGGCTACCTGCGCCGGGAGGGCATGCAGGGGGCGGAGCTCCACGTGCTGGCGATGGTGTCGGCCTCGGGCGCCATGTTGATGGCGATGGCCAACGACCTGATCATCATCTTCCTGGGCCTCGAGATCCTCTCCATCGCCCTGTACGTGCTGACCGCCTTCAACTACCGGCGCGCCGCGTCGGGCGAGGCCGCCCTCAAGTACTTCATCCTGGGCGGCTTCTCGTCGGCCATCTTCATCTACGGCATCGCCCTCACCTACGGGGCCACCGGTTCCACGAACCTGACCCAGATCTCCGACTTCCTGTCCAAGAACGTCGTCCTGACCAACGGCCTGCTGCTGGCCGGCCTCGCACTGATGATCGTCGGCTTCGCCTTCAAGGTGGCGGCGGTGCCCTTCCACATGTGGACGCCCGACGTGTACCAGGGCGCCCCCTCGCCCGTCACCGGGTTCATGGCGGCCGTGGCCAAGGCGGGTGCGTTCGCGGCCATGCTGCGGGTCCTCTTCTCCTCCTTCGGTGTGGTCGAGACCGATTGGCGGCCCATCATCTACGGGCTGGCCGTGCTCTCGCTCGTGCTCGGCGCCTTCGTGGCCCTGCGCCAGCGCGACGTGAAGCGGATGCTGGCCTACTCGTCCATCAACCATGCCGGGTTCATCCTCCTGGGCGTGAGCGCCGGCACCGCCCGCGGCGCCAGCGCATCGCTCTACTACCTCTTCGCGTACATGTTCATGGTGATCGGCAGCTTCGCCATCGTGACTGTGCTCGGGCGCGAAGGTGACGCGGACCACGACCTGTCCCGCTACCGCGGCCTGGCCGGCCGCCAGCCGGTGCTGGCCCTGGCGCTGGCCGTCCTGTTGCTGGCCCAGGCCGGCGCGCCCTTCACGACCGGCCTGTGGGCAAAGGTGGAGGTGGTCTTCGCCGCCATCTCGGTGGGCGAGGTGCCGCTGGGTGCCATCGCCATGGTCACGGCGGTCGTCGCGGCCTACTTCTACCTACGGGTGGCCGTCCTCATGTACGCCGGAGGCGGACTCGGGGAGACCGAGGGTGGGACGGGCGGCTCGGCCGAGCTGGGGGCCGAGGGCGGCATGCGCGGCGGGGGGACCATCGTGGCCGCATCCCCCGGGGACAACGGCACGGGCGGCGGGCTGGCGTGGGCCACCCCGGCGGCGGCGGCCAGCTCGGTGACGACGCTCAACGAGCAGATCCTGCTGGCCGGCCAGGAGCCCGAGCCCGAGGCCGGCACTCAGGCCGGTACTCAGGCCGGTACGCAGGCGGGTGCCCGGGCCGGAGCCGAGTCCGAGGTCGAGCTGGAGGCCGAGACCGCGGAGGAGGCGCCCGAACGGGTGCCGGTCCCGGCGCTCACGAGCCTGGCCATCGCGTTGTGCACGGGGGTGACCGTGCTCTTCGGGGTGTGGCCCCAGCCGCTCATCGATTTCGCCAACCACGCCACCTTGTTGTTCCTGCCCAAATAGGGGCGCTCAGTCCGGAACGCTCTCGGCCTTGCCCCGCCGGATGGCCGCGATCAGCGACGCGTGGTCCCGCTCGTTCTGGTCGGCGTAGCGGCGGGCGAACTTGCACATGGCCTTGGTGAAGTCGTCGTTCTTGCCCATATAGGCATCGATGGCCTCGGGGTCACCCGAGCGGGCGTGGGCCCGGGCCAGGGTGTTGCCGCAGGCGACGCCGAACTCCACCAGGACCGGCGCGATGAGGTTGGTGGTGGGGATCAGCTTCATGTCGCGGAATTGACGCACGTAGAAGTCGCGGTCACCCAGTGACCCCCAGCCCACGAAGATGTCGGTGGCGCTCTGCACCATGCGCTTGCCCGCGATGACCCGCGCCCCGTGGTTGTCGTGGCCGCTCGAGTACGTGTAGGACTCGTAGACCGAGGGCCCGGCCTGCTTGCACTGCAAGAAGAGAGGGTCGCCGGTTGCGCTCCCCTCGAGCAGCACGAGATACACCACCATTCCGACGCTGCCGACACCCACCACCTGGCGGACGACGTCCACCGCGGTGAAGCGGTCGAACAGCCGGCGGCGGTCTTCCTGCAGCGTCAGGCGGTACCCGCCCAGCAGACCCTCGACGATGTCGCCCTGTTCGTCGTCGTCGAGGGTCACCCGCAGCGGAGGCTGCGGGGTGATGCGCGGCCGCCCGCGCTGCTCCGTGGTCAACTTGGCGAACGCCCCCCGGCTCGTCCGCGTCTCCCTCCCCTTCTCGAATTGCACCTTCACCTGGCCGCGGTCAGCGGGTTCGAAGTAGTCGATGAACTGGTCGAAGCGAGTGCCCTCGTACCAGATGTCGAGGATCGGCAACGTGGCGTAATAGCGCATCCGGTTGCGGTAGGCGTCGACCGCCGCCGTCACGGCGGCATCTGCCTTGTTGGGCTTCACCGCGTTCTCCCGGGCGGCGACCACCAGGCTGGCCGCGAGGCGGGCGACATCCCATTCGAAGGGCCCGGGGAGCGTCTCGTCGAAGTCGCGCAGGTCGAAGTTGAGGTTGCGCTCCGGCGTGGCCCAGAGCCCGAAGTTCAGGACATGGGCGTCCCCGCAGAGCTGCACTTCGATGCGGGTGTGCGGGCGGGAGGCCAGGTCGGCCGCCATGACGGCGGCCGCGCCACGGTAGAAGTTCCACGGCGAGAGCGACATGCGCTTATGCCGGAGCGGGACGAGGTCGGCCTGCCTGATGTCGTTCTGGGCGAGGATCGTGTCGACGGGATCATGGCCGCGTGCACGCTCGTCCCACTCACCCAGGGCGGCCCGGGGCGAGAGCACCCGCGCCTGTCGCCCCATCTCGCGCCGTTCGGCGCTCGTGGCGGCGAGATCGTGCCTCGCCGCCACGGGCGTGGCCGCTGGGTAGGTACCGCTCACGGCATTCGTCCCTTCTCGTGTTCCTCCGTGGTCATGGTGAGACTCATGGCGCACCCTCGCGCGGGGCGTGGTGAGGTGGGCGATCGCGCTGCTGCTCTTCGGCCCAGCACCGGTCACATCCCTCGCACGGGCCACCGTCGCCGCGCGCGGCATGCACCCCGGGATGACCGCAGCGTGGGCAGCGGGGCTCGTTCACGGCCTCGGCCCCGCCGTGCCGGCCTCCTCCCGGCTGGGGGCCCCGGTTGTTTCCCTGCGCTCCTGCGCGGCGAGGACCTCTTCGGGCACGGCCGGCCCCGACCGCTTGGCGACGCCGGTTGTGAGGAGACGGCCGATCACCGGCACCTCGGTCAGGGACTCGGCCCGCATGATCTGCACGACGACGGGCACGAACTGCTCGGCCGAGTCGAAGACGATATAGCGCGGCAGCCACTTCGGCTCGTACTTCGCGTTGAACCGCCACAGCGTCTCGATCTGTAGGACGCCGGAGAGCCGGCGCAGCGCCCAGCGCTCCACCCGTTGGGTCACGCCGTCACCCGAGTCGCCCTCGAGGACCGAGCGCAGCGCGGCGAAGTTGAGGCTGAGCCCCTTCATGCCCATCTCCTTGACGTGGTCGATGGTCGAGCAGAGGGCGAAGTCCAGCAGCCCGTTGGGATGGTCGCCGGGGTCGCGGCGCATGAGGTCGAGCGAGTAGCCGCCGATGGCGGGCGAGGGCACGAACTGGCACATGGCGACGGGCGCCCCGTCCGGGCCCTCGACGAGTGTCAACAGCAGGCCGGTGTCGCGCCGGTCGAAGAGGCGCCCCAGCATCATGGAGAAGCCCCGCTCCTGCTCGCCGCGGCGACTCTTGGCCATCAGGTCCGCCATGCGGGCGGCGTCGGCCGGGTCGAGACGGGCCGGGTCCAGGAAGCGGACGGTGTAGCCGTAGCGCGCGACCCGGTTGACCGCCTGACGCAACCCCTTCATTTTGCCGCCCTGGAGTGAGAACTCCCGGGGGTCCACCACGGCCTCGTCCCCGATGTAGAGGAAGCGCATGCCCGAGGCCTGGTATGTGGGCAGCCACTCCTCACCCGCGCCCATCACGCCGAGGCCCCAGCCGTTGCGGTCCACATAGCGGCGGAACGAGTCCCAGACGTGGGCGCGCTCGGAGAACGGCCCGAGGGGGTCCGGGGAGACCAGGCAGACGCCGCCGAAGACCGCGTAGGCGACGAGCGAGTCGCGGTGGAAGAACCACTGCTTGTCGTCGCGTAGCGCGAAGTAGTCGAGGGTGCCGGTGCCGTGGCGCCGCACGATGTCACGGGCGCGGATCTCGGCGGCCCGGCGACCGATGGCGGCGCGCCCCGAGGAGAGGCGGCGATCGACCACGGGCCGGGTCAACAGGTACAGGGCCACCACGATCAGGCTGATGCCGACGGCGAGGAGGCTGATGGAGGCGTAGCGGTCGATGGTGGTCGGGAAGGCCACCCGCTGCACGCCGACCAACCGTTCGGCCGAACCGAGGAGCACGTGGGGCCAGCCCGGGAGGGAATGGTGGTGGACGCGGCCGGCCACCTCCACCGCGACGAAGCCGCCAAGGGTCGCCACCACCCCGCCGACGGCGAGGATGACGAAGGCGGTGACGAGGGTGGCCGGCTCGGTCTGAGCCCGGAAGCGCTCGCGCTGGACGATGAGCAACGTGAGGACGCCGGCGCAGACGAGCAGCGTGATGATGTCGGCGGCATGGAGGAGGTGCAGGGCGAGTGTCGCGACGAGCAGGGTCACGGCGACCAGCCACGAGCGGTGCTGTCCCCGCAGGATGCCGCGCGAGAGCATGATCATGCCGATGCCGGCGATGGCGGTCAGCGCGCCGGCCGCCTGCACGACGGAGATGGGCAGGTACTGGGCGATGAGATGCAGGTGCTCGCGCAGAGGGGTGGTGACCGAGGAGAGCAGGTCGATGGCCCCGGCAAGGAACAAGGAGACCGCGGCCAGACGCCGGATGCGGCGAACCCGGATGCGGTCCGCCGCCACCTCGGGCGCGGGCGGCCACGAGGCACCGCTGGGCCAGCTCGCGGCCAGCTCCGCATGGACGTCGGCCGCCTTGGAGCGACCCTTGACCACGGCGTCGGTCGTCACCAGTCGTTCGCCCATGGTGGCCAGCGGCAGGTCGGCCTCGGCCAGCAGCAGGCGCACGTGGAGCTCCGCGCCCGTCTCGATCTCGAGGGTCGACTCCTGGCGATGGTGCAGGAAGGTGGGAGGGAGGCCGAGCCGCCCCCGGTGCTCGTGCACGACTTCGGCGGTGGCCCCCGGGCAGGCGAAGAAGCCGACATCGAGGTGGGTCAGCTCGGGCACCGGCGCCCCGCCGACGATGACGCCGGAAGCCCCCGCCTCGACCGCGGCCCGAGTGACGTCGAGCGCGTCCTCCCCGTCCAGCTGGAGCTGGTCGTGCGCGATCGGCCTGGTGCCCGACGGGCCGCCGGCCCACGGTGCGGGCAGGCCCTCGCCGCCGAGCGCGCGCCAGATGCCCCGCGACGTGATGGCCACCACGACGGCCAACACCGCCAGGAGGGCCAGCGCGATCACCAGCGTGACGATGAAGCGGGAGGCCCAGGTGGCGTCGTAGGCCCGCCGCAGCGCGACCTGTTGGCGGGGTGTGCGGAACACCCGGCCGAGACCGTCGACCACGAACTCGACGCGCAGCAACAGTGCGATCACGGCCAGCGCCAGCGGTGGCGCCCAGAGGTACCGGCGCAACCGCCGGTACAGCACGCGAGACGTGACGAATCGGCGCGCCAGCCGCGGATCGTCGAGGCGCTCCATGCCGGCCAACCAGGGCCGGTCGTCGGTCGGTGCGGCATCGACCGGGGGATTGCCGTCGGGCCGGAGCGAGCCGGCGCGCACGAGCACCGTCCGCGTGCCTGCACCCGTCTCACACGCAAGGTCCACCCCGTCGCGCACCGTCACCCCGCGACGCTCCAGCGTCTGCACCACCGCAAGGTCACGCTCCGTGGGCGCCATCACGACGATCACCCGGGAGTCGGTGCGGGCGGCGAACGCGCCCAGCGCGTCGGTGAGCTCGGGATGTGCGTCGACGGCGCCGGACGGATCATCGTGGCAGGCCGGCGCCACCAGGCGGCCGCAGACGATCACGACGCCCGGGCCCTGCCACTCCTCGAGCCGGCGGGCGATGTCGCGGCAGGCGGCGCGGCGAGCTGTCGGAGGGCTCGGACGGGAGCAGGAGATCGCCCATGACCTCGACCCGACGTCCGAGCCCCACGTGGAGGGTGCGGTCAGCGCCGGCCACCGCGGCCGGGGCACCCATCACCCCCGTGTCGGCTTCGGCTCCCATTGCTCGTCCATCGTTGCACCTCCGGCCCCTCCAGCCCCTCCGCAATTCGGTGGATTCGTCCTGCCAGCGGTCCAGAGGACCCCGTTAGGCTCGTCCTTCGTGCCCGGCAGCAGGCCAGAGGGCGACCGCAGCAACTGGACGTGGCGTGCCGATGACGGTGGGCCCCGCCCGGGAGGGCCGGCCGTCATCTTCGACATCGACGGTGTCCTCTCCGACGCCGCCGGGCGGCAGCACTTCCTCGAGCGAGGGCGACGGGACTGGACGTCCTTCTTCGAAGCCTGCGGCGACGACCCCGTGATCGAGGAGATCGCCCGGCTGCTCGAGCTGCTCGACCCCTCACTCGCCGTGATCCTGCTCACGGGGCGGCCATACCGCGTGCGCCCCCAGACGCTGGCCTGGCTCAAGCGCTACGGGCTGCGCTGGGACCTCCTGGTGATGCGCTCGCGCGGGGACTACGCCCAGGTCACCGAGTTCAAGCAGGCGGTGGTGGACGATCTGCGCGTCCACGGATTCGACCTACGACTCGCCTTCGAGGACGATCCGTCCAACCACGCCATGTATGTCGCGGCCGGTGTGCCGTGCGTCTACATCCACTCGGGGTACTACGAGTAGCGGGCTCTTATGACAGGAAGAAGCGATGCATGCCGGGGTGACGACGAAACGTGCGTGTACGTCCCGCCCCGGACCTCTGAGAGGGATCCCTAGAGATGCCGGGACGTGTCCATGGTCTCCACGGCCGAGGCTGACAGGAGACGATTACGAAATCCCCGGGGGGTCGTGTGGAACCAGCGCCGGCAACTTCGGCCGAAAGCTGACTGCTCGCTGTAGTCGAGCAGGGCTGTCACCTGAGTCAGGGGGACATCGGGTTGGGACAGGTATTGCTGGGCCAGATCTCGACGGACGTCGTCTTTGATGGTCTCGAAGGTGGTGCCCTCTTCGTGCAGTCGCCGCTGCAGGGTGCGCGGATGTACGTGAAGGGCGTTGGCCACCTGGCGGTGGCCGCAGGTGCCGGTGCCCAGCAGGACCCCGGTGGCCTGGCGGACTTGAACGGTGAACGGGGTTCGTCCTCGTGGTAACTGACTGTCCAAATAGCCGGTGGCCAGCTCGTGTAACTCCCGGTTCTCTTCGCTGATGAGCAGGTCGAGGTCTCTGCCCGCAAAGGCCAGGCCCGGCCGGCCGGCCCCGAAGGTCAGGGGGGCGTCGAAGCGGGATCGATAGAGGGCTTCGGTGGTGGCGGCGGGGTGGGGGAACCAGACCTGTTGGAGATGGCATCGTCCCTCCGAGAGCAGGGTCATGATGCGCCAGGTCAGACCGATGCCGTGCTCGGCAGTTTGCGTCCACCGGGGAGCGTGGTCCACCAAGGTCTGGAACACCAGCCGCGCTTGGCCGCGCCGCTCCCCGGTGGTGATGGTGAAGGCGATGGCGGCGTTGTAGACGTGCAGGTACTTGGAGCAACAGCGCATGGCCTCGCCGACCGTGGTCGAGTACCGCATGGCCACGGCCAAGGTGCCCAAGACGCCGATGTCCTGGCGCTCGGCCAGGCGCAGCCCGAAGTCGGCGCAGCCCAGGTCGTCGGCGGAGCGCTCCAACAGGTCGATCAGGCTCTCGAAGCTGATGAAGGCCGTGAGCCGGTTGATGGCTGCCGGTTCGATACCGGATTTGCGCAACAGCCGGGATGGCGTCCCACCCAAGTCGGTGACGAGCTCCCGGTAGCCGCGCAGTGATTGGGCTTGGACCATCGCGGGCACGGCCACCTCCGACATTGTCGCCAGATGTCCAAAGTCTGTCGCCCAGCGTCGAGATTGGCAAGCCTCTGCACGCTCACAATGACTTGGGTGACGGGCAACCGAGCCAGTTCAGCAATAGAGGACGAAGTCGTGGCGAACGAGGCAACCGACACCGCGGCAGAACAGTGGGCAGCAGGCCAGGGGAAGAACCACCTGGCCGTCGTGTGGCGGGCGACCTGCAGCGGCCGAACCGTCGAGGTCACGTCATGAACATGCTCCGTGAGATCTTCATCACCGTCGGCGTCTGGGGACTGGCCTTCATCGCCATCGCCATCGCTCTCGCTCTCGCCATCTACGACATCTCGCAAAAGCCGGCGGCGAGAACCCGATCTCGAGCTGGGGGACGCAGGCCCGAGCCAAACCGATTGGTGGGCGACGACCACACCTGGGATCCCCAGAGGGATCGGGTCCACAGCACAGCAGACAAGCCATGACCGACGTTGCCGACGTTGCCGTCCGCGGCAGCCGGGACGGGCTCCTGCCCACCTCGGTGACCAGGTCCAGGTAGCTGCGCAGGGATTGGGCTTGGACCATCGCGGGCACGGTCACCTCCGACATTGTCGCCAGATGTCCAAAGTCTGTCGCCCAGCGTCGAGATTGGCAAGCCTCTGCACGCTCACAATGAGCGGTGCGACAGGCGGACCGACCCAGTCCGAAAAGGTGGTGAACGAGGTGTACGGGGGATGGCGAACAGCCCCCGTACACCCCGGTCGGTTCCCACGGTTCTCACGGCCGATCGAGCGGATGACCCGCTGACACGAAACCCCCACTCAGAGCACTACGAGTAGCGGAGCTGGCGGACCCAGCCGGCGACGAGCGCCAGCGCCGAGAGGAGCAGCACAGGGAGATCTCCCCAGTGGTCGTAGGGGGTCATGCCGCGTCGCAGGGCCGCGGTGGCGAACAGCACCTGGCGCCGGCCGAGCGCGCTGCGCTGGACGACGACGCCGCGCTGGGTGACCACGGCGCTGAACCCCGTCGGGGCGGCCTGGACCAGATCGCGACCCGTCTCGACGGCCTGCACGGCCGCCGCGGCCATCTCCTGTGTCGGCACCTGGGACGTCGTGTAGGACGAAGTGTTGGTCGGCACGGCGAGCAGCTCGGCTCCGGCCCGCACGGACTCGTGGCTCCGACCGGCATAGAAGATCTCGAACGACACCAGCAGCCCGAGGGCCCCGGCCGGCGTGCGCAGGAGGCCGGTCCCGCGACCGGGAACGGCGTCGGTGGGCACGCCCGAGAGGTCGGCGAAGTGCGCGAAGAAGGACCGCAACGGCACGTACTCACCGAAGGGCACCCGGTGCACCTTCTCGAACACGCCGATGATGTGCCCGCCGGGCCCCCAGGCCACGACCTCGTTGCGGAAGCTCGTGGGCGAGGCCGGCTCGGTCACGCCGACGACGAGGGTCGTGCGGAGCGCCCTGGCCAGACGGCCCAGGAGAGCGGCCTGGGGCGAGCCCGCCAGCGGCCGGTCGAGCGCCACGACGTCCTCGGGCCACAGCACGAGACGGGGGGGAGGATGGGCCGAGGACACGGCGAACATGGCCGCCACCTGTGCCTCGAAGACTGAGGACGGCGAGACCTCCTGCTTGCTCAGGCCCCGTTGCCCACCCCCCTGAACCAGGGCGACGCGCACGGAGCGCACGGGCGCACCACCGTCGGGCGCGAGCGCGCCGGCGACGGCCAGCGCGACGATCCCCGCGGTGATCGCGGCGGCGCCGACGGCCGACCGGCCGCCGACGCGCCGCCGCCGGCCCCGGATGGCGGTGCTCAGGATGGCGGTGCTCAGGGTGGCGAGCGCGACCCCGCCGGCCCATACGCCCGCTGTGATGAGGAGGGGGCCGCCGAGCCGGGCCAGCTCGACCAGGGGGCCGCGCGCCTGGCCCAGGAAGACACCGCCCAGGGGGAGACCGCCGAAGGGCCACGTCATGCGGACCGCTTCGGCCAATGTGCACGCGCCCACGAAGGCCGGTGCCCGCCCGCGCCGGGGCGGCGTCGCCGCCGCCGCGCCGGCGAAGAAGAGTGCCTCGAGTACGACGAGCACGACGGCGCCGTACCAGTTGAAGGAGCGGGCCCAGGCGAGACCGATGGCATCGCAGCCCAGGCCGGCCAGCCATCCCGACCAGAGGCGGGTCCGCAGCGGGAGCCCCCCCAGGCGCCAGTAGAGAAGCGCGGCGCCCCCGAGCCCGAGGGGCCACCAGCCCCAAGGCGGGAGAGAGAGCGCGAGCAGGACCCCCGCCACGACCGAGGGGCCGGCCACGCTGCCCCGGCGCGGCCGGTCGTTCACAAGAGCGCGTGTGCCGCGGCCCGGCCGGAGGCGATGCAGGCGGGGATCCCGACCCCGTGGTACGCCGCGCCGGCCGCCGCGATGCCGCCGAGGCGGCCCAGCGCAGCCTCGATGCCGGCCGTCCGCAGCAGGTGGTGCACCCGGTACTGCGGGAAGGCGCCGGGGAAGCGAACCACGAAGGCGTCGGCCGGTTGACCGTGGACGCCCATGAGCGCGCCCAATTCCTCCCAGGCCCGCTCGGCCACCTCCCCGTCGCTCCACCCGGCGGCGCGGGTGTCGTCGATGCGGCCGAGGGAGGCGCGGAGCAGCACCTCTCCATGCCGCTCGAGGTGCGGCCACTTGCGGTCGAGGTAGGTGCAGGCGGTGACGGCCCAAGGGTCGCGGCCCTTGTGCGGGCCGTGACGCGGGACCAGGAAACCGGTCCCCTGGAGCGACGACGGGACGTCGTCGGCGCCGACGCGGAACGTCGCCAGCACCACCGACGCATAGTCGATGGCGTCCAGCAGTCCGGCCACCTCGTCGTCGTGGTGGCGCAGCAGGTCCGCCGTCACAGGCGCCGGTGTCGCGAGCACCACGGCGTCCGCGACGACGACGTCCGTGCCCGACCCCACGGCCCATCCTTCCGGTGCCCGGTCGAGCCGGTCGGCCGGGGCCGACGGCCGGACGTCAACACCGCGCTCGCGCAGCCCCGCGGCCAGTGCGCGGACGAGCGACGCCATGCCCCCGTCGAGCGACCAGAAGAGTGGCGGCCCGTCGGGGTCGGGTGCGGGCACCTCGGCGCGCATCGCCCGCATGAGGCCGCCCCTGCGCTGGGCGGCCGCCAGCAGCGGCGGGAAGGTCGCCGCGGCGGACATGTCGTCGACCGAACCGGCGTGGATGCCGCCGATGAGCGGATCGACCAGCGTGTCGACGACGCGCCGACCGAGCTTGTGGGCCACGAGCGGGCCGATGGAACGGTCGCCGAGCGGCCCGCGGGTGTCGGGCCGGGGCAGCACCGCGTCGCGGGCGAGGCCGAGCGCGCCGCGCGCGCCCAGGATGCCGGAGCGGGCCGTGGGCCAGAACCGTGTCGGGATCCCGAGTGCGTGCCCCTCGGGCAAGGGGCGGAGGCGTCCGCGGGACCACACCGACGCGCCGCGGGCCGCGATCGGCATGAGCGCGTCCGCCAGTCCCACCTCCCGGCACAGGTCGACTGCTTCGCGCCGGCGACCCAGGAAGCCGTCGGGACCGACGTCGACGACCCGGCCCCCCAACGCCTCGCTCTGCAGCGGGCCGCCGAGGCGCGACGAGGCCTCGAGCACGGTGACGGTGGGTGCGCCGGGCCGGGGCCCGCCCCCACCGGTGAGCTCCCAGGCGGCGGTCAGGCCACTGATGCCGCCCCCGACGACGACCACCCGCCGCACCGTCACGTCAGGGCGCCCCGCCCGCCCCGACGATCAGATCGGCCAGCGTGGCAATGAAGAGGGGGTCGTCATTGAGGGACGAGGTGCGCGCGTAGGCGAGGCCGCTCTCCGCCGCGACCCGCGCCAGCTCGACGTCGAGGTCGTAGAGCACCTCGAGGTGATCGGCCACGAACCCGATGGGGCAGACCACGACCGCGTCCGTGTGACCGTCGGCGGCGAACTGGCGCACGAGGTCGCGCACGTCAGGCCCGAGCCACGGCTCAGGGGTCCGGCCCGCGCTCTGCCAGGCCACGAACCACTCCTCGAGCCCGGCCGCCTCGGCCACCAAGCGAGCCGACTCGGTCAGCTGCTCGGGATAGGTGTCGCCGGTCGCGCGGATGCGCTCGGGCAGCGAGTGCGCGGTGAAGACGACCTTCGCCCGGCCGACGACGGAGCCGAGTGCTTCCTTGACGCGAGCGGCGAGAAGGGAAACCAGAGGTGGCTGGCCGTACCACGGCGGAACCGGCACGAAGGGCGTGTCGCCGAGCGCGGCGGCGGCGCGGTCCAGGTATTCCTGCGAGCCCAGGGACGAGCCGTGGGGTGTGAGGACGAGTCCGATGACGCACGGGAGCCCGGCCGCGGCCAGCCTGGCGGCGGACTCCTCGATGAGGGGGTCGGTGTGCTTGGCTCCGAACGACACGATGTAGCGCCCGGGTTCCCGCGCTTCGAGCGCAGCGCGCACCGCATCGACCTGCGCCGCGGTGCGGACGGCCAACGGCGACACGCCGCCGATGGCGTCGTAGCGCCCCTCCAACTCGGCCAGCTGCTCGGGCGTCGGCGGGCGGCCACGGCGAATGCGGGTGTAGAAGGGTGCGATCTCGGACGGTCGCGCGGGTGTGCCGTGCGCCATGAGCAGCACGCCGGTCGTCATGGCTGCGCGGTCTCGGCGTGCACGAGCTCGGCGACGCCAGCCAGGATGCCGGGGTCCGACTCGGGCAGCACGCCGTGACCGAGGTTGAAGACGTGGCCCGTGCCGGTGCCGTCCGCCGCGCCGGCGAGGACGGCCCGGGTGGCCTCCGCGACGACGGGCCAGGGAGCCAGGCAGAGCGCGGGGTCGAGGTTGCCCTGCAGCGCTCGCCCAGGGCCGATGCGCCGGCGCGCGTCGGCCAGCGGGACGCGCCAGTCGACCCCGACCACGTCGGATCCGGCAGAGCCCATGAGCCCGAGCAGCTCGCCGGTGCCGACGCCGAACAGAATGGTCGGCACGCCGAGGTCGGCGATGCCGGCGAGGACGGCCCGGGTGGCGGGCAGCGCGAAGCGGGTGTACTCGGACGGCGAGAGCGAGCCGGCCCAGCTGTCGAAGAGCTGCACCGCTTGGGCACCGGCGTCGATCTGCGCCCGCAGCGAGGCCACCGCCATGGCGGCGAGCCGTTCCGTCAGCTGCTGCCACAGCGCGGGGTCCCCGTGCATGAGCGCCTTGACCTTGGCGAAGGTGCGCGACGGGCCGCCCTCGACTGCGTAGCTGGCGACGGTGAAGGGCGCGCCGGCGAAGCCGATCAGGGCGACCCCCGACCCCGCCAACTCCCGCCTGACCAGGCCCACCGTCTCGGCGACGTAGGGCGCGTCGGCGGCCGGCTCGAACGGCCGGAGGCGGGCCAGGTCGGCCTCGCGGCGGAACGGCTCGGCGATCACGGGCCCGCGCCCCTGCTCCACGTCGACGCCGAAGCCGATGGCGTGCAGGGGCACGACGATGTCGGAGAAGAGAATGGCCGCGTCCACCCCGTAGCGGCGCACCGGCTGCATGGTGAGCTCGGCCGCCAGCGCGGCGTCGCCGATGGCGGAGAGGATGGAGCCCTCGCCGCGAGCCGCCCGGTACTCGGGCAGCGACCGCCCCGCCTGGCGCATGAACCACACCGGCGTGCGTGTCACCGGTTCCCGGAAGCAGGCGCGCACGAGCTCCGTGCGGGCATCTGCCGCCGGACTCACCCGGTCGGCTCTATGACGACGGCCGTGCCGTAGGTGCAGGCCTCCTCCACCTTGCGAGTCACGACGTGCCGACGGCTCGGCTGCAGGCTCTCGGTCATTCCCGTGCGCTCGCCCCGGCGTGGGACTGGAGGGCCCAACCGAACTGGGAGCCGACATTGCCCGAGCGGGCGGTCAGGCTGAAGACCTCGCCCAGGACCGACGTCCCCTGGTAGCCGGGAAGGTCGTTGATGGTCGAACTGAGCATGGCAATCCTTTCGGTCCGGTTCATCGTAGGCGGCGCCACCGCGGCCGCCCGGGCGTCGGCGGACGTCTAAACTGAACCGTTTCCCCGTGGGCTGGGGAGGAAGGGGAGAGGTGCCCGAGCATCCCGATCTGCAGCATGAGCAGGAGTACCTCAACCGTGCCTACGACGGGCTGGAATTCATGCGGGGCGAGGCGCGACAGATGCTGCAGGGCGTTCTCGACCTGGGCCGGGGCGGCACGTTCCAGTCGCGCACCGAGCGCGACATCGTGGTGCGCACCAGCCTGGCCCGGCTGGAGCAGCTCGACATCGGCGACCAGGCTCTCTACTTCGGGCGCATCGACCGCCTCCCCGAACCCGGGTACGACGCCGGCTCCGGGAACCCGCTCCTCGGCGAGTCCTTCCACATCGGCCGGCTCGCGGTGTCGGGCCCGGATCACGAGCCGCTCGTGGTCGACTGGCGTGCCCCGGTCGCCGAGCCGTTCTACCGGGCCACCGGGCTCGACCCCCAAGGCCTGGCGCGCCGCCGCCACCTCGCCGTGCGGGGCCGGGCCGTGCTCGGGCTCGAGGACGAGTACTTCGTCGATCCCGAGGGCCGCGCCGGCTCCTTGGCGCCTGCGGGAGCAGGAGGAGCACAGTTGCGGGACGGCAGCGGGGAACGCCTGCTGTCCGAAGGACTGGTCCTGGGCGGGCCCGGCGCGCTCCTCTCCGCGCTGGGCCAGGCGCGGACGGGCCAGATGGGCGACATCATCGGCACCATCCAGCGTGAGCAGGACGAGATCATCCGCTCCCCGTTGCCCGGGGTCCTCGTCGTGCAGGGAGGACCCGGCACGGGGAAGACGGCGGTAGCTCTCCATCGCGCCGCCTACCTCCTCTACACACACCGCTTCCCGCTGGAGCGCCAGGGTGTGCTGGTCGTGGGGCCGAACCCGTTGTTCCTGCGCTACATCGAGCAGGTCCTCCCCTCGCTCGGCGAGACCGGGGTCAGCCTTTCGACGGTCTCGGGCCTGGTGCCCGAGGTGCGGGTGCGCGGCGTCGACGACGCCGCGGTGGCCAAGCTCAAGGGTGACGTCCGGATGGTCAAGGTGCTGACCCGGGCCGTGCGGACCCGCCAGCGCCCGCTCCGGCACGACGTCGAAGTCCCCTTCGGTGCCGGCGTGCTGCGGTTGCGCGCCACCACGACCGAGGACATCGTCGGCATGGCCCGGCGCCGGCCGGGCACCCACAACGCCCGCCGGCGCTTCGTGGAGGCACACGTCCTGCGCGCGCTGGCGGACGAGTACCGGGCGAGGCTCGGCCGCAGCGGCATCGAAGAGGCGGACGAGGCGCCGACGCCCGAGGAGCAGAAGGACCTGGCCCAGCGGCTGCGCCGGGTGCCCGAGGTCAGCGAAGCGCTCGATCGGATGTGGCCCCGCCTGTCGGCCCCCGAGTTCCTCCACGACCTGCTCGGGGCGCGGGCGCTGCTCGTCGCCGCCGGCAAGGGGATCTTGAGCACCCTGGACGTGCAGCGTCTCCACCGGCCGCGCAGCACCTCGCTCGACAGCGTGCAGTGGACCGTCGGCGATGCGGCGCTCATCGACGAGGCGCGCACCCTTCTCGGGCCACGACGCGGCCGTCCCGCCCGGGTCCGGGCACAGAGGAACGAAGAGGGGACGGCGTCGGAGGGGGGGTTCTGGCCCCAGGGGTTGGCGGCCTCTCCCGCCCCGGCACCGAGCCCGCTCACCGGCTCCGAGGACGAGATCCGGGCCTTCGGCCACATCGTCGTGGACGAGGTGCAGGATCTCTCGCCGATGCAGCTCCGCATGCTGGCCCGGCGCTCCCTGTCGGGCTCCATGACGGTGGTGGGCGACATCGCGCAGGCCACCGGGCCCTGGGCGCCCGCGGGCTGGGAGGACATCACCCGCCACCTGAGCCCGCAGCGGCCGCCACGCCTCGTGGAGCTCACGGTGAGCTACCGCACCCCGGCCGAGGTCGTCGCGCTGGCGGCACAGGTCCTGGCCGTGGCCGCGCCCGGCATCGCGCCGCCGCGCCCGGTGCGCCAATCCGGGTTCGCCCCCCGAGTGGTGGTCTCAAGTCGGGCCGGCTTGTCCGATGCGCTGGTCGCCGTGGCCCGCGAGGAGGTGGCGGCCGTGGCGCCGGGCCGGGTCGCCGTACTGGGCCCCAGCGTCATGTTGCCCGAGCTGACCAGGGCGCTCGACGAGGCCGGACTCGACCCGATCGATCCACGCGACCCGACCGGCGACGGCCTGGCAGCGGGCCTGGTGGTGTTGCCGGCGGACGAGACGAACGGACTGGAGTTCGACTCGGTGATCGTCGTGGAGCCCTCCCTGGTCGCCGCCGTGGGCGACGAGCCCGCCGGCGAGGGGCCCCCGATCGCCACCACCCGGGGGTTGCGGACCCTCTACGTGGCCCTGACGAGACCCACCCGGCGCCTCGTGATGCTGCACGCGGAGCCCCTCCCCGTCGAGTTGCGCTGACCTGCGTATTCGGGCGCGCCGTCCGAGCCGTGACGGCCATACCTCGCAGTTGGCGTGGTCGCTGCCGGGTCGACTAGAAATTGCCATGTGACCCAGGCTGTCTCGGCGGAGGTCCCCGCACCACAGGGAAAGATCACCCACGACCGGCCACCGATGCTGGCCATCGGCGTCATGATCTGGCTCGGCTCCGAGCTGATGTTCTTCAGCGGGCTCTTCGCGGCATTCTTCACGATCCGGGCCAACACAATCGGGCCCTGGCCGCCCGCAGGCACGGATCTCGACACGCTGCGGGCCGGCTTCTTCACCCTCATCCTCGTGTCGTCGAGCTTCACCATGCAGCGAGCCGTGTACCAGGTGGAGTGGCGCAAGCGGCGCTCGGCCCGGATCTGGATCGTCTGCACGCTCGTCCTGGGGGTCGCGTTCCTGGGCAACCAGGCCTACGAATGGTTGTTCAGCTCGACGCGCTGGTACACGAACTCGTACGGGTCGCTCTTCTACATCATGTCGGGCCTGCACGGCCTGCACGTCTTCATCGGACTCGTCGCCATGGTGTTCCTGCTCGGCCGCATGCGCGGCGACATCGGCGGCGACCCCGGTGAGCTCTCTGCGGTCCAGGGGGTCTCGTACTACTGGCACTTCGTCGATATCGTCTGGGTCGGGCTCTACTCGTGCCTGTTCCTCCTCAAGTAGCTATGCGAGGCGCACGCGCACGACACAGGAGGACAGTGAGCAGCCGGTTCCTGTTGCCGGCCGGTCTGCTCTCGGTGGCCGCCCTGGCCTCGCTGGCGATGTTCTTCCCGGGGACCGATGCCGGCGCCAGCGGGCACGCGGACGCGGCGCAGGTTTCGACCAACCCGACGCACGTCACGACGCGTGCCTGCGGCACCGTCAACGTCAAGGGCGTCACCAACGCGGTGCCCAACGCCGGCAACCCCTTCCTCAGCACCTCGAAGACCTGCCTGAACGGCCACCTGATCTCCTACGGCAACACGGCCATCACCTACGCCAACCCGCCCAAGTCGTTCATCTCGGCCGGGCAGCTGCTGTTCGCACAGACGTGCTCGAGTTGCCACGGCAACGAGGCCAACGGCGTGGGTCCCGACGGCCAGGCCACCATCGGGCCCAACCTGCAGGGTGTCGGAGCGGCCACGGTCGACTTCTGGGTGAGCACGGGCCGTATGCCGGCCGCCGACGTCAAGTCGGTCGAGGCCGAGCGCCGGCCGACGCGACTGACGCCTGTGCAGGCGTTGGAGCTGGCGGCCTGGGTCAACTCGCTCGACCCGTCCGTGCCGGCCGTGCCGACCCCACACCTGGCCGGGGCCGACCAATCGGCCGGACAGGACCTCTTCTCGCTCAACTGTGCCGCCTGCCACACCATTGAGGGAACGGGTGACGCGCTGGCCTTCGGAACCAACGCGCCGTCGCTGATCAACCGCTCGGTGACGTCGCAACAGGTGGTCGAGGCGATGCGGATCGGCCCGGCCAACATGCCGCGCTTCTCGGGCAACCTGACCGACCGACAGGTGACCGACATCACCTCGTACGTCACCGGGCGCTTGCAGCATCCGACGAACCCCGGCGGGTTCTCCCTGGGTGGCGTGGGCCCGGTGGCGGAGGGCTTCGTCGCCCTCCTGATCGGCGTGGGTGGCCTCGCCCTCATCTGTTTCTGGATCGGGGAGCGTTCGGGCAGCGACGAGGACCACGACGACACGCATGACGACGACGATGGCAGCGGCGATCACGATGGTGACGCCGAGACCCTCGTCACGAGCGGGCAGGAGCGGTCGTGACTGACGCCGACCACCAGCCGTCGCGTACGCGGGTGCCAATGCCGATGGCTGCCCTGAGTGATCCACACATGGGCGACGCGGCGAAGAACCCGGAGCGATCCGAGAAGATCATCGCCCTCATCCTCTTGGTGGCGGTCGTCTGCTTCGGTGTGGCCGGCGCCGCCTACTGGCAGAACTGGAGCCCCTGGACCTTCGGGGGGGCCCTCGGCGCCGGCCTGTTCGCCCTCGGGTTCGGCCTGACCGCCTGGGGCAAGTACCTGATGCCCCAGGGGCCATTCGTGGAGGAGCGCCACACGCTCGCCTCGACCCCCGAGGAGCGCGACGTCATGTCGGCCGCCCTCGTCGAGCGCTCCGCCGTGGTCGTCAGGCGGCGCCGGATGCTCGGCGGCCTGTTCGCGCTGGGCGCCGGCGTCTTCGGGATCGTGGCCGCCTTCCCTCTCCTACGCTCCCTCGGCCCGCTGCCCGGTGATTCACTCGAGGTCACCGGCTGGCGCAAGGGGTCGGTCCTGGTGGACGCCAACGGCCGCCCGGTGCGCAAGAACACCCTGGTCGTCGGCGGCATCATGACCGTCTACCCCCAGCGGACGGTCAACCCCCAGACCGGGTTCATCACCGACGAGGGACAGGCGGTCGACCAGACCGTGCTGATCCGGGTGTCGGACCAGCCCTTCACCACCGAGCCGGGTCGCGAGGACTGGACCCCTGACGGCTATGTCGCCTACTCCAAGCTGTGCACGCATCTCGGCTGCCCCGTGGGCCTCTACGAACAAGAGCTCGAGTTGTTGGTCTGCCCCTGCCACCAGTCGATGTTCAACGTGCGTAACGGCGCCGTGCCCCAGTTCGGTCCGGCACCCCGGCCGCTGCCCCAGCTGCACCTCGGCTACAACGACGTGGGGTATCTCATTTCCATGGCACCCTATGACCAGGCCGTCGGGCCTGGCTTTTGGGAGCGGAACTCATGAGCGACACCGCCGCGAAGACCAAGCGCAGCAACAGGGCGGCCCTGGGCCCCTACGGGCACGTCGGCAAGGTCGTGGGCGAGCTCGACGACCGGCTGGGCGTGGCCAAGGGCGGCCGCGTCTTCCTCGACAAGATCTTTCCGGACCACTGGTCCTTCATGCTGGGCGAGATCGCCCTGTACTCGTTCGTGGTGTTGATCGCGACCGGCGTCTTCCTGTCGCTCTACTTCGTGCCCTCGACCCAGCAGGTCGTCTACCACGGCAGCTACAGGCCGCTGGACGGCCAGTATGTCTCGGAGGCCTTCCGGTCGACCGTCAACATCTCCTTCGATGTTCGTGGCGGTCTCCTGGTGCGCCAGATGCACCACTGGGCGGCCGACATCTTCACCGGGTCCATCATCGTGCACATGGCCCGCATCTTCTTCACGGGGGCCTTCCGCAAGCCTCGCGAGCTGAACTGGCTCGTCGGCATCACCATGCTGATCCTGGCCATCCTGGAGGGCTTCATCGGCTACTCGCTTCCCGACGACCTGATCTCGGGCACCGGGTTGCGCATCGGGTACTCCATCGCCGAGTCGATCCCGCTCGTGGGCAGCTACCTGGTGACGTTCCTGTGGGGCGGGCAGTTCCCCGGCACGGGCATCATCATCCCGCGCTTCTTCATCATTCATGTCCTGATCATCCCGCTCGTCCTGATCGGGCTGCTCTCGGCGCACCTCGGCCTCCTGGTGCTCCAGAAGCACACGCAATTCGCCGGCGAGGGGCGCACCGAGGACAACGTCGTCGGCTCGCCGATGTTCCCGACGTTCATGGCCAAGACCACGGGGTTCCTCTTCATGGTGACCGCGGCCACGGCATTGCTCGGGGCTTTTGCGCAGATCAACCCGATCTGGCAGTTCGGCTCCTATGACGCGTCCAAGATCTCCTACGCCGTGCAGCCCGACTGGTACATGGGTTGGCTCGACGGCGCCCTGCGCATCATGCCGTCCTGGGAGTTGGCCGCCTTCGGGCACACCATCCCCCTCGAGGTCTTCCTCCCCGCCGTGGTGTTCCCCGGCCTCATCTTCACCCTGTGCATGCTGTGGCCCTCGCTCGAGGTCAGGGTGACCGGCGACAAGGAACTGCACAACCTGCTCGACCGGCCGCGGGACAGACCCAAGCGCACGGCCGCCGGCGTGGCCATCTTCGCCCTCCTCTTCACGCTCTTCGCCGCGAGCTCGACCGACGTCCTGGCCAACTTCTTCCACATCTCGCTGAACGTCGTGCTCTGGTTCTTCCGGTTCGCCGTCATCATCGTCCCGATCATCAGCGGGCTCATCGCCTACCAGCTGTGCCGGGAGATGCAGGGCGTGCACGACATCGGCAAGCGCAAGCGCGCCGTGATCGTCCGTCGCTCCGCCGAGGGTGAGTACTCGACGGTCCCGGCCGAGCCCCGGCCCGACGACGAGCATTCGGAACTGGTCCCCGAGCCCGTCCCGGTGCGCATCGACATCGAGCCGTTGAGCAATGGCGGCATCCGTGAGCCGGAGAGCTCGCCCACGGGGGCCCGACAGGTCAGCCGCTGAGCACGCGGCGAGGCCGGGTCTCGGCCCGCGACCTGTGGGTCGCCGCCGAATCCGTCCACGCCGTCACCTATTTCGCACCGGGCTGCCGGGCCGCGCTGCGTGAGACCGGGCTCCGCGGCTTCTGGACGGGCTATTTCGCCGCCCGTGCGGCGCCGCTCGGACGGGTGGCGGCCGGCCCGGTGACCGCGGCCTTCTTCAATTTCCACGCCGAGATGGTCGAGAGGGCGGTGCCCGGGTGCTGGGATGTCGTGGCGCCCGAGACCCTGTGCCGCGTGCGGGCCATCGCGGCGGCCGAGGCGCTCGGCGAGGTGTGCCGCGTCGAGGCCCGCTCGGTGCTCCTGGCTTCCCTGCCGCTGCTGCGCCGGGCGGTGGCCGCCTGCGGCGGGGCGGGGCGGGTCATGGCGGGAGCCAACCGTTCGCTCTGGCCGCACATCTCGACCGCACTGGGGACCGGAGGGCTGGGCGAGGCCTGGCAGGCCTGCACCACGCTGCGCGAGCACCGTGGGGACGGGCACGTGGCGGCCCTCGTGGTGCACGGCCTCAGCGGGGTGGAGGCGCACGTGCTGGCCGCCGGGACCAAGGCGATCCCCGTGGAGGTCCTCCGCGACAACCGGGGCTGGAGCGAGGACGCGTGGGACGTTGCCGTGGCCGCGCTGGCGCGCCAGGGCCTGCTGCACCGCGACGGGCGCGTCACCGACGCCGGCCGGACCCTGCACGGGAGAGTGGAGGAGCTGACCGACGAGCTGGCCGCGCCCGCCTACGCCACCTTCAGCGACATAGCGCTCGACGAGTTGTACGGCGCGCTCGGCGCCTGTGCCGCGGATGTCGCCGCGTCGGGGCTGGTGCCGTTCCCCAACCCGATGGGGCTGCCCCGCGCCCGGGCAGGTTAGGTGGGCTGCGGCTGCGGCTGCGGCTGCGGCGGCGGCCAGCCCGGCACGAGTCCCAGCTCCTTGCACAGCTTGCGGGACGACACCATCTGGCCTGCGTAGGGGCCGGCGTCGGGATCGGAGCCCAACCAGGCCGCCACCTCACCGGCCACGTCGGGCGGCGCAGGCACGTGACCGGCTCCGACGAGGACGGCGTCCATGCCCGAGGCCCGCATGGACTCGGTCAGGGTGAGGCCGGGCGCGATGGAGAAGGCCCAGATGCCCCGGGCCGCGAATTCCACGTGGCACATGTCGGTCACCCGGTGGAAGGCCGCCTTGGCCGCGGCGTAGGCCACGCCCCACCCGCCGGCGCCGGCGGGAGCCGGCGGCGTGGTGAAGGCGGCCTCGGAGAGCATGTTGACCAGGCGGCCCTCCCCACGCTCGAGCATGGCGGGAAGGAGCAACTGGGTGAGCAGGAGTGGATGGAGGTAGTCGCCCACCAGGCAGCGTTCGGCCAGCTCGAGGGGCAGGTCCAAAATCCGGTCCATGGTGCCCGGACCCTGGTAGATGGCGTTGTTGACCAGCACGTCGACCCGGCGCATGTCGGCCAGGGCGACGGCGGCCACCCGCTCGACCGAGGCCCGGTCCATCAGGTCCATGGGCACGGCCAGGCAGTGCCGCCCCAGGGCTTCGATCTCCGCCGCAGTGGAGTCGAGGCTGCCGGCGATGGGCAACGGCTCGTCACGCACCAGGGTGCTCGAGGCGTGGGCGCGGCCGTCTCCCTCGTGCACCGTGCGGGCGGTGATCACGACGTCGAAGCCGCGGCGGCGCCAACGCAACGGCGGCGCAGCGGCCGATGCCCCGGCTGGCGCCGGTGACCAGGGCGACACGGCGGGTCTCAGGCACAGGCCACCTACATCATCCCGGCGATCTGGTGCCCGCCGTCGACGTGGAGCACCTGGCCGTTCACGTAGGCCGAGGCGTCGCTGCAGAGGAAGACCACGACGCGGGCGATGTCGTCGGGTGTGCCGAGACGCCGGGTCGGGTTGGCCTCGGCCAGGCGGGCCTGGACATCGGCCGGCACCTGGGTCGCGGCCGTCTCCGTGAGGATGAAGCCGGGAGCGATGGCGTTGGCGCGGACGCCGTCGCGGCCGTAGCGCACGGCGAGGTGACGCGTCAGCTGGTTGAGCGCGGCCTTGGATACGCCGTAGGCCACCCTGGTCGACTCGCCGATGGTGCTCGTCCCCGACGAGATGGTGACGATGGACCCCCCGCCGCCCTCCGTCATGACCGGGATGGCGTGGCGGGCCAGCAGGAGGGCGCCACGCGTCGTGATCTCGATCGCCCGCTCCCAGACGCCGAGATCCACCCCGACCGCATCGGTGTCGAGGCGCGGGTGACTCCACGCGGCGTTGTGGTCGATCGCGTCCACACCGCCGAACTCCGCGACGGCGCTCTCGACGTAGGCGGCGACCGACTCTTCGCGGCGTACGTCGCAGAGCACTCCCACGGCGCGCCCTCCCGCCGCCGCCACCTGCTCGGCCACCGACCGAGCGCCCTGGAGGGACACGTCGCCGACCACCACCGCGGCACCCGCGCCGGCGAGGTGGAGTGCCGTGGAGCGCCCGATGTCCGACGCCCCGCCGCTGACCAGCACGACCTTGCCGTCGAGCTGTCCCCCCTCCGGCGCCATGGCGTCATCGTAGGAGGGCGGCCCGGGCGCCACCACCGGTTCGAGCACCAGGGCGGAATTGGGTCGCGGAGCGGCCGGCATGGGAGCATCTCGGTGTGCGGGTACATCGCAGCTTTGCCTTCGTGGACGTCTCGGGATTCACGGCGCTGACGGAGCTCGAGGGTGACGAGCGTGCCGTCGACGTGTTGACCGCGTTCCGCTCTCTCCTCCGCGATATCTGCGCGCGCCGGGGCGTGCGGATTGCCAAGTGGCTCGGGGACGGCGTCATGCTCGTGTGCGTCGACACCCGCCCGCTCCTCGAAACCATTCTGGAGTTGCACTACGTCGTCGGCGAGGTGGGAGCGGTCGAGACGGTCTCCATCCGCTCGGGAATCACCTGTGGCGACGTGATCCTCATGGAGGGGGACGACTACATCGGCCACTGCGTGAACGTCGCGGCACGCCTGTGCGACCTGGCTTCTGCCGGCGAGGCGCTGGCCGCTCCGGCGGTCAAAGGTTTCCTCCCGAGCTGGGGCGAGATCGTTTCCGAGACCCACGTGACCCTGCGCGGGGTCGAGAAGCCGGTACCGGCCTCGAGCATCCGCATGGCCGGGAGCGGCGTGGACGGCTCCCGTGACCCCATCTGCGGGCTCCCGCTGACCCATGACACCGCCGAGGAGATCGCCCACGACGTCCGGGGCTCCATGGTGCTGTTCTGCTCGCCGGGCTGCGTCGACACCTGGCGGCGGCGGCCGTCGCGCTCCGTTCCCGGCTGAGGGCCTCTATCAGCCCGACGACGCGCGCGGATGAACGTGCCGCGCCGACGAGGCGGTGTACGTGGTCCAGCAGGCGGCCGGACGCCTTCGACGCTCTGGCGGCCGGTCATTCGGAAGGTGCACGCTGCCTCTGCCAGGACCCAGCTGGGGTTGTGGGCCACCTCCCAGGGATGGCCGCCGGGGTCGACGAAGATCCCCGAATAGCCGCCCCACAAGGTCTTCAGGGCACCGACCGCTTTACCCAACCGGCCACGGCCGCGCGGTCGGCGCGGGCCAGCGCCCCGATCTCGGCGAACGTCAGTCCGACCTCGCGGAGCTCGAGCACCGCCGGGTTCCGCATCCCGCGGACGTGGTCGGCTGTGGCGTCGAGCTCGCCGCCACCGATGCACCGCATAGGCGTGCTCATGCGCCGGAAGCTTTCGCAGCCGGCGCAGCACCGTGGCCAGCTCGACCTCGACTGGGAGGAAATGCCGGTCGATCCGGTCACCGTAGCTCGCCTTCGGTGCCGCCATCGAGTACCGCCTTGAGCGTGACCGCTACACCGGTTCTCCGCGTGCTGTTCTTAGCCGATCGCCGTTCGACCCGCTGACACCGGGAGCGAGGTGTGGCGCCCAGTGCGCCACCGGAGATCAGATGAACGTCGCGCCGTCGCGAGACAGAAACGCTATGTGGACCCGTTGCCCCCAGGATGCGGCGTCGCGGAGATGCGGATTTTCGTCTCGTTCGCGCTCCGACCCAATCCACCTCGACGGCACTCGGCGTTCGAGTTCCCAGGCCGCGTATCGCGTCGTCCACGGCCGGGTCTGGCGTAGGACGGCGCGGGCCCGACCCTCCGCTCGTGACGCCATCGGTCAGGACCCCCACCCCTTCGTCATCCCCTTGCACGTGCTGGTCGACAGTGGCCGGCGACAGCTGGATGTGCGTTGATTGACCGAGTGGTCGTTCGTCATTGCTAGTGCTCCCGGCATAAACGGGACCATAGTGCAATGGGCATGTGAAATGCCAGGGAATTTTGCTCAGGGCCCTGCCCCGCCGAAACCCCTTCCGACACGCAACCCCGGATGCCACACTGCAAGCATGCACTCCGCACGCGAGGGCTCCGGGCGGTAGCCAGCCGTGCTCGAGCCGCCTCGCATCGACTTCGCCCGGAGCGGTGACGCACACCTCGCGTTCCAGGTGGCCGGGACGGGCCCGACGGACCTCGTGTACGTCGGGGGGTCCTTCGCCACCACCGTCCAGTGGCAGGAGCACGCCTACGCGCGAGGCTTTCGCCGGCTCGCCAGCTTCTCCCGGCTCGTCACCTACGACCAGCGGGGCATGGGGTACTCGGACCCCATCGACCCTGCCGCCGTGCCGACCATCGCCGACCTCGTGACCGAACTGCAGTCGGTGATCAGCGCCGCCGGGGTCACCGACCCGGTGCTCTTCGGGACGCACAACGGCGGTGCTGTCGCAGCCGCCTACGCGGCACGACATCCGGTGCAGCGATTGATCCTGTGCAACACGTGGGCGCGCCTGCAGGTGGCAGACGACTTCCCGATCGGTTTCAACGACGAGGTGCTGATCGCCTTGGAGGCTCGCTACCGAAGGAACTGGGGCGAGGGGACGAATCTCGAACTATTGGGCGCACGCCCGGCCCGAAATCGAGACCCGCCGTCTGGAGCTGAACTCCACCAGCCGCAACCAGGCCATCACGCTCTTCGCGATGAACCGGGACTACGACATCCGTTCGCTCCTGCCCTCCATTGCGGCACCGACGCTGGTCATCCACCTGGAGGACAACTTGATGATCCCGCCGCGATTCGGGCGCTACATCGCCGAGCAGATCCCCGGCGCGCGTTGGCCCTCGTTCCCGGTGTCGACCAGATGTTCATGCGCAACCACGCCGACGACGTCATCGACGTCGTGGAGCCCTTCGTCACCGGTACCGCAACGTCTTCGTCGACCGCATAACGACCACCATCCTCTTCACCGACATCGTCGACTCGACTCCGCTGGCGGCTTCGCTGGGCGACGCCCGCTGGAGTGCGGTCATCGACCAGCACAACGACCGCGTCGCGCCGGCTCGTGCAGGCCGAGGGGGGCCACGAGGTCAAGTGCACTGGAGACGGTTTCCTGGTTGCCTTCGATGACAGTGCGGCCGCCGTGCGCTGTGCGCTGCGCGGCGATCGAGTCCGTCGCCGGGCTGGGGCTGCAGCTCGCGCGCCGGCGTGCACGTCGGCGAAGTGTTCACGGATGGGCAGTCACGACATTTCGGGCCTCGCCGTGCACTTCGCACAGCGGCTCTGCGCGAGAGCCGAAGGAGGCCAGCTGCTCGCCTCCGGCGCCGTGCGCGGGGCTTGCGCAGGGACGGGCATTCGGTTCACCGACAGCGGCATAGTCGAGCTCAAGGGGATCCCGGGCCGAGTGGGAGGTGTTCGAGGCCCGCCCGTAGCAGCCGCGGTCTCGCGCCCGGGGGCTTGACATGTGACTAAAAGGTCACATATAGTGTCCGGAGTGGATGAGGTGTTCAAGGCCCTGGCCGATCCCACCCGGCGCGAACTGCTCGACGAGCTGTTCCGGGAGGACGGGCAGACCCTGGGCGCGTTGGAAGAGCGGTTCGCCATGACCCGCTTCGGTGTCATGAAGCACCTCAAGGTGCTCGAAGAGGCCGGGCTGGTGGTGACGAGGAAGCGGGGGCGCGAGAAGCTCCACTTCCTCAACCCGGTCCCGATCCGCCTCGTCCACGACCGCTGGGTCCACAAGTACGCGGAGCCCTGGGTGGCAGGGCTGAGCGAGATCAAGGAAAGGTTGGAGAGCCAGATGGAAAAGGTGTACGAGATCTTCATCAAGACGACTCCCGAGCGGCTGTGGGAGGCGATCGTCGACCCCGAGATCCGGGCCAAGTACAACTTCGGTGCCGCGGTGAACTCGGACTGGAAGGTCGGCGCGCCCATCAGCGTCGACGTGGCCAGGCACGGGGTCCATCTCGGCGAGGGCGAGGTGCTCGAGTACGACCCGCCGCGCCGGCTGGTGCACACCATGGCGGCGCTGTGGGACGACGAGGTGAAGGCGGAGGGATCGACCCGGGTCACATGGGAGATCGAGCCGGTGGGTGACTCCTGTCACCTGACCCTCACCCACGACCAGATGCGTGAGGGCGCCAACTCGCAGATCTACGGCGGCTGGCCGATGATCCTCTCGGGCCTCAAGACCTGGCTCGAGTCGGGCGAGCTGCTCACCACGCCCGGCTCCCTCCGGTACGCCTGAGCACGGGAGCGGGATCGGCGATGCGCAAGCTCATTCTGATCGAGTTCGTAACCCTCGACGGCGTCATGCAGGGACTCGGGTCACCCGACGAGGATCGGGACGGCGGCTTCGCCCACGGCGGGTGGGGTGCTCCCTACGGGGACGAGGTCCTGCAGGCGGCGGCGATCGAGGGCATGCAGACAACCAGCGCGTACCTGTTCGGCCGGCGCACCTACGAGAAGATGGTGGCGTTCTGGCCGCAGCAGCCGGACGCCAACCCGATGGCGGCGCACCTCAATGCCACGCCGAAGTACGTTGCCACTCGGACGCTCGACGATGCCCAGCTGTCGTGGGCGAACGCCCGGGTCCTCGAAGGGGATCTGGAGCCGGCGTTGCGGAAGGTGAAAGCCGAGGGCGACGGCATGATCGCCGTGCTCGGCAGTGGCGCGCTGGTCCGGCAGCTCACCGCCCTCGACCTCGTCGACGGCTACCGCCTCTTCCTGCACCCGTTGCTGCTGGGCAGTGGCAAGCGCCTCTTCGACCAGCTCGACCAACCCAGACGCCTACGCCTGCTCAGCGTGGACCAGACCACGACGGGCGTGGTCATGCTGAGCTACGACAGCATCTGATGCACGGACGCACGCACGCAGCGCAACGCCGACGAACCACGCGTCATCGAACAGAGACACGTAACGAACAGAGGAGATGACATGGAACAGAACACGGCCATCACGGGCCTGCACGCCGTCGGCATCCCGGTCACCGACCAGGACAAGGCGCTGAAGTTCTACGGGGCGCTCGGCCTCGAGACCCGCCTGGATGTGCCCATGGGGGAGGGCGCGCGGTGGATCGAGGTGGCGCTCCCCGGCACGACCGTGGCGCTCGCGCTCGAGCTCGCTCACCCGGGACACCCCGCCGGCGTCGAGACGGGCATCCGGTTGACGTCGGGCGATGCGGATGGTGCACACGCGGCACTCCGGTCACTCGGCGTCGACGCCGACGACGTGCTGCGCTGGCCCGGCGTGCCGCCGATGTTCGGCTTCCGCGATCAGGACGGCAACGGGCTCGAGATCGTGGAGGCCTGAACGCGGCGGGCGGGCCGCACCCGGTCGTAGAGGGACATGGCCAGCGTGAGGAGGCCGAGGCCTGCGCCGAGGACGCAGACGCCGGCCCAGCCATGGGTGCCGTAGAGCGCACCCGCGGCGACTGAGCCGGCGGCACCCCCCAGGAAATAACAGACCATGTAGGCGCTGTTGATCCGGCTCCGGGCATCGGGGCGCAATGCGTAGATCACGGCCTGATTGGTGATCTGCATGCCCTGGGTGCCCATGTCGAGCACGACGATCCCGATGATGAGGGCAGCCAGCGACGCACGGCCGGTCCAGAGTAGGGCGAAGGAGCCGGCGAGCAGGACGCCGGCGGCGACCGTCGTCGCGGTGACCCGGGCCGAGTCGGCCAGCTTGCCGGCGAGGTTGGCCGCCACGATTCCGCCGGCGCCGACCAGGCCGAAGAGCCCGATGACGGCGTTGGAGTAGTGGTACGGGCTCCCCGAGAGCAGGAAGGCCAGCGTGGTCCACAGCACGCTGAAGGCCGCGAACGCGCAAGCCCCGTGCCAGGCCCGCCGGCGCAGCACGGGCTCGGTCACCAGGAGGAGTAGCGACGACCGGACGAGGTCGGGATAGCTGCGGTGCGGGCGTGCGCCCTCGGCGGGAAGCGCCCGCCACAGCACGACCGCGAAGCCGACCATGAGCGCGGCCGAGAGCCAGTAGATGGCCCGCCACCCCGCGGCCTGGGCCACCAGCCCGGACACGGTGCGGGCGAGAAGGATGCCCAACAGCAAACCCGTCATGATGCGGGCGACGACGCGTCCCCGGCGCTCCTCGGGCGCCAGGTCGGCCGCGAAGGGGATCATCACCTGCCCGGCCACCGAGGCGCCCCCGACGAGGATCGAGGCCACGGCGAAGGTCCACAGGTTCGGCGCCAGCGCGCAGCCGATCAGTGCCACCGCGCTCACGCAGAAGAGGCGGGTGACGAGCCCCCGGCGCGGGTGGAGGTCGCCCAGGGGGACTACGAGCAAGAGGCCGGCGGCGTAGCCGATCTGGGTGGCCGTGATGATGGCCGACGTCGGGCCGGGGCCGCTGTGGAAGGTGCCGGCCACCTGGTGCAGCACCGGTTGCGCGTAGTAGAGGTTGGCCACCACCGCGCCCGTGGCCACGGCGATGAGGACGACGAGGCCACGCGACAGGTCGGGCGGGCCGGGGGCCGGGCCGGTGTTCGCCGCGTGCACTCAGGTCAGGCTAACGGCGGCCTGCCTGCGGTCAGACGGTGCCGCCGCGCCGGCTCTCGGCGGTGACGCCGGTCAGCGCGGTCAGGATCAGCGGGATCCCGATGAACATGAGCCAGCTACCGAACACGAGCGCGAGCACGGTCATGAAGGCGCCCATGCCGAGCACGAAGGGCCAGATGGAGGAGCCCGGGAACGAGTCGATCGTCCCCGCGCCGTCCGCCATGTCGGCGTCCTCACGGTCCGAGGGACGGTCACCGGCGGCGGGGACCTTGCCCCAGTAGAAGTACTTGTGGCCGTGGAACCGCCGGTGCCAGAAGAAGTAGTAGAGGCCGGGGAGGAACCCGAGCAGCGTGGCGCCGAGCAGCATCACCCCGCCGCCGTCGTCGTAGCCCCAGAACCAGTACCAGAGGCCGATGGCTCCGAAGAACGCGCCGAGGAAGATCAAGAAGAGCGATTCGATCTTCATACGCCTGTGGTCACCTTCCCGTTCACCTTCCCGTTGCCGTTGGTATGCGCCGACCTGCCGTGGGGCACCGTCAACGTGTCGGGGTGGTTGGCGTCCCACGTCGGCCGCTCCGAGCGGATCGGCGGGAGGTGGGTGTAGTTGTGGTGCGGCGGTGGCGAGGTCGTGTACCACTCCAGCGTGTGGGCGTCCCACGGGTTGTTCCCAGCGGGGATCGGCTTGCGCCACGAGACGAAGAAGTTCACCAACAGGAAGGCGAACGAGGCCGCAACGATGAAGGCGCCGACGGTCGAGACGATGTTGTAGCTCTGCCAGCCCAGGTTCGACGGGTAGCTGGCCACGCGTCGGGGCATGCCGAGCAGGCCGACCACGTACTGGGGCATGAAGGTCACCCAGAAGCCGATGAACATCAACCAGAAGTGCCACTTGCCCAGGCTCTCCCGGAGCATGCGGCCGAACATCTTGGGATACCAGTAGTAGAGACCGGCGAACCCGGCGAAGACGGCCGTCCCAAAGAGCACCTGATGGAAGTGGGCCACCACGAAATAGGTGTCGTGCGTGGCGAAGTCGATGGGCGGCGACGCCAGCATGATGCCCGTGACACCACCCATGAGGAACGCGAAGAGGAAGCCGATAGAGAACAGCATGGGTACCGTGAACGTGAGCTGGCCGTGCCACATGGTGCCGATCCAGTTGAAGAACTTGATGCCGGTCGGCACCGCGATGAGCAGGCTGAGGAACGAGAAGAAGGGCAACAGGACGGCGCCGGTGGTGAACATGTGGTGGGCCCAGACACCGGTGGACAGCGCGGCGATGGCCATGGTGGCGAAGACCATGCCCTTGTAGCCGAAGACCGGCTTGCGCGAGAAGACCGGCAGGATCTCCGTGACGATGCCGAAGAAGGGCAGGGCCAGGATATAGACCTCCGGATGGCCGAAGAACCAGAAGAGGTTCTGCCACAGCAGGGGCGACCCGCACGACGCCATGGGTGCACCGCTCACGAGGTGACAGCCCACCGCCGTATAGATGTGGGTCCCGAAGTGGCGGTCGCAGAACAGCATGATCAGCGCGGCCGTCAGCACCGGGAACGCGATCAGGATCAGGATCCCGGTGACCAGCATGTTCCATGTGAAGATCGGCATGCGGAACATGGTCATGCCGGGCGCGCGCAGATAGAAGATGGTCCCGCAGAGATTGACCCCGGTGAAGATGGCGGAGAACCCGGTGAGGGCCAGCGCCATGATCCAGAGGTCGGGCCCGGCGCCCGGAGAGCTCGTGGCGCTCGAGAGCGGCGCGTAGGCCACCCAACCGAACTGCGCCGCGCCTCCCGCCACGAAGAAGGTCATCAGCATGGTGATCGATCCGCTCAGGTACAGCCAGTAGCTCAACGTGTTCAGGCGGGGGAAGGCCATGTCGGGCGCGCCGACCTGGAGCGGCACGATGTAGTTGGCCAGGCCACCGAAGGCGAAGGGGCCCGCGAACAGGTACAGCATGAGGCTGCCGTGCATGGTGAACAGCGCGTTGAACTGCGAGAAGCTCAGCAGCGACGAGTGCGGCGAGGACAGCTGCAGCCGCATGAGGAGCGCCATGATCCCCGAGAGGTAGAAGATGGCGACGGCGGTGATCATGTAGCTGAGGCCGATGACCTTGTGGTCGGTCGAGGTCAGCCACTTGAGGATGCCGGTGGGCCCGTGGGCGTCGTGCGCCCCCTCGTGGCCACCGCTGGGGACCGAGGGCGGCAGGTGGAGCCCCTCGTGCTCTTGGACGCCCGTTGGGGCGATGACGTCAGTCACCGTAGAGCACACCTCCTGTATTGCCGGTGTTCCCGTTGCCGGAGTTGCCAGAGTTGCCAGCGTTGGTGGGCACCGTGCCGTTCTGGTTGGCATGCAGGGTGGCCGGGAGTTGGCCGATGGACGAGGGGTGGGCGGTCTGGAAGGCGCGCTCGGTCCGCAGCCATGTCGCGTACGCCGTCGGGGAGATCGATCGCACGTTGAAGAACATGATGGAGTGGTACAGCCCGCACAGCTGGGTGCACTGGCCGCGGTACACGCCGTTGTGCAGGACGTTGAGGTCGAAGCTGGTCCAGTAGCCGGGGCTGGCGTAGCGGCTGAAGTTGAACTCGGGCACGTAGAAGCCGTGCAGCACGTCGTAGGAGCGCAGGTAGACGCGCGTTGTCTGCCCCGTCGGGAGCACCATGGTCGGGGCGTCGGTCGTCTGGCCGATCACCTTGACGCCGTTGGGGTACTCGAACTCCCAACCCCACTGGAAGGCGTACACGTGGATGACGGCGGCCGGGTTGGGCTCCACCGCGGTGACCTTGTTCTCCACCACCACCGTGGCCCAGAACAGCCCGAGCACGATCAGGATGGGCAGGACCGTGTAGGTGATCTCAGTCAGCGTGTGGTACTGCGTCTGCACCGGCATGTCGTCGGAACGGCGCCGGTACCGGACGATGGCCCAGATGATCAGCAGGAGGGTGAAGCCGCCGACGATGACGCCGGCGATGAAGAAGCCCTGCCAGAGATGGAAGGTGGAGCGGCCCTGGGAGGTCGAGCCCTTGTAGGCGCCGAAGGTCGGGAGCTGGCAACCGGTCAGGACCAGCGCGCCCAGGGCGACCACCACGGCGGCCAGCCGGCGGCGCGGACTCTTGGCGCCGCGAGCTGGGCTTTCGGGTGCCTCAGCAGAGGGGCTGGTCAACGACGAGTCCACCTCGTGGACACTATCGAACCCCGCAAAAAAAATGGAAATCCCGGGCCGGGTTTCTCGGCCCCGGCCGATTCAATGCGGATGGGGCGCGGCCGACTCGTTGGCGGCCCAGGTGAACACACCCCGCGCCATGGTGGAGGTGGCCCGGGCCGCCCGGGCGGCGAATACCTGTTGGCGCGCCCGCAGGACGCCCTCGTCCCCGGGTGCGGCCAACCAGGCCTGCTCGGCGAGGTGGCCGGCGAGGCGCAGGGCCGCGTCAGCCGCCTCGGACGCGGACTGGGTCGCCCCGGTGGCGTCGGTGCCGTCGGTGGCGTCGGCGGCGTCGATTGCGTCGGCCAGGAGCTCGAGCGCGCGGTCGGCCAGGACGTGGGGACCGCCGGCCAGTGCGGCCATCTCGGTGGCCAGGGCCCGCTCGGGGGCGGGTTTCAACGTGGCCGGGTTGCCGTCCCACCAGCCCCCGTACTGGCGCCACACCGTGTGGACGATGAACTCGGGCTCGTCGTAGACCGGCTGCAGGTAGGGCCGGCCCTCGAGCGCGGCCGGGACACGCACGGCGTGGATGGCGTCGTCGAGCCGCCCGCCGGCGTTCATGACGGCCAGGGTCTGGTCGACCAGGGAGTCGAGGAGGTCCGCAGTGTCGGTGAGGGCGAGGCGGACCCGGTCGGCCCCCATCAGGGGGAAGCCGTGCCCGGGGAGGAGGAACTCCGCGTCGAGCTGGAGCATGCGACGGAGCGCGGCCGCCCACTCCCGCGGGTAGCGCTGCACCTTCTGCGGATTGCCCGCGTTGGGGGAGGCCCAGATGAACAGGTCACCGCAGCACAGCACCCGGGTGTCGGCCTGCCAGGTGACGGTGTGGTCGTCGGTCTCGCCTTTCTCGTGGCGCAGGGCGAAATCGAGGCCGCCGACGGAGAGGTCGAGCGTGTCGTGGTAGGTGCGGTCGGGGTAGCGGTATTCGGTCGGCCAGTTGAGGTCGGCGAAGCCGAACTGCCGGCGGTTGATGATGGTGTTGTAGCCGGCGGTGAAGATATAGCGATCGAAGCGGGCCGGCAGCGTGTGGTGCGCGATCACCTCGGGGGCGGCCCAGCCCTCGGCGACGGCCTCCTCCTCCCAGACGGGCACGCCGAAGACGTGGTCGATGTGCCCGTGGGAGTAGACGGCCGTGTGGAGGCGGGCCGGGCTCCAGGTGCGGATGTCGTCGTGGACCACCTGGGCCAACGGGGCGCTCCCGGTGTCCACCAGGACGAGGCCGTCCTCGGTGGCGAAGGTGGAGACGTTGGCGAACGAAGGGCAGAAGCCGACCCCGTCGGTGATCTCGACGAAGCCGCCGATGTGCTCGACCGGATGGAAGGTGGACGTCGTGATCTCGCCGTTCCACAGGCGGTCGGCGACGGCCAGGACGTCAGGTGGCATGGCGAGCGAGGGTGGTGCGGCCGAACCCGGCCGCCGGCTCAGCTACCCGGTGCCTTCTCCTCGGCCGTGGGTGCCGGCGTGTCCGTCGCCGTGGCGGGGGTGGTGGTCGTGATGGTCGTCTTGGTGACGCCTTCGGCCTTCCCCTCGTCCATGCCCTTCTCGAACTGGTTCTTGGCGGACCCGAGGTTCCGGGCCAGCTTCGGGATGGCGGCTCCGCCGAAGAGCAGCACCACGAGGATGATGGCCACGATCAGCAGGTCGGGACCGAAAATGTCAGCGAGCATCTTGTTCTCCTTCACCTGGGTCCAAAGGACGGTGAACGGGTTCCAGGTTAGACCCATTCCCGCCCCGAAGTTCCCTCACTCCGGGCCGTCCCCCAGGGTGTTCGGCGTCACCCGGCCAAGAGGATGCCCATCACCAGTGCGGCCACGCTGGCCAGGCCCCCCACCGAGCCCCAGAGGGCCAGTTGGCCCCTGGTGGTGGCCCGCTGATGGAGGAGCACGCCGAGCCCGGCCAGGACGACCACGGCGATCTTGGCCATGAGGACGGCTTTCCAGGCCGAGTCCTGGTCGGCGTAGTGGACGGCGGTCACGTTCCAGACCCCGGTCACCAGCAGGACGACGTAGGCCGGCCAGGCCAGGCGGGCGAAGGCCCGGGCCAAGGTCCCAGGGGCGTCGGGCCCGAGCCCGCGGGCCGGGCCGACGAGGCCGGTCATCACGATCTGCCCGCCCACCCAGACCGTCGCCGCCAGCACATGGAGCGTCAGGCGGATGGTGTCGAGGGCCGGGGCCAGCACCGCGCTAGATGCCCTGCCAATTCGGGGGGCGCTTCTCGGCGAAGGCCACCGGGCCCTCCATGGCGTCGGCGGAGGAGAAGACGACCGCGACCGATTCCGCGTTGATGGCCCAGCCCTCGGACTCGGGCACCTCGGCGGCGTGCTTCATCACCCGCTTCGAGTGGCGGACCGCCAGCGGCGCGTTGGCCGCGATGCGTTCGGCGAGTGCGACGGCCTCGGCCAGCAGCACGTCGGCCGGCACGACCTTGTTGACGAGGCCGAGGTCGTAGGCCCGAGCGGCATCGATGGGTTCGCCCGTCATCGCCAACTCGAGCGCCACGGCCATGGGCAGGCGTTTGGGCATACGGATCAGGCCGCCGGCGCCGGCGATCAGCCCGCGCTTGGCCTCGGGGATGCCGAAGGTGGCGTGGTCGGCGGCCACGACGAGGTCGCACGAGAGCATGATCTCGAATCCGCCGGCCAGAGCGGACCCGTTGACAGCCGCGATGATCGGCTTGGGGAACTCGCGCTCGAGTGAGCCCGCCGAAGCCCCCGCTCGCCCCCATGATGGCGCCGCCCTCGCCGCTGCTGAATGCCTTGAGGTCCATACCGGCGCTGAATGCCTTGTCGCCGCTCCCGGTGATGACCACGACCCAGCAATCGGGGTCATCGGTCAGCTCGTCCATGAACCCGGACATGGCCTCGCTGACGGCGCCGTTGATGGCGTTGCGCGCCTCGGGCCGGTTGATGGTGAGGATGTCCACGTGCCCTCGGCGTTCCCGCAGGACTTCGTCTGCCATGGTGCTCCCTTCGCTGGTGCCCCCGCCGCCGGCCGGCGCGATGGCGCCGCCGAGGCTACCGAACGCGCCGCGCCAGGCCTCGGGGCGACGCGATCAGGTGGGCGGAGCGGGCGCCGGGCCGACGTCGTCGGCGCCGGGTCCCGGGCCGGGGTCGGGATCGGGGCCGCCCGGGCCGGCGACGTGACCGGGCTCGGGGGAGGGCACGGCGTCGTGCACGATGCGCGCCATCAGCGCGGCCGTCTCGAGCTGTGTCCGCTTGGTGTAGGCCGCGGTGAAGGCGAAGAGGCCGCCGATGACGGTGGCGGTGATGAACGGGGAGACGGCGAGGAAGGTCCCGGTGGGCAGGAGGTCCGCCAGGGTGAGGCGAACCGAGGCCTCGACCACGAGCCCGATGCCCCAGACGACCGACAGGAGGCGGAAGGTGTGGCGCCCGATCGGGAGCTCGTGCAGCCGGTCGAAGGCTGAGACCTTGACGGGGTCGTTGCCGGCGGAGAGGTAGCGGCTCACATAGAAGAGGGCGGGGCGGTCGTGCGTATAGAGCGTGACGATGCAGGCGACGCCGAAGAGCAAGGTGAAGAAGCCGTCACGAACCTTGAGCATGTAGGCGTTGCCGCCCAACAGGGTCGAGGTGATGACCCCGACGGCGAAGCCCAGGAGGACCGCCGCGCCCACGGCGTCGACCCTGCGCTGACGGATGAACTGCAGCACGATCCAGCCGACCGAGAAGCAGCCGGCGATGATCAGCGCCTGGAAGTCGCTGGGCACGTGCCGCCGGACGATGAAGTAGACCCCGATCGGCAGCGCCGCGCCGAAGATCACGCTGGGCAGGTGCTCGCGGATGGAGGGGATCCCGGGCTGCCAGGAGGACCCGGGCGGGGGCAGGTCCAGCGGCCCCTCGGTGCCCCCCGGTGCCTCCGGTCCCATGGTTCAAGGGTAACGGCGGAAATTCCTGACTCCTCCGCGTAGCATTGAGCCGTGACCTTCGTGGCGCATGTGTTCGAATTCCTCGTGATCGCCGGCCTCGTCGTGCTGGCGGTCCTGGTGGCAGGGTTCGTGGTGGCGCGCAGCTATGTGCGCCGGCATTGGCGGCTGCTGCACGGGCACATCGCCGTACGCGGGGTCCTGGCCACGCTGGCGCTGCTGGCGGCGGGACGGGAGCGCTACGCCGGGCGGGCCTCGGCCCGGGACCTGAGCCGCGGCGCGACACCCCGGGTGCGCCGGCGCATGTGGGTGGCGGTCGAAGACGCCGAGATCGCCGTGGCCCACGCCGAATCGCGCGACGCCCCGGTCGCCGAGCTGCCCGCCGTGTGCCGCTCGTTGCACGCCGTGGCCGGGGAGCTCGACGGGCTGCTCCGCCTGGAGCGCCGACTGCCCAAGGGCGCGAGCCGGGTCGAAGCCGAAGCGGTGCGCCGCCAGGTGGCCGAGGTGATCGAGGCGGCCCGCGACGTGCAGTCCGCCGCGGTCCAGGCCGGGAGCGACGCTACCGAGCCCCAGGTGCGCTCCCTGGTGCGCCACGCCCGCGACGAGGTCGACATCCTCTCGGCGGCGCTCTCCCGCATGCGCTCGGTGGCCCCGCCGCACTGAGCACTGCGTCGGGGCGGCACGGGGCCCCCTGGTAGCTGACAAGCTGAGCGGATGCCCGCCGCCACGCCCCCGCGCCGGTCGCCAGCAGCGCGGACGCGGGCACGCTCCCGGGCCGCCGAGCCCGCCAGCCTGCTCGGCGACGGCTTCGCCGTCGGCGTGGCGACGTCGGGCTACCAGGTCGAGGGCGGCTTCAACGGGGACGGCGAGCCCCAGAACAATTGGTCTGCGTGGGAGAGCGCCGGCCGGGCCGCCCGCTCGGGTCTGGCCTGCGACTTCTGGCGTCACCCCGAAGAGGCGCTGGACCGCGCCGCCGCCATCGGCTGCAACGCGTTCAGGCTCTCCGTCGAATGGGCGCGGCTCGAGCCGCAGTCCGGTGCTTTCGACGCCCGCGCACTGGAGCGTTACGCGGAGATCCTCTCGCTCTGCACGGCGCGGGGCATGGAGCCCATCGTCACCCTGCACCACTTCACCCATCCGTGGTGGCTCGGTGAGGAGTTCTGGCTCAGGCCGGGCTCGCCCGACGTCTTCGCCCGCCACGTCGCCCGGGTGGTGCCCGCGCTGGCGCCGTACTGCCGGCGCTGGGTGACGATCAACGAGCCCAACATCGTGACGCTCATGGGCTGGATCGAGGGGGCCTGCCCGCCGGGACGGCGGATGGCCGTCTCGGACGCCTACTGCGCCCTCGACAACCTCCTCACCGCGCACGTGCTGGCGGCCGATGCGGTCGCGGCCGTCCAGCCCGAGGCCGAGGTGACCGTGAACACGAGCTCGTCGTCGGTCTACGAACACGACCGCATGCTGCTCGACCTGATCCAGCTGCGTGACGTCGAGGTGGGCCCGGACGAAGTGGACCGCTACATCGACGAGCGCCGGGTGGTGCACGATGCCGCCTTCCCTCCCCAGCACGCCGGGGAGGCGGTGGTGCGCCGGTTCTTCGCCGCGGTGTCGCCCTACGGATCGGAGAGCGAGCCGAGCCGGGGCGCGGCCTGGGCGCGCCTGCGCGGCGCGACGCGCCGGCATGCGCCGCGTCGGGTCGTGGCGGCGGTGCACGCGTCGACGCGACCGCGCAGCCTCAGTGCGGTCGGCTTCGACTGGTACGACCCGGTGGCCAGCCACGCGGTTCGCGTCCCGGGGCGGCGGACGCCGGGAGGACGGCGGGACTGGTCCTTCGGCCGCACCTATTGGGACGTCGAGTCGCATCCCGCGGGGCTGCGCAACTGGTGCGTCACCGAGTCGGCGCTGCGTCCCGGGCTCCCGCTGTGGGTGGTGGAGAACGGCATGGCGACTCGGGTGCGCGACGGGCGGCCCGTGCCGCGCGAGGACGGCATGGACCGGCCGCGCTACGTGCGCGAGCACCTGGGCGCGGTGGCCGATGCCGTGGCCTCAGGCGCCCCTGTGCGCGCCTACTTCCACTGGTCGCTGATGGACAACTACGAGTGGGGCACCTACGAGCCCCGCTATGGCCTCTTCGGGGTGGACCGCCGCGATCCCACCGCCGTGCACTTCATGGACACCGACGCCCAGGGCGACGACGCCGCGGGGGAGTTCGCCCGGGTCGTGGCCGGTCTGCGCGCCGGAGACCGCTCTGTGCTGGGCCGACCGGCCTGAACGCCGGCGGCGGTCAGCCCGCCTGGTCGCTGCCGGGCACCGCCGTCTCGGCGGGTCCCTCGATGTCTTCCTTCGCCTTGCGGTGGTGGCGCACGACGAGCACCACGATCACGACGAAGATGAGCCCCAGGACGACGTCGGACGCGATGCCCGTCGCCTTCTCCACGCTCTGCCCGACGAAGTAGCCGAGCAGGACGTAGAGCACGCCCCAGCACAGGCCGCCGGCGGCGTTGGCGGCCAGGAAGGTCCGGTAGTGCATGGACGACATGCCGGCCAGTCCGGGCACCACGGCGCGCAGGAAGGCGGAGAAGCGGGCCACGAAGACCGCCACGGGGCCGCGGCGGTTGAGCTGGTCGAGCGCGGCGTCCAGGCCCTTCTGGCGCTTGCGGAGCGGGCCCAGCTGCAGCAATTGGCGGCCCCAGCGCTCGCCGACCGCGTAGCCCACCGAGTCCCCCGCGATGGCGCACACGACCACGACGGCGAGGATGGCCTCCAGGTTCACGCCGCCCTTGGAGGCCAGGACGCCGCCGAGGATGGCGGCGGTCTCGCCGGGGAACACGAAGCCGAGCATCACGGCGGCCTCCGCGAAGACGAGCAGACCGACCAGCGTGTAGGCCTGCCAGCCGTGCAGCGAGAGCAGCGGCTGGAGTAGACGGTCGATCACGACGCGGCGGCCGGCGGCTCAGGACGGGCGGCGAGGCGGGCCCGCGGCACGGCGGGCGTCAGTTGACGGCGCGCAGCGTGTTCTCGCGCGGAGTGAGCTGGCGCCAGCGGTCGTCGACCTGCCTTTTGAACTCCTTGCCCTGGACCAGATGCGTGAGGATGTCGGCCTGGCCCTGGGGGCGGGCCAGCATCCAGCTGTGCCCCCCCGGGACCCAGAGCACGGGCGAGCGCGCGATGGAGGCGAACTCGAGTGCGGTGCCCCCGGGCGTGATGCGGTCGAAGCAGCCCCACTCGTTGAGGATCGGCATCTGCTGGGCCGCCAGGTGGCGCACCTGGCTGCGCAGGTCGACGCTCATGAGCATGCTGCCGATGGGGAGCGTCTGGGACATGGTGCGGATGTTCTGGCGCATGTCGGGCAGGACGGCGCGCACGGTGGAGTACATGCGACCGATGAAGAGGTCGGGCAGGTCGAAGATAACGGCGGCGATCATGTCGACCATGGGCGCGACGTCGGGGAGGAACGGCGAGAGGACGGTCGGGAGGACGCCGCGACGGTCCTTCCAGGCCGGCGTGCTCACCCCGTCGCGGTAGATCACGCCGAGGGTCCGGCGCGGGTGGTCGTGCGCGAACTGCACGGCCACCGCGCCCCCCATGGAGTGGCCGAGCAGGACCACAGGCCCCGCGTCGACCTTGTGCACGATGGCCATCACCTGGTTGGCCAGGTTCTCCATGGAGACGTCCTGCCAGTCGAGCGGGTCGCTCCCGCCGAATCCGGGCAGGCTCGGGTTGATCACCCGCCAGCCCAGCTGCTCGGCGAGCCGCGCGCTCTCGCGCCAGTACATGCCGCCTCCGGCGAAGTAGCCGTGGAGGTTCACGGCCCAGATGGGCGGGGAGCCGGGACCGTCGGGCCCGCAGGCGTCGACGTTGTCCGAGACGGCGAAGCGCAGACGCCGTCCCTCCACCATCATGGAGCTGGGGACCATGCGGATGGTCGGGCTCTTGCGGATCTTCCGCTCGTACTGGTCGCGCACGACCCCGAGGCCGTAGGGGGTCCGTCCGGCGTCGACGAGCTGGACGGGAGAGGGGCCGTCGGACGGGGCGACGATGGCACCGGAGATCTGCAGGGAGTCATCAGGTGGCGGCGTCGCCTTGGACCTGAAAAACCGAACCGCCATGCGTCCTCCACTTCCGCGCTCAGCCGGCACGTCGTTCTACCTACCCCGCAATCGGGGGGCCTGCATGTCCACGGTATCGGACAGCGGCCAGGTTGCCGCACCCCGCGTGCACGGGGCCGTCGGGGCTGCGACGATGGGTGCATGCACGCTGACATCGTCATTCGGGGGGGAACCGTGGTGGACGGCACCGGTGCTCCGGGCCGGACCGCCGACGTCGCGATCGACGGAGGCCACATCAGCGAGATCGGCACCCATCTGCAGGGCGACCGTGTGCTCGACGCGGCCGGTCAGGTCGTCAGCCCCGGTTTCGTCGACATCCACACCCACTACGACGCGCAGGTGTTCTGGGACCCGAACCTGACACCGTCCTCGTTCCACGGGGTGACGACGGTCATTGCGGGCAACTGTGGCTTCTCCATCGCACCCATCCATGCCGAGGGTGTGCCGCTGCTGGCCCGCACACTCCAGCACGTGGAGGACATGAGTTTCGACACGCTGGCCGCCGGCGTGCCCTGGGACGAGTTCGAGACGTTCCCCCAGTACCTCGACGCCGTGGCGGCACGGGGGACGGCACTCAACTTCGGGTGCTACGTCGGCCACACCGCGGTGCGGCTCTACGTGATGGGCGAAGAGGCGTACGAGCGCCCCGCCACCGACGACGAGCTGGCGCGCATGCAGGCCGTCGTGGCCGACGCCATGGCGGGCGGCGCTTCCGGTTTCGCGTCCAGCGCGTCACCGACCCACAACGGGGACAGCGGCCGGCCGGTGCCGTCCCGGGTGGCCGACCTGACCGAGCTGCGTGCGCTGCTCGAGCCGGTCAAGCAGTACGGACGCGGGGTGGTGGCGCTGCTCCCGGGCGGCGTGTTCTCCAACGAAGAGGTCTTCCGGCTCCAGCGCGAGGTGGGCCGGCCGTTCACCTGGACGGCCCTGCTGACCGTCAAGGGCTACCCGTACCACGAGAAGGTGATCGCCGAGCACGATGCCGCCTGGGCCGACGGCGTCGAGGTGTGGCCGCAGGTGTCCTGCCGGCCTCTGGTCTTCCAGATGAACCTGTCCGAGCCCTTCACCCTCAACATGCGCCCCACCTTCGCCGCGCTCATGGGCAAGTCCAAGGCCGAGCGCGTCGCCGCCTACCGCGACCCGTCCTGGCGCGCCACGGCCTGGGAGGACGTGAACGGCAAAGCCGGTGGGTTCCCGCTCAACTGGGCCGCGATCTCCGTGGCCGAGTCGCGCACGCACCCCGAGCTGGCCGACCACCCGGTCGCGGTCGTGGCCGAGCAGCGGGGTTGCACGCCGCTGGACGTCATGCTCGACGTCTCGCTCGACGACGACCTCGAGGCGCGCTTCTGGTCGGTGCTGGCCAACGACGACCCCGACGCCATCGCCTGGCTGCTGCCGCGCGACAACGTGCTCCTCGGCCTGGCCGATTCCGGGGCCCATGTGTCGCAGCTCTGCGACGCCTGCTTCTCGACCGATCTCCTCGGCAACTGGGTCCGCGAGCGCGGGGTGATGCCGTTGGAGCGGGCCATCCACAAGCTGACCGGTGAGCCGGCCGGTGTCTACGGGCTGCGCGACCGGGGGACGGTAGAGGTGGGCAAGGCGGCGGACCTGTGCGTGTTCGATCCCGCCACGGTCGCACCGGGTCCGCTGCGCCGGGTGCGTGACTTTCCGGCCGACGGCGAGCGCCTGACCGCGGACGCGCCCGTCGGCATGACGCACACGCTGGTGAACGGGGTGCCGATCCGGGTTGACGGCGCCCCGGTCGAGGAGGGTCTGGCGGCCCGCCCCGGTGTCGTCCTACGGGGCTGACTCGGCCCCCTGAGAGCGCGGAGGTCTAGGTGACGTCGCGGCGGAACGTCGTGAAGTAGCCGATGGTCAGAGGGATGAGGCCCCAGGCCAGCAAGGCCAGGCCGCCCTGCCACCAGGCCAGGAGACGCAGCCCGGACCGCCCGCCGCCGCCGAAGCCCCGGGCGATGTCCCCGGCCAGGGCGGCGCCGGCCCCGTTGGGGAGCCAATTCAGGTCGTAGTGGAAGATGGCGCGCGCCAGCGCGATGAGGATGCCTTCGAGGATGAGCGTGCCGCCGATGGTGAGCAGAATGGCGGCCACCTGGTTCTTGACCAGGGTCCCGAAACCGAGCCCGAACAGGCCCAGCAGCACCGCCGACGCCAGCAGGCCCGGGACCACGGCTCCGACCTGGTCCGTCACCTGTGACGTGACACCGCCGAGGGCGGCGTTCCAGGGCAGCGCCACCGCCGCCACGGCGACGAGCCCGAGGAGCGCGATGAAGATGGACCAGATCGCGGTGGCGATCACCTTGGCCAGGAGCACCCGGGTACGCACGGGGACGAGAACGAGCGACGTGGTCATGGTCTTGTGGCGGTACTCACCCGTGATGCAGAGAACCCCGATGATCGGCGCCAGGACCTCGATCCCGAAGTAGCCGGCCCCGAGGAGCTCGCGTCGCCGCCCCAGCGACGAGACGAAGTAGAAGGTGTGGCCGGGGAACCCGCCGGCCTCGGCCAGCACGGCCAGGATGATGAGCACGGTCAGCGGGAAGGCCAGCGCGAAGGTGACCCACACCCCCGGCATGGAGCGCATCTTCAGCAACTCGGCGCGCAGGGCGTTGATCATGGATGCGCCGCCACGTCGCCGAACCCGAGCCCGGCGGTGAGGGAGAGGAAGACCGATTCGAGGTCGCCGCCCTCGGGGGCGAGCTCGTAGAGCACGATCTGGTTCGAGGCCAGCAGCGGCCCGACCTGCTCGGGCGTGACCCCGTCCATGGCGACCTCGTCGTGACCGGTGCGCCGGAAGGCGATGCCGGCCTGCGTGAGCACGCCGGCCAGGCGGTCGGCCTCGGGCGTGCGGGCCCGCATCACCATGCCGGTGATGCCCGCCGTGATCTCGTCGAGCGTGCCCTGCGCCTTGAGCTGTCCGAATGACACGATGACCGCGTCGTCGATGGTCTGGGCCATCTCGGAGAGCAGGTGCGACGAGACGAGCACCGTGCGGCCCTCCCCGGCGAGGTAGCGCATGAAGTCGCGCAGCCAGGCGATGCCCTGAGGGTCGAGCCCGTTGGACGGCTCGTCGAGGATGAGGACGTCGGGGTCGCCGATGAGGGCGGTGGCCAGCTCGAGCCGTTGGCGCATGCCCATGGAGAAGCCACCGACCTTGCGCTTGGCGTCGCCCGTCAGGCCGACCAGACCGAGGACCTCGTCGGCGCGCTTCTCGTCGTGGCCCCCGGCTCGGGCCGCCATCCGCAGGTGGGTCCTGGCGCGCCGCGCCGGGTGGAAGCTGGTCGCCTCGAGCACGGCACCGACCGTCGAGGTCGGGTGCTCCAAATCCTGGTAGTTGTGGCCGGCGATCGTCGCCGTCCCGGCCGACGGGTGGACGAGGCCGAGCAACATGCGCAGCGTCGTGGTCTTGCCCGAACCGTTGGGCCCGAGGAAGCCGGTGACGCGTCCCGGCTCGACCGTGAACGACAGGTCGTCGACGGCCAGCACCGGCCCGAAGTGCTTGGAGAGCCCGCGGAACTCGATGGGTAGTCCGCGGGTGCTGGCGCGGGCGGTCATCGGGGGCGACCCTAGCGCGAGGGGCCTCGACGATTCGGTCGCCGACCGGTGGTGGGCAGGGGGAACGTCCTGGTCAGGCGGGTGTACGGCGCTCGACGAGCTGATCGGGCAGCAGCAGGCGCACGGACACCGCCAGCTCGTCCGAGACCCGGGCCATGGTGGACCAGCCGTTGACCCACCCGACCAGCGCCGAGTACCAGACATGGCCGATCATGCGGGCCCGATCGGACATGTCGGGGACGTCGCGCTCGCCCATGGCCCGCGAGATGATCCCCTCCATCAGCAGGGTGATCTGCTGCTGGCAGCCGACGGCGGCCGGGTCGGGCGAGGACAGCGAGGTGAAGACCGCGGTGACCAGCTTGGGCTGGCGGCCCATGGCGCGCAGCGCGCGGTCGAGGACGTCGAGGACCCGGTCGGCGGGATGCTCCTCGAGCGGTGGGTGCTGCCCGATCCTGGTGTCGAGCAGCTCGACCCAGTGCACCAGGGTGGCGGCCAGGAGGTGGTCCTTGCTCGTGAAGTAGCGGTACACGGTGCCCATGGCGACGTCGGCCCGGGCGGCGACGTCGCGCATCTGCACGGCCTCGTAGCCCCCCTCGAGCCCCAGGGCCATGGCCGCGTCGATCACGCGCTGGCGCCTGGCCTGCTGGGCGCGGGTGAGCGGGCGAGTGAGCGTCTGCTCCATGCCGACAGCGTATCCGCAGTGTCACCTGGGTCTTCGGGAACGGGGCCGGTACGCTGGGCCGCCATGCCAATGCCAGGACGAAGCCCCGGGCGAGAGGCCACCGTCCTCGACCTCGACGGCTATGCCGAGCAGGTGGCGACCACCGACGGAAGGGTGGCCGGTGAGCGGGGGCGCCAGACGCGCCGGCGTCTGCTCGACGCCACCGTCGAGCTCCTGGCCACCACGCCATGGCGATCCGTCAAGGTCACCGACATCGCCCGGCAGGCCCAGACCTCGCCGGCCACCTTCTATCAATACTTCGCCAACGTGGAGCAGGCGATCCAGGTGCTGGCTGAGAGGATGGTGGACCAGGCGGGGCAGCTGGCCGCGCTGGTCGGCGGCGACTGGTCCGAGGAGGCGAGCTGGGACACGGCGCTGGCCGTGACCGAGGGCTTCCTCGGCTACTGGGAGGACAACCGCGCCGTCTTCCGGGTCGTCGACCTGGCGACCGAGGAGGGCGACGGGCAGCTGCGGGGCATCCGGGTGCGGGCGCTCAACGCCGTCACCGTGGCCCTGGCCCAGGTGATCGCCTCCGCCTCCCCCTCCACCGAGGGCGGCGCCGCCGGCGCCACGTGTTCGCCCGCCGGTGCCGACCCGATGGCCGTGGCGGGCACGCTCGTGGCGATGTTCGCCAGCGTGTCCGCGCACCGCTACGGCTTCGAGTTCTGGGGCATCCGCACCCGGAACCTGATCGACACGCAGGCGCGGACCCTGCACTGGGCCGTCACGGGACGGCAGGCTCCCGCGGCCCAGATCCCACGCCGCGAGGCCACGAGGCCGCGCACCGGACCGGTGCTGGGCGGCGCCACGGCGCGCCGCAGCAGCGGGACTACCTGAGCGCGACGGGGTTCAGGGGCGTGCCCAGCCCCTGGGTCAGCGGCAAGGGGGTGGCGTCGAGCAAGAAGGTGTACCGGCCGTCGGCCGCACACTCGTCGGCGAGCGGGTCGAGCACCCAGTTCTGGCCCTGGGTCAGGCCCATTTCCACCAGGTGCAGGAGGTGCACCGGCAGGTAGGCCTCTTCGTGCTGGCTCGGGAAGACCTCGAACACCAAGGTGTCGGTGGCCACCGCGCCGACGTCGTGGGCGTGGAACCACTCCGCCGTCTCGATGGTCAGTCCCGGGGACGGCCAGGTGTAGGCGACGAGGTCGCGGCGTTCGCGGCTGAGGTGCACCATCTGGCCCGTGCGCACCAGCACGATGTCGCCCGGTTCGAGCGCGACCTTGGCCAGCTCGCACGCGGCGTCGAGGTCGGCGGGCATGATGGGGTACCCCGGCTCGAGCACGTCACGTCCGAGGGCGCGGGCCACGTCGAGCAGGACGCCGCGGCTCACGACGGTGCCGAGGCGATGGATGCCGCAGCGGGCGGCGCCGTCGGCCGAGACGGTCGACGCCGGGTACCCGTTGTAGATGACGCCGCGGTAGCTGCTGTGGGCCAGCGCGTCCCAGTGGGTGGCGCACTGCGTGGCGAGGGTCAGGACGTCCTCGCTGAAGCAGACCCAGTCGGGTTGACCGGCGTTGACCGGCTGGTTGACCTGCACCATCGTGCGACGGGGATTGGTGCGGCCCTCGACGAAGCCGACCTGGATCCCTTCGGCCTCCGAAAGGGGCAGCCCGAGGGGGAAGGCCTGGCCCGACACCACTGCGGCCGCCCCCCGGCGCCGGGCCGCCGCGTCGACCAGGTTGAGCGTGCCGATCTCGTCGTCGGGGCCCCACCGCCCCCAGTTGCGCACCCGGGCCGCCATGTCGGCGTACACGGGCGGGACGGGCACGCGCGCACATTACTGCCGGGCCCGGTTGTCCCCAACCGGGTGGGGGGCGATACTGAGGGCGCGAACTGGTTCGCTGCACCTCAGGGAGGGATGGCCAATGACGACGACGCGGGCGGCGGTGTGCACGGGACTCAACGAGCCCTGGAAGACCGAAGAGATCGAGATCGACCCTCCGGGCAACCGGGAGGTACGGGTGAAGATGGTGTGGTCGGGCATGTGCCACTCCGACGAGCACTTGCGCAACGGCGACATCAGCCAGACGCCCGAGGTGCTGGCCCTGATGGGCGTGAAGTCCATGTTCCCGGTGGTCGGCGGCCACGAGGGGTCGGGCATCGTCACCGAGGTGGGGCCCAACGTGACCCAGGTGGCGGAGGGCGACCACGTCGCCGTCTCCTTCATCCCCTCCTGTGGGACGTGCCACTGGTGTGCCTCCGGTCGCCAGAACCTCTGCGACCTCGGGATGATGACGCTGGCCGGCGGCATGATCAGCGACGGCACCTACCGCTACCACCTGGGGGGCGAGGATCTGAACCGCATGGCGCAGCTCGGCACGTTCGCCGACGAGATGGTCGTCCACGAGAACTCGCTCGTGCGCATCAACCCATGGGACAACATGAAGGCCGCGGCGCTGATCAGCTGCGGGATCGCCACGGGCTTCGGCTCGGCCGTCGACCGGGGCAAGGTCATGCCCGGTGAGACGGTGGTGGTGGCGGGGGCCGGCGGCGTCGGCTCTGGGGCGATTCAGGGCGCCCGCATCGCCGGGGCGCGCACCATCATTGCGGTCGACCCGGTGCCCTTCAAGCTCGAGCGGGCCAAGGAGATCGGCGCGACGCACACTGCGGCGTCGCTCCTCGACGCCCAGATGATGCTCCCCGAACTCACCATGGGCCGCAACGCCGACGTGGTCATCCTGACGCCCGGCGTGCTCAAGGGAGACCTCATCGCGGCGGCCTGCTCCTGCGGCTCCAAGGACGCGCGGGTGGTGGTGACGGCCATCGCGCCGTTCGACCAGATGGACGTCCAGCTCAACCTGTTCAACCTGGCCATGTTCAACCAGGCCATCCTCGGCACGGTCTTCGGGTCACAGAGCCCGCGAGTGCAGGTGCCGAACCTGCTCAACCTCTACGAGTCGGGCGCGCTCAAGATCGACGAGCTCATCACCCAGGAGTACACGCTGGACCAGGTGCAGCAGGGCTACGACGACCAGGGCGCCGGCACGATCGTGCGCGGGGTGGTGAAGTTCGACAGCTGAGCCGAGCTCTCTGCACGCGTGTTGCGGCACGAGGGTGTGGGAGGAGGTGGAGGATTCGGAGGATTCGGAGGCGGATTGCTCTTCGAACTATCAACGATACGGTTTACAGTCTGAGAAACCATCACCCGGCTCGGTTTACGGTTCAAAAAACCATCGTTCGGCGAGCGGCGGCGTGCTCAGCCGAGGTGGCGGCTGAATCCCTCGGGGATCACCAGGTCGTTCGCGCTCAGTGAGTGGATGGACGCGTGCCCGAGTCCGAGCAGTGCGGATTCGATGCCGCTGCGCATGATGTCGAGCACGTTCTCCACCCCGGCCTGCCCGTTGGCTGCCAGGCCCCACAGCGAGGCGCGGCCGATCATGACCGCCCGGGCGCCCAGCGCCACGGCCTTGACGACGTCGCTGCCGCGCCGGATGCCCCCGTCGAGGAGGACGTCGATCTGGTCGCCGACGGCGGCCGCGACCGCAGGCAGGGCGCGGATGGTGGCGGGGGTGCCGTCGAGGTTGTTGCCGCCATGGTTCGACACCGAGATGGCGCTGACCCCGGCGTCCACGGCCCGCTTTGCGTCATCCACACGGCTCACCCCTTTCAGCATGAAGGGGCCGCCCCATTGCTCGCGCAGCCAGGCCACGTCGTCCCAACTCGGTGGCGGCGTCCCCATCCACTCCCCGTAGGCGCTGAAGAACGTCGGTCCCTTCTCGCCCTTCGCCACCATGTTCGGCGTCGTCAGGTCAGGTCGCTTCCCGGTGCGGGCGAAGGAGAGGAACCAGCGCGGGTTGGCGAGGGCCTCGGGGGCGAAGCGCAGCATCGTCCGCAGGTTCACCGTCTCGGGGATGGTGGGGCTCCCCCAGTCGCGGCCGTGGGAGAAGGACCAGTCCAAGGTCGCGATGAGGCCGACCGCGCCGGCGGCGCGCGCCCGCTCGACCCGAGCGGCGATCTGGTCCCGGCTGCCGATCCAGTAGATCTGGAAGAACGTCTGGGGGTTGGCCGCCACGACATCCTCGACCGGCATACTCGCGAACGAGCTGAGCCCCATGGCGGTGCCGCGCGCCGCAGCCGCCCGCGCCATGGCGACCTCGCCCCCGGGGTGCACGGCCTGGACGCCGGTGGGGGAGATGAGGACGGGGAACGAGATCTCCTGGCCCATGACCTTGGTGGCCAGGTCGCGGCTGTCGGCCAGTCCGGCCACGTGCGGGGCGAAGCCCAGCTCGCCGAACGCGGTGACGTTGTCCTCCAGCGTGATGCCGCGCTCGGAGCCGGCTATCAACGCCCCATAAACCGACTTGGGCAGCCGCTTCTTGGCGCGCCGCTGCGCCTCGGCCACCGTCTCGAACCACTTGTTCGCCACAACCGGGAGACTCTACGCGGTGCGCTCCCGCCGCCCCATTCGGGGTACCCGGGACCGAGCGCCGACGTAGGGTCGACGGCATGTCCGAGCCCGAAATCGTCCCCCTGACCCCGGAACAAAGGGCCGAGAGAGCCGCCAGCTTCGGCGGCGCGGCCTCGCACTACGAGCGCTACCGCCCAGGCCCTCCGGTCGAGGCGGTGGACTGGATTCTGTCCGCGCCCGCGCCCGCGTCCGCGTCCGGACCGGTGGCGAGGATCGTCGACCTGGGCGCGGGAACAGGGGCCCTGTCCCGGCTGCTGGTCGGCCGAGCCGACGAAGTGGTCGCTGTGGAGCCCGACGACCGTATGCGGGCCGTGCTCACCGAGTCCGTCCCCGGTGTCCGTGCGGTGGCGGGCCGGGGTGAGTCGATCCCGCTGCCCGATGCCAGCGCAGACGCCGTGCTTGCGTCCTCCTCGTGGCACTGGATGGACCCCGTGCCCACCCTGCTCGAGGTCGGCCGGGTGCTCGTTCCCGGCGGGACGATCGCGACCGTGTGGTCCGGGCCAGACCCCGATTCGGGCCTCATCGCGCAGGCGCGGGCGCTTCTCAGCGGCGACGAGGCGGCGGCCATCGACGACCGGAGCCAGACCGAGCTGTCTGCCGCGCTCAACGACCGGTCCTCGCTGGTGCAGGCGCTCGAGATCCCGCCGGGCGTCCCCTTCGACCAGCCCGAGCGGACGGTGATCACCTGGGACGTTGCCCTGAACGCAGACGAGCTCATCGGGCTGTTGGGCACAATGAGCTGGGTCATCCTGATGGAGGACGAGGCACGGGTGCGGCTCTTCGAGACGGCACGCCGCGTGCTGCGTGACATGCTCGGCGTGTCCGGCGACGTGACCGTCGATCTGCCCTATCGGGCCGAAGTGTGGAGAGCGCGCCGCCATGGCTGAGGGCGCGAGGGGCGGTGGCTTGGATGCAGAGCTCCGCACCGCCGGGCCCGACGACGTCGCCGGGGTGCTGGCCTTCTGGGAGGCGGCGGCGGAGCCCACCTCCACCGACTCGGCCGACGCGCTGGCCGGCCTCCTACGACGCGACCCTGACGCGCTGATCGTCGCTGAGGTGGGTGGCGGCATCGTCGGCTCCGTCATCGCCGGGTGGGACGGCTGGCGAGGCTCCATCTACCGGTTGGCCGTGGCGCCGGACCATCGCCGCCACGGGCTGGGGCGGCTGCTCCTGCGGGCCGCCGAGGACCATCTGGCCCGGCTGGGGGCGCATCGGTCCCAGGCGATCGTCGTCGGGACGAGTGCCCGGGCCGTGGCGTTCTGGCGGGCGACCGACTGGGAGCATCAGAGCGAGCAACTCCGTTTCGCCAAGGGCTAGACGCGCGTTGGCCAAGGACTGGCCGCACGCTCGAGGCGGCCGCACGCTCGAGGCGGCCGCACGCTCGACCCGGCCGCCGGCTCAGCCCTGCTCGCCCGGCGCCGTCCGCAACTCGTCACGCAACGTGCGGGAGGACCAGACGCGCGAGCGCCACGAGATGCGCGGGATGAGGGGCACGAGTGTCCGCTCACGGGCGCAGCCGAACCAGACGCCCCCGCCGTAGGCGACGTCGTCGGCCACGTGCAGGGCCGTTGCGCGCACAGGGTCCGCGCCGTCGCGCTCGGCCGCCCAGTCGTCGAGCGCGGGGAGGACGAGCGCGAGTGCCGACGCCCGGCGCGTCCGGCGGAAGGCCAGCCCGAGGACGAGCGCGGGTGACCACGCCCGCGCCAGGGACCCGAGCGCCGGGAGCGCCGCGCGCGTCGTGCCGCCTCCGGCGATGTGCGCCGCCACGGCGACGGGGTCGCGCACCAGGCCGCGCAGGCGGCGGGCCAGGACCACCACCGACGCCGCCAGGACGGCCTGGGCCAACAGGGGGCGGCGGGCCCAGGCCAGTGTCCACACCGCCAGCGACCAGCCGGAGACGTGGACCGGGGCCAGCGCGTCCGTGTGGCGCCGGGCCAGCGGTGCCGCCGTCGTCCCGTAGAAGGCCCGGCGGGCCAGGAACGACCACAGCGACCCCGGACCATCGTGTGCGACAGTGCTCGCCGGCTCGTAACGGACGTCCCATCCGGCCTCGGCGAGTCGCCACACCAGATCCACGTCCTCACCGCCGCGCAGCGTGGCGTCGAAGAGGTCGGGCCCCGATGCCGTGTCGACCCGGACCAGCAGCGCCGCGCTTGGCACGAAGGGGATGCGGCTCCCGGGCCGGACCGTCCCCGCCAGGGCCCCCCGGTCCAGCGACGAGTGCGGCACGACCGGGGCCCGACCGTCCGCCCTGCCTCCGGGGACCTGCACGATACGGGGTGCGACGGCGGCCACCAACGGATCGTCGAAGTGGCCCAGGAGCGGTCCGAGCCAACCGTCCCGCGGGACGCAGTCAGAGTCCACGAAGGCGACGAGCCGGCTGTGCACGCCGGCCAGCCCCGCGTTGCGGGCGCCGGCGGGCCCGACGTTGACCGCCAGCCCGACGAAGCGCGCGCCGTGTCGCTCGGCGATCTCCTTGGTCACTCCCGTATCGGCCGACGCGTCGTCGACCACGATGCAGTCCATTCCTCGCAGCGCGCCGAGTACCCGGTCGAGCTGGCCGGGCCGGTCGCGCACCGGCACGACCACCGTCACGTCCGCCGGCCCGAGGGCACCGTCACCGGGTCGGGGGGTGAACGCGCCGGAGGAGACGAGGCGGCGCGCCAGGAGTTGGGCGGCCCGGCCCGGCCCCACCGGGGCGCCGGCATTCCATCGCGCCACGAGCTGCCGGGCCCGCTCGGAGATCCGGAACAGCCGGAGCGGACTGCCCCCGAGCAGCACGGCCCCACCGTCGAATTCCTGAGTCGAGGCCTCTTCGCGCAGGGCGAAGGAACCCGGCAGGGGCGTGGAGGCCCGGTCGGGCGCGGGCAACAGCGCAGAGGGCGGCCCGGACGCTCGGGAGCGAGGCACCCCCAATCTTGGCATCCGGGGCCGGGGATAGGCTGGGCCCCTGCCCAGAGGAGGTCGGGATGCTGGCTGAGGACCAAGACATTCAAGACGTCGAGGAGCTGTCCGAAGAAGACGTCGACGAGCTCCTGGTGGAAGAGGTCTCCATCGACGGGATGTGCGGCGTCTATTGACCGTCACCAGGACCCAACGCACGGGGGTTGCGTTCGAAGTCGACCAGGCCTGGCAGCTGAACCCGCAGGTCGCGTTACGCGACGAGTCGTTCGGTGCGCTGGCGTACCACTACGGCAACCGGCGGCTGGTGTTCCTCAAGTCGCGGACCCTCGTCGAGCTGGTGTCGTCACTGTGCGAGTACCCCAGCGCCGCCGCCGCCATCAGCGCGGTCGTGCCCGAGGGCGAGCACGCGTCCTACCGCCGGGCGCTCGCCCGCCTGGCCGCCTCGGAGGTGATCGATGCCCGCTGACACGGCACCGCTGCCCCTGAAGGAGCAATTCAGTCGCGGTCTCGACGCGCCAATCTGCCTCACCTGGGAGCTGACGTACGCCTGCAACCTCGCCTGCGTGCACTGCCTCAGCTCCTCGGGCCGCCGCGACCCGAACGAGCTCACGCCGGCCGAGGCGCGGGGCATCGTCGACGACATGGTCGATATGAAGGTCTTCTACGTCAACATCGGCGGGGGCGAGCCCATGTTGCGGCCGGACTTCTTCGACCTCGTCTCCTACGCCGTCGACCGCAAGGTCGGCGTGAAGTTCTCGACCAACGGGACCCGGCTCACGCCGGCGCGGGCCCGCCAGCTCGCCGCCCTCGACTACCTCGACGTGCAGATCAGCATCGACGGCGCCGCCGCGGCCACCAACGATGCCGTACGCGGTGACGGATCCTTCGCCGCCGCCCGTGCGGCCATGGACAATCTGGCCGCCGCCGACTTCGGGCCCTTCAAGATCAGCGTCGTCGTCACCCGCCAGAACGTGGACGAGCTCGATGCGCTGGCCGCCATAGCGGACTCCTATGGCGCCCAGCTGCGCCTGACGCGCCTGCGCCCCTCCGGCCGCGCCGTCGACACCTGGGACGCGCTCCACCCGACGGCGTCCCAGCAGCGCGCGCTGTACCACTGGCTGATCGAGCGCCCCGGTGTGCTGACGGGCGATTCCTTCTTCCACCTCTCGGCGCTGGGCGAGCCGTTGGACGGCCTGAACCTCTGCGGGGCGGGGCGCGTCGTCTGCCTGATCGACCCCGTCGGCGACGTCTACGCCTGCCCCTTCGTCATCGACCGCCAGTTCCTGGCCGGCAACGTGCGCGATCCGGGGGGCTTTCCCACCGTCTGGCGCGACTCGCCCTTGTTCACCTCGCTGCGCGAGCCGCAGAGCGCCGGGGCCTGCGCGTCGTGCGGCTCCTTCGACGCCTGCCGCGGCGGTTGCATGGCCGCCAAGTTCTTCACCGGCCTGCCCCTCGACGGGCCGGACCCCGAGTGCGTGCACGGGCACGGCGAGGCCGCCCTGGCGGCGCTGGGCGAGCGGCCGCAATCGGTGCTCGGCCACTCGAAGGTCGCCCGGGACGGGACCCCCGTCCCGGTGCCCACGCCCGTCCACTTCCGTTCGCCGGCCCGCACCTGAGCCCGTGGACCTCGCCGGCGCCACCTGGCCCCAGGTGGAGGCGACCGGGGCGCGCACGGTGCTGGCCGTGCCGTTGGGCTCGCTCGAGCAGCACGGGCCGCACCTCCCCCTCGACACCGATACCCGCATCGCCGTGGCCGTGGCCACCGCGTTGGCAGCGCGCTGCGCCGGCGTCTCCGTCGCGCCCGCCGTGGCCTACGGGGCCAGCGGCGAGCACGCTGACTTCCCCGGCACGCTCCTGCTCGGCCACGAGGTCCTGGCCGACCTGCTGGTGGAGCTGGTGCGCGCCGCCCGCCGCTCCTTCGCCGGCGTGGTGCTCGTCAACGCGCACGGGGGGAACGAGGACGCGCTGGCCGCGGCACACCGTCGCTGCCACGCCGAGGGGGACGACGTGCTCGTGTGGCGCGCCGCGATCTTGGGCGGGGATGCCCATGCCGGACGGACCGAGACGTCCCTGCTGCTGGCCATCGATGCAGCGGCCGTACACCTCGAGCTGGCCGAGCCCGGATGCACCGAGCCTCTCGCCACACTGCTGCCCCGTCTGCGCGCCGAAGGGGTGCGCCCGGTATCGTCCAACGGCGTGCTGGGCGATCCCACGGGTGCGAGTGTCGAGGAAGGCCGGGAGCTCCTCGAGACGCTGGCGCGCGACCTGACCGACCTGGTGTCGTCGCATTGGTCTCCGTCGTGAGCCCGGCGGCGGTCGTCACCGGCTCGGCGCGGGGCATCGGCGCCGCGACGGTCGATCTCCTCGTGGCCGCCGGATGGCAGGTGGTGGCGGTGGACCGTTGCGCCGACGATCCGGCCCTGGACTACGCCCTGGCCACCAAGGCCGACCTCGAGGAGGTGGCAGGGCGACACGGCGATGCCGTGCGCGCGGTCGTGGGCGACGTGCGCAGCCCGTCGGACATGCGCGCCGCCGTGGACGAGGCCATCCGGCACTTCGGAGGCGTGCAGGCCGCCGTCGCCGCCGCCGGCGTGATCAGCGGCGGTCCGCCCCTGTGGGAGACGGCGGACGCCCAGTGGGATGCGCAATTCGAGGTCAACGTCAACGGCGTGCGCCACCTCGCCGCCGCAGCCGTGCCGGCCCTGCTGGAGGCGCCGGCGCCGCGCCAGGGGCGTGTGGTCGCCGTGGCCTCGGCCGCCGGGCTGCTCGGGCTGCCGCGCCTGGGCGCCTACAGCGCGTCGAAGCACGCCGTGATCGGATTGATGCGCTCCCTGGCTGCCGACCTGGCCGGCACGGGCATCACCGCCAATGCGGTGTGCCCCGGCTCCACCCGCGGCCCGATGCTCGATGCGTCGGCCGCCGTCTACGGCCTGGCCTCGCCCGAGGAGTTCGCCAGCCACCAATTGGTGGAGCGGCTCCTCGAACCGGCGGAGCCCGCGTCGCTGATCGCCTGGTTGTGCGGGCCCGACTCGGGGGGCGTGACCGGGGCGGCGCTCCCCGTCGACGGCGGCATGACCACCTCGTAGGACGTAGGACGTAGGACGTAGGACGTAGGACGACTGGAGAAGCGCATGGCCGAGTGCACTCACATGGACCGGATCGCCGACGTGGAGCCGCAGACGCCGAACGGATGCGGCGAGTGCATGAAGGTGGGTGATCGCTGGGTGCATCTGCGCCTGTGCCTGGAGTGCGGCGAGGTCAACTGCTGCGACTCCTCGCCGAACAAACACGCGACGAAGCACTTCCACGCGTCCGGCCACCCGCTCATCCAGTCTTTCCAGCCGGGCGAGGACTGGATCTGGTGCTACGTCGACGAGCTCGCCGTGGAGCCCAGCTAGCCGTTACGTCTGCCCGTAGGTCGTGTCGCGTGACGCGGCGCGCCCTGCCCCGACTTCCTTGACGGCGCGCCGCAGGTCGTTCACCAGCGCGGGCACCGTCGCCGCACTGCCGGCGTGCACCGTGGCGTGGAGCGAGTCCGGGCGGTTCTGCCGGTCCAGATACCACCCGTCGGCGGCCAGACGCTCGCCCACGGCGAAGATGTCGAGGGCGGCGGGATCGCCGGCGCCAAAGGCCAGGACCGTGGCCGGCGGGTCGCCGCGCACGGCCAGGCCGTCGATCGACTCCACGCCGGCCCGCAGCACCCGGGCCGCGTCGTGCGCCGTTCGGGTGAGCTCGAGGTAGCCCTCGTGGCCGATGTGCATGAGGGCCGCCCAGGCCGCGGCGACCGGCCCGGCGGGCCGGGTCCCGGCCATCGCGGTCGAGGCGTAGAACCCGCCGAGCCAGTCTGTGGTCACGAACAGCTGCAGGCGGGCCAGCTCGTGCGTCCGGTAGAGGATCACCGAGACCCCCTTCGACGCGTAGCCGTACTTGTGCACGTCGGCCGACATGGACGTCACGCCCGGCACCCGGAAGTCGAACGGTTCGTCCATCCGGCCGAGCTCGGTCAAGAACGGGAGGAGGAAGCCGCCCATGCACGCGTCGACGTGGCACAGAATGCCGCGCTCGAGCGCGAGCGCGGCGATGTCCGCGATCGGGTCGATGACGCCGTGGGGATACGTCGGGGCGGAGCCGACCACCATGATCGTCTCGTCGGTGCAGGCGTCCGCCAGCGCGCCGGCGCGGACCCGGAAGTCGGCGTCCACCGGAACGCGTACCAGCTCGACGTCGAAGTAGTCGGCCGCCTTGGTGAACGCCGCGTGCGCACTCTCGGCAGCCACGACGCGCGGCCGCGCCAGGCCGCGGGCGCGCCCGACGTCGCGCGCCGTCTTCACGGCTTGCAGCAGGCTCTCGGTGCCCCCGGAGGTCAGGTAGCCCTCGACGGCGCCACCGGACGCGGGGTGGTCGGCGCCGAGCAGCGTGGCGGTGTTGGCGACGATGTCGTGCTGCATGACGCCGATGCTCGGGAAGGCCAGGACGTTGAGCCCGTTCTCGGCGCTGTAGAGCGAGAGTGCATCGGACAGGAGTTCGTGGACGTCGTCACCGGCCGAGTACACCAGGCTGAAGACGCGTCCGCCTCGCCAATCCTGGTCGTCCTGCTTCATGGCGATCAACCGCTGCATCACCTCGTCGCGGGGTAGCCCATGCCGGGGCATCGGTGTGTGGGGAAACGTGGCCATGCCATCGTTCTTACCTCACCCGACGCACAACATGTGCAGCCGGCGGCCCAGGGCTACCTCGGCCGCCGTGCCGGGGGATCCGACGTGAAGTTCGCCGTTACCTTCGGCCGCATGCACCCGCGGCTGCAGGTCGACGCAGCCAAGGCGACTGACCGCCTCGGGTCGAACCCGCCTGGCCGCCCGAGCACCCGGTGCCGCCCGCCGCCCGCCGCCTGCTGCCTGGCGGCCTGGACCGACGCCGGCGTCGACCGCCTCATCGTGTCGCCCTGGCGTTGCGTCGCTCCGCCGAGGTGCTCGATGCGATGGCGGCCTTCTCGGACCGCTTCGTCGGTGCCCAGCAGCCGAGCGGTGAGCCCGCCTCGGGGGACTCTTTCTGCGTGGGGTGAAGATCGGACGGCCTGTCCGATTTATCGAACGCTCTCACCAGGGACTTCGTACCCAAAATTATCGGACACCGTGTCCGATTTGCACCCCACTCGAAAACGAACCCCGGGAGGAGGTCGTACGGCCTTGGCCCGCCCGGCGCGTCAGCCCTGCGTTGGCCGCCCTGCGTTGGCCGACCGGCCTAGGCCCTCCGGCCTAGGCCCTACGAGCTCCAGATGATGGCCTGGGGCTCGGTGTAGGCCAACAACCCGTAGTCGCCCCCGTCGCGCCCGACGCCCGACATCTTGAACCCACCGAAGGGCGCATCGTGGTTGCGCTGGGCGGTGTTGACGCCGACGTGCCCGGCCTGCAGGCGCTTGGCCACGCGCAGGGCGCGGGCGCCGTCCTTGGAGAACACATAGTCGTAGAGCCCGAACTCGGTGTCGTTGGCGATGGCGATGCCCTCCTCCTCGTCGTCGAAGGGGATCATCGTGATGACCGGACCGAAGATCTCCTCGCGCGCCACCCGCATGGTGTTGTCGCCGGTGATCAGTGTGGGCGCCACATAGAAGCCGGTCGGCAGGTCGGCCGGGCGATCGCCCCCGAGGACGATCTCACCGCCGTCCTCGAGCGCGGTCTGGATGTGCGCCTCGATGCGCCCCCGCTGCGCGGCCGAGATCACGGGGCCGACGATGGTGGCGGTATCGGTCGGGTCGCCCACCTTGAGGTAGCCGGCCATCTGCACGAGGCCGTCGCGCACCTGGTCGAACAGGCTGCGGTGCACGACGGCCCGCGTCGGCGCGGTGCAGATCTGCCCCGAGTGGAAGGTCCAGGTCGAACCGATGCAGCCGATGGCCCCCTTGACGTCGGCGTCCTCGAAGACGACGCAGGCGCCCTTGCCGCCGAGCTCGAGCAGCGTGCGCTTCATGGTGCGGGCCGCCTGCTCGCCGATCTTCACGCCGACCTGCGTCGAGCCGGTGAAGCTGATGCAGTCCACCTCGTCGGAGTCGACCAACGCGGCGGAGGAGGCCGGACCGTTGCCGTTGACGAGGTTGACGACCCCCGGCGGGAAGCCCACGTCGTTGAGGATGCGGACGAGCTCGACGATGGCGAGCGGGTCCTGCGGCGCCGGCTTGACGACGACGGTGTTGCCCGCCGCCAGGGCGGGGGCCACCTTGCCGGCCATGTTCACCATCGGGAAGTTGTACGAGGTGATGCAGGCCACCACGCCGAGCGGCTGCCGGTTGACCATCCCGCCGATGATCCCGCCGGGCGCCAGCGGCGTTGCCTGCGCGGGCTGGGGCAGCAGCGGCGTCTGGAGCACGCCACGCGGGTCGCGGGCGTAGCGCTCGAAGCGGTCCGCCGCCACGGGGACCTGCATGCGCGAGCCGACGGTCGCCGTCGCGCCCGTCTCGGCGATCACCAGGGGCAGGAGCTCCGACGACTTGGCCCGGATGGCCGCGGCGGCCTCGCGCATGAGGGCGCCGCGCTCCTCCGCCGACCAGGCTGCCCACGCCGGCTGGGCCTCCTTGGCCGCGGCCGCGGCGGCGAGCGCGTCGTCGGCGCTGGCGTTGGGAGCGAGCCCGACGATCTCCTCGGTGGCGGGGTTGACGATCTCATAGGTCCCCTCGGACGCGTCGACCCACTTGCCCCCGATCAGGAGCTGGTGCTCGTTGCGCTGGGTGGTCTCGGCCATGTGTGCTCCCGGCTCGGGTGCCGCCAGCCGATCTGACGGCGCGTCACATTCAACCCCGCCGGGTCGTGCTCCGCCAAAGTCGCAGCCCACCGAGGTCTGGCGCCCTCATCACCCCGCCGGTGAAACTGGACCGATGACGACCGCCGCCGCGTCCTCTGCCGGCGAGGGCTTCCTCCTGCCCTTGGGCGACGACGAGGAGTCCGACGGCTTCTGGGAGGGCACGGCGGCAGGGGAGCTGCGCATGCAGGAGTGCGCGTCGTGTGCGGCCCTGCGCTTCCCGCCCCGGGTCATGTGCCCCGAGTGCCAGTCGACCGAGCGCTGCTGGCGGGCCGTCTCGGGCCGGGGGACCATCTGGTCCTTCGTCGTGGTCCACCCCCCGGTCCTCCCGGCGTACGCGCCCTACGTACCCTTCCCCGTGGTCACGGTCACCCTGGCCGAGAAGCCGAGCCTGCGGATGGTGGGCAACCTGGTCACGGGTCCGGGTGGGGACATCAACGGCGTCGATCCGGCCTCCATCGAGATCGGCGAGCCCGTCCGGGCGGTCTTCACCCCCCGCTCCCGGCCTGACGGCACCGAGGTGTACCTGCCCCAATGGGTCCGTGACCCCCCTTGAGCGGTTCTGAACCGATCCGGCCGGGAATCAGGCGAGGGCTTGGGCGATCGCCGCGCCGGTCGGCGAGGCGTTCAGGTAGGGCTCGGGGGCGTGGGCCCGGTGGCCGTTGTCGATGACGACCTCCTCGACCCGGGGGCCGAACTTCTCGGCGAGCGAGAGGCCGGCTGCCTTGTCGCCGACGGCCCGCACGTTGACCCAGCGCTGGACCGAGCCCGGCCACACCCCTAGGCCGTCGACGGGAGGCGGCTTGAGACTGTCGAACATGACCGGCACGGCGAGCGGCGACCCGAGGGTCACGAAGGTGTGGACGGGCCAGTCGCCGTGCGCGGCCAGCGCGTTGTAGGACAGGACGGTGCCCAGCGAGTGCGCCACCAGCACCCGGGTGTCCTCCCCGATCTCCGCTTCGATGCGTTCTTGGAGCCGATCCTGCAGATCGGGCTCGTTCATCATCTGGTTCGCCAGGTCGACCGTGCGGTCGAACGCCGCGTCGCCGGCGGCTTGGCCCAGGGCGGCGATGGCGTCGCCTCCCATCTCCGACAATGCATCGGCCACGCCGGCCCGGGACGCTTGCAGTTGGCGGTCCTCGACCGAGCCGGGATGCCGCCGGAAGAGGTCGCCGTAGAAGCAGACCTCGATGTCGCCCTCGGCCAGCTCGAGCCCGTGATGCCAGAGTCCGTCGCGCACGGCCGGGAGCCACCGGGCCTTCAGCTCGTTGGGCCCCCAGAATTCGTTGAAGGCCCCGTGGACGATGACGATCCGCGCCATGACCGTCAGCCGGCGAGGTGCGCCGTGTCGTTGTAGCCGCGGATGATCCAGCGCTCGGGCGAGACGACGATCCGGGAGATCGACGCATTGTCGGGCCCGATGAAGGCGAAGGGTGCCGACTCCGTGGCCTGGGCCAGGATCTCCCCGATGGCGGCACCGTGGCTGAAGACCACGACGCGCCCGCCGGGATGCGCCGTCGTGACGCGCTCGACCGCGGCGCGCAACCGGTCACCGAACACCTGGCGCGATTCGGCTCCCGGCACCAGGTCCCAACGCTGCTCGGACATCAGCCGCGCGAAGAGCGGATCGCCGTCCGCCGCCTTCTCCCGCAGCAGCCCGCCTTCCCACTCCCCGAGGAACACCTCGCGCAGGTCGGCGTCGACCACCGGGGTCAGTCCGCAGCGCGCCACCAGGGGTGCCGCCGTTTGGGCCGTGCGCTGCAGGGTGCTCACGTACAGCCCGTCGAAGGACTCCTGGGCCAGCCGCAGCCCGACCAGCTCGGCCTGGTGCCGTCCCGTTTCTGACAGCGGTGGATCGCCCTGCCCCTCGACGAGCTCGAAGGTCTCGCCCTCGACGGAGTCGGCCGAGGCGCCGTGGCGAACCAGCAGCAGCTCGGTCGAGCCCGGTGGCCCGACGTAGGGCCTCTGGCTGAAGCTGCGGGGCGGCGTGGTCACGGCCGCCGAGTGTAGGGAACGATCAGCGCGGCGCGTGCAACTCGGGAGGCCCGTGCTCCTCGTCGTCCTCCACGACTTCGGCGTCGATGACGTCGGCGTCGATCACGTCACCGTCGTGCGCCGCTCCGGGCGGCCCCCAGCGTGGGCCACCGGCCGCGCCACCGCCGAACGTGGCGAAGAAAGCGCCGGGAGCCTGCGTGAATTGCACCCGCAGGGGTCGGCCCGCGTCGGGTCCCAGCTGTCCCCACAGCGGGAGGGCCCGGCGGTGGACGACGTAGGACTGCATGGACAGGGTGACGCCGAGATAGAGGAGGAAGCTCGCCCCCTCGAGCCCGGCCGCCCCGGCGTGGCTCGCGGCGGCGTCGGCGGCGAAGTGCACCAGCAGGGACACGAGCCAGAGCGCCATGGTCAGCGCGTTGCCCTGGCGCAGCACCCACCCGTCGCCCGTCCAGACCCGCATGGACACGCCGCGCAGGGCGCCGAGGCCGACGGCACCGACGAGCGTGGAGCCCACCACCCAGAGCCAGGCGGTGGACGAGACGTGGTGGTTGCCGGCGTACGAGGCCATCTCGAAGAGGCCGATGACACCGAGGACGACCGGGAGGCGGGGCTGGAACACCCGGGGCACGGGGCGCACCCTGACCTGGCGCAGCAGCACCAGAATGAGGATCAGTGCCCCTAGCACGTAGGAGAAGGACGACATCGCCCTTTTAGCCTATGGCCGCAACCCGCTCAATGGTTCAGCAGAGCCCCTACTTCGACCCCGAAACGGGCCGTCTGCTCGCAGAACTCCTCCGCGCTCCGGGCCATGAAGCGCACCTGCAGGTGGTTGACGCCCATGTCGACCAGCTCGCGCAACGAGGACGCCACCTCGTCGGCGCCCCCGGAGAGGACCCACCCGGGCAGGTCCCAGCCCGAGCCGACGGAGGTCAGGTAGATGGGCTCGACGATGGTGCCGATGTCGATGGGCGCCCCTCCCCGCAGCTCGCCCCGCAGCTCGCGCAGCCGCGCGATCTGGCCCGGCAGATCGCGCCGGCGTGTGCCCTGGGGGAGCCAGCCGTCCCCGAACGCCGCGGTGCGGCGGATGGCCGCGGGGGAGGAGCCGCCGATCCAGATCGGCGGGCGGGGCTGGCGCACCGGACGGGGCGCGATCCCCATGTCGCGCGCAGCGAAGCGCGGCCCGGGCAGCTCCGGGAACTCGTCGATGAAGGCTCGGGCCAGCGCGGACACGGCCTCGTCGGTGTGACGGCCGCGCTCGGCGAAGTCGCCCGTCAACAGCTCGTACTCCTCGGGGACGTGGCCGGCGCCCACCCCGACGATGAGGCGGCCGCCCGACAGGCGATCGATCGTCGAGAGCTCCTTGGCCGCCCGCAACGGGTGGCGCTGGGCCAGGATCAGTACGTGGGACAGCAGGTGAGTCTGTGTCGTGACGGCGGCCAGCCAGCCCAACGTGGCCGTCGTGTCGTACCAGATGGTGCCCATGGCGTCGGCGAGGCGGCGCGGGATCGCGGTGTGGTCGCACACGCCGAGATAGAAGAAACCCGCCTCGTCGGCCACGCGGGCGATGCGGGCCAGCTCCGTCGGGCCGGCCTCCTTCTCCCAGTCGGCCACGTACAGCGTGGACTGCGACTGGATCGGGAGCTGCATGCCGTAGACGACCTCCCCCTCGGGGACGGTGCGCACGACGTCGGCGGGAACGAGGGCAGGGTCGGTCATGACGGACTCCGATCAGGCGGGTGGGTTCATGTGGTCCCACCGGCGTAGGCGGCCAGGGCGCCCGCACGCTCGGCCGGGGTGCCGAAGGTGGTCGCGTGCACCCGCGCCCGCTTGAGGTGCAGGTGGAGAGGGACCTCCCAGGTGAAGCCCATGCCTCCGTGGACCTGAATGGCCGACCGGGCGTTGCCGATGGCGGCCTCGTCGGCCAGCAGCTTGGCCCCGCCGACGGCCCGATCCACCAGTTGGCCCGGCGTGCACCCGGCCGCGGCCGCCTCGGCGTCGACGACGTCGGCCTGGTCGGTCAGGCAGGCCGCCGCGTGCACGGCGGCGCGGGCGACCTCGGCGCGCACGAGCATGTCGGCGCACATGTGCTTGATGGCCTGGAAGGTGCCGATGGGTGTGCCGAACTGCTGGCGTTCCTTGGCGTACGCCACGGCGAGGTCGAGCGCCTCGGCGGCGTGGCCGACCTGGAGCGCCGCGGTCAGGAGCGCGCCGTCGCGGAACAGAGACCCGTCGTCGTCGGCCGCCACCGGCGCGCCCGCCGGGAGGGTGTCGAGGCGCCACAGCGGGGTCAGCGGGTCGAGCGGCGCTTCCATCCGGGTCGCGCCGGCGGTCGGGGCAGGAACCAGGAGCCGCGTCATCCCTCCACCGGTCGCCGCAAAGACGAGCAGCGCGTCGAGCGCCCCCAGGTGCTCGACCAGGACCGGCCCGGGCTCGGGCCCGGGCCCGGGCCCGCCGCAGTGCACGCCGACCTGGGCCCGGCCCTCGGCCACGCCCTCGACCAGCCCGGTCCGCGCCGCCAGGAAGGTGCCGACCAGCGGTCCGGGCACCAGCGCCCGCCCGAGCTCTTCGAAGACGACGACGGCCTCGGCCATGGTCAGTCCGGTCCCCACCGGCTCGGGCAGGGTCAGGGAGAACACGCCGGTCTCACCCAACGCCGCCCAGTCGTCGGCGCTGATGGCGCGGGCGTCACCCTCCCGGGCGCGCAGGTGCTCGAGCGGGAGCCGCCCCGCCACCATGGCCCGGATGCCCTCGGCCAGCTCGCGCTGCTCCTCGCCGACGCGGAAGTCCATCAGCGCCGGGCCTTGGGCAGCCCGAGGATGCGCTCGGCCACGATGTTGCGCTGCACCTGCGAGGTGCCGGCGGCGATGGTGCTGGAGATGGACTTGAACCAGCCCGCCAGCTGCTCGGCGTTCCCGAGGGGCGCGCCGTCGCTCCCGGCCAGGGGGTCGGCGCACAGCGCGGCCCGGTCCAGCAGCTCCATGGCCAGGTCACCGAGCGCCTGGGAGTGCTCGGAGAAGGAGAGCTTGAAGACCGAACCGCCGATACCGGGGATCCCGGTCTGGGCCGCCTCCGAGACGTTGCGCTTGGTCAGTGCCCACAGCGCGTCGAACGCGGCCACCAGGTGGCCGATGCGCCGCGCCACCCCGGCGTCCGCCATGAGGCCGAGGCGCTCGGCCAGGCGGGCCAGCTCGCCGAGCAGCCGCATGCACTCGAGAAGTTCGCCCACGAAGGCCGTGCCGCGTTCGAAGGACAGCGTGACCATGGTGACGCGCCAGCCGTCGTTCTCGTCGCCGACGCGGTTGGCCACCGGCACCCGCACCTCGTTGAGGAACAGCTCGGCGAATTCGGTGCTTCCCGCAATCGTGCGCAGCGGCCGGATCTCTATTCCGGACGCGTCCATCGGCATGATCAGCCAGGTGATGCCGCGGTTGCGCTCCTCCCCGGTGCGCACGAGCAGCTCGCAGAAGTCGGCCACCTCGGCATGGGACGTCCAGATCTTCGAGCCGGTGACCACGTAGTCGTCCCCGTCGCGCACGGCCCGCGTGCGCAGCGAGGCCAGGTCGCTGCCCGCGTCGGGCTCGCTGAAGCCCTGGCACCACACCTCCTCGCCGCGCAGGATGGCCGGGAGGTAGCGCCCCCTCTGTGCGGCCGTGCCCTCGGCGATGATGGTCGGGCCGGCGTGCAGGAGCCCGACGAAGCTCACCCCGACGTAGGGCGCACCGGCCCTCTCGCACTCCTCCTTGAAGATCAGCTGCTCCACCGGGGAGGCGCCCCGCCCGCCGCCCTCGGCCGGCCAGTCGACCCCGGCGTAGCCCGCATCGAAGAGGAGGCGCTGCCAGCGCAGGTCGTAGGCGCGCCGGGCCGGCCAGTCATCGTGGGGCGGCGGTTCCCCCACGCCAGCCAGCGTGGCGGCCAACCACTCGCGCAGCTCCCGGCGAAACGCCTGCTCCGGCGCGGTGTAGCGGAGGTCCATGCGTCAGGCGAGGCCGTGGCGCGGGATCAGGCGTCGAAGTCGAGGCCGAACAGCTTGATCGCGTTCCCGCGCACGATCTTGCGGCGCTGCTCGTCGGTGAGGTCCGCCATCTGCTCCTCGGCGATCTCGCGGGTGCGGGGCCAGGTCGAGTCCGAGTGCGGGTAGTCGGACTCGTAGGTGATGTTGTCCTCGCCGATCTCGTCCACCGAGCGCAGCCCGTGGGCGTCGTCGAAGAAGCAACCCCACACGTGGTCCTTGAAGTAGCTCGACGGCTTCTCCGGCACGATGTCGGCCACCCCGCCCCACCCGCGGTTGTCCTCCCAGACCCGGTCGGCCCGCTCCAAGATGTAGGGGATCCACCCGATCTGCCCCTCCGAGTAGGCCACTTTCAGATCCGGGAGGCGGATGAAGACACCGCTGAAGAGGAAGTCGACGAGCGAGAAGGTGGCGTTGGTGTGGGTCAGCGTCGAGCCGACCGCCGGCGGGGCGTCCGCCGACGTCGACGGCATCTTCGACGAGCTCCCGATGTGCATGTTCACGATGGTCTGCGTCTCGCTGCAAGCCCGGAAGAAGGGGTCCCAGTAGTGGTCGGGGTCGTGCACGCTCGGTAGGCCGAGGAAGGGCGGGATCTCGCTGAAGCACACGGCGCGTACGCCGCGGTCGGCGTTGCGCCGCACCTCGGCCGCGGCGAGCTCGGCGTCCCACAGCGGGATGAGGCAGAGGGGGATGAGCCGACCGCCCGAGTCGCCACACCACTCCTCGACCATCCAGTCGTTGTAGGCCCGGACGCAGAGCAGGCCGAGCTCCCTGTCCTTGGCCTCGGTGAAGGTCTGGCCGCAGAAGCGGGGGAAGGTCGGGAAGCACAGCGCGGCCTGAATGTGGTTGGCGTCCATGTCCTCGAGGCGGGGTTTCACCTCGTAGGAGCCCGGGCGCATGTCTTCGTAGGTGACGCCCTTCATGGTCACCTCTTCGCGTGGCACGCCGACGGCGGAGTCGACGCGCAGCAGGGGCCGCTTGAGATCCTCGTAGTACCACCAGTCGACGGGTACTCCCTCCGCACCTGGCTTGACCTTGAGCGATCCACCGCGGTACTCCACCTCGGGCATCGGGGCGCGCACGATCCGCGGCCCGACCTCGGCGTACTTGGAGGGCAGGCGGTCCTGCCACACGTTGGGCGGCTCGACCACGTGATCGTCCACCGAGATGATCATCGGGAGGGGCTCAGGCATGGGCATCGAGCGTAGTCCGCACCTGACGGGGCGTCAGATGCAGCCGTTCACCCGAAGACCTCGGAGAACAGGTCGAGCATCGCCTGCCAGGAGCGGCGATCCGTCGCCTCGTCGTAGGCGATACCGGGGATGTCGACCATGGATGCCCGCGGGTTGGTGAAGGAGTGCACGGCACCGCCGTAGGCGACGAGCTGCCAGTCGACCCCGCCGGCCCGCATCTCCTCCTCGAAGGCGCGCCGCTCGTCGTTGTTGACGATGGGGTCGTCAGCGCCGATGAGAGCCAGGACCTTGCCGGTGATGTTGTGGGCATCCTCGGGATGCACGGTGGAGAGGCCGGAGTGGAAGCCGACGACGGCCTTGAGGTCGGCTCCGCCGCGCGCCAACTCCAGGGAGAGCGTGCCGCCGAAGCAGTAGCCGATGGCGGCCAGACGGTCGCGGTCGGTGCGCGGCTCGGCGCGCAGGATGTCGAGGCCGGCGGTGCCGACGGCCCAGGCGCGCGCCGGGTCGGCCCGCAGCCCCCCGATGCGGGCCATCATCTGCTCGCGATCGGTGATGGGCTTCCCCTCACCGTGGTAGTCGAGAGCGAAAGCCACGTAGCCGAGCTCGTCGGCCAGCCGGACGGCGCGGGCCCGCGCATGGTCGTCGAGACCCGGCCCCTCGTGGCAGACCAGGACGCCCGGACGGGGACCACTCCCGTCCGGCAGGGCCAGGGTGCCGATCATGGAGCGGCCGTCGGCCTCGTATGAGATGTCGCGCGTGGTGGCCATGGGTGCACCGTACCGCCCTCCCGTAAACGCCATACTGGCGGCGATGCGCGGGAAACCAGGGCGGCACCTGCAATTGGGATTGGTGACGGCCGTGGCGGCCCCGCTGCTGTTGGCCGCCTGCAGCTCGGGGCCTCCGACGGGGACCTCCCAAGGCCAGACATCGACCACGACGACGGCACCCCCGGCCCCTTCGACTTCGACCACGTCGACGACGACCGTCACGCCCGGCTCGACGCTCGCGCCGGTGTCGACCACGGGGCCTCTGCAGCCGGGCGCACCGATCGCCCTCCCGTTCGCGGCCGACCGCGTCACCGCCGCCGAGAGTCCCGACGGCGCCGTGTTCGCCGCGCCGCAGGACCCCACGAGCCCGTCACCCGCGATCGCGTGGGTGGTGGACGGAAACGGCCCCGCCTTGGTTGCCGAGCACGTGGCGACCGGCATCGCCGCGCTGGCGGCCGACACGACCAATTTCTACGCCGCGACGTACTCCGATGTGTACGCGTACAGCCGTTCGACCGGCAACCAGGACGGTCAGTGGGCGACGCCGCCCGTGCAGGCCGCCAACAGCTCGAACAGCAATCTCGTCTCGCTGAGAGCGGCGGGTGGCGCCGTCTTCGTCTCGGTGACGCAGGGCAACACGGTCAGTGTGTACCGGATCGACCCCAGCGCGTCGGCCGCGCCCCGCCTGCTCGTGCGCGGGCTGAGCGCCGCCGTCGGGCCCGACGGCTCCGTCTTCTACGAGCGCACCGACCACACCCTTGTCGCGCTGCGCCCCGGCGGCGCGACCGTGGTCGGTCCCAAGCTGTCCGACACACCCAACGGCAAGGGGGGCGGCGTGCAATACCTCGACGTCGTCGCCGGCGGTGCGGTGTGGGTGAGCGAGCCCGCCGGCCAGGGCCTCGATGCGAGTTACACCACCTACGACGCCGCCACGCTGCACACGCTGGGGACCTACAACGGCTCGTTGACGAGCACCGTGGCGGACTCCGCCGCGGGGGCGCTCGTGTTGGAGCCGGCCGGCAGCAACCCGGCCTGCCCGCAGGCGTCGCCGACCGCACCCTCGTCGTGCGTCTTCCGCCTCACCCCGCAGGGCGCGGCGAGCGATCCCGTCGGTGTCGGCGCAGCCGTGACCCTGCTCGGCCCGGGCCCGGCGGTCGTGGCCTCCAACACCACGAGCGGCCAGTTCGACCTCATCCGCCTGTCGTAGCCGGCGCGCACGCCGGCACGTCGCCACGGCTCAGTACGACATGGAGACGCCGCCGTTGGGGCTGAGCAGCTGCCCGGTCACGAAGCTGCTGGCGTCCGACGCCAGGTAGAGCACCCCGTAGGCCACGTCGTTGGTCTCGCCGACTCGCCGCAGCGGGGCGAACTTCGCCATCGGTGCCAGCGCGGCGGCCTTGGACTCCTCGTTCATCGTGCCGTCGGGATTCGTGTAATAGCGCGCCGTCATGTTGGTCGGGACGAAGCCAGGCGCGACGGAATTGACCCGCACGCCGTACTTGCCGACCTCGACCGCCATCGACTTGGTCAGTTGGGCCACCCCGGCCTTGCAGATGGCGTAGGGCCCGACGCCCGGTGACGGTGCCAGCACCGCCGCCGAGGTCATGTTGATGATCGAGCCGCCGCGCTGGGCCACCATCACCTTTCCGGCGGCCTGGCATCCGTACAGCACGCCCTTGAGGTTCACCGCCAGGATGCGGTCGAACTCGTCGGGATCGACGTCGATGATGGGGCTGTCGATCATGATGCCGGCGACGTTGCACATGACGTGCAGGCCGCCGTGGCGCGTTGCGACGTGGTCGACGAGTTTCGCCGCCGCGCCCCGGGCGGCCACGTCGAGCTCGGCACTCTCGGCCCGGCCACCCTGGTTGAGAATGTCGAGCGCCGTCTCGGTCGCCGTGGCGGCGTTGATGTCGGCGCACACGACGACGGCGCCTGCGCCGGCCAAGACCTCGGCCGTCGTGCGCCCGATGCCGCTCCCGGCCCCGGTGACGAGCGCCACGCGTCCCGTCAGGTCGAACGCGGCGTGCACACTCTGGGCGGTTTCCACCGGCGCACTTTAGGCGGTGACACCTTCCAGCGCGAGGAGCGCGCGCTTGACCTTCAGGCCGCCTCCGTAGCCGCCGATGCCGTTGCTGGCGAGCACGCGGTGGCAGGGCACGATGATGGCAATCGGGTTCCGGCCGTTGGCCTGGCCCACGGCCCGCGGCCCGCTGGGCCTCCCGACCCGGCGGGCCAGCTCGCCGTAGCTGATGGTCTCGCCGTAGGGGATGCGCGCCAGCTCGGCCCACACCTCTTGTTGGAACGGGGTGCCATCGAGCTCCATCGCGAGGTCGAAGTCGGTCCGCTCGCCGGCGAAGTACTCCCGGAGCTGCGTCGCCGTCTCCTCGAGGATCGGCGGCACGTCGTCGCTGTCGCGGCGCCCGTTGCGCGGCGCGTTCGGAAGCCTGAGACCGATCAGCACGTCGCCGTCGGCCTCCAGGACGAGCCGCCCGATCGGGGTGTCGAGGGGCATGGTGGCCGTGAGGCCGGTTGAGGTGGTCGTGGTCATGCGGCACGTCCTTTCGCTGGTCGGGTGGGGAGTTGTGGGGTGGCGGCCGCCGGCAGCGACCACAGATGGGCCATGGCGTAGCTGCGCCAGGGTCGCCAGTGCTCCGTCAGGCTCGCGCAGGTGGACAGGGTCGTCGGGCAGGCCGAGCGCTACCGCTCCCCGCCGGATTCCGAGATCCGTCGGCATGAACGCGTCGGGGTCGCGCAACGCCCGCATGGCGACGTACTCCGCCGTCCATGGGCCGATCCCCGGGAGCGCCACGAGGGAGCGGCGTAGCTCGGTCGGGTCGGCCCCGGCGTCGATGACGACGTCGCCGGCATCGACTGCCTCCGCCAGCGCCACGAGGGCGCGCCGGCGACCCGCCGGCATGGAGAACGCGCCCGGGTCGCGTTCGGCCAGGTCGACGAGGGCGGCCGGCGTGGGGAAGAGATGGGTCACCGCGCCGACGGGTGCGGGCAGGCGTTCGCCCGCCGCCAGGACCAGCCGCCCGGCGACCGTGCGCGCCCCGGGGACCGACACCTGCTGCCCGATGACGGCGCGCACCGCGAGCTCGAAGCCGTCCGCAGCGCCCGGGACGCGGCGCCCGGGGTCGCGCCGCACCAGGTCGCCGATCAGCGGGTCGTCGCACAGGGCGTCCAAGATGGCAACCGGGTCGGCGTCGAGGTCGAGCAGCTGGCGACACCGCGCCACGGCGGTGTGCAGGTCGCGCAGGTCCGCGAGGATCAGCGCGCCCTCCACATAGGCCGGGCCGTCGGCGTCCTCGTCCTCGGGCGCGGTCAACGTCACGATGCCGTGCCCGTGCGGGAGGCGAAAGCTGCGCGTGTACGACGTCCCGTCGAGCGCCTCGACGCCGGGCAGCGCGCGCATGCCGAGGAAATCGAGTACTGACGCCGGATTGAAGGGTCGCCGGCAGGGCAGCCGCAGGCGGATGGCCTGCGTGGCCGGGCCCCGCCGGGCGCGCTTGCCCTGCGCGGTCCGCGCCGCGCGGGCCCGCAGCCCGCTCGGCGTGTCGGCGAACGTCTGGCGCACCGTTTCGTTGCACTGGCGCACACTGGAGAAGCCGGCCGCAAAGGCGACGTGGGCGACGGGGAGCTCGGTGGTCTCGAGCAGGACGCGTGCCGTCTGGCTCCGCTGGGCCCGGGCCAGGGCGAGCGGCCCGGTGCCGACCTCGGCGGTGATGAGGCGGTTCAGCTGCCGGGTGCTGTAGCCGAGGCGGCCGGCCAGGCCGTCGACGCCTTCCCGATCCACGACGCCGTCACGGACCAGCCGCATGGCGCGGGCCACGACGTCGGCCCGGACGTTCCACTCCGGCGAGCCCGGTGTGGCGTCGGGCCGGCAGCGCAGACAGGCGCGGAAGCCGGCCTGTTGGGCGGCGGCCGCGGTGGCGTAGAAGCGCATGTTCTCGCGCTTGGGCGTGCGGGCCGGGCAGCTCGGACGGCAGTAGATCCCGGTGGAGGTCACGGCGCAGAAGAACCAGCCGTCGAAGCGGGCGTCCTTGCTCTGCGCCGCCTGGTAGCAGCGGTCCGGGTCCTCGATCACGGTGACCAGCGTGGCACGTGGCTGTGACGATTACTGGCGGGAATCGGACATGGCCGTCGGGCGATCCAGGCCGCGCCGAACGTATCGTTGACCTATGGCCGAACCTGAGGTCTTTGACTGGGATGAGTGGGAGAACGGCAGGACCTACGAGCTCACGAACGACGAGTTGGTTGGGGCCTTGCTCAGCGAAGTCAGTGCACTCCGCAAACGGGTGAAGACCCTGGAGGATCGTCAACCAGTCTGACCACGGAGGCGGCAGATCCCGATTCACCCGATCGATGGATCCCGATTCGCCCGATCGATGAATGGTCAACCGCTGGTGAATTGTCAGCCGCTGGTGAATCGTCAGCCGCTCGGCCGCTGGGCCAGGACGAGCCGGCGGTGGGTGGCGGCGTCGCCCCAGGCCCGTGACAGGGCCCACGTCTGCTTCAAGAAGAAGTGGAGGTCGCACTCCCAGGTGTAGCCGATGGCGCCGTGGACCTGGAGGGACACGCGGGCAGCCAGGTCGGCCGCGTCCGACGCCATGGCCTTGGCCATGGAGGCGTCGTGGGAGAGCGTGGGTTGGGCGGTATCCAGCGACCAGGCGGCGCGGTACGTGGCGGGGCGGGCGAACTCGAGCGCCACCCGCGCGTTGGCCAGCAGGTGCTTGACCGCCTGGAAGCTACCGATCGGCTTGCCGAACTGGTGGCGTTCCTTGGCGTACGCGGCCGCCATGGCCAGCATGCGCTCGGTCAGCCCGAGCAGCAGCGCCGCGCTCCCGGCCGCCGCCCGGTCCGCCAACAGCGCCACCGCGGCCTCGGCCGCCACGCCGTAGGCCAGCAGCGTGTCCGACTCGAGCGGCCAATGCACGGTGGAGAGATCGCGCGACGCGCTGAGCGCCGGCGTGGGGTACGCCGTGCACACTGCGGCCGGGACGGCGTGCAGCTGCCAGCCCGATTCGGCGTCGCGGACGGCCAGCAGCAGCAGCCCCGCATCGCGCGCACCGACGACGCGGGGCGTCCGCAGCGTGCCGTCGGCGGAGACCTCCGTCGGCGAGACGATCCCGGTCGGCGTGACGTCGATGCCGCCGACGGCGAAGCTGACGTCGTCCTCGACCAGCGCGACCAGCGCCGCCGCCGCGGCGGGGTCGGGGAGCAGCGCGGCGAGGGTCGGCGCAGCGAGCGCGGCCGTCTCGAGGAGCGGTTCGGGCAGGCCGACGCGGCCCGCCTCCTCCAGCACCCCTACGAGGTCGACGTCACCGCGGCCCAGACCGTTGGCGGCCTCGGGCACGATCAGCGCGGGCGCGCCCAGCTCAGCCAGCACGGCCCAGCGGTTCTGGCCCTGCGCCGCCCGACCGGCCTCGTCGGCCAGCTCGAAGGCACGCAGCGCGTCCACGGTGCACTCGGTGTCGAACACCGTGCGCACGCCCTCGCGTAGCGCGTCCTGCTCGTCGGTGAAAGCGAAGTCCATGGCCGGCCTGCTCAGCCCCGGGGCAGCCCGAGCAGGCGCTCGGCCACCACGTTGCGCTGGATCTCGTTGGTGCCGGCGTAGATCGGCCCCGCCAGCGAGAAGAGATAGCCGTCGAGCCAGTCGCCGGGCGTCCCGGCCTCCAACAGCTCGGCCTCGGGACCGAGCAGGTCGAGCGCGGCGGTGTGGATGGCGACATCGGTCTCGGACCAGAAGATCTTGTTGCAGCTGGCCTCGGGGCCGACCGCGTGGCCGCGGGCGACGCGCGACGCCGTCCAGTAGGTGTGCAGCTTGTAGGCCTCCGCGTGCATGTGGGCCTGCGCCACGGCGTCGGCGGAGGCGGCCGGGCCGCCGCGTTGGCCGTAGAGCAGGAGGAGGCGGTCGGCTGCCTCGGTGTAGCGCGCCGGGCTGCGCAGCGAGAGGCCGCGCTCGGAACCGGCCGTGGCCATGGCGACGGACCATCCCGCGCCGACCTCCCCGAGCACCTGGTCCTCGGGCACCTCGACATTGTCGAAGAAGATCTCGGCGAAGCCCGTCTCGCCGTCGATCTGGGGGATCGGCCTCACGGTGACGCCCGGCGTGTCCATGGCGACGAGGAAGTAGGTGAGCCCGCGGTGGCGCTCCGCGTCGGGGTCGGTGCGGAAGATGCCGAAACACCATTGGGCGAAGGCGCCGCGGCTGGCCCAGGTCTTCTGGCCGTTGAGGATCCAGCCGTCGCCCGCCGCGTTGCGCGCCGCCCGCGAACGGATGCCGGCCAGGTCGCTGCCGGCGTCGGGCTCGGACCAGCCCTGACACCAGACTTCGTCGCCCGAAGCCATCGAGGGGAGGTAGCGCGCCTTCTGGGCCTCTGTCCCGTACTCGAGCATGGTGGGCGCGAGCAGGAAGATGCCGTTCTGGCTCACCCGGGTGGGCGCGCGGACGCGGTAGTACTCCTCCTCGAACACGAGCCACTCGAAGATCCCGACGTCGCGCCCGCCGTACTCAGCCGGCCAACTGACCACGGACCAGCGGTCCTCGAACATGGTGCGCTCCCAGGCCCGGTGGGCCTCGAAGCCGTCGGCCGTATCGAGGGAGGGCAGCGGGTCGTCGGGAACGTGCGCCTCCAGCCAGCCCCGGGCCTCGGCCCGGAAGGCCTCCTGCTCGGGGCTGTAGGTCAGGTCCATGACGGAGGGAATCTTCCACAGCGCCCCCGGCGTTGCCAAGATCGGGCCCGTCTGGCACCAGATCTGATTCGGCGTCAGAATTGGCCCCCTTATGCCCAACGCCGTGATCGTCGACGCCGTCCGTACCCCCGTGGGCCGCCGTGGGGGCCGCCTCTCCGGCTGGCACGCCACCGACCTGGCCGCCCAGCCCCTGGCCGCCCTGCTGGCCCGCAACGACCTGGACCCCTCCCTGGTGGAGGACGTCATCATGGGCTGCACCATGACGGTCGGGGAGCAGGCGATGAACATCGCCCGCAACGCCGCCCTGGCCGCCGGGTTCCCCGAGTCGGTCCCGGGCACCACCGTCGACCGCCAGTGCGGCTCCGCCCAGCAGGCCATCCACTTCGCCGCCCAGGCCGTGATGGCCGGGGCCATGGACGTGGCCATAGGGGCCGGCGTGGAGTCCATGAGCCGTGTGCCCATCGGGTCGACGACCGAGCCCGGGCCGGGCGAGGCCTACGGTCCTCTCTACAAGGAGCGCTTCGAGCTCATCCACCAGGGCGAGTGCGCCGAGGAGATCGCCCGGCGCTGGAAGATCACCCGCGAGGAGATGGACGAGTTCGCCTTGCGCTCGCACCAGCGGGCGGCCCACGCCCAGGACGAGGGCCGCTTCGCCGACGAGATCGTGCCGCTCGAGGCGCGCGTCCACCCCGACGTCCCGGGCGCGGCCGAGGTGCGCGGGCTCCTCGAGCGCGGACGAGGGCGTGCGCCGCGACACCTCGCTCGAGAAGTTGGCCAACCTCAAGCCGGCCTTCTCCGAGACGGGGACCGTGACGGCGGGGACGTCGTCGCAGATCTCCGACGGCGCCGCCGCCGTGCTCATCATGAGCGAGGAGCGGGCGTCGTCGCTGGGCCTACGGCCCCGGGCGCGCTTCCACACCTTCGCCGTGGCGGCCAACGACCCCCAGATCATGTTGACGGCCGTGATCCCCGCCACCGAGCTCGTGTTGGCCAAGGCGAAGCTGTCGCTCGACGACATGGACGTGGTGGAGATCAACGAGGCCTTCGCCTCGGTCGTGCTGGCCTGGGCGCGCGAGTATGGGCCCGACATGGCCAAGGTGAACCCCAACGGCGGCGCCATCGCCATCGGCCATCCCACCGGGTGCTCGGGGGCGCGCCTCATGGCGACGCTGCTCAACGAGATGGAGCGGACGGGAGCGCGGTACGGCCTGCAGACGATGTGCGAGGGCGGCGGGCAGGCGAACGCCACGATCCTCGAGCGGATCGGCTGATGACCACCGCGAGCACGACGCGAGTCCCGGCGGTCGAGGGGTGGTTCACGACGGGCGACGATGGTCGAGGCGCCGGCGCTGCTCGGGTCGCGCTGCACCGGGTGCGGGACGTACGCCTTCCCGGCCGAGGCCGGCTACTGCCGGAACCCCGACTGCGGCTCCACCACCTTCGAGACGGTCGAGCTCTCCCGGCGCGGCCGCATCTGGTCCTACACCGACGCCCGCTACAAACCACCGCCGCCCTACGTGGCGGCCGACCCCTACGTCCCGTTCTGCTTGGCCGCCGTGGAGCTGGCGGCCGAGAAGCTGGTCGTGATGGGCCAGGTGGTGCCCGGCGTGACGGTGGACGACCTGACGGTGGGCGACGAGGTCGAGCTGGTCGTCGACACCCTCTACTCGGAGGACGGCTGCGACTACCTGGTGTGGAAGTGGTGCCCGCTCGGGGCCGGCGGGGCCGGCGGGGCCGACGGGGAGGCCTGAGGATGCCCGACGACAAGAAGGTGGCCGTGCTCGGTGCGGGCATGCACGAGTGGGGCAAGTGGGGGCGTCCCTTCGTCGAGTACGGGCTGGCGGCCGCCCGCGACGCCATGGCCGACGCCGGGCTGGGTTGGCGCGACATGCAGTTCGTCTCCGGGGCCGACACCATTCGCAACGGCTACCCGGGCTTCGTGTCGGGGGCGACCTTCGCCCAGGCGCTGGGGTGGACCGGGGCCCGGGTCTCGAGCGTCTACGCGGCGTGCGCATCGGGGGCGGTCGCCATCGCCAACGCGCGGGCGCAGATCCTGGCGGGGCTGTGCGACGTCGCGCTGGTCGTGGGCGCGGACACGACGCCCAAGGGCTTCTTCGCCCCGGTCGGCGGCGGCGACCGCAAGGACGACCCTGACTGGTTGCGCTTCCATCTCATGGGCGCCACCAACCCGACCTACTTCGGCTTGTACGCGCTGCCGGCGCATGGACCGCTTCGGCGCCACCGAGGAGGACTTCGCACGGGTCAAGGTGAAGAACGCGCGCCACGGGTTGGCCAACCCCTACGCGCGCTACCGCAAGGAGGTGACGGTCGACGAGGTCCTGGCTTCCCCGATGGTGGCCGACCCGCTGCGCCTCCTGGAGATCTGCGCGACCTCCGACGGCGGAGCGGCCCTCGTCCTCACGTCCATGGAGTTCGCCCGACGTCACGCCGGCGGCGCCGAGCCGCTCATCACCATCGATGCCGTGTCGACTGTGACCCCGACGTTCCCCAACACGGTGATCGAGATGCCGAACTTCTCCACCGACTCGGCCGCGGCAACCGGTGGGCACGACGCTGCGGTGGCCGCCGCGGGATTCCGGCCTTCCATCGCCACGGCGGCCTACGCCGAGGCCGGCATCGGCGCCGAGGACGTCGACCTGGCCGAGGTCTACGACCTCTCGTCCGCACTCGAGCTGGACTGGTACGAGGACATCGGCCTGTGCGGCGAGGGGGAGGCGGAGAAGCTGTTGCGCGACGGCGTCACCACCCTGGGCGGCCGGGTGCCCGTCAACCCGTCGGGAGGCCTCTCCTGCTTCGGCGAGGCCATCCCGGCCCAGGCCATCGCCCAGGTGTGCGAGTGCGTGTGGCAGCTGCGCGGCACGGCGTCCGGGCACCAGGTCGAGGGGGCCCGGGTCGCCGTCACGGCCAACCAGGGCCTGTTCGGGCACGGATCCTCCGTGTTGCTGAGTCGCTGAAACCCAGGTAGCCGGGAAGTTCGGGCCGAGGGGCGCGAACTCTGTGTGAGCCGGCCCGTTTCGGGTAAAGACAAGCTGACGCCATGCGTGCGGCACCCGCTTAAGCTGGCGTAAAGCGTGTGTCGTCTGATGACGGGGTCGACGGCGGTACGGCTCCGCGATTGGAGGAACGACCTGCATGTTGGCCACAGAGGCGACTGATCTGCGACGGGAAGCAACCCAGCGAGGAGGAGCACAGAGCGCGATGCCGGACCACAGCGACGACCGGGACGTAACCGGTTCTGACGAGGTACTGCACGCACTCGACGAGTTGGAATCCGTGCTGCGGGAGAACGCCGAGAGTGAGCGGCTGCTCTCCGAGCGGATCGCCGATGTCCGCCTGGCCCGGAAGAACGGGCGCGAGTGGAAGGCGATCCTCGGCGAAGAGGGCGAGCCCGGGACCGTGCAGCTGGTGAGCACCATCCTGCGCCGGCAGTCCGAGGCGAGCGGCTATCTGCGCCGTTCGCTCGTCGTGGCGCTGCGCGCCGAGGGACAGAGCATCCCGAGCATCGCTCACCTGTTCGGGGTGACGCACCAGCGGGTGTCGAACCTGTTGCGCCGCGTCTCCCAGGGCAATGCCGCGGCGGCCGTCGGCAACGGCAAGGGCGCTTAGGCGTTCCACCGCCGGAGGACGCCGTCCGCCTCGGTCATGACCGAGCCGATGATGGCGGCCACCGTCGGCAGCGAGTCGATCACGCCCACCACCTGACCCGTCGGCAGGACGCCGACGTCCGTGCGCCCCTCGACCAACGCGGCTTTCGTCATGACGGGGGCATTGGCCGCCATGACGACCTGGGCCCAGGTCAGCTCGTTGCCCTCCTTCATGGCGCGCCCCTCGCGTAGCATCGAGGCGACGCTGGAGCCCGTCTCCTGGCGGAAGCGGTAGGCGCTGCGCAGCGCCCGCGGCAGGGCGCGCACCCACGACTGCGACTCCAGGTGATCCACCAGGTCCGTGCGCACGACGCGCTGCGGCGCCCCGTCGACCTTGGTCGTCACGACGGTGCCGGTGACCGCAGTGCCGAGATACAGCGCCTTGACGGAATCGGGCACCCGGCTCTCGGCCGAGAGCAGGAAGCGGGTCCCCATGGCGACGCCGGCCGCGCCGTAGGCGAGGGCGGCCACGAGGCCGCGCCCGTTGAAGAAGCCACCCGCCCCCAGGACGAGGACGCGGTCGCCGACAGCGTCGACGACCTGGGGGAGCAGGAGCGTCGTGGGCACGGTGCCGGTATGCCCGCCCCCCTCGCCGCCCTGGGCGATGACGGCGTCGACGCCCCATTCGGCCACCTTCTCGGCATGGCGCCGGGCGCCGACCGTGGGCACGACGAAGAGCCCCGCCTCCTTGCACCGGGTGACCAGGGCGGCGTTGGGGGCCTGGGCGAAGCTGGCCACCCGGGCGCCGGTCTCGATCATCAGCTCGATGCGCTCGTGCACGTCGGCCACGTCGGTGCGCAGGTTGACGCCGAAGGGTGCCGTCGTGCGGCGGCGCACCTCGGCGATGGCCGCCGCCAGCTCGTCGAGGCTCATGGTGGCCGAGGCCAGGATGCCCAGGCCGCCCGCCTCGCTCGTGGCGGCGACCAGGCGGGGGCCGGCGACCCAGCCCATGCCGGTCTGCACCAGCGGGTAGCGCACGCCGATCCGCTCGCACAGCTCGGTGTGGAGCGCGGGGTGCAACGGTGCGTCGGCGTGGGCGTCGCCGTGGACGGTCAGCTCCGCACCTCGCGGTCGCGCAGCGAGCCGGGATCGAGGACGACGCGGATCAGGTCCAGCTCCTCGGGTGTGGGTAGTCGGGTCTCGTCCACGTCGTCGGGGATGGTGAGCGAGAAGCCGGTGGCGGCCACGATGTCGTCGACGGTGACGCCGGGATGGTGCGAGCGCAGGCGCATGGTGCGTTCGGGTGTCTCGAAGTCGAAGACGCCGAGGTTCGAGACGACGCGGCTGATGTCGTGGAAGCGCGTGGCCCCGGCACCGGCCGCCGCCGCCCGCGCGTACCCCACGCCGCTGACCACGTCGACCTGCTCCACGAAGGTGCGCACGGTGTGGTCGGGCACCCAGTAACTGGTGGGGTGGTTGACCGAGTTGCCGGGCGCGCCGCGCACGCCGACGAGCTGGACCTTGGGCTTCTCGTGCGGCCCGATGGCCGAGATGTTCTGGTTGCCCGTGCGGTCGATCTGACTGGCCATCATCATGATGTGGCGCCGGCCCGACCACACGACGTCGAAGACGCTGCGGTAGGGCATGGCGGCCTCGCGGATTAGTTCGGCCGGCCGGGTGGCGATGGGCGGCGCGCCCACCATCAACGCGGCTTCGCCGTCGGTGAGGACGATGTCGGGCGCGAAGGTGAGCTTGGCCAGGCGGGCGCCGAGGGCGGGAATGGTGCCGAACGGGCTGACCATGACCTCGCCCGCCCCGCGCCAGGCGTCGGCGCAGGCGACGACGCACGATTCCGCCCGGGTGATGCCGATATCGCTCACGACTCCGACCTCTCGGTCACGTGGGCGCGATACTCGTCGTCGCCGACCAGGACGTAGCGGTTGGCGAAGGCCTCCCACTCGGCCGGGTCGGTGGCGGAGGCGGCGTACTCCTTTTGGAACGACTCGTCGCGCCCGTAGTCGGGCGGGTTGGCCGTGAAGTGCGCGCCACCGGGCGCCTCGGCCACGCCGTCGACCAGCATGCGGTGGATGGCCACGGTCGAGAGCGGGTGGGCCGCGCCGGCCAGCGTGCCGTTCTCCACGAGTGACTCGGTGGTCATGAAGCGGCGCTCGGCGGCACCGAGGAAGAGCGGGTCGAAGAAGGCGTCGGGACTCAGCACCTGGCCGTTGCCCGCGGCGTCGGCCCGGTTGGTGTGGACGATGGCGGCATCGAGGTGGAGGGCCGGCATGGCCACCAGGTCGACGTCGGCGTCGGCGGGGTCGGCCAGGAAGGGGTGGCCCGCGCCGTAGGGGGAGCGGACCAGTTGCAGGTCCGGGTTGATGGTGAGGACGTCGGAGCCGAGCCCGGCCCGGGTGGGCAGGAAGGGGACGCGCCACGAGGCCGCCTGCAGCCCGAGGAAGAACATCCCCTCGTCGACCTCCATGACCTCGACCCGCCCGTGCTGGCGCGCGGCGCGCCAGTGCGGATCGAGCGCGATGGAGTCGAGGGTGACGAACCCGCACACCACCTTGCGCACCTTGCCGGTGGCGCAGAGCAGCCCGACGTCGGGGCCGCCGTAGGCGGCGACGGTGAGGTCGGTCAGGTCCGAGCGGCAGATGGCGCGTACGACGGCCATGGGCTTGCGGCGCGAGCCCCAGCCGCCGATCCCGATCGTCATGCCGGAGCGGAGCTCGCCGACGATGTCGTCGATGGTGGTGCGCTTGTCGGCCATCAGCTCGTCACGTCGAGGTGTCGGCGTCGCGCTTCTCGACGAAGGCGGCGCGCTGCTCGTCGGCCACGCCGCGCACGTGGAGCTCGTAGGTGAAGCCTTGCTCGAAGCGGTAGCTGCGCTTCACGTCGACGGGGTCGATGCCGTTGAGCGATTCCTTGGCCCGGCGGATGATGGTGGGGCTCTTGGTGGCGATGTCAGCGGCCAGCTCGAGTGCGGCCGCCCGCAGGCGCTCGGGCGGTACCACCGCGGCCACCGAGCCGTAGGAGGCCAGTTCGGCGGCGGTGATGGGCTTGGCGGTGTAGACCATTTTCCGCATGGCGTGCTGGGGGACCAGCCGGGCCAGGTGGGTGGCGGCACCGAGCGCGCCGCGGTCGACTTCGGGCAGCCCGAAGGTGGCGTCCTCGGAGGCGATGACCATGTCGGCGTTGCCGGCCAGCCCGATGCCACCGCCGAGGCAGAAGCCCTGTACGGCGGCGATCACGGGGACCTCGCAGTCGTAGACGGCGGCGAAGGCGGCCGCGCAGCCCCGGTTCACCCCGACGAGCGCCTCGTCACCCTTGGCGTTGATCTCCTTGATGTCGACGCCGGCGCAGAAGCCGCGCCCGGTCGCCCGCAGGATGGCGACCCGGTTGGTGGGCACCCGGCCCGCCGCGATCAGCGCGTCCGCCAGCTCGAACCAGCCCGCCACGTCGAGCGCGTTGACCGGGGGGTGGTCGATGACCACCTCGGCGATCCCGTCGTGCTCCTGGATCACATCGATGGGCATGCGGTCGCGGACTCTCCTCGTTCTCGCCCCTGACGCCGCGTCAGAAAGCCGATGGGAACTTAGGCCAGCGTGCGCAGCCGGGCCAACGCGGACCGTCGGGCCGGGCCGGCCCCGGCCGTCCCGCCGGGCGGTGCCGTAGGGTTTGCCCGGTGACCCAACCCGTCTATGACTTCAGCGAGCGTGTCGTCGTGGTGACGGGGGGCTCACGTGGGGTCGGGGCCGGCGTGGTGGCGGCGTTCGCCGCTGCCGGGGCCCACGTGGTCGCGTGCGGGCGCCACGAGGCCGAGGTCGAGGGGGCGGTGTTCGTCACGGCCGACGTGCGCAAGCCGCCCGACGCCGAGCGGGTCATCGCCAAGGCCGTCGAGCACTTCGGCCGGCTCGACGTGCTGGTCAACAATGCCGGCGGCTCCCCGCACGCGCTGGCGGCCGACGCATCGCCGCGCTTCGTCGAGGCGATCGTGAACCTGAACCTGCTGGCGCCGCTGTGGTGTGCCCAGTCGGCCCACAAGGTGATGGCCGTGCAGGAGGACGGCGGCGCCATCGTCAATGTTGCCAGCGTGTCGGGGATGCGCCCTTCCCCCGGGGCCTCGGCCTACGGCGCGGCCAAGGCGGGTCTCATCAATCTCACGCAGACGCTGGCCGTCGAGTGGGCCCCCCTGGTGCGGGTCAACTGCGTGACCGCCGGGTTGCTCGACTCCGGCGCCGGCGACGACTTCTACGGCGGGCCCGAAGGCATGGAGCGGGCGGCTGCGACTGTGCCCATCGGCCGCATGGCGACGCCCGACGACGTGGCCCAGGCCTGCCTGTACCTCTCGAGCGACGGCGCCTCGTACGTGACCGGGGCCAACCTGGTCGTGCACGGGGGCGGGGAGCCCCCACCGTTCCTGGGGGCCGTGGCCGGGACCTGAGGTCTCGTTCCGCGGCTGTGTGACCTCCCCGATTAGGGACAAAGGGGGGGTCAGCTGCTAGACAGAGCGACCGTGAAATTGGCGGTCCCCACCGAGACCCGTCCGGGAGAGCGCCGCGTGGCCCTCGTCCCCGACGTGGTCAAGAAGCTGATCGGCACGGGCTGGGAGGTCTGCGTGCAGGCCGGCGCCGGCACCGAGGCCGCGTTCAGCGATAGCGCCTACACCGAGGCCGGGGCGACCGTGGCACCCGACACCGCGGCAACGCTCTCGGGCGCCGGCCTGGTCGTGCGCGTGAACGCGCCGAGTGCCGAGGACGTGACGGGGTTGCCGCAGGGCGCCGCGCTGCTGAGCTTCTTCGGGGTGGCGCAGGCCGAGGACGCCGTGCGCGCGCTGGCCGCAAAAGGGGCAACCGTCTTCAGCTTCGACCTGGTGCCCCGCATCAGCCGGGCCCAGGGCATGGATGCCCTGAGCTCACAGGCGACGGTGTCGGGCTATCGAGCGGGGCTGACCGCGGCCGAGCACCTGGCCAAGTTCTTCCCCATGTTCATGACGGCGGCCGGGACCGTGCCGCCGGCCAAGGTGCTCGTGATGGGCGTCGGAGTGGCAGGCCTGCAGTCCATCGCCACGGCGCGCCGGCTCGGGGCGGTGGTCAAGGCCTACGACGTGCGCGCCGCGGCCAAGGAGGAGGCCGAGAGCCTGGGCGCCACCTTCCTCGACACCGGCGTCTCGGCCGAGGGCACCGGGGGCTACGCCCGCGAGCTCACGCCCGAGGAGCTCGACCGCCAGCGCGCCGCGCTGGCCGAGGAGGTCGGCCGCTCCGACGTCGTCATCACCACCGCGGCCGTGCCGGGGCGCAAGGCCCCCGTGCTGCTCACGACGACGATGGTCGAGGGCATGGCCGAGGGCGCCGTCGTGGTGGACATGGCAGCGGACCAGGGCGGCAACTGCGAGCTCACCAGGGCGGGCGAGGTCGTGGCGCACCAGGGTGTCCACGTCGTCGGCATGGCCAACCCGCCCGCGGGCATGCCGACGCACGCCAGCTTCCTCTACGCCCGCAACGTGGCCAACGTGCTCGGGCTCATGGGCCCGGACGGCACGCTCGCCCCGGACTGGGACGACGAGATCGTGGCCGGCATGTGCGTGCTGCGCGAGGGCGCCGCCGTGGCGCCGGCAGCGGTCGAGTTGCTGGGCGGCACGCCCGGCGGGTCTGCCGCCGGAGGGGCCGCCGGGACGGCCGGCGGGACACAAGGAGCGCAGTCATGATCGCTTTGCTGGCGCATATGACGGGAACCGGGTCGACCACCGGGATCGTCGAGTACCTGACGATCTTCGTCCTGGCCGCCTTCGTCGGGATCGAGGTCGTCTCGAAGGTGCCGAGCATCCTGCACACGCCGCTGATGTCGGGGTCCAACGCCATCCACGGCATCGTGCTGGTGGGCGCGCTGACCATCATGGGCGAGGCCCACGGCACGGCCGAGGTCGTCCTCGGCTTCCTCGCGGTCTTCTTGGCCACGTTGAACGTCGTGGGGGGCTTCGTGGTCACCGACCGCATGCTCGAGATGTTCAAGGCGAAGCCGGGTGAGCGGACGCGGCCGCAGGCGCAGGCTGCCAAGGCGGAGGTTGCCGCGACTGCTGAGCCGCCTGGGTCCTCCGAGCCCAGCGGGGGCGCCGCCTGATGCTGGCCGTCTCCTTCACCCTGACGACCGCGCGCGACCTGGCCTACCTGGTCGCGATCGCCGGATTCATCGTCGCCCTGAAGGGCCTGAGCTCGCCCCGTCACGCGCGCCTGGGCAACCTGGTCGGCGCGGCAGCGGCCACCCTCGCCATCGCCATGACCTTCACGCTGCCGTCCCTGCGGCACTCGGGCTGGAACCTCGTGCTCGCCCTCATCGCCATGGCGCTCGGCGCGGCCATCGCCGTGCCGGTGGCCCGCTTCGTGAAGATGACGGCGATGCCCCAGCTGGTGGCCATCTTCAACGGTGTGGGCGGCGGCGCCGCCGCGCTGATCTCCATCGTCGAGCTGCTGCACCTGCACTCGCTCGGGCTGCAACCCGCCACCTACGTCACGGCCGAGGTGCTGCTCGGCGTGCTGATCGGGTCGGTCTCGTTCTCGGGCAGCGCGATCGCCTTCATCAAGCTGCAGGAACTGATCACCGGGCGGCCCATCACCTACCCGGGCCAGCAGGTCATCAACGCGCTGGTCGGCCTGGCCATCGCCGTCATGGTGATCCTGGCCCTGGTCACCGGGAGCATCGTCTACGTCTGGATCATCCTGGGGCTGGCCCTCGTCCTCGGCGTGATCTTCGTGCTGCCCATCGGCGGCGCCGACGTGCCGGTCCTCATTTCGCTGCTGAACTCGTTCACCGGTCTGGCGGTGGCGGCCTCGGGCTTCGTGCTCGACAGTGACCTGCTGATCGTGGCGGGCACGCTCGTCGGTGCCTCGGGCATCATCCTGACCCGCTTGATGAGCTCGGCCATGGGCCGCTCGCTCCCGAACATCCTCTTCGAGCGCGTTCGGCTCGGTCATCACCGCCACGGGCGGCGAGGAGGGCGACGCGGCGCGCCCGGTGCGGACGGGGACGTCCGAGGACGTCGGCGTGCTGCTCGCCTACGCGCGCAAGGTCGTCATCATCCCGGGCTACGGCCTGGCCGTCGCCCAGGCCCAGCACACCGTGCGCGAGCTGGCCGACGCGCTGAACGAGCGCGGTGTCGAGACCTTCTTCGCCATCCACCCGGTGGCCGGTCGCATGCCCGGGCACATGAACGTGTTGCTGGCCGAGGCGAACGTGCCCTACGACGAGCTCAAGGAAATGGACGACGCCAACCCCGAGATGGCCACAGCCGACGTCGCACTCGTGGTGGGGGCCAACGACACGGTCAACCCGGCCGCCAAGTCGACACCGGGCAGCCCCATTTACGGGATGCCGATCATCCACGCCGACGAGGCCGAGAACATCATCTTCCTCAAGCGCTCCATGCGGCCTGGCTTCGCGGGTATCGACAACGACCTGCTCTACGACCCGAAAACGACGATGCTCTTCGGGGACGCCAAGGACACCCTGCAGAAGCTGGTGGCGGCGGTGGCCGACGCCTGAGCCACATCGCATCGCGTCGCTGGGCGGGCCGGGCCGGTAGGTGTGCGGGGCCGGTGCGGGGCGGGATGTCCCGCCAGACTGTAAGCAGATTTGCTTATGGTTTCCGCAATTCCAACTAGCCGGCGTGGTCGTGACCGGCTGCCATGACCGCGCTGTCCTGGACCCGGTCGCCCTGACCAGGCCATCCGAGGGGCCGCCGGTAGCGTAGGTCAGGGCATGGACGAAGACCGGGGCAGACTGGACGAGGCGGCGCACGGCCGGTTCCCACTCGCCGTCCGCTCCCAGCGGGTGCTCCAGGTCATCCTCGGCCTGTTCTGGATCCTCGATGCCGCTCTGCAGTTCCAGCCGTTCATGTTCGGCCGGGGCTTCGTGGACTCGTACATCCTGCCCAATGCCAGTGGGCAGCCGTTCGTCCTCGCCGACCTCATCACGCACATCGGGAACTTCGTGGCGCCCGACGTCGCCGTGTGGAACACCTTCTTCGCGCTGATCCAGCTCTTCATCGGGGTCGGCCTGCTCTTCCCGCGCTCGGTGCGGCCCGCGCTGGCGGTGTCGTTCGTGTGGGTGCTCGGCGTCTGGGTCATCGGCGAGGGCCTGGGCATGGTGCTCACCGGCACGGCGAGCGCCCTGACCGGCGCGCCCGGGTCCGTGCTCCTCTACGGTCTCCTCGGCCTGATGGCCTGGCCCCGACCTCCCCGCCGCTGGGTCGATTGGAGCGACCGCCCGGCCGGCGTGGCCTCGTCGGCCGCCGCCCAGGGCATCGGCCGCTCCATCACACCGCTGGCGGTCTGGGCCGGCTACTGGTCGCTGGCCGCCGTCCTGTTCCTGCTGCCGGCCAACCGGACCACCACCTCGGTCCAGAGCGCCATCGTCGGCATGGCCGACGCGTCGCCCGGCTGGTACGCCCACTTCCTCACCGACGTCGGCAACCTGTTCTCGACCACGGGCACGCAGACGGCCTGGATCCTGGCCGTCGTCTCCGTCGTGATCGGCCTCGGTCCGCTGGTGGCCCGGCGCCCGGGCTGGTTCCTGGCCGCCGGCGCCCTGCTGTCCTTCCTGTTGTGGATCGCCGGGCAGGGCCTCGTCGGCGACGTCTTCAGCGGTTCGGACACCGATCCCAACACCGGACCGCTGGTGATCCTGCTGGCGGCGGCGATGGTGCCGACGGTCATCGCGTCCAGGGAGGCCTGGCGTTCGCCCGCCGGCGAGATCCTGCGGCGGAGCCCCGCGGCGGCCATCCTCGGCGTCGTCGCGCTGGGTGCGGCACTCGCCCTGAGTGCCAGTTACCCGGTCGCGGCACCCGAGTCGACGGACAGCGCCATGGGGGGCATGGTGATGGACGGCAGCGGCAGCGGGAAGTGGGAGCGACGCCGGAGCGGGCTCGGGCTCGCAGTCGGCCACCGCCAGCACGTGCGTCCCGCACCAGAAGGGCCTCAAGATCGCCGGGCTCGATCTGGCGAACACCCCCTTGATGGTCATGGGCGGCAACAACAGCATGGACATGAACGGCGCCGACGCCAGCGCGGCGGCGGGTTTCAACACGACGACGCCCAATTGGCACTACACGGGTCCCGCGCTACCGCAGGCGGAGGCGCAAGCTCTCCTGACGGACGGGAACAACGGCCCCATCGACATCCACATGGCTCAGAGCGGGTGCGCGCCGGCGCTGACGGCGGCCCAGGACATCGGCGCCGCGCAGTACGTGCAGGAGACCAGTGCGGCCGTGGCGCCGTATGCCACCCCAGCGGCGGCGGTCGCCGCCGGGTACGTCCCGGCCTCGCCGACGAACTACCCGGTCGTCACCTACGTGAACCCCACCATCGTGGCGGAAAACGCGGCGGCGAAACGGACGCTCGATCCACACCATGTCGACGGTCTCGTCTACGCGACGACGCCGTCGGGGACCGACGTGCTCGTCGCCGCCATGTACATCCTCCCGTCGACCGTCACCAGCGTGCCGATGCCCTATGGCGCCCTCGTGCAGTGGCACCGCCGCACCCAGGTGTGCGGGCCGGCCACACCCTCGCCGACCATGCCCTTCGACATCACGGGGTTCCCCCCGTGCCCGAGCGGCTCGATCCTCCGGCCGACGCCGTACGTGTCCATGGTCTGGCAGGTCCCGGTGGCGGGCGGGCCGCTGGCGATCCAGCCGCCGGACATCCAGATGGTGGAGGCGGCCGTGATGCAGTCGAGCGGCACGTTGGTTGCGCCGCAGGGATGAGAGGCGACAGCGCAATTCCGCCTCACGGATGATCCCGCGGGGTGGCCCCGGTTCGTAGCCTGGAGCCATGGCGGCCTCCCCTGACGTCACCGCGCGGATCATGGCGTGGGCGCACCTCGACCTGTCGCCCGCGCACCGCCCGCCGCAATGGTGGCGGGTGGGGCTCGCCACCGTGCTCGCCCTCGCCCTGTCGCTGGCCGCCGACGCCGCCCTGGTGGCCGTCGCCACGAGGCTGTTCCCCGCGACGAAGGGCTATGTGCACTTCGAGTTCCATGACTACGCCAAGCTGACGATCCTGGGGGTGCTGATCGCCTGCGCCGGCTGGCCGGTGGTGGCCCGCATCTCGTCGGCGCCCCGCTGGCTCTTCTTCCGCCTTGCCATCGTGGTGACGCTCGTGCTGTTGCTGCCCGACGTCTACATCTGGCACCAGGGGCAGCCGGCCCAGGCGGTGGCCGTGCTGATGGCGATGCACGTGGCCATCGCGTTGGTGACCTACAACCTGTTGATCCACCTGGCGCCGGTGCGGGCCCGGCGCCTGACGCCGGGTAGGTCAGAAGCGGACAGGTCAGAAGCGGACAGGTCAGCGGAAGCGGGGACGCCCCCGCAGGGCGAGGAGCGCCAGGTCCGCAACGCCTAACGCGGCGCGATGGAGTCGACCGCGGCCAGCACGTCGGCACCCGGGCGCCAGGCGCCGGCGGCGACGTTGGCAGTGATCTGCTCGGGCTTGGTGGCGCCCGCGATCACCGAGGCCACGGCGGGACGCGTCAGCAGCCAGCCGAAGGCGAGGTCCAGCACGCCGTGGCCCTCCCGCCCGGCCAGCTCGTCGAGCGCGGCCACGGCAGCCAGACGTTCGTCGGAAAGCTGGCTGGCCGCACGGTCGCCCATGGCGGCCAGCCGGGTTCCCTCCGGCGCCGGCTCGCCGGCGCGGTACTTGCCGCTCAGGAGCCCACTGGCCAAGGGGAAGAAGGGCAGGAACGCGATCCCCGTACGGTCGCAGTACTCGAGGACGCCGTCCTCGGGCTCGCGGTTGAGGATGTTGTAGTGGTTCTGCACGCTGACGAAGCCGGGGCTGCCGGCCGGAGTGGCCGCGGCGGCCTCGGTGAGCATGTCGACCGTGAAGTTGGAGCAGCCGAACTCGCGGACCTTGCCCTCGGCGACGAGCTCGACCAGCGCGCCGATCGTCTCGGCGATCGGCGTCTTCTGGTCCGGCATGTGCAGCTGGTAGAGGTCGATACGATCGGTGCCGAGGCGGGTCAGGCTGTCCTCGACCGCCGTGCGCACGTAGGCGGCGGACCCTCCGCCTTCGTGCCCCTCGTAGGGCCCGCCGAATTTGGTGGCCAGCACGATGTCGTCCCGGCGACCCCCGAGCGCGGCGCCCAGGTAGGTCTCGCTCTTGGTCCCGCCGTAGATGTCGGCGGTGTCGAAGAAGTTGATGCCCGCGTCGAGGGCGGCGTCCACCACGGCCGCCGTCTCCTTGCGCCCGATGCGCATTCCGAAGTTGTTGCAGCCCAGCCCGACGACGCTGACCTGCAGCGAGCCGATTGTGCGGGTCTCCATCGGCACTCCCTTCTGGCGGCCGGACTCCTGCGGGAGGACCGGGTCGGCAGTACTGTACCGGCGACTTCAGGTGGGGGAACCGACCAGCGACGAGGAGGCCGTGATGGCAGCAGGCGCAGTTGACGTGACGATCGGAGCGACACCCGACGAGGTCTGGCAGAAGGTGGGCGACTTCGCCGGGGTCGGTGCGTTCTTTCCGGGGGTCGAGTCCTTCCGCCTGGAGGGTGACGACCGCATCATCGGCATGTTCGGGATGGAGATCCGCGAGAAGCTGCTGGCCCGCGACGAGGAGCGCCGTGTCCTCACCTACTCGGTCGTCGGCGGCGTCCCCATCGACAGCCACACCGCCACCATCTCGGTCGAGCCCGACGGGTCGGGCTCCAAGGTGACCTGGGCCTACGACGTGACGCCCGACGAGATGGCACCGATCTTCGGCGACACCTACAAGGGTGCCCTGGCCGCGCTCGAGAACTCCTTCGCGTAGCCGTCCCACCGGCGCACGGAGGGGGCGGGGCCGCGCCTCGCCTACCCTGACCATGTGAACCCAGGCGCGACGGACGCACCGGTTGGCACGCCACCCCGGCTGCAGAGGTCGGCCCCGGTGCCGCGCCTGCTGACCGAGGACGTGCCGCGCATCTACCCGCGGCGCCTGCCCGATCCCACCCACCGCGACCTCCTGCGCCGGAGCCGGACCATCGCCAAGGTGGTGGCGATCCGCTTCACGCCGACCGCCTTGCGCCAGCTCCGCGTCATCCGCCACGGCCCGCTCCCGGCGGCGCAGCTGGCCCGGCCGCTGCGCAAGAGCTTCCAGGACCTCGGCGGCACCTTCATGAAGTTCGGCCAGATCATCGCGTCGTCGCCCGGCATGTTCGGCGACGACGTGGCCGACGAGTTCCGGGCCTGCCTGGACACCGGGCCGCCGGTGCCGTTCCCCGACGTGCGCCAGCGGGTGGAGGAGGACCTCGGCCTGTCGCTGCGCGACGCGTTCGCCGAATTCGAGCCTGACCCGATCGGCACCGCCTCCATCGCCGTCGTGCACCGGGCCCGGCTCCTGGACGGACGCACCGTCGCGGTCAAGGTCCTGCGCCCGGACATCGAGCACGTGGTGGCCACGGACCTCGACCTCATGCAGCCGTTGCTCGAGATCCTGGTGCGCCAGACGGGCGACCAGATGGCCGGCTCGACCCTGCAGCTGCTCGACGGCTTCCGGGTGCAGATCGGCGAGGAGATGGACCTGCGTAACGAGGCGCGCTCGCTCACCCACTTCCGACGATTGCAGAACGAGTTCGATCTCAAGCTGATGGCGGTGCCCGAGCCCTACCCGGAGCTCTCGGGCCGCAACGTCTTGACGATGGAGTTCTTCGACGGCGTTCCCATCGACGACCTGGCCCGGGTGGCCGACCTCGGCTTCGACCCCACCCCTCTGGTGCAAGAGGTGATGCGGTCCTTCTTCCTCACGACGGTGCGCTGGGGCGCCTTCCACGGCGACGTGCACGCCGGCAACATGATGCTGTTACGCGACGGCCGCATCGGCGTCATCGACTGGGGAATCGTGGGGCGGCTCGACCCCTTGACCCACCGCTTCTTCATTTCGCTGCTGTCGGCCGCCATGGGTGACGAGTCGGCCTGGCCGGTGGTGACCAGGCACATCACCGACGTCTACGGGCCGGCGATCGGTGTGGCCGTCGGCCTGTCGGACGACGAGCTCACCGCCTTCATCCGCTCCATCATGGAGCCGGCGCTGACCCGTCCCTTCGGGGAGGTGAGCCTGGCCGGCATCATGCAGACGATCCAGCTGCAGATGGCCCAGGCCCAGGGGGTGGAGGCCCACCAGCGCAGTGTGCGGGCGATCCTGCGCCGCCTGCGCACCCAGCGCAAGGTGCGGCGGATGGCCGACGAGTCCGGCGGCCTCATGTCCGAGTTCGACCGCGGCACGTTCCTGCTGGCCAAGCAGCTGATGTACTTCGAGCGCTACGGCCGCATGTTCGTCTCGGAGGTCCCGATCCTCAACGACCGGGCCTTCATTGAGCAGCTGCTGGCCGGGGTCGATTTGTCCGACCTGGGCTGACGTGTCCGGGTCGACGGCCCGGACCTGGCACGAAACTGGAATCTGTTCTAGTTTCACCCCGGGCCCGTCGGGGGCCCACGGACACGGGGAGGTGCCATGGCAGACGAGGCGGTGATCTACCGCGCCGACCACGTCCTGGAGTACCCCTACGTGCGCTCCGTGGGGCCGGTGGTAGGGGCGTTCCTCACCGGGTTGCGCGACGGCAGGATCGTCGGCATCAGGGGCACGGGCGGGCGCGTGATCGTGCCACCGACGGAGTACGACCCCGAGACGGGAGACGAGACCGACGGCATCGTCGAGGTCGGGCCGGAGGGAACGGTGACCACGTGGTCCTGGGTGGCGCACCCACGACCCAAGCACCCCCTGCAGGAGCCGTTCGCCTGGGTGCTGGTGCAGTTCGACGGCGCCGACACCTCGTTCCTCCACGTGCTGCCCGCCTCGACCCCCGACGAGGTCTCGACCGGCATGCGCGTGCGGCCCGAGTTCGCGCCCGAGGACGAGCGGGTCGGGCACGTCAAGGACATCAGCCATTTCGTGGCGGCCGGAGGTGCAGCGTGAGCGAGCGTGAGCCGGTGACCATGATGGCGGCGACCACCCGCCTCGACTTCAACTTCACGGCCGGCGTGGCCATGAGCAAGAACCTCCACGGGTACGAAGAGGGCAAGTTCATCGGGCAACGCTGCCCCAAGTGCAAGAAGGTCTACGTGCCTTCGCGCGGCTCCTGCCCGACCGACGGCCTGCCCACCGACGAGATCGTGGAGTTGCCCAACACCGGGACCATGACCACCTACTGCGTGGTGAACGTGCCCTTCGCCGGCCAGTCGATCGAGATCCCCTACATCTGCGGCCAGATCCTGCTGGACGGGGCCAACCTGTCCTTCATGGGCCTCATACAGGAGATCCCGATCGACGAGATCCGCATGGGCATGCGGGTCGAGGCGGTGTGGGCGCCACCGGAGGAGTGGGGACCGACGTTGGCCTCGGTCAAGTACTTCCGTCCCACCGGGGAGCCCGACGCCGACTACGAGACGTACAAGGAGTACCTGTGAGCGGTTTCCCCGACCTGACGTCGGGCTCGCGTCCCGTCGGCGTGGTGTCCTTCGCCCAGTACGACAACGTGCGCCGCGAGGACGCTCGGAACGAGGTCGAGATGCTCATGCCGGTGGTCGCCGAGGTGTTCGGCAACATCGGCATCACCAAGGACGACGTGGGCTTCATCTGCTCGGGCTCGACCGACTACCTGATCGGCGGACCGTTCTCCTTCGTCGCGGCGCTCGACGCCGTCGGCGTGTGGCCGCCCCGCGCCGAGTCGCACGTCGAGATGGACGGCGCCTGGGCGCTCTACGAGGCCTGGGTCCTCCTGCAGGAGGGCGAGATCGACGCCGCCCTGGTCTACTCCTTCGGACGTTCGTCGATGGGCGACCTCACCGAGATCCTGTCCGTCCAGCTCGACCCCTACTACCTGGCCCCGTTGTGGCCGGACCCGACGTCGCTCGCCGCGCTGCAGGCGCAGGCCATGATCGACAAGGGCGCGGCGAGCGAGGCCGACTTCGCCGCCGTGGCCAGCCGCTCCCGCCGCTCGGCGCTGGCCAACCCCAAGGCCCAGGTGGCCTACGACCGCTCCCCCGAGCGAGCTGCTGGCCGAGGACTACGAGGTGGCGCCGCTGCGCCGGCACACGCTGCCGCCGCTCACCGACGGCTGCGCGGCCGTCGTCCTGGCCGCGGGGGAGCGGGCCTACGAGCTGTGCGAGCGGCCCGCCTTCATCACGGGCATCGACCACCGGATCGAGACGCACGCGGTGGGCGCCCGCGACCTCAGCGTCTCGCCCTCGACGAAGCTGGCGGGGGAGAAGGCCGGCGTCGGGGCGAAGAAGGTCGACGTAGCCGAGCTGCACGCGCCCTACGCCCACCAGGAGATCATCCTCGCCGAGGCCCTGGGACTGGGCGGCGGTGTCTCGCTCAACCCCTCGGGTGGGGCGCTGGCGGCCAACCCCATGATGTCGGCCGGGCTCATCCGCATCGGCGAGTCGGCCCGGGCCATCTGGTCCGGGCAGGCCGACCGGGCCGTGGCGCACGCCACGTCCGGCCCGTGCCTGCAGCAGAACCTGGTCTGCGTCCTGGAGGGTATGTGATGGCGGAGCGTTGCGCAGTCATCGGCGTGGGGCAGACGGTGGCCAAGTCCAAGCGCGAGGACGTGTCCATCGCCGGACTGGTGCGCGAGGCCGCGCTGGCCGCCCTGGAGGACGCCGGTCTCGGGTTCGCCGACATCGACGCCGTGGTCGTCGGCAAGGCCCCCGACATGTTCGAGGGCGTCATGATGCCCGAGCTGTACCTCGCCCCTGCGCTCGGTGCGGTGGGCAAGCCGATGTTCCGCGTGCACACGGCCGGCTCGGTGGGCGGGTCGACGGCAATCGTGGCGTCGCATCTCGTGGCGTCGGGCATCCACGAGCGCGTCCTCACCGTGGCCTTCGAGAAGCAGAGCGACTCGGACGCCATGTGGGCCCTGTCGGTACCCCAACCCTTCTCCGCCCCGTTGCTCGCCGGCGCCGGCGGGTACTTCGCCCCCATCATCCGGGCCTACATGTACCGCTCCGGGGCGCCGAGCGACATCGGCATGATGGTGGCGGTCAAGGACCGGTTGCACGCGTTGAAGAACCCCTACGCGCACCTCCACCTGCCCGACATCTCCATGCAGATGGTCGAGGAGTCGATCATGCTGTGGGACCCGCTGCACTACCTCGAGTCGTGCCCGTCCTCCGACGGCGCCGCCGCCATGGTCATCGGTTCGGAGAAGGCCGCCGGTGCGGCGACGGCGGAGACCGGGCGGCCACCCGCCTGGATCCATGGCATGGCCATGCGCTCGGAGCCGACCATGTTCGCCGGCCGGGACCAGGTGAACCCGCAGGCGGGCCGGGACTGCGCCGCCGATGTCTACCGCCAGGCCGGCATCACGAACCCGCGGTCGGACTTCGACATGGCCGAGGTCTACGTGCCCTTCAGCTGGTACGAGCCGATGTGGCTCGAGAACCTCGGCTTCTGCCCCGAAGGCGACGGCTGGAAGCTCACCCAGGCCGGGGCCACGTCCATGATCGAGGGCGGGGACATCCCGTGGAACAGCTCGGGCGGCGTCCTGTCCTCGAACCCGATCGGCGCGTCGGGGATGCTGCGCTTCTTGGAGACCGCCCTGCAGGTGCGCGGCATGGCGGGGGAGCACCAGGTGGCCGACGCCCGTCGTGCCCTCGGCCAGGCCTACGGTGGTGGCTCCCAGTTCTTCGCCATGTGGGTCGTCAGTGCGGACAAACCCTGAAGCGAGAGGCCCTACCGGTATGCTCGGAGGTGCCAAGCCAGCCCTGACCAGGAGGTCTCCGTGAAGGTCGTCGTGGACTTCGACGAGTGTGCCAGCAACGCCGTCTGCATGGGGATCCTGCCCGAGGTCTTCGAGGTGCGCGACGACGGCTACCTGTACGTGCTCAACGAGAACCCGCCCGAGGAGTTCCGCGAGCGCCTGCGCGAGGCGGTCAACGGCTGCCCGACGGGGGCCATCTCCATAGAGGAAGACTGACGCCCGGTCCCTCCCCCTACACCCCGTCGGCACCCGGGGTAGCGCCGGCCACCCGCATGACCCATCCGACCACCCCGCTGCGGGCGCGCTTCGCCCCGTCGCCGACCGGTTACTTCCACGTCGGGAGCGCGCGGGCCGCGCTCTTCAACTGGCTCTTCGTCCGCCAGCACGGGGGGACGTTCATCCTGCGGATCGAGGACACCGACGAGGCGCGCAACCGGCCCCAGTGGACGGACGGGATCATCAACGCCCTCGACTGGCTCGGCATGTCCCCCGACGAGGGCCCCTACTTCCAGTCGGCGCAGGAGCCGGCACACTCGGCGGCGATCGAGGCCCTGTGGGACGACGGCGCGCTGTACGCCTGTTCGTGCACGCGCGAGGAGATCGACGAGCGGACGCGGGCGCGGGCGGCGGCCGGGGACCCGACGTCGGGCTACGACGGGCACTGCCGCGATCTGGGACTGCCGCGGGGGGACGGGCGGGCCCTGCGCTTCCGCACGCCCGACGAAGGCGCGGTGGAGGTCCACGACCTCGTGCGGGGCGACGTGGAGTTCCCGCAGCGGGCGCTCGAGGATTTCATCTGCGTCAAGGGGAACGGCAAGCCGCTCTTCGTACTGGCCAACGCGGTCGACGACCGGACCATGGCGATCTCGCACGTCATCCGCGGGGAGGACCAGCTGCCGACGACGCCGCGGCAGATCATGCTGTGGGGCGCGCTCAACCGGGCCGAGGGGACGGACCTGGTATTGCCCGCCTATGCCCACCTGCCGCTGTTGGTCAACGAGCAGGGGAAGAAGCTCTCGAAGCGGCGCGACCCCGTGGCGGTCGAGATGTACCGCGCGCAGGGCTACCTGCCGGATGCCTTCCGCAACTACCTGGCGCTGCTCGGCTGGAGCCCGGGCGACGAGGAGATCGTGCCCCTGGGGGTGATCCTGGACCGGTTCCGGTTGGAGGACGTGCAGCGTTCGCCCGCCTTCTTCGACGTCAAGAAGCTCTCCCACATGAACGGCGTCTACCTCCGCGCCCTGCCGGTCGAGGAGTTCGTGGCAGCGGCCGGCCCCTGGGTGCATCCGGCGCCGGGGGAGTGGGCGCCGGGGAGCTGGCGCGACCCCGACACCGGGGCGCCCGCCGTGGCCCCGCCGGCCTGGGCGCCTGAGCGCTACGACGCCGAGGGGTTTGCAGCGCTGGCCGAGGTGACCCAGGAGCGAGTGGCGGTGCTGAGCGAGGTACCGGAATTGGTCGACTTCCTCTTCCTGGCGGACGCGCCGGACGACCCGGACAGCTGGCAGAAGGCGATCGCCGGCGACGAGGGCGCGCCGCGGATTCTGGCCGACGCGCTGGCCGCCTACGAGACGTGCCCGTGGGACAAGGACTCGCTGCACGAGGTCACCCTGGCCATCGCGGAGGCGGTCGGGCGCAAGTTGGGCAAGGCGCAGGCCCCCATTCGGGTCGCCGTCATGGGCCGGACCCGCGGCCTGCCGCTGTTCGACTCGTTGGCCGTGCTGGGCCGCAGCGAGACGTGCCGCCGTCTGGCGGCCGCCCTCGCTCGCGTGACCCCTGTTCCTTGATGCTGCTCGCACCGCTGCGCTGGGCGCTGCGCATCGCGGTCTTCGTCCTGGCCGCGATCGTCCTCTACTTCGCCGTCACCTTCGTGCAGGTGTGGCTGACCTCGCGCCAGTACGACCCCCACCCGGCGGGCGCCATCCTGGTCATGGGGGCGGCGCAGGACGACTGCGTGCCCACGCCGGACCTCCGGGCCCGCCTCGACCAGGCGCTGAAGCTGTATCAAGGGGGCTACGCCCACCTGATCATGCTGACCGGGAGCAAGCAGCCGGGGGACACGTGCACCGAGGCGGAGTCGGGTGCCAGGTGGCTCGAGGCCCGGGGGGTGCCGGCGGCGGACATCATGCAGGCGGGCGGCAACGACAGCTACGAGAACATCGCCGATGCGCAGAAGCAGTTGGCGGCGCACGACGCCCGGGAGGTGCTCGTCACGACCGACCCCTTCCACGAGGACCGCTCCATGGCCATCGCCTCGACCCTGGGGCTGACGCCCTCACCCACCCCGACGCGGTCCTCGCCCATCACGGGCTGGTCGACCATGCCCTACTTCGCCAAAGAGACCATCGGCGTGGGGCTGGGGCGGATCATCGGGTTCAACCACCTGGAGTGGCTGCACGAGGCCTGAGCCGGGGTCGGGGTTGTCGTCAGGCGGTCGTGCTGGTGGTGCTGGTCGGAGCCGGCGCCGGCGATGTCCTGAAGGTGATCCGCACGACGGTGCCCAGGCCCTGGGCGGTCCCGACACCGATGACACAGGTGGCGTGCCCGGCGATGCCGCACCAGCCGTCGCCGATGATCCCGGCGGTGAGGTTGTAGTGGGAATGGAACGTGCCGTTGGCGCTGACCCGCAGCGGTTGGGCGTGCGCGATGTCGCAGTGGGGGGTGTCGGTGGAGGGGTTCATCCGGCCGCGGACGGCGGCGGTGCACTCGGTGACGAACCAGGTCCGGGGGCTGCCGTCGGAGGACTTCGGCAGGCCATGGCCGCTGACGGCCACCGTCTGGCCGGGCTTGAGGCCCTGGCTCGGAGTGACCTTGACGACCAGGCCGGGCGTGCCGGCCAGCGCCGGCGGGGCCAGCACGGCAGCGCCGGCGATCCCGACCAGGGCGACGACGGCTACGGCTATGGCTACGGCTACGGACCGCAGGTGCATGCCGAGGACCTCCGAACCCGGGTTCACTCCCGGGGAGCCCCCGGGCGCCGCATCTTTCCACCGCGTTTGCTGGGAAACAACGCGCCCCCGGTCCTGGCCAGCGGGCCGAACTCGGGCCACGGGTCGCTCGGCTAATCTGACTGCCCCACCCATTCGGGGGTGGTGTAATCGGCAACACGACTGGTTCTGGTCCAGTTATTGAGGGTTCGAGTCCTTCCCCCCGAGCACCGGCGGCCTCCGTACGTGTCATGGAGACCACCGCTCGGCCCCATCGTCTAGAGGCCTAGGACACCACCCTCTCAAGGTGGCGACACGGGTTCGAATCCCGTTGGGGCTGCAAACTGGCCTATTCCCCATAGGCCGGACCAGCGTTGTAAGAGTTGGGTCGTGCACTACCAGGAGGTAGTCCATGCCCAAGCAATATGGAAGAGGGTTCCGGCGGTCGATCTGTGAGCGCCTGGTGGCCGGCGAATCGGTGAGCACGGTCTCTGATCAATCGGGTGTGTCGGTGGCGACGCTTCATCTGTGAAAGCGCCAGGCCCTCATCGATGCGGCCTCAGACCTGGCACCAAGAGCGTCGAGGTCGACGAGCTCGCTCAGGCCCGTCGCACCATCGAAGAGCTCGAGGCAGAGCTCGAGACGGTCAAGGCGCCCAGCGCCCTGTTCAACGGGGAGGAGCCCATCAGCCGAAAAGGCGGTGCCAGATTGCCCAAGGCCTGAGCAATCTGGGCTTGAGCTTCCCCCGCTCCAGCGGATTGGTGTTGGTGTTGATCATGTCGCGTGAGCGGCTTCGTAGTCCACGGGATTGAACATCTTGATAAATGCTTTTCTATTGCGGCCAGCTTGATTTATCCAGAGGTCGACCGGAACTGCTTGGGCGTCGGCATCCTGAAACCTCATAAGAATTATCGGGTGAGTGCAGGCTGCCCAATCGGATATACGCGAACGTCTCGCTTTCGTGTGGCTTAACTTTCTTCCCACAGCGGATAGGGTCCGCCTGCCGCGCGGTACCAGTTTCAGATGGTTCAGCGGCCGAGTTCATTGCCTAGGGGCAAGACGTCCGGAGGAGGTTCGAAATGGGTGACCTCGATGTCGAGGTTGCACTCCACATGCGGACGGAGCATGCCGAGGGTCCAATCTGGGATGCTGTCAGCGCCCGCCTCTGGTGGGTGGACATCACAGGAGAACGGGTGCACTGCCTCGACCCGGACTCCGGTGCTGCCAGTTCGTGGCCCACCCATGGACAGGCCGGTGGAGTGGTCATCGACACCACAGGCCGACCCGTTGTCGCGACACCACAGGGGCTTGCGGTTCTCGACCGGACGACCGGATCGATCACGCCTTTGGTGGCCATAGAGGCCGATATTCCCGAGAATCGGGCCAACGATGCGAAGGTCGATGGCCGCGGCCGCGCCTGGGTGGGAACGATGGCTTTCGACAAGCGGCACGGCAGTGCCGCCCTCTACCGTGTGGACGGCGATGCCGTAACCCGTGTGGTCGACGGACTTACAATTTCCAACGGGCCGGCCTTTGACGAGGCTGGCGGCGTCATCTACCTGGCGGATACGGCCCTTGGGATTGTGGACGCCTTCGACTTCGATCCAACGTCAGGGCAACTGGGGAGCCGACGGCGCTTCCTCGATTTCGCGGATGCCGGAATTTGGCCCGACGGCATGACAGTCGATGATGCGGGCTTCTTGTGGGTTGCACTTGGACGGGCAGGAGCCGTCCACCGTTACGACCGCACGGCCAGCATCGACAGCGTCCTCGAACTCCCTACATCGAATCCCACGTCTGTCACCTTCGGCGGGAAGGACGGTGGAGATCTCTACATCACAACCTCGTGGATTGACCTCGGGCCGGAGGAGCGTGTTGCCGAGCCGTTCGCCGGGGCGATTTATCGCTGCCGGCCGGGCGTTACGGGCCGCTCTTCGCCCAGATTTCGAACCGGCGGCAGCGTATCCAGAAAATGGGACTCAGGACCAATTGAAAGCCGCACCTGATGCCCGACGGCGGTGCTCGTATGGCGCGTTCACGCTAGGGCCGCCTGCACGCCTCGCGCTCCGTTCGGGTTGCGAAGGTCTCCGCCTCAAATTGAGGATTGAGGCCGAAAAATCGAGGGTGACCGCGCTAGATGCGGCCTGCGCGTGAGCGGTCCACGCGGCGTGCGAACTGAAGGCGACTCATCCGGGGGGGACGGAGCCAAGGAAGCGCACGGCCGGTGGAGGGCGCCCTTCGAACGGGAGGCACATCGGCGCGCTGGGAGACCAGCGACATCGAGAGACCGATCACGGCGTCGATGATGTCGCATGCATCACCCAGCGGACATAGAGTCGAGGTGGAATTGACCGACTGAGCGAGAGGACCTTTCGGGTGCCAGAATCGACGGCCGAGACGCAGCGACCTGGCTTGCGGGTGGGCTCGACCAGTGAGTTCAGCCTGTTTTTTCGAATCAAGCCAGGTCATGCGGACGATCTCCGTCGAGCTCTGCGGGCCCTGAACGATGCTGACGGCTACAAACCCGGAGATTACGACTTGCCGGTGGTCAGCATCCACGAGGCCAGATTTGTGATGTTTGACGACGACACTCGCCTGCTGTTCGCGACCAGTTTCGACGGCAGCTGGGATGCGTACATGGATGATTTCGCCTCCAAGCCTCTGTCACTATTCGATGCCGTATTCCGTCACGTGGAGGGATATGGCGGGGCCCCCGACGTCGCAACCTTGAAGACCTTCATTCTCGGGGCCCAGGTCACGGCGGCCGCGTACGCTCGGAATTACCCAGGCACCGTGAAAGAGATCCGTAAGGCTGAACGAAGCGACAGGGCGTTCCAGCAGGTGCTCGATAATCCTGACGCGGCTGCAGTGTTGCAGCAGCCCGCCTTGAAGCCGTTGCTGGACGAGGCTGCCGTCTAGACCTCAGCTGTCGGTCAGGAGCGAGCAGGGTGTCCGATCACATTTCAGGGCCGCGAGCGCAGGCCGAGCCTGCGGCGGACATCACCGACCTTTATGCCTTCACCAGCCCGGAGCGTCCGGGACATCTGTCGCTTGTGTTGAACACCAGGCCATTCGCCGAGACCAGCGATTCGTTGTGGGAAGCGCTCATCTATCGGTTCCGGATTCGCCCCCTGACCTTGGCCGATGTCGAGAGCCGCGTTCCGTTCGTGGTCAGCGACGAGGAGTTCACCTTTGATTGCACGTTCTCGGCACCAGCATTGCGGGACGCCGAGACCGAGCAGGAGGGTGATTGTCGCATTCCCAGTGGTTCAACGATCCCGATCCGGGTCGGAGCGACATCCGAGAGCGATGGGCTGCGAGTGTTCGCTGGAGCGCGCTGGGACCCGTTCATCATGGATGCGCCTGCGGCGCTGAGAACGATCGAAACCGGCGGCCTCGCCTTCGAAGAAACGAGCTCGATATATCTGGACGGCAAGAATGTCCTCAGCATCGTCCTTGAGATCGACTGCGCCACTCTTCTGGGGGGTCTTGGCCTCTTTGCTGTAGTGGGGGAAACGCTGGCCAGAGGTGGGCTGGAATTTCGCTTCGAGCGCACAGGTCGGCCGGAGGTCAAGAACATGTTGCTGGGGCCCAAGCAGTTCGATCGAGTCAATCGGGACTTGGAGATACGGGATCTCTACAACTCCGAGGACGCCTTTCGGCTGGCCGAGACGTACGGGGGCGCCTACCGCGCCCGCCTGAACGCCAATCTCGCGTTCTGGGACGGCCTCGATGGCAAAGTGGACTGGCCAAACGACGCGAATGGCGACCATCCGCTGACCGACCTGATTTTGGCCGACTTTCTGGCCGTCGATCCTTCACGGCCTTATGCCGAACAAGGCTCTTTTCTCGAAATCGAGATGGCCAGTCGAGCGGGGCGCTCGCACCTGACTTGCGGAGGCCGCAGCATCAACGACGACGTCATGGACACGCTCTTCACGCTGTGGGTGAATGGCGGCAACGGGCCGCCGGTCCGAGATGGCGTCGGCCAGGCAACGAAGCCCGCAGTGACGGAGTTTCCCTATCTGGCGTCCCCCAACCCGCATCCTCCCCAGGCTCCCCACCGGCACTGAGAGTGGGGAGCGCGTGAGCCAAGACCCTTTCGGCACTGTCGGACTCGAGCTAGATGACATCCAATACGGGGCGATCCGCCAACGCCCGTCCCCCTATGTGGCGACCTATCTTCTCGTTCGAATCGACGACCGCAAAGCAGGGCGGGAGCTGATGCGACGACTCCATTTGCTGGTCGGAGCAGCGCAGCCCTCGGCCGACGGGCCTCCGGAGACGGGAATCACTGTGGCGCTGACCTACCAGGGTCTGCAGGCGCTTGGCGTTCCCCTCGATTCGCTCGAGAGTTTCACACCTGAATTCAAGGAAGGGATGGCGGCTCGTGCCGCCGAGTTGGGAGATGTCGGGGACAGCGCCCCGAACCGGTGGGAGTCGCCCCTGGGTACCCCAGACGTGCACGTGGCGTTGGCGATCCTTTGTTCGGATGCCGAGCAACTCAACGCATCGTTGGAGAGCGCTCGTCGCACCTACGAGCAACTGCATGGCGTTGAGGTGATCTGGCGTCAGGATTGCTACCAACTACCATCCGGCCGAACATCATTCGGGTTCAAGGACGGAATCGGCCAGCCGGCCATCGAGGGGAGCGGCATTCCGGGCACCAATCCGATGGAGTCACCTCTCATGGCAGGCGAATTCATCCTCGGCTATCCCGACGAGACAGGCGCGTTGCCACCGATGCCGGTTCCAGAAATTCTCGGCAAGAACGGGACCTATATCGCGTTTCGAAAGCTGCATACTCGGGTGGCTGCTTACCGCCAGTTCTTGCGGGCCAACGCCTCAAGCCGGAACGACGAGCTGCGTCTGGGCGCCAAGATGGTGGGTCGTTGGCAGAGTGGTGCGCCATTGGCACTCAGTCCAGACGAGGACGACCCTGAGCTCGGCGAGGACCCTCAGCGAAACAATCGGTTTCTCTACGCGGACGACCCCGGTGGTTTCCGTTGCCCTGCTGGCGCACATGCCCGCCGGGCTAATCCAAGGGATGCCCTCGACGGCGACGGAAACGTCAACGTCCGCTTACATCGGATGATTCGACGAGGCACAAGCTACGGTCCCCCGCTCCCAGCTGACGCGCTCGAGGACGACGGAGCCGATCGGGGCATTGTCTTCGTCTTCGCCGGCACACACCTGAACCGCCAGTTCGAGTTCGTCAAGACGCAATGGATCAACGACGGCATCTTCATCGGCGCTCCCGAGGAGAAGGACCCTTTGGTCGGGTCAGCGGATGGCGAGGGACGGTTCACAATTCCCCTACGACCTATACGCCGACGCTTGCAGGGTCTACCTCCTCTCGTGGTCACGCGAGGGGGCGAGTACTGCTTCGTTCCCGGACTCCGGGCGCTTGCATGGCTCGCCGCGCTGGACACCTAGTCGCCAAAGTATCCAAGGAGTAAGAAATGACCACTCAGCCGACCAACCCCGACCGGTGGGCCGCGTTGGGCTTCCGCCCACCCGACACGAATCTGTCCGAGCCAGCCCAGCCCGTGACACTCGAGTACCTGAAGGAGGGACAGATCGCCCTCATTACGCTCAACCGCCCAGCCGCGGACAACGCCATCACCACAGAAATGGGTTCGCTCCTGACCGAAATCTTCGAAGGCGTGGCGATTCGCACCGACGTCCGGGTTGCCATCCTGACCGGAGCCGGCGACCGAGCCTTCTCCGTGGGCAGCGACCTCCGGCAACGAAAGGCCATGACCAAGCAGGATTGGTTGCGGCAACGACAGGACTTCGACCGCACTCTCTACACCCTCCGCCAACTGAAAAGACCGATCTTCGCCGCCGTCAACGGAGCCGCATTCGGCGGAGGCTCCGAGCTGGCCCAGAGCACCGACTTCATCATCGCCTCGGACACCGCGACTTTCGGCCAACCAGAGGCCATGATCGGCCTCGCGGCCGGTGGGGGGTCTCCGGCGTTTCTGCCACGGCTCTTGCCGCCGGGAAGGGCCATGCAGATGCTGCTCACCGGTGATCCCATCACCGCCCAAGAGGCGTATCGGCTCGGGATGGTGAACGAACTCCATCCTCAAGCGATGCTGATGGACGCAGCTCTGGCAATAGCGGAGAAGATTGCGAGCAATTCACCGACCGCAGTGCAGGCTGTCAAATGGGCTGCCCGTACTGGACAAGGAGAGCCGCTGGAGCAGGCCATCAGCATCATGATGGAGGCCCACTGGCGCTCCGCTATCCACCCAGACCGGACTGAAGGCATCGGCGCGTTCAATGAAGGGCGCGAGCCTTCCTTCCAGGATTCGGACTACTGAGCGGTGACCACATCAAAACAGCAGCGGACATCCCGCACTGCGGATGACGAACCGGCGGTGGGTCCCAAGTCCAGCACTGCGGCCGCAGTGTCGCTCACATCCCGCGTTGGCCGGAGCCACCTTTGGCCTCACCGGCGACGTCGCTGTCGCCGTCTCGGGTAATCCGGATGATCGGTGAAATCGACCTGTTGGTGGTCGGCGGCGGCCCCGCGGGCGTCACGGCGGCCATCCAGGGTCGCCAGCTGGGGGCCAAGGTCACCTTGCTCGAGGCCGACCAGGTCGGCGGCACCAATCTGAACCGGGGTCCGGGACCCGTGCGGACAATCGCCCGCTCAGCCAGACTTGCCCGCGACTGGGAGTCATGGGCAACGTTCGGACTCGAAGGTCCCTCTCCGAAACCGAACCTTGCCGCAATCCTCGGCAATAGCGATCGAGTGGCCCGTCACGCCTTCGAGAAAAAGCACCTGGCCGACCAGCTGCGCCGAAATGGCATCGATCTCGTCGAGCATCTCGGGCCAGTCCATTTCGTCGATCCTCACACCGTGACAAGCGGAGACCGTCGCGCGTGGGGAGCTGAGCGCATCGTGTTGGCCGTCGGGGGCCATGCCGGGCGGCTGACGATTCCGGGAAGCGATTTGGCGCTTACGTACGGTGACTTACGAGGGCTGACGTCTTTGCCCGCGGTCGTGGCTGTTGTCGGCGCAGCCGATACCGGATGTCAGATCGCTTCGATCTTGTCCGACCTCGGCACCCGAGTCTGTTTGTTCGAAGCAGGCCCGTCGATTGTGCCACAGGCCGACCCCAGTGTTTCGGTTGAGTTGGAGCGGGCTTTCCAGCGCCACGGCATCGAAACGCTCACCAGTGCTGTCGTGCGGTCCATTCGACCCTTCGGAGATCAGTTCCTTCTCGCATACACCAGCCAATCGGAGCTCGCAGAGAGGGTCGTGGGAGCCGTGTTTTTTGCCGTCGGCTGGCCGCCCAACGTCGAAGATCTGGGACTTGCTGCGATCGGGATCCGGACCGGCGCTCATGGAATTCCAGTTGATGCCTATTTGCGGACCGAAGTCGACCACATTTTCGCTCCGGGCGACGTCAACGGCCGATCCATGTTGGTGCAAGTGGCCCGCCTCGAAGGGCGCGTCGCTGCCCAGAACGCCCTCGTCGGTCCGACTCACGAGGTCCGCTACGACGTGGTGCCGAGTGCCAGTTTCACCAACCCCGAATACGGCGGGGTCGGCCTAACCGAGCCGGCCGCTAGCCGTGACCATGACGCCGTCGTGGGCATCGCGCACTACGACGAGCTCTTTCGCCCGGTCGCCGACGGTCACGAGGAGGGATTCTGTAAGCTCATCGTCGACCGAAGCGCGAGGACGGTACTTGGGGCACACGTGCTGGGGGAGTATTCCGCCGAGATCATTCAGGTAGTCGTCGCATGCATGGCAGCTGACATGAAGGTCGAGCAGATCGCCGAATTGCCTTTCGCCTTTCCGACCTACACGGAGGGCATCACGATGGCAGCCCAGAAGGTCTGCTCGACACTCAACATCGGCGACTTTCCTCCCGTGTGGAGCTACCTCGGACCGAACGACTAGCCACTTCTGTGCCTCGGCGGCGTCGGCTTCGATCTCCTGGTCCGCCTTGAGCTGCTTCTCGTCGACCTTCTGCGCCCGCTTCATGGCCGAGCGGACCTTGGACTCCATGTCGGAGACGGCGACGACGACCAGCCCGGCCTCGCCTTCATCGAGCGATTCGCCCAGGTCCTTGAGGTCCCCACGGCTGATGCCCGCCGCGGCGTGACCAGCCGCGAGCCGAGCAGAGCACCCACACCGGGCGTGCCCAGGATGAGACCGCCGCCAATGGCGGCCGCCGGGAAGAGGACAATCACCAGACCCGTTGCCAGGCCGACTCCTCAGCCGACCACCGGCACCGGTGATCGCGCCGGGTTCGTCCGCCGCCATCCTGATCTTCGAGAACCGTTGGGCGACGCCTTTCATCCGGGCGTTGCGACGCGGTGAGGCCCAACTCGTAGCTACCGGCTACATTCCCCAGGACGACCTTGCGGTCGCGCTCGACGCGGCCGGGGGCTGAAAGGAGACCGATATGCCGCTTCTCCGAGGCATCGCACGCACCGCCGCCATTGCCGGCACGGCCACCGCTGTCGGCAATCGCGTCTCGCGCCGCCAGCAGAATCGCTGGGCCCAACAAGAAGACCAGCAGTACGCGCAACAGCAGCCCCAGCAGCAATACGCGCCGCCGCCGCAGGCCGCCGCGCCGCCAAGGGACCAGGTGGCACAACTCAAGGATCTGGCCGAGCTCAAGTCGCAGGGCATTCTCACCGACGCCGAGTTCGACGCCCAGAAGGCGAAGATCCTGGCATCCTGAGAACCGGGCACCTCGACGAGCGCACAAGGGCGAGCGCGTCATGGTCGTGGTGGCTGACCTCGACATACGTGTGATCGACGAAGACGGGGTCACCTTGTGACATCTCGTACTCGACCCATCGGTCGACTATCAGGGACGTGTCAGAGATATCGCCTGAGGGTTCACTCGTCCCAGAAAACCTGACACATCTCGAAGCCCCCGGCAGTGTCTGATTCCAGGACATACGACACCGCCTCTGGGCATGTTCAAGACATAGGAGACCGCTGAGGGGAAGGGTTTTCCTATGCACGTGGGACGGTTCCTGATCGAAACGCATCTACGGACCGGGCGACCGATAAAGGAACTGGCGGCCGCCCATGACGTGAGCGCGGGCTGGCTCTTCAAGCTGCTCAGGAACTACCGCCTCGAGGGACCCGCCGGCCTCGAGCCACGCTCCCGGCGGCCGCACCGGTCCCCGATCCGGATCGCCGACGTCTACGAGGACGAGATCGTCGCGGTGCACCAGGCGCTCGCGGACGACGGAATCCATGCCGGGGCCACCACCATCCACTTCCACCTGTCTCAGCGTTACAGCACCGCCGTCGATCTCGACCATCTTCCGGGTGCTCAAGGCTCGGGGCTTCGTCGCCCTCTCACCGAAGAAGCGTCCGAGGAGTTCGTTCAAGACGTTCGTGGCGGAAGTCCCCAACGAGACCTAGCAGGCCGACATGACTCACGTCGAGTTCGGGGGCGGAGCGGTCTACGAGGTGGGAGATCGACGCCTGTGCTTTGACCGGGTGGACAAAACCGGCCGGATCACACTGCGTCACCGCGCACCGCGACCGCGCACCGCGCACCGCGCACCGCACCGCGCACCGTGCACCGCTTCACCACATCGGAATCGGGAACGCCTATGCGGGCTGGCAGTGGCCTCTCGACCTGCGATGCAACTCCACTCCGGCTACTGCAGACCGAGCGCTCAGCTCGATGCCCGCGATTGTGCCTCCCCTCGTGCGGCTTCCAGGGCACCATCGTGAAGCCGTGCTCAAGGAGCAAAACGGATGGGAAGCTTCTTGGTGTCCGCCGGGTCGGTAGAACTTGCATTGTTCACGATGACATAACAGCTATGCGCTGCGTCACACACACCGTTGCCGATTGAACCCGTACCAACCTGAAGGATCACCGACCCCGATCCTGCGGGGTCAGGATGCAGGATCGCGGCGTGGGCGAAGCTGCAGCCGGCTGAACTGGCTGAGACGATGTCCACATGGGAGCACTCGAGGACATTGACGACCTTGCCAGCCGTGTATCCGCTCCATCGGACTGTGACAGCTTGGCCGTCGTGCAGCCCGGCGGCGGGCGTGACCGAAGCGTGGAGATTGCGCGCTGCCGTCTTCGGTACGGGCAAGGTCGCACGGGATCCGTGAGCCCAGGCGGTGTGCACTGTCGACAGGGAGGAGCGACCCGTGGCCGCGACAGCCTGTCGCGCACCGTTCTCATGTTTCAAGAAGGCATTGAAGAACGCTGTGGTTGACCTGATGACGGGACCCGACGTCGGGCCGACCTCGCCCGAGGCCGCCATATGCGCAGACGATCCCGAGGCGTCAGGTTGGCTGTCCCAATCGAGAGCGAGGAGCGCCTTTGGTCCCCGCGCCTTGTTGAAGACTGCGACCGCATCGGGATAGGGAACGAGGCCGTCATGGAGATCTTGGACCACGAGGAGCGGCGGCGCCTCGGCCAAGTTGTAGTGGCCAGTTCCCAGACCCTCGGTGGTGCCGGCCATGACGACGGCTGCCTTGACCCGAGTGTCGCGGCAGCAACTGTTGGCCACCAGGCCCAGGGTTGTGATGCCACCGTTGGAGTGGCCTGCCGCCCCAATCTCGCTCGAGTTGACCAAACCCGAGAGCGTCCCGTTGGAGGCAGCCGAAGCCTTGAGCACCTGGTCGATAACGAAGCTCATGTCACCGGGCTGGTTGCCGATGTCCCCGCCATCGGCCCCGCCGGGCGTCTCACTGCTCGACAGGGGGAACAGCGGTGCGGCCACCACGTAGCCTGCAGCCGCCCACGCGGTCAGCAGTTGCTCGTACCCCTGGGGGGAGCCACCCAAGCCGTGGGCGAAGACGATCAGCGGGTACGTATTGTCGCCGGGTGTGGCCACCGATCCGGACCCCCGCGACGGGAACCAGATGGTCGTCACCAAGGTACGCGAGGACTTTCCCGGCATGCCGTTCCACGACGGCGTGGGCCGAGAGGTGTCGACGAAGGTCATCGTCGCGGAGGTCACCGGCGCGCGGCTTGCAGCGGCTGACACCGTTGCCGCGGCGGCCGTCCCCGTCTCGGTGGCGGGCAGCAGAAAACAAAAGGCGATCGCGGCCAGCAACACGGTTCGACGTATCACCCTCATTAGTGCCTCCCTCCTGATCTGCCATCGTCGCACAAGGCGACTTCCGGGGCTCGTAGCCCGGTCGCCGTTACGAGGTCGCCCCGTGCGCCGGGAACGGGAACACTATGACTTCCGAGATGTGGAGCCTTCGTGGACTCTGTGCGCCATGGAAGATCCCCGGTACCCAGACGATAGGTGCACCTAGCAGTGTTCGCTATGCGCGGATCTTGAGCTTGGTGTAGCGCCCGCCGATAAGCCACTCAGACACATAGAGATTGCCGTCCTCGTCTGTGGCCAGTGAGTGTGGCGAGTTGGACTCATGACGATGGGAAAGTTGCGCCCGCGCGACTCGAGCGTCGCTGCTCAGAGCATTGGGCCACCCGGGGCGTTCAGGCCAACCGAGGCCTTTTCGAGCGTTCTCGCTGGCACCGACGTAGCCAACGAAGTTGTCCTCGACATCGACGACCGCGAGCCGTGAGTACAGCTCAGCGACGATGAGTAGGTCGTCCAAGACGGCGAAGCCACTCGGGCTGTTCAGGAACGTATCTCCGAAGGTCCGCATGTAACGACCTTGCAAGTCGTATACCTGTACACGTTTGTTTTCACGATCGGCGATGTAGAGCTCTGGTGTCTTGCCGCCGCGCCGGTCGACAAACACGGCATGTGGGCAGAGGAACCGGCCGCCCCCTTCTTCGCCGTTCAGGGTCAATCGAACGTTGCCGTGCTTGTCGAAGCGGTGCACCAGGTTCGATCCGTATCCGTCTGCCACCCAGATGTCACCGTTGCCTCCGAACCTCTCTTCGTCCACGGCAGTGCCACACGGGCAATAGTCGCCCATCATGCCGGGCGGCGACCCATGCTCCCGTCGCGGGGTCGGGAGCTCGAACAGGATCTCGCCGTCGAGGCGCATCTTGACAACCCTCGGTTGACGCGATTCCACGTGGACGCCCTTACCGAACACAGGCGCCCACTCCTCGTCGCCATCATCGAGACCGACCTCGAAGGCAAAGCCCGGGTCGCTCACCCAGAGAGCTTCGTCATCGCCCTCAAGCACCAGAGTGATGCATGTCCCCAGCACCATCGGCCAGATCACCTGCATGCTTTCACCAGGCACGAGTCCACTTGGCACGTGGGCCGCGTCCGCGAAGACCGTGTCGTGGCGCGCCAGGACCACGTCGCAAAGCAAAGCCAGCTCTGAGTGCACCCGCACGGGACCGTTCACTGCCGCGATCATCGGCACGCCTATATCAAGATGCCCATTGACCAGCCGGTTCCCGTCCCAAATGGTGCGATCCCAGCTGGAAACGGTGATTTCTCCGCGGGAGAGTCCCTCAAAACCCTCGGGCGGCATGTCGATAAATGCGTCTCCGGTCCCGGTCAGGATTACGGCTCGATTGTCCCTATCGGATCCAATCGCTGAAAAGAGTTCGGGCAGCTCGGTGTGAGGCCGCGGCCCCCACCGCAGGGCCCGTCCGTCTGAATGCATCGTCACGGTGAGGACACCAAAGCCGTCACGGACAACTCGTACCGTCTTGAATCGACCTTCGTAGTCACCCAATCTCGTGACTCATTATTGCCCGTGACATCTACACGACCAGATTGAGGGAGCTCGATCAGCCACGAAGCGCTTTGTGAAAAGATCGCGGGAAAGGGGTAGGCCGTTTCCTGGGAGGCCCAGTTGATCCACGAGATCTCTCCGTTTCGCATCGAGGTCGGTGAGACCGATCTCGTCGACTTGGCCACCCGCTTGGCCCGGACTCGTTGGCCGGAACCTCAGACCGTCGCCGATTGGTCCCAGGGCGTCCCGCTCGAGTACTTGCAGGACCTCTGCCGCTACTGGGCCGATACGTACGACTGGCGACCACGGGAGGCGCGGCTCAATCTCTTCCCGCAATTCCGGACCGACATCGACGGGCTCGGGATCCATTTTCTCCACATTCGTTCGCCGGTGGAGAGCGCTCTCCCCTTGGTGTTGACACACGGCTGGCCCGGGTCGGTCGTCGAGTTCGTCGAGGTCATCGGTCCACTCACGGATCCCGTCGCTCACGGTGGGGAGGAAAGCGACGCCTTTCACGTGGTGTGCCCCTCTCTGCCCGGCTATGGCTTCAGCGACAAGCCCACCTCCACCGGCTGGGGAGTGGAGCGCACCGCGACGGCGTGGACTCAACTCATGGCCCGGCTCGGCTATGACCGGTACGGTGCCCAAGGCGGTGACTGGGGATCGGCAGTCACCTCATGCATCGGAATCATCGATCCGTCGCATGTTGCCGGGATCCACCTCAACATGCTTGCCGCAGGTCCCGGTCGTGAACCATCCGAGTTGACCGAGGCTGAACAGGCGGCGCTGGAGTCACTGCGGCTTCATGAGGAATGGGGCACCGGTTACTCGAAGGAGCAGTCGACCCGTCCGCAGACGATCGGTTATTCGCTGGTTGATTCACCGGTCGGCCAGTGCGCCTGGATCCTCGAGAAGTTCTGGAACTGGACCGATACCGATGGCGACCCGGTCGGCGTCCTCGGCGCCGACCGCATCCTTGACAACGTCATGCTCTATTGGTTGACGGGCAGTGGCGCGTCTGCCGCCCGCCTCTACTGGGAGAGCTTTCGAGGGTGGCGGCCAGCCAAGGTCGAAGTTCCGACCGGAGTCTCCATCTTCCCCAAGGAGATCTTCCGTCCCTCGAGGCGCTGGGCCGAGCGCAGGTACACCAACATCGTGCACTGGGACGAGCTCGAACGCGGGGGCCACTTCGCCGCGTTCGAGCAACCCGCGATCTTCATCGAGGAGCTCCGGACCTTTTTCCGCCTCGTCCGGTCGTAGGAGAATGAAATCGCGTGCCAGGCGAGTCCTCCCATGAGTCGCGTGAGCGACTGGCGTGCCTGCCGATGAGCTCGGCGGCGGTCGGGAGCATTGGAGATGTCGAGAGCCGCTTCATCGACCGCGGCGAGCAGCATGTGCGCCAGAGGTCCCGCCGAGCGCTGCCGGACCGTCAACGAGAAGGATCCGTTGCACGTCGCCGTTGTCGGGGGCTCACGAGCGGACTGATTGGCGGCGGGGACGTGACATCGTTGCTCCCAGGCTGAACTCCGCGTAGGTTGGATCGACAGCATCTGCCACAACCATGGGGGGTCGCGAGTGACGCGGAGTGCCGTGTGGGCCAAAGCCGGTTCGGTCCATGGGACCAAGCGAAGTCGGATCAGTAATGGCTGATGATGTCGCCGCCGGCCCGGAGTCCACGGGGGCTGAGGTCATGGCGGCAATGCTCGACCTGTCATCGCCGCAGGCGAGCTACAAGGCGGTGATCGATGGCCCCGGTCTCGTCCAGCCGGCCGATGGTCTCGTGCTGACCTTCGGCCGTGCGTTGAGCGAACATGTGCTCCGCCATCACGAGCTCTTCTCTTCCCGGGTCGAGATGGGGCTGGGCAACGTACGGCCACTGATCCCGCTCAACGTCGATCCGCCGCTGCACTCGAAGTACCGCAAGCTCCTCGATCCACTCTTCGCTCCCAAGCGCATGGACGAGCAGGAGGAAGACATCACCCGGCGGGTCGGTGCCCTGATCGACGGATTCATGGACGCGGGGGAATGCAACTTCACGGAGGACTTTGCCGAGATCTTCCCGAGCTCGGTGTTCCTGGGATTGATGGGCCTTCCCGAAGAAGAGCTCCGTATGTTCCTGCGCATGCGGGACGGCATCTTGCATCCCGAGAAGATCGACCCGGACGCGCTTGTTGACCCCGAGAAACGATCGGCGGTGATGGCCACGACGGGTCAAGAGATCTACGAGTACTTCGGCGCCCTCGCCGATGAGCGGACGAGGAAACCGGCCGATGACGTCATGTCGAAGTTTGTCGTGTCCGAGGTCGAGGGTGAGCGACTGTCCCGGGACGACGTCGTCGACATCTGCTACCTCATGCTCATTGCGGGGCTCGACACCGTAAGTGATTCGCTCACCTGCATGTACGCCTTCCTGGCCAACCATCCCGAACATCGCCGCCAGATCGCTCAGGACCCCGGTTGCGTCGCCAATGCCGTCGAGGAGCTGCTGCGCTGGGAGTCGCCGGTGCCGTTCGGCGTGCCGCGTGTCGCGACAGAGGACACCGAACTACCCAACGGCTGCCCGATCAAGCAGGGAACCGCCGTCATCGTCTTGTACGGGGCCGCCAATGTCGACCCGGGCCAGTGTCCGGCGCCGTTCGATGTTCTTTTCGACCGTGACTCCAACCGCCACATCGCGTTCGGGGGCGGAGTGCATCGTTGCCTGGGCTCACATCTGGCCCGGAGGGAGCTGCGGGTCACGTTGAGCGAGTGGCACCGTCGTATACCTGACTACTGGGTCAAGCCTGGCCACGAGCAGCTCGAGTACCCGCCCGGGCTCCGACACGTGAAGGACCTCACGCTGGCTTGGCGCTGATGCTTGCAGGCTCGTTGCGTACAGAGTTGCCGGCCCGCTCGCTGTAGCGAGCAGACTGCCGAACCCGACGGTTCGGCGTTCGAACGGCCAGTCACGAAGCGCGCCCCGTCCAGAATCGAGGTGGGACCCGGGGCTGCGTCGTGTCCCACCGAGCCCGATGTCGTCGCTGTGCCGTCAACTAGCCTTTGCCACGCCATGGCGGGCTGTACGCACGAGATGATCGATTCCAGCGACGGCGTGCGGGTCGCCCTGCACGATCTGGGCGGACCGGGAGGCGGCACGACAACTCCGGTGCTGCTCTTCTCTCACGCCACGGGTTTCCACGGTCGGGTCTGGGAGCCTCTGGCGTCGCTCCTGAGCGACCAGTTCCGCTGTGTGTCAGTCGATCTGCGAGGCCATGGCATGTCCGAGCTGCCGCCAGAGGCGGGTTTGGCGTGGTCGGGCATGGCCGACGACGTCCTGGCTGCTCTGAGCGCGGACCGCTTCCCGATTGGCCCGCTGCATGGGATCGGCCACTCCATGGGTGGAGCGGCACTGGTGCTGGCTGCGTCGCGACGACCCGACGTGTTCCAGTCGCTGTGGCTCTACGAGCCGGTGATCGTCCCGACGGGGGGCGGGCTGCTGCCAGAAGGCGAGAACCCGATGTCCGAGGGGGCGGCCCGGCGTCGCGACCGCTTCGACTCGCTGGACCAGGCCTACGAGAATTACCGGTCAAAGGCGCCGCTCAACCAACTTCATCCCGATGCTCTCCGGGCTTATGTCGATGGCGGCTTCTCGCCCACTCCGGACGGCTCGGTCACGTTGCGTTGCCGGCCATCGACCGAAGCCGAGGTCTTTCGTCAGGCCGCGGCGAGCAACACGTGGGGCACCGTCGCGCTACTCGAGATACCGGTGGCCGTTGTCGTCGGCCGCCCCGAAGAGGTTGGGCCGGGTGCCTTCGCGCCGGCCATCGCCGACGCTCTCCCTCAGGGCACTCTCATCGAGCGACCTCGCCTTGGCCACTTTGGGCCCCTCGAAGATCCGGCCGCCATGGCAGAAGACGTGTCCGCCTGGGTCCAGGCCCACCCGCAATTGCCGCCACTGGCGGCGCGGTGACTGAGTTCGACTCGAACCTCGCCGTGAAAGGCGCCTCCGGGTGGAGGTGGGAAGAAACCGCTTTGCCGAACTTGCGGACGCGATCGGCACCGTCAGCCGGGACGCACCTACGACGTGGAGGGCCAGCTGTTCCCTTGATGGGATGATGGTCACGGATGCGGACTTCCTCGGGACCACCAGGAGCACGGGGAAACGAGGAATGAGGACGCCCGTGGATGGTAAGAACGGCCTGGCCGCAGGCACGTGAGCGAGCCAGCAGGCCCGCTGCGGGGGGTACGCGTGCTCGATCTGAGCTGGGGGGTGGCGGGACCCGTCGGCGTCCTGCTTCTGGCGGAGCTCGGTGCCGACGTCATCAAGGTCGAGCCGCCGGGTGGGGATCCCTTTCGACGCCAGCCCGGCTATCACGTCTGGAATCGCAGCCGGAGGTCGGTGGTGCTCGACCTCAAGGCGGACGAGGGCCGAGACGTGTTTCTACGGCTGTGCCGGGGTGCCGATGTGCTGGTGGAAACGTTCAGCCCCGGCACCATGGACCGGCTCGGGCTTTCCTACGCGGATGTCTCACAGCGGTTTCCGCGTTTGGTCTTCTGCTCGGTGCCGGGCTATCCGCCCGGGCATCGCTTCGCTGATCGGCCCGGCTGGGACGCCACGGTCCAGGCCCGCAGCGGCATGCAAAGCGAGCAGCCCGGCTGGCGACCTGGACCCATCTACCTACACTTTCCCGCCCCGAGCATGGCTGCGTGCTTCCTCCTGGCGTCTGGTGTGCTCTCGGCTTTGGTCCGCCGCGAGGCGACCGGGCGCGGGCAGCACGTCCAGACGTCGCTCTATCAGGGAGTTCTCGCGTACACCACGCAGATTTGGCAGGAACACGAACGAGCGCCCGTTGGCTTTCACGCGACGATGGCGAAGACGTATCCGCCCGGCATCCATCAGCCATCACTCTTCGAGTGTGCCGGCGGTGAGTGGATCCACGCCGCGACGATGAGCGGTCTCACCCCCACACGCACGCCCGAGGAGATCTTGGGGCTGGACCCGGTGGACCCACGCGCGCTGCACGGCGATCCCGAGTTACGCGCGCGCCACGAGTCCCGGCTCCGCGCCGCCTACCTGCAGCGGCGCCGCAAAGAGCTCATCGAGGAATTCCACGAGGCCGGGCTTGGCGCTGAGGCGGTCGGCCCGATGGCCGAGGTCTTCTCCCACCCCCAGTTCGTGGCGAACGGGCTGGCGGCAGCCGTCGCGGACCCCGAGCTCGGACCCACTACACAAGTTGGCGTACCGGCCGTGTTGCGCGGCACGCCGGGAGCCATTCAGGGCGGTCAGCCCCGCGTTGGTGCGCATAGCCGCGAGGTGTTGGCGGAGGCGGAATACTCCGCGGACGAGATCGACCGTCTGCTCGATGCTGGGATCGTGGAGGACCCGTCGTGGGTCCGTTGACCGGTGTCGTCGTTCTCGACCTCGGCCAATATCTGGCCGGGCCCTTCGGTCCGATGGTCCTGGCGGACTTGGGGGCCGAGGTCATCAAGGTGGAGCCCGTCCGCGGTGACAGCATGCGGATGGCTGGGATGCCTTTCGTCGGGTGCCAGCGCGGCAAGCTCGATTTCGCCGTCGATGTCAAGGCCTCCGAGGGGCTTGAAGCAATGCTGCGCCTGGCCGAGATCGCCGATGTCGTCCACCACAACATGACGAAAGGGACCGCGGCTCGCCTGGGAATCGATTACGAATCTCTCAAGGCGCGCAACCCGGACCTCGTCCACTGCAACACCTACGCCTACGGCGCCGAAGGACCATTGTCGGAGTTCGGCGGCCTCGACCCGCTCTACCAGGCCGCGTGCGGCCTCGAGTTCGAGGCGGGTCCGGTGGCAGAAGGCAATCCTCCCGTGTACCTCCGTTTCGGGATGACCGACACGGCCAACGCCATGGTGTCGGTGGTCGGGGTGCTCGCCGCCTTGTACCACCAGCGTCGTACCGGCGAGGGACAGGATCTCTGGACGTCACTCCTCAACGGAGCCGCCGTGTTCGGTTCCGACGTGTTCCTTGTCGAGGGGCAACCCGGCCCGGTTCGTCCGGGTCTCGACAGCAACCAGGTGGGGGTCTCGCCGTGCTGCCGCTTGTACGAGACCCAGGAGGGATGGGTTCAGGTTGTGGCATTCGCATCAGGTCAATGGGCTCAGCTCTGCCGTCTGGTGGGCCGCCCTGACCTCGAGCGTTACGAGACGTTCGAGGCGCGGGTGGCCGCCAGGGTGGAGATCGAGGCGGCGCTTGAACCGATCTTCCTCACGCGGACGGCAGTGACCTGGTTCCACGATCTCGCTGAAGCGGGTGTGGACGCAGAGGTCTCCGTCGAGACCAACGACGGAGAGGTCGTGCTCCACGACGCCGACAACGAGCGCCTGGGCCTGGTGACGGAGTATCACCATCCGATCCTCGGACAGCTGCGCCAGTTCGGAACATTGATCGACTTCTCGGAGTCTCCGACCGGCCCCTATGGCCCTCCACCTCTGGTCGGTGAGCACACGCGGAGCATCATGGAGCGCCTCGGCTACTCAAGCCAGGAGATCGAGGACCTGTTGACCAGGGGAATCGTCTACGAGCCAACCGAGGACTATCGCTGGGCGCTCTGATCTGCGTCGTGTTCTTCAGACGCAGCATCCGGACCCGGCTCTCGAGATGCCGGAGCTGACCGGCACCGAACGGTCCGAAGGCTCAGACCTCGGTGTCTGGGCGGTTGGAGAGGGCGCTGAGAGCGGCTGGTAAGATATTTACGTGCTGAAAGCAACTATCGACGCCGACGCCGACGCCGGCTCGGGCCCGGTGGCCGATCCCGTCGACCGGTTCGCCGAGGCGTTGCAGACCGTCGCCCGGTCGGTCACCCAGGTCAGGCTCCATGAGCAGCTCCTGCGATTGGCGGGAGTCCGGCTCGATCGGGCGGCAGCCTCCCTGCTCTTCAAGCTCGCCGTGCAGGGCGATTCGCTCCGAGTCACCGACCTCGCCGAGCTCCTCGGAGTCGACACCCCCACGGTGACTCGTAAGGTCCAACAGCTCGAGCGCGACGGGATGGTCGTTCGCCAGACCGATCCCGACGATCGACGAGCCTCGAGGATCCGCCTCACCCCAGCCGGTCACCGGACCATCGAACGGATGCGGCGGGCCCGCCGGGTCTGGCTTGAGCAGGTCTTGCACGACTGGGGCGACGACGACCTTTCCACCTTGGCCGACCTGCTCAGCCGCTTCGCCGAGAACCTCGAGCAAGATCTGGACGAAGCCCGTGACTGAATTGGCGACGGCCCCAGTCGACGAAGAGGCCGCGGGCGCCGAGCACCGCCGGATCCTGGTGATCCTCGGCGCTCTAATGATGGGGATGGGCCTGGCCGCTCTCGATCAGACCATCGTGGCCACTGCACTCCCCACCATCGCCGGCGACCTGCACGGGCTCAACCACCTGTCATGGGTGGTGACGGCGTACCTCCTGACCACCTGCATCTCCACGCCGCTGTGGGGGAAGCTGGGCGACCTCTACGGCCGCAAGGCGCTCTACCAGCTGGCCATCGTGATCTTCCTGGTCGGCTCGGTGCTGTCCGGGCTGTCCCAGTCCATGGCCGAACTCATCGCCTTCCGGGCGATCCAGGGGATCGGGGCGGGCGGGCTCATGGTCGGGTCCCAGGCCATCATGGGCGACGTCGTCTCGGCCCGGCAGCGCGGCAAGTACATGGGCTACTTCGGCGTCGTCTTCGGCGTCACAAATGTGGCGGGTCCGCTTCTCGGCGGCTTCTTCACCGAGCACCTGTCATGGCGCTGGATCTTCTACATCAACGTGCCTCTCGGCATCGTTGCCCTCTTCGTCGTGGCTGCTGTGCTCCACCTCCCGGTCAAGCGGGTACCGCACAGGATCGACTGGGCCGGCACCGCCTTCCTCTCGGTCGGCGTCACCTGCGTCATCTTGCTCACGAGCTGGGCTGGCTCCGAATATGCCTGGGGCTCACCGGTCATCATCGGTACTGCGCTCGTCGCCCTCGTCACGTTGGGCATCTTCTGTTTCATCGAGACCAAGGCTTCCGAGCCCATCATCCCCCTGTGGCTATTCAAGAACCGGACATTTACCGCCACCTCGGCCGTGGGGTTCATCATCGGCTTCTCCATGTTCGGCGCCATCATCTACCTGCCCCTGTATCTCCAGATCGTCCACGGAGCCTCGCCGACCCTCTCGGGTCTCGAGCTTCTCCCCATGATCGGCGGGATGCTTATCACCTTCATCTTGAGTGGACGCCTCGTGACACGCACGGGGCGCTACAAGGTGTTCCCTATCGTGGGCACGGCCGTCCTCTCCCTCGGCCTGCTCTCGCTCACCCAGCTCGGACCGCATACCGCCTACTGGGAGGTGGCGGTCTTCATGTTCATTACCGGGCTCGGCTTGGGACTGGTGATGCAGGTGTTGGTCGTCGCCGTGCAGAACGCGGTGCCGTACTCCGCGCTCGGAGTGGCCACGGCAACTTCGACGTTCTTCCGCACCATCGGTGGCGCCTTCGGGGTGGCCGTCCTGGGTGCCGTTTTCGCCAACCGGCTGATCTCAGAGCTCAAACTGCACGCCACGTCGGCCGAGCTGAAGTTGATCAGCGGTTCGAGCGTGACGGTCAACCCTGCCCAGATCGCCAATCTTCCCGCCGGGCAGCGCACCTTCGTCATCAGTGCCTTCAGTCACTCAATCGAGACGACCTTCTTGGTTGCTGTGCCCTTTGTCGTCCTCGGCTTCGTCCTGAGCTGGCTCATCAAGGAGATCCCTCTGCGCACGACTGCATTCGTCGCTACTCGTCGGCCTGATGGTCAACAGCGACAAGACGGCGATGGGGGCGGGACGGCGGTTGACGAGTCGCCAGCGCGGACGTCAGTGGCCAGCCCGGCCCGGGAGAGCCTCTAGCGAAGCGGGCACCTGCGGTGTGGCTGGTGCCACGGCGGCCCAGCCACACCGGACCATGATCGGTCGCGTGCCTCGCAAGGGCTCGCTCGAGGCTCCCCCCAAAGTGGTCCGCTGCAGCGCGCGAGTCGCGTGTGCGCACCACACCCGTGCAACGACCGCGCTGCTTTGGGCCTCGCGGCTCGGGCGGGGACCGGTGGGCCTGAAGTTCAAGATCGGTCTGTCGCCTCGTCGACGATGGATCTCGCTGAACTCGAGCACGGATCACGACGGCGATGCTGACGCGGCTCGACACACCGCAGTGGCCGACCATGGTTCCTTCTCCCAGGTGGAGCACACGTGAGCGAGGTCGCTTCCCCGTAGGAGTGCGGACCGGAGCCCGGTCCCGACTTGCCGCCTGCTCCGCGAACACATTCGTCAGCCGTCGCGACGACGCCGGCTCCGTGTTGCTGTCCACCAGTCGCTGCGCACGTCGCCTTGCACGCGGAACATTCGGTTCCGTCCGCGTCCGGGGTCCGCAGGACACACGTGCGTTACGAAACGCAATGTTGGGTAAGGAACATTTCGTAAAGTCGGTCCGAGGGGAGGCGACGTGGCAACAGTCAGCGTGGAAGCACCGGGACGCCCCGATCAGAGCGGGCTTCCCGAAGGAGCGATCCGGAGCCTCATCCCGGCCCGCCTCGACCGCCTGGGTTGGTCACGATTCCATACCCGCTTGGTCATAGCCCTGGGCGTGGCCTGGGTGCTGGACGGCCTCGAGATCACCATTGCCAGCAACGCCGAAGGTCTCATCAGCCAGAAGCAAGCCCTCAACCTCTCATCCTCCGAAGTGGCCTTCGCCGTTGGCACCGTCTATCTGCTGGGCGAGGTGGCAGGCGCCCTTTTCTTCGGCCGGATGTCGGACAAGTTCGGCCGGCGCAATCTGTTCATGATCACCCTGGGCGTCTACCTGTTCGGTGGCGTGCTCACTGCCCTGACCTTGGGGCACTCGCAGGGCTGGACCTACTGGCTCTGGGCCTCCCGGTTCATCGCCGGCATGGGTATCGGTGGTGAGTACGCGGCCATCAACTCAGCAATCGATGAGCTGATCCCGGCCAAGTACCGCGGCCGGGTGGACATCGCCGTGAACGGTACCTATTGGGGCGGTGCGCTCATCGCCACGGTGCTCACCATTCTCGCGGTGAACCACCTTCCCGTCAGTTACTCGTGGCGAGTCGCCTTCCTGTTCGGCCCACTGCTGGGGTTCGTCATTCTCTTCGTGCGGAAGAATCTTCCTGAGAGCCCGCGCTGGCTCCTCATGCACGGCCGAGAAGAGGAAGCCGAGAAAACGATCGCCGAAATCGAGCGGCTCGCCGAGGAGAGCGGCGGCACCGTCGGTAAGATCGACGAGTCGAAAGCCATCGAGATCACCCCCGCCAGCGACATCGGGTTCGTGGCCCTGGCTCGAACACTCTTCGTCCACTACCCCAGGCGGGCGATCCTCGGGGCCACCCTGATGATCACGCAATCGTTCCTGTACAACGCCATCTTCTTCACCTATGCGTTGGTTCTCACCAAGATCTACAACGTCCCGGCCACCGACACTGCTTATTACTTCATCTTCTTTGCGCTGGGGAATCTCATCGGCCCGCTCACCATCGGCCACTTGTTCGACACCATCGGGCGTCGGAGGATGATTGCCGGCACGTATATCCTGTCCGGCCTCCTTCTCGCCGGCAGCGCCCTCCTGTTCAACGCCGGCCTGCTCAACGCCGTGACCCAGACCGCGTGCTGGTGCGTGATCTTCTTCTTCGCCTCGGCCGGCGCGTCGTCCGCGTACCTGACCGTGAGCGAGATCTTCCCGGTCGAGGTACGGGCCAAGGCGATCGCTGTGTTCTTCGCCATCGCCCAGAGCTTCGGCGCCTTCGGTCCGTGGATCTATGGCGAACTCATCGGCAACGGCCAGGACCACTTCAGGCTGTTCGTCGGCTACCTCATCGGGGCCGCCGTGATGATAATCGGCGGAGTCGTCGCGATCTTCCTCGGAATCGACGCCGAGCAGAAGTCGCTCGAGGACATTGCCCTGCCACTTTCGGCCACCCGCCCGTCGTCTCACCTCTCGGCGGTGACCGGCGCTCCCCGGTCTCCGGCGGCGCGGAGCACACTTGTGTGACTTCCCGGGTTCTCGTCCTCGACAATGCCGACCCGAGTGTCCACGCTGCAGGCCTAGCGCAGCCAGGCTAGATAGCGCGATCGTGGTGGGGGCAGACTCCGAACGGACCACCCATGAGAGAGGGAGAGCGATGCCCCCTGCGAAGGAGCCGGTTGCGATTCTGGGTATCGGCACCATGGGGCACGCGATGGCAGCCAGTGCCCTGCGTGCCGGTATCCCCACAATCGTCTGGAATCGCGATCCAGGTGCGACCCGGGACCTCGCCGAGCTCGGGGCGAGTGTTGCGGAATCCGCCGGCGATGCCGCGCGACGAGCCGCCGTTGTCGTCACGATGGTCACGGATGCGGACGTCGTCCTCGCCATCGCAAAAGATCAAGGCATGCTGGCTGCACTCGCTCCCGGTGCGATCTGGGTGCAGATGAGCACGATCGGCGTCGCCGGCATTGGGCGCGTCAAAGCCCTGGTCGAGGCCGAGCGGCCCGACGTGATCCTGGTCGACGCGCCGGTGTCCGGAAGCAAAGAACCCGCAGAGCAGGGTCAGCTGACGATCTTTGCCTCTGGCCCGGATGTCGCGCGCTCGCGTCTCGACCCCCTCTTTGATGCGCTCGGCCAGCGGACCATTTGGGTGGGAATGGTCGGGGCGGGGTCGCGGCTCAAGCTCGTCGCCAACTCCTGGCTCGGCCTCGCGGCGGAGGCGGTCAACACTTCGGTGGCCCTCGCTCTGCGGTTGGGACTCGGGACCGACACCGTGGTGAACGCCTTGGATGGCTCTCCGCTTGTGTCCCCATGGCAAGCGGCCAAGTTGCAACGAATCGCCCTGGGTGATTACTCGCCTCAGTTCGCGCTGTCCCTCGCGCTGAAAGACGTGCATCTCGCCCTCGAGGCGGCGGGCGACGGGCGCTTCCAGGCGCTTGCGGGCCTGGCGGACGAATGGCAAGAAGTCGTCGACCACGGGCTCGGCGAGCAAGATCTGACGGTCGTCACCAGGGCACTGGAAGAAGACGGAGGGGAACCCTCGACCTGATCGGATCTGCAATCTGGGTAGCGCCCAGTCTGAGAGGCGAGACAGTCAGTCGGCCCACACGTCCCGCAGCACGCACTCGACGCGTTCTTGGGCTCGCGTGCTCGATTGCGGCCCTTCGAATAGATTGACAACAAGGCCAAGATGGAGCAGCGCGACGTGTCCAGCTACCTTCCCGCTCAAGATCGCTATGAGGCCATGGCATACCGCCGTTGTGGGCGCAGCGGCCTCCTCTTGCCACCGGTGTCGTTGGGGCTGTGGCAGAATTTCGGTGACGACCGGCCCCTCGACGTCCAACGCGCCATTCTGCGCCGGGCCTTCGATTTCGGGATAACCCATTTCGATCTGGCCAACAACTACGGACCGCCATACGGCAGCGCCGAGACCAACTTCGCCCGGATCCTCCACGACGACTTCCAGAACCGCCGCGACGAACTCGTCGTCTCCACCAAGGCAGGTTGGGACATGTGGCCGGGCCCATACGGCGACCTCGGCTCTCGGAAATACCTCATCGCGAGCCTCGACCAGAGCCTGCAGCGGCTCGGGCTCGACTACGTCGACATCTTCTATCACCATCATTTCGACCCCCACACCCCCCTCGAGGAATCGCTGGGTGCCCTCCACACAGCGGTCATCTCCGGTAAAGCCCTCTACGTCGGCATCTCCTCCTACTCCGACACGCGCACAACCGAGGCGGTCGCCATCCTCCGCCAGCTCGGCACCCCACTCCTCATCCACCAACCGTCCTACTCGATGTTCAACCGCTGGGTCGAAGACCGCCTCCTCGACGTCCTCGATGCAGAGGGAGTCGGATGCATCGCCTTCTCCGTCTTGGCGCAGGGACTTCTGACCGACCGATATCTCGACGGGATCCCGCCAGGTTCACGAGCCTCTCTGGACGGCTCGCTCTCTCGCGAGATGCTCAACGAGGAAAATCTCGCTCGGATCCGAGCTCTCGACGCCATCGCCCGGGAGCGGAACCAATCCCTCGCGCAAATGGCCATCGCGTGGGCGTTGCGTGACGCTCGAGTCACCTCCGTGCTCATCGGGGCCAGCAGCGTCGACCAGCTTGTGCAGAACGTCGCCGCCCTCGACCAGCTGGAGTTCACCGACGATGAGCTCGCCACGATCGACAACTATGCGGTTGACGGCGACGTCGACCTGTGGCGCACTCCGTCCACATCCTGAGCACCGGGCCCCCGGCCCAGCAGAACGGCGCACAGGTCTCCCAACGGTCTTACTCGCCCTCGCTCACGCCGTTCAGCACGGCCAGTAGCTCGTCACCCCAACGCTCGAGACGTACTGGTCCCATCCCTTTGCATCGGGCCAGTTCGGCCAGCGTCCTCGGCCGAGCGGCCGCGATGCCCACGAGTTCGTTGTCGTTCAGCACGACATAAGCCGGTACCGTGGCTCGCTTCGAAGCCCCGGTGCGCCACTCTCGCAGGGCACCCTCGTACGCCTGGGTTGATCCTGGTGACCCGCTCGGAGCTCCGAGCACGACGGTACGTCCCTCCACCCGCACATCGGAGCCGAAGGGCACCTTGAGTTGCGCACTGCCGACTCGGATCACTGCCACCGAGTCAGTGAGCCCGACCACGGCACCCGTGTGGCCCCCATGGTCGATCATGAGGCCCACAGCCGCGGCGACCGTCGGAGAGCTCGAAACCGGCTTCGTGGGCCTCCGTCTCCCCTGACGTGAACCGGGCCGGCTCGCTTCCGCACGATCGTTATACGAGCTCCTCGAGGAGGCTGCTCGGCCAGAGGGCGTGAGTTCGGAACGACGGCCTGCCCGGCTGTCGAGCGATATCGGGTCACGTGGCCTTCCGCCATCGAGCTCGGCCACAAAGGGCGACGGTTCATCGGCGTCGGCCAAAATGAGCACCTGGCGGATGGCTCGTGTGAGCGCCACGTGGAAAACGCGCCGTTCTCCCTCCTCGTCATCGCTCAGACGGTGAGGGAGCAGCCCCTGGGAGGCCCCGTAGACGACGACGTGCTCCCACTCTCGGCCTTTGATCTTGTGGATTGTTGAAAGCAGCACTGCCGGCCCCTCGGCCGGACGGCGCCCGAGCACACCCCGAAGCCACGTTTCGAAGGTGGCAACGTCTGGGTGGAGGTGTGCCACTGACTCGAGGGCGAGGAGGTCGTCGGCGTGGGTCGATCGATCCGCTTCCCGCCTGGACGAGTCCAACACGTCCATCGTCTCGCCCAGACCCACTTGCACGCGGATGGCCCGCAACGCAGCCGCGGCGGACGTCCGACATGCCACCACGACGGATTCGACGGAGTCTGCATAGTCCAACAGCTTGGGAACGTCGCGTCCGGAGAGGCGGTCGGCCAGGCGTCTGATGTCCCCGACGGATGTCACGCTTCGCTCGCTGAGCATTGCGACCACATTGGGGGCAATGCCTCTCGAAGGTCGGCGGATCGTCTGCACAACGTCCTCGCGTCGCAGTGCACCCGGGGTCAGGCTCATCCGCAAATAGGCGAGGGCAGTCCGGATACCCGTCCGCTGTAGCACCTTGGCGCCAACGGGTGCGTTGGACGGAATCCCCGCTTCACTCAGGACAACCTGGACCGGGAGCAGTGACGAATTCACTCTCGACAGAATGGCGATCTCTTGAAGCTGAACCCCGCCGGCTCTCCAGGCCGAAACCGCGGCGACAGCAGTCTGCGGAAGTTTCTCGGCTGGCGAACGTATCACCGACAGTGGTCCTAGGCCTCGGACGGGTGGGTCGAAATCGGGAAGTGCGTCGTTGCGACCGGCGGGCGTCTTGATCCTCTTGGGGATTCGCTCGCGGTTGTAGGAGAGCACGTGGGTCGCCGCAGTGACGACTTGCGACGGACTCCGATAATTGACTTCCAACGCGTAGTCGTGTGCCCCGGGGAAGTACTCCCCGAAATCGATCAGGTACTCGGGGGTCGCTCCCGAGTACCCGTAGACGACTTGGTCGTCGTCGCCCACAGCGAAGCAGCTGTAGGCCGGGGCGCACAGCAGTCGGATCAGCAACATGTGAGCGGGGTTGAGGTCCTGGAATTCATCCACGAGAAGGTGCCGGCAGCGGCTCTGCGCGTCGCTTCGGGCTGCGGGATCTCGTAACAGGATCTCAATCGACCGATAGATCTGCTCGTCGAAATCCAGGGCGCCGGCTTCGGCCAGTGCGCTTCGATATGCATCGAACCCCGCAGCGAGGCCACGGGCGTCCGGGATCTCATCCTCGACCGTGGCCGGCGAGGCCAGCCCGAGGCGCACCGCAGAAAGCGCGTCGATGTACGGAAGGACCGTGTCGGTGTTCGCTTGACGAGGGACGTCGAAGACGGCCTGCACAAGGTCCCGCACCCGGGGCTCCTCGTAGACGATGGGCCGGCCTTGTCCCCCGTACTCGTTGCAGATCCACAGGCCGATGCTGTTGAGTGTCCGGATGTGGGGACCCCTGGCCGTCACGAGGCTCCCGCAGCGCTCGCGCAATTCGCCTGCTGCTTTCGTATTGAAGGCGAGCGCCGTCAGGGTGCTCGGGTCCACGCCGCGCTCCTCGATCATGTGCCGAAGCCGCTCGGTCAACACGCGAGTCTTTCCCGAGCCCGCCGGGGCGATCACCCGGGCGCCCCCCGTGCGATGCGTGACGGCGGCGAGTTGGTCCGAGGCAAGGTCGGCCCCAGGCGTCTGATGGGTCACGACCGAGAAGGAGCCCCCTTCCACGTTCCAGCGATGCACGATGCCGGCGCCGCTCAGGAGGGAGGGGGGAGCGAACGGCCCCCCGTCGACGTAGAGAGGTGTTCCGTCGCTGAGCGTGATGTCGGCTGGTCCTGCCTCTCTGACGCCGTCAGTGCGGAAGGCTCTGGCCGCCTTGCGTCCGTGCCACCACACGGGATCCGCGGTGCGGGCGTCATAGTTGTTGGCCCAGACAAGGAAGAGAAGTCGTTCCCGGGAGAACTCGAAACGTGGGCTCAGTTCATACGGGGCCAGATGACAGGCTTCGGGTCGGCGCAACGCCCCTGGGTCGATGGCGAACTCCACGACTACCGGCTGACGCTCGAACCACGCCTGATGCAGCATCTCCAGCGCCGCAGCCGGATCGGTGAGCGTCTCGTCCGCAATGCGGATCCTGGGATGATCGTTCCAGTGCTCAGGAGGGGCCGCCCCGGGCAGCACGACAACGCCTCGGCCCAGCTCCGGAGGCCCTGGCATTGCCATTGGGCAACGGTACTGGAGTGCTGTTCTCCCGGAATCCGGCCGAAGGCTCGCCCACCCTGCGCTCCGGGCCCCGAATCGGCCGCGACGACCGAAAACGTGGCACTTCAGCATGCACGCCGGCAACGTCGAGTCGCTCGGAGCAATTTTCCGGACCGCTGTCCCTGGCGCGTGCGAACCTGGGGAGGTGGACCTTGCCGAGCTCCTCACGATGCAGGGGGTCAGGGAGGAGTGCATCCTGCGTTCCAACGTGGGGTTCATGGCTCTCCACGGCGGATCGCAGGACCGGGGCACCGCGGAGATGGCGAGTCGCGCCGCGGAGCGGGCGGGCGCGTCCTACTACGCCATCCTTCAGCCACCCGACCTGCGGGTCCATCTCACCTCACGGTTGCACAACCCCGACCACTCGGCGACGTTGCAAGCATTCTTGAACCACGTGGACATCGCCATCTCGGTGCACGGCTTCGGGCGTGAAGGCTTTGCCCTCTGGTTCGACGACGAGCACGGCCTCGTGATCGAACCGTACGGACCCGCTCTGCAAGGGAAACAGACTGGGCCATTGCGGGGGATCATCGTGGGTGGGTTGAACGCAGAACTGCTCGACTCGGCGCGCCAGCTCTTTCAGGGGCGCTTCGCCGGCTACCACGTTGCTGACGAGCGCATACGACTCGGGTTTCACCCCGACAATCCGGTCAACCTCCCGTCGGCCCATGGCGTCCAGGTCGAGCTCCCACCTGGCCTGCGCGGAATCGGTGATTTCGGAGAGATATGGGTTCCACGACAAGACCGGGTCGTCCTTGAGATGGTGGCTGCGCTCGTCGATCTGGCGGCACGGGCGTCGGCATTGTTGCGTACGGCGGGTGTGGCGAAGCGACTCGACGTGAGCCGGGGGACCCCGTAGTGACGACCCTGCTCGTCCCGGCCCGGGGGCGGCCCTGTCGACGAAAAAGGGCAACAGACCAACCCTTCCCCTGATCCTGCAGGGCGAGCCCCGAGACCGTAGTGTCCTGGCATGAAGTCACAGGAGCTTGCCGGCAAGGTCGCGGTCGTCACGGGTGGTGCGGGCGGTATCGGTCAGGCGACCGCGGCGATGCTCGTAGCCGAGGGGGCGAGTGTCGTCGTCGCAGATATCGACGCGGACCGCGGCCAGGAGGTCGCCGCGCGTCTAGGTGGCGCGATTGCCTTCAAGGAGACGGATGTGAGTGATGCTGACCAGGTCCAGGCTCTGGTCGACTTTGCCGTCGACCGCTTCAGCGGTCTGGACATCATGTTCAACAACGCGGGGATCGGCAGCCCGCTCAAGCGGTTCCTGCCGGACGACCTCGAGGACTTCTCCCAGATCATGAACGTGAACCTCTTCGGGGTGATCGCAGGCTCACAGCGCGCCGGCAGGTACATGAAGGACCACGGTGGTGGTTCGATCATCAACAACGCCTCAATTGCTGCGATCAACGCCGGCACTGGCATGATCTCCTACCGGGCGTCGAAGGCAGCCATTGCCCATGCCTCAAAATGCATGGCCATCGACCTGGCACCGTACGGCATCCGGGTCAACTGCCTCACGCCCGCCCACATCCGCACAGGGATTACGACGTACGAGATGGGACCGGTGCTGCGGTATATGCAACCCCTCGAACGAGAGGCACAGCCCGAAGACGTCGCCAACGCCGTGGTGTTCTTGTCCAGCGACCGTGCGGCACAGATCACTGGCGTCGTGCTTCCGGTCGACGGCGGTACGACGGCTGGGCCGCCCTACGCCCAGACGAAGCTCATCATGTCGACGTTGAAGCCGTCGGAGGAGGCGCCGACCGCCCCGTCGTGATCGGATGGGCCCACCAGATCCTCTAGGTGACAGGGGCCAGGTCGAGGTAGAGCTGCTCGAGGCCACGAAGGAAAAAAGTTGGCAGGTACTCGTAGTGCCTCGCGCCCACTGGGCCATGGTGTTCCTCGGATATGGAAATGTTGCTCGTGCGATCGAGGAAGCGGTTCAGCGTCACCCGACCCTCGGCGCGAGCGAGCGGCGCCCCCGCACACGTGTGGATGCCGAAGCCGAAAGCAATGTGCTGGCGTGCATTCGCCCGGTCGATGTCGAACTCGTAGGGGTTCTCGAACATTCTGGGGTCCCGGTTGCAGGCACCCGGTATCAACATGAGTGAAGCGCCGGCAGGGATGTCGACACCCCCGAGATTGGTGGGGACGCGGGCCATCCGGAATTGCGTGCGCAGGGGGCTTTCGAGTCGGAGCATCTCCTCAATGAAATTGGGGATCCGGTCCCGGTCGTCCCGAACGAGTTTCTGCAGGTCGGGCCGCTCGCCGAGCATCCGGAGCGCAAAGGACAACAGCCGCACCGTCGTCTCCTGGCCGCCGGCAAAGAGGTTGGCGGCGATCAGCGCGGCGTCCTTCACCTCAGGCGTTGAGCCGTCCGGGAAGGTCGCCGTGGCCAGTCCGGTCAGCACGTCGCTCTTGGGGTCCTGGCGGCGGTCCTCGATGTACTGCGTGAAGCGGTCGTAGAGGAACTCGAGCGGCTTGTGGGCGACCTCCCCCTGGTGCACCGTGGACAGACGTTCCCGGAAGAGGGAGTGGTCGGACTCCGGCACGCCCTCGAGGTCGGCGATGACGGTGAGGGTGAAGGGCTCTGCGTAGGCGCTCACCATCTCGCACGATCCGCCGTCGACGAAGCCGTCGAGGAGGCGGTCGGCGAACTGCCACATGAAGTCCTCATTCTCCTTGAGGCGCTTCGGCGTAATGAGCCGCAGCAACAGGTGGCGGTGTGCCGTGTGGTTCGGCGGGTCGAACGACGGCAGCTGATCGCTGAAAGGCAGTTCATTTCGGCACTTCTCGATGATGTCGCTGACGTCGTCACCCTCGAACGGCATGGAGAGCTTCACGAAGGAACCGCAGACGACGTTGCAGGAAGAGAACGTCCCCGATGGTGGATCGTTCTCTGGAAACGTCGCCGGGTCGCCGTAGACGGCCATTGCCTCCTGGTGACCCGTGATCATGTACATCCCGTACCGGGACTCCTGCCACACCGGACCTTGGCTCCGCACCCAGTCGAAGTACGGGTAGGGGTCGTCTTGGACCGCCCGATCGGCGAAGAAGTTGACGTTCTCGAATTCACTCATGTGTACCTCGATCCGAAATTGATGCCCGCGATCGCCGCTGCCTCTCGAATGCCCCCCTCATGCGATCACCGCAGTGCGTGACGAGGCGCCGCTGATCGGAAAAGCATCACGACGCGGTGGAGGCTTTGCGGGTCGCGTGGCGTGCCGCGACATAGCCGAAGACCATGGTGTTGGCGATACTGGCGCCGGGTCCGAGGTAGTGGTGACCCATGACGGTGGCGGTGCCGTTGCCGGTGGCGTAGAGGCCTTCGATCGGTCGGTCGTCCTGGCCCACCACCTGCGCGTCGGCATTGGTGAGGACGCCACCGCAGGTGCCGATGTCACCCGGCACGACCTGGACTGCGTAGTAGGGGGGCTCGTCGATCGGGCCCAGACAAGGGTGCACCTTGTGGTTGGGATCGCCCAGGGCACGGTTGTACGCGGATTCGCCCCTCCCGTAGTCAGGGTCGACACCGCGAGCAGCGTGCTCGTTGAACCGCTCAACGGTTTCGGCCAACCCCGATGGGTCGATGCCGCACATCTGCGAGAGATCCTTGAGCGTCCATGCCTGCTTCAGCATGCCGCTCTCGAGCAACTGGCGCGGGAAGCGGCCCGGGCTCGACCTTTGGTGCGCGTATCGCTTTCGGTAGCGATCGTCGAAGATCAGCCAGCAGGGCACGGCTTTGGCGGTCTTGTCACGGGCATACATCGCCTTGCCCACCTCCATGTAGGAGTTGGACTCGTTGACGAACCGATGGCCTGCCGCGTCGACGTAGATCGTGCGGGGCCGCTGGCGCGCCTGGTCAAGAGTCGATTGCCCGAACCTTCCGGTGCGGGGGGAGGGAAGCCACCAGGCTTCGTCCATGAAGTCGGTCTTGGCACCATGCCGCATCGCCGTCTCGATGACCTCGCCGGTGTCGCCAGGATTCGCGATCGACCACCGCGCTCGATTGGGCTGGTCACCGCCGAACTGCTCACGCATCTCGGCGTTCTGTGCGAAGCCACCGGAAGCCAAGAGCACACCCTGGCGGGCGCGGACAAGGACCGGAATCCCTGCTCGAACCGTACGAACGCCGACGACGCGCCCTTCCTCCATGATGAGCTCTTCGAGAGGTGACGCAGTCCAGATCTGGATTCCACGACCGAGAGCGATGGTGAGCATCTGCGCGATGAGGGACGCGCCGTTCGTGAGCAACGCCTGGCGGCGGAGTCGAGCGGCATAGGTACGGATCACCACGCGGGCTGAGGCCGTAAACGCCCCGATGCTGCGGTTGTAGTGCGAGAGGGAGCGAGCCTCGTTGGTCATCACGGCGAGGCCAAGGCTCTGCGCAAGCCCCGGTTGGAGCTTGTCGAGCCATTCGCCGAGCACGTGACCGTCGAAGGGCGTTGGTTCGATCCCGCGCCCGTTGTCGTGGCCACCCTTGGCGTTGGAGTAGTAGTCGCTGTAGCCCGGGCAATAGGCAAAGCGAAGGCCGCGTTCCTGGAGGAACGAGACCATCTCCGGCCCTGCCGTCAGGAAAGCGTGCCGACGGTCGAACGACGAAGCTGGACCCACGTCACCCACGACGGCTTCGAAGTGCGCCATCGCGTCCTCGTAGGAGTCCGCCACCCCGTCGGCCCGCATGACCGGGTTGTTCGGCACCCACAGGATCCCGCCGGACATGCAGGTCGAGCCCCCGATCAGCTCCTGCTTCTCGAGGACCAGGGCGGTCGCTCCAGCGTCGTCCGCGGCCAGCGCGGCGACCATGCCGCCACCACCGGATCCGACGATCACGAGGTCGACGGTCGAGTCCCACGTCGTCATGTCAACTCCGACCTCCCGAGGTGCTCCTGGCAGCAGGAAGCTAGCAGGATCCGTTGACGATTGCTACGAGGCCGAAGTAATCTCCAATTGTCCGTCCACGAGGGAAGCGGGGGAGATGACCAATTCCAGGACGCTGCTGTACCCGCCCGAGGGCCTGGGCGCGCCGAAGGACCGCCATCCGGGCCCCTTCGTCGATGTCGGGCTGCCGGTGGGAACCGAGGTGTTCTCGGCCGACGATCACATCTCACTGGCTGTGGACATCTTCTACGAGCGCTTTCCCGACAGCATGAAAGACCGGGCACCGCGCGTCATGAACGTCGATGGCGGATGGGTGATCGGCATGGACGGGAAGTCGATCCTCGTGCAGGAATTCATTGACGTGCTCACGCAGTACGACCCGGTCCCTGGGTCCCACACCGGAGACGTCGATGCCCGACTGGCTGCGCTGGAGTCGGAGGGCATCACCAAGGAGCTCGCGTTCCCGAACTCCATCCTCGCCTTGTTCGGGTGGCCCGACCGGGAGGTCCGTGAGCTCTGCTTCCGGATCTACAACGAGCACATCGCACAGATCCAGGAGCAGTCGAACAACCGCATCTACGGCGTCGGCCTCATCAACTGGTGGGACGCGGATGGGGCTCGTCGGACGATCAACGAGCTGAAGGCGCTGGGATTGAAGACATTCCTGATGCCGCTCACTCCGGGCAAGGACCTGGAGAAACGCCCGATCGACTACGCCAGCACCGCCATGGATGGCGTCTGGGAAGCCATCGAGGAGGCGCAGATCCCAGTCTCCCACCACATCGGCGAGAACCCGCCGTCGACGCCGAACGAGTTCAATGCTGTCAGCATCGGGATGCTCCAGTCGGTGGCACCGTTTCGCGACACCTTCGGCAAGTACATCTTCGGCGGCATCCTCGACCGGCACCCCGGGCTGCGTATCGGGTTCTTCGAAGGCGGGATCAATTGGGTGCCTTCGGCGCTCCAGGACGCCGAGCACATTGCGGCCTCATTTCACCACCTCGACAACCTGAAGGTGGAACACGAACCCACGTACTACTGGGACAACCACATGTGTGCGTCGTTCATGGTCGACCCGCTGGGCCTGGAGCTCCTCTCCCACATCGGTGTCGACCGCGTCATGTGGTCCACGGACTTCCCTCACAACGAGAGCACCTACGGGTACAGCAACACGTCGCTCGCCGCGGTGGTGGACGCGGTGGGTCCGGAGGCGGCCGCTGCGGTCGTCGGCGGCAACATCAAGAACTATCTCGGACTGGAGGATTGATGCCGGCGGGGCTGATGGCGTCCGCACCGCCGGCCCAGATCCCGGCGCAGGCGGATATCCCCCGTATGCAGCGGGAGCGGGTGGAGCGGATTCGTGGGCTGATGGGCGAGCAGGGGCTCGATGCCCTCATCCTGCTCGGGAACACGAATGTCGTCTACGCCACCGGTGCCATCTGGCCGCTGGCCGACTCGGGCCGAGCCAACTTCGAACAGCCGGTCGCGGTGGTCACCGCCGATGACGAGTGGCCGCATCTCTTCTCTCCGTTGCGAGGAGAGGATCGGCCTCACGTCGAGTTGCCGTCCGATCACCTGCATGGTCCGGTCTACTTGGACTTCGACGAGGGTGTGGAGATCTTCGCGTCGCAGCTGGCTGGTCTCGTGCCCGACAAGGGCGTCGTCGCGATCGACGAATGGACCAACGCGCTACGACGGGAGCGATCCATCCTGTTCGCGCCTGACGCACCGGTCGACGGCGGGCGCATCATCAGCGGCGCCAAGGCGATCAAGACGCCGGACGAGCTGTCGTGCATGCGGGAGGGCCTGCGGATCACCGAGCGCGGCATCGCCGCGGTGCAGGCTCGTCTTGCGCCCGGGGTGCGTCAGACCGATCTCACCGCCACCTTCCTACGCACCATTTTCGAAGAGGGTGCGGATGCCAACATCTTGGACCCGATCTGGCAGGTGATGCCCTCCCGCATCGCGGACGGCCCGTGGACAACCACCGGCGACCTGGCCTGCCCGCTGCTTTCCACCGAACGTGAGCTCTTGGAAGGCGATGTCCTCTGGATCGATCTCGGGATCAGCTACGCCGGGTTCCACTCCGACTTCGGCCGGACCTGGGTCGTCGGGCGCGAACCCGATGCCCGTCAGCGCGCGCAGTTCGAGCGTTGGATCGCGATCCGGGACGCCGTCCTCGATGTCACCCGTGCCGGGGCAACCGCCGCGGACCTCACGGCGGCGGCCATTGCCGCTGCGGGCGGGATCAAACCCTGGATGCCGCACTTCTACCTGGGTCATGGCCTCGGCATCGACAGTGCGGAGTCGCCGTACGTCGGAAGTGACATCGGGGAGGCGTTCGACGCTTCCCTCGTCCTTGCGGCGGGGATGGTCCTGGTGATCGAGCCGATCGTCTGGGAGGACGGAGCGGCCGGCTACCGATCCGAGGAGGTCCTCCACATCACGGAGGACGGCTGGGACGCCATGACCGACTATCCGTACGACCCGTTCTAGGACCGTGACGGTCACCGAGGTTCTGCCCGACGAGGCTGCATTGCGACTGGCTCGTCGATCACGCGTGCTCGCCGAGATGGATGAGGCGGACATCGATGTGCTCGTCGTCGGACGTGAAGGCAACGCCCGCTATGTCTCCGGCGCACCGCGGCTGTGGACCGCCGGTTCGCGGGCCTTCGGCCCCGGGTGCGTCCTCGTCCGCGCCTCCGGGTCCGTGCATCTGTTGAGCACGTGGGACGAGGGGATTCCCGACGACATTCCCCACGAGAACCTCTACGGGATCTCGTTCAACGCAGGGAACTTCCTGAAGGTGCTGCAGGGGATCGAGGGCGCCGCCACCGTGCGGACGGTGGCCACGGATGCCATGACGCCATCGGGGGCGCGGCTCCTTCCGAGGGCGTTCCCGTCGGCCGAGCTCATCGACGGCGAGCCGTTGCTTCGCCGCGCCCGTCGGGTCAAGACCTCCCAGGAGGTTGACGCGATCCGTGCATCGGTCCACATCGCCGAACGCGCGCTGGACGAGGCGGCAGGTGCGCTCGTCCCCGGGATCACGGAACGACAGCTCACTGGCGTGTTCATGCAGGCGATGGCATTGTCCGGCGTCACCACCCCAGCGAACCAAGACGTCGCGTGGATCACGTCACGCGAGCACCCGTGGCGCCGCGGGAGCCGCGACACGCCGAGCGGGCCGGGAGACCTGGTGGCGTTCGAGGCCGGGGTGATGCTGGGCGGGTACGTGGGCGAGCTGGGTCGGACGCGCTCGGTGGACGGAGCCGCCTCCATCGACCGTCAGCTTGCCCGGACCTGTGACGAACTCGCTGATCGCCTTCTGGGCGCGTGCCGGGTCGGCGCTCCTCTCAGTGATCTCCTCGCCGCCTACGAAGGTGCGGGGGTCCCGCTGCCCCCCATGCCGGTGGCGCGGGGGCTGGGCCTCGGGTACGACCTCCCCATCGTGACGGCAGCGCTCCCACGGACCGCCGGTGAACAGGCCATAGAGGCGGGCATGGTGCTGGCGCTGAGTGCCTTCGTCTGGCAGGAAGGCATCGGCGCCGTCTACGGCCAGGAACCCGTCGTCGTCACGGCGACAGGGCCGGACCCGCTTTCGAGCACACCATTCCACGACGCAAGGAGCCCTCTCACGTGACCGAAGCCGACATCCCCCCGCCCGAGGAGATCATCCTCTACGAGAAGGATCCGGAGAACGTGTATCGCGACGATCACCCTGAACCGTCCCGACCAGCTCAACATCCCGACCATTGCGGCCCGCAGGCGCTACGCGGACCTCATCTTCAAAGCCAGCATTGACGACGATGTCAAGGTCCTCGTTGTGCGTGGAGTGGGCGATCACCTCGGGACGGGCGCCGATCTCGACGAGTTGATGGCGAAGCAGGCGGCTGGCGTCGCGCTGCAAGAGGAGTTCGGGCTCGACGACGACGACGATGTCACCATGCCCCCTCCGCGCTCATACAGGGCCGGGGCCTCGCTCCTGCATTGGTACGGCAACACCCGGTCCGGTTGCCGGAGCCTCCAGGATTTCAAGAAGATCAGCATTCTCGAAGTTAAGGGCTATTGCTACGGCTGGCACTTCTACCAAGCGGCCGACGCCGACCTCGTGATCTCCTCCGACGACGCGCTCTTCGGTCATCCTGCGTTCCGCTACGTGGGCTATGCGCCGCGTATGTGGCAGTGGGCGACGATGATGGGATTGCGGAAGTTTCAGGAAATGGTGTTCACGGGCCGCCCGTTCACCGCAGAGCAGATGTACGACTGCAACTTCGTGAACAGCGTCGTGCCACGTGACGAACTCGAGGGAGAGGTGGAGAAGTACGCCCTCGCGTGTGCGCGCACCCGGCCGACCGACACCGTGTTCATGCAAAAGGTGTTCTTCGAGGTGATGAAGCAGCAGCAGGGCGAGTACATGGGCAGTCTTCTCGAGCGCGTGGCTCGAATCGATGGGCGGCATGCTCCGGGACGACGTCGATGGCAGGAAGGCGACCCTGAGCAAGGAGACGATGGAAGCCGGTCTCAACCTCGCGGTCAAGGACAATGACAGCAGATTCCCTGCTGACTGGCGGCTGAGCGGCTCCGGTCGCCGGCGCCCCGATATCGACTGACCGTGACGGCACCGGAGGAGGGCACAGCCGAGGGCGCGCTCGGGGGAGCTCCCCTGAGCGGGCTACGTGTGGTCGATCTCTCAACCTGGATCGGGGGCGCCTACTGCACGAAGCTGCTGGCCGACGGTGGGGCGGAGGTCATCAAGGTCGAGTCGCCGGATGGTGACCCGTTGCGCCGCTGGTCGGCATCCGGCGCCGTCATGGCACCAGAGGCCGATGGTGCGCTTTTCAACTTCCTCCACTCATCGAAGCTGAGCGTCGTCGTCGACACCGAGAGTGCGGAGAGTGTCGCATCGTTGGAGGCACTGCTCGCCTCGGCCGACGCCGTCGTGTGGTCCCGCGGCTCCTCGGTGGCCGAGCACTCGACCCTGGCGCCCCGCGAGATTCTCGGCAGGCACCCGCACCTGACCGTCACGGCGATCACGCCGTTCGGCCTGGAGGGCCCCTGGAGCGACCGGGCCGCCACCGAGTTCACCCTGCAGGCGTGGTCCGGGGCGGTCGTCGGGCTGGCCCGGGGGATACCTGATCGCCCCCCGGTCTTCGTGGGCGGCCAGATCGGCGAGTGGGTCTCCGGGGTGTTCGGTGCGATCGGGACCCTGGCCGCGGGGCGGCGCAGCGACGCCGGCGGCGAGCTGATCGATGTGTCGATGCTCGAGGCGTTGGCGATGACTCTCACCTACTATCCGGTGACCTTCAACGACCAACTCGGCCGACCGATGCGCAAAAAGCGATTCGTGCCGACGCCGGGTGTCGGGGCCGCGAGCGACGGGCTGGTCGGCCTCGGATGCGGCACCGGGCAGCAGTGGCTCGACTTCTGCGCCATGGTGGAACACCCGGAATGGATGGAAGACCCGAAGTTGTTCCTGGACCGGACGGCACTGGCGCCGACCATTGACGGCTGGATCGGCGCACACACCGTCCAGGAAGTCCTCGATCTCGCGTCGGCCTTCCGGATCCCGAACGCGCCGATCGTCAACGGTTCCAATGCCTCCAGCCTCGAGCACTTTCGTGCGCGAGAGACCTTCGTCGAGAATCCGCGGGATGGTGCCTTGAATCCGCGCCCACCCTTCCGGCTCGGCGCAGGGAGCCTCCGGGTCGCCTCAGCGGCCCCTCGGCTCGGCGAGCACTCCATTGACGCGGTCGTCCCACGTAGGACCGCCTGCCGGATCGCGCCAGGTGAAGGGTCAACGGCGCTTCCGTTCGCCGGGCTGCGGGTGCTGGACATGACGGCCTTCTGGGCGGGCCCCCTCACGGGTCACCTGCTGGCCCTCCTCGGCGCCGAGGTGATCCACCTCGAATCCGCGTCCCGGCCGGACGGCGCCCGGCTGGTCGGCGGCGTGCCGCAGACGGAGGATCAGTTCTGGGAGCGGGGACCCATCTTCGCCGCGCTCAACACCAACAAGAAGAGCGTCACGATCGACTTCCGCGATCCGCGCGGCATCGATCTGGTGCGCCGATTGATCGCGACGTGCGACGTGGTCGTGGAGAACTACACGCCGCGGGTGCTGGACCAACTCGGACTCGACTACGACACGCTCAAGGCCGATCGGCCGGATCTTGTCATGGTGCGGATGCCCGGCTTCGGGCTCGACGGGCCGTGGCGCGATCTCTCGGCGTTCGCCTTCGTGATCGAGGATGCCTCAGGGCTCACCTGGCTGACGGGACACCCTGACATCCTCCCGTTCGAGCCCTACACCATCGGTGACCCGAACGCCGGGCTTCATGCACTGTTCGGCTTGCTGGTCGCGCTCGAGCACCGGTCGAGGACGGGCGAAGGAGGCCTCGTCGAAGCGGCGATGGTCGATGCTGGACTGAACGTCACCGCGGAACAGGTGATCGAGGCCTCGGCGTACGGCGCACTCTTGGCCCGTGACGGGAACCGCGGGCCGATGGCGGCACCACAGAACCTCTACCAGGCTGCTGGTCCCGACGAGTCCGGCCGTGACGACTCCTGGATCGCCCTCGCCGTGGCGACCGATCACCAGTGGCAGGCCCTCCGACGTGCCCTGGGCGCACCAGAGTGGGCGGCTGATCCCGCCCTGACGACCGCAACGGGACGGAGACAAGCGCACGATCGCATCGACACATTCCTGCGGGAGTGGTGCCGGGATCGACCTGCCGACGAAATCGTCGGCAAGCTGTGGCATGCCGGCGTGCCCGTCGGGAAGGTCGTGCAGCCCCACCATCAGCCGGACCTGGCGCAGTTCGCGGCCCGCAACTTCTTCGAGGAGGTGGACCACCCGGTGATCGGACGCTCCCGCTACAGCACCATGCCGATGCAGTTCTCGCGCGGAGTGGAGCGGATTCACCAACGCCACGCCCCGCTGCTCGGTGAGCACAACGAGGAAGTTCTCGGTGAGCTGGGACTCACCCGGTCGGAGATGGACGTACTCGAAGCAGATGGGATCATCGGTGGCTCGCTCCGCCAAGACGCCTGACGGCCTCCCACGGGCGTCCTATCCTTCCCGGATGGGGTTTGAGGTAGCTCCGTTCGACGTTGTGGAAGCGTCGCGTCGCGTCTGGCTCGAACGCTGGGACCCGGAGGCTGCCTCGGGGATGGCCGTATTCACCGCCATCCTCCGCTCCTATCAATTGCTCAACGACCAGGTCACCAATGTCATGAGGAGTCATGACCTGACGTTCGCTCGCTACGAGGTGCTGACCTGGTTGGAGACGGACCCGGAGTCCTCCCTGACGCTCAGTTGGATCAGCAAAACGCTTCGCATCCCCCCCGCCACGGTCACGAACATCATCGACCGGCTCGAGCACGACAAGCTCGTGAAGAGGGTTCCCCACCCGTCAGACGCCCGGACCACACTCGCTGTGATCACGCCACGTGGCAAGAGAATGGCAACGGACGCGACACGGGACTTGAACGCAATCGTCTACGAACAGATCGGGTTGTCCGAGCGGCAGCGCAGCCAGCTCCTCGATCTCCTTGCCGTCCTGCGGGCGAGCGGGAACGAGTTCGATGTCGATCGTTCGAGCGACGTCATTGAGGAGGTCGGTTCCCGTCAGGCACGCAAGAGCGGAGGGAACGGACGAAAAGGCAACTTCGAGGTGGCGTAGGACCGGGAGGAGCACGTCCCTGCATGATCGGATCCAGATCTCAATGAAGTGATGGTGGAACGACCAAGAGGAGAGGATCGAATGGCGATCGTAGATCGGAAATGGTCGGCCCTTCCGGTGCCCCATGCGATGGAATACCCCGACCGCGCCCCCAAGGAGCGCTACTTCGACCCGGACTTCTACGCCATGGAGGCCGAGCTGCTCTGGGGGCGGGTGTGGCAGATGGCGTGCCGCCTCGAGGAGATCCCCGAGCCCTTCGACTTCGCCGAGTACGAGATCCTCGACCAGTCGGTCGTCGTGGTGCGGACGGCCGACATGGGGGTGCGGGCCTTCCAGAACGCCTGTCGCCACCGCGGCGTCAGGGTCGCTCAGGGCCGAGGGACCTGCGAGAGCGGGTTCATCTGCCCGTTCCACGGCTGGTGCTACGGGCCCGACGGGAAGAACACCTTCGTGACGCGGTCCAAGACGTTCTCCGCGCACAACCTCGAGCCCGCCGATCTCGACCTGACCCCGGTCCGCTGCGAGACGTGGGGTGGGTGCGCCTGGATCAACCTCGACGCCGCTGCCCCACCGTTGCGCGAGTGCATCGAGCCCTTCGCCAGCGTCGGAGACGCCTGGATGGCCGAGTCCTGGCGGAGCGAGTGGTGGCGCGCCGCCCGTCTCCCGGTGAACTGGAAGCTGGCCGAAGAGGCTTTCATGGAGCAGTACCACGTGATCGAGACCCATCCAGAGCTGGTCATCCCCGGGCGCTTCCCCTCGCCCAAGGCAAAGATGATCGATCCGCGCACCTTCGTCGAGGCCGAGCTGCACTATCTGCGGGTCATGAGCGAGGGCATGGACGGCATGGTCCACGCCAACGACGTGGCGGTGGCCGAAGGCCTCGCCGACCTCGAGTTGCCCGGTGACGCCGCCCTGGCCGTCTCGACCTGGCACCGGACCCTGAACGACGCCGTGGTGCGCTGGCACCGCGACCGGGGGTCCGCGATGCCCGACCTCAACGACCTCGAGGCCGCGGGCCTCAACGAGCCGATGAGCTACTGCTTCCCGCACTACTTCGTGTTGCCCATGTACTCGAGCGCGACCGCCTATCGCTTCCGACCGCTCGGGCCCGAAGAGACCCTCATGGAGATCTGGTCGCTCACCCGCTATCCAGAGGGCAACGAGCCGCCGCCACCCACCCCGCCCGAGGTCTGGGAGTGCGACGACGCCCGCTGGTCGCCCATCCCCACCCAGGACTTCTCCAACCTGCCTCGCCAGCAAAAGGGCCTCCACGCCAAGGGCTTCGAGTACATGCGCCTCTCCGAGCAACTCGAAGGCGGGCTCTCCAACTTCGAGCGCACGGTCGACGGGTTCCTCGCCGGCCTTCCCTACGAGAAGCTCTTCGGGGCCCTGGGGGCCGTCAACGTGAATCCGCTCGAGAGCCCGATTGCCGACCTCGGCTTCTGAGGGCGGTCGCAGTTTGGGCAGCTGGTTGCCCACGAGTGATCGAAGGTGTGCGAATCACGGACGAACCGGGCGTCACGACTGGTTTCTACGGACTCACACCCCTTCTTTCGGCTTCGAATTTGTCGAGTGGGCGCCGACGATCCCGTCTTCACTCGCGGCTTCTCGCGCCCCGCTGACGATGTTGCCGAGGTCATCTCCGGAGATCGTCTCCTTCTCGAGGAGGACGGCGATGACAGCGTCGAGGATCCGACGGTTGTCGCGTAGGAGCCCCTGCGCCCGGTCCTCGGCTTCTGTGAGCAGGCGGCTCACTTCCTGGTCGATGACCTGTTGGGTGCCTTCGGCGTATGGCCGCTCCTGGCCGAATTGGAGCCCGGCCGGCTGCGAGAGTTGGTCCGATCCGTAGCCGATGGGTCCGAGTAGAGGGGACAGCCCCCATTCGGTGACCATCTTCATGGCCAACTGGGTCGCACTCGAGAGATCGCTCGCCGCTCCGGTCGAGGCCTCACCGATGACAAGGTTCTCCGAGGCCCGGCCACCCAAGCGGACGGCCAGGGAATCGAGCAGGTAGCTCTCGGAATAGAGGTGCCGCTCATCGACCGGGAGTTGTTCGGTCACGCCGAGCGCGCGGCCCGCGGGCAGGATCGTGACCTTGGCCACGGGGTCGGCGTGCTCCGAGAGGAAGGCAACGAGCGCGTGTCCTGATTCGTGGATGGCCACGGACTGTTTCTCCTCGGGAAGAAGCGCATTCGACCCGTCGCGCCGGCCGAGCAGGACGCGATCGCGGGCCTCGTCGATGTCCCGGGCAAAGATGACGTCGCGATCGTCGCGGATGGCGACGATGGCGGCCTCGTTGATCAGATTGGCGAGGTCCGCCCCCGAGAATCCGGGGGTGGCCCGGGCCACGGCGTCGAAGTCGACGTCGGGAGCCAGGTGCTTGCCCTTGACGTGCACGGCCAGGATGGCGGCCCGTTCGGCCTGATTGGGCAGGGGGATCTCCACCTCACGATCGAAACGGCCGGGACGGAGCAAGGCCGGATCGAGGGTCTCGGGGCGGTTGGTGGCAGCCATGACCACCACCCCGGTGGTGGGGTCGAAGCCGTCCATCTCGGCCAGGAGCTGGTTGAGGGTCTGCTCCCGTTCGTCGTTGGAGCCGAAGGCGGAGCCTCCTCGACGCTGGCCGATGGCGTCGATCTCGTCGATGAAGATGATTGAGGGGGCCCGCTTGCGGGCATCCGCGAAGAGGTCCCTCACCCGCGATGCCCCCACCCCGACGAACAATTCGACGAAGCTCGACCCGGTGAGGGCGAGGAACGGCACGCCCGCCTCGCCCGCCACCGCCCGGGCCATGAGGGTCTTGCCCGTTCCCGGCGGCCCGACCATCAGCACCCCCCGGGGCCCGACGGCACCAGCTCGGGCGTATCGCTCGGGATGGCTCAAGAAGTCGACGACTTCGGAGACCTCCCGCTTGGATCCCTCATATCCGGCGATATCGGTGAAGCGGGTCGTGGGCTTCTCCTCGTCGTAGACCTTGGCCTTCGATCCACCGAAGCCCATGATCCCCCCGGACAGCTGTTTGGCATTTCTCCGTCCGATCCAGATGAAGAAGGCCACGAAGAGCAGCAAGGGAAGGAAGGAAAGCAGACCGGTCAAGAGTGCTGAGCCCGCTCCGACACCGGTGACGTCGACGCCGTGGGCTTTCAAGGTAGGGGCCAACTGGGTGTCGCCGATGGCCGTGGGGATCTGGCTCGTGTAGCCGTCGCCCCCCTTGAGCGTTCCCGTGATGGCGCCGCCGGGGTTGACCGACGCGGTGCGGATCTTGCCGGAGGTGACTTCGGACAAGAACTTCGAATAGGTGAAGCTCTTGGTCGTGCTCGACATATGAGGAATCAAGAAGAGGAGCAGCGTGATGAGGATCCCAGCGGGGAGGAGCCACATCCTCCACCGCGGTGGAGGAGGGCCCGCCGGTGCTGCTGGTCGATCGTTTGGCTCGCCCGGCTTGGCTGCCCCGGTGAGATGACGGATCGTGTGCGCCATTGAGACTCCCTTGGTCGGGGACAACCATAGTGAAGGTCCTGCGTCGCTCCCTCGGTCAGGAACGCTTCCGTTGGAAGGCGGGAGTGCGTCTCTTGATCAACGTGCGTCCGTAGGGCGAACTTGCTGAACAAGGAAACGATTGTGAGAACTTGGTTGCCTCCGGAGGACAGAACAGCCAAAGACGATCGCTGGCCTCACGTACGCACGGATCTTCACTCTTTGAGCGATGGAGCGGCACGTCCAACTCGAGTCAGGCCGGTGGCGCCGTTCTACGCCGAGACCATGTCGGCGCTGGCCGCTCTGGGGGGTGACGCTCGTGCTTCTCGACCACCTTGTCGGGATGGAGTTCGTCGACCTGTTCCACGACGATGACCGCTCCCGGCGGTTCGAACCGACGTCCTTGAACGCGTTTGGCTCAGCTACTGAGGTTCCTGACCTATGCCGGCACCCTTCAGCATTCGCCGCAAATCGATGACTTGCTGCTCGTCGATGTCATGGTGTCGAGGAGCATCGAACGTCTCGGATTCGGATCCCAAGGTCACCGTGTACCGGCCGTCGTGCTTCTCGGTGACGGTGCCGACGCTCTTGAGGAGCGACAGGACATCGTGCCATTGGATGTTGTGGCTGACGGGATGGGCCAGGATCTTCTCCAGCGTGGCCTGATGATGTGAATCCAGCTGACGGCCTTCCGTCATGTCACCCTCCCAGTTTCAGCGATCCGGCCGTGCAGAACGTTACCCGCCCGAGCCAACGTCAGGATCGGCCTCACCGGCCAAAGGTGAATCGAGCCCCCAGCCGTCTTCGCCCTCGCCCCTTCCGCGGGCGCGCATCGGCTCATCGAGACCATCAGGATCGTCCATCCCACCGTCCAGAGTGACCATGCGCTCTGGGTCATCGAACTCAGCGCCGGCTTCTTCAAGTTCACGTTCGTCAACTTGAAGGGTTGGGTTGAGCGAAGGGTCCTGCTCGACATCTTCAACCAGATTCGGGTCGATCCTCAAGGCTTCACCGATCGCCTCGTCCCCTTGCTCGAACACCTCCGTACCGAGTGGTTCGTCTGGTGACCATTCGTCGTCGGGCGTCATGAGCACACTCCCTTTCCCGGAAGAACTCTGACGATCGTAGGCCGTCTGGACTTCCGTCCATTCCGTGATCGGTCGGCCGTCGGCAAGAGTGGACACGGGACCCGCGACTTCGCCAGAACCGTCCGAAGTCATTCTCGACGCCACGCTCCTGCGCAACACGACCCCGGGCCTGACTCTCCCCAGTCCAAGGGTTCTTCTCGACTGCTCGATCGGACCATTCGATAGCGTGACGGGGATGCGACTCCTGTTGGTGGCCTATCCGGGGGCCGGAAAAGGCACCCAGGCGGCGAGGTTGGCCGCGCACTATGGGATCGAGCACCTCTCGAGCGGAGCTCTGTTGCGTACTGAGGTGACCCACGGCACGAAGATTGGACAGATCGCGGTCGATTACCTGCAGCGCGGCGACCTCGTACCTGACGAGTTGGTGTTCGAGATGCTGTCCACACGGGTTCTCGAGGCGGCTCGCAACGGGGGGTATGTGCTCGACGGCTTCCCGAGGACGTTGCGCCAAGCTGAAAAGGCGTTCTCGTTCGCTCAGCAGGTAGAGGGAGTGGCACTCCAGGCAGTCGTCTATCTGCGAGTCAGCACTGACGAGTTGCACAATCGGCTCCTTGACCGCGCCGCCCGGGAAGGGCGCAGCGATGACACCGAGATGGGCATCACGCACCGTTTTGAGGTCTTCGAGGCCGAGACACGGCCGCTCCTCGACTTCTATGCCGGACGCGGATTGCTCATCGACATCAACGGCGAACAGCGCGTCCAAGAAGTGTTCACCGACATCACAGAGGCGATAGAGAGTCATCGGGCAGACAGAGCGAGAGAACTCGATTGACCCCAGCTCAGAGCAATAGGATCTGCCACGGAGGTGCCCAGACCTGCTCCATGCATGACCAGACCCCGCGGTTCTTCGACAAAGGAGGCCCGTACGTCCACCACCGACACACCGCCGCCCCACGATGCGATCAGCGCTCTCAACGGAGTCTTGAGTGAGGTCATCGACGTGGTGCAGGACGTCAAGCAGGCCGACCGAAAAGTTCCGCCGAACCATGAGTTGCACCGGGAGCTCGACGGACTTTTTTACGACCTGCGGTCCTGGGCTGGGCTTCTGATGGAGGAAGACCAGCAACTTGGCGCATCGCCCCTTGGCAGAATGCCGAGCGTTGCCGGCCGAACGCCACCGAACCTCTGGCCGGGAAACCCCTCAGACGATGAGGTTCGTCGAACCATCCTTCAACACCTTGACCAACTCTCGGAGCACGTGGCTGCTGCTCGTGGAGAGCAGGACGATGAGGACGCCCGGGCCCTCCTGGGGCGCATCCATCAAGAACTGCTGAGCCACGTCCGAACGTTGAGCGATCTCTGAGTTCCGCCGAGGCTTTGCCGGGCCATCATGAACCAGGCAGACCATCATGAGCCGGGCATCGCAGCACCCTGGGGAGAACGGCATTCGTGAGCCTCACCCATTGGATGGGCGGCCCTACTCGTTACGAATTCGACGTCCGAACTCCGACCTGTCGAAGAGCACTCTCGAATCGATTGGACTGCCGTTCAACCACGCAGCAGGGGTTCCCTGCGGATCCTGTGCTTGGTAGACCGCTTCTCGGTTCAAGACCCACTCCTCATATCGGGCCTCGTGCACGCCTGAGACGAAGTACGGACCGGTCAGTCCCTCCTGTGCTCCGAGACGCAGGAGGTCGTCAGTCGTGAACCCCCCGGTCCCCTCGGGCGGCTGGGCTGCAAAGAGTGCTCGGCGGAGTTCGTCAAACCTGCCTGTCTCTGCTGCGAGGGCCAGAGCATTGTCCGCCCTCACGGACTCTGGTCCCAAAAAGCAACGCATGCGGTATTCGACCGCTAACGAACCTGCTTCCAGGGCGGCTACGAGGAGAGGTCCGTTGAGCTCTTCGAACTGTCGACAGTAGGGACACTGTGGATCCTCGAACAAGACGATGGTCCGCCTCGCTTCGGCGTCGCCAACGAGGACCCCGCCTTCAGAGGTGTGCCCGGAGGGCGTGGCCACTGGATTGGTCGATGTCATTGCTGACTCCCTGGTCGCATTTCCGACGACCACAGTATGGACGACGACTTGGGCGAAGCGGTCGCCGAAGGCCTGGTGGGATCCCTGACAGTGGGCCCACGACCGCGTGCATGACACTCACGGCGTCCCGGATAGCGTCGGCAGGAGAGACGATGCCGGCGGATATGGAGTCGCGGGCGCATATGGGTCGCGCGCGGATATCCCTCGTTCGATGAGGGCCCAATCGAACCCGACGACAACTGTCTTTACAGGGAGGTTGCGATGACGGGAACTGGTGCAAGAGCAGTTCTGTTCGACCGTTATGGCGACAGGGACGTGCTCTATGTCGCCGACGTCCCGATGCCGGCGCCCGCGGCGGATGAGGTGATCGTAGCGGTCAAGGCAGCTGGGATAAATCCCGGTGAGACGGCTATCCGATCGGGCGCGCTACGCGACCGATTTCCGGCGAATTTTCCATCCGGCGAGGGGAGCGACCTGGCTGGCATCGTGACCGCCGTCGGCGACGGTGTCGACGACTTCGCGGTTCACGATGACGTGCTGGGCTTCTCCTGGCGTCGCTCGAGCCACGCCACTCACGTCTCCGTTCCGGTGCCCCAGTTGATCCACAAGCCTCCGGAGCTCAGCTGGGAGGCGGCAGGGTCCCTGTACGTCGTCGGCTGCACCGCCTACGCGGCCGTGCGCGCCGTCGATGCAAAGGCGGCCGAGACCGTGGCAGTCTCGGCAGCAGCCGGCGGAGTCGGAACCGTCGTGGTCCAGCTCTTGGCTCTGCGGGATGCGCACGTCCTCGGTATTGCTTCGCCCGCGAACGCCGACTGGCTCCGATCGCACGGAGCCGTCCCCGTGCCCTACGGAGAAGGCTTGGCCGGGCGTCTGCGGGCGGCAGGGCCGGAGGCGATCGACGCCTTCATCGATCTCTTCGGGCCCGAGTACGTGCACCTCGCCGTCGATCTCGGGGTCCCCCGTGACCGCATCGAGACCATCGCGGCGTTCGAGAAAGCCCAGGAGCTCGGCGTCAAGGCTGACGGCAGTGCGACCGCCTCCACACCCGAGGTCCTCACCGAGATGGCGGCCCTTGTCGCGTCGGGCGCGATCGAGATTCCGATCGCCGCGACCTACCCACTAGAGCGCGTGGCCGACGCGTTCGAAGAGCTCGAACGTCGCCATACTCGGGGGAAGATCGTGCTCATCCCCTGACTGACGAGATCGACGAGCCTCAGCCGGTGAGCGCGAGCCCCAGCAATTCCCCGAGCTCAGCGAGCGCCGCCTCGGGGTCGGTCACCTTGATTGTCTGCATACCGAGCGCCCGAGCCGGCTTGAGGTTCACGCCGAGGTCATCGAGGAACACACACTCCTCGGGCCTGACCCCGAGGGCCTCGCATGCCAGCTGGTAGAAGCGGGGGTCCGGCTTGCGCACGCCCAGCACCCGCGATTCGAGGACGGCGTCGAAGAGCGCATAGACGTCGGCCACCTCGACCGAAAGGACCGCCTCCGCGCGCGTGAAGTTGTTGGTGAGGCAGGCCGTCTTGTACGCCGTCCCGCAGGCCCGGATCGCCGCGACCATCTGCGGCCGGATCTCTCCCGCGAGTCGTTCGAGGACCAGCCGCCCGTCCAGTTCATGGCCCAGGGCACGAGCCTCGGTCGACCAGAGCGATCCGAACGCGTCGACATCGACCTCACCTCGCTCGAGCTGGGCCCACGCGTTCGTGTCAGGGTTGGTGGCGTTCACCGTGCGGATAAAGCCAGTCGGGAGGCTGCGCTCATTCTCCAGGTGGGTGAAGGCCTCGAACGGACTTGACGAGATCACACCGCCGAAGTCGAACATCACGGCTCGAAACACTAGGACCTCCCAGAGGTCGGGCGTGATCTCTGGCGTCCCCGAGGTTGCTGCATGGCGCGCTCTTCTGACAGTTCGGCTCAGCCGCCGGTCGCGACTGCGCGCAGTTCGGCAACGGAGTCGCGCATGATGGCTGCGAGGTCCCGATCGTCGCCTCCACTGGCCCACCGCTGCAGGGCGACGCGCAGCACCGTCATGCCACTCTCCGCGGCCAGGGTGGCCTGTGGTTCGTTCACGCCCCGTTGTCGAAGCGCGGCAGCCACCGCATTGGCGTAGTCAGCCAGCTTGGCGAGCTCGCGCTCGCGTAGTTCCGGGTTGGCGGCAATCACGGCTTGGCGTTGTCGGGAGAGGTCCCGGCGAAACTCGCCGAGCATCGCGGCTGCGGCGTCGAGTCCTCTGGCTACAGCATCGAGTGCGCTGTCGGCTACCGGGGCGCCGGCCACACCGTCCACGATCCGTTCCCGAAGGAGGGCAGACCCACCAAAGAGCACCTCTCGCTTGTCCGCGAAGTGCCGGAAGAAGGTGCGCTCGGTCAGCCCGGCCTGGTCAGCGATCTGGGCGGCCGTGGTCTGGTCGAATCCCCGTTCTGAATACAGGGCCAGAGCCGCCTCCTGGAGCCGCCCGCGACTGTCCGGCTCCCATCGACCCATCAAATCGATCCTAACCGTTGACAGTCGCTGACATAGATTCTAGGGTTATGACAGTTGCTGACATCAAGGCGTTCGGGAGGTATCACCATGAAGATCTTTGTCACGGGTGCATCGGGCTGGATCGGATCAGCCGTTGTGCCCGAGCTGCTCGGAGCCGGTCACGACGTGGTCGGCCTCGCCCGCTCCGAGGCGTCGGCGGAGGCGCTCGAAGCCGCCGGCGCCATGGTGCAACGGGGCGACCTTGACGACCCGGACGGGCTGGCCAAGGCGGCGGCTGACTCCGACGGGGTGATCCACCTCGCGTTCCAGCACGACGTGGCCTTCGGCGGCAACTTCGCTGCCGCTGCCGCGGCCGACCGGCGGGCAGTGGAGGCCATGGGCGCGGCCCTGGCTGAGTCCGACCGGCCCTTCGTGCTCGCGTCGGGCATCCTCGGACTGGCCACAGGCCGGGTGGCCACCGAGGAAGACGGACTCGTGGCCGGCCCCGAGGTCCGCGCCAACCCCGCTGGGCGCCGGTCAGCCACCGCCCTCCTCGTACTGTCGTTCAGAGGCATCGGCGTCCGCTCGTCGGTGTTGCGCTTCCCCCCGACGGTCCACGGCGACGGCGACCACGGGTTCGTCGCCCACCTGGTCGGCATCGCCCGCCAGCGGGCAGTGGCCGGCTACGTGGGGGACGGCACCAACCGCTGGCCCGCCGTGCATCGCTCCGACGCCGCCCACCTGACCCGCCTCGCCGTCGAGGCCGCCCCCGCCGGTTCGGTCTTGCACGCGGTCAGCGACGAGGGCGTTCCCTTCCGCGAGATCGCCGAGGTGATGGGCAGGCACCTCGGACTCCCAGCGGTGTCGGTGGCCCCCGATGACGCCGGCGAACACTTCGCCCACCTGGGCCACTTCGCCTCCCTGGACAGCCCTGCGACGTCCGCCATCACCCGGGAGCTCCTTGGGTGGGAGTCCACGGGGCCAATGCTGCTCGAGGACCTCGACCAGGAGCACTACTACCTCGAGACGGAACTCCGACGCACTGCTTGAGGCCGCGGCTTCGGGAACCGTCACCGCTTCCCGCGTCAGGGCATGCTGGAAACCGTGGAGGGAGAGCGGGGGCTCAGCGACCTTGAACTGACCCTGCCGGCGCCGACGGTCCTTGGCGCAGGGGTCCGGGATCGCCCCGGACGGCTTGTCGAGGGGGTGCCGGATCAGCGAGTTCGCGTGGACAGGAGAGCACACACATGAATGACGAGCCGACCGTCGCGGCGGAGGGCAGCGCGGTACGGGTCGCCCTCTGGCGCGCCTTGCACGTCCAGGTCGACGCCCCGCCTCACGTCCTCGACGACGAGGTCGGCCTGCAGTTGGCCGACCCCGACGACGGTTGGCGGCTCCGCCCGGACATGGATCCGGTCGGCACCAGCTGGTTCAGGGCGGCCATCGTGGCCCGCGCCCGATTCGTGGAGGACCTCGTTGCCGAACAGGTTGGTCTCGGCGTCGACCAGTACGTCATCCTGGGCGCCGGTCTGGACAGTTTCGCCCAGCGCAGGCCCGACATCGCTTCGCGTCTTCGAGTGTTCGAGGTCGACCAGCCCGGTCCCCAGGCGTGGAAGCGGCAACGTCTGATGGATCTGGGTTTCGGTGTCCCCGAGTGGCTGCGATTGGTGCCGGTCGACTTCGAGGCAGGCGAGCCCTGGTGGGGGCAGCTCACCGTTGCGGGCTTCGATCCCGGCCGTCCGGCGGTCGTGGTGTCCACGGGCGTCACCATGTACCTCACCAGGGAGGCCAACGCGGCCGCCCTGCGCCAGATGGCGGGGCTCGCCCCTGCGTCGACTTTCGCCACGACGTTCCTCTTGCCACCGGAACTCCTTGACGAGAGCCTTCGGCCCGGGTTCGAGGCGGCAGAGAGGGGAGCGCGCGCCGCCAAGACCCCGTTCATCAGCTTCTACCCCCCGGACGAGATGCTGACACTGGCGCGGGCGGCTGGCTTCCGGGATGTCCGGCACGTGTCGTCCGACGTGCTCAACGAGCGCTACTTCGTCAACCGGACGGACCGCTTGCGGACCTCACCGGGAGAGGAGCTGCTGGTCGCCACCACGTGAGTCTTGATGGCCTGCGTGCGCCACCGAAGCGAATGCCCTTCGGGCGGCAGATGTGCAACTGTGATGCCGCGCGCCGCCGTCGGTGGTGCCTGTGCCGCGGAGATCGACAATGCGAAAGAGCTTCGTATTACTTGTCACGAGCGCACTGATCTTCGGCACGTTGACCGTTGTCGGCGGTGGTGGGGACGTGTCGGGAGCGGCAAGCGCACCGACCAAAGGTGTGACGACCACGTCGATCCGGGTCGGCATCCCCTACGTCGACCTGGCGTCCGTCCGGAAGTTCGGCATCACCCTGGACCAAGGCAGCTTCCCCGACGCTTACAACGCGATCATCGCGGACCTGAATGCCCGTGGCGGTGTCGACGGCCGTCACTTGGTCCCGTATCTGGTGGCGGTGAACCCGGTGGGAACGGGGCCCGCGATCACCGCATGTACCGAGCTCTCCGAGGATGACAGCGTCTTCGTTGCCATCAATCCGGAGCAACCCGACTGCTTCAACCAGCAGCACAACGTGCCGACGATCTCGGGGGTCTTCCAGAACGTTGAATCCTCCGGTGGCGCGCCGAACTTCACCCTGACGCCACCTCTGGCGGCCTACGACCGGGTGCAACTGTCGGTCCTGGCGCATCGCGGGGTCTTCAAGGCCAAGAAGGTGGGCCTCTTCGCTGGAACCGAGACCGACGGAAGTGAGCTGAAGGTCGTCCAGACGGCTCTCAAGGGCCTCGGGGTACGCGTACTCCAGAGCGCCGTTGACGGTGCACCACAGAGTGACGAGGTCGCGACCAACCAGCAGGCCGCGCTCATTGCGCAGCGGTTCCAATTGGCTGGCGTCAACGAGGTCCTCGCGGTGGGCACCGGCGCGACCATCTGGCCCGAGGCCCTGCAAGCGAACCAAAGTTCCTACATCCCACCGTGGGTCGCTACGAGCGAACCCAGTCTCGAGACGGCGGTGTTGGGAGCTTCGATCTCGTCCAGGTACCTCAAGAACGTCCTCACCACGAGCCCGGTTCCCTCGAACTATCAGATCTGGCACACGCCCGCGGTCCAGAAGTGCGATCGTGTGGTGCAAAAGGCATACCCGGCGCTGAAGGTCACGCCACCGACGAATCCGCTCACGGGGTCGGACCAGAGCTTCTACGCCATTGAAGCGGCGTGTCTCAACGTCGCCCTGTTCACGACGATCGCCAAAGCAGCCGGCAAGAACCTCACGTCAACCACCTTCGCCCATGCCGGATACGAACTCCGTGACGCAGCCATCCCCGGATCAGGCGTACCGGTGTCCTTCGGACCGGGTCGGGCTTATGCCCTCGGCCCGGTGTACCTCGTTACCTTTGACACGGCGAAGAACGTGCTGCAGTTCGCCGACGCTCCGGCGGCAACGTAGCGACGGCGTCGACCGGCGTCAGCCCGACGGGATCGTCATGTCCAGGGCCAGAGAGGGCCAGCTGAGGCCGCCGAGCATTTCGGTGTCGAACCGGCACGACCGATCGATGTCGTCCGAGACGACGAAATGCGTCGGGAGGATCTCGTCGACGAGGAGTGGTCGTGTGCCACATGGGACCTCATCAACTTGTGGTGTCTCTCGGAGTGGCACGGCGTGAATATCAAACCAAGGTTACGATGATGGGCGAGGAGGCGGCACGAGCGAGTGCTCTGATCGGCTCCATCTTTCAGAAGGGCTCCGATCCGGGTTGTCGAGCTGCGAGTGAACTTGAACGAACGATGAGCAACCCTCTCCCCGAACCCCGTCTCACCAAGATCTATCGTCTGGAGGCGACTCTCGGTGACCCGCAGGACCTGGGTGAGACCCCGAGCGGTCACCGGCGAATCGTTCCACTCACCGGCGGGACATTCCATGGGCCCGAGCTCCGAGGGAAGCTGCTGCCGGGTGCCAGCGCCGATTGGCAGATCCTTCTCCCAGATGGGACTGCGCTCGGAGACGTCCGGTACACGCTGCAAACGGAGCGAGGTGACACGCTCTACGTGCAATCACAAGGTATCCGCCACGGGAGCGCTGAGGTCCTGGCCCGTCTCGGGAGTGGGGAGGACGTCGATGCGAGTGCATACACCTTCCGCACTTCCACCCGGATCGAATCTGCCGCGGACGATCTGGACTGGTTGAACAAGGGCGTCTTCATCAGTGTCGCCGGCCGGCAGCCCGGAGGCGTGATCTACGAGGTCTACCTCGTCGGATGAGCCCGTCCTCTGAGTCGGACCAGACACCGGGCTCCCGCGGCGCAGCGGAGAGCCGCCCGGTGCGCAAGGTCGCGATTGTCACCGGCGCCTCGAGGGGTATCGGCGCCGGGGTCGCAGAGGCGTTTTCCGGTGCGGGATACGCAGTCGTCGCGACGTCTCGTACGATCGGCAGCTCCGACAGACGGGATTTCCTCACTGTGAGCGGCGACATTGCGGCCGTTGACACCGCGGAGCGGGTCGTGGAGAAGGCCATTGATCGGTTCGGCCGGATCGACACCCTTGTCAACAATGCGGGCATCTTCGTCGGAAAACCCTTCATGGACTACACGATCGATGACTATGCCGGGGCCATGGCGGTGAACCTCACCGGGTTCTTCCACATCACCCAGCGCGTCGTGCCGCAGATGCTCGCTCAAGGCACCGGCCATGTCGTCAACGTCACAACGAGCTTGGTCGAACACGCACAGAGCAGGACTCCCGCAGCGCTGGCGTCTCTCACGAAAGGGGGACTGAACGCGGTCACGCGGTCCCTGGCGATCGAGTTCGCCTCCCGCGGCGTGAGGGTCAACGCGGTTTCCCTCGGAGTCATCAAGAATCCGAGCTTCGAGCCGGAATCCTATGCGGGGCTGGCCGAGCTCCACCCTCTCGGAAGAGTGGGCGAGATCGACGACGTGATTCAGGGGATCCTCTATCTGGAACGGGCCCCATTCGTCACCGGGGAGATTCTGCACATCGACGGCGGTCAGGCCGCGGGGCACTGACGCGTCAGCCGTACCTGTCCCCGGGTGATCGATCTCCAGATCCGGGCTGCCCTTGATCGACGAGGTCGAGCACGGAGAGCACAAACGTTGCGTACTCCTCGGGGTGGGTGCGGGGAGCGAAGTGCCCGGTGCCCTGGAACGCCCGGGTCCGTGCGTTCGGCAATGTCTCGGCCAGCCAGCGAGCACCATAGGCATGCTCCGCGGAGGTCTCTGAGCCATACCCGACGAGAACCGGAACGACAACGTCTTGGAAGTCGAATGGGGCATCGAGCTCGGAGGCCATGTCCGTCTGAAAGGCCGGCCCCTCGGCGCGGCGCTGGTCCCGCACGCCGGCCGGCAGGCGGTACCACGCCTCGTCACCGAGCAATCTGCGGTACATCTCTTCGACGTCGTCAGCCGGAGCATGCGACGAAGCGATGGTGGCGTTGTAGTTCTTTGTCTGCTCCGGCCACCAGGCAACCCAGGGAAGCGGTGGCTCCCAGAGGCCGAGCGCGGGAAAGGCATCGGGGCGGAGCGTGGCGGCGAGCATGGCGGGATTCGAACCGAAGCTGTGGGCAACGACGACGGGAGGACTCGTGCAGGCGTCCGCGACGGCCAGAAGGTCGTGCGCGTGGTCCACCATGGTCCGAGCCGGGGTCGCCCGGAGCGATCGACCGTAGCCGCGCCGGTCGTAGACGGTGACGTCGCGTCCACCAAGGTGTTCGAGGACCCGACGAAACGCGGCCGACCGATCGGGCGCTCCGTGCACCAGGATGAGAGGTGGGTCAGCGTTGGGGCCGTGGTGTGCACTGTGGAGGCCAACGATCTGCGTCGTCCCATCACCGTGACTGCGTGACGGTACCGTCTCACGAGGCACCGGTGAACCATAGCGTGACGCCGGTTCCCGCCCTCCGGAACCAGCCCGAATGCTCACAGCGGAAGCGCGGTCACCGCCTCGGCGAGAAGGGGGTCGACGTCGCGGGGGAGGATGACCGCGGCCGCCTCGGCCGCCCGGGTTGCCTCGGCGTAGCGGTCGAGATAGGTGTCGCGGTTTCCATAGAGCTCGCGTACCTTTTCGACCGGGAAGGCCTCGTGGAAACCGACCAGGCGGGAGAAGACGTCAGGCGACTGTTGTATCGCGCTGTTGTGGGCGAGCGGCACCTCGACCTGGGGCAGCCTGATTCCACCTCGAGCGATGCGGTTGTCGTCGCGGACGACCTGGGGCGGATCACCCTCGAAGTCGATGCGCGGCTGCACCGGCGGTGGCGTCCCGTCGACCAGCCAGACCTGCAGGTGGTGGAGGGCGGCATCGACCACCGGTGCGACCGAGACCTGGTTGATGCTCTGCATTGACTCGTCGTCGAGCGGAATGGCGAAACCGAAGTCCCGCACCATCCGCGGTGAGGACGACGCGATCCCCTGCAGGGCGACGTGCGAGGCGCCGGCCACCTCCCAGTACCGGTTGCGGTCGGTGTCCGGCTGGCGGACCCCGTAACAGGATGTCGCCTCGCACTCGGTGTTGACCACCATCACGGGGATCCCGAGGTCGTCGCGCAAGAGGTGCACCCCTTCGGGAATCCTGGGTGCGTTGGCTTCGGCGCCGGCATCCCGTGGGACGGTCATCACCGCGTCACCTACCTCGAGCGGCGTGCCCCCGCCGAAGTACAGCATGAGGAAGAAGGCGTCGAAGCGTCCCGTGATCGGCTGGACACCATCTAGGTACGAGGCCAGCCGGGCCGCCGATTGGGAGGCGCCTTGGGCGATCAGTCGCCGGACGTCGAGTCCCCCCATGACGTCGAGTGTCTCGCGGGGCCGGTCGGGCGCCACCAGGTTGGCCGCCTGGGTGAAGATGTCGAACGAGTAGTCGTCGCTGGGGATCGACAGCGATCCGTAGCGCTCCGGATCCCACGCCTGCAGGCCCTGCGGATTGTCGGGCTGCCCGTGAATGCCGACCCGCTGGGCGGAGACGGCGACGTAGGCGAAGCCGTTTTCGAAGACCTCCGGACTGTCGCCGCCTCCGAAATTCTCGTACCCGGCCGAGACGTTGTTCCACAGGACGACGACCGTCCCGTTGAAAGCGGCAGGGTCGTTCGGCCGCACCACCACGAGGCGCGTTCTGAACGGCGTGGTCTCGACGGGTTCGACCTGCCAGCGTCCGTCCCGCCCGAGATCCGTACCCTGCGCCGGCCTGTAGCGGGCTGCCTCCCCCTCGAGGAAGTACTCCTCCTGGCGGTACCCCAGCGCGTGGAGATCGGCCACCGGCCCTCCGAACGCCCACCCCTTGCTGCCCCCTGTCACCGGTCCGCTGACGCGCATCGTGTCTCCTTCAATCGCGAAGGGCCCGGAAGGACAGGCATCGGTCTGCTCATTCTCCACTCCGGAGCTCACGTTTGAGGATCTTCCCCGAAGGGTTGCGGGGGAGCGCGTCAATGAAGTTGATCTCCTTCGGAACCTTGAATCGTGCGAGTTCGCCGCGGCAATGCTCGATCAGCTGGTCCGGCGTCGTGTCGGCGCCCTCACGCCGGACGACGAAGGCCACCGGCACCTCACCCCATCGATCGTCGGGACGGCCCACGACGGCAGCTTCGAGCACGGCGGCGTGCTCGTAGAGCACGCGCTCGATCTCCGAACTGGCGATGTTCTCGCCGCCGGAGACGATCATGTCCTTGAGCCGATCGACGATGAACAGGTAGTCGTCTTCGTCACGGACCCCGATGTCGCCCGTGTGGAACCAGCCCCCGGCGAAGGCGGCCGCCGTTGCTCCCGGGTCCCGCCAGTAGCCCTTGAAGACCTTTGGTCCCCGCATGACGATCTCCCCTTGCTCGCCCGGCGGCACGGAGTGTCCCTCGTCGTCCCAGACGTCGAGCTCGAGGTAGAGGCAAGGCCGTCCGACCGAGCCGAGCTTGCTGACGATACTCTCCCGGTCGAGAAAGGTGTCGCCGGACACAGTCTCGGTCAGGCCGTAGGCGTCGGCGAACCACGCCGAGGGGAAGACGCGCCCGATCTGCTGAATGAGCGGGATCGGCATCTTCTCTCCTCCGTTGATGACGACCCGCACGGACGAAAGATCTCGGGCCTCGATGTCGGGGAGGGCCATGATCGCGTTGACCATGGCGGGCGCCAACCACACGGTGGTCACCCGGGATCGCTCGATCTCGGCAACGACTTGGGTTGCGTCGAAGGCCCGCTGGATGATGATCGTGGCACCTGCAGCGACCAGGGTGGTCGTCGTGAGATCGAGAGCACCCACGTGATACAGGGGGCCACAGGCCAACCCGAGATCGGCGCTGGTGAAGCCGAACTCGATGATGTGCGCCATGTTCTTCCAGGCCAGGTTGCCGTGGGTGATCATCACCCCCTTCGGGCGTCCGGTGGTGCCCGACGTGTACATCAGGCGGTGCACGTCGTCGGCATCCCCAGGCACCCGGGGGACTTCGCCGGCAGCGGTGCGGAGGTCGGCCAGGGTCGCCCATCCGGCCCGATCGGTCGGCGACACGCAGGCGCGGAAGATCCGTGTTTCGATGCCGCTCGTCGCCTCACTCGCGAGCTCCACCAGCGCCACATCGCACACGAGGGCGCGCGCTCCGGAATGCTCGAGGATGTAGCGCACCTCGGGGGCCGCCAGCCGCCAATTGATCGGCATGGCGATCGCGCCCAGGTAGTTGGCCGCGAAAATAGTCTCCAGGAACTCGGGGCAGTTGTACGACAGCAGGGCGACGACATCTCCGGCGCCGACGCCGTGTTGGGCCAGGCCACCGGCCAACGCGACCGCGCGGCCGGCCATCTGGCCGTAGGTCGTCTCCTCTCCATCGAAGACCGTCATCACCTTGTCCGGTGTACGGCTCGCGTGGTGGGCGAGCACGGCGAACCAGTTCAAGTCTGTGGGGCTCGTCTCTGGCGTTGTCACGGGGCCCGTCCTCACGAGATGGGCGTTGTCGAGGAGGCCGTTCGCATCGTCAGTCCAATTCCTTCCGCAACAAGCGAGATGATCCGTGCCGACGGGTCAGCATATGCAGACGACTGAACGTCGACAGCCGCCTCCGGTTTGGCCCCATGTAGCGTCGCCGTTGCCCACCGCACGAAAGGTGAACGGTTCTGCGGGCGGCGCGTCGACCTCACTCCGGCGACCAGAAGCCGAGCCCCCGGTTGGCGGCCCGCTAGTCTCGCTACCAATGCCACGGGCGGAAGCGACCGGTGATTCTCGTCGAAAGGCGAACTGGGAAGCGCGCTATCAGGCCATCATCGACACATCTGCGACCGTGTTCGCTCGGCGTGGCTACCACGCGACAGGGATCACCGAGCTGTGCGTTGCCAACGACCTCGGCAAGGGCGCTCTCTACCATTACATCGGCTCCAAAGAAAGGCTTCTGGCGGCGATCCATGACCGGGTCATGGACGAAGTGATGGCGGGCGCGGATCGCGTGGCCGAGGCCGGGGGGTCGCCGTCGCGGCAGCTCGCCATGCTCGGTGATGAGCTGCTGAATGTGATCCATCGCTACCCCGATCACGTCTGGGTCTTCCTGCACGAGTTCCCCGCACTCACCGGCGACCGTGCCGAGCAATTCCGCGCGCGCCGCCGCAGCTACGAGCGCAGGGTCGAGGCGGTCCTCGAGGCGGGCGTCGACTCGGGCGAGTTTCGTGACATCGATCCGAGATTGACCGCGTTGGCGTGGCTGGGCATGCACAATTACACGTACCTCTGGCTGAAGGCCGGGGGGCGGCTCTCGGCGAGGGATGTGGCGAAGCCGTTTGCCGACATCTTCATGCACGGCATCACACGACCGTCGGACGGCCCGCCCGCGTAGCTGTTCTCAAGGCGCCGAGTACCCGCCGTCGACGACGATCGCCGATCCCGTCGTCCAGCGCGAGGCATCGCCCGCGAGATAGGAATACGCACCGACCAGGTCGGCGACCGTCCCGATCCCGAGGGGATGCCGGTCGGCGATGGCGTCGAGCGCGTCCGGCGGAAGCTCGTCGTGGATGGAAGACCGGAATGTCCCGGGGCAGACACAGTTGACGCGGATGCCATCGCGCGCGTATTCGATGGCGGCTACCTTTGCGAGCTGAATCACCGCGGCCTTCGTCGCACAATACGGCGCTGCATGTGACCACGCGGTCAAACCAGAGACTGACGCGGTCAACACAATTGAGCCCGACTTCTGCGGGCGCATGACGCTCACCGCAGCACGGATCCCGTTGACGGCGCCGAGCAGGTTGACCCGGAAGGCACGTTCCCAGTCCTCGGTCGTGAGATTGTGGATCCGACCGTTCGGCGAGAGCACGCCGGCATTGCTGATGAGGACGTCGAGGCGGCCGAAACGCTCGACCGCGCGCGTGATGACAGACTCGACCTGGTCGTACTCGCTCACATCCGCGAGCAGGGTCTCGGCGGATTCGCCCGTTGCGGGGAGTACGGCGACGGTCGCATCGAGCGAGGGTCCGCTGACGTCGCTCAGCACGAGATCGGTTCCCGGCTCGCTGGCGAACTGCTGCGACAGGGCCGCTCCCAGAGCCCCGCCCGCGCCGGTGATGGCCACCACCCGCCGCGCCGTCATACCAGCAGGTAGCCGCCGTCGACGTTGAGCACCGACCCGGTGATGAACGCCGACGCGTCAGACGCCAAGAACTGGTAGGCGCCGGCCAGGTCCGTCGATGTGCCCCACCGCTTTTGCGCGGTGTGTCCAGTGATCGCAGCCGAGAGATCAGGGTTGTGCACCCATCCGTCCGCCATGGGGGATTCGAACCATCCGGGAGCGACGACGTTCACGGTGATCCCGGCCGGGGCCAGATCGAGAGCGAGTCCCTTGGCCACGCCGACCAACCCGGCTTTCGAGGCGCTGTACGCGGCGAGCCCCTTGCGCGGCCGTTCCCCCAGCACCGATCCCGTGAAGATCAATCGCCCGCCCTCGCCCATGACACGGGCCGCCGCTCGGGCCCCGAGGAAGGCGCCCGTGAGGTTCACCTCGAGGACCTGGCGCCAGACCGCGGCTTCGGTCTGACGAGGACCGGCCACGATCGGTGAGATCCCGGCATTGCAGATCCAGGCGTCGACGCCACCCCATTCGGCAACCGCGGCGTCGGCGACGGCTTCGTTGAAGTCCTCGTCCGTGACGTCACCGCTGAGCACCATCGACGTTCCGGGAAGCGCTTCGGCGACCGCCTTCAAATCCCGCTCCGTCCGGGCGACCAGCGCCACCGAGGCGCCGGCCTGCGAGAACGCGTGCGAGAGCAGCGCGCCGAGGCCGCGGCTGGCGCCGGTGATCACCACCCTCTTGCCCGAGACCGCGCCAGGGTCGGGGAACGAGTCGGGGGTGTCGATCTGATCGATGGTCGCTTTGCTCACGTTGTACCGACCAGTACAGTACACGTCGGATGCCCGACGACCTCTCCCCCCCGGCCTACTCGACGGTCGACCTCGTCGAGATGCAGCGGCGGATGCTCCTGGTCCGCGGCTTCGAGGAGCGGGTGGCGGCCCTCTACCGTGACGGCGAGGTACCCGGCTTCGTCCACCTGTCGACGGGGCAGGAGGCGACGGCGGTCGGCGCGTGCTGGCCACTGCGCCCTGCGGACGTGATCACCTCCACTCATCGCGGCCATGGCCACTGCCTGGCCAAGGGCCTGGACCCGGCCGGGATGTTCGCCGAGCTGATGGGCAAGGACCAGGGCACGAACCGAGGCCGGGGCGGCTCGATGCACATCGCCGACCCGAAGCTAGGGATCTTCGGCGCCAACGGCATCGTGGCCGCGGGCATCCCCATTGCGGCCGGGGCGGCGACGGCGGCACAAATCAGGCGCGACGGAAGCGTCACGGTGGCCTTCTTCGGTGACGGCGCGGCGGCGCAGGGGGCCTTCCATGAAGCTCTGAATCTCGCCGCCGTCTGGAAGCTCCCGGTGGTCTTCTTCTGTGAGAACAATGGCTATGCCGAGTTCTCCCCGGCTTTCACCCAACATGCGGCGTCACTCGAGCAACGGGCAGCTGGGTACGGGATCCCGTACGCGGCGGTGGACGGCAACGACGTCGTGACGACGGCTTCTGTCATGGAGGACGTCGTTGCCGCCGCACGCGAGGGGCGCGGCCCCACGGTCGTCGAGGCGGCGACCTACCGCTGGCACGGCCACTACGAAGGCGATCCCGAGCGCTACCGGTCGCCGGACGAGGTGGAGGAGTGGCGGTTACGAGACCCGCTGCTCGTGCATGAATCCCTGCTGCGCGAAGCGGGCGTGCCCGACGACCAGATCAAGGCGCTCGAGGCGTCGACGGCCGCTTCGCTGGACAGTGCCGTCGAGGCCGCCCGCCGGCTGGCCCGACCGTCTCCGGCCACGTTGACGGACTTCGTCGTCCGTCCGCGACCGATGCGACCGGAGCCGGCTCCCCCCGCAGACGATTCACCGGTCTTCCGTACCATGGACGCGATCCGGTCGGCGCTCGAGATCGAGCTCACCGAGGATGATCGTGTGTTCCTGGCCGGCGTCGATGTGGGCGCCGGAGGCAACGTCTTCGGCCTGACCCGGGGCCTGGCCGACGCGTTCGGCAGCCGCGTCCGGGACACGCCGATCTCCGAGACGGCCATCATCGGTCTCGGGGTCGGTGCGGCCATGGCCGGGATGCGTCCCGTTGTCGAGTTGATGTACCTCGACTTCATCGGCGTCTGCTTCGATCAGCTGCTCAATCAGGCGGCCAAGCTGCCGTTCATGACCGGTGGAGCGGCGGAGATGGCGCTGACGGTGCGGACCCAGTTCGGGGCGGGCCGCTCCTCCGGGAGCCAACACTCGCAGAGCCTCGAAGCGCTGCTGGCCCACATTCCGGGGCTGAGCGTCGTCATGCCCTCGACGCCGGCCGACACCTATGGGCTGCTGCGGGCGTCCATCCAGGACCCGAACCCGGTGATCTTCATCGAGAACCGCCTGCTCTACGGCTTGAAAGGTCCGCAGCCGCCGTCCGAGTACATCCTGCCCATCGGCAAGTCCGCGGTGGTGCGGGCCGGGACGGACCTGACCGTCGTGTCGGTCTCCCGCATGGTGCACGAGGCAGTGGCGGCCGCCGAGCGGGTGGCGGAGGAGGGCATCTCCGTCGAGGTCATCGACCTCAGGACGGTGGCCCCCCTGGACATGGAGCCGATCCTCGCGTCCGTGCACAAGACGAGCCGGCTGCTCGTCGCCCATGAAGCCGTCGTCCCGTTCGGCATCGGGGCGGAGATCGCGGCCACGGTAGCCCGGGAGGGATTCTGGGATCTCGATGCGCCGATCGAGCGCATCGGGGCTGCGCCGACCCCGTCGCCCTACTCGCCCGATCTCGAGAAGGCATGGCTGCCCGACCGCGATGACATCACGGAGGCCATCCGCCGTCTCGCCGCGGTGTAGTCAGCAGCCCAGCTGACGGGCGATCACGAGATGCTGGATCTCGTTGGTACCCTCGCCGATCTCGAGCACCTTGGAGTCGCAGTAGAAGCGGGCGACGGGCGTTTCGAGCATGTACCCGAGGCCGCCGTGGATCTGGACCGCCTCTGAGGCGGCCCACGCCGCCACCCGGCTGGCCTTCATCTTCGCCATCGCCGCCTCCTTCTGGAAGGGCTGTCCGATGTCGCGCAGGTAGGCGGCGCGGTAGGTGAGCCAGCGCGCCGCCTCCAGCTCGGTGGCGATGTCGGCCAGCTTGAACTGCACCGCCTGGAACTTCGAGATCGGCTGCCCGAACTGCCGGCGCTCTTTTGCGTACGCAGTGGCCAGGTCGAGGACCGCCTGGGTCAGGCTGAGCGACAATGCCGCGATCGAGATGCGCCCGACCTCCAGCGTGCGCAGGAACTGGCCGAGACCGAGGTTCGGGTCGCCCAGGAGATGCTCGTCAGGAACCCAGACGTCGTCGAGGTAGAGCTCGCGGGTGTCGAGCCCGCGCCAGCCGATGCCGCGCATCTTCGGACCCATCGTGAAGCCAGGCGTGTCCTTTTCCACGACCAGGCTCGCAAATCCGGGCTCGCGGCCTTCAGCCGGCTCCGTACGCGCCAGCAGTGTGACGCCGAACGACATGTCCGTTCCTGCGTTGGAGATGAACGTCTTGCGGCCGTTGATCAGCCAACCGCCATCTCGGCGCTCGGCTCGGGTGCTGATCCCTCGTGCGTCGGAACCCGCATTTGGCTCGGTGAGCCCGAACGCGCCGAGCGTCCGACCCTCCGCCAGGGGCCGCAGCCAGCGCTCTCGTTGCTCGTCGTTCCCGAAGAGGGAGAGTGGGAGCGAACCGATGGTGGCGTGGGCCTGCCAGGCGGCGGCCACGGACTGGTCGGCGTGGCCGATCTGCTCCATGGCGGCGACGAAGCCGATCGTCGACATCCCGATCCCACCCCACTCCTCGGGGACGAGGACGCCGAGGAGGCCGAGCTCACCCATCTCGCGGAGGAGATCCGTAGGGCAGCGTGCCTCCTCCCAGGCCAGCGGTGCGCGGGGAGCGATCTCCCGCGTCGCGAAGTCACGGCAGAGGTCGACGAGGTCCCGTTCGGATTCGCTGAGCGAGAAGTCCATCCGTCAGCTCACACGTGGGGCTGCAGGTGGGCCAGGAAGGAGGTGGACCAGTCGGGGAGGTCGGTCGGGACGGCGTACCCCGTCTCGTCGTTGATGGCGTCCCAGTGCCGGGCCACGTCCTCGATGGTCGGGTCGGCCGTGACGTAGCCGGGCGTCGAGGCGATGAAGATACGGGAGAACCTCCCCGCGCCGGCCTCGTACATCTCCCCGTTGACGGGGCAGTCCTCGTGGGCGAGGAACGCCGCCATGGGGGCGACCAGATCCGGCGACATCGGTGCCCCCGGGCCGCTCGTCTCGTCCGTGGCGGAGGCCGGCCCGGCCATGCGGGTGTAGGCCGCCGGAGCGATCAGGTTGACTTTGATCCCGTGCGCCGTGCTGGTGGTGGCCAGGCTCCGGGTCAGTCCGATGACGGCGGCCTTGGCGGTGGCGTAGGAGAGATTCTGGGGCAACCCGAAGATCCCCGAGGACGTCGTCATGACAATGCGGCCGTAGCCCGCCTCGACCATGTGGGGCCAGGCGGCCCGGGTGGTGTTGAACGACCCCAGGACGTGGACGGCAATGTGACGCTCCAGGTTGTCCAGGTCGGCGTCCGGCAGGCCCGCCCATTTGATGATGCCCGCGTTGTTGATCAGGACGTCGAGACGACCGAACTTCTCGAACGCGCCATCGATGAGGGCCCGCGCGCCGTCGGCCGAGGCCACGTCGTTCTGGTCGGCGAGGGCCATGCCGCCGGCCGCGTCGATCTCTGCCGCCACGGTCGACGCCACTGCGCCGTCGACACCCAACCCCTGCATGGAGCCGCCGAGGTCGTTGACGACGACGCGAGCGCCGCGGTCGGCCAGGAGTAGCGCGTAGGCGCGCCCGATGCCGCGACCTGCACCCGTGACGACCGCGACGCGACCTTCGAAGCTGTAGCTGTCCACTCGACTCCCGTGTTCGGTGCTGCCGACCGGAGTGTGACTTAGTTCCGGGCGGCGGTGGCGGCCAACGGGGCGTGGAACCCCAGGAGGTCACCGAGTGTGCCGCCGACCATGGCCGCCTTCTCGTCCGCCGGCACGCCGGTGAACAGCTGGTCCATGAGCTGCCGGCTGCCGCGGAACGTCCCTTCGGCGTGCGGATAGTCGTTGCCCCAGACGATGCTGGACAGGCCGGTGATGTGCCGGCAGGCGACCGCGACGGGGTCGTCCTGGAACGAGACGTGGAACTGGCGCTTCACGTACTCGCTCGGCATGAGCGGGTAGGGCCACTTCTCGTTCAGCCGGAACAGCCGGGCGATGCCGGTCTGCTCGGTGGGCGGCCGGCTGTCGTCCCACACGCCGAGCCACCAGTCAGGGTCCTGCCCGATGCCCGTGATCCAGCACTTGTCCATGCTGCCGACCAGCGAGGCCAGCCAGTGCGCGTTGAACTCGATCAGGGCGAAGTGGAGGTCGGGGTAGCGCTCAGGGACCCCGCCGCCGATGAGCTCGCAGATGACCTGCTGGGGGACGATGGTGCTGTAGATGGCCTGGGTCACCATGCGCTTGGCGGCCGACTTCTCGGTCACCGGCTGGTTCACCTGGGCCGCGTTCTCCATGACGACCTTGAGCGTGGTGCTCGACGGGTCGTTGACCTTGATCCCGCCGGTTTGCGTGTGGATGAACACGTGCACCCCGCTGGCCTGGGCCGCCGCCCAGACGGGGTCGAAGTCCCGTGAGTAGTAGGGCTTGGGCGGCGTCGCCGGCAGGAGGATGGCGCGGAAGCCGTTGGCGGCGACCCGCTCGATCTCGACCACGGCGTCGTCGACGTCGGTCAGGGGGATGGGAGCGGTGGGCGCCAGGCGGGAGAAGTAGGGCCCGAAGCGCTCGACGACGTAGTCGTTGTAGACGCGGGCATGGGCGATGGAGAGCGCGTGGTCGTCGGAGTACAGACCGAAGAGCGACAGGTTCGGGTGCATGACGCCGACGTCGACGCCGTCGAAGTTCAGGTCCTCGATGATCATCTCGGGGTCGCCCTCGGGCATCCGCCCGCCGGTCTGGCGGTAGCGCGAGATGGTCCACCCCTCGAAGCCGGGCGTGTGCAGTCGCCGGAAGATGCGGGCCCCGCCCTCCACCAGCGGCTCGATCTCGAAGTCGTCCTCCCAGACCCCGCGGTCCCGCAGGTTCTTGGGCAGGCGGGTGACGAAGAGATTCGTGGGCTCCAGGATGTGCCCGTCGGCGGAGATGACGAGTTGGTTCTCTGTCATGGTTGTGCCCTTCCTGCGCTGGACGCAAGATCTCGGTGATTGAGCGCGCGCGTACGCGGTACTCTTCCCCGGATTCTAGACCAACCGGTCGGTACAGACAACGTGCGCCCAGGTCGGCCGCGGGGTCGTCGCGGCCAGAAGGAGAAGAAGCGATGAGCAAGCGGTGGAAGCAGCGCCCACCTGGCTCGACGTGGGGCGACTGGGGCGACGACGACGAGCTCGGGCGCATCAACCTGCTCACGGCCGACAAGGTCCTGCAGGGCGTGCGGGAGGTCGAAGCCGGCATCAGCTTCTGCCTCAGCCTGCCGCTCGACTATCCCGGCGGCACCGCGTTGAACCAGCGACGGCACCCGCCGGTGATCTCGCCGACCGAGGACATGGACGGGAAACCCGACACCTTCTACAACGTCGCGATGAGCACCATGGACAAGTACGGCGATCCCAAGTACGTGGACGTCTGGGCGGACGATGTAGTGACGCTCTCCCTGCAGTACTCCACGCAGTGGGACTCACTCGCGCACGTCGGCGCCGAGTTCGACGCCGATGGCGACGGCGTTGACGAGGCCGTGTACTACAACGGCTACCGTGCCGGCGAGGACCTGGTCGGACCGAAGCCCGATGCCGCCGGCGACGGCGGACGCCACCGCTGCTTCGCGCGCCACCTGGGCCTGGAGCACATGGCCGCGACCGGCGTGCAGGGACGCGGCGTGCTGGTGGACCTGGCCCACCACCTGGGCCACGAGTGGCGCGGCGTCGATCGCAAGACGCTCGAAGAGATCATGGCGGCCGACAACGTCGTCGTAGAGCCCGGCGACATGCTCCTGTTGCACACCGGGTTCGCCACGGAGATCCTGCAGTGGAACCGCGATCCCGATCCGGTGAAGATCCACACGCTGTGCACCTACCTCGACGCGCGCGACGAGTCGCTGCTGGAGTGGATCGCCGACTCGCAGATCTCTGCGCTCGTGGCGGACAACTACGCGGTGGAAGGCATGGTCGGCAAGGACCGCGACGAGACCCGCCACTCGTTCCTGCCCATCCACAACCTCTGCCTCTTCAAACTGGGCGTTCCGCTCGGCGAGATGTGGTACCTGCACGAGCTCGCCTCCTGGCTGCGCGTGCACAACCGGAGCCGGTTCCTGCTCACCGCGCCGCCGTTGCGGCTGCCCGGCATTGTGGGCTCCCCGTTGACGCCGGTGGCGACCGTCTGAGGAGCGGCCGTCTGAGGAGCGTACGTCTGAGGAGCGGACGTCACTCGGGACCGGGGGCCCCCGACTGCGTGAGCTCTGAGGCACGCGACAGACTGAACGCCTTGTAGTCGGTGTCGATGACCTTGGCGATCTCCGCCAGGAGCTTCGGCCGGCCTGCCGAATTCAGCAGATACTTGCGGGGCTTCCCGGGGATGTTGGAGCCGAAGTAGTAGCTGCTCTCACCGAACGAGGGGGCCTTGGTCGCCCAGCGGTCGACCATGTTGGTCCACTTCTCCTCGGCGGCGTGGTCGACCTCGATGACGTCGCAGCCGACCGCCCGCAGATGGAGGAGAATCTCGGTGACGAAGTCCACCTGGTCGCCGTTGTAGCGAGGATTGTTGCCGGCGGCGGCATGGGGCCCACCGGGAAAGAAGAAGTTCGGGAACCCCGTGGTCTGAATCCCGAGGAACGTCTTCGGGCCATCGGCCCAGTGGTCGACGAGGGCGAGACCGGCCCGGCCCTCGATCCCCATGCGGTTCAACGCGCCCGTCCCGAAGTCGAACCCGGTCGCCCACACGATGATGTCGAACTCCCGCAGGCCGTCGGCGGTCTCGATGCCGCTGCCGTTCACGCGCTCGATCGGTGTCTCCCGGAGATCGACGAGGTCCACGTGCGGCTCGTTGAAGACCTCGAAGTAGGCGGTGACGAACGGCGGCCGCTTCTCGCCGAACCGGTGGTCCTTGGGGATCAGCTTCTCCGCTGTCACGGGGTCCCTGACGATGGCGCGGACCTTGTCGGCCAGGAAGTCGCACCAGGCCGTGTTCGCGGCCTGATCGAACATGAGGTCGCTGTAGTTGCTGGTGAGCTTCGAGAAGCCCGGGCTGCGCCACATCTCCTCGAAGAACGCCCCGCGCTCATCCTCTGAGTCGTCGAAGGTGGCGCGCTCGTTGGTCCGGTGGAGGAACCCGCTCGGTGACGTGTTCAATGTCTGGCGGATCTCTTCGAAGTCCGCCCTGAGCTGCGCCTGCTCGTCCGGGGAGATCGGCGCGTTGTTGAGCGGCGTGCACCAGTTGGCGGAGCGTTGGTAGACCGTCAGTGCCGCGGCCTTGTCGGCGATCGCGGGGATGATCTGCACCCCGCTCGAGCCGGTGCCGATCACGGCGACCCGCTTGCCGGTGAAATCGACCGGCGCCGCCGGCCACAACCCCGTGTGGTACGACTCGCCCCGGAAGTCCTCCCGCCCTGGCACGTCCGGGAAGTACGGCACCGAGAGGACGCCGGTGGCAGCGACGAGGAACCGCGCCCGGACCTCGGTTCCGTGGCTGTCAACGACCGTCCAGCGGCCCGTTGGCTCGTCATAGACGGCCGACGTGACCGTGGCGCCGAAGCGGATGTGCCGCCGGAGGTCGAATCGGTCCACCACGTGGTTGAGGTAGCGCTCGATCTCCGGCTGTTCCGCAAAGTGCTCCCGCCACTCCCACCACTCGAACAGCTCCTTCGAGAACAGGTAGGCGTAGGTGTAGCTCTCCGAGTCGAAACGCGCCCCGGGGTAGCGGTTCCAGTACCAGGTGCCCCCGACACCGTCGCCCGCCTCGAGCAGCCGAACGGAGAAACCGGCTTCGCGCGCGCGGTAGAGCTGATAGATCCCGGTGATGCCCGCCCCGACGACGAGCACGTCGACCTCGGCAGCCGGAAGGCTCGAGCTCTGGTCGGATGCGGGTTCGGTGGATGTCATGGGCCTCCGCGGCGATGATCCCGGACGAGCGCGTCGCGCCCACGGGCATGCACACCGTGCGGCTCGACGCCCACGATGCAGATTGTACCGACCGGTTAGTATATCTTGACGCTGGTGCCTCTCCCAGGCACGAGGAGGCTCGACGGATGGCAGTCCTGACGACACGAACACACGACGTCATCGCCTGCGCGCGGGCCGACGGCGCCGGCCCCGGACGCCGCGTTTCATGAGCGATGCCTCCCGGTCCACTGCGCCACGCGTGGCGATCGTCACCGGCGGCGGCTCCGGCATCGGGCTCGCGGTCAGTGAACGGCTGGCGGCCGACGGCATCGTCGTGGCGGTGTTCGATCGCGACGGCGATGCAGCCGAGGGGGCCGCAGGCAAGATCTCGGCCGCCGGGGAGAAGGCATTGGGTGTCACCGTTGATGTGACCGATCGCGAGCAGATCGAAGCGGGTGTGGCGCAGGTGCAGCAGCAGTTCGGGCTCCCGACGGTCCTGGTGAACAACGCGGGAATCCATGCCGTCGATCCCTTCCTCTCGATCACGCCCGAGAAGTGGCATCGTCTCCTCGAAGTGAACCTCACCGGAACGTTCAATTGCTGCCAGGCGGTCGTGCCCGGCATGATCGAACAGGGCTGGGGACGGATCGTGAACATCTCGTCTTCCAGCGCCCATAGCGGGCAGCAGTACATGACGCACTACGTGGCGGCGAAAGCGGGGGTCATCGGCTTCACGAAATCGCTGGCCCTGGAGCTGGGCCCGAAGGGGATCACCGTCAACACCGTTCCGCCCGGGTTCATCGACACACCGATGCTGCGCCGGCAGGAGAGCAAGGGCCTCCTGGGCGAGGGTGTCGAATTCCACGAGAAGCTGACGCCGGTACGGCGGATCGGTCGTCCGGAGGACATCGCAGCCATGTGCTCGTTCCTCGTGCGCGAGGAGGCGAGCTACATCACCGGCCAGGTCCTGGGAGTCAACGGTGGCCGCAACACCTGAGTCACCGCGGCTGATGCCGCTCGGGCCGAGCGAATGGTCCGCCGCTGCCGGTGAGGCGTTGGCGCCGCTGTTGCCCCCAACCGGGCGCCCCAAGGGAGAGGGCCGCCCGAAGGGGCTCAACGCGTTGGGTGTGCTCGCCCGGTATCCGGAGCTGTCGCGTGCCTACAACACCTTCAGCGGCCAGATCATGTACGGGTCGACGCTCTCGGCCCGGCACCGTGAGCTGCTGGTCCTGCGCGTTGCCGCCGTCCGGGACGCGGAGTACCAGTGGCGCCAGCACGTCGCCAGTGCGAGCGACAACGACGTCGACGCGGACGAGGTCGCGTGCGTCGCCGCCGGACCGGACGCGCCGGGGTGGTCCGACGTCGAGCGAGCACTTCTCCGGGCCGTCGACGAGCTTTTGGGCGACGCGCTGATCGCCGACGAGACGTGGGCGGTGCTCGCCGGCGCGCTCAATGAGCACGAGCTGATGGATGTCGTCTTCACGGTCGGCGCGTACGACGTCCTCGCCATGGCGCTGCGCACGTTCGGCGTGCCGTTGGACGACGACCTGAAGCCGCAATGACGTCGCTGCACGGAATCGGACGGGGAGAGGCCTGAATGGCGATCGCGGACCGGCGATGGACTGCGCTTCCGGTGCCCTACGCCATGGAGTACCCGGATCGTGCCTCCAAGGAGCGCTACTTCGACCCGGGCTTCTATCGGTTGGAGGCCGAGCTCCTGTGGTCACGGGTCTGGCAGATGGCATGCCGGCTCGAGGAGATCCCCGAGCCCGGTGACTTCGTCGAGTACGAGATCCTCGACCAGTCGATCATCGTGGTGCGGACCGAGGACCTGGGGGTCAGGGCCCTGCAGAACGCCTGTCGCCACCGCGGCGTCAAGGTCGCCGAAGGTCGGGGGTCGTGCACCTCGGGGTTCATCTGCCCGTTCCACGGGTGGTGCTACGGCCCGGACGGAGTGAACACCTTCGTCACGCGCTCGAAGACCTTCTCCGAGCACAATCTGCAGGCGCAGGACCTCAATCTCACTCCGGTGCGCTGCGAGGAATGGGGTGGGTGCGCCTTCATCAACCTCAGTGATGATGCCCCGCCCCTCCGGGACTGCATCGAGCCCTTCGCCACCGTGCACGATGCCTGGAAGGTCGAGTCGCTGCGGGCCGAGTGGTGGCACGCGGCCCGCCTCCCCGTGAACTGGAAGCTCGCCGAAGAGGCGTTCATGGAGCAGTACCACGTGATCGAGACGCATCCCGAGCTCGTCATCACGGGCAGAGACCCGTCGCGTAGTGGCGGAGCGGTCGATCCCCGGGCGCTCATCGATGCGGAGCTGCACTACTTGCACATCATGAGCGACGGCATGGGCGGGATGGTGCACGCCAACGATGTCCGGGTGGCCGAAGGCATCCGGGACATGGAACTGCCGGAGGACCCGAAAGCAGCCTTCTCGACCTGGCTGCGCACCCTCAACGACGAGGTGGTGCGCTGGCACCGCGCCAACGGCAGCGAAATGCCCGACCTCAACGACCTCGAGGCGCGTGGCCTCAACCAACCGATGGGCTACTGCTTCCCGCACTACTTCATCCTGCCGATGTACAGCAGCGCCACGACCTACCGCTTCCGCCCGTTGGGGCCGGAGGAGACGCTGATGGAGATCTGGTCCCTCACCCGGTTCCCGGAGGGCAAAGACCCCCCGACGCCGCTGCCACCCGAAGTCTGGGAGTGCGACGACAGCCGCTGGCCCCCGATCCCCACGCAGGACTTCTCGAACCTGCCGCGGCAGCAGAAGGGCCTCCATGCGAAGGGCTTCGAGTACATGCGCCTGTCCGAACGGCTGGAGGGGGGGCTCTCGAATTTCGAGCGGACGCTCGACGGGTTCCTGGCCGGCCTGCCCTACGAGAAGTTGCTCCCGGCGCTCCAGGCGGTCAACGTGAACCCGCTGGAGAGCCCCATCGCGGACATCGACTTCTGAGCATGGAACGGGCTCACCTGAACGCGCACCTGAACGAGGAGACGGACGCCGAGTGAGGATGGTCCCATGACCGAGCAATCCTACGCAGAGGTCGCCGAGGGTGTCCGAGCGGCGCTCGCCACGTACACGCAGGCCCTCGACGACGGCCGGACGGACGACGTCGTCGCCACGTTCTGCCCGGACGGGGTCTGTGAGATCCCGGGCATGGGCACCCACACTGGTCACGACGCCCTCCACCAGGCCTACACGAAATGGGCGCCGCGGCGACCACAGCGCCACCTCGTCCTGAACACCGTCATCGAAACGTGGAGCGACGACGAGGCCACGGCGGTCAGCGACGTGGTCTTCATCCTCCTGAGCGATTCCGGCTGGGAGATCAAGCTCGTAGGCCGGTACAACGATGTGTTGCACCGCGACGGTGCATCGTGGCGGTTCCACCGTCGGGCCGCCACCTTCGTCACGGACCACCCGCCCCGCAAGGAGACCGTATGACCGACGCCGGCAACGACTACGCAACCCTGGACTTCTTCCGGGGCACGGAAACCGTCGACGACCCGTACCCCTACTTCGACTGGTTGCGGGCGCAGTGCCCCGTGCGCCGGGATCCCCAACACGGCGTGTACATGGTCACCGGCTACGACGAAGCCTTCGCGGTCTACACCGATACAGACACGTTTTCCTCCTGCAATTCGGTCACCGGCCCGTTCCCGGGGTTCCCGGTCCCGTTGGAGGGCCAGGAAGACGTGAGCGCGCTGATCGAACAGCACCGTGCCGAGCTGCCGTTCAGCGACCAGATCATCACCATGGACCCTCCTTTGCACCGCGACCACCGGCACCTGCTCATGCGCCAACTCACTCCGAAGCGCCTGAAGGAGAACGAGGACTTCGTGTGGCGGCTGGCCGATCGCCAGATCGACGGGTTCGTCGAACGCGGTGAGTGTGAGCTGATCGGAGACTACGCCAACCCGTTCGCGCTGTTCGTGATCGCGGACCTCCTCGGTGTGCCCGAGAAGGATCACCAGGAATTCCGGGAGGCCCTGACCCGGCAGCCCGGGAGCGGGGGCGTGGGCAGCACGAAGACCGAGATGTCACACAGCCCGCTGGAGTGGCTCTACGACCGCTTCAGCCGCTACATCGAGGACCGGCGGCGCGAGCCGCGCGACGACGTGCTGACGGCCCTGGCGACCACGACGTTTCCCAACGGCGAACTGCCCGAGGTCATCGACGTCGTCCGCGTGGCCACCAATGTCTTCGCCGCCGGGCAGGAGACAACTGTGCGACTGCTCGGCACCGCGCTGCAGCTCATCGGAGAGCGCCCGGACCTGCAGCAGCTTCTCCGGGAGCGGCGCGACCTCATTCCCGATTTCGTCGAAGAGACCCTCAGGATGGAGGCGCCGGTCAAGGGCGACTTCCGGCTGGCCCGCTGCCCGGCGACGGTCGGTGGGGTCGACATCCCGGCCGGGGTCACGTTGATGGTGCTCAACGGCGCCGCCAACCGCGATCCCCGGCGCTTCGACGAGCCGAATGCGTTCCGCGTCGAGCGCGGCAACGCGCGTGAGCACCTCGCCTTCGGCCGGGGCGTGCACAGCTGCCCGGGTGGGCCGCTGGCCCGCCTGGAGACGCGGGTGAGCATCGAACGGCTGCTCGATCGCACCACGGACATCAGGATCTCCGAGGAACACCATGGGCCCCCGGACGCCCGCCGCTACCACTACATGCCGACGTACATCCTCCGGGGCCTGACCCGGTTGCACCTGGAGCTCGCTCCGGCCGGCGACGTGACGTGAGGCCGACGAGGAGCCGGGACGTCGGCCAGAGGAGGATGAGATGATTTTCAACGTGGTCAGGCAGCCTGTGCGGGCCAAGTACGCCGACGAATTCCCGTCGTTGATCGCGGACTACGTCGCCGCGTCACGCGCCGAGCCGGGCAATCTGTTCTTCGACTGGTGCCGGAGTGCCGATGATCCGAACCTGTGGTTCCTCATCGAGGGCTTCCGTGACGCCGAGGCCGGAGAGGCGCACGTAGCGTCGGACCACTTCAAGGCGGCCATGGCGGAGATGCCCCGCCTCCTCGCCGCCGCCCCCGAGATCATTCACGTCGAGGCGCCGGGGGACGGCTGGGGCCGGGTGAGCGAGGGGACCTGACCCGGAGCCCCACGTAAGGGAGATCAGTCCTCGAGCAGCTCGGGTTGAACGGACACGATCCAGTCGTAGAGCGGTTGGAAGGCCCGCCAGCCGGCCATGGTCGGGCCGACCTGGGTCGCCGTCTTCTGCGCCTGGTCGGGATCGATGAGCACAGGGGTGCCGGCGGCCTCGGCCAGCAGCTGCGCCTGGCATGTGCGCTCCATCGTGATGAACCACCAGGCGGCCTCGTCCACCGAAGTCTGACCGACGGTCAGTAGCCCGTGGTTCGACAAGATGAGGGCCTTGTTGTCGCCGAGCGCGTGTGCGAGGCGCTTGCCCTCCTCGATGTCGAGCACGACGCCGGTGTAGTCGTCGAACAACGCATGGTCGCCGTAGAACGCGCAGGCGTCCTGGGTCAGGGGATCGAGCAGCCGGCGCAACGAGGACCACGCCTTGCCGTGGACGGAATGCGCGTGCGCCGCGGCGACGACGTCCGGCCGCGCCGCATGGATCTGGGAGTGGATGGCGAAAGCGGCGGTGTTCACCGGCCAGTTGCCGTCCACGACCTCGCCCTGCTCGTTGACCAGGATGAGATCCCGCACGCGGATCAGCTTGAAGTTCATGCCGAGCGGGTTGACCCAGAAGTAGCCCGGGAGCTCGGGGTCGCGCGCGGTGATGTGACCGGCGATGCCCTCGTCGAAGCCAAAATGCCCGAACAGCCGGAAGGCGGCCGCGAGACGCTGCTTGCGGTGCCTGCGCTCGTCACTGGGGCTGTCGAAGGAGGGAAACGTCGTTGGAAGGCGGTCGGACGGCACCCTCTCATCCTAAGACCGCTTCAAGAGGATGACAACGGGGCGTCGGGGTCCGAGCCGGGATGTCGTTGGCGTCACCGGCGGATTCCCCTGCAGCTCACACTGCATACTCTCGCAGCGCTCGGAGGTCGGCCAGCGGTGCGCCGGCGAGCGGTGCGCCGGCGAGGGTTGTCATCTGTTCGAAGTCTCCCGTGACGTCCCCTCGGACGTCGCGGCGTGTTCGGTCAGTCTTCGGACTCGCTCACAGCTTGATCGACCCGGCTGGCGCGAGGACATAACGCGATTGCGCGGCAGTGAGCGCGGCCGCTCGGAGACCCCGGATCGTCTGGCGATAGGAGCCGGTCAGGCTGTCCTCCCGGTAGCTGAGGTCGTTGTCGAGACAGAAGGCTCTGACGATGCTCTGGGCCCGGGCCAGGTTGGGGCGGGGCATGCTCGGGAAGAGGTGGTGCTCTATTTGGAAGTTGAGGCCGCCGAGCGCGACGTTGGTGAACCAACCTCCGGCGACGTTCCTGGAGGTGATGACCTGGCGCCGGACGAAGCTGAGCCCGAGGTCGGGATCGATGAGGGGCATGCCCTTGTGGTTGGGGGCAAAGCTGCACCCGAGATACACGGAGAAGACCGCTTGCTGTATGGCGATGAACGCCACGGCCTTCAGCGGCGAGAGGAGCCAGAAGACGCACGTCAGATACAGAGCAGCGTGCAGCGCCAGGAGCGCACCTTCCATGCCGGCGGCCCTGTTGCGTTGGCGGATCAGCCGCTGCACACCCAAAACGTAGATGCCCGTGCTGCGCAGGACCATGAGCGGGAAGAACAGGGGTGCCTGCCACTTCGTCATGAAGCGGGCCGGCCAACGCCCGCTTTCCCGTTGTGCGTCCGTGAGCGGCGTACTTGCGCCCCCATCACCGATGTCGGGGTCACGTCCCACTTCGTTGGGATGCGCGTGATGAGCGCTGTGCTTCGGGACCCACCAGCCGAAGCTCATCCCGATGAGCGCGTTACCCACGGCAAGCCCGAGGAGCCGGTTCGCCCGTCTCGAGCGAAAGACCTCATGATGACCGGCATCGTGTCCGACGAAGCCCAGTTGGGTGAACGCGAGTCCCAGGAAGGCGGCGATGCCGAGCGCCCACCATGAATTCCCGACCAGGAACAGCCCCGCGAAGCCGACTCCGAACGCGGCGATCGTCAACGGGATCATCACGCTGTAGTAACCGAACCGGCGGTCGAGAAGACCGGCTTCGCGTATCTGCCGGGCCAAGACACCGAAGTCCTCTGATGTTGCTTCGATGGTGGCTGTCACAGTTCCGCTTCCCCGTCTCTTTCGCCGAGCGTTTCGGGGAAAGCGGCAACACTTCGTGTCGACGCTCTCAATCCGTGTTCGAAGACTAGACCTCTTACGACGCGGAATGTCGGCGCGTCACGCGCGTATCACACGATTTTGACAACGCATGAGTGCGCGCGCGGCGCGCGATCACCCCAGCGATGATGGCTCCAATGAGGAGGCCCCCTTCATTTAGGGACATCATCAGTGGGGGTCTGCGCGACGCGCGCACGTCATCGCGGCGCGGTCTGGCTACCTGGGTTAGTCGACCGCCCGGGACCGGCCGAGCTGCCCGATGACGGCATCGCCGAAGGCGGACAGCGTCTCGGGTGGGGCGAAGTCGCAGAACCAGGCATAGACCCGCTCGATGCCGCGAGCCCGGAGTGCGCCGAAGTAGTCGACGAGCTCAGCTGCGGTACCGACGACCGGCGTGGGGCCGAAGCGCCGCCGCGCTGTCTGCTCGATCTCGTCGCGCGAGGCCGAAGGCGGAACGTAGGCGACCTGGACCTGAAGCGAACAGCGTGCGTCCCCGGAGAACGGCCGCATCTCGTCCAGCTTGTCGACGATATGCGTGTGGACGTTCCACCAGTCCGCGTGGGCCGCGACCAACCGCATGGTCCCCTTGCCGGCGCCCCCGATGACGATCGGGATCCGACCGAGAGGTCCCGGCTGCTGTTGCGCGCCCTGCAGGTGGAAGTGCTCGCCCTCGTAGTCAATGGTCTCGCCCGCCCAGAGCGCTGTGATGATCTCGAGAGATTCACGGAGCCGGCTCAGCCGGGCTTTCGGTTCGGGGGATCCGATGCCGAACGCCCGCAGCTCACCGGCGACCGAACCCCAGCCGAGCCCGAGCTCGAAGCGCCCTCCGGTGGCATGGTCGAGCGAGACCGCCTCCCGGGCCAGGACCGCGGGATGCCGGAAGGAGTCGCAGAGGACGAGGGATCCGACGTGCAGCTGCTCGGTCCGGCCGGCGAGCCACGCGCTGGTGATCATCGCCTCGAACATCGGCGAGCCCTCTGCGCCGGGAGGCGCCAGGTGATCCATGGAGGCGACGCCCGCAAACCCGGCCGCCTCGGCGGTGCGGGCGCGGTCCACCAGCTGGTCCATGGTCATCCGCATCTGCGGCAGGAAGACCCAGAATTCGAGCGCGCTGTCCATGGTCGACTCCTCGTCGGCGCCCACGGGATGCGCTGCGACCTCGTCGCGACCGCCTCCCGTGCAGGCAGAGCAGAGGATATCTATGGTCTTGCCGACGACGACAACTGCTGGCTGTGACGTCCGACAGCGTGCTCGGGGACCCCGGGCCCCGTCGACGTCGTGGCGGTGGCCACCGTGGTAGGCCACGGGCTGACGAGGAGGGACCATGAAGGCCGTTCGCAGCGTCGAGGGTGGAGTGGCCGTGGTCGAGCTCGACGAGCCGCCCGGAATCACCGGTGAGCTCCTTCAAATGAGGGCGACCAGCATCTGTGGCTCCGACTTGAGCTACATCCGCTTCGGCAGTCGATCCATCCTCGGCCACGAGCTCGCGGGAGTGCGGGAGGACGGCACCGCGGTGGTCGTCGAGGCCATCTACGGCTGCATGGAGTGCGACGAGTGTCTCCGTGGCGCGTACAACCTTTGCCGCGACACACGGCCAGCGGGCGCTCGGGATCACCGCCGACGGCGGCATGGCGGAGCATTTCCGCGTTCCCACGGCCCGGCTGGTCCCGCTGCCGCCCGGCCTCGACGTGCGTGACGCCTCCATCGTGGAGCCGGCTGCGGTCTCGTGGCATGCGCTCCGGCTCGCCGACACGGCGCCCGGCGCGCGGGTCGCGGTCGTCGGCGCCGGCGCGCTCGGGTTGCTCGCCGTCGCCGGGGCGCGTCGTCTCGGCGGGGAGGACGTCGCCCTCGAGGCCAGGCACCCGTATCAGAGAGAAGCAGGGGAGCGTCTCGGGGCGCGGGTCGATCCCGACGGGCTCTACGACGTGGTGGTCGAGGCGGCGGGGACTCAGGCGAGCCTGGCCCGCTGCGGCGAACTCGTCGCCCCCGGCGGGACGATCGTCGTCCTCGGCGTGCATTTCGGGCCCCTCGAGCTCGACTGGATGCCGCTCTTCCACCGCGAGGCCCGGCTGATCCCGTCGCTCGGCTATTGCGCCCACGACGGCGGGCGGGAGATGGAGGAAGCGGCGGCCATGCTGGCTGACGAACCTGAGATCGCCCGCACCCTCATCACGCACCGCTTTCCCATCGAGGACGCCGCCGAAGCGTTCCGGGTGGCATCGGATCGTGTCGGGGGCGCCGTCCGCGTGGTGATCGAGCCGTCATGAGGGCCGCCGACCACTTCCACGTGGGCATCGTCGTCGAGGACCTCGACGCCGCCCTGGACGATCTCGCCCGCCTGTTCGGCCACGAGTGGTGCCCGACCCTCGCCGTCAGCACACCCGTCCTGCTCCCCGACGGGGAAACGACACTCGACCTGCGCTTCACCTATTCGGTGACCGTCCCCAGAGTGGAGGTGATTCAGAGCATCCCCGGTACGCTCTGGACGCCCGCCGTGGGTTCAGGCATTCACCATCTCGGCTACTGGTCCGACGACGTCGCGGCCGACGCCGCGCTCCTGGCCGCGCGGGGGTACGCCGCCGAGGCGACCGGCGTCCGTCCCGAAGGCTCGCCTGTCTGGGCCTACCACCGGAGCGCGAGCGGGCCCCGGATCGAGCTCGTCAGCCGGGAGCTGGCCGTTGGTCTCGAGCAGTACTGGGGGTCGGCCGCACGGTAGAGAGTCGCGCAGGTTGCCGCTGTTACCATCGCCCGGACCACGGCACGAGGAGGGTCACCAGTCATGCGGCCGGTTGCACTGCGTGAGCTCATGTCGATATTCGTCGAAGTGACACCGCTCGTCGACCTCGGGGGCGGGCGCCGGTTCGTCGCGTTCGACGGTGGCACCTTCGAGGGACGGGACGGCTTGGTCGGCTCCATCCTCGAGGGTGGTGTCGACTGGCAGACGGTGCGACCCGACGGGACGCTCGAGATCGATGCGCACTACACCCTCGAGACCGATCAGGGGGACGCCATCGAGGTCGTGTCGCAAGGCCTGCGGCGGGCGAGTGAGTCGGTCGCGGCCCGGCTGGCCCGGGGAGATCACGTGGACCCGGACGAGTACTACTTCAGAACCCTGGTGCGCCTTCATGCACCGGCACCGAGGCTGGACTGGCTCAACCACCTCATCGCCGTCTCCACCGGCCGGCGAGATCGGTCGCTCGTGCGCATCGATGTGCACGAGGTCCTGTGAGGGGGGTCGACCCGGGTCTCCGCTGTGTCGTCATCGGGGCAGGCATCGGTGGTCTGGCCACCGCGCTGAGCCTCCACGAGGTCGGGGCGACGGTGGAGGTCTTCGATTCGGTGCAGGAGCTGCGCCCGCTGGGCGTCGGGATCAACCTGCTGCCGCATGCCGTACGCGAACTCGACGCGCTGGGGCTGCTCGACGAGCTCAGTGCCCGGTCGGTCGCCCCCTCGCAGTTGGTCTACTGCACCCGGCGAGGTCAGGAGATCTGGCGGGAGCAGCGTGGAACCGCCGCCGGGTACCCGTGGCCCCAGCTCTCGATTCACCGGGGTGTCCTGCAGGAGATCCTGCGCCGCGCGCTGATCGACCGAGTCGGCACGGAGGCCTTTCACCTGGGCCACGCGCTCGTCCGTGTCGAGCAGGCCGGCGGCCGTGCGCAGGCGGTGTTCGAAGACGACCGGGTGGGCGCAGACATCCTCGTCGCGGCCGACGGGATCCACAGTGTGGCGCGCGCCCAGCGTTACCCCGAGGAGGGCCCGCCCTTGTGGAATGGATCCCTGCTCTGGCGCGGCGTCGCAGAGATCGATCCGGTCCTCGACGGCCGCTCCATGATCTGGGCCGGGCATCCGGAGCAGAAGTTCGTCGGCTATCCGATTGCGGACCTGCCGAGTGGCAGGCAGCTCTTCAACTTCATCGCCGAGCTTCGCCGACCTGATTCGGATCTGGCGACCCGGGAGGATTGGAACCGTAAGGGCTCGCTCGAAGACTTCCTGCCCTGGTTCGAGGAGTGGGACTTCGACTGGCTCGATGTGCCCGGCATCGTCCGGTCGGCCCCGGAGACGTTCGTGTTCCCGATGGTCGACCGAGACCCGTTGCCCCGCTGGACCTTCGACGGGACGACGTTGCTCGGGGATGCGGCCCACCCGATGTACCCGATCGGCTCCAACGGAGCTTCCCAGGCGATCCTCGATGCCCGGGTGCTCGCCGGGTGCCTCCGGCGCGACCCGGACCACCCGCGGGACGCGCTGGACCGCTACGAGTCGGTCCGTCGACCGGCGACCGCGGCGATCGTGCGGGCCAACCGTGGCTTGGGCCCGGAGCTGCCCATGATGCTGGTCGAGCAGCGGGCCCCGGACGGGTTTGTCGACGTCGCCGACGTGATCACGGCGGAGGAGATCGCACGGGTGACGGAGGACTATCGGAGAACCGCCGGGTTCTCCCTCGCCAGTCTCCAGCGCGGCACCTCGTTGTTGGACGAGCCGTTTCCGTCCTGATCGGCCGGAGCCCGACTACGAAGCCTCGGCCCCTCCGTCGGCGCCCGCGGATCCGTCGCGTGGCACCGACGGCATCGGGGACTGGAGGCCGATGCTGTTCAACACCGCGGCGAGGCAGAGGTAGCCCCCGATCAGGAAGAGCAGCTCGAAGATCTCGGCGGGCCCGAAATGGGCGACGAGGCCGTCCCAGGTCGCGTCGCTCACGCCGTGCGCGTCGATCATCTCGTCGACCGCGGTGAGGAGGGTGCGTTCCAGTGGGGTCCATACCGGCGCGGCGGGGCCTTCGGGAACCGCGGCGATCTGCTCTTGCTGCAGGCCGGCGTCGGCGCCCATGCGGCTGTGTTGGGCCCATTCGTACCCCGAGCGGGTTCGCCAGGAGACGCGGAGGATGAGCAGCTCGCGGTGTTCTGCACTGAGCTTGGCGTCAGGGCCGGCGAGCATCTCGGTGAAGGGGAGCCACGACGCGCTGAGGGCGAGGTGGTGCGCGAACATCTCGAGGACGATCGGCATGGGTGGCGCATCCGGATCACCCGACAGGTAGACCTCGGGTCGACGCAGGAACTGCAGCAGCGTCGTGCGGGTGGTCTCGTCCCATTCGGCGAACGGGAGCGGTGCGAGTCGGGGTTCCTGCATGCTCGAGTGTGTGTTCTAGCGCAGCCCGAGGTGACCGGGCGGCCACGTCCGCCGGCCGTGCCGGTCAGCTGCGACCACGGTCGCCCCCCACGGCGCGCCGCAACTGCGGTCCTGCCTCGCGCCGCCAGGTCGCAATGGCCTCGTCCGCGCCCGCCAGCTCGCCCTCGGTGATGTACAGCCCTCGGGTGGGCAGGGTCGCCCCCAACTCCACGAGCAGTGGCCGGAGGTGGACCTCGACGGCGAGCGCGTGGTGCGCCCCGGCGCCGGTCATCACTGGGATCACGCTGACGCCCAGGAGATCGGTGGTGCTGAACCAGTCGAGAAAGGATTTCAACAGGCCTGTGTAGCTGGCCTTGTAGGTGGGTGAGGCCACGACGAGGAGCGCGCACGAGCGGATCCCCTCCACTGCCTCTCTCACGCGGGCGGAGGACCAGTCGAAGAGCTGCGGGCCCAGCTCGGCGAGGTCCACGGTCAGCCGGTCGCCCCCGTCGAGCCCCGCTTCGTCGGCCGCGGCGGTGACGACCGCCTCCGCCAGCCGCAGCGTCCGCGACTGCGCCTTCGGATTCCCGACGACGACGCCGACCGCGCTCATGGCGGCGCGGTGCCACGCGCCGTGCGGGCGGGTGCTGGCGTCATCCGAACGTGGCGATGATCTGCGGCAGGTCGACGATGGTCCGGATCCCGGGATCGGCCGCGCAGACGTGGGGAATGGCGTTTACGGGGCGGTGGGCAGTCAAGCCGGGCGACGTCGCCGCCCATTCGTCGGGCGGCACCGGGAAGCGGACGTCGATGTCGAGCGGGGTGTCACCCTCGACGAGAAGGTGCCAGCCCGTCTCGCGGAGGTCCCACGCCGGCTCGACGTCGGTGGTCAGGTACCAGTTGGCGCTGAAGGTCAGGAGCGGCCGGCCGTTCCTGATGCCGCTGACCTGCATCCGCTGCGCCGCGATGGTCCCGGCGTCCACGTGCCCGGCGGCGATGTCCACGTCGCGGCGGGCCGTCGCCACCTGGCCGGTTGCCGCGACGGAATCGAGTGGCAGCGACAGCGCCTCGGCGACGACCTCCAGCGAGCCGGCGAACGAGGCACCCCCGTGCGCCTCGACTCCCCTCGGGTCGAAGCGCGCCGGGTCGCGGCCGAATCCCATGAGATCGAAGATGAGCTCCGGCGAGTTGCGGGACGACATGTCGGCGAACTCCTCAATGAGAATGTGGTCCAGACGGCGCTGGAGCGAGGTCAGCACCAGCGGCATCGCCTCGGTGATGAACCCCGGGCTCGAGCCGGTGCTGTGCAGCGTTGCACCACCCTGCGCGCACGCCGCCTCAATCCGTTGGCGGGTCTCGGGATCGAGCCGGGCCGGGTTGTGGAATTCGCTCCGCGTCGACACCACGTTGACCCCGGCCCCGAGCAGCCGGCACAACACGTCGACGTCGACCCGATCCGCCATGTAGAGCACGCAGTCCGGTTGCAGAGCCAGGATCTCCTCGACGTCCCGCGTCGCCCGGACGCCGGTGGGCGGGGCACCGCAGAGGTCCCCGGCATCGCGCCCCTCCTTGTCCTCCGAGTACACGTACAGCCCCACGAGGTCGAGGTCCGGATGCTGAATGACGGCGCGCAGGGAGTGCGAACCGATGTTCCCCGTCGCCCACTGGACCACCCGGTAGCGATCACCACTCATGCCGGCCTCTTCCCTCCTCGCTCCGTGGTCACGTCTGCGGCTCCGGTTCCCGGGTGGCTCATCGCCCCGTCCACTGTGGCGGGCGCTTCTCGGCGAAGGCGCGTGCACCCTCCTGCGCGTCGTCGGATCCGAAGACCGCTTCGACCAGCTCGCGTTGCTTGGGCCAGAGCTCCTCCTCGGCCCGCCCGGGGGCCAGGCGCAGCAGGCGCTTGACCGCTTCCACCCCGAGCGGCGCGTTGCGCGCGATGGCGGCCGCCAGCTCCAATGCCGTGTCGAGCGCCTGCCCCGGCTCGCACATGCGCACGATGAGCCCGTGGTCGAGCGCCGCCTGCGCCGAGAGCGGCTCCCCGGTCAGGGCCAGCTCGGTCACGATCGACTGCGGCAGGTGGCGCGGCAGCCGCAGGAGCGCGCCGCCGCCCGGGAAGAGCCCGAACTTGACCTCCGGCGAGCCGAACCTGGCCTCGCTGGAGGCCACGAGGAGATCGGCCACGAGCGCGAGTTCCAGCCCACCGCCCACCGCCACGCCTTCGATGGCCGCGACGAGGGGTTTCCGACACCCGTGGCGAAAGACGTCGTCGACGCCCTTGGGCAGCCCCGACCGGGCGAAGGCCTTGAGGTCCATGCCGGCGCAGAACGAACCCCCGGCGCCGGTGAGCACCCCGACGCGGAGCGCGGCGTCCGTGTCCAGCACCGCCAGCGCCTCGAGCACGCCGAGCGACACGTCCGAGTCGATGGCGTTCTTGACCTCGGGTCGGTTCAGGGTGATGACGAGGACCGGGCCGTTCCTCGCCGTCAGGACCGCCTCAGCCATGTTGCGCTCTCGGGATGGCCCGTGCGCTGGGGTCATGGGGTACACACCGGGAGCTTCTCCCAGCCCCGCACGGTCGACGTCCGGGCCTGCACCGCGTTGGCCGTGTCCACTTCCCACTCCGGGAAGCGCTTGAGCACCTCTTCCAGCGCAACGCGCCCTTCGAGCCGCGCCAGGTGTGCGCCCAGGCAGAAGTGCAGGCCGTAGCCGAAGCTCAGGTGGCGCTGCGCCTTGCGATGGATGTCGAACCGGTCCGGGTCGGCGAATCGACGCTCGTCCCGGTTGGCCGAGGCGTTGAGGAGCACCATGATGCTCCCCGCCGGGACGGACCGGCCGTAGTGCTCGACGTCGGCGGTCACCGTACGCGCCTGGACAGGAGAGGGGGGCTCGTAGCGGAGGCACTCCTCAATGGCGGCCGGGATCAGACCCGGGTCCTGCACCAGATCCCTGCGTTGCTCGGGGTGCTCGGCCAGGAGCTTGCCGGCCCAGCCGATGAGGCGGGTCGTGGTCTCGTTGCCGGCCCCCGACAGCAGGAGGATGTAGCCGAGGATCTCGTCCCGGGTCAGCGTGCGCACCGTGCCGGTCTCGTCGGTGAACTCCGCCGTGAGTAGCTCGGTCATGAGATCGTCGGACGGATGCTGGGCACGCCAGTCGATGTAGGCGCCGTAGTCCGAGCCGGAGCCGTCCCCTGCCAACGGATCGACCTCGGGCATCACGCCCGCCTCGAGGCGCAGACCCTCGTCGATGTGTTGGCGGATCGCCTGCTGGTCCTCCTCGGGAATCCCGAGGAGCATGCCGATGGTGCGCATCGGGATCTCGGCGCCCAGGTCGGCGATGAAGTCGAAGCCGCCCGCCCCGACGAGCGGGTCCAGGGTGCGCGCCGCGTAGGCCCGGACCTGTGGCTCAATGGCCGCCATGCGCCGAGGGGTGAAGACGCGGCTCATGATGCCGCGGTGCAGGTCGTGGTCCGGCGGGTCCTCGAAGATGAACATGCCGGGCGGCAGCTCGATCCCGGCTTTGATCATCTCGAGCACCGAGCCCTTGGCCGAGCTGTAGGTCTGCCACTCGACCAGGGCGCGCTCCACGTCGTCGTACCGGCTGATCGCGTAGAACTCGTACTTCTCGTTGAAGTACAGCGGAGCGTCGTCGCGCAGCCGCTTCCAGACCGGATAGGGATCGGCGTCGATGTCGAAGTCATAGGGGTCGTAGTACGGCGCGGGCGCAGCTGTGGCCATCTCATCTCCCTCGTGGGGCTCCAGCAAGCGGACGTGACCCGCCTTCTTGTGGGGTCCGCCGTCGAAAGTAACATTATTGTATGGAAAGAGGACCATTCTCAACGGCCGGCCCCGGCCCGGCGCCCCCGCCCTGGTGAGCGCACCGTCGCCGGGAGCACCGCCGGGAGCACCGCTCTGGCCGTCCATCCCCGCCATGCTCGGTAGCACGGTGGAGCGGTACGGCGACCGGGTGGCCGTGCGCGACGGGGAGGTCGGCCTCTCGTATGCGGAGCTGGCCCGTGACGCGCGGGCGTTCGGCGCCGCCCTGGTCGAATCCGGGGTCGGGCCCGGTGATCGTGTGGCGATCTGGTGCGGGAACTGCGCCGAGTGGATCGTCGCCGCGCTGGGCCTCTTCGCCGCCGGTGGGGTCCTCGTCCCGGTGAACACGCGCTTCAAGGGCGCCGAGGCGGCGGACATCCTCTCCCGGAGCGGGGCTCGCGTGCTCGTGACGGTCACCGATTTCCTCGGCACCGACTACGTGGCGATGCTCGAGGGCACCGGCGTCGCGCTTCCGGCCCTCGAGACCATTGTCGTGGCGCGAGGGAAGGCGGCCGATGGTGCCATGGCGATGGGCGACTTCATGGCGGCCGCGACGCCCGAGTCACTGGCCGCGGTCGAGCGCCGCAGCGCTGCCTTGGGGCCGGACGACCCGTCCGACATCCTCTTCACCTCGGGGACGACCGGGGTCCCTAAAGGTGTCGTCATGACGCACGGCCGCACGCTGACCGTGGCCACCGACTGGGTGGCCATGACCGGCCTCCGCGCCGGCGACGTCTACCTCCAGGTGAATCCCTACTTCCACATGTTCGGCCTCAAGGCCGGCATCCTCGCCAGTGTCGCCAGCGGCGCCACCATGCTTCCCGAGCCCGTCTTCGACGTGGAGCGCGTCCTGGCCCGTGTCGCGTCGGAGCGCGTCAGCGTCCTCCCCGGGCCTCCGACGCTGTACCAGTCCATCCTCGACCACCCCGACACGGCGCGGCACGATCTCTCCAGCCTGCGCGTGGCGGTGACCGGCGCGGCCGACATCCCCGTCGAGCTGATCCGCCGGGTCCACGACGAGCTCCCCTTCTCGCAGATCGTCACCGGGTACGGGCTCACGGAAGGCGGCACCGCCTGCGCAACGTCGGCCGACGACGACGCCGAGGCGATCGCCACCACCGTGGGCCGGCCGCGCCCGGGCTTCGAGGTGCGCATCGTCGGCCCGGGTGGGCGCGACGTGGAGACCGGGCAGGCGGGTGAGGTGCTGCTGCGTGGCGGCAGCATCATGGCCGGCTACCTGGACGATCCCGACGAGACGGCCAAGGTGCTCAGTCCCGACGGCTGGCTCCGCACGGGCGACCTCGGCCTCGTCGACGATGCCGGCCGCCTGCACATCGTCGGGCGGGTCAAGGACATGTTCATCGTCGGGGGCTTCAACGCCTACCCCGCCGAGATCGAGAACGCCCTGTTGCGGCACCCCGCCGTGCTGCAGGCCGCGGTGATCGGCATCCCTGACCAGCGGTTGGGCGAGGTGGGCATGGCCTTCGTCGTGGTGTCCGGAGGCGTCACCGGCGACGACATCATCGGATGGAGCCGCAACGAGATGGCCAACTACAAGGTGCCGCGCGTCGTGGAGATCATGGACGAGCTGCCGCTGAACGCGACGGGGAAGGTGATGAAGGAGACGCTGCGGGAGCAGGCCTCCGGCCGCACGGGCGGCGACGCCGGGTGACGCCGCCGGAGCAGAACGAGCCGGCGGGACTGACCGCCCTGACCGGCCTCCGCGTCGTCGAGATGGGCGTGTGGGTGGCGGCGCCGTCGGCCGGCGCGCTCCTGGCCGACTGGGGCGCGGATGTCATCAAGGTGGAGCCGCCGAACGGCGACCCGATGCGCAGTGCCTTCGGCTCCCTCGGCATCGGCCGGGACTTCCCGAACCCGGCGTTCGCGCAGGACAACCGCGGCAAGCGCAGCGTCGTCCTCGACCTGCGCGAGCAGGAGGCCCGGGAGCGTTTGGAGGAGCTGCTGTCCACGGCCGACGTCTTCCTCACCAACCTGCGTCCCGACGCGCTCGACGGCCTCGGGCTCGAGCCCGCGGCCACGGTTGCCCGCCATCCGCGTCTCGTCTACTGCAGCGTCAGCGGGTACGGCCTGCGGGGCGGGGACCGGAACCGTCCGGCCTACGACATCGGGGCCTTCTGGGCCCGGTCCGGTCTCTCCGTCCAGCTGGCCAACAGCGAGGGCGTGCCCCTCAACGCCCGCGGCGGCATCGGGGACCACATCAGCGGGCTGGCCGCCCTGGCCGGCCTGCTGGCCGCCGTGCTCGAGCAACGGCAGACGGGGCGCGGGCGCGTCGTGGAGGTGTCGCTGCTCCGGACCGGGACCTACGTGCTCGGGTGGGACCTCAGCCTCCAGGAGACCGTCGGCAAGGTCGCCAAGTCCGAGGCGCGGCACGCCAACCAGACGCCGCTCATGAACTCGTACCGGACGAAGGACGGTCGCTGGTTCTTCTTCACCGGCCTCGAGGCGGACCGTCACATCGACACCGTGTGCCGCGCCCTGGGGCGGCCGGACCTGCTCGCCGACCCCCGCTTCGCCGACGCCGGGGCTCTCCGCAAGAACCGCACCGAGGTCATCGCCGTGCTCGACGAGATCGTCGCGGCGCGGACCCTCGAGGAGTGGGCCGAGCGCTTCGACCGCGCCGGCGTCTGGTGGGCCCCGGCCCAGGGGCCGGCGGACGTGCTGGAGGACCCGCAGCTCGCCGCCAACGACGGGTTCCTCGAGCTGCGCAACGAGGCCGACGGGACGACGCGGCGGTCGGTCAACGGCCCGGTGAGCTTCTCGGACCTGCCCGTCCGGCCGGCGGCGCCGGCGCCGCTCCTGGGCGAGCACACCGAGGAAGTGCTGGCCGAACTGGCCACCCGACGTGACGGCGAGGAGTCGGGTCAGGCCTGAGCGCGGGCCCGGGCCAGCAGGCCCCGGGCGATCACGATGCGCTGGATCTCGTTGGTCCCTTCGCCGATGATCATCAGCGGCGCGTCGCGGTAGTAGCGCTCGACCGGGAACTCGGTGGTGTAGCCGACCCCGCCATGGATGCGCATCGCCTCGGTGGCGAGCTCGAGCGCCGTCTCGCTGGCGAACAGCTTGGCCATGCCGGCCTCGACGTCGCAGCGCAGTCCCTGGGACCGGCGCTCGGCCGCGTTGCGGGTGAGCAGGCGGGCGGCCTCCAGTCGGGTCGCCATGTCGGCCAGCTTGAGCTGGATCGCCTGGTGCTCGCCGATGACCTTGCCCATGGTCTCGCGCTGCATGCTGTAGGCGAGCGCGGCGTCGAAGGCCGCCCGGGCCACGCCGACGGCCCGCGCCGCGATGTTGATGCGGCCCACCTCGAGCACGCCGAGGATCTGGGGGAGGCCGCGCCCGAGCTCGCCGATGACGTTGGCCGCGGGGATGCGGTGGTCCGCGTAGGCCATCTCGACCGTCTCGACGCCGCGGTAGCCGAGCTTGCCGACGTGCTTGCTGACCGAGATCCCCTCGAAGCGTGGGCCGGGCTCCTTCTCGACGATGAAGGCGGTGATGCCCTCCTCGGCCCGGGCGGCGAGCGCCACGATGGAGGCCCGTTCCCCGTTGGTGACCCAGGCCTTGGAGCCGTTGAGGACGTACTCGTCCCCGTCCCGCTGCGCCCGGCACGAGATGTTGCGGGTGTCGCTGCCGGCGTCGGGCTCGGAGAGGGAGAGGGCGCCCCGCCGTTCCCCCGACGCCATGGCGGGGAGCCATTGCTGCTTCTGCTCCTCGGCGCCGTGCGTGAGGATCAACGTGGCGGCCATGGTGTGGGTGTTGACGATGCCGGTCAGGCTCATCCAGCCGTAGGCGAGCTCCTCGATCACGCCGATGTAGGTCAGCAGGTCGAGGCCGAGGCCGCCGTACTCCTCGGGGATGGTGACGCCGAAGAGGCCGAGCTCGCGCATCTGCGCCACGATCTCGTCGGGGTACGTGTCCGACCGCTCGAGTTCGGACGCGACGGGGACGACCTCTCGCTGCACGAAGCGACGGACGGTCTGAATGATCTCGGACCGGACGTCCTCGTCGACCGCCCCCGGGGTGGGGCCGGTCACGCCGTTGCTGCGGCGACCGTCCGGGCGGGCGGCCCACCACCCTGATCGCCCTGGTCCGGCACTGCCTTCCTCACGGCGATAACCATACACTTCATGCGTGTTGACGCTGGATCTCAATTCGGAGAAGAATGTTTCCCCATGGCAACGAGCCTCATGCATCGCGGGCTCGAGTCGGCGGCGGGCCGGTTCCCCGATCATCCGGCGGTCCTGGCGGGTGACGATCGTTGGACGTACGGCGAGCTCGACCGCGCCGCCAACGCGTTGGCGCGGCATCTCGTCGACCGCGGCGTCGGCCGGGGTGACCGCGTGGCGGTGATGACCTCGAACCGGCCCGAGTTCGTGGCGACGGTCCACGCGGTGAGCAAGGTCGGCGCCGCCCCTGTCCTTCTCAACTCGTCCTGGAAGGCGCTCGAGGTCGGCACGGCCGTCGGCCTGACCGGTCCCCGCTACGCCGTGGCCGACGGTCCCGGCGCCGGACTGCTGGTCGAGCGCCTCGGTGGTGGCGCCGTCCTGAATCTCGACGACGCCTGTGCCGCGACGGTGATCGACCGCGCCAGCAGCGCGCCGCCTCCCTCGGTCGCGCTGCAGCCGACCGACGACGCCGCGTTCGTCTTCAGCTCCGGCACCACCGATCGCCCCAAATCGGTGCGCCACACGCACGGGTCGATCGACCTCGGCACGGCGCACTGGGTCACCGCGCTGGGCCTCGGCCACGACGACCGCTTCCAGGTGGCGACGCCGCCGTCGCACATCCTCGGGTTGTTGAACCTGCTCGCCGCAGCCGCCGCGGGCGCCACCGTCCGGCTGCACCGTCGCTTCGACCTCGACGCGGAGCTCCGCTGCATCCAAGAGGAGCGGATGACGCTCGAGATGGCGGTCGCCCCGATCGCGCTGGCCATGGCCAACCACCCGGACCTGGAGGCCTACGACCTCTCCTCGCTGCGCTACATCATGTGGGGCGCCACCCCGATCACGCCCAGTGTCGCCGAACGGGTGACGGCGCGCACCGGGGTGCGCTGGCTTCCCGCCTACGGGACCAGCGAGGTGCCCGTGATCACCGCCAACCCGGTCGGGGATCCGGACAGGTGGCGCCTCGATTCCGCCGGGCTCCCCGTGGGCGACGTCACGTTGCGCGTCGTCGGCCTCGACACCGGCGCGGTCCTCGCGTCGGGTGGCGTCGGCGAGGTCCAGGTCAAGAGCGCGTCGGCCATGGCGGGATACCTCCCCGACGAGGCCACGGCCGGGGCGTTCGACGACGGCTGGTACCGGACCGGCGATGTCGGCTGGCTCGAGCCCGAGGGGTGGGTCCACCTCACCGACCGCTGCAAGGAGATGATCAAGGTCAGCGGCTTCCAGGTGGCTCCGGCCGAGATCGAGGCGGTGCTGCACGGCCACCCCGCCGTGATCGACTGCGCGGTGTTCGGCGTGACCGACGAGCAGGCCGGCGAGGTCCCGGCGGCCGCCATCCACCTGGTGCCCGGGTCCGACGTCACCGCGGCGGAGCTCGAGCGACTCGTCGCCGACACGCTCGCCGGGTACAAGCGCGTGCACCACGTCGTCCTCGTCGACGCCATTCCCCGGACTCCCTCCGGCAAGGTGCTGCGCCGCACCCTCAGGGACGCGTGGGCCCCGACCTTTGCGGCGGCCGGGGCCGACTGAGTGACTTCTCTGACGGCTGAAGCCGCCAGCTTCTTTTCAGGCCGCGGTAGTGGTCGGACGGGCCAGCCCAGCCCGGAGGATGTTGAAGGCCGCGTTGATGTCGGCGTGGTCGCTGTGGCCACAGGCGAGACATTTGAACGCGGTGCCGGCGCGGTTGGCCGTCTCGACGTGCCCGCAGAAGTGGCAGGTCTGGCTGGTGTAGGCGGGTTCAACGTCGTCGATCACTGTTCGGCCAGCTTCTTCCGCTTTGCTCTTGAGGATCGACACGAAGGCTCCCCACCCTGCGTCGGCGATACTGCGGTTCAGGCCGCTCTTGGCGGCCACGTTGGTTCCCGGCCGCTCCGCGGTGCCTTTGGCGGAGCGGACCATGTTGGTGATCTTCAGTTTCTCGACCACGATCACGTCGTAGCGTTCGACCAGCTTTCGCGCGGTCTTGTGGTGAAAATCGGCACGCTGGTTGGCGATCTTTCGGTGCCTGGCGGCGATCGTCTCGCGAGCGGCCCGCCGGTTCGCCGAGCCTCGCGCTTTGCGGGCAAGCGCTTGTTGGGCGGTGGCGAGACGCTCGGCTCCGGCTCTCGCCCAGCGGGGGTTCTCGACCAGGCCGCCGGCGGCGAAGCCGCGGTCGCTGACCGCGGCGAACACGTTGATTCCCACATCGATACCAGCGGTTCGACCGGTGGGTTCGAGGGGCTTGGCGGCCACGTCGTCGCAGGAGAGCACCAGCATCCATTTGCGGCCCGCTCGTCGCACCTGGATCGTCTTGAGCGTGCCCTCCACGGCCCGGTGCGCGGTCACTTTTACATCACCGACACCTTGGAGGTACACCCGGCCCGCCTCGGGTTTCCACCGGCAGCCGTCGCCGTCTTTGGGCCACTCCACACTGTCGAAGCGGCGAGCGGCCTTGAAGCGGGGATAGCCGGGCTTGGCGCCGCCGCCCACCCGAGAGAAGAACGCCACGAACGCCTTGTCCAGTCGGCGCAGGGTGGCCTGCTGGGACGAGAACGACCACCGGGCCATTTCCGGTCGGGCTGCCCTGATGTCGCGCAGCTGGGCGGACTGGGTGCCGTAACGAACAGGTGCCTTGGGCCGGGCCGGGCCGAAGAACCCATCAGAGCGGCGGACCACCCGTTCGTAGGCTTCGCGGCGTTCCTCGAGGGCGGCGTTGTAGATCTCCCGGTGGTCGTCGAGGCATGCCTGGAGGCGCAGGTGCTGAGCTTTGGTAGGGCGCAGCCGGAACTTATAGGCCCGTCTCACGCGGGGGTGCCCCACTGGTGCTCGATGTACTGCCCCACGGTCCGCTCGGACACGTACCCGGCGCTCGTCGCGAAATACGACTTGGACCACAGAACTTTCTTGCGGCCCAGCCAGGCGAACCCGGTTGTCAGCGCCCGCGACGTCCACTCCTTGAACCGGCGGGCCAGCTCCGCCGGCGAATCGATCGGGCGCAACCTGAAGATGTGCACGTGGTCGGGCATCACCTCGTTGGCCGCGATCTCCCAAGCGTTGTCGAAGGCGATCTCGTCGAGCAGCTCGTTCAACCGGGCAGCCACACGCCCGACCAAAAGCCGCCGCCGGCTCTTCGGGCACCACACCACGTGCAAGGCCAGGGAGCTGACACCATCGGCGGAGCGACGAAAACGAGTAGAAGACATGACCGGATCAGCCTACGAGTCCGCTGTGACACGCACGGGGAGCGTCGGGCCTGCCGCCCGAGCCCCGATTCACCTCACAGCTGAAGCGGCCAGTCACCTCGGCGCGATCTGATGGACGTCCGCCTCTCACCCGAACAGGTCGCCCTGCGCGATGCCGCCACACTGGTGGTCGACCGCCTGGGCGTCCAGCGCGTGGCCGACCTCGACGACCGTGAGCGGGCCGCCAAGCTCGACGCCGCGGTCAGCGCGTCCGGTTGGCACGAACTGCGGACGGCGACGGACGACGGGACTCCGTGGGCGTCTGCGGTCGAGGTCGCCGTCGTCGCCGAGGAGCTCGGCCGCGGCCTCGCCGATACCGCCTTTCTCGGCGCGACCATGGCCGCGGAGCTTCGTCGCCTGACCGGGGCGCCGGCGGCGGCCGAGCCCGAGACGGTCGCCCTGACCGCCGAGCTCGTGCAGCCCGCCACGGCCGAGAACGGGAAGGTACCGCCGGGAGCGGTGGCCATCGACGCCCATGGGGCGGCCGCCGCGCTGGTGCTCGTGGGGGCGGCGCGCGGGTACACGATCGGAACGGCCGCGCTCGCAGGGGAAGCCGCCGGGACCGACCTGACCCGGCCCACCGCGAGCTGGCGCACGCCCGCGGCCGTCACCGTGGTCGACGGGCAGTCCCGCTCGCTCCATCCCGACGATGCCGCGACGTGGCGCAGCCTCGGTCTCGCCCTGACGAGCGTGGACCTCGTCGGCGTGATGCGCGGCGCCCTGACACTGACGTCCGAGTACGCCCGCGACCGCCGCCAATACGGCGCGGCCATCGGATCCTTCCAGGCGGTCCAGCACCTGCTGGCTGACGCCTTCGTCGCCATGGAGGGCTCCCGGAGCATCGCGCTCCACGCCGCGTGGGCGGTCGACGCGCTGCCGGGCCCCGCCGCGTTGAATGCGGCGTCCGCCGCCAAGGCCTACTGCGCCCGAGCGGCCCGCTCGGTGTGCGAGACGGCCGTTCAGGTGCACGGTGGCATCGGCAACACCTGGGACTGCCTCGCCCACGTCTTCCTGCGCCGGGCCCTTCTCTCGAGCGCCGTGCTCGGCGGGGTCGGTCCCAGCCTTGCCCGGGTGCTCGCCGCCCGCGGCATCGGAGCCGACGATGGACTTCGCTGATTCCCCCGAGGAACTGGAGTTCCGGCTGCGCCTGCGCGACTGGCTCGCGCGCAACAACCCCGGCCTCCCGCCGTCGTCGACGGCCGACGAGTACTGGGCCGGGCAGGCGGCCTGGCACCAGACGCTCTACGACGGGGGCTTCTTCGGCCTCTCCTGGCCGACCGAGGTCGGCGGGCACGGACTGCCCAGCGTCTACGAGGTGATCCTCGACGAGGAGCTCATCACGGCCGGGACGCCCCCGCGGCCGAGCGTCGGGTACCTGGTCCAAGGGATCCTGCGGCACGGGAACGAGGACATCCGGCGCCGCTTCCTGCCTGGGCTCGTGAGCGGCCGCGAGCGCTGGTGCCAGGGCTTCAGTGAGCCCGACGCAGGGTCCGACCTGGCCTCGCTGCGGACGCGGGCCGTGCCGGACGGTGCGCAGTACGTGATCACCGGTCACAAGGTATGGACGAGCTACTCGGACGCCGCCGACTGGTGCCTGGTCCTGGCCCGGACCGACCCCGACGTCGCCAAGCACCGCGGGCTCTCGGCCTTCATCGTGCCGATGGGCCAACCCGCCATCGAGCAACGGCCGCTCCGCATGATCAACGGCGTCACCCGCGAGTTCGGCGAGGTGCTCTTCGAAGGTGCCCGGGTCGACGCGGCGAACATGGTCGGCGAGCCCGGCGAAGGCTGGCGCCTGGCCATGACGGTGGTCAGTCACGAGCGCGAGCCCGGTGAGCTCGGCTACGTGGCGCGCTACGGCAAGCTCGTCAACGAACTGGTCCACGTCGTCGAGGAAGAGCCCGGCGAGTTCGGTCCCGAAGAGCTACGGGACCTGGCCTGGGCGCTGGTGGAGACCGAGATGCTGCGCTGCCACGTGAGCCGCCGGCTCTCGGATCGCCTCGACGGCCTCTCGCACGGGCCCGAGGGCTCCGTCGACAAGCTCCTGATGACGGCGGCCGAGCAGGCCGTGGGCCATGCCGCGCTCTCCGTCGGTGGCGCCGTGCACGCCGACGCCGATGACACCTGGCTCAAGGTGTACCTCTACAGTCGCGCCCAGAGCGTCATGGGGGGCACGTCGCAGATACAGCGCAATCTGATCGCCGGCCGAATCCTGGAGCTACCGACATCATGAGCACCTACGACCTTCCGGACGAGCTGCAGGTGCGTGTGGACGGCCCGATCCGGATCATCACCCTGAACCGGCCCGAGGACCTCAACGCCACCAACCACGTGCTGCACGCCGGGTTGGCGGCACTGTTCCCTCAGCTCGACGCCGACACCGAGGCGCGGGTGGCCGTGATCACGGGCGCCGGGCGGGCCTTCTCGGCCGGCGGAGACTTCAGCTACATCGACGACCTGTCCAAGGATGCCGAGCTCCGACACCTGACCCTCACGCACGGCCGGCAGATCGTCACCGGGATGGTGTCGTGCCGGTTGCCGATCGTCGCCGCCGTGAACGGCCCGGCGGTCGGGCTCGGCTGCAGCCTCGTCGCCCTCTCCGACATCGTGTTCATGGCGGAGAGCGCGCACCTGGCCGACCCGCACGTGGTCCTCGGCCTGGTCGCGGCCGACGGCGGCCCCGTGGTGTGGCCCCTCCTCACGAGCCTGCAGCTGGCCAAGGAGTACGCGCTGACGGGGGACCGGATCCCGGCGAAGCGGGCGGCCGAGATCGGCCTGGTCAACCACGTCTGTGCCGACGACGAGGTGCTGGACCAGGCCATGGCCTGTGCACACCGCATCGCCAGACTCCCCAAGGGTGCGGTCGAGGACACCAAGCGGATCATCAACATCCAGTTGGAGCGGGCGGTCCTCGCGGCGCTCGACTTCGCGCTGAGCGCGGAGGACCGGTCGTTCACGACCCCGGAGCTCCGGGCCAACGTGGACCGCATGCTCAAGCGCGAGGGTTAGGAGGCGGCGTCCGCTCAGGTGTCGGCGGGCACCTCGACCATCGCCTGTCGCGCCGGCGAGGCCGGCGAGGCCGGCGCGGGCGTGCGGCGACGGCGCACGGTGACGACTGCTCCACGTTGCGGGGTGAGGGTCACGTGGCGCACCCGCGTCCGCTCCGCCCGCCGTGAGCTGGGCTCGAGCTCGACGTGCCGCAGCACCTCCGAGAGCACCACGCGCATCTCGGTCAGGGCGAACGCGGCACCCAGGCAACGTCGGCCGCCTCCTCCGAACGGGATCCACACGTTGGGATCTGGGCGTTGCCCGACGAAGCGGTCGGGACGGAAGACAAGTGGGTCCGGGTAGTGCTGGGGCGAGTGCAGCACCAGGTAGATCGCGGGGTCGACGAAGGTGCCCGCGGGCAGCCGTAGCTGCCGATCACCCTGGCCGATCGTCACGTCGGTCATCAGCTTGCGGGTGATGTCGGGTACCACTGGGCGGACGCGCAGGCTTTCGGTCACCACCGCATCGAGATACGCGTCGTCCTTGTCATCGGCCGCCGTGACGGCCCGGGCCAGGACGGCCGGGTGGCGGACCAAGCGTTCGAAGGTCCATGACAGGCCGGTCGCCGTCGTTTCGTGCCCGGCCAGCAAGAGGGTCACGAGCTGGTCGCGGATCTCGCTCGCCGTCATGGCGGTGCCGTCGTCCTCCCGGTGGCGCACCAGCATGGCAAGCACGTCGGTGCGCTGCCCGAGTGTCGGGTCGCCGGCGCAGCGGTCGATCTCGGCCCGGAGCACATCGTCCGCCGTCTCCTGCACAGCCTTGTACCGCGTCCAGGGCCAGACGTCGGCCAGTTTCGGGAACACGAATGGGGCCAGCTTCACCAGGTCGAGGTCGACCAGCGCGGCCAACGTCGAGCGCAGCCCGTCCAGACGCGCCGCGTCCTCCTCGCGCACACCGACGACGGCACGCAGGATCACGTCCATGGTGATGCGCCGCATGTGCGGCAGCAGCCGGAACGGTTCGCCGACCGGCCACGTTCCGATGTCCTTCTGCGCCACGTCCGACATCACGGTGGCGAGCCGCGCGATGGAGTCGCCGTGGAAGGGCCCGCTGAGGCGGCGGCGCTGCCGCAGGTGCACCTCGTCGTCGGTGACGAGCACGGACGACGAGCCGAGCACGCGTCCGAGGAACGGGGCGTTGGCCTCGCCGGCATGGAACACGCCATCGTCGCCGCGGAAGACCGATCGGATGTCCTCGGGGTCGACCAGGTACACGAACGTGCCGAAACGGCCGAGCCGGACGGTGAACCGGTCTCCGTAGCGCCTGTGGCACGAGTCGAGGAACCGCGGCAGTTGGGCCATACCCAGAGACTGGAGGGCGGCGGGCCAGCGCGGGCCTGGAGGGAGCGTGTCTTCCATGCATTTTGAATATACGCTTGTATAAGACATCTGTATAGAGGAGAGGGATGGGGCACAAGGAAGAGCTCCTGGCGGCGGCCCGGCGCTGCCTCGTCAGTCGCGGCTATGCCCGGACCACCGCCCGCGACCTGGTCGCCGAGTCAGGGACGAACCTCGGGTCCATCGGATACCACTTCGGCTCCAAGGACGCCCTCCTGGCCCAGGCTCTCGACGACGTCTTCCTGGAGTACACCGAGAAGGTGCTCGCCGTCGCACGGGAGGTGGGCTCGGTCGGCGACGACCCTCGCCAAGCCGTGGACCGTGCCTGGGCGGCCATGACCGAGCTGTCCCTGGAGTTCCGCCCGTTGCTGGTGGCCTTCGTGGAGGCGCTGGCGCAAGCCGAGCGCAGCGACCCACTGCGGACGCGCCTAGCCGAGGGCTATGCCGAGATGCGGAGTCGGATCGTCGAGGGCATCCAGACGATCGTGCCGGACGTGCCCGAAGACACGGCGCGCTCAGTGGCTTCGTTCTTCATGGCCGTGGCGGACGGGTACACCGTCCAGTGGCTGCTCGACCCCGACGCGACGCCCGGTGGAACGGACCTCTTGGCGGCGGCCCGCCTGGCCCTCTCCGTCTGACGGGCGCGCCCTCTCCGTCTGACGGGTGGGCCCTTCAGCTGGTCGGCATCGACACCTCTGCCAACCACCCGCCCAGCGCCTCACCGGCCGTCAGGACGTGCGCTTCCATGAGGGAGCGAGCTGCCGGTGCATCGCCGTGCTCCATTGCGTCGAGGAGCGCTGCGTGCTCGTGCCGGCTCCGCTCCGCCTGCTCCGGGAAGAGCTCGAAGTAGTTGCCGGGCACCACCCGCACCGCCTGGCGCAGATAGGTCAACATTCGCGGCGAGCGTGCCGCCTGGTTGATGGCCCGGTGGAACTGCCGGTTGGCGACGACGACATCGTCGGCGCAGTCGATGGCGCCGGCCAGCTCCCGCAGCTCGGCCAGCTCCTTCGGGGTGATGCGGGACGTGGCCAGCTCGGCCGCCTTGCCGGCCAGTGCGGCCAGGATGGCGAAATTGTCGACGGCGTCTTGCGGTGTGATGCCCACCACGGCCATGCCGCTGCGCGGGGTGATCACGACCAGTCCCTCGTAGGACAGCTCGAGCAGGGCCTCTCGGATCGGGGTCCGGCTGATACCGAACTCGGCCGTCAGCCGATCGAGGTCCAGCCGGTCACCGGGCTGGAGCCGGCCGGTCAGGATCCGGTCGCGCAGCTCGTTGGCCGCCTGGGCCCTGACGGTGGTGCTGATAAGTTTGATATCTGAAATACTACATATTAAGTTGGGTGCCTGCCCGAAAGGGGGAGTAAATGGCCGACAGCAAACGGCAGATGGCATTGGTGGGGTTCATGCAGGCCGGGAACGCCACGGTCTACGCCGGCTCGTGGCGCCACCCCGCCACCGAGCACGGGTTCCTCACCGCGGGCTATTACGAGAAGCTCGGCCGGACGCTCGAAGACGGGTGTTTCGACCTCATGTTCTTCGACGACCGCCTGGCCATGCCCGGCATCTACGGCGGGTCCGTCGCCGAGGCCGTCCGCACCGGGGCGCGGCCCGTGAAGCTCGACCTGAGCATCGTGCTCGGGATCGTGGCCGCGGCCACGAGGAACATCGGCCTCGGGGCCACCTACTCGACGACGTACTACTCGCCGTACCATGTGGCCCGGACGTTCGCGACGCTCGACCACCTCTCTGGTGGCCGGGCCGCGTGGAACGTGGTGACGTCGGTCAACGACGGCGAGGCCCAGAACTTCGGCTTCAAGGAGCACCTCGCGCATGACGCGCGCTACGACCGCGCCGACGAGTTCCTCGAGGCGACGACCGGCCTCTGGGACAGCTGGGACGACGACGCACTCGTGTTCGACCGGGAGACGCCGCTCTTCGCCCACCCCGACAAGGTCCACGAGCTCCACTACGAGGGGGAGTGGTTCGACGTGCGTGGCCCGTTGACCGTGCCCCGAGCCCCACAGGGCAGGCCCGTCCTGCTGCAGGCGGGGTCGTCGGGCCGCGGCCGCGAGTTCGCGGCGAAATGGGCGGAGCTGATCTTCACAGGAGATCCCGGCATCGACGTCGCACGCGCCCACTACAAGGACCAGAAGGAGAAGATCGGCGAGCACGGGCGCGACCCCGCGACGATCAAGATGCTGCCGATGGCCTACACGGTCGTCGGGGAGTCCAAGGCGCACGCCGAGGAACGCGAGCAGCTCTTTCTGAACGACCTCGTGGACCCGATGGCGTCGCTCACCCTTCTCTCCGAGCTCATGAACTACGACTTCTCCGGGCTGGCGCTCGATGCGCCCATCACCGACGAGCTCATCGAGTCCGTCTCGGGCATCCGGGGTCTGGTGCAGAACATCAGGACGCACATCGGCGGCGACACGGTCACCCTGGCCGACCTGGCCGGCCACCGGGCGACCCTGTTGCAGGGGCCCCGCTTCGTCGGCACCGGCCGGGACATCGCCGACCAGATGGAGGCGTGGTTCGACAGTGGGGCCTGCGACGGTTTCGTGATCGCCGCCACCCACTCACCGGGCGCCTACGAGGACGTCGTCCGCCTCGTCGTCCCCGAGCTGCAGCGCCGTGGTGTCTTCCGCGACCGCTACACGAGCTCGACGCTCCGTGGGCATCTCGGACTCGAGCGGCCCGCGTCCGTGCACGGTGCCTGACACGGTCCGTCCGCTGCAGGGCCTGCGGGTCGTCGACGCCGCCACCTTGGCCGCCGGCCCCATGGTGGCGACGGCGCTGGGTGAGTTCGGTGCCGAGGTGATCAAGGTGGAGCAGCCGGGTGCGGGAGACCCGCTGCGGACCTGGGGCCACCAAAAAGACGGGATCGGGCTGTTCTGGAAGAGCGTCGGTCGCAACAAGCAGTGCGTCACGCTCGACCTGCGCGCCGCCGAGGGCCAGGAGCTCTTCCACCGCCTGCTCCACGTCAGCGACGTGCTCGTGGTGAACAACCGCCCCAGCGCGCTGGCCCGGTGGGGACTCGACTACGAGTCGGTGCACCGGGCGCATCCCCAACTCGTCGTGCTCCACGTCAGCGGCTACGGGGGCGGCGGCCCGGCCAGCGACAGGCCGGGCTTCGGAACGCTGGCCGAGGCCATGAGCGGGTTCGCCCACGTCACGGGCCAGCTCGACGGACCCCCGACGCTGCCTCCCTTCTTCCTGGCCGACGGCATCGCCGCCCAGTCGGCCACCTTCGCCGTGATGATGGCCCTCTACCACCGCGACCTGCACGGCGGCACCGGCCAGCTGGTCGACGTCAACCTGGTGGAGCCTCTCGCCCGCCTCATCGAGACGTCCACGCTGGCCTACAGCCACCTCGGGATCGTCATGGGCCGGACGGGGAACCGGCTCGACGCCAGCGCCCCGCGCAACGCCTACCGCACGGCGGATGGCCGCTGGGTCGCCCTCTCGAGCGCGTCGCGCAACATCGTGATGCGTCTCTACCGGTCTGTCGACCGACCGGAGCTGGCGGAGGACGAGGACTACGTCGACCCGATCCGCCGCCAGGCTCACGGTGACGAGATCGACGCCATCGTGGCGGACTGGATCCACGTCCGTTCGCTGGACGACGTCATGCGCGTGTTCGAGGAGGCCGATGTGGCGGCGGCCCCCGTCTACGACGCCGAGCAGTTGCTGGCCGACGCGCACCTGCGCGAGCGGGGCACCTTCGTCCAGGTGGAGGACCCTGACCTCGGAGTGATGACGGTCCAGGCCCCCGTGGCCGTGTTGAGCGAGACCCCGGGGGCCGTCGATCATCTGGGCCGGGGTGTCGGCGCCGACAACGACGCCGTGTACGCCGGCCTGCTCGGTATCGACGCCGAACGTCTCGACGCCCTGCGGGGCGCCGGGATCATCTGACCCACGAGCCAGGAGCACCATGCGCGCACCACGAGCCCGACGTTCAGAGCTGGCCACCCCTGCCAGTAGCGAGCACATGTGCCAGAAGGCGGCGTCCTCGGGTGCCGACCTCGTGTTCCTCGACCTCGAGGACGCCTGCGCACCCTCGGCGAAGGAGGCCGCCCGGTCGATCGCGGTGGGCGCGCTGACGGGACAGGACTGGGGCACGACCGTCCGGGCCGTCCGCGTCAACGGCATCGACACGCCCTGGTGCCACGGCGACATCATCGAGATCGTGACCGGGGCACGGGATGCGCTCGACGTGCTGATCGTGCCGAAGGTGCGGCGGGCGCGCGATGTCTGGTGGGTCGACGTGCTCCTGACCCAGCTGGAGACGAAGCTCCGCCTGCCCCGCCCGATCGGCCTCGAGGTCCTCATCGAGGAGGCCGAGGGATTGGCCAACGCGCTCGAGATCGCGCGGGCGAGCGAGCGGGTGGAAGCGCTGATCTTCGGCGCGGGCGATCTCTCGGCCTCGCTACGGGCGCGGGTCGACGGCAACTTCGAACCGGTCGTGCCCTACCCGGGGGACTTCTGGCACTTCGCCCGCGTGCAGGTGCTGACGGCGGCGCGGGCCGCCATGGTCGACGCCATCGACGCGCCCTATCCCGCCTATCAGGATCCGGAGGGGTACCGGCGCTCGGCGCTGCAGGCGAGCGCGCTCGGCTACGACGGCAAGTGGGCCATCCACCCGAGCCAGGTGCCCGATCGCCAACGAGGTCTTCTCGCCCACGCCCTGACGAGGTGGCGGAGGCCCGCGAGGCGATGGCGACCTATCGGGAGGCGGAGGCAGGCGGCGTCGGCGCCATCGGGCGCGACGGCAAGCTGGTCGACGCCGCGCACATGCGGCTGGCCGCCAACACGCTGCACAAAGCCTCGCTGGATGGGGAGCCGCAGGAGCCGGAGGAGCCCACCCACTAGCGAAGCGGGAGCTCGCCGCCCTCGGCGGCGATGGCGTTCCGGACGAGCCCGATGACCCAGGTGATGCCGCGGGTCGCCTCGGAGCGATCGACCTGCCAGTCGACCACCAGTCGCTCGTAGGAGGCGACGCTCCACAGGACGTCGAGCACGCCCGCCGCCAATCTCCTGTCCGCCTCGGACCACGTCGCGGCGCGTCCGGCGACGGCCGCCAGGAGGGCCTCCTGCTGGCGCCGCTTCGCCTCCTGCAGCGTCGGGTCGAGCGGCGGGCGCGCGTCGGGTGGGAACGAGGACACGTGCTCGAAGATGCGGGCGGCCACGCCTGCGACCTCGTCGAGCTGCATGCCCCGCAGCTCGATCCCGGCTTCCTCCTCCAACCGGTGCATGACGGCGTCGTGGAGCCCTTGCTCGTTGGCGAAGTGGCGGTAGACGGTTCGTTCGTTGACACCGGCCCTCTCGGCCACGGCCCGGATGGTCAGCCCGTGCCAGTCCCGCACGGACGAGCCGCGGAGCAACTCGGATCCCGCAGCGATGATGCGCGCCCGCGTCTCGGCGGCGCGTTGGCGCCGCAGGGAGCTGTCGTACTGCCGGCGCTCAGGCGCTGGCGCGGGCGCCGGTCCGGCACGCGCCGCGTCCGCGGACGTGGGCACGGCGTTCACGATGTCGGGCAACGCGGGACGTCTCCGGCTAGGGGATCAACAACGGCAGGGTCTCCCAACCACGTACCGTCGAGGTGGGGGAGAGCCGGGCGTTGTCCAGGTCGACGTCCCACTCCGGGAACCGGGCCAGGAGCTCTTCCAGCGCGACGCGGCCCTCCAGGCGGGCCAAGGCTGCGCCCAGGCAGAAGTGGATCCCGTAGCTGAACGTCAGGTGCCCCCCGCCCCGGCGATGGATGTCGAACCGGTCGCCGTCCGGAAAGCGCCGGTCGTCCCGGTTGGCCGCTCCGATGAGGAACAGCATGGCGCTGCCGGCGGGGACGGTCACCCCGTGGTGCTCCCTGTCCTGGGTCATGTAGCGCCCGACATGGGGTGCGGGCGATTCGTAGCGCAGGAGCTCCTCGATGGCACCCGGAATGAGAGCACGATCAGCGACGAGCTCACGGCGCTGGTCCGGGTGCGCGGCGAGCACCGTCCCCGCCCATCCGATGAGCCGGGTGGTGGTCTCGTTGCCGGCACCGGCGACCACGTTGACGTAGGTGAGGACCTCGTTGCGGGTGAGCCGGCGGACCGTCCCGGTCTCGTCCTCGAACTCGGCCTGGAGCAGTTCCGTCATGATGTCGTCGGACGGGTGCTCGGCCCGCCAGTCGATGTACTCCTCGAACATCTCGCCGGTCACGAAGTCCGAGGTGACCTGCATCGGCTCTCCGGCCTTGGTGCGCAGCGTCGAGTCGACGTGGTCGCGGATGGCCTCCTGGTCGCCCTCGGGGATGCCGAGCAGCAGGCCGATGGTGCGCATCGGCATCTGCGCGCCGAGCTCGGCAATGAGGTCGAAGTCGCCTGCGCCGACGAGCGGGTCGAGACTCCGGGCGCAGAACTCGCGGATCTTGTCCTCCAGTTCGTTGACGCGCCGCGCCGTGAAGGCACGCGACAGCAGTCGACGATGGATGGTGTGGGTCGGTGGGTCCTCGAAGATGAGGATGCCCGGGGGCATCTCGATCCCCGCCTTGATCAGCTCGAGGATCGCACCCCGCCCCGAGATGTAGGTCGCGGCGTCGAGCAGGCCCCGCTCCACGTCCTCGAAGCGGCTCAGGGCGTAGAAGTCGTGCGCCTCGTTGTAATAGAGGGGCGCCTCTTCGCGCAGCCGGCGGAACACCGGGTACGGGTCGGTGTTGATGCCGACGTCGTACGGGTCGAAATAGACGTCGTTGGTGCTGGTCGTCGTCATGGCCCTCCCCTGGACTATTGGTGTCAGTAATATGACACGAATTCAGCCGGAGCGTCAACGAGAGGCGTGGGGCGCCGATCCGGGCTCGACGACACAGGCTGGAGGCTGGGTGGAAACGCTCTTCTCATCAGCTGAGAGCAGTGCTACCATCGCTTCCGTCAACGAACGTCACGCAGAGAGGACCCAACTCATGCCACGTTGGCCCAAGCCACCCGAAGGCAGCTGGACAGAGCACTTCGACCTCGGGACCGAGCCGATGAACTACGAGGACTCCATCTCACAGGAGTTCTTCGAGCTGGAGCGCGAGGCCGTCTTCAAGCGGGCCTGGCTCAACGTGGGTCGCGTCGAGCAGCTGCCGCGCACGGGGAGCTACTTCACCAAGGAGCTCGCGGTCGCCAAGACGTCCGTCGTCGTGGTGAAGGGCAAGGACGGCGAGATCCGCGCCTTCTACAACATGTGCCGCCACCGCGGGAACAAGCTGGTCTGGAACGACTACCCGAAGGAGGAGACGAGCGGCACCACCCGCCAGTTCGTCTGCAAGTACCACGCCTGGCGCTACGACCTCGACGGTGCGTGCTCGTTCGTCCAGCAGGAGCAGGAGTTCTTCGACCTGGACAAGGCGGACTACGGCCTCGTTCCCGTGCACTGCGACATCTGGGCGGGGTTCATCTTCATCAACCTGGCCAAGGAGCCGGAGCAATCGCTGCGCGACTTCCTCGGGCCGATGGTGACCAAGTTGGAGAACTACCCGTTCGAAAAGTTGACCGAGCGCTACTTCTATCGCGCCAACGTCAAGAGCAACTGGAAGCTCTACATGGACGCGTTCCAGGAGTTCTACCACGCACCAATTCTCCACGCGAAGCAGTCGCCGCCGGATTGGTCGAGTGCCGCGGCACAGGCGGGCTTCGAGGCGCCCGCCTACAAGATCGACGGCCCGCACCGCCTGGTGAGCACGGCCGGCATCCATCCGTGGAACCTGGCGGAGAACATGACCAAGCCCATGGACCGCGTGACGCGCAGTGGGCTCTTCGGGCCCTGGGATCGCACCCGACCTCGATTTCGACCCGAAGGACGCCGGCATCAATCCCGCCGGCTGCGACCCTTGGGGACTCGACTCGTTCCAGCTCTGGCCGAACTTCGTCATCCTCGTCTGGGGACAGAACTGGTACCTGACCTACCACTACTGGCCGGTGGCACCCAACGAGCACGTGTTCGAGGGCACGCTGTACTTCGTCCCGGCCACGACGGCGCGGGAGCGGGTGGCCCACGAGAACGCGGCCGTCACCTTCAAGGAGTTCGGGCTTCAGGACGCCAACACGCTCGAGGCGACGCAGTCGATGCTCGAGTCACGCGTCATCGAGCGCTTCCCCCTGATGGACCAGGAGGTGCTCTGCCGCCATATGCACAAGGTGGCGCAGGAGTGGGTGGACGACTACAAGAAGAAGCAGGACGTGGAGGTATGACGCAGATGGACACGACCCTGTTGCCGAGCGAGTTCTCCGACCTGGAGCCGTTCGCCGCCAAGTGGTGCCTGCCGACCGAGCGCGAGCGCTACGCGGCGCGGCTGGCCAGCTCCATGGACGAGATGCAGGCGCTCTACGACGCCGCCATGCCCGCGGGCCGACGCGGCCATGACCTACCTGGATCAGACCCCCCTCGACGACATGCCGGAGGATGGGGTCAACCTGCTCCACCTGCTGTACTCCATGGTCATGGTCTCGTTCCCGGTCGAGTGCTGGGGGCAGCCGCGGGTGCCCGACTCCGGCGCCGCCTATCTCGATCTCATGGTCGAGCCCGGGCCCTGAACGCCCCGATCACATCGCTTCGTACTCGACGGTCACCGTCTGACCTGACGGCAGGCTCTGGCAGGTGAGGACCCAGCCCTCCTCCACCTCCTCGGGGGTCAACGCGTTGTTCGCCCGCATGGTGACCGACCCGTCCTTGAGGAAGGCCATGCACGTAGCGCAGTTGCCGGCCTCGCAGGAGAACGGTGGGCGCAGGCCGCCCCGCCGCGCCGTCTCGAGCAGGGTGTCGCCCGGCTGGTAGCGGACGACGACCGTCTTTCCCCCCAGGTGCACGGTCACCTCATCGGGTATCTCTGCGTCGGCGTGCGGGCTGACTCGTCGACGATCAGCGCGTCCGTCTTTTCCTGCTGCTCCACCAGGAAGCGTTCGATGAAGATGCGCTCCTCTTCGACGCCGAGCCCCTGCAACGTCGACTCCACCAGGTCCATGAAGGCACCGGGGCCGCATATGTAGAGGTCGGCCTCGAGGTCGGTCGCCAGGAACTCGGTGATCGCCGCGGGCGTCAGGAACCCCGTCTCGGCATCGAAGTGCCGCTGCACCTCGAGCCGGTTCGGGTGCTCAGTACCCAGGGCGGTGAACGCGGCGTCGAAGATGACCGAGTCACGATCGCGGTTGGCGTAGAGGAGCCGGACGGGGCGTTGCGTCGTCGCCAGCACGTGCTTGGCGATGGACATGACCGGCGTGATGCCGCTGCCGCCGCAGAAGCCGAGCACCGGTCGGTCCGACTCCCGCGGGCAGAAGACACCGGCGGGTTTGGTGACCTCAATGACGTCCCCCTCGGCCAGGTTGTCGAGGAACCAATTCGAGACCAATCCGCCCGCCACGCGCTTGACTGTGACGGTCAGGTCGCGGTCCGTCTCGGGCGCACTGGACATGGAGTACGAGCGCAGCTGTTCCGCGCCGTCGATGTGCACCCGGAAGGTGCAGAATTGCCCGGGCGTGTAGCGGAAGGTCTCCGCGAGCTCGTCCGGAACGTCGAGAACGAACGAGCTGGCGTCGTGCGTCTCGGTGACGACTTGGGCGATCCGGAGCGAGTGGTAGCCGTGCTGCCGCAGGACTGGGTTGTCGCTCACGGCACCGCCGGAGGTCCTAGTGGGGCGTCGGCCACGCCACGGACTTGGTCTCGAGGTACTGGTCGAACCCGGCGAGCCCGTTCTGGCGGCCGATACCGCTGTGCTTGTAGCCCCCGAAGGGCATGTCCGCCTGTCCGATCGGCATGCCGCCGTTGACGGCGAACGTCCCGGTGCGGACGCGCTCGGCGACGAGCAGCGAGCGTTCGAGCGAGCCGGAGAAGACCCCGCCGGAGAGCCCGTAGACGCTGTCGTTGGCGATCCGCACGGCATCGTCGTCGTCGTCGAAGGGGATGACCACGAGGACCGGCCCGAAGATCTCCTCCTGGGCGATCGTCATGGCGTTGTCGACGTCGGTGAAGAGGGTCGGCTCGACGTACCAACCCTTGGGGAGCTCGGCCGGCCGCCCGCCGCCCAGGGCCAGGGTCGCCCCCTCGTTGACGCCCTTCTCGATGTAGCCGAGGACACGGTCCCGTTGCTTGGCCGAGACGAGGGGCCCCATCAGGACGTCCGGCCGCTGCGGGTCCCCGTAGGCCACGGAGGACAGCGTGGCCCGCAGGATCTCGACGCCTTCTTCGTAGCGCGAGCGGGGGAGCAGCATGCGGGTCTGAATGGCGCAGCCCTGGCCGCCGTGGAAGCAGACCGCGATGCCCGACGGCACCGACGCGGCGAAGTCGGCGTCGTCGAGCACGATCGTCGCCGATTTGCCGCCGAGCTCGAGGAACGTCCGCTTGAGGGTGGCGCCGCCCTTCTCCATGATCCGCTTGCCGACCGCGGTCGAACCAGTGAACGAAATCAGGTCGACCTTCGGGGACAGCGTCAGCTCCTCGCCGACCAGGTGGTCGGAGGCGGTCACGACGTTGACGACACCGGCCGGGAAGTCGGTCTGCTCGGCCACGAGGCGGCCGAGGCGGGTGGCGTTCCACGGCGTGTCCGGTGCCGGCTTGAGGATCACCGTGTTGCCGGTGGCCAGGGCCTGCCCGAGTTTGTTCAAGGTCACCTCGAGCGGGAAGTTCCACGGCACGATGGCACCGACGACGCCGACGGGCTCCTTCCAGATCTGTCGCGTGTTGGCCGTGCCCCGACGGTCGACGATCTCGCTCAGATCGGTCCGCCAGGGGAACTCGTCAATGAGCTTGATCGGGTAGAGGAGTGCGGCGTCCAACGGGATGTCGAGCTGATTGGCGTGCGTGGTCATGCGCGGGCAGCCCACCTCGAGGATGAGCTCCTCGCGCAATTCCTCACGCTCCTTCTCGAGCGCGTCCTGCAGCTGGGAGAGGCAGCGCGTGCGCAGGTCACGATCGGTCGACCAGTCGGTCTCGTCGAAGGCGCGCCGGGCACCGTCGATGGCCCGGTGCATGTCCGCGTTCGAGCCGTCGGCCACCGGCCCGAGGACCTCTTCGGTGGCTGGATTGATGTTGTCGAACGTCTTGCCCGTGTCGGAATCCACGAGCTTGCCGTCGATGAGCATCCGTGGTTCGTGGCTCGCCGCTGCCGTCATCCCCGTCCCCTGACTCTCAATGGTTTCTCACAGAGTGGAAACCTAGTTATCAAAAAGTGTCATTAGCATAATCGAGCTGGCCCGGCGACGCCCCGCCGGCCGGTCGAAGGAGTCAGACCGGTCAGAGGGGAAAGGCGGGCGGCAGCGTGCCGCGGCGCACAATGTCGGTGCCCAGCTGGTTCGTGAGCGTGCTCCCGGCGCCGAGCATCTGGTCCAGCACCAACGCCCGTCGGATGAAGAGGTGCAGCGGGTGTTCGGTGGTGAAGCCGATGCCGGCCAGCACCTGCTGACAGTGGCGGGCCGCGCTCCGGGCGGACCGGCCAGCGAACGCCTTCGCCATGGCGGCCGTCACGGGGGAGGGGTCGTCCCAGGTGGCCTCGAGGAGGGCGGCGGCGGCGTCCAGGGCGACGAGGGTTTCGGCCAGGCGGTGACGTACCGCCTGGAAGGTCGCGATGGGACGCCCGAACTGGACGCGCTCCAGGGCGTGCACGCGTGCGAGATCGAGCATCGCCCGCGCCGCTCCGACGAGCTCGGAGCCGAGGGCGAGCTGCCCCAGGGCAACTGCGCCCCTCCAGTCGACTGACTCATGTGCCGCGGTCTCGGCCTCGAATTCGCCCGTCACCTCGAACAGGCCGAGCGAGGGATCGAGGCCGAGCACGGGCCGACGCGTCAGGGTCTCCGTCGCGACAGTGAAGGCCGAGACCCCGGTGGCGGTCCCAGCCACCACGAGTGCCGTGTCGGAACGCCCCACCGCCTCGGTGCCCAAGCCCTGCACGAGACAGCGGATCCCGTCGTCCTGTCCGGGAGGATCGCACCGTCGCAGGGGGGGCAGGACCACCGCAGTGCACCCGTCGCCCGCACCCAACGCCGTGGACAGCAGCCAGTCGAGCGCGCCCGAAGTCCCGTGCGCCGCCCCGAGACATTCGAAGAGGACGGAGACCGCGCTGGCGCGATCGGCGCTCAGCGCATCGCGCCAGCCCAGGGCGTCGAGGGCGGCATCGAGCACTGCACCGCTGCCCGCTTCTGTCGCGCGCCGGACGCCGTTCTCGAAGAGCTCGCGCTCGGCCGCCTCCATCAGCGGTCGGCCCCGAGGTCGAGGAGGCGGCGGGCGATGATGTTGCGCTGGATCTCGGCGCTGCCCCCGTAGATCGTGGCGGCTCGGGAGTAGAGGAACTCGGCCCGCCATCGCTGGCTGACCGGGTCGTCCCCGAGCGCCACGTCGGCGCCGAGTCCTTCTCCCACGAGGTCGAACACTGCCTGCTCCGCCGTTGCCACGAGCACCTTGTCGATGGACGTCTCGGGCCCGAGGGTGTCGCCGGCCGCGAGCCGCCGCTGCGTGCCGCGGGAACGGGCTCGGAAGGCCCAGAGGAGCTCGGTCGCCTCACCGACGGCGGAGGGGTCGAGTGCCCCCGCCGGGGCCTGGGAGATCAGCTGCTCCAAGCGACGCTGGAGGTAGGCCGCCCGATGCCAGAGTGCGGTACTGCGCTCGTAGGGGAGGAGGTCCATGGCGATGGCCCAGCCGTGATCGACCTCACCGAGAACGCGGTCGACCGGCACGAGGACGTCGTCGAAGAAGACCTCGCAGAACTCCCGCGCGCCGTGCATCGACTCGATCGGCCGCACCGTGATGCCGGAGCTGTCCATGTCGATGAACAGCGCGGTGATCCCCTTGTGGACGGACTCGGGGGTCCCGGTGCGCGTCAGGAGCACGCAGCGTTGCGCGTACTGGGCCAGGCTCGTCCACACCTTCTGGCCGTTGATCCGCCACCCGTCGTCCGTCCCGGTCGCCCGGCAAGCCAGGGAGCCCAGGTTGCTCCCCGTTCCGGGTTCGGAGAACCCCTGGCACCAGATCTCCTCACCCCGCAAGAGGCGCGGGACCATGGCGGCCGCCAGTTCGGTGGGCGCGTAGTCGATCATGGTCGGGGCCAGGACCTCGGGCAGGGAGTAGATGCCGGGCTCGACGAGATCGCGCGCGGTGAGCACCTCGCCGAGGTACGCCCGCACGAGGTTCGATCCCCCCAATCCACCGACGCGCTCCGGCCAACCCATGCGCATGAAGCCGGCGTCGTAGGTCAACCGCATCACCTTGCGCAGCTGGGCCATCTGCTCGTCGAGGGTCCCGATCCCCTCGTATGCGGGGGCGAGCTCGCCCGCGTGCGCGTCCAGCCAATCGTCGACGGCCGACTTGAAGTCGTGGAGCTCCACCGCGCCCGCCCCTAGCTGGTCGCGTCCGCCGAGGGTGCGGGCCGGGTCGGGTCGTGCGCCTTGCCGGCGTCGCGGGACCCGCTCCGCCGGAGGAAGGTCATGGAGCGGGTGTGGAGCCTCCACCCCTGTGCCGTCCGCCGGTACGAGTCGGTGTAGTAGCCGATGCGCATGTCGTGGGTGGTCTGATCGACGAAGCAGAGCGTCTGCATTCCTGTCCCGGCGTCGCCGTCGAGCTCGAGCACCGGCGTGCCGGTGAGGAAGAGGCCCTTGGGTGCGGCCCGGACCAAGGCGGGGAAGTCGCCCAGCGCGTAGGTCTCGCCGAAGGCGCTGTAGCTGCCGTCGGGGGTGAAGACCTCGATCACCGCATCGATGTCGTCACGGGTCATGCCGATGGCGTAGCGGGCGAGCAGCTGCTCGATCTCCGTGATGTCCGCGATGGTGGACTGGTCCATGGGCCCGTGCTCTCCTCGGTCCTCTCGTGGGTGATCAGAGGTCCCGCCAGGGACTTTGCCGTTACGATAACAGCATTCTCTAAATCTGCAATTGAACGTACACACTGGATCGGGTGGCGGGAGGCGCCGCGGCCACGATGCGGCCGTGGGGCGGAAGCTGGATTGCAGAATTTCTTCCCTACGAGCCTCAGGCTGGGGAGAGTGATGCTCTCAAATTGGTATAACAGCCGTTAAGCTGACCCAATGTCAGTTGAGGATTCTTCGGCCGGCCCGACCACCGCCACCGAACCGGTCCGACGGCGAGACCTCGCCGTGGCGCGGTCCCTGGACTCGGCCCGCCTGCGGAGCGAGGGGCGGGTCCAGCGCTTCCTCGACGCCGGCTTCGAGCTGCTGGCACGGGCCGAGTCCGGCAAGGAGTTCACCGTCCAGGAGGTGGTGGACCGCTCAGGGCAGTCGCTGCGCAGCTTCTACCAGTACTTCGCCGGCAAGCACGAGTTGCTCCTTGCCCTCTTCGACGAGGCGATCCTCTCGACGGCCGACCGCCTCGAGGAGCAGCTGGCCCGCCAGAGCACGCCCCTCGAGCGTCTCCACTGCTTCGTCGTCGAGTACTACCGCATGTGCCTGCCGGCGCTCAAGGGCCGCCCTTCGAAGAACAACCCGACCCCGGTGATGGCCGAGTTCTGCCACCAGCTGCTCACGGCCCACCAGACCGAGGCGTCCCGGGCCTTCGTCCCCCTCGTCTCCTTGCTGGAGACGGTCCTCGACGACGCGGCGAAGTCCGGGGACATCCCCTCGGACTTGGACCACGCCGAAGTGGCCGGGGTGATCCTGTCCACGATCATGTTCAACGCGGCGTACGCGCAGACCATCAGCGGCAACGAGGGAGCGCGGGACGGCGACCATGCCGCCGCCCAGCTCTGGGAGTTCCTCTCCCGTGGTCTCGTGACCAGCCGGCCGGACTGAGCCGGAGGCGGAAAGAGCTCAGGCCCGGAGCGACGGCGCGAGGGCCGCGAGGAACTCGCGGGTCCGCTCGGCCGATGCCTTGATCTCCTCTCGGCCCTCACCCAGCGGGACGATGCGCGCGTTGAGGTCGGTGACCCCGGCGTCGGCGAAGCTGCGCAGCCGCTTCTCCATCGCCGCCTCGCTGCCGCCGACAAGGACGTCGCCGATGGTCTGCGCGTCGCCGTGCTCCATGAGCCGCACGTAGTTCGGCGAGGCGACGACCTCGCTCAGGGTGCGGTTCGTCTTCTCGATCGCGGCGTCGATCTCGTCATCGCGGCAGAGGCAGACCGGGACGCCGGCCATGATGCGGGGAGCGGGACGTCCCGCCGCCTCGGCCGCTTCCGAGATCTTCGGGACGACGTGCGACGCGATGGTGCGCTCATCGGCGAGCCACAAGGAGGTGCCGGCGGCGCGCTCGCCGGCCAGCTTCAACATGACCGGGCCCAGCGCGGCGATCATGATGGGTGTGGGTGTGATGTCCGTGACGTCGAGTGGATTGCGGATGGTGAACAATTCGTTCTCCACCTCGACGAGCCCGGGACCGCGCAGGGCCTGGTCCAGCACGTCGAGGTAGCAGCGCATCGTCGTCACGTGCCGCTCGTAGGGCAGGCCGAGCATGTCGGCGATGATCCAGTGGTGCGAGATGCCCAGGCCGAGCGTGAAGCGGCCCTCGCAGACGGCCTGGTTGGATAGCGCCTGCTGGGCCAGCACGATGGGGTGCCGCGGTTGGAGGGGGACGATGGCTGTCCCGACCTCGATCCTCGACGTGGCCGCACCGATGAGCGTGGCCGCCGTCATGACGTCGAACTCGTCGGGGATCTGCGGTGTCCAGACCGAGTCCAAGCCGGCCTCGTCGGCCCAGCGGGCGTCAGCCTGCAGCTTCGCCACCTTGGTGGCGTACCGACCGCGGTCGGCGCTCACCTGAAGACCGATCCGCATCCGAGGCTCCTCTCATTCTGGAAATGACGTTCTCTTCAACAGTACATGTTGCTATCGCCAACTGCTAGGGACGCTTGACAGGATTTTGCACTGTCAATAACATCCGACCACTCTACCGGCACCGGTTCGCGCCGGCAGGGGCTGACGGACCGCGGCCGCCCCGGCCCACGACGGTCGGGGGACAGCGGAAGACGGCGCGAGATGTCGTGGCCTGATCGGAGGGTTGACCAGTGAGGTACGCCGGCAGGGACAACGGGGGTCGCCGGTGAGCCGGGTCGCGGTGGTCACCGGGGGCGGCTCGGGCATGGGCCGGGCCATCTGCCACCACTTGGCGCGGCAGGGCCGCCAGGTTGCCGCGCTCGACATCGACGGCGACGCCGCCGACGAGGTGGCGAAAGAGGTGCAGGCCGAAGGTGGCACCGCGGTCGGTGCCGGCGTCGACGTCAGCGACCGGGCCGCCATCGACGCCGCACTGGGAGAAGTCCGCGCCGGTCTCGGGCCGATAGGGATCATGGTGACCAGCGCAGGCATCGAGGGGTTCGAGGACTTTCTCGACATCGACATCGACGCCTGGGACCGGATGATCGCGGTCAACCTCACGGGCACGTTCCACTGCCTCCAGGCCGCGGTGCCCGACATGATCGAGGTCGGCTGGGGAAGGATCGTGACGATCTCCTCGTCCTCTGCCCAGTCGGGTACCCGCCGCATGTCGCACTACGTGGCGTCGAAAGGTGGTGTCATCGCGCTGACCAAGGCGCTGGCGCTCGACCTGGCTCCGAAGGGCATCACGGTGAACACCATCCCGCCCGGGGTCATCGACACCCCCATGATGCGGCGGCCCATGGAGTCCGGGGCGATGGCCGGCATGGAGCAGGTGCTGGCGCGGGCGCCGCTCGGGCGCGCCGGCACGCCCGACGACATCGCGGTCGCGTGTGCCTTCCTCTGCTCCGACGAGGCCGGCTACATCACCGGCCAGCAGATCAACGTGAACGGCGGCTGGTACCTGTGAGAGGAGGCACGACCATGAGCACGCTCACCACGAAGAAGCTCGGTGCAACAGTGGGAGCGGAGGTGCTCGGGTTGGACCCCGAACGCCTGCTGGACGACAACCTGTTGCCGGCGGCGTGCATGGAGGCGCTCGAGGAGAACGGGGTCCTGGTGTTCCGCGCGCTCCACATCGATGACGACACCCAGGTGGCGTTCTCCAAGCGGCTCGACGACGTCGGCAAGGCCGAGCCTGCGGCACCGCCGAAGATCTTCACGGTCACGCTCGACCCGACGAAGGCGGCCATGGCCGAGTACCTGCGCGGGACGGTCCACTGGCACATCGACGGCGCGCAGGACGACGTCCCCGCCAAGGCGACGACGCTCAGTGCGCACGCGATCTCCTCCACGGGTGGCGAGACGGAGTTCGCCAGCACCTATGCCGCCTACGACGACCTCACCGACGTCGAGAAGGAGCAGTACGACGACCTCCGCGTGCTCCATTCCCTGGAGGCCTCCCAGCTCCTGGTGCACCCCGACCCCACCCCCGAGCAGGTGGCGGGCTGGCGGAGCAGGCCCGACAAGGAGCACCCGTTGGTCTGGCAACACCGCTCGGGCCGGCGCTCACTGGTGCTCGGCGCCTCGGCGTCGCACGTGGTCGGGATGGACCGCGACGAGGGCAAGGCGCTGCTCGACGAGCTGCTCGAGCGGTCGACCGCGCCCGGGCGCGTCTACCGCCACGAGTGGACGGTGGGCGACATGGTCATCTGGGACAACACCGGTGTGATGCACCGGGTGAACCCCTACGACCCGTCGTCGGCGCGCGAGATGCACCGTACAACCATGAGCGGCGACGAGCCGATCCGTTAGGGCGCTCCAGAAGACAGATAGCGCGAAGCCGTGGACGCCGGGGACCCGACTCCTCACTCAGGAGGTGTCACACCCGCCAGATACCGTCGACCTTCGTGATCGCCTCGGACGGACAGGCCGTGCGGGTGGGCAGCGCGCTCCTAGTCGTGGACGGCGTCGATGAGTCCCTCCACCGCAAGGCAGAGTTCTCGTTGGCCCCCGGGAGGGCGAGGGGCCGACGTCTCTCAAAACTCGTTTCGCTCAGCCGGGAGATCTACAACGCCGTCGTCGAGCACCGCAGGACCGCCTGGAGGATTGCGAGGGCCTCGGTCAGGCGTTTCGACGAATTCAACGAGATCCCCCAGCTGCGAGTGCTGCGTCCCGACGTCGCCTCATTTGGGAACCAGTTCGTCCGCGGGGCGATCTCTCGGGCCGACGAGGCATTCGCTGGTTTCTTCCGCCGGATGAGAGACGGCGAGACGCCGGGGTTCCCCCGATTCAAGTCCCACAGTCGATTCCGCAGCGTCTTCTACGACGAACCGGTCGGCTGGGCTCTTCGACGTCTCGACCACGACGACCCGGCCCTCTATGACCAAGAAGTGGGAGAGATCTCATTGGCGCGACCCGCCGTCGCCCAGTTACGCCGCCTGGCCGCCCGCGGCGGAGAGCCACGGACCCTCACCATCACCAAGACCAAGTCGGGAGCCTTTCGGGCCTGTGTCGGATTCAGAGGCGTTTCCACCAAGGCCTTGGCAACAAATCACCAGGTGGGCGGCGTGGACCGCGGTATCTGTGTCACAGCGGCGCTCTCGGACGGCACGTTGCTCGAGATGCCGAAGTTCTTGGCTCGCGCCTGCGACGAGATCGCAGCCCTCCAGCGCGAGCGCGAGACGCACAAGCGCTACGGCCCCGAGTGGAACACGTGTAACCGCAAGATCGCCAAGGCCTACCGCCGCGCCAGTCAGCGCTCGCAGAACTGGGCGAGACATGCGGCCATCGACATCGTCGAACGCTTCGACGTCATCGCGATTGAGGCCCTCAGGCTCAAGAACATGACCAGATCGGCACGGGGGACAGTCGAGCACCCCGGGAAAGGAGTATCGGCCAAGAGAGGCCTGAACCGCAGTCTGTGCGGCGCGGCACTCGGAAGGCTCGCCTACTGGATCCAAGTCAAAGCGGAAGAGGCTGGGCGTAGGGTCTACAAGGTCGATCCGAAGAACACGAGCCGCACCTGCATCTGCTGCGGGAACCTCGATGCCGCCAATCGCCACCGGACCCGCTTTTCGTGCACGAAGTGCGGGCACGAAGAGCACTCCGATGTGAACGCCGCCCAGGTGATCGCCGCCCGTGGCGAATCAGCAGATGCAACCTGGCAGGCACTCGGTCGTCCATCTCTAGCCAGACCGATCCCTCGGAATCGGCGCCGAAGGGCAGTCCACTCGAGTATCGAGGGGCCGGGTCGGCTCCTCACGCACAAGTAGCCTGATCCAGGGATTGCGCGACTTGTCTTGCGGCAGACCCTTAGGAGCAGCGATGAGTGACGTGACGATTCTGCGGGCCGACCGGTGGGTCGACGTCGAGGCCGGCGAGGTGCGGTCCCCGGCCGTGATCGTCGTGGACGGGAACCAGATCGTGGCGGTGAACCCCTCCGAGCTCCCGAGTCCGGCCGTCGAGGTGGACCTGGGCGACGTGACGCTGCTGCCCGGCCTGATGGACATGGAGCTCAACATGCTCATCGGGGGGCCGGGCGGCCCCGACGGGCTGCCCGACCCGATGCACGGGGTGAAGGACTCGCCCGTCTACCGGACGCTGCGCGGGGTGGTGAACTGCCGCACGACGCTGCTGGCCGGCTTCACCACGGTGCGCAACCTCGGCCTCATGGTCTACACGGCGGGCTTCCTGCTCGACGTCGACCTGGCCAAGGGCGTGGACCAGGGATGGTTCCCCGGCCCGCGCATCTTCCCGGCCGGCCACGCCATCACGCCGACCGGAGGCCACCTCGACCCGACGATGTTCCAGGGGCTCGCGCCGGGCATCATGCCCCAGAGCGTGGAGTCGGGCATCGCGAACGGCGTCCCCGAGGTGCGCAAGGCCGTCCGCTACCAGATGAAGTACGGGGCCAAGCTCATCAAGATCTCGGCGTCCGGCGGGGTGATGTCGTTCAGCTCGGCGGCCGGCGCCCAGCAGTACTCCGACGAGGAGCTCGAGGCCATCGTCGACGAGGCCCACCGCAACGGGCTGCGCACAGCCGCCCACGCCCACGGCGATTCGGGTATCCGGGCCTGCATCAGGGCGGGGGTCGACTGCATCGAGCACGGATCGCTCGCCAGCGACGACACCGTCAACCTGATGGCGGAGTCCGGGACGTTCCTCGTCGGCACGACCGCCCTGGCCGATCACATGGCCATCGACCGCATCCACCCGATCCTGCAGAAGAAGGCGGCCCAGATCTTCCCCCAAGCCCGGCAGATGTTCGGCAAGGCCCTCGCCGCCGGGGTGAAGATCGCCTGCGGATCGGATGCGCCGGCGATCCCGCACGGGACGCAGGCCGACGAGCTCATCGCCATGGTCGACCGCGGTATGACGCCCATGCAGGCCCTGCAGGCGGCCACGGTGACGAGCGCGGACCTGGTCGAGCGGGCGCACGACCTGGGCCGGCTCGCGCCCGGCTACCTCGCCGACGTCATCGCCGTCCCCGGCGACCCCTCGGAGGACATCAAGGTGACCAAGGACGTCAGCTTCGTCATGAAGGACGGCCGGATCTACAAGGGCGCCTGAGCCGGTCGCGGGCACGCCGCCGCGCGCCCGGAGCCATTAGGGTTCGGCGCGACGGTGCCACACTGTCGGGTGGGAGCACAGGTGACGCTCCCATCGGCTCAGAGAAGGAGGGTTCGAGCGTGCCGCATGTGATCCTGGGTGACCTCACCGTCTCCTCCGTGAACTTCGCGCTGCTGATCGCCCGGGTCGTGATCGGCGCCGTCTTCCTCGCCCACGGCATCAACCACATCTACGGGGGCGGCAAGATCGAGGGCACCGGCCGCTGGTTCCATTCGCTGGGGATGCGCCCCGGGATCCTCCACGCCTGGATGGCCAGCCTGGTCGAGATCGCCTCCGGCGCGCTGCTGGTGCTCGGGCTGCTGACGCCCGTGGCCGCCGCCGGCGTCGTGGGCGTGATGCTCGTGGCGTGGATCACCAACCATCGCGGCAACGGCTTCTTCATCTTCCGTCCCGGTGAGGGATGGGAGTATGTGATGGTGCTCACGGCCATGGGCGTGGTCATCGGGACCCTGGGGCCCGGCCAGTGGAGCATCGACGGGCACGTGAGCGCACTGCAGGACCTCTGGGGTTGGCCCGGCTTCGGCATCGCGCTCGGTGCCGGCGCGCTCGGTGCGGCCGGACTGCTGGGTGTCTACTGGCGCCCGGAGAAGCCGGCCGCGGCAGACACCGCCTGAGCCGGCGCCGTCAGTCCCAGCTACGGGCGAGGAGGAAGCCCGCCGCCGGCGTAGCCGCCGGGAACGCGCCGGTGATGCCGGAGCTGACGTAGCCGACGTCGCTGATCAGCGTGATGCCCGAGATGGCCGCCGCCGCCTCGCTGCACAGGAAGACCAGCGGGTAGGCCTGCTCGAGCGGGGTCGAGGCCTCGATCCCGGTCTCCTCGCGGAAGTCGGCGCCGAAGCCGAGCCACATCTCTGCGTTGGCCTGGGCCAGCGGCGTGTCGGTCGGCCCGGGGCAGATGGCGTTGATGCGGATGCCCCGCTTGAGCAGCGGGAAGGCCTCGCGGGCCACGTAGGCGCAGACCGCCTGCTTGGAGTGGAAGTAGTCGGCATAGCCGTGCTCGACCGCCCAGGCCGAACCCGAGTCGAAGTCGGGCGTGTCCAGGTATTCCTTCAGCTCCCCGAGGCTCGCCTCCCAACCCAGTCCGGCGGCGGACGAGATGAAGCCGATGGCCGCCCCACGCGGCAGCATGTCGCCGGCCAGCATCCGGTTGATCAGGTGGCGGTGACCCACGAAGTTGATCTTCTCGATCCCGGGCGTGCCGTCGGCCACACCGGCGCACGAGAAGAGGGCGTGCACCGGGCCGCCGCACTCGTCCACCGCGGCGTCGATGGAAGCCTCTTCGGCCAGGTTCACGTGGATGGCCTTGGCGCCGGGCAGCTTCACGTCGGCGAAGTCCATCACCACGACCTCGGCGCCGGCGTCCTGCACCAGCTCGGCCGCGGCAGCGCCCATGCCGGTGGCGCCTCCGACGACGAGGACCCGCTTCCCGTCGTAACGGAATGCATCGAACAATGTCATGTGTCTCCTCCTGACAAACGAACCAAACGAACCCGGAACAAACGAACTGGCATCAAACGAACCGGACCGAGACGAGCGCCGCGACCTACCCGACGACAGAGCGGACCTTGAGGTCCACGATGGTATCCCAGTCGATGCCGACCTCTTCGAGGATGGCATCGCCATGCTCGTTGAACTCAGGGGCGCGTCGCACAGGTGCCGGCTCGCCGCCGAACTGCACGGGTGCGGCGACGAGCTTGAACGGAGTGCCGCCTGCGGTCTCGCACTCCTGCATGTACCCGTTGGCCACGCTCTGCGGGTCGACCGCGCACTCGAGCGTGTCCTGCACGACGCACCATTGGCCGGTGAAGTCGGCCAGCCGCTCGCGCCACTCGGCCACGGTGCGCTCGGCGAAGGCCCCCTCCAAGAGCGCCTGGGCCTCCAGGCTGTTCTCGACCAGCGTGGCGTGGTCGGCGAAGCGCGGGTCGGTCCCGAGCTCGGGCCGGCCGACGGCCTCGCAGAGCTCGGCCCAGTACCGGCTGGCCTGGAGGCAGCAGAACGACAGCCAGCGCTCGTCCTTGGTCTGGTAGTTCCGCACGAGCGGGTTCAGCCGCGGCGCGTTGGCCGGCGGACCGCCCCAGGGCGTGTTGCTCAGGAGCGAGAGCGCGAAGGCCTGGCCCATGGCCCACATCCCCGTGCCGAGCAGCGAGACGTCGACCGTCGTGGCCTCGCCCGTGCGTTCCCGGTGGAAGAGCGCCCCCATGATGCCGCCGGCGATGGTCATGGCCCCGATGGAATCACCGAAGCCCGGTGCAGGCGGCCCGACGAGCCGGTCGGAGTCCGCGGGCTTCGCCCCCAGGGAGACTCCCGGCCGGAACCAGAACGACAGCGAGTCGTAGGAACCCTTGTCGGCGTCGGGACCGCGCTCGCCCTGGCCCGTGCCCGCCACATAAATGATGTTGGGGTTGTGCGCCCGGATGTCCTCCGGTTCCATGCTGAGCTTCTTGCGCACCCGCGGCAGCTTGTTGGTGAGGAAGACGTCCGCCGTGGCGGCGAGCTTGTAGAGGATCTCGAGGCCTTCGGGCGTGGTGAGGTCGAGGGCCAGGCTGCGCTTGCCCCGGTTCGAGTGCTCCAGAAGGGGGTGCACGTCGCCGGTGATCGACACGACGCCGGTGGCGGCCAGGCCGCGCATGGCGTCGCCCCGCTCAATGGGCTCGATCTTGATCACCTCGGCGCCCCAGTCGGCGAGCAGCGCCGAGGCCGCCGGCACGAACGTGTGCTCGGCCACTTCGAGGACGCGCACGCCCTCCATCACTGCGGTCACGACAAGCCTCCCTCTGTCCGCCCCGGCATCCGGGCGCGACCCGGTTCGCGGGCGGAATTCAATTCTGACATCGACGTCGACAATAGTCCGCTGGCCCTCGTCTCCGCCCCTTGGGGACGTCCCGGCATCAGGCCCCTGGTGCCACCTGCAGGAGCACCTTCCCCACGGCCCGGCCGTCGGCCACATGGCGGAGGGCCGCCACCACGTTCGCCAGGTCGAACTCGCCGCCGATGAGGGGGGCGGCCCGCCCCTCGGCCAGCAGCTCGAGGAGCTCGTGGTCGTTGCGGGACATGTCTGCCGGCTGGTGCGTGGCGAAGTCCCGGAATTGGAAGCCGAGGATGTGGATGCCCTTCAGCAACACCAGGTTGAGGGGTATCCGGGGGATGGTGCCGGACGCGTACCCGACAGTCACGAAGCGGCCGCCGTAGTGCAGCGAACGCAGGGCCGGCTCGGCCAGGCCGCCCCCCACGGGGTCGATGACCACGTCGGCCCCGCCGGGCAGCGCGTCGCGCAGGGCCTGGCGCAGGTCGCCGGCGCGGTGGTCGATCAGCCGCCGGGCGCCACAGGCGCGGGCCGCCTCGAGCTTCTCCGGCGTCGAGGCGACCGCCGTCACCGTCGCGCCCAGGGCGGCGCCGAGCTGTACCGCGGCGGAGCCGACGCCGCCACCGGCGCCGAGGACGACGAGCTCCTCGCCGGGTGCCAGCGCGGCCACGGAACGCAGCACGTGGTACGCCGTCTTGTAGGCGACGCCGAACGCCGCGGCCACGCGGTCGTCCACCTCGGGGGGGATGGCCGTCAAGGCGCCGGCCCCGACGACGACCTCGTCGGCGAACGCGCCCACGAAGCACGACCCGAAGGCGCGGTCACCGACGTGCAGGTGCTCGACGCCCTCGCCGACCTCGGTGACCACGCCGGCGAACTCGCTGCCCGTGATGAAGGGCAGCGGAGCGGACATCTGGTACGTGTTGGCGATCACCAGCAGGTCCGGAAAGTTGATGGCCCCGACGTGGACCTGGACCCTGACCTCCCCGGCGCCGCAGGCCGGCGGCGGGACGTCGACGACCTCGACGACCTCGGGCTCCCCGTAGACGGAGCACAGTGCGGCACGCATGTCAGCTCACACCCGCGTCGTCGGCCGGCCCTGCGAGCTCAGTCGGTGCCCGCGCCGGCGAGCACCGAGTAGTCCGTCGTCTCGGCCAGCTCGGCCGCCGCCTGCATCAGCTCGCTCACGATCGGCCCGAAGGCCTGGAGCTTCTCGTCGTCGCCGGCCCGCTGGTAGCCCTGCTCCAGGACGACGGCGAGCTTCCACTTGGCCAGCACACAGTAGTAGTCGATGTCGTCGACCTGCCGGCCCGACGTCGCGGCGTAGTGGGCCAGGACCTCCTCCTTCGACGGCATGCCGGTCATGTCGACGTAGCCGCCCTCCCGGTCCTCGTCGGCGGTGGTGTCGTCGGGCCACGACTGCATCACCCAGCCGAGGTCGAGCTTGGGGTCGCCCACCGTGCCCATCTCCCAGTCGACGATGGCGGCCAGGCGCGCCGGCGTGCCGTGCTCGAACATGACGTTGGCGAACTGGTAGTCGCCGTGCATGAGGCCCGGGATGTAGTCGATGGGCCGGTGCGCCCGCAGCCAGGCGGCCGCCTCGTCGAAGCCGGGCAGCTCGCGGCCCTTGATGCGATCCAGGAATGCGGTCCAGCGATCGACCTGGCGCTCGTGGAACCCCTCGGGGCGCCCGAAGTCCGCCAGGCCCTTGGCCCGCCAGTCGACGTTGCCGAGCAGTGCGATGCCCTCGACCAGCTGGAAGGCCAGCCCGCGCCGTGCCTCGATGTCAGTGTCGAAGGGCGCCGGCCACAGGCGCCGGGTGGACATCGGCGACCAGCCGTCGACGAAGCCCATGAGGTAGAAGGTCCGCCCGAGCACCGACTGGTCGGTGCAGACGGCGATCGCTTCGGTGTGGGGCACGTCGGTGCCGTCGAGGGCGTCGATGATCCGCCACTCGCGCACGATGCCTTCGTCACGCGAGGCGGGCGCGCTCTTCGGGGGGATGCGCATGGCGCAGTGCAGGTCGCCCCGGCGCAGCTCGAAGATCTCGTTCTGGCTGCCACCGGAGATGTAGCCGTGCTCGAGGGGCGCCCCCACCCCGAGGCCCTGGGTGTCGAGCCAGGCCGTCAGCGTGTCGACGTCGGCGATCGTCGGCGTCTCGGCCTCCAACGCGGTCTCCTCGGTTGCGCTCACAGGTTCCCCACCTCGAGCTCCAGGTACTTGGCGTACTTCGCCTTGGCGGCCTCCTGCCTCTTGGGCAGCCACTGCGTGGGCCAGATGTCGTCGCTCTCCTTGTAGTCGCGCAGCACCTGGCGGGCGACCGTCACCTTGTGCACCTCGGTGGGGCCGTCGGCCAGGCCCATCACGCCGGCGCCGTGGATCATGCCGAAGAAGGGCATCTCGTTGGTCGTCCCGAGCGCCCCGTGCACCTGCATAGCGCGCCACGCGATGTCGTGCAGCACGGTGGGCATGACCACCTTGGCCGTGGCGATGTCCTTGCGCACCCGCTTGTAGTCGTTGTACTTGTCGATCTCCCAGGCGGTGTAGAGCACGAAGAGGCGGAACTGAATCAGCTGGGCGTAGGAGTCGGCGATGTAGCCCTGTACGAACTGCTTGTCCGCCAGCTTGCTGCCGGCGGTCTCCCGGCTCAGCGCCCGCTCGCACATCATGTCGATCGCCTTCTGGGCCATGCCGATGGTCCGCATGGCGTGGTGGATGCGGCCACCCCCGAGCCGGGTCTGCGCGATGACGAAGGCCTGCCCCTCGCCGCCCAGGAGCGATTCGTCGGGGACGCGCACGTCCTCGTAGTGGATCAACGCGTGCGGAGCCCTCGTTGACCGGCTCGCCGTACAGACCCACGTTGCGCACGATGTTGACGCCGGGCGTGTCGGTCGGCACCAGGAACATCGACATCCCCTTGTACGGGCTGACGTCGGGGTTGGTCACGGCCATCACGATCAGGAACGACGCCGTCTTGGCGTTGGAGGAGAAGTACTTCCATCCGCTGATGACCCACTCGTCACCGTCCTTGACGGCCCGGGTCTTGAACAACGTCGGGTCGGCGCCGGCGTGGGGCTCGGTCATGGAGTAGCTCGAGAAGCACTCGCCCGAGAGCAGCGGCTGCAGGTAGCGCTCCTTCTGGGCGTCGGTTCCGTAGTGGGCGATGATCTCGGCGTTGCCCGTGTCGGGCGCCTGGCACCCGAACACGATGGGCGCCCACGACGAGCGGCCCAGGATCTCGTTGAGCAGGGCCAGCTTCAGTTGGCCATACCCCTGGCCACCGAGGTCGGACCCGAGATGGGTGGCCCACAGGCCCTGGCGCCGCACCTCTTCCTTCAAGGGGTCGATCGCCTCGCGCCGTTTGCCCTCGAGCGGCGTGAATTGCAGGTGCGGGAACACGAGGTCGAGCGGCTCGACCTCCTCCCGGACGAAGGCGTCGGCCCAGTCCAACTTCTTCTGGTACTCAGGATCGGTTTCGAAGTCCCACGCCATGTGCACGCCTCCCTCGGTCGTTGATTCAGAATATGATTCTGACTATCAAGAACGCAATACCAACCTCCCAGGAACCCCACGGAGTGGCCGGCCGGATCGTCCGCCGCACCCTGGCCAAGCGGGAGGACCAGTACGCCAGCGAGGTCCGGCGCCTGCTCGATGCCGCGCTCGAGGTCATCCGCCGCTGCGGCACGTCGTCGCGCCCCCGGGTGGCCGACATCGTGGCCGAGGCCGGGCTCTCCAACGAGGCCTTCTACCGGCACTTCCGCTCCAAGGACGCCCTGGTCACCGCCATCCTGGAGGACGGTGGGGAGCGGCTCCACAGCTACCTGGCCCACCAGCTGGCCAAGGAGCCGACGCCGGAGGGCAAGGTGAGGCGCTGGGTGCGGGGCGTCCTGGCCCAGGCCGACAAGGGCATGGCGGCGACGACGTTGGCGGTGCTCTGGAACGCCAGTGCCCTGGGCGGGGGGCCGGCCGCCGGGCGCCATTTCGCCAGCGCGCCGCTGTCCTCTCTGCTGCACGAGCCGTTCGCGGCCCTGGGCAGCCGCGCCCCCGAGCTCGATGCCGCGCTGGCCGCCCACGCCACCCTCGGCCTGCTCTCGGACTGCCTCTGGCAACAGGTCCAGCCGACGCGCGACCGAAGTCGACGGCGTCGTCGCCTTCTGCCTGCGAGCGGTCACCGCCTGATCCTGCCTTCGGCGGGTCGCCGCCGGCCCTCCGGTCGGGCCACCGCCCCGGGGCGCCGGACCGGTTCCGGCGGGGCACCGACCTTCTCCCACCGACGGCCGGCGACCTCCCCCACCGACGGCCGGCGACCTCCCCTCCGACGGCCGGCGACCTCCCCCCTAGGCGAACTGCTCGGGGACCCAGCTCGGCGGCCGCTTCTCCATGAAGGCCAGCATCCCCTCGCGCGGCTCGGGCGACTCCGCCAGGGCCCAGAACATCGTCTGGTAGTCGATGAGGCCGTAACGCTCGTTGAGCATCCGCTTCACGTGCATGCGCGCCATGGGCGGCGTCTGCAGGATCTCCCCGACGGCCTGGAGCGCCGCGTCCCGCAGCTCTTCGTGCGGCACCAGCCGCGAGATCACGCCCAGGCGCTGCGCCTCGGCGGCGTCGAAGCGCCGGCCCGACAGCAGGAGATCGCGCGCCACGGCCAACCCGACATGGGCGGGCAACACCGCGGCATAGGTGGCGTCGGGGATGCCGCGCAGGAGCTCGGGCACGCGGAAGGTGGCCCGGTCGCTGGCTACGGCGATGTCGGCCAGCATCGCGATGAGCAGGCCGCCCGCCTGGCAGATCCCGTTGACGGCGGCCACCACCGGTACGCGGCTGTCCCGGATGGTGAGGAAGGGGAGGATGTCGTGACCGATGTCCGGCGTCGGCTCGTCGCCCGGGTCCGAGCGCCCGCCGAGGTCACCGCCCGGGGCGAAGACGTCGCCGGTGCCGGTGATGATGAGCGCGGCCAGGTCCGGATCCGCCTCGACGATGCCCACGGCGCGCTTGATGCCGAAGTACATCGCCGGCGTGAAGGCGTTCCGGGCCGCGGGCCGGTCGATGACACACCACGCGACCGCCCCCTCGCGCTCGAAGCGCAGCCCTGCGGCGCCGAGTTCCTCAGACATGCGTGTCCTCCTTCATGCGTCGTCGCGGGCGACACTACCGGCCGCCGTCTCGCTGCGGTCTGGCGATGCATCCCCGACGGACGGCGGTGCCGGAGCGACCTGCACAATGAGTCGGTCGATGTAGGTCTCCATCGCCTGGCCGAAGTCGACCCGTGCCGGGTCGGTCACCCACTGGTACTCGAGTCCCATGATCATCGCGATGACCTCGAGCGCCACCTGGTCGACGTCCACGTCCAGCCGCACGCGGCCCTCAGCCTTCTCGTCGTTGAGCAGTGCGCGCACGAACTCGCGCGCCACCTCGTAGCGCTCGACGAAGAAGTCGTGCAACGGGTCGTCGGGATCGAAACTCTCCGCTCCGAGGACGAGGTAGAGCCGGGTCAGGATGGCGGTCTCGACGTTGTGCCGACCGAGCTCGCGCAAGCTCGAGAGCGTCAAGGCCGGCGGGAACTCTCTCCCCGGATCGATCGTCTCCATCCGGTCGCGCTCGGCCACAACCTCCCGCAGCAAGCGTTCCTTCGTGCCGAAGTAGTAGAGAAGCCCCGTGGCGGTCATACCGACCCGGTCGGCCAATGCGGCGACGCCGGTGCCGCGGTACCCCTTGGCCGCGAAGAGCTCCACCGCGGCGTCGATGATCTGCCGCCGGCGGAGGTCACCTCGGGGTTGGCGGGTGCGCTCGTCCGCGCCGGCGTTCTCCCCGTACCGCGCCCCCCGGCCCCGCGGTGCGGTCTGAGGTTCCCACTGACCCTCGCCGGCTCCCGTCACGGGGTCATTGGACCCGGACCCCGTTCCGGGCGTCAAAAGACCTCCTGGACGTTCTGCCCGGGGATGAACTCCCGCTCCAGGTCGCGGCGTAAAAGCAGGTCACGGCCTAAGAGGAGGATGGCGGCACGCGCCCGACGGGGGGACCCCGGTCCGTTCGACCCCAAATCGATTGGAACGGTCGGTACCCCTTGCGAGATGCCCGAAAATTTCTTATAGTCGTGAAAAATCACATTCTCGTCTTACCAGAGTGCGAATACGGGGGCAGCGAATTGGTGGATGTCAAAGCGTTGGTTGCCACGCTGACGCTTGAAGAGAGGGCTGCTCTCACTGCGGGAGAGGACATGTTGTCCACCGTGGCAGTCGAGCGCCTGGGGATCCCCAAAGTGCACGTCACCGACGGTCCCAATGGCGCTCGCGGTGACTCGTTCCCCGGCGCAGGCGGCCCACCCTCGACGTGCATCCCCTGCGGCTCGGCCATCGGCGCGACGTGGAACCCCCTGACCGCAGAGGCCTTGGGGGCACTGGTCGGACGAGAAGCCCTCGACCGCGGGTGCCGAGGCCTTCTCGCCCCCACGGTGAACCTGCATCGCTCACCACTGGCCGGGCGCAACTTCGAGTGCTACTCCGAGGATCCGCTCCTCTCCGGTGCCCTTGCTGCGGGGTATGTCCGCGGGGTCCAGTCGAACGGCGTGTTCGCCACCGTCAAGCACTTCGTCGGCAACGACACCGAGTTCGAGCGCTCGTCCATCAACTCGGTCATCGACGAGCGCTCCCTGCGCGAGTTGTACCTGGTGCCCTTCGAGCTCGCGGTGCGCGAGGGCGGGGCGCTGGCCATCATGACGGCGTACAACCGGCTCAACGGACGCTGGCTGACCCAGCAGCGCGAGTACCTCCTCGACCTCCTGCGTGACGAGTGGGGGTTCGAGGGTCTGGTGATGACCGACTGGTTCGCCGTGGCCGAGACGACCGTGTCGCTCGGGGCGGGACTCGACCTCGAGATGCCGGGGCCGGCCCGGGCGCTCGGACCCGCTGTGGTCGACGCCATCACGGAAGGCGGCCTCGACGAGGCGGACCTCGACGCGGCAGTCGGCCGCCTGCTCGGAGGGTTCGAGCGCATCGGCGCGCTCGACGCCCCGGAACCGGCGGTCGATCCCAAGGCACCCACTCCCGCCGACGTCGCGCTACTCCGTCGGGCGGCGGCGGAGTCGATCGTGCTCTTGCGCAACGACGGCACCCTGCCACTCGCGGTATTGGCACCCGCCCGCGTCGCCGTAGTCGGTTCCCACGCGGTCTCGCCGACCATCATGGGCGGTGGCTCCGCCCAGGTGACGCCGCACCACGTCGCCGGTCTCCTCGCGGCGTTGGCCGACGCGTCTGGGCCTGAGGCCGCAATTCGAGTACGAGCGTGGCTGCGAGGTGACGCTCTCCGCGGCCCTCGTCGGTGGTCCCGTCCTGCGGGCCCCCGACGGCTTCCGGGCCGACCGCTACGCGGGGGCCGACTTCCAAGGGCCGATCGAGGAGAGCAACCAGTTGGCGCAGCTCCGCATGGTGGAGCCCAGAGGTCTGGGGTCCGGCGAACCCCTCGACGAATGGTCCATGCGGGTGGCGGGAACGGTGGTCCCAGAAGAGAGCGGCCTCTTCCAGCTCGCCTTGGCCCAGGCCGGCGTGGCTCGCGTCCTCGTCAATGGCGAGCTCGTCCTCGACGGGTTCACCAACCGTCCCCCTCCGGGCGGTAGCGACTTTTGGGGCCAGGCCAGTCAGGATCTGGTGGCCGACGTCGCGTTCGAGAAGGGCGTGCCCGCCGAACTCATGGTGGAGTACGCCGCCCGCGACACGACACTCGCGGGCTTTCGGGTCGGTTTCCGTACCCGCGACACCGATGCCCTGCTGGAGCGGGCGGTCTCCGCCGCAGCCGGGGCTGATGTGGCGATCGTCTGTGTGGGGACGACGGAAGAGACCGAGAGCGAGGGTCACGACCGTGCGGCCTTCGCGTTGCCGGGACGACAGGACGAGCTCATCCGGCGGGTCGCCGCCGTCAACGACCACACCGTTGTCGTGGTCAATGCCGGGTCCCCGGTCGACATGGCATGGGCCGACGACGTGGCTGCCGTCCTGCAGTCCTGGTTCGGCGGACAGGAGATGGGCGCCGCGCTGGCCGACGTGCTCGCCGGCGACGCCGAGCCAGGGGGGCGGCTGCCCACCACCATCCCGATGCGCCTGGAACACAGTCCCTCCCACGCGAACTTCCCGGGCGAGAACGGCGAGCTCCGCTACGGCGAGGGCCTGTTCATGGGCTACCGCGGCTTCGAGCACAGTGCGATCGCCCCGAGGTTCCCGTTCGGCCACGGCCTGAGCTACACGACGTTCGAGATCGGCGAGCCGGCGCTGTCGGCGGATACCTACCAGCCTGGTGAGACGCTCACCGTCTCGGTGCCGGTCACCAACTCGGGCGCCCGCGCCGGATCCGAGGTCGTCCAGTGCTACGTTGCCCCCGCCTCAGCGCGCCTGGCGCGGCCCGCCCAAGGAGCTCAAGGCCTTCGCCAAGGTGCTGCTCGAGGCAGGTGAGACGACGACCGTGGACCTCGTCCTCGACGGCCGCTCGTTCGCCTACTGGGACCCGGGTCAGCACGACTGGGACGCCGTGCAGGCGTTGTTGCCTGAGATGTTCAACCTTCTCTCGCCCCCGACCGAACGCCGTGAGCGGGGGTGGCACGTCGATGCCGGCCGCTACGACATTTTGATCGGCCGCTCTTCGCACGACATCGCAGTCAGCTGCACGATCCACGTACCCGACGACACAAGTTGGAGATAGGGAGCAATCATGTCGCACAACATCCGATCGGTGAGGGGTAAATCCGGGAGGGAGTCCCATACGGGACGGCTTTCCCGAGAAGGAGGGGCCATGGGCACCCGTACGTCAATCTGGGCCGCCGCGGCAGCTCTCGTCACAGTGCTGGGGTCGATGCTGGCTGTCGGCCCCACGGCGGCGGGGGCAGCGAGCCCGGCCGATGAGGGCGTCACGGCAAAGACGATCGCCGTCGGCCTGCCGTACGTGAACTTCGAGGCCTTGAAGAGCCTCGGGGTGACCATCAACGACGGCAGCTTTCCCGACGCCTACAACGGCGTCATCGGCATGATCAACAAACAGGGGGGCGTCAACGGTCGCAAGCTCGTGCTCTCCACGGTGGAGATGAACCCGTCGGTGCCGGCCGACGCGACGTCGTCGTGCACCCAACTCACCGAGGACGACAAGGTCTTCGTCTCCATCTCCCCGGTCTTCCCGGACTGCTACCAGCAGACCCACGACACGCCGGTGATCGCCGGATCGCTGCCGGGAGCATTGCCGGCCGGCTCGGCGCCCGACTTCGCCCTCATCCCGCCCGACGCGAACTTCGACCCATTGCAGCTCGCCGCCTTCAAGAAGGCCGGGGACTTCAAGGGCAAGAAGGTCGCCATCTTCTACGGCGCCGACTCGGACGCCCCCGAGGTGAAGGTCGTGCAGGACTCTCTCAAGAAGTTGGGCGTGCCCGTGGTCCTGACCGCTGAGGACAGCGTGCAGGCCACCGACGCCGTCGCCTCCGACCAGGAAGTCCAGTCCATCTCTCAGCGGTTCCAGAACGCCGGGGTGAACGTGGTCATCGGTGTCGGGGGTTCGGGTTCGACGACCTGGCCTCGAGCGCAACTGGACAACCAGAGCACCTACAAGCCGCTCTACATCGCGACCAGCGAGTCGTCGCTCATCTCGTACGTCGAGTCCACCAAGGGCGCCAACCCGTACCTGAAGTACGTCTTGGCGGCATCGACGGCACCAACCTTCTACCAGCAGTGGAAGGACCCGGCGATCCAGAAGTGCGTGGCCGCCGTCAAGAAGGCCTACCCGTCGGACACCATCACGCCGCCGGTCAACCCCACGAGTCCCGGAGCCGGGAACAGCACGGACACGACGTACACCTCGGTGGTCGAAGCCTGCCAGTACCTGGCGTTGTTCGATGACATCGCTGCCGCCGCGGGCAAGAACCTCACCGTGGCGAGCTTCACCAAAGCGGGCTACGCGTTGAAGAACGCCAGTATCCCCGGCATCGGGCCTATCTCGTTCGGCCCTGGCCAGTCCTACGCCACCGGAGCGGTGACGATCTTCAAGTACGACCCCACGAGCGAGACGCTCGTTCCTGCGTCAAACTCTGGGAAATGATCCCGGCCGGCACCACCCCAGCGCGTCGCCGCCAACGAGGCGGTTGCGCGCGGGGGTGGGGCCGGGCAGGCCGATCGGCGCTCCGTTGAGCGAGGCGGACCCGGGCGACCCCGTCCGCCGCGACCCCACCGATGCGGTGAGCGCGGCCGACCTCGCGCACCTGGTCGTCGACTCCGCCGCCGAACGACAGCTCGCGGCCGAATCGGTACCGGAGATCTTGCTCCCCGAGGACCTGCTGCCGGGGGTGGGCGAGGAGCAGACGACGCTACGCGAGGGGCTGCGCACCTCGGGCAGTCGGGCCTTCATCGTCCTGGCCATCATCGTCACGCTGGACAACCTGCAGAGCTCGGGCCTCGCCGTCCTGGCGCCCAACATCCAGTCGTCGTTCCACGTCTCCACCGGCGCCATCACGTTCGTGGCGGGTATCGCGGGAGGCTTCCTCGTCCTGGGCATCGTGCCGATGGGATGGTTGGCCGACCGGTTCCGGCGTGCGCCCATCATCGGGTGGGCCACCTTCGTGTTCGGGTTGATGGTGTTCGTCTCCGGATTGGCGATCAACATCTTCGTGTTCTTCCTGGCGCGCTTCGGCGCCGGCGTCTCCCAAGCCAGCACCAACAGCGTCCACGGTTCCCTGCTGGCGGACACGTACCCGATCAGTGTGCGCGGTCGGTTGTACGCGGCGATGGGGATGTGCAGCGGCGGCGCCATGGCCCTGAGCCCACTGCTGGTTGGCCTCATCGCCACGCAGGTGGGTGGCCCGAACGGCTGGCGCTGGGCGTTCTACATCCTGGCCATCCCGATTGTGGTGGTGGCGATCTTCGCCTTCCGGATCCCGGAACCTCCCCGTGGGCAGTTCGAGAAGAAGGACGTGCTGGGGGAGGTCTTCAGCGACACCCGTCCGTCCCCACCCTCGCTCGAAGCGGCGTTCGAGCGGATCATGCGCATCCGCACGATCAAGATGGTCCTTATCGCCTTCTCGGCAATCGGATTCGGGCTCTTCACGGTCCCGGTGCTCGGGAACCTCTACCTCAAGCAACGCTTCGGCCTCGACGCCTTCCAGCGGGGAATCATCGGCACCGTCGGCAGCGCCGGCGTCCTCATCGCCCTTCCTCTGGTCGGCCGCTACTACGACCGCCTCTATCGCAAGGACCCGGCCCGGGCACTCTCGCTCATCGGCAAGGTCGTCCTGCCGTGCGCCGTCCTCGTCCCGATTCAGTACTTCATGCCGAACGCGGTCCTGTGGGCGATCTTCAGTATCCCGACCGCTGTCCTACTTCTCACCGGGTTCTCCATGATCGGCCCGGTCCTCACCTCGGTGGCTCCCTACCGCCTACGCGGGTTGGCGGTGGCGGTCGGCGGGATCTACGTCTTCTTCGTCGGGGCCACCGGAGGTGCAGTCCTGTCTGCCCTGCTCGACAGTGTCGTCGGCATCCGGTCCACGGTGTTGATCATCATGATCCCGTCGACCATCTTCGGCGCCTTCATGATCATCCGCAGCGCCCACTTCATCCGCAACGACCTTTCTCTCGTGGTGGTCGAGCTGCAGGAGGAGCAAGAGGAGCACAAGCGGCAGGAGGCCGACCCGGACCAGATCCCGGTCCTGCAGCTGAGCAGCGTCGACTTCAGCTACGGGCACGTCCAGATCCTGTTCGGTGTCAACTTCGAGGTGAAGCGGGGCGAGGTGCTCGCGCTCCTCGGGACGAACGGTGCCGGGAAGTCAACGGCATTGAACGTCGCCGCCGGCCTGGAGATCCCGTCCCGTGGCGCGGTCAGGCTGAACGGTCGGGACATCACCTACACCACCCCGGAACAGCGCTCGCGGCTCGGTATCCATCTGCTGCCGGGCGGCAAGGGCGTCTTCGGTCCGATGACGGTGGCGGAGAACCTCGAGATGGGCGGGTTCGTCTACCGCTCCGATCGTGACGAGCTCCGCCGACGGACAGCGAAGGTCTACGAGCTTTTCCCTGCCATCAAGGATCGTCGAGGCGAGCGGGCTGATGCGCTCTCGGGTGGACAGCAGCAGATGCTCGCGTTGGCGATCGCCATGATGCACGATCCCGCGGTGCTCATGATCGACGAGCTGTCCCTCGGCCTGGCCCCGATCATCGTCCAGGAGCTCATCGAGGTTGTCGAAGGCCTCAAGGCGGCGGGTGTGACGCTCATCATCGTCGAGCAATCCCTGAACGTGGCCGCCGCCATTGCCGACAGGGCGGTCTTCCTCGAGAAGGGCCGCGTGCGCTTCGAAGGCCAGATCCGCGACCTGATGGAACGGGACGACCTGGCGCGGGCGGTGTTCCTCGGGGGCCAGGAAGACGCGTGATGCTCGCCGTCTCGTGGGTCAACAGCCAGATCGTCTTCGACGGGATCGTCCAGGGGCTCGCCATCTCGGTCATCGCCGTCGGGGTGGTGCTCGTGTACCGCGCCACCCGGATCATCAACTTCGCGGTCGGCAACATGGGCGTCGTCGGGGCCGCCCTCCTCTCGCTCCTGGTCGTGCAGTATCACGTGCCGTTCTGGGTGGGGCTGGTTGTCGCACTCCTGGTGGGCCTCGCCTTCGGGGCCATCGTCGACCTGGCGATCATCCGCCGGCTGCGAAAGTCGCCGCGGGTCGTCGTTCTGGTCGCCACCATCGGCGTGTCGCAGTTGGCCGCGGCGATCGCCATCAAGATCCCGGTCCCGACCACACTCGGTATCCACTACCCCAGCGCGTTGAGCGGGACGTGGACGGTGGGCGGCGTCAACGTCAGAGGATCGGATATCTCGATTCTCATCATCGTGCCGATCACCCTCATCGCCCTCACCTGGTTCCTGGACCGGACGACACTCGGCCGGACCGTGAAAGCCTGCGCCAGCAACCCACGGTTGGCTCGCCTGTCGAGCATCAGTCCCAAGATGGTCTCCACCATGGTGTGGGCCCTCGCGGCGGGGCTGTCCACGCTCTCGGTCGTCCTGATCGCCGGTCAGAGCGGCGCCGCAGGGGATCTCACTACCCTCGGTCCCCAGACGCTGTCGCTGGCTCTGGTGGCCGCGGTCATCGGTGGCATGACGTCGTTTCGCCGGACCATCATCGCCAGCGTCGTCATCGGCCTCCTGCAGAGCATCGTCAATTTCAACTTCATAGAGGAGCCGGGGCTCATCAACCTGCTGCTCTTGATCACCGTCGTGGTGGCGGTCCTCTTCAACCGGGAGCGCACCGACGAGAGCGAGGTCTTCGCGTTCACTCCGAGAGCGCGCCCCATCCCCGTGCGGCTGCGGTCCTTCCGGTGGGCCCGCAACGTGAACAAGAGCGGGGTGTTCCTCCTGGCCGCGATCGCCGTCGTCCTGCCGCTGATCTTCACGCAACCGTCCACCCAGCAGACCTTCACCGAGGTGCTGGCCTTTGCCATCTGCGCCACCTCGCTGACGGTGCTCACCGGGTGGTTGGGACAACTGTCCCTCGGCCAGATGGCCTTCGCCGGCCTGGGCGCCCTGTTCGCCGCCCGCCTGGTGGAGGGGGGAGTCCCCTTCTGGTTGGCCATCGTCGCCACCACCGCCGGCTCCGCCGTGCTGGCCACGATCCTCGGGCTCAGCTCGTTGCGGGTCAAGGGCCTCTACCTGGCCGTGGTCACCTTCGTCTTCGCCCTGGCCGCCCAGCAGTACTTCTTCAGCCTGAACATCCTGAGTGGTGCGTCGTCGGACGGTTCCGACCTGCCGTTCGTTCCCGGCAAGCTCTTCTCGTTGTCCTTCCCCGGCCAGCGCACCTACTACTACGTGGTCCTGGTCATCCTGGCGATCGTCCTCCTTGTCGCCAGCCGTTTCCGAGACAGCGGGATAGGCCGCTCCATCATGGCGGTGCGCGACAACGAGAATGCCGCCGCCGCCTACCGGGTGCGGCCGGCCTGGGAGAAGATCCGTGCCTTCGCCATCGCGGGAGCGCTGGCGGGGTTGGGCGGCGCCCTGCTCAGCGGCGCCTACGCCAACGTCGCCTTCGCCGGCCCCGGGAGCTTCTTCGTGGTGGACGCGTCGTTGAGTCTGGTCGCCATGGTGGTCATCGGTGGGATGGGCTCGGTGACGGCGGCGGTCATCGGCGCGATCTGGGTCATCGGGATCCCTGCGTTGGCTCCCAACAACGTGGTCCTCGGGCTGCTCACGTCGAGCATCGGATTGTTGGCGGTGCTGCTCTACTTCCCCCGCGGGCTCATGCAGATCGCCTACGACGTGCGGGACGCGTTCTTGAGCTGGGCGGACAAGCGATTCGGCAAAGAAGTCGTCCCCGCCGCCGCGACACCGGCCCAGACGACCCTTCCGAAGCCCGAACACCGCGAGGCCGGCATCCCGACGCTCGCAGTTACCGAGCTCGCGGTCACCTTCGGCGGCAACACGGCTGTCGACGGGGTCACGCTCAGCGTGGGGTCGCGCGAGATCGTCGGCCTCATCGGGAGCAATGGGGCCGGCAAGTCGACGCTCATGAACGCGATCGGGGGCTTCGTCCCGGCCACCGGCTTGGTGCGACTGGGTGACGAGGAGATCGGCGACAAGCCGCCGGCCCATCGAGCCGGGTTGGGGCTGGGTCGGACGTTCCAGTCGGCCACGCTGTTCCCGGAGTTGACCGTGACCGAGACCCTCCTGGTGGCGCTGGAGGGGAAGAGCGAGACCGGGGTGCTCTCGACCGCGCTCGCCCTGCCGCGGGCGACCCGCCGCAGCCGGCATGACCGGGCCGCGGTCGGCGACCTCGTCGAGCTCCTGGGTCTCGGCGGCTACCGGGACCACTACATCGCTGACCTGTCGACCGGCACCCGGCGGGTGGTCGAGCTCGCCGGCCTCCTGGCGCTCGATGCCAAGGTGCTGTGCCTCGACGAGCCCACGGCGGGGCTGGCGCAACGCGAGACGGAGGCCTTCGGCCCGCTGATCGTCACCGTGCAGCGCCAGCTCGACGCGTCGGTCCTCCTCATCGAGCACGACATGCCCCTGATCATGGGGATCAGCGACCGGGTGTACTGCCTGGAAGCCGGACAGGTCATCGCCGAGGGCGCCCCTGGCGACGTGCGCAACAATGCCCGGGTGATCGCCAGCTACCTCGGCACCGACGAGCGTGCCATCAACCGCAGCGGCGCCACGCCTTCGGACGCGGCTCGCCGGGTTGGCGCTCTCGCCGCCGGCGGCTCTCGGCACCGACGCGCGTCCGACATGACGGCCCGGGCCGGACGCCGGCACCCCGGTCTCGCGGTTACGGCGAGATGGAGCACGCCATGACGGTGGGCATCGTGACCGGAGCGGCCCGGGGCATGGGCGCCGCGTGTGCGGCGAGGGTGGCCGACATGGTCGACGTTCTGTTGCTCGTCGATCGGAACGAGTCGTCACTCGCTGCGCAGGCGGACATCCTGGCGGCGGCGAGAACACGGGCGGAGGTGGAGCCCTTCGTCCTCGACGTCAAGGACGGTGACGGTATCAGCCGCCTGGCGGCCCGGTCCGCCGAGCTCGGCCCCCTGCGCGCCGTCGCCCACGCCGCCGGCATCTCGCCGACCATGGCGGATTGGCGGGAGATCGTGGCCATCAACCTCGTCGGCACCGCGCGGCTCGTCGACGCGTGTCGCGCCCTGGCGCAACCGGGGACGGCGGTGGTCTGCTTCTCGTCGGTCGCCCCGTTGCTCGCACTGGGGCCGGACGACCTCCCGGGCGACGCCGTGCTCGACGACCCGTTGGCCGCCGATCTTCTCGAGACGCTCCGCGACGCAGTGGGGCCCGAGATCGAGGATCCCGGCATGGCCTACGCGTGGTCGAAGCGCGGCGTGCACCGGCTGGTCCGCCGGGAAGCCGTACCGTTCGGCCAGACGGGCGCACGCATCTGCTCGGTCACGCCCGGGATCATCGACACGCCCATGGGACGCCAGGAGGCGGCCGCCCGCGACACCAACGACCTGCTCGTCGGTCTGTCAGCCATCAAACGCGAGGGCCGGGCCGAGGAAGTGGCGGCCGGGGCCGCCTTCCTGCTCTCCGACGAGGCAAGCTTCATCACCGGGATCGATCTCCCGGTCGAGGGCGGCGTGCTGGCCGCCATCCGCGGTGGAGGTGTGGCGCTGGCATGAGCAGAACCCCACGGAACGTCGACGTCAAGGACCTCCTCGATCCCGAACTGCGGCCCGTGCTCGACGGGTTCGAGCTCCCGCCGATCGACGCCGAGGGCGTGGCGGCCATGCGGACGGCGTCGTTCAAGTCACCCGACCTCTCCGATGCGGTCCTCCGTACCGAGCACCGGGTCCCCGGCGAGCCACCGGTCCCCGTGCGGGTGCACCGGGCGAAGGGCGCGGCGGGGCTGCTCCCCGCCGTCGTCACCATCCACGGAGGCGGCTACGTCATCGGCTCGTACGACATGGACGACCCGCTGCTCGATCGCTGGTGTCCCGGGCTCGGCGTGGTCGGGGTGTCCGTCGAGTACCGCCTGGCTTCCGATGCGGCGTACCCCGGTCCGCTGGAGGATTGTTACGCCGCCCTGCGCTGGACGTACGAGAACGCGGGTGAGCTCGGCATCGACAGGGGGCGCATCGGCCTCTACGGCCTCAGCGCCGGGGGTGGGCTCGCCGCCGCACTGGCCTTGCTCGCCCGTGACCGCGGCGAGGTTCCGCTGGCGTTCGTCCTGCTGGACTGCCCCATGCTCGACGACCGCCAGGGCACCCCCTCCATGCGGGCCGACGGGCTCTACGTGTGGGGGTCGGCCTCCAACGAGTTCGGTTGGCGCACGTACCTCGGCGACCTCTACGGGTCCGACGAGGTACCCGCCTACGCGGCGGCGGCCCGGGCCGTGGACCTGGCCGGACTGCCACCGACGTGCGTGATCGTCGGCTCCATCGACGGCTTCCGCGACGAGGACATCGGGTACGCCCAGCGCCTCAACCAGGCGGGAGTGGCCTGCGAGCTCCACGTGATCGCCGGCCTGCCCCACGCGTACCTGCTCGTACCCGGTGCCGCGGCCGTGCAGCTCGCCATGCACGACATGGACGACTGGCTGGCCCGCCAACTGGCCCGCCTGCGCGACGGCTGATCAGAGCGCGCCGGCGCCGCCCGAGCGGGCGCGGATCATGGCGTCCTGCACGAAGGAGGCGACGAGCTGCCCGTCGCCGCGGAAGATGTCCCCCCGCCCGTAGCTGCGCCCGTGCCCGGCGAATGAGCTCCGCTGCTGCAGCAGGTGCCACTCCGCGGCGGGGCATGGCTCGTGGAAGGTCAGCGTGTGGCTCAGCACCCCGGTGGAGAGCGTTCGGTGCGCCTGGGCCTGACCCACGCCGGCATGGGGGCGCATGGCCGTCCCGATGAGGAAGCCGTCCGTCGAGTAGGCGACGAGGGCCTGGTCGGTGGCGGGATCGTCGGGTGCATCGACGAAGCGGACCCAGGCATCGAGCTCGGGCGGCCCGACCAGCTCGGGGTCGTTGAGGTCGACGTCGCCGACGATGAGGATCTCCCAGGCGCCCTCGCCGCGCACGGTGCCGGCGACGTCGTCGGGGCTCGCGACCGGGCGCGCCGAGTCGGCATGCCGGATCACGTCGGGCTCCTCGGCGCTGAGGAGGACGAGCGAGCGGGTGACCAACGTGTCGCCCTGGCTGATGGTCACGGTGGAGCTGGCGACGGAGCGCCCGCTGTGCATGCGCTCGACCGCGATGTCGAGCGGCGCCTCGGCCGTCGCGCCCCGGGCGAACACCGTGTGGATCGTCTTGACGGTCTTCCCCTCCTGGCCGACCAGACCCGCCATCACGCTCTGGGCCAGCAGCTGCCCGCCGAAGACCACATTGTGCGTGGAGTGGAGGCTGGTCGCCCGGTAGCGGTCGGTGCCGATCTCCTCGAGCGACAATGCGTCGACGAACGCAGCAATGGTGGACATCGGGGTCTCGATTCTCCTCAGGGGCCGGGGCCCATCACCCGCCCGGCGGGCGGCGGTCCGCCCTCCGCATCCCGCTCGGGGGCAGAATCGCGAGGCCGAAGCCCGGCACTATACCGTCGTTTTTGACGGCGACGTCAAAGTCAGATACCCTCCCGACAGAGGCTTCCCAGGCACGAGTCGCGTGCCGTTGCCGGGCATTGCCCGCCCTCGTGACCTGGGTGGGTCCCGACGACGACGAGAGGAAGCGAACCGTGACTGAGACAGTGAAGGTCAACCCCGAGCAGAGGATGTTGATCGACGGCAAGCTCGTCGACGCCGATTCGGGCAAGACCTTCGACAACGTGAACCCGGCCACCGAGGAGATCATCGGCCAGGTGGCCGACGGCTCGACGGCCGAGATGCAGCGGGCGATCGACGGGGCCCGCCGGGCCTTCGACGAGACCGACTGGTCGACCAACCACGCCTTCCGCAAGCAGTGCCTCCAGCAGCTGCACACGGCACTGCACGCCGAGCAGGAGGAGCTGCGCGAGCAGCTGATCCTCGAGGTCGGTTGCCCGCGTATGACGACGAACGGGCCGCAGCTCGACGCGCCGCTGTCCGACGTGCTGGCCTACCCGGCCCAGTTGATCGACGAGTTCGAGTGGGAGACGGTGCTCCCCGACGCCATCAGCCTCCAGGGCTCGCTCGACTCGCGCCGGATCTGGCGGGAGCCCGTCGGCGTGGTGGGCGCCATCGTGCCGTGGAACTTCCCGTTCGAGGTGACCTCGCACAAGCTCGGCCAGGCGCTCGCCACCGGCAACACCGTGGTGCTGAAGCCCGCCCCGGACACGCCGTGGAACGCCACCTTCCTGGGGCGCCTCATCGCCGAGCAGACCGACATCCCGGCGGGCGTCGTCAGCGTCGTCACGTCGTCCGACCACATGATCGGCGAGGAGCTCACACTGTCGCCCAAGGTGGACATGATCTCGTTCACGGGCTCGACCGCGGTGGGGCAGCGCATCATGGAGAAGGGCGCCGCCACCATGAAGCGCACCTTCTTGGAGTTGGGGGGCAAGTCGGCGACGATCGTCCTCGACGACGCCGACCTCGGCTTCGCCACCCTCATGGGCATGGGCGCGTGCTTCCACGCCGGGCAGGGCTGTGCGATCCAGACCCGGATGCTCCTGCCCCGCTCCCGTTACGAGGAGGGTGTCGAGACGCTCAAGGGCCTCTTCGCCGCCGTGCCCTACGGCGACCCGCAGCGGCCCGACGTGATCATGGGCCCGGTCATCTCCTCCAAGCAGCGCGAGCGTGTCCTCGGCCTCATCGAGAAGGGGAAGGCCGAGGGCGCCACGCTCGCCGTGGGCGGTGGCCGTCCTTCCGGTGCAGAGTTCGCCAAGGGCTGGTGGGTCGAGCCGACGCTCTTCACCGACGTCGACAACTCCATGACCATCGCCCAGCAGGAGATCTTCGGCCCGGTCCTGGTCGTGATCCCCTTCGAGGACGAGGACGACGCGGTCCGCATCGCCAACGACTCCAAGTACGGGTTGTCCGGGGGGGTCTTCTCGGGGTCGGTGGAGCACTCCCTCGCCGTAGCCCGGCGCGTCCGCACCGGCGGCCTGAGCATCAACGGGGGCGCCCCGTACGGGCCGGACCTGCCGTTCGGCGGGTACAAGCACAGTGGCATCGGACGCCAGAACGGTGTGGCGGGATTCGAGCAGTATCTCGAGGTCAAGTCCTTGGCCTGGCCGGCTGCGTAGGGCGACGGGCTCCCGCTCATGGCCGTCAGCACGGACCCGGAGATCTACTACGACCCCTACGACTTCGAGATCGACGAGGACCCGTACCCGTTGTGGAAGCGGATGCGCGACGAGGCACCCCTCTACTGGAACGAGAAGTACGAGTTCTTCGCGCTGAGCCGTTGGGCCGACGTCGAGACGGTGATGCTCGACTGGGACACCTACCGCTCCGGTCGCGGCTCCATCCTCGAGATGATCCGGGCCAACATCGAGATCCCCTCGGGCGTCATCCTCATGGAGGACCCGCCGGCCCACACGGGCCACCGTTCGCTGCTCTCGCGGGTCTTCACGCCCAAGAAGATGCTGGCGCTCGAGCCCCAGGTGCGCGCCTTCTGCGCCGAGGTCCTCGACCCGCTGGTCGGCGCCGGCGGCTTCGACTTCATCAACGACCTCGGCAAGTTCATGCCCATGCGGGTCATCGGCATGCTCCTCGGGATTCCGGAGGGCGACCAGGTGGCCATCCGGGAGCACCTCGACGAGAGCCTGCGCCTCGAGGAGGGCACCGAGCCCGACTCCGAATACGACGCCGTCCTGTCGGCGCAGGTGTTCTCCGACTACATCACCTGGCGCGCCGAGCACCCGTCGGACGACCTGATGACCGAGCTGATCAACGCGGAGTTCGAGGACGAGACCGGCACGACGCGCACGCTCGCACACGACGAGATCCTCACCTACGTGGGGCTGTTGGCGGGGGCGGGGAACGAGACGACGGCCCGGCTCATCGGCTTCACCGGAGAGCTCCTGGGCCGCCATCCCGACCAGCGGCGTGAGCTGGCGGCGGATCCCTCCCTCATCCCCAACGCCATTGAGGAGCTCCTGCGCTACGAGGCGCCATCGCCCGTGCAGGCCCGCTACGTCCAGCACGACGTCGAGCTCCACGGCCAGAAGGTGCCCGAGGGCAGCATCATGGTCATCCTCAACGGCTCGGCCAACCGGGACGACCGCCACTACCCCGACGGGGACAGCTTCGACATCCACCGTGGGGTCGGTCGCCACCTCTCCTTCGGCTACGGCATCCACCTCTGCCTCGGCGCCGCGCTGGCTCGTCTGGAGGGCCGCATCGCTCTGGACGAGGTGCTGCAGCGCTTCCCTGATTGGGAGGTCGACTACGACAGGGCGCGGCGCGCCCGCACCTCGACCGTGCGAGGGTGGGAGACCCTCCCGGTGTCGACGTCGTGAGCGCCGGCCGCCTGGAAAGGAGCACATCATGAACCTCGACGACATGATTCTGGTCAGCATCGACGACCACATGATCGAGCCCCCGCACATGTTCGAGAACCACGTCCCCAAGAAATGGCTGGACGACGCGCCCAAGGTGGTCCACGAGGACGGCATCGACCAGTGGGTGTTCCAGGGCGAGAAGACCAGCACCTCCTTCGGCATGGCCGCGACCGTGGGCTGGCCCTCCGAGGAGTGGGGCTTCAACCCCGGCACCTACACCGAGTTGCGGCCGGGGTGCTTCGACGTCCACGAGCGCGTGCGCGACATGAACGCCAACGGCGTCCTCGGCTCCATGTGCTTCCCCACCATGGCCGGGTGGAACGCCCGGACCTTCGCCGAGTCACGCGACAAGGAGATCGCGTTGGTCATGCTCCAGGCGTACAACGACTGGGCCATCGACGAATGGTGCGGGGAGTACCCGGGCCGTTTCATCCCGCTCGGCATCGTCCCGATGTGGGACGTCAACGCCGCCGTGGCCGAGGTGCGCCGCATCGCGAAGAAGGGGTGCCGCTCCATCAGCTTCCTCGAGACACCGCACGTCCAGGGGTTCCCGAGCTTCCTCTCGGGCTACTGGGACCCGATGCTCGCCGCCCTGAGCGAGGAGAACATGGTGCTCTCCCTGCACATCGGAGCGGGGTTCGCGGTGATCCAGCGGCCGGAGGAGGCGCCGGTCGACCACTTGATGGTGCTGGCCTGCCAGATCAGCGCCATCACGGCGCAGGACCTCCTGTTCGGCCCCACGCTGCGGCGGTTCCCGGACCTGAAGGTCGCCCTGTCCGAGGGCGGCATCGGCTGGATCCCCTTCTACTTCGACCGCATCGACCGCCACTTCAACAACCAGGAGTGGCTGCACAGCGACTTCGGCGGGAAGCTGCCCTCCGAGGTCTTCAGAGAGCACATCCTGGCCTGCTACATCACCGACCCGTCCGGGCTGTTGCTGCGGGACCGCATCGGCCTCGACAACATCGCCTGGGAGTGCGACTACCCCCACACCGACACCACGTGGCCCGAGTCGCCCGAGTTCGCCTGGAAGGAATTCCAGGACGCCGGGTGCCGGGACGACGAGATCCACAAGATCACCTGGGAGAACGCCTGCCGCTTCTACGGCTGGGACCCGTTCACGCACACCGCCAGGGAGCAGGCGACGGTCCGCGCCCTGCGTGGCGCGGCCCGCGACGTCGACGTGACCCGGATGTCCCGCGACCGGTGGCGCACGCGCAACGAGGCCGCCGGCGTCGGCATCGTGACCGCCGTATGACCTGACCTCCGTCGCACCCGTTATCCGTCACCCGTGACCCGTTCCCGACACAGCACGCATGCAACCAGGCGCCGCGCGCCCGAGAGGATTGAAGAGAGCCAAGTGAACCAGCATCAGGGAGCCCCGTGCTCCTGAACATCAGCGAGGACCAGGGATTCTTCCGGGACACAACCGACCGTTTCCTGAACGAGCAGGCAACGCCGGACGCCGTGCGCGCCCTGCGTGACGACGCGACGGGGTTCGACCCCGCCTTCTGGCGCCGCGGCGCCGAGCTGGGGTGGACCTCCCTGCTGGTGAGCGAGGAGCACGGGGGCGGCACCATCAGCGGCGCCGGCCTGGCCGATCTGAGCCTCGTGGCCTACGCGTTCGGCCGCCACGCCGCACCGGGACCGCTCGCCCCGACCAATGTCGTCGCCGCGACGCTCAGCGCCCACGGCGCGGCACCCGACGTGCTGGCGTCCCTCCTCGCCGGCGAGGGGATCGCCACGTGGTGCGCCCCGGTGGCCGGGCCCGACGGGTGGCGGCCGACGGTCGAGGCGGCGCACGACGGCGCCGATCTCGTGCTGCGCGGCGAGGCGCGCCCGGTGGAGTCGGCCGGCGCCGCTGGACACCTGCTCGTCACCTGTGGCGACGGCGGCGGGACGACGCAGGTGCTGGTGCCCGCAGCGGCGACGGGCCTCACGGTGTCGCCGATGCGCACGATCGACCTGACCCGTCGTTTCTCCACCGTGACGTTCGACGACGTGCGGGTCCCCGCCGACGCGGTGGTCGGGGCGACGGGGGAGGCCTCGGCGGACGTCGACCGCCAGTTCCAGGTCTTCGTGGTCATCCTCAACGCGGAGTCGGTCGGCGCCATGCAGGCCGGGTTCGACATGACGGTCGAGTGGGCCTTCGACCGCTACTCCTTCGGGCGCCCACTCGCCTCGTACCAGGCCCTCAAGCACCGGTTCGCCGACATGATGAGCTGGCTCGAAGCATCCCACGCCATCAGCGCAGCGGCCTGCGCCGCCGCCCAGGAGGGCGGCGACGGGGCGCCCGAGCTGGTCAGCGCGGCCAAGGCCTACATCGGCCAGTACGGCGCCGAGCTGCTGCAGGACTGCGTGCAGATGCACGGGGGCATCGGGGTCACGTTCGAGCACGACCTGCACCTGTACCTGCGCCGCCTCATTGTGAATCGTGCGCTGGCCGGGACGCCGGCCGACCACCGCCAGCGCATCGCCGTGCTCGTGGCCGAGCGGGAAGGGGTGGCGGCGTGAGCGCGCTACGGATGGAGCAGGCGGAGAGCGCCGACGACATGGAGGACCTCGGGAGCTTCCGGCGGCGGGCCCGAGCCTTCATCCGGTCCAACCTCCGGGAGGTCTCGCCCGAGGAGCTGCGCCTCGGCTACACCGGGCTGAACGAGGAGATGGAGCTCGCCGCGGTGGCCCGTGACCGCGAGATCCAGCGCATGCTCTTCGACGCGGGGCTGGCCGGCATCTGCTTCCCGCGCGCCTACGGCGGGCAGGGCCTGACGCCGGAGCACCAGAAGGTCCTCAACGAGGAGCTCGTCGGCCACGAGTACCCCATACGGATGCAGGTGCCGAACCTGTCGCCGTGCGCGACGGTCATCCTCGAGTTCGGCACGGAGGAGCAGAAGCTCCGCCATCTCCCCCCGATCCTGAAGGGCGAGGCGCTCTGGATGCAGTTCCTGTCGGAGCCCAGCGGTGGCTCCGACGTCGCCGGGGCCCTCACCACCGCCGTGCGAGACGGCGACCAGTGGGTGCTGAACGGCTCCAAGGTCTGGACCACGGGCGCCTGGTGGTCCGACTGGGGCCTGTGCCTCGCCCGCACCAACTGGGACGTCCCCAAACACCGGGGACTGTCGGTGTTCATGCTGCCGATCCACCAGCCGAACATCGAGGTGCACAGGATCGAGATGCTGAACGGCTCGCGTGAGTTCTGTCAGGAATTCATGACCGACGTGGTCGTGCCCGACTCGGAGCGCATCGGTGACGTCGACGACGGGTGGACCGTCGCCACCCGGTGGATGTTCTACGAGCGGATGCTCTACAACTCGCCGTATGTCACCGAGCCCATCGGCCTGACCCACGGGAACATGGATGCGTCCACCGTCTTCGCCATCGCCCGGGAGCAGGGGCGGCTGCAGGACCCGTCCGTGCGCGAGATGGTGGGCGAGGCGCGGATGCTCGAGTTGGTCAGCAAGGAGATGTCGGCGTACGTGAGCGAGAGCATCCGAACGGGGCGCCTGAACGACCAGGCGGCGGCGCTCGTCCGCCTCTTCAAGGGCATGGCGACCACCCGGATCGTGACGCTGGCGTACGAGGCGGCCGGCCCGGACGGAGCGGCCTGGACCGACGACACCGCAGCGTCGCAACAGCTCGGTGAACTTCCTGATGCGCCAGGGAGGGACCATCGGGGGTGGGACGACCGAGATGGCCCGCAACGTCATCAGCGAGCGGGTGCTCTCCATGCCCCGCGAGCGCAGGCTGGACAAGGACGTGCCGTTCCGCGATGTGCCCCGCGGGCCGGCGGGCGGCACCTAATCACCAGCCGGGGCGTCAGAACCCGGCGCCGAGTTCAGAGGAGTTCGTGCATGGCCGTCGCCGAGATCAACGGGCTGTCGCTGGCGTACGAGACGGTCGGCGAAGGTCGCCCGTGGGCCATCACGCCGGGCGGGCGCTTCACCAAGGAGTCACCCGGCGTGCGTGAGCTCGCGGTGGCGCTGGCCGAGCAGGGCAACAAGGTGCTGATCTGGGACCGGCCCAACTGCGGTGAGTCCGATGTGAGCTTCGAGGGCCCGTCGGAGTCCGCCATGCAGGCCGACGCGCTCGCCGGGTTGCTCCGGCATCTCGATATGACACCGGCGGTCATCGCCGGTGGCTCGGGCGGGGCCCGGGTGTCGTTGCTCACCGCATCGCGCCATCTTGAGACCGCGGCAGGCTTGGCGGTCTGGTGGATCAGCGGCGGGGTGTACGGCCTGCTGTCGCTGGCGACGCACTATTGCGGGGGGTCGCTGGCGGCGGCGTGGAAGGACGGGATGGAGGCCGTGGTGGCGCTCCCCGAGTGGGAGGAGGTGCTCCGGCAGAACCCCTCCAACCGGGAGCGGTTCCTGGCGCAGGACCCGGCTGAGTTCGTGGCGACGATGGAGCGCTGGATGCTGGCCTACTGCCCGCGCGACGACGAGCACATCCCGGGTCTTCCCGATGCCGAGGCCCGGACCCTGAACGTCCCGGCCCTGGTCTTCCGCAGCGGCGCCAGTGACCCGCACCACACTCGGGCCACCTCCGAGCTGCTCGCCGAGATGCTGCCGAAGTCCCGCCTCACCGAGCCGCCCTGGGGCGACCGCGAGTGGATCGAACGCCAGGACGCCCGGGACGAGGGGCTGTTCGCCCGCTGGCCGCGCCTGGCCCCGCAGCTTCTGGAGTGGCAGGCCGAGGTTCTCGGCTGACCGCGTCGTATCTGCGGGACGCTCTTCGGGCGGCCGGGACCGTTCTCCGCCCGATGGCCGTCCCTCCCACCCCCACCCGCGGATCCGACGTGATCTCTACCGCGGCCGCGCTGTCCAACGAAGAGGTCGTCGACGAGCTCGATCAGGCCTTCCGGCAGAAGGCCGCCGCCGAGGGGAGGATCGTCGTGCTCATGGGCGAGGTCGAGCGGCGCCAGGCGTACCGCGACGAGGGTGCGACGTCGGTCGAGTCCTGGGCCGCCGAGCGCTTCGGGATCTCGACCCCGACGGCCCGGGCCTATGGGCGCCTGGGCGAGAAGGCCTGGGACATCCCGCACCTGGTCGGGTCGCTGTGCGCCGGCGACCTGTCCATCGACAAGGTGCGCGCCGTGGCCGACGTGGCCACCCCCGAGAGCGACCGCGAGCTCTGTGCGCAGGCCCGCCAGTGCACCGTGCGTGAGCTGGCCGACGTGGCCCGCACGACCGCTGACGCCACCAGGGCCACCACCACCACCACCACCGGCGCCGCCGGCGCCACCGCCGCCACCGGGCCGTCGGGGCGCTCGGAGCACGAGCGCCGTTACCTGCGCTTCAACGAGGCGTTGCGCACCATGAGCGTGCAGCTGCCCCCCGAGTCCTTCGCCCAGACCCGGGCCTGCCTCGAGGCCCGGGCCCGAGGGGTCCCCTCCGACGGGGAGACCCCCTGGGACCAGCGCCTCTGTGACGCCTTCATGGAGATCATCCATGGCTCGGCCCCGGGTGCGCAGGTTCAGGGCACCACCACGACGGCGAGCCCGTACTTCGTGGTCGTCCACACAACGCTCGGCGCCCTGGTCGAGGAGGACAAGGAGGGATCCGCCCTGGCCGGAGAGCTCGAGCGCGACGGGCTGATCAGCACCGAGACGCTGCGACAGATCGCCTGTGACGCGACGCTCGCCATCGGGGTCGACGACGACGTGGGCCACACCATGTACGAGGGCCGGGCCCGGCGCACCCCCTCTGACGCCCAGCGCCGCGAGGTCATGCGCCGCGACCGCCACTGTCGCTTCCCGGGCTGTCCCAACGTCACCTTCACCAACGTCCACCACATCGTGGGCTGGAAGCCCGGGGGGCGCAGCGACCTCGACAACCTCGTCCTCGTCTGTGTGCACCACCATCACCTGGTGCACTCGGCGGGCTGGGCGATGACGGGCAACGCCAATGAGGAGCTCACCTTCATCGGCCCGAGTGGCCGGGCCATGACCTCGCGCCCGTCACCGCTCTGGACGAGGGTCACGGCCGGCCCGCGATCGGGCTAGGTGTTCAGGATGCTCGTGGCGTCGACGTTGCGGACGCTTCGGGCAAGCCCAGCGCGTTGACGAACAAGCGCGTCAGCTGTTCAACTCCTGTATCGAAGTCGCAGTCGAGAAGGCCCTGCACGAACCACATCTCGGGGAATCGGTAGGTCATCGCGCCGAGTCCCGCGGCGGCGATGTCGGGATCCAGTTGCTTGTCGGCGAGGCCATGACGCTGGAGCCGTCGGATGGAATCGGCGATCTGCGCGGATGAGACGTGGTGCCGCTCGTGGCGCGACGCACGGAGCTCGTCGTCGAAGCGCGACACCTGCTCAATGACGCCCATGATCCGAGCTTCGTCCCGGTAGGCCTCGAGGTTGCGGCGTATGCCTTCGTGGATCCGCTCGAAGGGAGGCGCAGTCGACGATGAATCGAGGATGACGCTGTACAGCGGCTCCTGGAGGCGCTCTTCCACCGCGGCCGCCACCTCGCGGAAGACCTCTTCCTTCGACTCGAAGTAGTGGTAGAAGGATCCGTGGGAGAGTCCGGCCCGCTCCGCGATGTCGGAGATGCGGGCGTCGAGGAAGCCATCAAGCTCGAACACCTCCTTGGCGGCTGCGACCAGCCGGGCCCGGGTCTCGATCCCTTTGCGGGAGCGGGGCCCACTGGGCTTCTCGCCCGTGAGCGGTGTGGTCATCGACACGGCCTTCTCCTTCCGTGCGGGCTCCGGGGGCGGTGGCATCAATGTACCGTCGCTTCCTCGGGCCACCGGGGAACACACGATGTGGTTGTCACGAGGTCAGGCGCCGATCCGTTGGAGGAGCAGCACGCCGGACGGCGTGCCGCCGCCGGAGGTGACCACGGCGGTCTTGGCGTCCCTCACCTGACGTTCGCCGGCGTCGTGCCGGAGTTGGCTGACGGCCTCGTAGAGGAACCCGAAGCCGTGGGTCCGCCCCTCGGAGAGCTGTCCCCCGTGCGGATTGACGGGGAGCTCCCCGTCGAGGGCGATGCGCCGTCCCCCGTCGAGCCAGTCATAGGCCTCGCCGAACCCGCAGAACCCGAGCCCCTCGAGCCACGAGATGGCGTTGAAGGTGAAGCCGTCGTAGACCAGTGCAAGGTCGACCTCGGAGGGCCGCACGCCGGTGCGGGTCCATAGGTGTGCGGCCTGGCCGATGACCTGGGGCTCGTGCGTGAGGGTGTCCTGGTCCCACGACACCCGTTCGAGGATCTGAGTGCCGACGGCCTCGATGCGCACCGCCGGATGGGGGAGGTCTCCCGCGATGTCCGCCGCCGACACGATCACCGCGATGGAGCCGTCGCAAGGCACGTCACAGTCGTAAAGCCCGAACGGCGAGGTGATGGGCCGGGCCGAGAGGTAGTCGTCCATCGTCATGGGGTCCCGGTAGATGGCGCGCGGGTTCAGCGCGGCGTTCCGCCGGGCGTTGACCGCGATCAAGCCGAGCATCTCTCGAGGAGCGCCGTAGCGGTGCAGGTACTGGTTTGCGTTCATGCCGATCCAGTTGGCGGCCGACATGGCACCGAAGGGCGCGCGCCATTCCCGGAACGGTCCTGACACGCGCTCGGCACGCGGGCTGCCCGGTCCACCGTGTCGCTGAGCGGCCAGGGCGGCGAAGGTGGACTCCCAGACGGTGCGGAAGCAGAGCACGTGGCGGCAGAGTCCTGAGGCCACGGCCATGGCGGCGGCAATCACCGAACCGCCTGGTCCGGGAAGGTCGCCCCCACCGTTGATCCAGGTGGGGCGGATGCGGAGGGCTTCTTCGACGGCGCTGGCACCGCCCTCGCTCATGCCCCCTCCGGCGGCACCGGGATAGGTCGACAAGCCGTCGATGTCGTCGAGCGTCAACCCGGCATCGGCGATCGCCTCGAGGCTGGCGTCGACGGCCAGCGCGAGCGGGTCGACCATCAGACGCCGTCCGAACGTGGAGCGGCCGATACCGCTGAGCACCGCCTTGTGCTCGAAGCGCTCGTCACCGAGGGGAGGCCGGGGCCGCGGCCGCACCGGATCCTCGACGCGGTCGACCGGGTCGACGGACCCTGTCAGCTCGAAGAGCGGGAGCCATACGTCCTCCTGCTGTTCGAAACGGACAGTGACCTCCTGACCGATCCCGACGTCGGACGGGTCGCAGCCCACGATGTTCGTCGTCAGGTGGACGCGGGCATCCTCCGCCAAGGCGACGTTGGCGATGACGTACGGCGGGTCGAAGTCCGGCAGCCAGCGGTGGGTGTTGAACGTGTACCCGACGATGGTGCCGCGGCCTGACACTGCGGCCGGCTTGGACGACCGGCTCCGGCAGTAGGGGCAGATGGGCACGGGTGGGTGCACCAGTTGGCGACAGTCCGTACAACCCTGGATGCGCAGCGTGCCGTCCGCTCCGGAGGTCCAGAACCACTCGTTGACCGGAGTCAGCTCGGGGAGGGGTCGCATCACCCTCTCCGGACTCCGGGGGACCGCCCAGTATTGACATCGACGTCGTAATCGAACACCGAAGACATGCTACGTCCCCGGGGGCCGCCTGCCTCGTCCGCCCGTCTGACCGTCAGCGGGTACCTCCTGACGTCCACAGATCGGCTCCTGGCCGGTGATCCGCTCATCGTGCATGGTGACCCACCTGACTCTAATATCGACGTCGATGTTGAAGGACATGCTCGTCATCGACGCCGACTCGCACTGGTGCGAGGCTCCCGACCTCTTCACCAAGCGCGCCCCGGCCTCGGTCCGGGACCGTGTCCCGCGGGTCGAGGAGGTAGACGGCCAGCTGATGTGGGTCTTCGACGGCCACCCCGTCGGCCGCTTCAGCGCCGGTGGTGTAATCGCACGCGATGGCTCCAAGGAGAGCTCGTACCGGGCCCTCATGGAGTGGTCCCATGACGAGGTGCACCTCGGCGCGCACGACCCTGTCGTCCGCCTGGGCGTGCTGGACGAGTGCGGGATCGACGCGCAGATCATCTTCCCGAGCACCATCGGCCTAGGCGGCCAAGACCTCGGGATGGTTGACGACCTCGCACTGTGCCGCCTGGCGATCGAGATCTACAACGACGGCATGGCGGAGATCCAGGCCGACTCGGGCAACCGCCTCCTCCCGCTCCCGCTCATGCCCGCTTGGGACGTCGACACCTGCGTCAGCGAGGTCCGACGCGTCGCCGACCTCGGGGCGCGCGGCGTGAACATGACCTCGGACCCCCAGGATCTCGGTGCGCCCGACCTGGCCAGCCGGGCCTGGGATCCCTTTTGGGAATCCTGCTCGGAGCTGCGTCTCCCGGTGCACTTCCACATCGGTGCAAGCCAGACGGCCATGACCTTCTTCGGGCAGTACCCATGGGACTCACATGCCGAGAACACCAAGTTGGCCATCGGCGGCACGCTGCTCTTCATCGGGAACGCGCGCGTCGTGACGAACGTGATCCTCTCGGGCGTGTTCGACCGCCACCCTGACCTCAAGGTCGTCTCCGTCGAGAGCGGTGTCGGGTGGATTCCTTTCATCCTCGAAGCCCTCGACTACGAGATGTCGGAGAACGCGCCCCAGGAGCTCGCCGCGCTCGGCAAGTTACCCTCCGAGTACTTCCGGACGAACATGTACGCAACATTCTGGTTCGAGAACAACCGCAACAAGCTTCCGGACCTCATCGACGCTGTCGGCGAGGACAACATCCTCTTCGAGACGGATTTCCCCCATCCGACCTGCCTCTATCCGAATCCGCTCCAGAGCGTGGAGAAGAAGATGGAGACGCTCTCGCCCCAAGCTCGCCGTAAGATCTTCGGTGAGAATGCGCGCAAGCTCTACCGACTCTGAGACGGCCGGCTCCGGCATGACGCATATCGGGCATTTCATAGCGGGCAAAGCTGTGCCTGGCGTATCAGCGCGGACGGCTCCGGTGTACGACCCGGCCATCGGGGCTCAGACGGCGGAAGTCGCGCTGGCCACGCCGGCGGAGGTGGATGCCGTGGTCAAGGCCGCCGTCGCCGCGTCGCACGAGTGGCGGTCCTCCTCGTTGACCCGCCGGGCCGGCCTGCTGTTCCGGCTGCGCGAGCTGCTCGACGCCAACCGGGACGAGCTCGCCACCGCCGTGACCCGGGAGCACGGGAAGGTGCTCGAGGACGCCAGGGGCGAGGTGGCGCGAGGGATCGAGAACGTCGAGTTCGCCTGCGGCATCCCGAACCTCCTCAAGGGGTCCTCGAACTCGGAGGTCTCGACCGGTGTCGACATCCGCACCGTGCTCGAGCCCCTCGGCGTCGTCGCCGGGATCACCCCGTTCAATTTCCCGATCATGGTGCCGCTGTGGATGATGGCCAACGCCATCGCCTGCGGGAACTGCTTCGTGTTGAAGCCGTCCGAGAAGGACCCATCGGCGTCCCTGATCCTGGCCGAAATGGTGCAGCGTGCCGGATTCCCGGACGGTGTCTGCAACGTGCTGCAGGGCGACCGGGTGGCGGTCGAGTCCCTTCTCGCTCACCCCGACGTGGCTGCCGTCTCCTTCGTCGGCAGCACACCGGTGGCGCGTCACATCTACGAGACGGGGACGCGAAACGGCAAACGGGTCCAGGCACTCGGTGGCGCCAAGAACCATATGGTCGTGCTTCCAGATGCCGATCTCGATGCTGCGGCCGATGCCGCCGTGTCGGCGGCGTACGGGTCGGCCGGTGAGCGGTGCATGGCCATTTCGGTCGTCGTGGCGGTGGGGCCGATTGCCGACCCGCTCGTCGACGCCATCGCGAGCCGGATCCCCGACGTGGTGGTCGGTGCCGGGGACGACCTGAAGTCGATGATGGGCCCGCTGATCACATCAGAGCACCGTGACCGCGTCCGGTCCTATGTGGAGCACGCGGCGGACGAGGGGGCCAAGGTCGTCGTGGACGGGTCGGGCCAACGGCACGACAAGGGGTTCTTCGTCGGCTGTTCCCTGCTCGACGAAGTGAAACCCGGCATGCGGGTCTACGACGACGAGATCTTCGGGCCCGTGCTCAGTGTCGTGCGGGTCCCGACGTTCGAGGAGGCCCTGGCGCTCGTGAACGCGAACCCCTACGGCAACGGCACTGCTCTGTTCACCCGGGACGGCGGCATGGCGCGGCAGTTCGAGCGCGAGGTCCAGGTCGGGATGGTCGGGATCAACGTCCCCATCCCCGTTCCGGCGGCGTCACACTCCTTCGGCGGTTGGAAGGACTCCATATTCGGGGACTCTTCCATCTACGGGCCTGACGGGGTCCGCTTCTACACGCGACCCAAGGTCGTGACGTCCCGGTGGCCCGACGTCGGACCGAGCAGTATGGAGTTGCACTTCCCGACGAATCGCTGACCGGTCTCTCAGGGGCCGGATTCCGGTGGAGTCGCCCGGTGGGTTCTGTCGCCCGGTGGGTTCTGGCGCCCGGTGGGTTCTGGCGCCAGTGTGCTTCTCCTGGCTGGAGTACCAGGTAGGACGCGATTCTTCTCGGCAGACGATCCGTATGGACGGGCCAATTGCAGATTCTCTGATATTGACGTCGCAGTCAAAAATCATTTACTATGAGGAGTATGCCGAGAGTGTGCGACTTCCCAGTGTTCGACGCCGACAACCACTTCTACGAGACCAGGGACTCCTTTACTCGGCACCTGCCGGACCGCTACAAGGGCGCCATCGACTACGTCGACCTACGGGGCCGGACGAAGATCATGATCAGGGGCACGGTCAGCGAGTACATCCCGAACCCCACCTTCGAGGTCGTGGCGAGGCCGGGCGCCCAGGAGGAGTACTTCCGGAACGGCAACCCCGACGGAAAGTCGTACCGGGAGATCATCGGGGAGCCCATGCGGAGCCTTCCGGGCTTTCAGCAGCCTGAACCACGTATCGAGCTGATGAACGAGCTCGGCGTCGACCGCTCGCTCATGTTCCCGACACTCGCAAGCCTGCTCGAGGAGCGCATGCGGGACGATCCCGAACTGACGCACGCGGCGATCCACGCGCTGAATGAGTGGATGTACGAGGAATGGAGCTTCAACTACGAGGATCGGATCTTCGCGACGCCGGTCATCACACTGCCGATCGTCGAGAAGGCGATCGAGGAGCTCGAGTGGGTGCTGGAGCGGGGGGCGAAGACCGTCCTAATCCGGCCGGCGCCCGTACCGGGGTTCCGGGGCTCCCGCTCGTTCGGGTACCCCGAGTTCGACCCGTTCTGGCAGGCCGTGGTTGATGCGGACATCCTCGTGTCGATGCACTCCTCGGACAGTGGCTACACCCGGTACGCCAACGACTGGACCGGCCCGAGCGAGATGCTGCCCTTCCGACTCGATTCGTTCCGCTACATGACCGGCGGCCACCGGCCGATCCAGGACACGATGGCCGCCTTCGTCTGTCACGGCGTGTTGGCACGCTTTCCCGAGCTCCGGGTCGCCTCCATTGAGGCCGGCGGGGAATGGATTCCCGCCTTCGTCGAGCACCTCGGCGACACCTACAAGAAGATGCCGAACGCCTTCGACGGGGACCCGGTCGAGCAGTTCAAGCGGAACGTCTACGTGAGCCCGTTCCACGAGGACGACCTCGGCGCCATCGTCGACGTGATCGGTGCGGACCACGTGCTCTTCGGCTCGGACTACCCCCATCCCGAGGGATTGGCCGAGCCGTGCAGCTATGTCGACCACCTGCCGGTGGGCCTGGCCGACCAGGATGTGAGGAACATCATGGGCGCCAACCTGGCTCGGATCATGCGCGTCGAGGTCCCCGCCGGGGCCGTGGCGTAGCCGCCACCGTCACGGCCCGCTGAAGGGCCGATCGGACCGCTCGGAGCTGGCCCAAGTACTACCGGGCGCGCACGAACGATAGTGTCACGCCGCGCCGACGAAGCGCACCAGCAGAGGGAGTCGGAGATGCCTGATTACAAGTACGTCACGTACGAGACACTCGATTCGGGCACGATCGCCCGCATCATGTTGAACCGGCCCGAGGCCAGGAACGCCCAAAACCGCGGCCTGCTCGTCGAGCTGAACGACGCGTTCATGGAGGCGGAGGCGGACGACGAGGTCCGCGTCGTGATCCTGGGCGGTACGGGACCGATGTTCTCCTCGGGGCACGACCTCGGCTCCAAGGCCGCGCGCGAGGAGGGGACTCCGGGGCCAGGCCAGCACCCGACCCGCACGATCAACGGGGCCACGCGCCAGGGCGCCGAGAGCCTCATGCTCCAGGAATGGCACTACTTCTTCGAGAACACTCGACGCTGGCGGAATCTGCGCAAGATCACCATCGGGCAAGCCCACGGCGACGTCTACGCCGCCGGGCTCATGCTGTTGTGGGCGTGTGACCTCATCGTGGCCGCCGACGACACGCGGTTCGCCGACGTCGTCGGGACGCGTCTCGGCATGTGCGGGGTCGAGTATTTCGCCCATCCGTGGGAGTTCGGGCCCCGTCGGGCGAAGGAACTACTGCTGACCGGGGACTCGGTCGACGCTGACGAGGCACACCGGCTCGGCATGGTGAGCAAGGTGTTTCCGCTGGACGATCTCACGGAGAGGACGGTGGAGTTCGCCGAGCGGATCGCCCAGTTGCCCACGATGACGGCCCTGCTCATCAAGGAGTCGGTCAACCAGAGCGTGGACAACATGGGCTTCTACAACGCGCTGAACGCGTGCTTCACGCTGCACGAGCTCAACCACTCGCACTGGGCCTGGGTCAACGAGAACCACTATCCCGTCGCTCTGGAGGACTCCGGCATTCCCAATTGGAAGGACGCCCCGCCGATCGTTCCGGCGGTCAAGGACAAGGTGCGCGCCGAAATTGAGCCAAGCAGAGAGCGCCCCGATTCAGGGAGTCGTATCCAACGCTGGACGGGGGTGAGCGCCAGGTGAATCCTCCGCTGGCCAACGCGCGCTCGGGTGGCCAACGCTCCTGGTCGCAGCCCTAATTCGACGTCGTGCATCACAGGGCCTGCCTCGTTAGTATCTGAATCGACGTCGATGTCAGAAACGCCGGCGGAAGCGGCCGGCATGAAGGGGTGGGTCCCGCTCGATGCTGCAATTCGTGATCGCCGGACTGGTGCTCGGAGGCATCTATGCCATCGCCTCCGCCGGTTTGGTGATCACCTACACCTCGTCGGGGATCTTGAACTTCGCCTTCGGCGCCATCGCCTTCTTCATTGCGCGGTTCTATTACTACCTGCACACGCAGCACGGATGGAGCATCGCGCTGTCGGCCATCGTCAGCGTCGTCATCGCTGCGCCCGCCCTCGGGGTGTTCCTCTACGCGGTTCTCTTCCGCTTCCTGCGGCTGTCGTCCCCCCTGATCAAGGTCGTGGCCACCATCGGCCTGCTCGTCGCCTTCCCGGCGCTGGCCACCTGGTTCTTCGGCAACCAAGCCATCCAGGAGGCTCCGGGGTTGGCGCCCCAACCGGTGCACGTGTATCAGTTCCTCGGGGTCCCCGTGACTCTCGATCAGGTCATCGTCTACATCTGTGTCCTCCTGACCGTGGTGATCGGTGCCGTGGTGCTTCGATACACCGAGGTCGGGCTGAAGGTGCGGGCCATGGTCGACTCGCCGGCCATGACGGACCTCTCTGGGACCAACCCGACGGCGATCTCGGTGGGGGTCTGGGCGGTCAGCACCTTCTTCGCGGGGCTGTGCGGCGTCCTCGCTGCGCCGATCATCGGGCTCGATGCGGGCAACTTCACTCTCTTGATCGCGGCGTCGTTCGCCGCCGTGGTTGCCGCGCAGCTGCGCAACCTGCCGGTCGCGGTCGTGGTCGGGCTCCTGATGGGTGTGGCGACGTCCCTGTTCCAGCGCTACCTCCCTCCGGCCAGCCAGTGGACGACGGAGATCATCGATGCCGTGCCGTTCATCGTCATCGCCCTCTTCTTGATCTACAGCCTGGTGCGCCGGGGCAGGGTGGGGGACGCCGACGGGTGGGGGGCGCGTTGGACCGGGCGATCACGCCGCAGGGAGAGAGCCGGCTTGCCGGCTCGACCAGCAGCGTGCTGGAGACCGCGTCACTGGGCTTCTTCGGCAAGTACGCCGGACCTCTTCTGCTGATCGCCGTCGTGAGCGTCTTGCCGCTCATCGTCGGCGGGCTGTGGGTGGGGCTGTTCGCTTCGGCTTTTGCCTATGCGGTCATCTTCTTGTCCTGGACCATTGTGACCGGAGAGGGCGGGATGCTCTGGCTGTGCCAGATCACCTTCGCCGGCGTGGGAGCGATCACCACGGCGCAGCTCGCCGACAACCACGGCTGGCCGGTCCTCGCCGCTGCGCTGGTGGGCGGGCTGATCGCCATGGCCATCGGTGCTCTCGTCGGGTTCCTCAGCATCCGACTCGGTGACCTCTACGTCGCGCTCGTCACCCTCACATTCGGGCTCCTCATGGAGAACCTGGTCTTCACCCTGCCCAGCTTCGTGAACCAGGGCATCGGGCTGACCATCAACCGACCCGGTTTTGCCGCATCGGATCTTTCCTACGCGTACCTCTGTCTGGTCGTCTTCGTGATCATCGCTCTCTTCATCGTCAATTTCCGAAGATCGACTACCGGCCTCGCGCTCAACGCAGCGCGCTGGAGCGAGGCGGGAGCCAAGACGTCGGGGATCAGCGTCGTGCAGATGAAGGTGATCGCCGGCGCGCTCGCCGCCTTCATCGCAGGGCTCGGCGGTGCGTTGCTCGCCATGGCGCAGACGACATTCCAGCCCGCCGAATTCGCCACCTTCGCAGGCGTCGTCTGGCTGGCCGTGCTCGTGACGATCGGTGTCCGGTCAAATGCCGCGGCTCTGATCGCCGGGCTGACGTTCGTCTTCCCGAGTGCGCTGTTGCAGTACTACTTCTCGACAGTGACGGTGTTGCCCACCATTCTCCAGGTCCTGTTCGGTCTCGGGGCGATCGGCGCCGCCAAGTTCCCTGACGGCACCCTGGCCGAGCAGAGCCGGCATCTCCGTCGGCTCCTTCTGCACGTCAAGCCGGCGTCACCCGGTGACCAACAGCTCATCGACGGGACGAGCCCGTCCGCGGGGGACGTGGGCACGGTGGACGGCGCTCCCAGAGTCGCAGAGGGCGTCTCGTGACGACGGTGCCCTCTGTGGCTGGCGCGGGACTCGACCAGACACCTGGTGGGAGGACACCGGTTCTCGAGGCCATCGGCATCACCGTGCGCTTCGGGGGACTGACCGCGCTCGACGAGGTTGCCATCGAGGTCGAGCCGGGCCGCATCGCCGGCCTGGTCGGGCCCAACGGCGCCGGCAAGTCAACTCTGCTCGGCGTGTTGTCCGGTTTACTCCGCCCGAACTCGGGCCGCGTTCGGCTGCGTGGAGAGGACATCACGAATTCGTCGCCCCGCAGCCGGGCGAGCAAGGGTCTGGCTCGGACATTCCAGCAACCAGAGCTGTTCCTCGGCCTGACCGTGCGCGAGCACCTGGTACTCGCCGACCGGGCCCGAGTGGCGCGCGTCCGTCTCTGGCGCGACATGTTCGACCCCCGCTCGTTGCTACCGCCGTCCGCGGCGGAGAACGAGCGCGTCAACCGGATCCTCGAGTTGCTGCGGCTGACGCGGGTCGAGAGTGCCCCGGTGGCCGCCCTGCCACTCGGCGTCGCCCGCCTGGTCGAGGTCGGACGCGCCCTGGCGAGCGATCCGCAGGTCCTGCTCCTCGACGAACCGTTGTCGGGGCTCGATATGAAAGCCTCGGAGAACCTCCTGGGCGTCTTCGCGCAGATCGTCGAAGAGGCCGACCATCCCCTCTCGCTGATCATCGTCGAGCACGACGTCGCTGCCGTGCTCGCGCTCTCGCACTCGGTGTTCGTGCTCGACTTCGGGGAGTGCATCGCGGCGGGCACGCCGGAGGAGATCCGCAACGACCCTCTGGTCCGGGCCGCCTACCTGGGCGACAGCGAACCCCAGGGCCGAACGGCGAGCAGGGTGAATCAGACGGAGGTTGAGCCGTCGTGACCGGGCCCATTCTCCAGGTGCACGACCTCGACGTGAGCTACGGGTCCTCGAGGGCGCTCTTCGGCGTGTCGCTCGAGGTCCAGCCCGGCACCGTGGTCGCAGTCCTCGGCGCGAACGGCGCCGGCAAGAGCACGCTCGCCCGGACCATCTCGGGACTGGTCGCACCGACTGTGGGCAAGGTGTTCTTCGAAGGTCAAGACGTCACGGGGTTCCCCGCGCACCGCATACGTCGGCTCGGCCTCACGTACATCCCGGAGGGACGGGGCATCTTTCCGGGGCTCTCGGTGGTTGACAACCTACGGATGGCCGTGGCGCAGGAGCGACGGCAGGACCGGGCCGGAGCGATTGAGCGGGCGATCGATCAGTTCCCGGTGCTGGGCCGCCGAGGCTCCCAGCGGGCCGGCAGCCTCTCCGGTGGTGAGCAGCAGATGCTGGCGCTTGCCCGCGCGCTCGCCGTGTCCCCGAAGCTTGTGATCGCCGATGAGATGTCGCTCGGCCTCGCGCCGCTCATCGCCGAATCGGTCTTCGAGGGGCTCGAGGAGGCCCGTCGCTCCGGGATCACGATCGTGCTCAGTGAGCAATTCGTCCATCGTGCCTTGGCAATGGCTGACACATGCGTCATCTTGATGCGCGGGCGAGTGGGCTGGTCAGGCCCGGCGTCCGAGGCGGGCCAGGAGGTCATCGACCGGTACCTGGGTGAGGCCGAGGGGGCGACTCCCGTGGGCGTTACGAATGGGTTACAGTAACGGGTCTCGCTCTGAGCGATAAGGGCATTTACAAAAGGAAGAGGCGGGTTTTGCACCCGCCTCCGACGTCCACGAGGGCCCGAGGCGCGGGTCCGGGGGAGGAAGTTGCAAATGAAGCCAATCATCCGTCCGCATCGCACTGCCCTTGCCGTCGTGGCTGCCGCAGTGGTCGGCCTGCCGCTGTCCCTGATGGCGACGACCACGGCGTCCGCCGCCGCATCGCCGGCCCCGATCACCATTGCCTACGTCACCGACTTGACCGGTGAGGGCGGGTCCGAGAACTCGACGTCGCCCGCCGGGTTCAACGCGCGGATCGCCATGCAGAACGCGGAGGGTGGCGTGAACGGCCACAAGCTCGTGGGCATCGTGATCGACGACCAGACCAGTCCCGCGCAGATCGCGACCGCGGTGCAGGAGGCCGACGCCAAGGCCTTCGGGATCGTCTCGCAGAGCCCGCTTATGTTCCTCGCCGCCAAATACCCCAATCAGGCGGGCGTCCCGGTGACCGGGTCCTACGACGACGGACCCGAGTGGGGCACGAAGCCCTACACGAACATGTTCGCCTCGGACGAGGGGAGTGTGGACCCGAAGTATCCGGTCAACACGCAGATCGGCAACTTCCTCAAGGCCCACGGTGGCACGGTGCTCGCCTCGTACGGGTACGGCATCTCACCTTCCTCGAGCCGGGCGGCCATCGCCACTGCTGATTCGTTTCAGCACGCGGGCGGCAAGGTCGGTGTCCTCAATACCACCGTGCCGTTCGGCAGCGTTGCGTTCACCCCTGACGCACTGGTCGCCAAGCAGAAGGGCGTGAATGCGATGGTGCCGGCGATGGATGCCAACTCGAACTACGCCCTGGCGCAGGCACTCAAGCAATCCGGTGTCAAGTTGAAGGCGACGCTCTTCGCGACCGGCTACGAGCCCGACGCCATCAACTCCCCGGCCTGGTCCACCTTGCAAGGCGACTACTTCCTCTCCCTCTTCCGCCCGTGGTCGCTCCCCAACGCGGGCACCCAGCAGATGCAGGCCGCCATGGAGAAGTACGCGCACTTCACCAAGAGCCAGTTCCCGAACCTCGGGCAGTACGAGGCGTGGGCGGGGGCCGACCTCATGATCAAGGGACTCCAGATGTCGGGGCCGAACCCGTCGCGGGCGGCCGTCATCAAGGACCTCCGGGGGCTGAAGTCCTACAACGTCAACGGCCTCCTGCCCCAGTCCATCAACTACTCGACGATCTTCGGGCACGACCTGCCGAAGCAGTGCACCTGGGTCATGCAAGCCGGCAAGACGGGGTTCACGGCGGTGTCGTCGCAGCCGACCTGCGGTACGGACATCCCCGGGACGTCGACCGCGAGCAGTTCGTAGCCGCTCGGGTCAGAGTGATCGTCGCGTCCGGCGGAAGCGGTCCGGCCGCCGGTATCAGCGCAGACGCCACTCCGGGCGGGGCGCCTGAAACGTCTCCTGGCCCTCCGCGATGTTCTGGAACTGGGTTCCGAGCGAGACAAAAGTCGACACTTGGGCGCGGGCGTCCCGGCGGGAGAGCTCGTGAGCCATCCACACCGCTCGAACAGTCCCCTGAACCGCGTACACCGGGGCGGAGGCGATCGCCCGTGCCACCCACATGGCCCGATCCATGAGCTCGGCCCGGGGCGTGATTTCCGAGACGAGGCCCATCTGGTGCGCACGCTCCGCGGACATGCGCTCGTGCGCCCCGAGCAGCACCAGACGCATGGTCTCGCCGAACGGCAGCTTCTGCAAGAGGTGCATGGACTCGAAGGCGGCCACCATCCCGTAGGTCACGTGAGGGTCGAAGAAGGTCGCGTGCTCGGCCGCGATGATGATGTCGGACTCGCCCAGCAGGTAGAGGGCCCCCGCGCAGGCCATGCCGTTGACCGCGGCGATCACCGGCTTCCAGAGGTCGTTCTCCTTCGGGTTGATGTTGATCCCGGGGTCGTTGTACTGGAACGGCGTCGACACGGGCCCGGTCTTGTTGGCCATCCTCAGACGGCTCTCCTCGTCGATCAGGTACCCCTGCTCAATGGTTTCGGCGCGATCGATGCCCGTACAGAAGGCCTGTTCGCCGGCACCGGTCAGGATGATGGCACGAACGTCGTCGTTGCGGCGCAATGACTGCCACATGGCACGCATCTCGGCCTGCATCTGCAGGTCGAACGCGTTGTGCACCTCTGGACGATTGAGAGTGACGATCGCGACACCGTCATCCTCTTCGTAGAGAAGTGTCTCGTACGTATCCAACTCGAGACCCCCAAAATCCCACTGACAAAGCTCGGATAGTCACTCTAGCGGCACCGTTTTCGGAGCCCCGAGGGCGTTCAGCCCGCTTTCGGCAGGTCGTGCATGACGGTCACTCTGCTGTCGTCGAAGCTCAAAAAGTGCTGCAGGGGGGCTGACTCGGGGAGCGGATCCTCGTAGCTCCAGGCCACGTCGTCGAGGACGATGTCGCCGATGCGCGCCGTCCAGTACGTGGCGGTGCCCTTGTACGGGCAGTAGGTCTGGGTGGTACTCGCGCGGAGGAGATCCATGCGCACGAAGCGAGGGTCGACGTAGAGGCGGGGTTCCAGCGCGGTCTCGTAGACGGCCAGTGTGTTCGTCGTGTCGACCAGGGAGGTGCCGGCGGCCGCGACCCGAAGTCGTCGCTCCGAGCGCAGGCAGTCGACTCGGTGGTACGGGTTACGCGGGTGCCCGAACACCTGCTCGTCCTCTTCGAACCAAGCGTCCAATGCGTCCCAGGCGACCGTGACATAGCCCGGGGCATCGATCTCGGGCTGGGTCGGAACGCCCCCGACGTCGCTCGCAGGGAACGCGTAGGTCGGCGGGCATCCGGGGCGGTGCACCAACAGGGCGCGTTCGCTGTCGATCACCGTCACGTCGTCCTTGAGGCCACGCACACGCCGCCGGTGCGGCTCCAGATAGGTCACCGGTCCCGGCATCGGTGCCGTGAAGCGTCCGGCGGGCCGTACGCTCAAAGGGCCGCGCCCAGTCGTGAGGCTCATAACGCCGTCCGGTCGTCGACAGCTCCGGTTCCGGCCGGGAAGGGACGGACCATCGCTTCGACGCTGAAGGAGGCGAGCAGATCGCCCCCGATGTCGTGAACACGGCATTCGGAGTGCGTCATGCCGTCCCCGGCGAACGTCGAGAGATGGTGGTAGAGCATCCACTCGTCGGCGCGCACTTCCCGGTGCAGTGACAGGCTGATGGCGTTGATCCCCATGGAGATCGTCCGGTGCGCCTGCGCCTGACTGACACCGGCGTGGGCGCGCAGGGCCGCGGCGATCGACATGTGACCCGAGAACTGCGCCAGCAGGCCGGCGTTGAGCACGGGCTCGTCGGGCACCTCGCGGAAGCGCACCCAGGTGTCCACGACCGGCGGCCCAACCGGGGCGTCCGGATCGTCGGTGTAGGCGCCGTCGACCACCCTGATGTCACGGCCAGTCACCCCCATATCGTACGACTGGCACTCATAGGGCCCCGGCACGTCCGGCGGGCCCGGGGCGTGCCGGATCACGTCCTCGGACGGCACGTCGAGGAGCACGGTGCCTGCCGCGCAACACCGCCGGCCCTGCAACACCTGGAAGGTCAGGCCGGAGAAGATCCGGCCGGCAGTGAGCTCCGTCAACTCGAATCGGAGGGCCTCGCGGGCATCGGCGGCCCGCAGGAAGATCATGCTGGCCGACACCGCCCGTCGTCCGGCGGCATGTCGTCCGGCGGCGACGATCGCCTGCCCCAGCATCTGACTCCCCTCCACGACGGGCCGTCGCCCGTCACTCCGGGCGGACCCGACGAAGGCGAGGGGACCGTCCGGACGGAGATCCAGCACATCGATCAGGTCGGTGGCGTCACCCCAGTTGGGGAACCGCTTGACGGTCACATCCCGGGCGAGGTCACCCGGGCGTCCATCGGTGATCTCGATCCGCACCCCGTCCTGGTCGAAGGCTCCGAACCCTCTGAGCTCCCGGACGGGTGGCGGCGGCGCAACAAGGCTCGACAGGATGTCGTGGCCGTCCGCCGGGTCACCCGCAACGCCGACGGGAGCGATGCTCCACAACTGCGTCTCGCCCCACGCGGTGGCACCTCGGCGCCCCTGGTCTTCGAACCGGTCGAGATCGATGTCGGCGAGCGGGAAGTACAGGACGGGCGCCGCCCCCAACTCCTCCACGCGGAGGCATGCATCGGACCGGGCGACGAGCTGCCCGCCCCACCAGGCACTCGCGCGGTAGGGGTAGTGCTCGACCTTCATGTGACGAGCCGAGGCGCCGCTCAGCCGGGCACACGGGGGGCGACCGTCACCGACGGGATGGCGACCGCGCCCCCCTGGCGCAGGAGCGAGTCGATGATCGTGATCAGGTCCTCGATGCCGACGAAAGCACCGCTCATGTAGTTACGCGCGAACCACAGCGGCATGACTTCCGCCGCGAGCTCCTGATCCCACCCGTTCGCGAACTCGGGCATGGAGTCGCCTTCGCCGCCCATGCACTCACCCACCACGACCCGCGTGAAGCCCACGGTCGGGTGTTCGCCTCTCCAGGCCTCGACGAGCTTGTCGAGGGCCGCCTTGCTGACTGCGTAGGCGCCCAGGCCCGGCCACGGGGGAGTCGAGGAGGCGCTCACCGACGAGAGATAGACGGCGGTGCCCGAGGACTCGGTGAGATGGGGCATGGCCGCCGCGGTCACCAGCGCGGCGCCGATCACGTTCGTGTCGAAGATCCGCCTCCACGTTTCCGCATCCATGTCGGCGAGGCGGGCGAGGGGCCCGATACCCGGTGCGTAGACGAGGGCGTCAATGCCACCGAGACCCTCGGCAGCCTGGTTCACGGCGGACCGGCAGGATTCGGTGCTCGTGACGTCGCACGTGATGGCCAGCGTTCCCGGGCCGGCCTCCTCGGCCGCGGCCTCGAGCCGCTGCTGCCGGCGTGCCAGCAGTGCCGTGTGCGCACCGCGCTGGGCCAGGCCAATGCCGAGGCAGCGCCCGAGCCCGCTCGAAGCTCCTACGACCACCGTTCGCATGTTCCTCCTCCTGAGACCTGGTGACGCCGATGTTAGACAGGCTTCCAGAGGGTCGCCGCTCGCCGTCCGACCGGGCCCGACCGATCCGCTCGGCAATGGTCTGGAGGGGCTCGTCGCCGGTGCCGGTGCCATGGGCTCGAAGCGAGCGGTGGGACCAAGGCGGCGAGACCGGCCCGCGGATTGTTGCGGCACGCCCGGGCCGGAACGTCACGCCCCATCGAGCACATCGGCATCGGACGTCGGACATGTGCCAGATCGCGATCGACGCCGTACGCTGCCTCCAGAGTCAACATGAACCCACCCGCGTGAACGCACCGTCGCACCTTGGGGTCGAGCATCTCGGCGCGTCCGTCCTCGGCCTCGGCGGGCGCCGCCCGCGCCTTTCGTGGCGGCTCCCCGACGGCGCCGCGCGCCAGGAGGCGTACGCCATCGAGATCGACGGCCGTGATCGGGGCCGGATCGAGTCCGAAGACTGTGTGCTCGTCCCATGGCCCGCGGACACATTGGCCTCCCGGCAGCGGGTCGTCTGGCGGGTCAAGGTCTGGACGGACGGCGGCGAGAGCGAATGGTCGACCCCGGCCTGGTTCGAGACGGGACTGCTCGATCAAGCCGACTGGGCCGCCCGCTGGATCGAACCGATGGAGACCGAGCGATCCGCCCACGTGCTGCGCCACTCCTTTCAGTTGGCGGGGCCTCCGGGGCGAGCCAGGATCTACGCCACCGCGCACGGCATCTACGAGACGTTCCTCAACGGCCAGCGTGTCGGGGACGTCGAGCTGGCGCCGGGCTTCACCAGTTACCCGACCACGTTGCACGTCCAGGTCTACGACGTCGGCGACCAGCTGGTGGCAGGGGAGAACGAGTGGGAGGTCGTGCTCTCCGACGGCTGGTGGCGCGGGCACACCGGCTTCTTCCAGCTGGCCGACGGCTACGGCAGCGCGCTCGCCTTCCTCGCGCAGCTCCATGCCGACGACGTCGTCGTCACGACTGGCCCGCAATGGTGGTCGGCCACCGGGCCGCTACTGACCGCCGACCTCATGGCGGGGCAGAGTGAGGACCACCGGGCCCGGCCCACCGCGTGGCAACCCGTCTCCGTCGCCGACCACGGCCTGGACCGGCTGGCCTACTCCCCGGCCCCGCCGACGCGTCGGGTGGAGGAGCTCCGCCCGGTCGCCGTGACCCGTCCCCACCCCGATCGCCAGGTTGTCGACCTCGGGCAGAACATCAACGGCTGGCTGCGCCTGAGTGACCTCGGGCCGGCCGGCACGGAACTGAACATCGTGCACGGCGAATTCCTGAATGAAGCCGGGGACGTCACCCAGGAGCATCTTTCACCGGACTTCCTCGGCGAGCAGAAGCACGTCGGCATGATCGACCGCGTGATCGCTGCGGGGAAGCCGGGGGAGGTGTTCGAACCGCGTCACACGACGCACGGCTTCCAGTACGCGCGCATCGAGGGGCATCCCGGCCGGCTCACCCCCGACGACGTCACCGGCGTCGTCGTGCACACCGACCTCCGCCGCACGGGATGGTTCCGCTGCAGCGACGAGCGCCTGAACCGGCTCCATGACATCACCGAGTGGTCGTTCCGGGACAACGCCTGCGAGATCCCGACCGACTGCCCGCAGCGCGAGCGGGCCGGCTGGACCGGAGACTGGCAGCTGTTCATCCCGACCGGCGCCTTCCTCTACGACGTCGCCGGCTTCTCCCTCAAATGGCTGCGCGACCTCGCCGCCGAGCAGCTCGAGAACGGCTGCGTCACGAACTACGTGCCGGACCCATTGCGGTTCCGGGCCTCGACGTCGGGCATGTGGCTGGGTCGTCAGGGTTCGTCGGGGTGGGGCGACGCAGTCGTAATGGTCCCATGGGAGATGTGGCGCGCCTATGGCGACACTGAGGTGCTGGCCGAGCTGTGGCCGAACATGGTCTCGTGGATAGAGTTCGGCGCGACGACCGCGCGGACGCAGCGCCACCCGAGCCGGGCGGAAGCCCGCCCCGAGCCCGCGCCCCACGAGGAGTTTCTCTGGGACGGCGGCTACCACTGGGGGGAGTGGCTCGAACCCGGTGCGCAGTCCGACGATCACATGAAGATCGACCAGGGATCAGTCGGTACCGCTTTCCTGTGCCACTCCGCCACGTTGGCCGGCCACATCGGCCGGCTGCTCGGCCACGATACGGAGGCCGCCCGCTTCGAGGACCTGGCCGCCAACGTGCTGGAGGCCTGGCGTACCGAGTTCATCGGCCCCGACGGCGCGCTCACGCCTGACACCCAGGCCAACCACGTGCGGGCCCTCGCCTTCGGCTTGGTCCCCGACGAGCTCCGGGCCCGCACGGCGGAGCGGCTGGTCGCCCTGATCCGGGAGGCCGGGACGCACCTCGGCACCGGCTTCCTGGCCACGCCGTACCTGCTGCCCGCCCTGGCCGACACCGGCCATCTCGACGTGGCCTACGAGCTCCTCCTGCAGGACACGCCGCCCTCGTGGCTCGCCATGGTCGCGCGCGGGGCGACGACCGTCTGGGAACTGTGGGAGGGCATCGACACGGACGGTGTGCCGCACGAGTCGCTCAACCATTACAGCAAGGGCGCCGTCATCTCGTTCCTGCACAACTACGTCGCCGGAATCACGCTTCTCGACGGGTACCCCGCCTACCGGCGCTTCCGGGTCGAGCCCCGACCCGGGGGAGACCTCAGATGGGCCGAGGCCGTGCACGACTCCCCGTACGGCCGGATCGAGTCAGCCTGGCACCTCGACGGGTCGTCCCTCCGCTTGACCGTCACCGTGCCGCCGGGCACCGTGGCCGAGGTCGTCCTGCCGGACGGCACCCGGCGTGACCAGGGGCCGGGCACGGCGACGCATGAGTGTGCGCTCCCCTGAGGACGCGGCCCAACGACCTGGTTCTCACCTCCTGCAATCGTTAGCATGACCACGAGCACGACGAGAAGGGGGGACGATGTCGAAGACCGCCATCATCTCGGTGGACGGACACGTCCGGGCCTCACGGAGTGACTACCGGAGCTACGTCGAGAAGAAGTACCTCGACGTCTTCGACGAATGGGTGAGAGCCGAGGAGGCTGCCGGTGCGCCCGAGAGCGGGAACCTGAGCCCGGGCCTCGACCCGACCTCGCAGTGGGACTCGGATCTGCGTCTGAAAGACATGGAGAGCCAGGGTGTTGTGGCCGAGGTGCTGTTCCCGAACGGCCTGCCCTTCCAGAGCAGGCCGGCAGACGACGTCGGCATGTTCTCGGACCCTGGGCTCGACCGTCAGGCGCGGCTGGCCTACAACCGCTGGCTCGCCGACTTCTGCGCGCAGACGCCCGGTCGGCGGGCGGGCCAAGCCCTCATTTCGTTCGCCGATATCGGGAAAGCCGTCGACGACATCCGTTGGGCGAAGGAGCACGGCCTGGGTGGCGTCATGATGCCCGCACTGCTTCCAGGCGGGACCTTCTTCTTCGATCCCGCACTCGACCCGGTGTGGGCAACCTGCGTCGAGGTCGACCTTCCGATCAGCCAGCATGGTGGATCGGGCGCGCCCGCCTACGGGCCTCCGGGGTTCGCCGCGATCATGACGCTGGCTCTCGAGCACTCGTTCTATTCCGGGCGCTCGCTGGCGCAGATGATCCTCGGGGGCGTGTTCGAGCGCTTCCCGGACCTCCGGGTGGCCTTCGTGGAGACGGAGGCAGATTGGATCGCCCCCACCATCCGCAAGCTGGACCGTCGGCTGTCGTGGGGCGACGACTGGACCGGATGGGCCCAGACGCTGCAGCGCATGCGTCAATTCACGGGTTCAGCTCGCCAGTACTGGGCGACCAACTGCTTCGCCGGTATTTCACCCTTCACAGAGGACCAGGTTTCCCTCGCGGAGCTGGCGCGGCCGAGCGCCGAATACGAACCGTTCTCGATCGGGTGCGACAACGCCATGTTCGGCGTCGACTATCCCCATTTCGAATCGATCTTCCCCGGGACGGACGTCCATACGCAGGCGCTGTTGCAGGATCCGAGCATCACCGCGGCAGTAGCCCGCAAGATCCTCTGCGAGAATGCGGCGTCCGTGTACGGCTTCGATCTGGCGCAACTGGCGCCCGACATCGAACGGGTCGGCTTCGAGGTCGACCGGCAGCACGTCGCTGATCGCGTCACCCAAGGCTGTTGCGCCGGGCCACCTGGCCCAACCAATGGGCCGACGGCTTGACCGAGCGCGCAAAGGTCTCGCGGTCGACGGCGATGAGGCCGAACGTCTTGGAGTAGCCGGCGTTCCATTCGAAATTGTCGAGCAGCGTCCAATGGATGTAGCCGCGCACGTCGATCCCGTCGTTGCTGCACTGGGCCAGACCTTCGAGCGCGCCACGGGTGTAGGCGATCCTCGCCTCGTCGTCGTCGGTCGCCATGCCATTCTCCGTCACGAGGACGGGGACCCGGGCGTGCTCGGCGGCCAACCGGACCGTGTGGCCGAGCGCCTCGGGGTACACCTCCCAACCGGTCTGCATGGTGGCCGCTTCTTGCGGCGCGGGGAGCTGGCCGTCCGGTCCGATGCGCGCCCGGGAATAGGTCTGCACCCCGACGAAATCGTCGTCGGCCGAGACGGACAACCAGTCGGTCTGGCCGAGCCGCCGCGCCTCGAGCCACCGCTGCTCCCCGCCGTCCGCCGCTTGGAGGTCGACGAGAGCCAGGGTCCACCCCGCCTTGATCAGGGGGGAGGTCGCTTTGATCGCCTGCACCGCCAGATGATGTGCGGCCGCCATCTGCTCGACATCGGCCGCCACGATCCCCATCCGGTAGCGCGTCGGGTCGAAGCCTCCGACGCCGGCCTGCGCCTCGACCGGTTCCGGTGCCGGCCCGCGATTTCCCGCACCCATGGCCAGGACACCCGTGCTCCGCATCATCGCCATCAGGTTCGGCTCGTTCAGCGTGCAGACCCACGACAGGAGGTCGCCGAGGTGCCCGGTGACGCGGGACGCATAGTCGGCGAATCGTGCGGGGGCATCCGCAGCCTTCCAGCCGCCTCGCCCGGCCATCCAGCGCGGGACGGTGAAATGGTTGTACGTCACCACCGGTGTGATGCCCTGGCTCAGGCAACTCTCCATCATGCGTCCGTAGTGGTCCAGTGCGGCGCGCGAGTAGTAGCCGGGCTCGGGTTCGATCCGTGACCACTCGATGGAGAACCGGTAGGCGTTGAACCCGAGCTCGGCGAGCGTCGAGATGTCCTCGGGGTAGCGGTGGTAGTGGTCGCAGGCGTCACCGGACGGCTCGTTGAAGGCCGAGTTCTCGGCCCACTCCATGGGCCAGAGGTCGGCGTTGAGATTGCCCCCTTCGACCTGGTGGCCGGCTGTCGCCGCGCCCCAGAGGAAGCCGTGCGGGAAGCGTGTCATCGAGAGTCCTGTCTGTGCACAACCAATGATGCCTCAGCGCGGTACGGCCCTTCGCAGCGTGGCACGTTCCGATCGCCTTGCGGAGAGCTTTGCATCCGAATCGAGGCAGGAAGCCTTCTGGCCCGAGCGATCGCACGAAGGTCTAGCGTGCGCCTGTGGCCGATTCGCGACGGTTGAGCTTCGACCCGATCGCCGAGGCGGAGCGCCAATGGGGTCTCCACGGATGGGCGGACCAGGCGTCCGGCATGGCGCTCGTGACTTCCATCATGCGGCTGCAGCAGATCTTTCTCTCGCCGCGCGATGCGGTCTTGCGCCCGCTGGGGCTCACGTTCGCCCGCTACGAGGTGCTGATGCTGCTGTCCTTCTCTCGCAAAGGTGTCCTACCCCTGGGCAAGATCGGCGAGCGCCTCCAGGTCAACGCGGCGAGCGTGACCAATGCGGTGGACCGCCTGGAGGCAGATGGCCTGGTCACACGCCGCTCGAATCCGGACGACGGGCGGGGCACACTGGCCTTCCTGACGGCGGCGGGAAGGCGGAGCGCCGCAAAGGCGACGGATGCCATGAACGAGCAGGTCTTTACGGACCTCGGCGTGTCGCCGGCGATCGTCGAGCGGCTGTTCGACCAGCTGGCCGACCTCCGCCGTGCCGCCGGCGACTTCGGGTGACGGCCGGGTGGAAACTAGTTTGACATTGAAGTAATCTGGTGTCGTGGCCGACCGAAAGACCTGGCAGGAGCAATTCGAGAGGTCACCCCGCCGAACGACACGCTTCGAGACGATGTCGGGCGTGCCGGTGGAGGCCGTGTACGGCCCCGAGGGCGCGGAGTTGCCCGGCCAGTACCCCTACACGCGAGGTCCGTACGCCTCCATGTACCGCTCCCGGTTGTGGACGATGCGCCAGTTCGCCGGATTCGGCTCGGCGGCCGACACGAACGGACGATTCAAGGAGCTCCTCCGTGCCGGCGGTGACGGGCTTTCCACCGCGTTCGACATGCCCACCCTCCTCGGTCGCGATTCCGACGACCCGTGGGCAAAGGGTGAGGTGGGACGGGCCGGTGTCGCCATCGACACCCAGGACGACATGGAGACCTTGTTCTCGGGCATCGATCTGGGGAAGGTGTCGACGTCCATGACGATCAACTCGCCCGCCGCCCCCGTGCTCGCCATGTACGTGGGCGTGGCCGACGAGACCGGCGTCGACCGGGCCGCACTCTCGGGCACCCTCCAGAACGACATCTTGAAGGAGTACCAGGCCCAGAAGGAGTACGTCTTCCCTCCGCGCCCGTCTGTGCGGCTCGTCACGGATGTCATGCGGTTCTGCTCGGCCGAACTGCCGCGCTGGCATCCCGTCTCGGTCTCGGGCTACCACATCCGCGAGGCCGGATCGACGGCCGCCCAGGAGCTCGCCTTCACGCTGGCCAACGGGTTCGCCTACGTCGAGGCGGCCATGGCGACGGGCATGGCCGTCGACGATTTCGCGCCGCGCCTCAGCTTCTTCTTCAACGCCCACAGTGACTTCTTCGAGGAGATTGCCAAGTACCGGGCCGCGCGGCGCATCTGGGCCCGCTGGATGCGCGACCACTACGGGGCCGCCGATGGGCGTTCCTGCCAGTTGCGCTTCCACACCCAGACCGCCGGTGTGTCGCTCACCGCGCAGCAGCCCGAGGTGAACCTCGTCCGGGTGGCGATCGAGGCACTGGCCGGGGTGTTGGGCGGGACCCAGAGCCTGCACACGGACGCCTTCGACGAGGCGCTGGCGCTCCCCACCGAGCACGCCGCCCGCCTGGCCCTGCGCACCCAGCAGGTCATCGCCGAGGAGACCGGGGTCGTGCACGTGGCCGATCCGCTCGGTGGCTCGTGGTACGTCGAGGAGCTCACCGACGAGCTGGAGCGTCGGGCCGAGGAAATGTTCGCGCACCTTGTGGACGCCGGCGCGGGCTCACTGCTCGACGGCGTCATCGCCTGCATCGACGACGGCTGGTTCGTAGCGGAGATCGCGGACGCCGCATACGCCTTCCAGTCCAAGATCGCCAAGGGCGAATGGACCATGGTCGGTGTCAACGGATACGTGGAGGAGGACGGCGTGGCGCCCTCCACGCTCTCCATCGGTGCCGAGGTCGAATCAGAGCAGTTGGAGCGTCTCGCAGCCATCAAGCAGTCGAGAGATGACGACGCGGTACGGCGCTCCCTCGCTCGCATTGCCAAGGACGCAGCCGATCCGGCCGTCAACCTGATGCCTGCCCTCATCGAGGCGGCGCGCCATCACGTGAGCGTGGGCGAGTCCATGCGGGCGCTCGAATCCGTCTTCGGGATCTACGTCGAGCGTCACGTCGCCTGAGGGATCCCGGGGGTGGCATCCGCCCCCGGCGTGGCGCCCCACCTCGACGGCTGAGGGGACCGGACCCGACCCTCGTCTGCGCGCTCATTACATTGAAGTTCTCACCCGATGAGCGGCACAAACGCACGGTCGCCCGCTGACCGCGCCGGCGTGACGCGGTGCGCCCCCGGACCCATACGAACAGGAGAGCACAATGGCCGAAGAGGAGAATTTCGAGGCGTCACGTGCGATGCGCCGGGCCATGCTCGGTGACGCGTACGTCGATGCCCAGACGAGCGACCCCAACCCGGCCATGCGGGAGTTCTCGGACTACCTCACGTCGATGGCATGGGGAGTCTGGACCCGCGGGGGCGCCCTCAGCACGCGCGACCGGAGCCTTGTCGTGCTGGCTATGACGGCGGCCCTCGGTCGCATGGACGAGTTCCGGCTGCACGTCAGCGCGCGGTCACGGACCGGTGTCAGCGATGAGGAGCTCGACGAGCTCCTGTTCCAAATCGCCGCCTACTGCGGCGCGCCGGCAGGGGTCTCGGCAAGGAGAGCGCTCCTGGCCGAGCGGGCTGCAGAGCAGGAGGAGCGGTGACTGCGGCGACGGTCGGTTTCGTCGGGCTCGGCAACATGGGCAGCGTTCTGGCGGCCAACCTCGTCGGTGCGGGCCACCATGTCGTCAGCCACGACGTCTCCGGACCGACACGGAACCCCGAGGGTTCCGAATTCGTCACCGATGTCGCCCAGCTGGCAGGTCGCGCCGACGTGGTCGTGCTGAGCCTGCCGGACGGGAGTGTGTCCGAGCAGGTCGCACGGGACATCGCTGGTGCGCCCAAACGGCGGGCCGCCTACGTCGTCGACACCTCGACGGTCGGCCTGGCTGCCGCACACGCGATCGACGAGCTCCTGCGGGCTTCGGGTGTCGCCTACGTGGACGCGCCGGTGTCGGGCGGTGTCGCGGGGCGCGGGCTCGTACGCTGTCCGTCATGTATGCCGGACCGGACGCGGCATGCCGCGCGGTGGAACCCGTGCTGGCCGGGCTGAGTGACCATCGTCGCCGGGTTGGCGACAGGCCCGGCATGGCCCAGGCGTTGAAGCTGGCCAACAATTTCCTGTCTGCGACAGCGCTGGCTGCCACCAGCGAGGCGGTTGCCTTCGGCCTCTCCGTCGGCCTCGACATGGCGACCATGCTGGAGGTCATCGACGCCTCGAGCGGGCAGAGCGCCGCCACCAGCGACAAATTCCCGAACCACGTCCTTACCGGCCGCTACGCCGCCGGCTTCGCCAACTCACTGATGTCCAAGGACTTGAAGCTGTACCTCGGAGCGGTGGAGGCACTCGGCGCGCCTTCGGTCCTGGGGAGAGTCACCGAGTCGGTGTGGGGGCGATTCGCCACGGCGGAACCGGGGGCCGACTTCACCCGCATCTTCCCGTTCGTCGAAGGGAGTTGACGGTCCAGCCGCCGGCAAGGCGGGCCCCGAGAAGGGCGGTCGGCTGACCAGCGGTCCAGAGGCGGTGAGGTGCTCGAAAGGCGGCACGGACCCGCTGTCGCGTAGCCTCCCCCTCATGGTCGACGGATCTTTCTGGAGCTGGAGGTAGGACCGATGCGCGTCATCGTTGATTTCGACCTGTGCGAGAGCAACGCGCTCTGCATGGGCCTGGCCCCCGAGGTGTTCGAGGTCAGGGACGACGACCTCCTCTACGTGCTGGACGAGAACCCTCCCGAGGAGCTGCGCGAGAAGGTCCTGGCGGCCGTCCGGACGTGCCCCAAGAACGCCATCTCCATCGAGGACTGATCCCGACTACCCCTGCACGGTCGTGGTGCCGGGCAGGTCCGTGCCGCAGAAGGGCTGGCTCGAGGCCGGGGTGAAGCCGTTCTTCTGGGCGATCATGTACCACCCGCACGACTTGGGCAGGTCGTGCCCGAAGTTGGTCGAGTAGTTGATGGTCTCGGGCAGGAGTCCGTTGCCGTTGTAGCTCTTCAGGTTGCGCAGAGCGTGGATGACGCTGGCGTGGGACGGGTTGGGACCGGCCAGCTGGAGACCCTTGATCATGAGGTCGGCGCCGAGCCATGACTCGTACTGGCTGAACGACGGGAACTGGCTGCTCGTGAAGTGCCCGTACTTCTGGAGCGCCGACTGCATCTGCTTCGTGCCGGCGTTCGGCAGCGAGAACGGGCGGAACTCCGTCTCGAAGTAGCCGCCTTGTACCGAGCTCCAGGCGGGGGAGCCGACGGCGCTCGGCTCGTAGCCTGTTGGAAAGAGCAGCACCTTCGGCTTGACACCTTCCTGGTGCAGTGCGGTCGCCAGGGCGTCGTTCGAGTTGTCGTCGAGGCCCGCGTAGTAGGCGTTGCAGCCCTTCTGCTTGGCCACGAGCGCCGGTGTCGTCATGGCCACGGAGCCAAACGGGAGAGAGGTGTCGAGCACCCCTTCTTTGCCGCCCGCATGCTTGAAGGAGTCCACCGTGCCGACGGCGGAGCGGGTGGACGAGGGTGAGATGGAGTACCCGTAGGAGCAGAGGACCGTGCCGCCGTGGGCCTTCATGAAGGCCCCGATGGACGTGTTGACCGGGTACTTGGGGTCCAGGCTCCCGACGTCGGAGGCGAACATGTTGGTGAAGGGCTGCGTACCCCACTCCGGGCCGTCGAAGAACCCTCCGGTGACCGGCACGCCGGCTTGGTTCGGCGCCTTGTCGGCGAGGAAGAAGAGAGGGCTGACCGACACGATCCCCACGGCGCCCTTGGAGAGGGCGTCCTGAACCGCCGTCGCCACCTCCGTGGGACTCGTCTGGTCGTCCAGGACGACCCCCGTGATCTTGTGGCCGTTGACCCCGCCCTCGGCGTTCTGCATCGCGACGCGCGCATTGAAGCCGACCGCCGCCTGACTGAACTCCGAGGACCCCTCGCCGGTCAGCGAGCTGATCATGACGATGGTCAACGGTGCGCCGGACGTCGCCGCGCCGGCGGTCCCACCGGCCAGGCTGGTGATGCCGGCGGCGGCCGTGATCGCCAGTGCCGCCAATCCCGATCGCACCAGTCGCGTGCTCGAAGTGCCTCTCATCGCGTACTTCCTCCCCACCAAGAACCGCCTGACCCCCGTCAGAACCCCATAGGCATACACGCCACGGACCGGCAGTGGGGTTCAGGTGGCCGCGACCTGGGCTAATGCGTCCGCCGTCCTCTCCGGCTCGGTGATCATCAGGTCGTGGCCGGTGTCGATGTCCCACAGTCGGCCGGCCTCCCGGGCAGCAGCCATCTGGGCGCGGTCCCTGGTCGCCAGGGTCGAGGTACAGACGATGTGGTATTGCGGGACGGCCCACAGCGCCTCTTCGTTGGTGAGCTCCAGCGGTTGCTCGAAGCACTTCCAGGGGTGGCCGGTGAGCCGCTCGGCCATCCAGGCCAGGTCGTCGGGGTCGGTCACGCCATAGAGCAGCCCGGCATCGGGCGCGGGCAGCAACACCAGCTCCATGCCGTCGACGACCTCGCCGAAGGGCCGCACGGCCCCGATCACGGGCCCGGCCACGTCGAAGAGCGACTGCCCGTTGACCGGCGTGGCCGCATCGAGGAAGACGAGCTTGCCGACCCGGTCGGCAACCCGGTCGGCCGCACCGGTGATCACCATTCCCCCGTAGCTGTGGCCGACCAGGATGACGTCGCGCAGGTCCTCGAAGCGCAGCACCGCGGCGACGTCCTCGACGTGACGGTGCAGATCCACCTCGGCGTTCAGCAGGTGAGCCCGCTCGCCCAGACCGGTCAGGGTCGGGGTGTAGACCTCGTGCCCCCGGGCACGCAGGATGCGGGCCACCCGCTGGTAGCACCATCCCCCGTGGCCGCCACCGTGCACGAGCACATACGTCGCCATTTGCCCCTTCCCGTCCACATCACAGCGGGATCCTCGCTGTCGCGGGTCAACGTAACACCGCGGCCGAAACCGCCCTGGCCTGCCGGAGCGCGAGGGCCGGATCCCCTCCATGGTAGCGATAACATCCCTGGTGACATAGGATGCCGCGAATGCGCCGTGCCCCCTTCAACGACGGCTGGATCGTCGGATCCAAGACGAGCTCCTTCGCCGAGCTGATCACCGGGTCGGGCTCGGAGCCCGAGCCCGTCACTCTCCCCCACGACGCGATGATCGGAGCGGAGCGGTCACCGTCGGGGCACGGGGCGACGGCCTACTTCCCGAGCGGGACGTGGGAGTACCGCAAGTCGTTCGAGGTCTCGCCGGACGACGCCGGCAGCGCAGTCTTCCTGGAGTTCGACGGCGTCTACCGCGACGGGCGCGTGCGGGTGAACGACGCTCTCGTCGCCCACCGGCCCGGCGGCTACTCGGACTTCATCGTCCAGATCGACCATCTGCTGCGCTTCGGCGAGACGAACGAGGTCAAGGTCGAGGCGCGCGCCCACGACGACAGCCGGTGGTACTCGGGCGCCGGCCTCTACCGCAATGTCTGGTTGCTCCAGGGAGGGCGCGTCCACCTGGTGCCGGGCGGGTTGCAGGTGGTCACGCCCGAGATCGACGACGACGTGGCCGTGGTGGCGGTCAGCGCGGTGGTGCGGAACCAGTCGATCACCGCGTCGGACGCGGTGCTCCGCCTGGAGGTGCTCGGCTCGGACGGCACGTTCGTCGCCGGGGCCGAGGCGCCCGTGACGACGGTACCGGGGGACGCCCTCACGGCCCGGCAGCGGCTCTGTGTCCCGGAGCCGCACCGCTGGGGCCCGGAGGATCCGTACCTGTACACGTGCCGGGCGACCCTCACGGACGGCGAGCAGATCGTGGACGAGGAGTCGACGACCTTCGGCATCCGGGCCCTCTCCGTCGACCCGGCGCGGGGTCTGCGCATCAACGGGGAGACCGTCCTTCTTCGCGGTGCCTGCGTGCACCACGACAACGGTCCCCTCGGGGCGGCCACCATCGACCGCGCCGAGGAACGCCGGGTCGAGCTCCTCAAGGAGGCCGGGTTCAACGCCATCAGGAGCGCCCACAACCCCCTGAGCAAGCCCATGCTCGACGCCTGTGACCGTCTCGGGGTGCTCGTCATGGACGAGACCTTCGACATGTGGGCGCAACCGAAGAACGAGCACGACTACGCGTTGCGGTTCCCTGAGTGGTGGGAAGCGGACGTGGAGGCCATGGTCCGCAAGGACTTCAACCACCCGAGTGTGATCCTGTACTGCATCGGCAACGAGATCCCCGAGGCCGGGACGCCCATGGGCGCCCGCGTCGGACGTGCGGTGGCGGAGAAGATCCGGTCGTTGGACGGCACGAGGTTTGTCACCGAGGCCATCAGCGGACTGCTGGTCGGGGGCTCCGAGCTCTTCGCCCAACTCGCCGAGAGCCGCGGGAGCGCGCCCGAGGTGGACGACGAGACGGGCGTGAACACCGCCATGACCAACATCGCCGAACGGCTGAACGAGCTGATGAACGCGCCCGTGGTGGCCAAGAACTCGGCCCAGACGGCCTCCTATCTCGATGTGGCCGGCTACAACTACATGGAGACGCGCTTCGCGACCGACGCCGAGCTCTACCCCAACCGGGTGATCGTCGGCAGCGAGACCCATCCCGCGGCCATCGACACGGGTTGGGCGGCGGTCCGCCGGCACCCGCACGTGATCGGAGACTTCACGTGGACCGGCTGGGACTATCTCGGCGAGGCGGGCATCGGCCGCACCGTCTACGGCGAGACGGATTCCGCCACAGGGCCCCAGTCCTTCCTGGGCGCGTACCCGTGGCTGACGGCCTGGTGCGGGGACATCGACATCACCGGCCACCGCAGGCCCCAGTCGTATTACCGAGAGATCGTCTTCGGACGACGGCTGGATCCCTACCTCGCGGTGCAACGGCCCGAGCACCACGGGAAGGCCCCCGGCAGCACCCCATGGTCCTGGAGCGATGTCGTGTCGGGTTGGAGCTGGGCGGGGCACGAGGGCGCGCCGGTGACCGTGGAGGTCTACGCCGATGCCGATGAAGTCGAGCTCGTGGTGAACGGCCGCTCGGCGGGCCGGCAGCCCAGCGGCGCGGCGCAGCGCTACCGGTCGGAGTTCGAGGCGACGTATGAACCGGGTGTGCTCGAGGCCGTCGCCTGGCGCGACGGGGCGGCGGTCGGCCGCACGGCGGTCCGGTCCGCCACGGAGCCGGTGCTCCTCGACGTCGAGGCCGACCGGCCCGTCATTGCCGCCCACCCCGGAGACCTGGCCTACGTCACGCTCCGGCTGGTCGATGCCGAGGGAACGCTCCACCACGCACGCGACCGACGGGTCGACGTGGAGGTCGAGGGGCCCGGCGTTCTCCAGGCGCTCGGCAGCGCGAACCCGGCCACCGCTGAGGGCTTCACCGGCACGAGTTGCACCACGTTCGACGGTCGGGCGCTCGCGGTCGTCCGGCCGAAGGGCGAGGGCCTGATCACGCTCCGCGCCACGGCGGAGGGGTGCGAGGCGCGGCAGGTCGTGATCGATGCCCGCTCCTGAGCGCGAGGTCCGGGAGCCATGACCTGGGAGGTGCGCTGGCACCCGTTCCGCGGCCAGTGGGTCCTCTTCACCTCGCACCGCGACGTCCGCCCGTGGATCGGCGAGATCGCAGTCCCGGCCGAGCCGCCGGTGCCCGAGGGCAACGCGTTGGCGCCCGGGGGGACGCGGCTGGGTGGGAGCAACCCCGACTACCGGGGCGTGTACGTGTTCACCAACGACCTTCCCGTCTTCTCGCCGGACGCACCCGAGCCGGACCCTGGTGACGAGCTCTACCGGACGAAGCGGGCGACCGGCACCGCCGAGGTGGTCTGCTACCACCACGACCCCACCCGGTCGATGGCCGACCTCACGGACGACGAGATGACCGCCATCGTCACTACCTGGCGGGAGCGGACGCAGGCACTCCAGCAGGACGAGGGCGTGGCCCACGTGCTGATCTTCGAGAACCGGGGTGCCGCCGTCGGCACCTCGAATCCCCACCCGCACTGCCAGATCTACGCCGGCTCCATGGTCTACGCCACCATGGAGCGCGAGGCCGAGGTCGCAGCCGAGCACGCCCGCCGGACCGGGCGCTCGCTGCTCGCCGACGTGATCAGCCACGAGGTCGGCGGCCCGCGGGTCTTGAGCGAGGGTGAGCACTTCTTCGCCTGCGTCCCGTGGTTCGCGCAGTACGCCTACGAGGTGCTCATCCTGCCGCGCCGGCCGGCGACGTCGCTCGTCGACCTCGACGCGTCGCAGTGCCGTTCGCTGGCGCTCGTCCTGCGCGACGTGGTGCGGCACTACGACGCGCTGTGGGGCTTCCGTCTGCCCTATGTGCTGGCCGTGCACCAGGCCCCCGTCGGCGACCACCCGCACTACCCGTTCCACCTGGAGCTGCACCCGCCGCTGCGCGCGCCCGGGCTGCGCAAGTACCTGGCGGGGCCCGAGGTCGGCGGCGGCTCCATGACGAACGAGTCGGACCCCGACGAGAAGGCGAGGGAGCTCCGTGCCGCCGTCGGCTGAGGAGGCCCGCCGGTTGCTCTGCGCGCTCGGTGACCACGTGCGCGACCTCGTCACCGCTTCTCGGGGCATGACCATGTCGGAGGTGACGGGGGAGACGGTGGCCGACACCATCTACGCGATCGACCGCGTGGCGGACGACGCGCTCCTCGACTGGTTCGGGGAGCACTGGACCGATGTCAGGGTGGTGTCCGAGGGGCTCGACGACCCGGTGGTCGTGGGGGCCGCCGCGGCCTGGACGGTCATCGTCGACACGATCGACGGGACGCGCGGGCTCATGTACGACAAGCGACCTGCCTGGTGCCTCGCCGCCGCTGCGCCGCCGCACGGGAGTCTGGCGGACATCGTCGCGGCGGCCATGACCGAATTGCCGACGACCAAGCAGGGCGCTGCCGACCAGTTGAGCGCGACCAGAGGTGGCGGCCTGCGGGCCGAGCGCGTCGACCTGCGCGGCGGGGAGCGCGAGGCATTGGAGGTGCGGCCTTCGGCGGCAACCGATCTCGAGCACAGCTTCAGCGGGCTGGCCAAGTTCTTCCTGCCGGGCAAGCCGGCACTGGCCGCCCTCGAAGCCGAGCTGTTTCGGCGGCTCGGCTGCACCCACGTCTTCGACGATGAGTACCTCTCGACCGGCGGCCAACTCCACGAGCTGATCTCGGGGCGGGACCGCTTCGTCGCGGATCTGCGCCCGCTCGTGCAGGCGGAGGCCCTGGCCTGCCACCCCTACGACGTGTGTCCGGCGCTGCTGCTCGAAGAGGCGGGGGGCGTGGTCACCGACCCGTGGGGAGGGCCGCTGTCCGTGCCGTTGGACAACGTCTCGCCTGTCGCCTGGGTGGGCTACGCCAACGAGGCGCTGGCGGCGTGGATCGGCCCAGTGTTGGCCGATCTGGTGGACGGGCTGCGTGTGGGGTAGCGCCCCTGGCCGTCTCGACCTCCTCGGTGGTGTGGCCGACTACTCCGGGGCGCTCGTGCTCGAGATGCCGACCCGGCAGGGCACGCGTGTCGTGGCTCAACCCGATGACGCCCTCGTCGTCGGGCCCGTTGTCCTCTCGCCGTCGGAGCTGGAGGAGCTGGCCCGCTTCCCCTACGAAGAGATCCGTCGGCGGTTGGCGGTCTTCCCCCGCTGGACGCACTACGTCATCGGAGTCGCCATCGTGCTGGTGCGGCGGGGGGTGATCGACCCACCACGGGTGCGGCTCGAGATCACTTCGGACCTCCCGGCATCCGTCGGCGTGGCGTCCAGCGCAGCGCTCGAAGTGGCGACGGCGCGCGCCCTCGGCGCCGCCGCCGTCGACCCCCTCGCGCTCGCCGCGCTGTGTCAGGAGGCGGAGAACCACGTAGTGGGCGCACCGTGCGGGATCATGGATCAGGTCGCGGTCGCGCTCGGGACACCCGGGACCGTGCTGCCCATTCTGTGCCGGCCGGCGTCGGCCGCCTCACCGGTTGCCGTGCCGTCCGGGATCGAGATCGTCGGTTGGCCGACCGGAACACCGCACGATGTCAGCGGCCTGCCCTATCAACGGGCCCGGGCCGCCGCCTTCATGGGGAAGCGGATGGTGGAGGAGGCGACGGCGCGCACGTGGTCCTGGGTGAGCGAGCTCCCGCGCGACGCCGTTGGCGAGCTTCCGGACGTCCTCGACGGCGCTGCCTTCCTAAAGGACTGGGGTGCCACCGGCGACGATGTCACGGCCGTCCGGCCCGACGAGACCTACCCGGTCCGTGCCGCCACCTCGTTCGGCATCGAGGAGCACGTGCGTGCGGTGGCCGCACTGCAGGCGTTGACCGACGGCGAGCCCGAGCGCCTCGGGCCGCTGATGGCGGCCAGCCAGGCCGGGTACGACGCCATGGGTCTGGGTCATCCGGCGACGACGCTGATCGTGAAGGAGGCGCTGGCCCGTCCCGGCGTGCACGGCGCACGCTCCAGCGGGGGCGGGTGTGGGGGCACCGTCGTGGTCGTGTGCGAGCGAGGCGTCCTGGCCGACGTGGAGGGTGTGATCCGCTGATCGCTCAGCGTGGTGGCGCGGTGCTGGAACGGATGACGAGCTTCGCCTGGACCACCACGTGACGTTCGACCGGCTCGCCGTCGGCGAGCGAGAGCAGGAGCTCGACAGAGCGCCGACCGACCTCGCCGAAATCCTGGCGGATGGTCGTGAGCGGCGGCAGGTAGTAGGCCGACTCGGGCGTGTCGTCGAATCCGACCACGCTCACGTCCTCGGGCACCCGCCGCCCGGCATCGTGGAGCCCCCGGATCACGCCGAGCGCCGTCTGGTCGTTGGCGGCGAAGATGGCGGTCACTGCCGGATCGTGGGCGAGCCGGGTGCCCGCGGCGAAGCCCTTGCCGGCGCTCCAGTCACCCGCCACGGAGCTGCCGCGGGGCGCCGGGTATGTGCGCAGCGCCTCCGACCAGCCGCGCTGGCGGGCGGTGGCGTCGATCCAGCTCTGGGGTCCGGACACGTGATGGACCGTGCGGTGCCCCAGGTCGAGGAGGTGCTGCGTGGCGATGCGGGAACCTTCGAACTGGTCGATCGTGACGGTCGGGGCGCCGATGCCCGGGTCGCCGCCGACCACGACGAGGGGCATGTCGCCGTCGAGCCGGGTCACTGCTTCGACGACGCGCCGGACGGGGGCGACGACGATGACGCCCTGCACGTGTGACGCCCGCAGCCGCTCGAGCGTGGCGGCCATGTCGTTGCCGCTCCGGCTGAGCGTGACGAAGCTGAGCAGGTGGCCCGCGTCCCGCGCCGCCGCCTCGATGCCGAAGAGCATGTGCGACGGCCCGAACTGCTCAGTCTCGACCGCCATGACGCCCAAGGTCCTCGAACGGCCGCCGGCGAGCACCCGTGCCGCGGTGTTGGCGTGGTAGGCGAGCGCCGTCACCGCGTCCTCGACCCGGGCCCGCGTCTCGTCAGCGACGCCGGGGAACCCGTTCAGCACGCGGGACACCGTCATGACGGACACGCCGGCACGGGTGGCCACGTCGGCCATGACGGCTCGGCGCGGGGGATCGTCGGCCGTCATGCCTCTTCGTAGTCGAACCAGTGGAACGCAGCCTCTCCGCCGACGGCGTACAGCCCGATCATGCGACCGAGGAATCCTCCGGTCACCTCCGTGGAGAGATACCGGCCGTCCAGTCGGGCGAGCGTGTGGACGCCGCCGAGCTCGTCCTCGAAACCGAGCGAGACCGAGTCGGGTCCATGGACGTGCGGCCCTGTCTCGACGGTGAGCACGACGGGCCCGGCGGGACGCGGGGCGTCGCCGACGACGGTCTCGAGCGGCCCGACACGCGCTCGGGCGACCACCCGATCGCCCCGGACGGCGACGTCGTAGTGCGCCGTGTGGTCCAGGAGCACGGTGAGTCCGGCCTCCGCCTCCGGACCCGCCTCGACACGAGTCCCGACCCGGCAATGGTGATGTTGCTGGCGACGACCCACGAACGTCGGCTCCGGTGAGTCGAGCGTCGCCTCCCCGCCGTGCAGCACGAGCAGGCCCGGGCGCGCCGTGAGCGAGCTGACCACGCCCGGCGGTCGACGGAGGCCGACCCAGCGCGGCCCCAGTGCGGGCGGTTCGAAGTCCTCCCGGCCGACTGCCTGCGGTGCTTGAGGCGAGCCGGGTGCCAGCGGCATCTCGGGCGCCAGCTCGCCGGGGACGGGCCAGCCGTCCTCCCAGTGCACCGGAGTGAGGAAGGTCTCCCGGCCCAGCACGTGGAAGCCGGCGCCGATCCCCTTGGGCCGCACACCGAGCAGGACCATCCACCAGGTCCCGTCCGTCGCTTCGACGAGGTCGGCGTGCCCCGTGTTCTGAATCGGCCGGTCCGTGCTCCGGTGGCTGAGGATCGGGTTGGCCGGTGCCCCCTCCCAGGGCCCGACCGGCGACGGTGCGCGGGCGACCGAGACGCAGTGGCCGCCGTGGGTCCCCCCTTCGGCGATGAGGAGGTACCAGGTGCCGTCCCGCTCGAAGAGATGCGGTGCCTCCGGGTACTGCAGCCCTGTCCCCGACCAGGTGACGTCGGGACCGCCGAGCAGCCGCCCGGACGCCTCGTCGATGCGGCAGCGCGCGATGCCGCCCATACCCGAGAAGTGCACCCAACAGCTCCCGTCCCCGTCCCAGGCCAGGTCGGGATCGATGCCGGAGATCGGCACCGGGACGGGATCCGACCAGGGGCCCGCCGCGTCCTCGCCGGTCACCAGAAACGACTTCGTCCCCGTGGTCCCGACGTTGGTCGTGATCATCCAGAAGCGTCCGTCGTGATGGCGGATGGTCGGGGCGAAGATGCCGAGCGACGACCAGTCCCGGGTGGCCGTGAGGTCGAGCTGCGACGGGCGGTCGAGGACGTTGCCGATCTGCGCCCAGTCCACCAGGTTCGACGACCGGAAGATCGGGACGCCGGGGCAGTAGGTGAAGGACGAGGTCACCAGGAAGTAGTCGTTGCCGACCCGGCACACACTGGGGTCAGGGTGGAAGCCGGCGATGACGGGGTTCCGGTAGCTCACGGCGTGGACGTTGCGGCGGCTGATACGGCTGCCGCGTAGGCACCTCGGACGGCCGCCCGGTCGACGGTGTCGTCCGGCTCGACGGTGTCACCCCGCCCGAGCCCCCATTCGTCGGCCACCTCGGCGAAGTCGCAGCCGCGGTGGATCGCGGCGGCCTGGACGGCGGCACCGCCGGCGACGAGCTCCTCGTCGGCCGGAACCCGTACGGCGCGGCCGGTCAGGTCGGCCACGACCCGCCGGTAGGCCGCGCTACGCGCCGCACCCCCGACGAGGAACACCGTCCCCGCTGCGGTCTCGGCGCCGAGCGCATCTGCTCCCGCCAGGAGGTTGCACACCACACCCTCCACCGCGGCTCGGGCGAGTTGGGCCGGTGTCACGTCGGTGCGCAAACCGGTGAGCATGCCGGTCGCATCCGGTCGGTTCGGCGTCCGCTCGCCATCGAGATGCGGGACGAGCACGAGGCCGCCCGCTCCGGCGGGCGCCTCGAGCACGAGCTCGTCGAACCGCGCCTGATCGACGCCGAGCAGCCGCGCCACCGCGTCCGTGACCTTGGTTGCGTTCATGGTGCACACCAGCGGCAGGAAGCGGCCGGCCGCGTCGGCGAACCCGGCGACGGTGCCCGAGGGATCGGCCGCCGGCTCGTCACTCACGGTGCACGCCGTCCCACTGGTGCCCAGGCTCAGGAGGAGGTCGCCCGGGCGAAGTCCCAGACCCAGGGCCGCCGCCATGTTGTCGCCCGTGCCGGGTGCGACCTGGCTCCCCACGCCGACCCACTCCCCGGCGACGGCGTCCGGGGCGAGCACCTCGGGCAAGGCGTCGGCCCAGTCGATCTCCTCGCTGACCAGCCGCAGGATGTCGTCTCGATAACGGCCCTCCCGCGGCGACCAGTAGCCCGTCCCCGAGGCGTCGCCGCGGTCAGTGGTGCGCCCGCCCGTCAGCCGGGAGGTCAGCCAGTCGTGCGGCAACAGGACCGCCGCGGTGCGCCGTAACGTCTCGGGCTCGCAGCGGCTCAACCAGTGCAACTTGGTGATCGTGAAGCTCGGGACGGGGACGCTCCCACAGGCGGTGGCCCATCCCGCGGGGCCATCCGGCAAGGCGGCGAGGAGCATCCCAGTGTCGGGCGCCGACTCGGTGTCGTTCCAGAGTTTGGCGGCCCGCAGGACTTCGCCGTCATGGCCGAGGACGACCATCCCGTGCTGCTGCGCCGCAACCGCGATGGACTCGGGCGCGTGGCGCGTGAGGACACCCGCCTGGGCACAGGCGGCGTGGAACGCGGCCTCCCAATCGGCGGGCTGCTGCTCGCTGCGCGGTGGGGACGTCGCGGGGTGCGCGGCGCGCCCGGACGCGACGATGGCGCCGGTGTCGACGTCGCGCACCTGGACCTTGCACGCGGTCGTCGACGAGTCGACCCCGACCACCAGGGGCACTAGCGCGCCCCGAGCAGCAGTTCCGTGACGAGTTGGTCCAGTCGCTCGTGCCCGTAGCCCTGCGCCGCGAGTGCATCCTCGTCGTACGTCGACGACAGGATCTCGGCGAGACCACCGGCGGGGGCGGTCGGCTCGGCCAGCTCCGCCACCTTGGCGGCCCGCAACGCGTCCTGGATCTCGGGGTCCTCGTGGAACCGCCGCGCCTTGTCGGCCAGGATCAAGTACGTGCGCATGCAGCCGCGGGCGAAGTCCCACACCCCGTCGACGTCCTCGGTGCGATAGGGGTGGGCGTCGAAGTGCCGCATGCCGTCCCAGCCGGAGTCCTCGAGGAGCTTCACCACGTAGAACGCGTCGCGGATGCCCTCCGAGCCGAACCGGAAGTCCTGGTCGAACTTGCCGATCCGTTGGGCGTTGAGGTCGATGTGGAAGAGCTTGCCCTGCCAGAGAGCCTGGGCGACCGCCTGCGAGAAGGAGAGCCCGCTCATGGTCTCGTGGGCGAACTCCGGGTTCAGCCCGACCATCTCGGGACGGGCGAGCGTCCCGATGAAGGCGAGCGCGTGGCCGACGGTCGGGAGCAGAATGTCGCCGCGAGGCTCGTTCGGCTTGGGCTCCAATGCGATGCGCAGCCCGAGGCCCCGCGCCTCGATGTGCTCGCACACCAGGTCGATCGCTTCCTTGTAGCGGTCCAGGGCCAGGCGGACGTCCTTGGCCGCCTCGGCTTCCATCCCCTCGCGGCCGCCCCAGAGCACGAACACCTTCGCACCGACCTCGGCGCCGAGCTCGGTCGCTTCGCAGGCCTTCTTGACCGAGAGCCGGCGCACCAGCGGGTCGTTGGCGGTGAAGGCGCCCTCCTTGAAGACGGGGCGCCAGAACAGGTTCGTCGTCACCATCGGAACGTGCATCCCCGTCGAATCGAGTGCGCGCCGGAATCGCTTCAAGATGTCGTCGCGCTCGTCGGCCGAGGATCCGTACGGCACGAGGTCGTTGTCGTGGAAGCTCACGCCGTACGCGCCGAGGTCCGAGAGCCGGTGCACCGTGTCGACGGGATCGAGGGGTGCGCGCACCTCGGTGCCGAACGGGTCCCGACCCGGATTGCCCACCGTCCACAGCCCGAAGGTGAAGTGATGCTCCGGTCGCGGCGTGAAGAGATCGCTCATGGTCCTCCTGTCGTGGCCCTGGCCCCACCCGTGCCCCCGGTGTGACGGTCTGGCGCGTTGTCCCAGGCAGAACCCGATGATAGCGTTATCAAAGCGACACGTCGCCTGGCAGGGGAAGGATCCATGCTCCGTCGTCACAGCGCCATGTGCCAGCAGTCCGCCCGGTGTGACGGGACCAGACGGTGATCCGCTGGGGCGTCATCGGCCCGGGGGCGATCGCCACCGGCTTCGCCGAGGCAATGCAGATGGTCGACGGGGGCACCATCACCGCCGTGGCCTCACGTGCGGCCGAACGGGCCGACGCCTTCGGTGACCGCTTCGCCATTCCGACCCGCTACGGCGACTACGACTCGCTCGCGGCCGATCCCGACGTCGACGTCGTGTACGTGGCCACCCCCCACTCACGCCACGAGGCGGACACCCTCAGCTTCCTCCGGGCCGGGAAGCACGTGTTGTGCGAGAAGCCGCTCGCCCTCAACGCCCGGCAGGCGGCGCGCATGGCCGAGGAGGCGCGCAGCCGGGGCCGGTTCCTGATGGAGGCGATCTGGAGCCGGTTCCTTCCCGCCTACCGATCGCTGGTCGACGTCATCGGCGAGGGCCGTATCGGCGAACCCCTTTTGGTGGAGGCCGACTTCGGGTTCCGGCGTCCGGTCGCACCCGACCACCGGCACTTCGCCCGCGCGCTCGGCGGCGGTGCGCTGCTCGACCTGGGGATCTACCCCGTGCAGCTGTGCTCGCTCGTCCTGGGCCCGATCGAGCGCGTCGTGGCTGATGGGGTGGTCGGCGAGACCGGCGTCGACGAGGTGGTCGCCGCGGTGTTGCATCACCCGGAGGGACGGTTGGGCGTGGCCAAGGCGGCCTTGCGCGTGAGCATGACGTGCACGGCCCGGATCGCGGGCACCGACGGCGTCATCGACCTTCCCGCGATGATGCACTGCCCGAACTCTCTGACGGTGACCGGTCCGGCCGGCGTTGAGCACATCGACGCCTCCTACGAGGGGAACGGCCTCCGCTTCGAGATCGAAGAGGTGCACCGGTGCCTGGCCGAAGGGCGGACCGAGAGCAGCGGCGTTCCCTTGAACGAATCCATCGCGCTCGCCACGACACTCGACGCCATCCGCGGCCAGATCGGCATGGTGTACCCCGGCGAATGAGCGGCGAGGCGCCGGTCTACCGGAGGCGGTAGAGCACCTCGCCGGCGTCGCGCACGACCAACGTATCGGCGTCCGAGGCCCACTCGTCGAGCTGCACCGCGTCGGGCGCGAGATAGCCGAGATTCGCCTTTCGCACGACGGCCTCGGGGATGCCCGTGGCGAGGACCACCCGCACACGCTGGTGCTCGCCCGCCACGGGGTCGTAGGTGCCGGCTCCGAAGAGATGGGTCGAGTGGGCGAGCTCACCCGGCGGGACGTTGCGATAGCGGTCCCATTGCGCCAGGAAGAAGTCGCGGCAGTGGTAACCGATCTCCATGACTCGAGGGTGCATGGCCGCGATCTCCGTGATGTGCGGCGCGTAGAGGACGACCTCGCCTCCGTCGGCCACTACCGGCTCGACCTTGTAGAACCCCTTGGCCCCCGTCCACAGGTCCGGGTACCGGGTCGGGATCAGGGAGAGCACCCGCTGGACGGGGTTGTCGAGATACTCGATGTGTGTCTCGGCCGCGACGTCCGCCGCCGCCGCCCACGCGTCCGGGGGATGACCGAAGGAGAGGGACCGCAACCCACCCGTGTCATGGTCCACCACCACGCACAGCGCGTGCCGTTCACCGGGCACGAGTTCCGCCGCCGCGTCCACCAACGCCCGCACGGGTGTGACACCGCGGGTACCGATGATCTCACGGCTGGTGATCAGCGCACCGAGCCAATGCGTGACGTCGATCATCTCCTCGGCCGACAGGCCGGGAAACAGGTACTTGTTGCCCCCCGAGAAGCCGATGACCTCGTGCGGGAGCACGGGCCCGACAATCAGCGTCACGTCGCTCTCGACGACCAGCCGGTTGATGCGCACGTCGATCGTGTCGCGCAACCTCCCGCCGGACAGTTCGTGGACGAGCGCCGCGGGCAGCGGGCCCAGGTGGGTGAAGGTGTCGTCCTCCCACCAGGCGTGGTTGCGCACCGGAAGGGACACCTGACCGACCAGGGTGCCGATGGCGTCCTCGGACATTGGTGCATGGGTGCCGAGCGCGACCACGGCGGAACAGCTGCTGGCGCGGTCGCCGACCCCTTCTTCGACGGCCCGCAGGAGCAGAGGCAGTGGACACCTCCGGGTGCCGTCCGGGATGACCACGCACACTGAGCGCCCGGTCAGGTCCAAGCCGGCGACCTGCCCGCGCACGAAGGCGCCGACCTCCTCGGGCGTGAGGATCTGCCCCGGGCCCCCCAGCGTCTCCGTCACGGGTTCTCCCCCAGCAGTGCCGGTCCATCGGTGGCCAACCTTTCGAGGGCCCGTGCCACCTCCGCGACGAAGGGGGGATCCGCCCGCCCATCGAGGGCGACGTGGCTGAGCCGGCGCAGGTCGTTGTGGCGCGAGGCGGTGCGGAGGGTTGGCGCAGCCGGGTCCTCCAAGAGGGGGAGACGCACGCCGGTGACCGCCACGCCGGCGGTGGCCGCGATCCAGATGGCCGCGACCACGGCGAACCGGTTGGTCTCGAGTGCCCGTGCCCGTCGCGCGGTCACGACCGGGAGCAGCCGCTGGGGCAGCTTGGTCGAGCCGTCGGTGCCCACCTGGGCGCAGGTGTGACCCAGCGCCGGGTTGGCGAATCGCCGCAAGGCATCCTCGGCGAAGGCCGCCGGCTTCAAGGCAGCGGGGAGCTCGGCCACCGCGAGCGTGTCGTCGACGAGGCGCCGTACGAAGCGAGAGACGGCGGGATCCGCAACCGCCCCCGCGATGGTGTCGTGTCCCGAGAGGAGGCCGCCGTAGGCGACCGCGGAGTGCGGGCCGTTGAGGAGCCACAGCTTGCGTCGCTCGAAAGGTGCCACGTCGGCGACGAGCTCCGCGCCGACCTCGGCCAGCGAGGCCAGCGAGGCCGGCGCATCGACGGAACGGATGACCCAGGAGCGGTGGCGTTCGGCGCTGACCGCGCCCCGGTCGATCAGACCGAGTTGGGTGGCGATGTCCTCCCGGTCGCGTTCGGTAGGAGCCGGCACCATGCGATCCACGACCGAACCCGGGAATGGAACCTCGTTGGCGATCCATTCCGCCAGAGACGGATCGACCGCGTCGGCGCTGTCCAGGACCCGCGCCCGCAGGATGTTCCCGTTGTCCAGCAGGTTGTCGAGCGACGCGAAGACCGGTGGCGCCAGCCCCGCCCGACGCCGTCGGGCCAGGGCCAGCGCGATGAGCGCCGGCGCGGAGGTGGAGCCCTCCGATGGCGCCTGCCCCCCTGCATCGACGCCGTAGCCCTTTTCCGTGATCGTCAACGTCACGAGCGATGTCGCCGGCGCCGCCATCGCATCGAGCGCGGCGGCAGGCCCGGTCTCCATGGAGGCCAGCGCGCCGACCACCCGTAGCGACACGGCCGCGCCGGGCTCCCGCACGGCGACGGTGAAGAGGCCGTCCTGGGGCCCGAGTTGGTTCTGCGCCTGCGGGCTCCTGAGCGAGATGCCCCGGATGAGCGCGGGGGAGCCTCGTCGCAACAGCTCGTCCGCGTACACCGCGATGTGCGCCCGGGCGAACGCCCCGAACCCGAGGTGGGTGATGACGGGCGCACCGGATCTGTCGTAGTCCGGGAGCGCGTCGGCCCGTGCGAACGCGAGCGTGCCCTCCTGCAGCCGTTGGCGTCCGCTGTGCGTCATCCGCCCCCTCTCAGGGTCCTGGTCGCCGAGTAGGGTCGGGCGTGGTGCAGCGCAAGGAGCGGGCGACGATCCTCGACGTCGCCGAGCGCGCCGGCGTGCACGCGGCCACCGTGTCGCGCACCATCAACGCCCCGGAGAAGGTCGCACAAGAAACCCGGCGCCGTGTCGAAGCAGCCGTGCGAGATCTCGGCTTCGTGCCGAACCGGGCCGCGCGCGGGCTGATCACCGGGCGTACGGGCAACGTCGCGGTGATCGTGCCCGACATCACCAACCCCCACTTCGCGGCCGTGGTGCGCTCGGTCGAGCGCTCGGCCCGCACGGCCGATCTGCAGGTGCTCCTCGTGGACACGGGCGAGCATCCGGACGAAGAGGTGCGAGCCGTCACCACGCTGGCGCAAGATGTCGACGGCTTCATCGTCGTCTCGCCGCGCCTCCTGCACCGGGAACTCGGTGCCCTCGGATCCTCCCCTGCGGTCTTCGTCAACCGCCCCGTCCGCGAGCACGCGTCCATCCTGCTTCGGACCGCACCGGCCGTCGCCGACGCCTTGCGCCACCTGGCGTCGTTCGGGCACGGAAGGCTCGCCTATCTGGGCGGTCCGAGCGGATCGTGGGCGGCGGGGGAGCGCCGGACCGCAGTCCGGCGCACAAGCCGAGTGACCGGGATGGAGGTGGTCGAGGTCACGGTCGACGAACCAACGTTCGAGGCCGCGGCGGCCGTCGCGGACCAGGTCGTGACCAGCGGCGCGTCCGCCACGCTCGCCTTCAACGACCAGATGGCGCTGGGGGTCATCGCCGGCCTGAGAAGCCTCGGGATCTCCGTCCCCGACGACATCAGCGTCGTCGGCTTCGACGATGTGCCGATGGCTGCGATGGTGGCGCCTCCGCTCACGACCATCAGCTTGCCCGCGAGCGACGTCGGTGCCGTGGCCGTCGCCATGCTCCGCGAGGGGCCTTCGACGCAGGAGCTCTTCGGGGAGCTTGTCGTCAGGCATTCGACGGCACCCGCTAGGGAACGTCCAGCCAGCGCCGGCGCAGAGCGTGCGCCGCCATCTTGGGGCGCCGGTCCCGGGTGAAGACGCCTTTCTTGTTGCCATCGACGCGCATGAACGACGGTCCGGTGGCGAAGTCGGCAAAGTTCCAGACGTGCTCCCCGACGACGGCGTCGACGCGATCGAAGACCCGGTGGTAGGTCTCGAGCAGCGCCACCTGGTACTCCTCACTCCAGATCGTGCCGTCGGTCGTGTGCAGGCCGGAGATCGTGTCGGCTCCGTACTCCGTCACGATGATGGGCTTGCCGTGCATGGTGGCCCAGGCGCGGAGCTCGGCGTCGAGCCCACGCTCGGCCGCGTCGAGGTCGCCCGGTTCGACGTACCAGCCGTAGTAACGGTTGATCATGACGACGTCGGCCAGCTCGGTCACCGTGCAGGTGTCGGGCAGCGCGAACATCATGTTGACGAAGCCGACGGGCCTGCTCGGGTCGGCCTTCCTCGCCGCCCGGAACAGCGGCTCGAAGTAGCTCCGGGCGGCCTCTGTATGGGACTCGGGTTCGTTGGCGAGGCTCCACATGACGACGGAGGGGTGGTTCTTGTCCCTCGCGATGAGCGCGTCGATCGCCTGGCGGTGGACGCGCTGCGTCTCGGAGCTGATCGTCTCCTCGGAGTACGTGGTCTTCGGGCCGCCGAGGAACAGGCCACCCCCGACGCCCAGGTTGAGCCCGACCGCCGCGGTCTCGTCGATCACGACGATGCCGAGCCGATCGGCATGCTCGAGCACCTCCTCCGCGTACGGGTAGTGCGACGTCCGGAACGAGTTGGCGCCGACCCATGACAGGAGCGACAGGTCGTGGACCATGGCGGCGTCGTCGTGGCCGCGACCGTGGACGTTCAGGTCCTCGTGCATCCCGAAGCCCCGGAAGTAGAAGGGCTCGCCGTTGATGAGGAATCGCGTCCCCTCGACCCGCACCGAGCGGATGCCGACCGGCAGGGTGTAGCGGTCGACGACCACGTCGTCGTCGCTCAGTTCGACGTCCAACTCGTACAGGTAGCCCTGTCCGGGCTGCCACAGCTCCGGCTCCGGCACGCGCAGCTCGCCGGCGGCGCCGCCGGCCTCGGCGACAGCAGCGCCTCCGGCATTGCGGAGGCGTACCCGGATCGTCGCCCCGGTGGCGCCCTCCACCGCCGTGGAGTACCGGACCACCCCGGCCCCCTGGTCGATGTCGATGTCGGTGACGACTGTCACATCGGCGATGTGGGCGTGCGCTGTCGTGAACAGCCACACACCACGGTGCAGCCCTGCGTAGTTGAAGAAGTCGTGATACTGCCGCTGACGCCGGGACCCGTCAGGCCGTACCTCGACGAGGCCCGGCGGCAGGGACTGCCATGTCAGCTCGTTATTGACCACGACTGTGAGGCGGAACTCCTGGCCGGGTTGGACCAGGTCGGTGACGTCAGCCTCGAAGGGTGTGTACCCGCCCTCGTGCTCGGCAACGCAGCTGTTCGCGACCCAGACCGCGGCCCGGTGCGTCGCCGCGTCGAATCGCAGCATGATCCGTTGCCCGGCCCAGCCGCGGGGGACGAAGACCGAGCGCTGGTACCACACGTCACCGACGTGGTCATGCACCTTCGGGTCCGCCAGCACGTCGTTGAAGCTGCTCGGGACCGGCATCCGCAGGGCGCCCGGCAGCGTCGCCCGCCACCAGCCCTCTGAACGGCCGGCGCCGGCGGCGTCAAGTGCGAAGCTCCAGATGCCGTCGAGCCGTTTGGTCTCCCGCGTGCTGTTGTCCTGAGGCCGAAGCATCGAGCCCTCCTGATTCCTATGGTCCGACCCGGAAGGCCCGGCGGGCCAGGTTGCAGGCGAGATCCTCGGCGACCTCGACCGCGTCCTCCTCGTCCATACGATGCTCGGCGACGAGCCCGGCCAGGTAGCCGGCGTTCATCCGCCGGGCCACGTCATGGCGGGCGGGAATGGTGAGCAGGGACCGGGCGTCGTCGTTGAAGCCGACGGTGTTGGCGAAGCCCGCCGTCTCGACGACCGATTGATAGAAGCGCCGGATGCCTTCGGGGCTGTCGTAGAACCACCACGGCGGTCCGAGCCGCAGCGCGGGATAGTGCCCGGCGAGAGGGGCCAGCTCGCGGCTGTAGGTGGTCTCGTCGAGGGTGTAGACGACGACGGTGAGCCCGGGTTCGTTGCCGAAGCGGTCGAGGAGCGGTTTGAGGTCGCGCACGTAGTTGACGGCCCTCGGTATGTCCGCCCCCTTGTCGCGGCCGAAGCGGGCGGCCATGGCCGGGTTGTGATCCCGCCACGAGCCGGCATGGATCTGGAGCACGAGTCCGTCGTCGAGGCTCATGCGCGCCATCTCGACGAGCAGCTGTCCGCGGAACAGCTCCGCATCGCCTGGCCGGCCGTCCCCGGCCGTGAGCCGCGCGAACAGCGCGGCCGCCTCGCGAGGTGACAGATCAGCCGTCGCGGGCGACGGATGCCCGTGGTCGGACGCCGTCGCGCCGGCAGCAATGAAACTGGTTCGCCGACTCCACAGCGCGTCCAGGTAGCCAGACCAGGTCGATGTGTCGGCACCGGTCAGATCGCCCAGTGCGGCGACATTGGCGAGAAAGTCGGCTCGATCCGGATCGACGACGTCATCGGGACGGAACGTGGGCACGACGCGTCCAGACCAGCCGGATTGACGGAGCCGCTCGTGCGACTCCAGGAGATCGAGCGCGCCCTCGGTCGTGGCGAGGAACTCGATGCCGAAGCGGTCGAAGAGCGCACGGGGCCGGCAGTCCGCCTGCAACAGCCGGGCCGAGATCTCGTCGTAGACGGCGTCCGCGTTGTCGGCCGTCAGCGGCGCGGCGACACCGAGGACCTGTCCGAGCGTGTGGTCGAGCCAGAGCTTCGACGGTGTACCCCGGAAGAGGGGGTAACGGCTGGCGAACTCCCGCCAGATCCGACGCCCGTCCATCTCGGCTCCTCCTCCCTCGAGGGGTTGCACGCCGAGCGCCTCGAGGGGCACTCCCTGGCTGTAGAGCATCCGCAGGATGTAGTGGTCCTTGGTCACGAGCTCGGTGGCCCCGTTGTCGAACGGCGCATTCTCGGCGAGCGCCGCCGGGTCGCAATGGCCGTGCGGGCTCACGAGAGGGAGTGACCGCGTCCGCTCGTACAGGGTGCGGGCGATCAGCCTGATTCCCGGGTCGGCGGGAAGGAGTCGATCCGGGTGGGCCATTGACTGCAAAGCTTTGCAGGAGCGGCCAGGGGTTGCCAGGGGTGTGTGCCGCCGCCAGGTCCCGGTTGGTCCGGATTGCGTCCGTTGTGAGGAGGGCGGTCCAAATGCTAAGCAAGTGCTCAGCATCCGACCCACCCACAAGGGAGCTGCCCGTGACCGACTACGACTCGGTTGACTTCTTCACCGACCAGTCATTACTCGAGGATCCGTACCCCTACTTCGACCACCTGCGGTCCAAGTGCCCGGTGCTGCCGACAGCCCACCACGGGGTGGTGGCGGTCTCGGGGTACGAGGAGGCGATGGAGGTCTACCTCGACACCGACACATTCTCCTCCTGCAACTCGGTCATCGGCCCGTTCGCGGCGTTCCCGGTGCCACTCGAGGGCGACGATGTCGGAGAGATCATCGACACATACCGGGACCAGCTCCCGATGAACGAGCACATGGTGACCATGGACCCGCCCATGCACACGCGGGAGCGGGCCTTGATCATGCGCCTCCTCACTCCGAAGCGGCTGAAGGAGAACGAGGCCTTCATGTGGCGCCAGGCGGACCGCCAGATCGACGAGTTCGTCGCGGCCGGCCGCTGCGAGTTCATCACTGCGTACACCCAGCCGTTCGCGATGCTCGTCGTGGCCGACGTCCTCGGGGTGCCCGAAGCCGACCATCAGCGATTTCGCGAGGGATTCGGTATGAGCACGTCGCCGGGAGCAGTCGGAGATGCGAAGGGCGACATGGGGGTCAACGCCCTCGGCTGGCTCGACGAGACGTTCGCCTCGTATATCGAGGACCGTCGCCGCGAGCCGTGTGACGACGTGTTGACCAGGTTGGCGGAGGGCACCTACCCCGACGGCTCCATTCCGGACGTCACCTCGGTCGTACGGACGGCAACGTTCCTCTTCGCGGCCGGCCAGGAGACGACGGCACGCCTCCTTGCCGTCGCTCTCAAATACCTGTCCGAATACCCTGAGCTCCAGGACGAGCTCCGGGCCCACTCGGAGCGCATCCCCGACTTCATCGATGAGGCGCTGCGGATCGAGAGTCCGGTGAAGGCGGACTTCCGGCTGTCGCGACGCGCCACCACGGTCGGCGGCGTCGACATCGCCGCCGGCACCCCCGTGATGCTGCTCAACGGCGCGGCAAACCGCGACCCCCGTCACTTCGACGCCCCCGCCCAGTTCCGGCTGGACCGTCCCAACGCCAAGGCCCACATCGCCTTCGGGCGTGGCGTCCACTCGTGCCCCGGCGGCCCCTTGGCCCGTGCCGAGGGTCGCGTCAGCATCGAGCGCATCCTCGATCGCATGCGGGACATCCGGCTCTCCGAGGAACACCACGGGCCGCCGGAGGCCCGGCACTTCGATTACGAGCCGACCTGGGTCCTGCGAGGGCTCCACAAGCTCTACATCGAGTTCACCCCCGCCGAGGTGGCCGCGTGAGCCCCCGTGTCGCCGTGGTCACCGGCGCCGCCTCGGGAATCGGGCTGGGCATCGCCCGCCGACTGGCCAGCGATGGCCTCGCGGTGGCACTCCTCGACAACGGTGGCGATCTGGTCCGGGAGGCCGCGGCAGACCTCTCCGGCCTGGGCATGACCGTGGCGGCCCACGAGGTCGACGTGTCCGACCGGAGCGCGCTGGAACAGGTCTACTCGTCAGTACGAGCGGCACTCGGTCCGGTCACGGTCGTCGTGACGAGCGCCGGTATCGAGTCGTTCGACCCGATCGTCGACATCACGCCCGAGAAATGGGACCGAATTCTGGCCGTGAACCTCACCGGCACCTTCACCTGCCTGCAGCTGGCTGTCCCGGACATGATCGCCGCCGGCTGGGGCCGGATCGTGACGATCGCTTCGTCGAGCGCCCAGTCCGGTGCGCCCAACATGGCCCACTACGTGGCATCGAAGGGTGGAGTCATGGGCCTGACCAAGGCCTTCGCCCGTGAGCTGGCCGGCCACGGCATCACCGCCAACACCATTCCGCCCACCATCGTCGACACGCCGATGGCGCGAAAGTCTGAGGCTGCCGGGGACGTCCCGAGCGTCGAGGTCATGGGCCGCATGGTGCCCCTCGGGAGGGCGGGGACCCCGGAGGACATCGCGAGCGCCTGCTCGTACCTCTGCTCGGACGAGGCGGGGTACATCACGGGGCAGGTGATCGGCGTCAACGGCGGGATGTACATCTGACGTGTCGGAGCTCCGATCGTCGGGTTCGCCTTCGTGAGCAGCCAGACGCAGACGTCCCGACGTCTCGGTGCCGAGACCTCGAAGTCCCGCGCCGCCCTTCTCGACGCCGCCGAGCGGCTCATGCTCCAGGAGGGCTATGCCGCGGTGACGTCGCGGAGGGTGGCGGCGAGCGCAGGGCTGAAGCCCCAGCTCGTCCACTACTACTTCCGCACCATGGACGACCTGTTCCTCGCCCTCTTCCGGCGCCGGGCCGAGCAGGGACTCGAACGCCAGAACCAGGCGCTGGCATCGCCGCAGCCCCTCTGGGCCCTGTGGGACCTCAGTCGCGACCCACGCGGCACCGCCCTCACGATGGAGTTCGTCGCGCTGGCCAACCACCGCAAGCCGATCAGGACGGAGATCGCCTCCTCCGCGGAGCGGTTCCGGTCCGATCAGCTCCGGGGGCTCGAACCGGTCCTGGCGCAGTACGGCATCGCCGGGGCGTGCCCGCCTCTTGTCTTCACCGTGTTGTTGTCGAGCATCTCGCGCTTCCTCGTCATCGAGAGCGAGACGCTGGGCATGACGACCGGCCATGCCGACACCATCGTGTTTGTGGAGGACTTGCTGACGCGCCTGAGAAGGAGAGCGTCGGGCCGGCGCCACGGAGGGGTGAACTGCGAACCGGCCACTCGTAAATATTGACGTCAAAGTCGAAATCACGCTAGGCTGACGCTGCCGTCAGGAAGTGACGATCGTCACCCTGTGACGGCGCAACCTCGACGGGGGCAGCCGCCCTCCGGTTTTCAGGGGTGCGAGCGGTTCGACGAGATGCGGAGGTAGCCATGGCCAAGAGGATTGTCGACTTTCCCGTGTTCGACGCCGACAACCACATGTACGAGAAGACGGATGCCTTCACGAAGTTCCTACCGCCCGAATACTCCGGGTTGATCAAGTACGTGGAGGTCAACGGGCGGACGAAGATCGCGGTGCGCAACGTCATCTCGGACTACATCCCGAACCCCACGTTCAATGTTGTGGGACGGCCCGGTGCCTCCGAGGAGCTCTTCAAGCACGGCAATCCGGAGGGCAAGACCCGCCGGGAGCTGATGGGCGAGCCCATCCGGTCACCCGAGGCCTTCTTCTCTCCCGAGCCCCGCCTCGCCCTCATGGACGAGCTCGGCATCGACCGGGCGCTCATGTGGCCGACGCTGGCCAGCCTGCTCGAAGAGCGGCTGAGCACGGACCCGAGGGCCACCCACGTTGTCGTGCACGCGCTGAACCAGTGGATGCACGAGCACTGGACGTTCAATTACGAGGACCGAATCTTCCCGACACCGGTCATCACACTGCCCATCGTCAGCGAGGCGATAAAAGAGCTCGAGTGGGTCCACGAACGCGGCGCGAAGATCATCTTGATCCGCCCGGCTCCGGTGCCCGGCTTCGAGGGGAACCGGTCGTTCGCACTCCCCGAGTTCGATCCGTTCTGGCAGCGGGTCACCGAGCTCGACATCACCGTCGGCCTGCACGCGTCCGACGACGGGCTCACCCGCTACTACAACCAATGGGAGGGCAAGCCCGAGGGAGAGCACCTCCCCTTCGCCGGCAAGTCGGCCTTCATGGACATCATGCACACGCAGGGCCGGGGCATCTTCGATACGGTGGCGTCGCTCATCGGCCACGGGCTCCTCACCCGTTTCCCGACTCTGCGCATGCTGCCCGTGGAGAACGGCTCCGCCTGGGTGCGTCCCTTCATCGAGGCCATCGGACAGTCCTACGCCCACGAGCCCGGGCTCTACGACGAGGACCCGCTCATGGTGCTCAAGCGCAACATCTGGATCCACCCGTTCCACGAGGAGGATCCGCGCGGGCTCATCGACCTGGTGGGCGTGGACCGGGTGGTCTTCGGTTCCGACTACCCGCACATCGAGGGGATGTCCGAGCCGCTCTCCTACGTCGACGAGCTCGAGGGCTTGTCGAAGGAAGAGGTCGCACTCGTGATGGGCGGCAACCTGGCCGAGGCCATGAAGGTGCCCTTCGCCGCCTGAGCTGCACTCGGCAACATCGACGGGATGGTTCCCTCCCGGGCCGTTGAGGCCTGCGATCCTCATGAACGCCCCTGACGGGGGTGGCTATCCGCCATTGCCGGCCGTCTGGAACGACCCCGCGATGAGGCGTTGCATCGCCACCATCCAGGCCGCGGAGCCCAACGCCCCCATCGGCGACCCGGTCACCGCGACGGCGTCCACCCCGTCACATGGACGGCCCACAGAGCTCACGTGCCGACAAATTGTTCTGTTCACCGACATCATCAAGCCGCCGGCAAGACACTCACCGCCCAGACCTTCGGCCCGGGCGGAGCGTCCTTGACCCCACGTGACCATCCCCGGAGGCGGCGGAACATTCAACTTCTCGGTGGGCGACAACGACGGCGACGGACCCGTGTTCGTCTACCAGTGGAGCCCCTCAAAGAAGCTGGCTTCAGCTGAAGACGACGGTGGGGGAGCGGCCTTCTAGGTGGACACGATGGCCACGCCGGCCGTGCCCGGCGCGCCGTAGAGCTGGCTGTAGCCGACCCGTGGTGACCCCGGGACCTGCCGTCCGCCTGCGGCACCGCGCAGTTGGAGCACAAGCTCGTGGATCTGACGCAGCCCGGACGCGCCGATCGGCTCCCCGTTGGCGATGAGGCCCCCGTCGGTGTTCACGGGGAGGGTTCCACCGATCTCGGTCGCACCCTCGGCGAGCATCGCCTCCTGTTCGCCGTCCTTGCAGAACCCGTTCTCCGCCATGTGGATCACCTCGGCCCCGGCGTCGGTGTCCTGCAGCTGGACGACATCGACGTCCTCGGGACCGAGCCCGGCAATCCGATAGGCCGCCCGAGAGGCGTCGACCGTCGGCGCGTCGGCTCTCTCCAGCGGGAGCCATGGGCTGTGGACCTCGAAGGCGCCGAGTCGCCGGGTCCGGACCACCGATGCCCGCAGGTAGATCGGCGTGGCCGTGAAGCGGTGGGCGATGTCGGCCCGGCACAGGACGACCGCCGCTGCTCCCTCGTCGGGCGAGCAGAACATGTACTGGGTCAAGGGGTCGTTGACCATCTGGGAGCCGAGTATCTCCTCCTCGCTGAGTGCCTTGCGCCGGAACGCATTCGGGTTGTCCACACCGTTGCGGTAGTTCTTGGCGGCGACGCGGGCGAGCGTCTCTGGGCTGATCCCGAAATCATGCATGTAACGCTGGATCTTCATGGCGAAGAACTTCGGCGTCAGGAAGAGGCCCGTCTCGCCGTACCAGCTGGGCACGCCGTACTGGACGGGGTCGGCGGCGAACGCGCCGGGCAGGTGCTTGTCCATGCCGATCGCCATGCCCAGGTCGTACTCGCCCAGCCGGAGCGTGTTCGCCGCCTGCGTCAGGGCGCTGGCGGCGGTGGCGCACCCGTTGTACACGTCGGTGAAGGGCAGGCCCGTCAGGCCGAGGAAGTTGACCACGGCATCAGGGTTGTCCACTTCGTAGCTGCCACCGAAGGCGAACTGGACTTCCTTCCATGTGATGCCGGCGTCGGCCAAGGCGAGTCGGGCCGCCTTGGCTCCCATCTCGATGGCGGAGGTCCCGGGGAAGCGTCCGAAGGGGTGCAGCCCGACTCCGATGATGGCGACATCGTCCATGATCTCAGCTCTCCTGAATGGGGCGGAAGGCGAAGGTCAGCACCTCAGTGCCGTCTTCGTCGGCGGTGAAGGGGATCACGGTCAACTCCATCGGCATCCCGATCCGCAGTTCCTGGTCGACATCGCCGGCGATGCGAGCTTCGACCCGCCCTTCCGGGAGCTCAATGAAGCCGACGCCGTACGGCACGAACTCGTTGGCCGGCTCGCGTCCGAGATAGGGCGGGTTCTTGGGTTGGAACCGCTGGCGGGTCCAGGTCCACAGTGTCCCCGCCCGGGACAAGGGGGTGGGAGCGACCGTGTCCCCGCCGCAGCTGGGGCACGAGTCCTGTCCCGGAAAGGTGATGAAGGAGCAGGCGGCACAACGCGAGCCGGACAGCTGCGGCTCGGCCGACGGCCACTCGAACAACCCCTCGGCGACGCTACGTTGCGCCATTGCAGGCTCCCTTCCGGATCCTCGGTGTCGATGTCAGGGTATCGACCCCGATTCGAGGCAGGCCAGTGCGGGCGCCAGCCCAGACCGCGTTCAAGGTGAATTTCTGATCGCTTGCCGGGGCCGGATGCCGCACGGGGCGATCGGAATGGAGCAGGAAGAGGGTCAGAGGGACCGGCGGTGGTCCTCCTGGCTGACCAAGACCGCGGCCCGTTTGATCGAGCTGGTCCAGGAGTCACCCAGCCCGGGGGCCCGCGCTCTCTGGGGCGGGTCCTCGGGGGATATTTTCCGGCCACTGTAAACGGACTCGTTGAGAGTTTCAGAAACATCTCCCGGTGCGCCGAGACCGTGACCGTGACCGTGACCGTGACCGTGACCGTGACCGTGACCGTGACCGTGACCGTGACCGTGACCGAGCCCGTGACCGTGCCCGTGAACCGGGCTGCAGCGCTCAGCCTGACTGATTGACCGAGACCACCCGGCCCCGTGGTGACATCTGCGACGCGGTGGCGACGAGCGTCAACGCCAACCCGTGCTCAGTCACCACCACTGCGGTACAGCTGCCAACGACCACGATGTACGCCACCACCGGCCAGACGACGGGGAGCGCTCTCGGCGGACGACGAGCGGCCGTTCTCATGCGCTGAAGACGCCGCTCACGGTGGTCAACAGCGACCACGCCGACAACCCCTCATCGGCGCTTCTGTCCGACGCCGCCTTCATGGGTTTGAGCGCACGCCGGCGGGCGTCACCGCCGCGAGTGGTGGGCGGGCATGGCAACGACGAGCCCCGCCACCCACGACCGCACGAGCTGATCGCTCGACCCGACCCCTACGTCCGGGGCACACCGGCGGCGGAGGGCGAACCTCCGCCGCCGGATACCCAGTCGATCAGCCCGTGGCCGCCAGGCTCTTCGGCGGGACCGAGGTCGGACCGGTGTACTTGTGGATCGGACCGGGCCCGGGGCTCGTCTCAACGACGGGACTGACCGGGACTCCGCCGATCCAACTGCCGGTCGGTGTCACCGCAGGCGGGGCCGAGCTCTCCAGCTTCACGACCTCCTCACCCTCGAACCCGAAGTGCACCGAGCTCGAGTAGGACAGCGGGACGAAGCCCGGGGTCACGAAGCTCTTGCCGTGGGTGTTGATGGCGTCGAGCAGGCTCTGCCGGGTGAGGTTCTTCCCGGCCTTCTGCAGCGCCTGGACGAACGTGTAGGCCAGCGCGATGCCGTACTGGGTGTTCCCGTCGAGTCCTGACTTGGCGTACAGCGATGGCGCGTACTGCTGGAGGAGCTTCTTCTCGGTCTGCACCCAGGAGTTGGACGTGTCCGACTCGGGCGCGAAGTAGGCCGTCGTGATGACCCCGTTCAGCAACCCTCCGGCCGCGGCCGCCTGGGCCGCCGTCCCGCCTCCCTTCTGAGTGAAGGAGGCGAGCAGCGGGCCGACCGTCGGCGAGTCGGCACCGACGCTGTCCACCACGTACTGCGGGGAGTAACCGATGACCGCGGCGGGGAGCATCGCCAGCGCGGTCGCCGCCGGGATCGTGGCCAGCACGACCACCTGGGCTCCCGCGGCCTTCAGGGCCGCCATCTGGTTGGACAGTGGACCGGCCAGCGTCGCCGCGTCGTAGGTCTGGCGAGACACGACGGCGGAAGAGGGGATCTCCATGTCGAGACCCTTGACGACGTCCTGCCCGAACTCGTCGTCCTGGGACAGGTAGCCGACCTTCTTGCCGGCGAAGTTCGCCTTGATGTAGGCGCCCAGGATCTTGCCGTCCACCGTGTACGGAGGCTGCCAGCCGAGGCTGTAGGGGAACTTCGAGTTGCTCCAGCAGTTGCAGCCGGACTCAATGAAGAGCTGCGGCACCTTCTGCGAGTTCAAGAAGCCCTGCACCGCCGACTGCGTCGGCGTCCCGAGCGACCCGACGTCGGCGAAGACGTTGTCCTGCAGCACGAGCTTGCGGGTCAGGGTGGCCGTGTTGGCCGGGTTGTAACCGTCGTCGAGGTACGTGTAGTGGATCTTGCGGCCGTCGACCCCACCGTGCGCGTCGACCCAGCTGAACACGGCGTTCATGGCGGGAGCGATCTCGTCGTAGCCCGGCGCGGCCGGGCCGGTCAGTGGCACCGTCGCACCGATGGTGATGGACGTGGAGGTCACACCCGGTGTGCTCTCTGCGCCCGCGGTCGCGGGCAGCAGGGTGACCCCCAGCATCAGTCCGAGGGAACCGGCAATGAGGGCACGGGCCCACAGGGCCCACCCCTTACGCTTCCACGGTCGTTTTGACATCGTTCCTCCCTTTCATTTCTGTTGCATTGCTCTTGTCGCCTGTCGAGACCTCACTGGGTACGTCGGGGGCCACCTGGCCCGGACGCGGTCGATGCCCCCACAGCCAGCGCAGCCCGCCTTGAATCCCGTTGGGTGCCGCCAGCATCGCCACGATCAGGACCACGCCGAAGAAGATGGTGGCGAGGTAGGCGTTGGCTCCGCTGCCCAGGTTGAAGCTGTTGGAAAGCGAGGTCGACCACTGCGGCAGATACACGAGCAGGATCCCGCCCCACACCATGCCGATCAACGTCCCCGTGCCGCCGAGCACCATCGCCGCCAACAACTGGATCGAGAGAGTGAGCGGGAACTCCCCGGTGTTCACCACGCCGGTCGAGAGCCCCAGCAACGCGCCACCGAGGCCCGCGCACCCCGCGCTGATGGTGAACGCCATGACCTTGGTGCGAACAATGTGGATCCCCGCCAGCGAGGCCGCGATCTCGTCGTCGCGCACCGCCCGGAAGGCCCGGCCGTAGCGGCTCCACAACAGGTTGGCCACGAGGACCATCACGATCAGCGCCCCGAGGATCTGAATCTGGGTCAGCCATTCCTCGGCGGTCAGCGAGCCGGGTGCCGTGGGCACCGTCGTGGTCAATCCCTGGTCACCCCCGAACGTGTTCGGCCACTTGTCGGCAATGGACGGGACGGCCAGCGCGAAGAGCAGCGTCATGCCCGCCAGGTACGGGCCTTTGAGCCGGGTGGCCGGCAGGCCGATCACCAGACCGGCCGCCGCCGCCACGCCTGTCGCGGCAGCCAGCTCGAGGATGAAGTTCGCCTGGGTGTGGTTCATCAGCAGGGCCATGGTGTAGGCGCCGACCGCCATGAATGCGCCGTGGCCGAGGGAAACCTGTCCGTTGTTGCCCGTCAGCAGGCTCAGGCCAACCAGCGCCACCACATACGAGGCGATCTCCCCGACCTGGTAGTCGTTGTACGAACTCAGCCGAAGCGTGACCTCGTAGAGCACGGCGCCGGCGACCAGCGCGACGGGAAGATGGCGGAGCAGCGGCTGATGGGGCATGTGCAGCGCGCGGACCCTCGCACCGGTGGTCACGTCAGACCCTCCTCGCCGCGGGCCGGGCAAAGATGCCCTCGGGCCGGGCCATCAGGGCCACCATGAGGAGGGCGAGAGCCCCGAGCGGTTCGAGGCCGGAGCCGAGGTAGCCCCCCACGTAGGAGATGCACAGGCCCGAGATCAGCCCGCCGACCAGCGCTCCCACCGGGCTCTCGAGTCCGCCGATGACGGCAGCCGTGAAGCCGTAGACGAGGATCAGGTCCATGTAATAGGGCCCGAACGCGCTCGTCGGCGCCACCAGCAGGCCGGCCAGAGAGCCTGCGATGCCGGCCAGGCCCCACCCGAGGGTCAAGAGGATGCCCACGCGCACGCCGAGGAGCCGTGCGATCTCCCGGTGGAAGGCCGACGCCCGCATGCGGAGCCCCAGCGCCGTGTAACGGAACAGCACCAGGGTCCCCGACATCAGCGCGAGCACGGAGATGAGGATGAAGACGTCGAAGTGGGAGAAGGCGATGATGGTGCTGCCCACCTTGAGGCCGCGCTGCGAGAAGGCGGCCGGGAACCCGCGGCTGGCGTTGCCGTAGATGGCCCCGGCCAGCCCCTCGAAGACGACCAGCAGCCCGATGGTCACGATGACGGGGTTCAGTTCGGACTTGCCGTGCAGCGGGCGGATCAGCACGCGCTCGGTCACCGCACCGATGGCGAACCCGATGACGAGCACCAGCACAAAGGCCCACCAGTAGCCGACTCCCCGCGCCAGCAGGCTGAACGCGATGAACGTGGTGAGCATGCCCGCTGCCCCCTGGGCGAAGTTGATGATCCGCGTCGCCCGGTAGATCAGGACCAGGGCGAGTGCCAGGGTGGCGTAGACCATGCCGTTGGCGACGCCGTCGAGGGTGTAGTCGAAGAACAGGCTCACGGAACTAGAACCCGAGGTAGTGGTGACGCAACGCGTCGTCGGCGGCCATCGTGGCGGCGTCGTCGTAGGCGACCACCTGGCCGAGGTTGAGGATGAGAGCCTGGTGCGACACCGAGAGGGCGCTGCGGGCGTTCTGCTCCACGAGCACCACGGTGATGTCCTTGCCTTCCGTCTGCTCCCGCAGCAGCGCCATCAACTGGGCGGTCACCAGTGGCGCCAGACCGAGGCTCGGCTCGTCGAGCAGGAGCAAGCGGGGCCGGGAGATGAGGGCCCGGCCCAGAACCAGCATCTGGCGCTCGCCCCCGGAGAGCGCGGAGGCATTCCGGCGCCGGAACGGCTTGAGTCGGGGGAAGAGCTCGAGGATCTCGGCGATGGCGCCCTGGCGCTCGTTCTTGTGCAGGCACCAGAGGGTGGCCAACCGGAGGTTCTCTTCGACCGTGAGCTCTTCGATGACCCCCCGCCCCTCGGGCACGTGGGCCACTCCCAATCGCGCGATGGACTCCACGTGGCGGCCCACAAGAGGGTCGCCGTCGAAGCGCACCGAGCCCTCGAGCGGCTTCACGAGTCCGGAGATCGTGCGCAGGAGCGTGCTCTTGCCTGCCCCGTTGGCGCCTAGGACGGCAGTGACCGCACCGGGTTCTGCGTCGAAGGACACCGCGCGCAGTGCCTGTACCGCCCCAAAGGACACGCTGAGGTCCCGGACCTCAAGCATCGTCGGTGGCCTGTCCTGCGGGCGGTGCGTCCTCATGGACGGGGTCTCCGAGATACGCGGTCGCGACGTCGGGGTCGGCCCGGATCACCGCCGGTGTGCCCTCCGCGATGACCTGGCCGAAGTTGAGGACGACGAGACGGTCGCACACCGACATCACCAGGTCCATGTGGTGCTCCACCAGGAGCACAGACATGTGATCGGTCAATCCGCGGACCCGCAATCCCAGCTCGTCCATCTCGCTTTCGGAGAGCCCGCTCGCCGGCTCGTCGAGCAGCAGGAGCTGCGGCTCCGCCATGAGGGCGCGGGCCAGCGCCGTCCGCTTCTGAATTGCGTAGGGAAGCGCGGCGGGCATCCGGCGGGCGTAGTCCGCGGCACCGAGCTCGTCGAGCACCCCCATGGCCCGCGCCGCCACGCGGCGCTCCTCGCGGCTGGAGCGCCAGATGCCGAGGAAGGCCGATCCGAGATCGCTGCGCAGGGTCGGTTCGGCGCCGAGCATCACGTTCTCGTGCACGGTCAACCCGGGACAGAGGCCGATGCCCTGCAAGGTGCGCGCGATGCCCAGCTTGGCCAGGTCGTGAGGATGGTGTCGGCGCAGGACGTCGCCGCGGTAGGTGATCGTTCCGGAGCTGGGATGGACGAAACCGCTGATCACGTTGAAGAGCGTCGTCTTGCCCGCTCCGTTCGGCCCGATGACCCCGACCACCTCACCGTCGTCGACCGACATCGACACCTCGTCGAGGGCCAGCAGGCCGCCGAACCCGACGGTGACCCGGTCGGCTACAAGGAGCGGTGTCGCGTCCCCGGCAACGTCCTCCCGCTCGGAGCGGGCCGGCCGGGAGTCGGTGACGGCGCTCACCCCGACGCGGTGCCTACCCGGTGCGGGGACTGGTGCGTGCCATTCTCTGACGCGTCCAACGAACCCTCATGCAAGCCAGCCCCCCGGCATCGCTCTGGACGTTACAGCGTCCGACACCGGAGTGCCGGGAAATTGCGAAGCAATGACGGCCGGGTTGAGATCGACAGCGGGTGAATCAGTACACCGCGACGCGCGGGCCGTGCTCAGACGTAGTCGCTGCGGCGCAGCCAGACCAGCGTTGCCCAGCCCCAGATCGGCGGCAGGTAGGCGGTACACAAACGTTCGATGAACACGGCCGCCACCGCCTGGTCCTGGGGGATTCCCGCGGCGGTCAAGCCGGCGATGAGGCCCACCTCGATGACCCCGGCGCCGCCGGGGATGGGCACCGCTCCGCCGATCACGGCGGCCAGTGTCAACACGACGATGAGGGTCGCGAAATTTGCGTGCTCCCCTACTGAGTGGAGCGACGCCCCGAGGCACATGGCGATGAGGACCTGACTGCCCAGAGACCCGCCCAGGACGCAGGCGATCTTCCGGGGTTCGACGGCAAGGACTTTGACGTCCTTCCACATGGTCAAGAGATGCGGACGGGCACTCTCGGTGGCCAGCCGCCGGACCCGGGGGACCAGCGTCACCACGGCCACGACCACGGCGATGACGAGGACGCAGATGAGGACGATCCAGACGACGTCCGCATGCCCCCCGCCGTCGCTCGACGTCGGCTTGTGGAAGTCGCCGACGGCGAACGGCAGGCACACCAGGAAGAGGGCGGCCTTGACCACCCAGCTGGCGGTGCTGTCGATGGCCCCCGCGCTAATGGCTGCCGGCGCGTCGAGGCCCTGGCGCTGGAAGAAGCGCACGCGGACACCGAAGACGGCGGCGCTGCCGCCGACGAACGACGTGAAGAGGTTGGACGTCTGCAGGGCGACGCAGCGCCCGAAGGGCAGGGGCCCGACGACGGCGCCGATGAGAGCGAACGCGCCGGTGACCACGGGGAGTTGTCCCAGGACGAAGGCCGCCGCCACCCATTCCAAGCTGGCGCCGCGGATGACGCTCAGCGACCCAGACGCCTCGGTCAACACGCCGATGATCAGCCAGAGCCCGACCAGGCTCCCGATGACCATCAACAAGTTGGGCCAGCTGATCCGCTTGGCCTCCACGAGCTTCGGCACGTCGACACCGGCGACGGCGGCCAGCGCCTCGCGCAGGGACTTGAGGAACCCCTTCTGCGACCGGGCCATCCGCTCGGTCTCGGGGTCCAGCGTCGAACGCTGCAGGTGGGTCAGGACGGCCTCGATCGTGTCGGAGTCGACGACCCGGCACGTGGCAGCGGACGCACGGTCGATACCCACGACGACTGCGACCGCCGCCACGGCGCCCGCCAGGTCGCGTTCGGTCCGCGCCTCAGGTGAAGAGGAGGAGGCGCGCCGGAAGTCGCGCAGCAGCGGCCCCATCGGCGTGGTCAGGATGGTTTCAGGACTCAACGCACCGTGCGCGATGCCGGCCCTGCGAAGCACGAGCACGGAACGCAAGACCGCGTCGATGTCGTCGTCGCTGACCTCGTCTCCTTGTAGCTCCGAGAGGCGCCGGCCCTCGGGGAGTTGCGTGACGAGCACCGCGTCGTGAGCCGGCCCACACCGCCCGGCCGCCACGATCTCGGGGACCAGTGTTCCGGCGTGGGCGGCAAGGAACGTCAGGTACGCCTCGTGTTCCACCTGCTGGAGCCGATTCATCACGAGGGTCGGACCCGAGTCGCGGTAGATGCAGAAGCGCCAGACCTTGCGCAGCCACTGCGCGTCGGCGGCGTCGCGCCCGTAGACGGCGAGCTCGACCGGATGCCCTTGGGGGTCCGTGCCGGCGAACGCGGCGACGCCCCATTCCTGACGTGGCATGGAGGTGAGCCCGTGCACCTCCACCCGAAGGTCGCGCACGGCGTCGCTCACCTCCGACGCCGACGGGAGCCCGTTGGGTGCGCCCATGACGATGTGGCAGGCGGCGGCGGTACCCCAACCGACGATCAACGCGGCAAGGACACCGAGCGGCAGCCCGTAGGCGCCGATCACGGCGCACAGGGCGGCGAGCGACAGCGCGCCGATCACGATTCGGTGCATGGGCCGGCTCAGGTACGGCAGCCCGGCCAGCGCCACGGCGGTGGCGATGGCCAGCTGGAGGATGGGGAAGCGCGGGTTGAACCCGGAGAAGTCCGGGATAGGCGTTCGCCCCGCGGTCGGGCCGAGCAGCGCATCGAGGAGAAGGCAGACGGCCGCGGTGCCCACGGCGGCCACCCCCATCTGCCGCACGGCCGCCAGCCGTGGCACGAGCAACCCGATGAGCACCAGCGCGACGATCACGCCGATCGACCCGACGAACCAGAGCGCGGTGATCAGCCAGTGGATCCCCGTCGGCGGGGGGGCAATGAGCTCGGTGATGTGGATCTCCAACGAAGTGTTGGCCTGCGCCACAGGCACGCAGATCATCACCAGCACGGTGGCGAGGCCGACGCGGACGGCGTCCGAGGCCCGTCGCCGCATGGTGCCGCCGCCGTGCGGCCCGAGCAACAGTGAGCGCACGCGCTGGTTCCACGGGGTGTGCTGCGCGTCGCAGGAATCGGCCGTGACCCTGGTGTCGGCGCGCCCGGTGGCGCCCATGACCTTCATGCCGCAACGCCGTTCCGCCGGCCGCCGGCCTCCTGCCACGCGAGGGGATGCATCGCCGTAATCTTGTCCGGTCCACGGCCGCCTGCCAGGGAGGGAACCTAAACCTCTAAATACGATTGACTTAGTCGGCTTTACAGCGTACCCTCGCCGGATGCGTTCCCCGGCCCGATGGCGCCCGACCCCCGAGTCCGGGGCGGGCAGCTCGTCGTGGCGCCCGTCCAGAGTGGATCCCAGCGAGGTGGCGAGCCGCCTGGCGCCGGCCGTCCGTTGGCCGGGGGCGCTCGACATGGACCAACGCGCCTGGCGCCTCGTGGCCCGGACGCCCGACTTCGACGCCTGGCTGATCGCCTGGCCGCGCGGTGGCAAGGTGGAGCTCCATGATCACGGCAATTCGACCGGGGCGGTGAGCGTGATCAGTGGTGTGCTGGTCGAGGCAGTGCCGTGGCGGGACGACGTCGGACGACTCGCACTGGTCCACCACGAGGTCCGGGCCGGAGCCACCCTCGGCTTCGGAGCCGGGCACGTCCACGACGTGACCAACGAATCGGACGGGCATGCGCTGAGCCTGCACGTCTACAGCCCGGCACTCACCTCCATGACGTTCTACGACGTGTGCGGGGACCAGCTGGTGGTGCGCGCCGTGGAGTGGGCGGCCGACGGCTGCGCTGAGGCGGAGCACCCCCGCACTGCGAGGGCGACCGGGGCGCAATCGGCCGCCCGGTGACGGCCCGCAGCGTCGACGACCTCCTTGCGGTCGCTCGGGCGCGCATTCGGCGGGTCGAGCCCGAAGAGCTCGAGTCGCTCCGTGCCGACGGCGCCCTCGTGGTCGACATCCGGCCGGCGGCCCAGCGCGCCACCGAGGGGGAGCTCGGCTTCGGGCTCATCGTGGAGCGCAACGTGCTCGAGTGGCGCTTCGACCTGAGCGGGAGCCATGCCCTGGCGGAGGTCAGCGGCTACGACCAGTCGATCGTCGTCGTCTGCTCCGAGGGCTACGCCTCCAGCCTGGCTGCGGCGTCCCTGCGCGACCTGGGCTTCGCCGGCGCCGGGGATCTGGCGGGCGGTTTCCAGGCTTGGCGACGCTGGCAAAACGGGGACCCCGCCCAGCCGGCGTAGCCCCCAGGCCACGTCTTCGCCGCCCGGCGGATTCCCGGCCCTGCCCCCGCCGCTCTTTCTTCAGGACTGGGTGAAGCGGCCCGCTGCCGCGCCGCGTAGGCGGCCCGCCGGCAGCAGTCGCCCACAGGCGACGAGGGCGAGCGCCTGCGCCGGTCCCGTCACCGGCGCACCCGAGCCGGCCGACCACACCAGGTCGTCGGCCCGCAGCTCCACGCCGTCGAGATCGACCCCGAACATGTTCGGTGCGTCCGCGGCGGCGACGATTCCGAGCACCCGGGTGATGCTCGCCGCGGGAACCCGTCGCTCCAGCGGGACCGCCTCCACGATGTCGAGCTCGTGGATCACGCAGTGCGTCAGCGCGCCGTCCATCCCGCCTCCCGGCGGCTGCCAGCCGTGCAGCACCTCGGAGCGCAGGTCGGCCACGAGGGCAGGGAGAGGGAGGGCGCCGTCACGTGCCGCCACCGTGTTGGAGAGGCGGGTGAAGTCACCGCCGGCGGCCTCCAGCTCGGCCATGAAGGCTGGGCCGGGGTAGCGCACCGGCATCGTCATGTGGGCCACGACCTCGCGGGTGCGCCAGCCTTCGCAGAGCGACGGCGCATCCCAGACGTCGGGTCCGGAGGACTCCAACAGGTCGGCCAGCGCCGTGTACTCGTCGGCGATCGCCGCCAGGCCGCCAGCGGTGTCCGTTCTGTCGTGAGCCGTCATCGCTCGCCGTCGCCCGATGCGTCGCCACTGGCGGAAAGGGGGTCCAGCCCGGCGAGATACGCCTCGAGCCGGTCGAGCGAGGACAGGAACCCGGCCTGGAACTCGGGGGCCAAGAAGGCCTCGGGCACGTAGGTCTGGTGGATCCTGACCTCGGTGCGATCCGGTCCGAGCGCCACGAACTCGGAGCGCACCCGCATGCCCGAGTGCGACTCGGTCCAGACCAGCAGCTCGGGTGCGCGCACCTCGTCGAACACGGCCCGGGTCGCGTACCCACTCCCGTCGGCGTCGTTGACCATCAGCGTCTCGAACACGCCCCCAGGCCGGGCGTCGACCGTGATGCGGTCCCGCGGTGCGCTCACCCCGGCGGGCCCCCAGAAGTGGGTCAGGTGGTCGGGATCGACCATGCAGCGGAAGACCAGTTCGCGCGGCGCCGCGAAGACCCGGCGAAAGCGCAGCTCCCCGGTCGCGCCCGTGCCGTCGTGCTCAGCCATCGGCGCGCCCCCTTCCCTTCGGGCCCGAGGTCCGTTGGAGGTCGGCGAGCAGCGTGTCGAGCTTGTCGAACCGCTCGTCCCAGAGGCGCCGATGTGTGGTGACCCAGTCCAGCACGCCGTCGAGGGCGGGGCCCTCGAGGTGGCAGGGGCGGAACTGGGCGTCGCGCCGCCGCGAGATCAGGCCGGAGCGTTCGAGCACCTTGAGGTGCTTGGAGATCCCCGGCAGCGACATGGCGAAGGGAGCAGCCAACTCGGTCACGGTGGCGTCGCCGCGCGCCAGGCGGCTCACGATGGCCCGCCGGGTGGGGTCCGCCAATGCGGCGAACGCGGCATCGAGCTGCTCCTCGGTCTTCGTCGTCACGGATTGTAGTTAACCAAAAAGTTAGTTAGCTGTCAAGTTAACCACCGGGGGAGTTCTGCTACCGTTCGTCCCGGCGGGGACCATCCCCCCGCCGAAAGATCAGGAGAGAACGGAAGTCACAGACGTGCTCTTGGAGGTCATAACCGGGACGACCCGGGAGGGTCGATTCAGCGAGCTGGTGGCGGCCTGGGTCATGGACCGGCTCGGGCGCCACGAAGCGTTCGACGTCGAGTTGGTGGACCTGCGGGACCATCCGCTTCCCTTCTTCGACGGCGACGCACCGGCCCGGACGGGCCGTGACTATGGCGACGAGGCGGTCACTCGCTTCAGCGAGGTCGTCGACCGGGCCGACGGCTACCTGCTGCTCACCGCCGAGTACAACCACGGGTATCCCGCCGTCCTCAAGAACGCGCTGGACTCCACGTTCGTCGAATGGCGGCGCAAGCCGGTGGCGTTCGTCGGGTGGGGGAACACCGGCGGGGCGCGGGCGATCGAACAGCTGCGCGCGGTGGCGGTCGAGTTCGAGATGGCGCCACTGCGCCACGCCGTCCACGTCCTGCCCGACGTCCTGATCGCCGTGCGGAAGGCGGCCGACCCCGCCGACCTCTCGCTGTTCGCGCCGCTCGAGGCCCGCCTCGATCTCATGGCCGACGATCTGGCCTGGTGGATGCACGCGCTCGCGTCGGCGCGTGGCGCCGCCGGGTAGACCGCTTCCATGGACAATCCCCTTGGCGCGTTGCGCACCTCCGTCGGTCACCTGCACGAGCTCTGCGGGGACCTCAGTGATGGCGACCTGGAACGGCAGTCGTACGACAGCGAGTGGTCGATCGCCCAGGTGCTGTCGCATCTCGGCTCGGGCGCGGTCATAATGCACCGGCGCCTCGACGACATCCGCTCCGGCAGCGCGACGCCCGACGAGTTCGCGCCGTCGGTGTGGGACGACTGGAACGCCAAGATTCCCCGGGCCCAGGCCGACGACGCCCTGGCGGCCGACGAGGCCGTGCTCGAGGCGCTCGAGGACGTGAGCGAGGCCGACCGGGCCCAACTGGCCTTTGCCATGGGACCGCTGAGCCTCGGCTTCAACGAATTCGCGGGCCTGCGGCTCAACGAGCACGCCTTCCACACCTGGGACATCGAGGTCGTCTTCGACGAGAACACCCGTCTGCCGGACGATGCCGCCGCCCTGGTGGTCGACAACCTTGCCCTCATCGCACGCTTCAGCGGGCGGCCGGACGGCCACGAGCGCACCATTGCCGTCCGGACCACAGACCCTGAGCGGGACATCGCGCTGCGCCTGACGGCGGGCGGCGTCGAGCTGACCGCGGGCGAGGGCGGGCAGCGCCCGGAGCTCGAATTGCCCGCGGAGGCCTTCAGCCGCCTGGTCTACGGGCGGCTCGATCCGGACCATACGCCCGCGTTCAGCGGCGACGGGGCGTTGCTCGACGCGCTGCGGTCCGTCTTCCCGGGGCCCTAGCCGGGTCTGACACCGAGCGGCTAGGCACGGGAGGGGGCTCGGGGCGCGCAAGCCCGCGATGCGTCGCGCCCGGGCGCGCAGCCCATGTCCCAGCACCAGGTGCGCGAAGACCATCTTGGCGCGTCGGGCCGCGCTGTCGGTCAGTGCGTAATTGAGCCGGTAGCCGGGTAGTTCGAGCTGCGTCAAGGGCCAGGTGACGGACAACAGCCGGCGCATGGTGTCGCCGCGCTGGCCGCGGGTCGGGAGGGGGAACAGCCCTGCCGGCGTGTCGACGCCCGCCCGGCGGGCCATCTCCAGGGCAGCGCCGACCACTGTCACGCAGCGTGCGGCCCGGGCCACGGCATGCACACGGTCCCAGTCGATGGAGGCGTCGTGCATCTCGGCGTGCCCGACGATCATCGTCAGGTCGGCCATCCACACCAGGCGCACGAACCGGTGGTGCGGTTTCCCGGCATGGGCCGCGAGCACGACCAGCTCCTCGGCCGGGGGCAACCCGAAGGCCGGCGTGCCGGCGCAGTCGAGCGGCTGGCGCCGGGCCCACAGCGCCTCGGGGTCAAGTGCCGTCACCTGCTCCGCGCCGCCCTCCAACCCGAAGTGGACTTCGAGGAAGTAGGAAGGAACCTCGAGGTGGGTCAGCACGGTGTCGTAGTGGTCGCCATCGCCGGCGCGCGCGACCTGCCAACCGGCGTGTCCCAAGGCTTCGAGGGCCCGCCCGTGGTCGGCCCGAGGCAGCAGGAGATCGATGTCATCCATCGGACGTAAGCCGGGCTCGGGGTAGCGGGCCGCCACGGCGGGTCCCTTGAAGACGACCGGTTCCAGCCCGACCCCGGTGAGCGGCCGCACCGCCAGCGCGACGGCGCGGGGGAGCAGGAGCAGTGCCTCCATCTTGAAGGCGTCGGCCATGGCGCCGAACGCGGCCCGGTCGGGCCCGAGAGAGGCCAGCGAGCCCGACGCACCGAGCGCCCGCCACAGCAGCGCGCCGACCCGCTGGTCCGAGGCGGCGCGCACCGCCAACCCGAGGTCGGCCCCTCCGGCCAGGGCACTCCGGACCGAGGACGGATCAGGGACCCGGCGGCATGCCTCCCACAACAACGTCGCGGTCTGCTCCGTCACGGTCGCGGCGGTCGCCCCGTCGTTGCGCATGCGCTCATCTTGCCGTCACGCCGAGGCGACGAACGGATTCTCACCCGGGGGTTCCGCCAGTGCCGTCAATCGCGCTCTTGCAATGCCCGTTCCCATTCTGGACGATACTGCGGCCGGCCCACCACGGGCTTGGCGGGCGCTGAGATCGACCTGCGAACAAGTGGCTTCACCAGGCCACGGGCGCGACCGTTTGGCCTTTGGATTCCGAGATATCTTTGTAGCTGCTCACTCGGCGGAGCGATTGGCGGACGGCGGTTTCATGCAAAACGAAGAGACACACGTGGATGCGGCGACACCACGCGGGGCGCCGGAGGGCGCTCATTGGGACAGCACCCGTCTCTCGCGACGCCAGGCCATCGGGCGCATGTCAGCGATCGCCTCGGCGGGGGCGGTGGCTTGGGTGGCACCCGAGATCCTCACTGCCAAGCCTGCGGGCGGCGCCACCCTCTCGGGTCCCACGCTGCTGACCGGCGGGTCCCCCCCCAACCCCAACCCCAACCCCACCGGCACCGGGACCGCCCCGGACGGACCGTCCCCCGGGGCGGATCCGGCCACGACCCCGGATCCCGCGGTGGCGACCGGCGCGTCCGGCGGGACCACCGCCGGGCGGGTCGTCGACGGGACCCGGGGCCAATCCGGCCACGACTCCGCTGACCTCGCTGGCATTCACGGGCCTCGACATCCAGCGTGACGCCGAGATCGGCGCGGCGCTGGTCGCCGGCGGATGGGCATTGCACCACTGGGCCAGCCGCACGCCCGCCGGTCGCACGGCCCACGCCCCCGGCGGAGAGCCCGGGCAATCCAGCCTGATCGATGGGGCTCGAGCGCGGGTGGGTGCATCGCACTCCGAACCTGAGGGCGCTGTCCTACCGCTTCGGGGTGCAAACCGACAACGAGCGTCTCGGCCGCCGGGTTGAGGCGCTGTTGGCCGGGCTGCGGGACCCCGTCGAGACAGCACCCGTCGAACACTGGTACTCGCTGACGGCGACGGCGACGGCAACGGACTCGCCCACCGGTGCCGTCGACGTATGGCGGAACAGGGAGGTACTGGCTCGCGGCCAGTCACCCGCCGACGCCATGGGGTTGGTGGTGTGGGATGTGAACCGTGCCGCTGCGGATACGGGTGGAGACCACCTTCTCTTCCACGCCGGCGGGATCGAGGCCGACGGCATCGGCGTACTGCTCCCTGGTGCGTCGGGTTCGGGCAAGTCGACGCTCGTGGCGGGGCTGGTCCGCGCCGGGCTCGGGTACCTCACCGACGAGCTGGCTGCCCTGGACATGGCGACCGGAAGGGTCGTGCCCTACGCCAAGCCCATCACCGTGAAGCCAGGGAGTTTCGCCGTGCTCTCCGACATGGACCCCGACGTCGGTCTCGAGTGCGGCGACGGCCCTTGGGCGGGACGAGAGTGGCAGGTGGCGGTCGGGGACGGCACGGGACGTCGGATCGGGCGACCCTGCGTACCACGCTTCGTCGTGGTGCCCCGCTACGACGCCGCCGGCCCAACCGCGTTGACCCCGCTGTCGGACACCGAGGCGTTCTTCGCGCTGGCGCTGAACGCCGTCAACCTCATCCCCCTCGGATCTGAGGGGACCCGCGCCCTCGGCCGGCAGGCGAAGGGGTGCCGGTGCTTCTCGCTGACCATGTCTGACCTCGACGACGCCTGCCGCCTGGTCTTGGATCTGGTGGCGCCGATGGCCTGGGCGTCGAGAGCGCGGGAAGGTGTCGTCGGTGCGCCCTGAATGGCCCGACGGGCGCTCGCGACCCATGCGCAGGGAAGGTGCCGCCGCGGTGGAGTTGGACGACAACGTGGCCCTCTACGACGAGGTAGGCCAGCTTCTCATCATGCTCAACTCGAGCGCGGCCGCCGTGTGGAATTGCTGCGACGGCACGACCACCCTCGACGACATGGTGCGCGAGCTCGCCGAGGCGCACCGGGCCGATGGGCCGGCCCTGCACATCATCGGCGAGGATGTGCGGCTCACGGTGCGCAAGCTCGCCGAACTGGGGTTGGTGGCCGAGGCGAGCCCGTCGAGCTTGCCGATCCGATGACCGGTTGTACAGGATTGGGGCGTGCCGATAGCCCACCTGCGCAGCGACGCCAGCCCGGACGAGGTGACAGCGGCGCTGGGGCGGGACGGAGCGGTCGTGGTCGACAACGTGGTCCCGGTGGACCAGCTCGACAGGATCGAGTCCGAACTGCGCCCCTACCTCGACGCCACGTCGACCGGGCCCGACGACTTCAGCGGCAACCGGACCCGACGCACGGGCTCGCTCATCGCCCGATCACCCGGCTGCCGCGAACTGGTCATGCATCCGCTGGCGTTGGGCGCGGCGCGCACCTTCCTCGGGCACGCCACCAACATCCAGCTGCACTTGACCCAGGCCATCGCCATCGGCCCCGGCGAGACGCCTCAGCCGATCCACCGCGACCAGTGGGCTTTCGACTTCTTCCCGTTCCCGGCGGGCTACGAGGTCCAGTGCAACACGATCTGGGCGCTGACCGACTTCACGGAGGAGAACGGGGCCACCCGGGTGGTGGTGGGCAGCAACCGGCGCGAGGACAATCCGACGTTCGGCCCCGACGACACCGAGCCCGCTGAGATGGCCCGGGGCTCGGTGCTCTTCTACTCGGGGAGCGTCTACCACGGAGGTGGGGCCAACCGTTCCGGCGCCACCCGCATCGGCCTGAACATCACCTACAACGTGGCCTGGCTGCGCCAGGAGGAGAACCAGTACCTCTCGGTCCCCCGGGAGGTGGCCGAGACGCTGCCCATCGAACTGCTCCGAGTGATGGGCTACGACCGCGGTGCCTATGCGCTCGGCTACATCGACGACCTGCGCGATCCGATCGAGGCGGTGCGGCCCGGTACGGGAACCGCGGGGTTCGGCCTCAGCGCGTAGGCGGCGCGACACTCGATCGCATCCCCTGTGCGATCAGTCGATTCACAGGTTGCTGCCGCTACCGTGGTGCCGTGCCGGTGGAGATACGAGAAGCGGCGATCGACGACTTCGACGAGCTGTACACGGCGTTCAGCCACATCGTCGGCGCCGGTGAGGGCTTCCCCCAGCTGCCAGGAGTGACGCGGGAGGACTTCGACGACTACTGGGTCCGCCACTCGGCGGCCGTGTCCGTGGCCCGCTTCGGCGGATATCTGATCGGCGGCTCCTACATCAAGCCCAACTTCGTGGGCCGGGCGGCCCACATCGCCAACGCCGGGTACTTCGTCATGGCCCCCTACCGGGGCACGGGGGTGGGGCGGGCGCTGGTGGAGCACTCGCTACGCGAGGCACGACGCCTGGGTTTCGACGCCATGATGTTCAACCTCGTGTTCGAGTCCAACCTCGTCCGCGCCATGTACCGCCAGCTCGGCTTCGACGAGGTGGGGCGCATCCCGGCCGCCGTCGAGGGCGAGGACGCCGTGATCTACTGGCGCAGCCTGGAGGACATAGAGCTGTGATCCTGTGAGCGAGACCGACGTCACGGTGGAGCAGCACGGTGCGCACGTCGGCATCGTCTGCCTGCACCGCCCGCCCAACAACTACTTCGACACCGCGCTGATAGAGGCGGTGGCGGCGGCCTATGAGGAGCTGGGCGCGTCGGAGTGGTGCCGGGCCCTTGTGCTGGCCTCAGAGGGCCGGCACTTCTGCGCCGGATTGGACTTCGCCGGCAATGCCGGCCAGGACATCGCGGCGCTGTACCGTGCCGCGCTGCGCCTGTTGGCCGCCCCCCTCCCCGTGGTGGCCGCTGTCCAGGGCGCGGCGATCGGCGGCGGTTGCGGGCTCGCCCTATCGGCGGACTTCCGGGTGGCGACGCCGCAGAGCCGCTTCAGCGCCAACTTCGCCCGCCTGGGCTTCCACCACGGCTTCGCGCTGACCGTGACGCTTCCCGCCGCCGTCGGACGCCAGGCTGCGGCGGACCTCCTGCTGACCGGTCGACGGGTCGGCGGCGAGGAGGCGCTGGCGCTCGGGCTGTGCGACCGCCTGGCCGGCGACGGCGACCTGCTGGCGCAGGCCATCGGCTACGCGGGCGAGCTCGCCGCCTCGGGCCCGCTGGCCGTGCGCGCCATCCGGGCCACGTTGCGGGGTGGCCTGGTGGAGGAGGCCCGGCTCGCCATGGAGCATGAATGCGCAGAGCAGACCAGGCTGCGTGAGACGGCCGACTTCGCCGAGGGGGTACGCGCCACGGCGGAGCGCCGTGATCCCTTGTTCCGCGGCGCGTGAGCGCCGGCGCGCCGGCGCCCGCCGCGCACGAGCTCAACACGAGCTTCACCTGGACCGATCACGATGGGCCTTTCCGCGCCGTCACGGCGGCGCAGGCCCGGCAGTACGACGAACTGGGGTTCTTCGTGCTGGAGGACGCGCTCGGGCGCGGGGAGGTCGACGCGCTCGTCGGGGCGATCGATCCCGTGGAGGCCCGCGGCGAGGAGAAGTTGCGCGCCATGGAGGATGGGCGCTTCTTCATCGCCCGCGCCGATGAGATCACCTTCACCACGCACCTGGTCCTCCAGTCGCCCGTATTGCGGGAATTCACGACGTCCGCAGTGCTCGTCGACGTCTGCGCCGACCTCATCGGGCCGGCCGTGCGGCTCTACTGGGACCAGGCGGTCTACAAGAAGCCGGACACCGAGTCGCCCTTCCCCTGGCACCAGGACAACGGGTACGCGTTCGTCGAGCCGCAGCAGTACCTGACCTGCTGGGTGGCGCTCACGGACGCCACCGAAGAGAACGGGTGCCCGTGGGTGGTGCCGGGGCTGCACCGCCGTGGCACCCTGGCCCACGAGTATTCCGACATCGGCTTCGTCTGCCTGCGCGAACCGGCCGCCGCCGTGCCCGTGCCCGTGCGGGCCGGGAGCATCGTCGTGTTCTCGTCGCTGACACCTCACTCGACCGGGCCGAACAGGACCGCGGCCGTGCGCAAGGCCTACATCGTGCAGTTCGCCCCGGCGGGGGCCACGGTGGTGCGGCCCGGGCCGGGCGGCTCGGCGAAGCGGTTCCCCGCCGACGACGAGTTCCGCCAGTACGAGGTGTTGCGGGGGGGCGAGCGCATCACGCGGTAGGTGCCCTGCCCCCCGCCGGTGGAGGCCCCGATCGGAATCGGGCCGGGGCACCGGGAGTCCGCAGCTCCCGCAGTAGGGTGAAGGTCCAGGCGACCGAGGACAGCACCAAGGGGGGTTCCATGTCACACACCGCGCCCGTAAAGGACTGGGCGACCGACTTCGATGTGCTCGACCCGCGCTACGTCTCCAATCCCTTCAGCATCTGGGACGAGTTGCGCCAGAGCTGCCCCATCGCCCACACCGACCGGCGCAAGAGCAGCTGGCTGCCCACCCGCTACGACGACGTGACCGCCATTGCACACGACATCGCGCACTTCAGCTCGCTCAAGGTGGCCGTCATTCCGGGCGACGAGGACGAGGATCCCAACGCCGATTTCGAGGGGCCCAACCTCGAGTACGGCCTGCCCCCGATCTCGGCCGATCCGCCGCTGCACACCTGGACCCGGCGGCTCCTGCTGCCCTGGTTCTCGCACAAGAGGGTCGACAGCTACGTCCCGCTCACCCGGGAGCTGTGCCGTGGGCTGCTCGACCGCTTCGCCGACGACGGGCACGGTGATGCGGCGACCGACTACGCCCAGCAGATCCCGGTCCGGGTCATCGCCCGCATCCTGGGCGTCTCGACCGATCTGTCCGACACCTTCACCGGCTGGGTGCGCGACGTGCTCGAGTTCGCCGACGACCCCGAGCGCCGCCAGCACGGGGCGGAGGGGCTCCTCAATTACTTCCTGGGCCAGCTGGAGGAGCGGCGCCGGAACCCCGGCGACGACCTGTTGAGCGAGCTGCTCACCACCGAGGTCGACGGGAAGCCGGTCGACGACGGCATCGTGCTCGGCATGGCCGCGCTCGTCCTCATCGCCGGGGTGGACACCACATGGAGCGCCATCGGCTCCTCGTTGTGGCACCTGGCGGCGCACCCGGAGGACCGCAAACGGCTGGCGGCCGAGCCGGAGCTCATGCCGACGGCCGTCGAGGAGCTGCTGCGGGCCTACGCGCCGGTGACCATGGCCCGCGAGGTGACGGAGGACTTCGTGTACGCGGGCTGCCCCATGAAGGCCGGCGACAAGGTCCTGATGAACTTCCCCGCCGCCAACCGCGACCCCGAGGCGTTCGAGCAGCCCGACGTCGTGCAGCTGGACCGGGCCCACAACCGCCACGTGGCCTTCGGCTCGGGGATCCACCGCTGCGCCGGGTCGAACTTGGCCCGCATGGAGCTGCAGGTGGCCTTGGAGGAGTGGATGGCACGGATACCCGAATTCTCCCTGGCCGAGGGCGAGGAGATCACCTGGGCGGGTGGACAGGTCCGCGGCCCGCGTATCCTGCCGGTGGTATTCCCATGAAGATCCGCGTCGACCCCGACAAGTGCCAGGGCCATGCCCGCTGCTACGGCCTGGCGCCCGAGATCTTCGACGTCGACGAGTACGGGCAGGCCTCGGTCATCGTGGACGTGGTGCCCCCCGAGCTCGAGGAGAAGGCCCGGCTCGCGGTGGCCAACTGCCCCGAGTACGCCATCGACATCATCAGCGAATAGCGCCCGCCCCGGGCCTTGGCGCACCGTCGCCGGCGCGCCAAGCCCGGAGCGATGGGCCCGGAGCGATTGATTGGTGGTGGCAGGGATCAGACGGGAGCGAGCACCAGCGACTGCTCCTCGACTGCGACGGCCTCGGCGGCGTCGGGGCGACCCCGCCGGATCAGGGCGAAGGCGCTAAGGGCGGCCACCGCCAGGACGATGGCGCTGAAGGTGAAGGCGGTCGTGTAGCCGTGGATGGAGCCGGCGGTGAGCGAGGCGACCGACTTCCCGTGGGCCGCGACGTAGGACACCGTGGCACTGGTGGCGATGGTGTTGATGAGCGCGGCTCCCATGGTGCCCCCGGTCTGCTGGGTGGCGTTGACCAGTGCGCTGGCCACGCCGGCATCCTCGGGGCTCACCCCGATCAGCGCCGTGCTGCTCATGGCCACGAACGACAGGCCCATGCCGAGGCTCACGATGACCTCGGCCGGTAGCACCGTGGTGAGGTAGGCCGAGTGCACGTCGAGCGTGCTGAACAGGATCAAGCCGGCCATGCCGAGCACGAGCCCACCGGTCATGACCAGGCGTGGCCCGAAGCGGGGCAAAAAGCGGCTGGCCAGGGTGGCGCCGGTGATGATGCCCAGCGAGAACGGCACGAAGGCGAACCCCGACTTCAGCGCCGAGTAGTGCAGCGTGCCCTGGAAGTAGTAGGTGAGCGACAGGAAGGTCCCGAGGAGCGCCGTTCCCACCAGCAGCGAGGCCAGGAAGGACCCGCCCCGGTTGCGGTCGAGCACGACCCGGAGGGGGAGGAGCGGGTGCGCCACGCGCTGCTCGATCAGGACGAAGGCCACCAAGAGCACCGCCGCCGCGGCGAACAGCGTGATCGTGACGGACGAGCCCCAACCGTCGGTGCCGGCCTTGGTGAAGCCGTAGACGAGGGCGAGCAGGCCGCCGGTGACGGTCACCGCACCGGGGAGGTCGTAGCCGTGGTTGGCCGAGGCCCGGCTCTCCGAGACGTAACGGAAGGCGGCGATGGCGGCCACGATGGCGATGGGCACGTTGATCAGCAGGGTCCAGCGCCACGAGGCGAACTCGGTCAGGAAGCCACCGAGGATCAGCCCGATGGCGGCGCCGCCGCCGGCAATGCCGCCGTAGACGGCGAAGGCCCGGGCCCGCTCCTTGGGCTCCGTGAAGGCCACCGTGAGGAGGGAGAGCGCGGCGGGCGCCATGATGGCGGCGAACGCACCCTGGAGGGCGCGGGCGCTGAAGAGCATGGCCGAATTCTGGGCCAGGCCGCCCAGAGCCGAGGCGGCGGCGAAGCCGACCAGGCTGATCACGAACATCCGCTTGCGCCCGAAGTAGTCGGCGATGCGCCCGCCCAGGAGCAGCAGCCCCGCAAAGGAGAGGGTGTAGGCCGTCAGCATCCACTGGCGGTTGGCCGTCGAGATGTGCAGGGCCCGCTGGGCCGAGGGCAGGGCGATGATCACCACCGAGGCGTCGAGCACCACCATGAGCTGGGCCACCGCGATGATGGCCAGAGCCCGGAAGCGCTTGGGATCGAGGTCGGGCCCGGGTCCGGTGGTCTGGTCGGGGAGGTCGAGGGTCGAGGTCATAAGGGGTCTCCGTGTCCAACGAGGTCCGTCTCCGACTGTCCCGCTCCGCCGTCCTGACCTGGAAAGGTCTGGAATTCCCGGCTGGGATCGCTTACAATCGGAATCGGAGTTCTGGTTCCAGATACACTATACGGAACCAGAGTTCCGTTTGTCAACCGGGGGAGGAGAGATTTCCGTGGGCCCAAAGCCAAAGGTAGAGGTGGGGTGTGACGGGCTGGCCGACCCAGCTGCACGCCCGCTGCGGGCCGACGCACTCCGCAACCGCGCCCGCATTCTGGAGGCGGCCGAGACGGTCTTCGCCCTCGAGGGGATCGAGGTCCCTGTCGATCTCATCGCGGAGAAGGCCGGTGTGGGGGTGGGGACGCTGTACCGCCACTTCCCGACTAAGGAGAAGCTCTGCGAGGCCGTCCTGTTGGACCGCCTGTCCGCGTTGACCGTCGACGCCCAGGCGCTGGCCGACGCCGAGGACCCGGCGGGTGCCTTCTTCGGCTTCCTGGCCCACGTGGTGGAGGAGGGCGCCGCCAAGCGTGACCTGCTGGTCGCCGTCATGGGCGCCGGGCTCGAGTTCGAGGAGGCAGCCGTCGAGGTGAAGGACGGGTTGCGCGACGCCGTCGGCGTCCTGCTGCGACGCGCGCAGGCGGTCGGCGCGGTGCGGACCGACGTCACGCCCACCGCAGTTGTCTCGCTCGTCGGCGCGACCTGCCAGGCGACCGCGCACGCCGCTGCAGGACCGCCCTGCGATCTGTTGACCATCGTGTGCGACGGGCTGCGCGCGCAGGGCGGCACCGCCGACCCCGGGTAACTTCAGGAATCGCCACCCCCGGCACCGCGGGCAACCCGCGCCATCCGCGCCCGCAGCATGGCGCCGTAGGGGTCGGCCGGGCTGTGCAGCGACAGGCCCCCGTCGCACTCGAGCACCTGACCGGTCACCCAGTCCATGGTGTGCACGGCGATGATCGTCTGGGCGATGTCGCTCGCCTCGCCGAGACGGCCGAGCGCGGTGCGGTCGGCCACGCCGGCCAGCCACGGTGAGCCCTCGACCGTTGCCGAGGGCCCGCGCCCGAGCATGGGTGTCCGCGTCACGCCCGGTGCCACCGCGTTGACCCTGATCCCCAGCTCGCCCCACTCGGCGGCTGCCACCTGGACGAGCATGGACAGGGCGGCCTTGGACGCGCAGTAGAGCCCCATGGTGCGGTCGACGAGGCGGGCGCTGATGCTCGAGACAGCGACGAATGAGCCGGGCAGCCCCTGCTCCCGGAGGACGCCGACCCAGGACCGCATGCACAGCCATGGGCCGCGGGCGTTGACCCGCATGACCCGGTCGAACGCCTCGGGCTCGGCCTCGGTCAAGAGCCCGGCGTGGCCGATACCGGTCGTGATGGTGATGCAGGACGGGACACCCCAGCGCGCCCGAGTCACTCCCACGGCGTCGTCGATGGCGGCGGGCTCGGTGACGTCGCACGTGACGTCGTGGGATCCGGCGATGTCCCAGGTCACGGTCGCCGTGCCCCGGGCGCGGTAGGCGTCGGCCAGCGCAGCACCGATGCCCGAACCACCGCCGATGACCAGTGCGAACGGCCCACCTTCGTCGCCCATGTGCCTCCCTTCGACCTCGTCCGGCCCAGACCGTACCGGGCTGGCGGTGCCAGACTCAGGGCTCCGGAATCCCCTTGCTCGGAGGCTCAGTGGCGAAGGTGCAGGACACAACGATGGCGACGCGTGACGTCGGCACCGACACAGCGGTGGGCGGCCCCGGCGCGCACCGCGCGGTGCCCCACTGGCGGGTCGCCATCATCGGGGCGGGAGCCGGCGGCCTCGGATTGGCCATCCGGCTGATGAAGTCCCGCCGGAGGGACTTCGTGCTCTTCGAGGCCTCCGGCGGCGTGGGGGGCACCTGGCGCAGCAACACCTACCCCGGGGCGGCGTGTGACGTGCCGTCTCACCTGTACTCGTACTCCTTCGCGCGGAAACCGGACTGGACCAAGACCTACGCCGAACAGCCAGAGATCCTGCACTACCTCGAAGAGTGCGCCGACCGTTTCGGCATCTCCGCCCATGTGCGACCCAACACCCGCATCACTGAGGCGCACTGGGACGAACAGGCGCGGCGCTGGCGGCTGACCGATGCGGAGGGCCTGGGGTATGAAGCTGACGTTGTGGTGAGTGCCGTCGGGACGTTCGCCACGCCTTCGTACCCCGATATCGCCGGCCTCGATTCCTTCGCCGGCCCGTGCTTCCACTCGGCCCGGTGGGAGCACGAGCACGACCTGGCGGGCCGCAGGGTGGCCGTCATCGGGACCGGGGCCAGCGCGGCGCAGATCGTGCCCGAGGTGGCCAAGGCGGCGCAGACGGTGCACGTCTTCCAACGCACACCGCAATGGATCCTGCCGCGTTCGGACACGCCCTTCACCGAGGAGCAGAAGCGCCGGTTCGCCCGCAACCCGATTGCGGCCCGCCGCCACCGCCGCGAGCTCTACTGGGCCTTCGAGAACACGATCGCCTTCCGCCACGGTGAAAACGGTGCCGAGCAGCTCAGGGCGATCGCGCTCAGCCACATCGACTACCGGATCAAGGACGACGACCTGCGGGCCAAGCTGACGCCTGACTACCCGTTCGGGTGCAAGCGCACGCTGGTGTGCAGCGACTTCTACAAGGCGGTCCTGCGCGACAACGTGGAGCTGGTGACCGAGCGCATCGCACGGGTCACCCCTGCCTCCGTCGTCACCGCCGACGGGCGGGAGCACGCGGTGGACGCCATGGTGCTCGCCACCGGGTTCAAGGCGACCGAATACCTCGAGGGGATCGACGTGGTCGGCATCGGGGGCCGCCGCCTGCACGACGACTGGTCCGAGGTGGCGCACGCCTACCTTGGCCTCACGGTGGCGGGGTACCCCAACTTCTTCATGCTGTACGGCCCGAACACGAACCAGGGCGGCAACTCCATCATCGTCATCCTCGAGGCACAGGCCACGTACGTCCTCCGCGCGCTCCGGGCCATGCGGTGGCGCGGGGCACGCGCCGTCGACGTCCGGCGCGACGTCATGGACGCCTACAACCGCGAGCTGCAGGAGGCCCTGAACGGGACCATCTGGAGCGACGGGTGCCAGAGCTACTTCAAGAACGCCAACGGGAAGATCGCCACCCAGCTGCCCCAGACCTCCAGGTGGTACGCCCGGAAGACGAAGCACTTCCGGATGCGGGAGTATGTCCGGTCATGAAGGCAGCCGTCTACTACGAGACAGGGGCGCCCGGGGTGTTCCTCTACGAGGACGTGCCCGACCCGGTGCCGGGCCCGGGCGACATCATGATCGACGTCGAGGCGGTGAGCATCGAGGGCGGCGACACGCTCAACCGGCTCGGCGGCGACCTGGCGCGGGTGCCGCACGTGGTCGGCTACCAGTGCGCCGGCACCGTCGTCGAGGTCGGGGCAGACGTGCGCGGCTTCGCAGTGGGGGATCGTGCGGTCACGGTGGGGCTCGACGGTTCGCACGCCGAACGGAGGGCGACCCCGGAGAGCTTTGCCTGGAAGCTCCCGGACGGCGTCTCGACCGACGAGGGAGCCTGCGTACCCGTTCCCTTCGGCACGGCGGACGACTGCTTGTTCGAGTTCGGCCACCTCCGGGCAGGCGAGACGGCGCTGATCCATGCCGGAGCGGGCGGGGTGGGCCTCGCGGCGATCCAGATGGCCAAGCGGGCCGGGGCCCGGGTGCTGGCCACCGCCTCGAGCGACGCCCGCCTCGAGCGCCTGAAGGAGTTGGGCCTCGACGAGGGCATCAACTACGTGAGGGACGACTTCGTCACCGAAGCGCGCCGGCTGACCGACGGCCGCGGGGTGGACGTCGTGGTGGACTCGGTGGGCGGCATGACGCTGCAGGGCAGCATCAACGTGCTGGCCTACCGGGGCCGCTGCGTCTCCGTAGGCGATGCCGGGCGATCATCGGCCGAGCACCTCGACATCTCGACGATGCGAGGCAACAACCAGACGCTGTCGGGCTACTTCCTGGGGGCGGAGCTGCTCCTGTCGGCGCGCCCGCACGCCATGATCGCGGGGCACCTCGACGCCATCGCGCGCGGCGAGCTGATGGTGGTCGTCGACCGGACCTTCCCGCTCGCCGACGCGGCGGAGGCCCACGCCTACATCGAGAGCCGCCAGGCCTTCGGACGGGTGCTGCTCATCCCATGAGGTCGATGGGGCCTCATGAGTGAGCACAGTCGCCACGCCGAGCACGGGCTCGATACCGAGCAGGCGTTCGATGAGGACTTCTGGAACGAGCGCTATCGGTCGTCGGCGCGTGTGTGGAGCGGCAGCCCCAACCCGCAGCTCGTTGCCGAGGTGGCGGGCCTCTCGCCGGGACGGGCGCTCGATGTGGGATGCGGCGAGGGGGCCGACGCCATCTGGCTCGCACAACGGGGCTGGGACGTGGTGGCGACCGATATCTCCAGCGTCGCTCTCGAGCGAGCGGTCCAGCACGCCCGGGACACCGATCTGGCGGCCTCGGCGCGCATCGAGTGGCAACACGTCGACCTTCTCGTCAGCGCGCCCGAGAAGGACTCGTTCGACCTGGTCTCGGCGCAGTTCATGCAGCTGGCGGCCGGGCCGCGCGCTCGAATTGTTCACAGCTCTGGCGGGTTCGGTGCGGGCGGGAGGAACACTGCTGGTGGTCGCCCACGACCTGTCCGACCTGGCCACGGGAGTGCGCCGACCCGCGAGGCCGGACCTGTTCTCTACGGCGGACGACATAGTCCGCCTGCTCGACTCGTCGTGGACCGCCGTCGTCAATGAGGCCCGGCCGCGGTCGGCCACGACGCCCGAAGGCGTCACGGCCACGATCTACGACGCCGTGCTGCTCGCAACCCGACAGTGATCGGCTGGACGTCGTCGGCTGGACCGAGGTGCGGTGGCGGGGCTACGCCGTGGAGCGACGGGGGAGCGGCCCGCACGAGTGACCGCTCTCTGCGGTGGTTTCGCTCCTGCCGGCACGCCGTTGCCTTCGCAGGCGCGCTCGTGGTCATGGTCATGGTCATGGTCATGGTCATCGTTCTCGGGACAACGGTCCGCGTGGCCGGATCGACCTCGGCCACGACGGTCCCGATCTCCCATCCTGTCCTCACGCCTCACAGCGGGTCGTACGTCTTCGCGCTCACCTTCGACGGACGCCAACGCGACTACCGGCTCCACGTCCCACCCGCCGCCGCCGGGGGGCAACCCCTCCCTCTGGTTCTCAACCTGCACGGCGCGACCCAGAATGGGCTGCTCGAAGAGATCACCTCGGGCATGGACCCCAACGCCGACATGAACGGCTATCTGGTGGCCTACCCCGACGGGACCCGCATCTCCAAGGTGCTGACGCCTGATCCCGTGGCCAAGAACGCACAGTACGGATGGAATGCCGGGCAGTGCTGCGGCCTGCCGGTGACGAAGCACGTGAACGATGTCGGGTTCCTTCTCAAGGTGATTGCCGACATTGCGGCGAGAAGCCCCGTCGACCTCCGGCGGGTCTACATGACAGGGATCTCGAACGGCGGAATGATGGCCTACGCCATGGCGGCGGAGGCAGCCGGCCACATCACCGCGATCTCTTCAGTTTCGGGCCAGGTCGAGATTCCCGTCATCCACCCGACTCGTGCCGTCCCCACCATGGAGTTCCACAGCGTCAACGACCCGATCGCCAAGTTCGATGGGGTGCCGAACGCCAACCCGCTGCTCCGCCTGTCCGTGCTGCAGGGAATTGCTCAGTGGGTCAGGGCCGACGGGTGCAGCTCGACGCCCCATCGCGGCGTGAGCATCGTGGGCGCGGCGGGGTCGATTTCGGCCGGGGAAACGGCGACGCCGATCACCTACATGCACTGCCGGTCAGGCACGGAGGTCGTACTCTGGCGATTCACCGGGTCCGGACATGTCTGGCCGGGCAGCACGCTCAACACGGGCCCCAAGAAGACCTGGATCCTGGCCGGTGTCGGACGCGGCACGGTCCTCGTCGACGCCAACGAGACGATGTGGCAGTTCTTCAGGCGGTACTCGCTCCCGTAGGCGGCGCGCCGTGCGCACTCAATCTCTGACGAACGGGCGATAGCCTCTGCCGGGGCGTCCGGTCCGAAGGGCGCACGGGGGGATGGCGATGCGACACTGGGGACGATCGGAGGCGCGGCGGAGACTCCTGCGCGCCGGGGGAGCGGTCGTCGTCCTCGGAAGCGCGGTTGTCCTCGGCGTCGCCGCACCGTCGGCCACGGCAAACGCCGCGACTCCCGTCAGCAAGGCCAGCGCGAGCGCCCGCGGCGTCTCGGCCGGGGCCATCAACGTGGTCTTCCCGATCATCTCCTTCAGCAGCATCGAGGGACGGTTCGAGATCGAGTCGGACGCCGAATACGGCGAGCAGGCGAAGGCCATTCACCTCTTCGTGAACCAGGTCAACGACGCGGGGGAATCGACGGTCGGAAGATCAATCCCATGGTCGTGAGCTTTGACCCGACGAATGTGGACGAGCAGCGGTCGCTCTGCAAGCAGTGGACCCAGGGCACACCACCCGTGTTCGCCGTGCTCGACGGGCTCGGGACGTTCCAAGGGGTCAACGAGCTCTGCATCACCAGGGAAGGTCATACGCCGATGCTCTCCCAGTGGGCTACGACCACGAACTGGACGGATCTCGCCTCGCCGTACCTGTGGTGGACGGGAGCCGATGACGCACCCATCCTCGCGGCCACCGTGAACTGGGGCCTCCGCTCCGGCCGGCTCGGCCACGGCCAGAAGGTCGGCGTGGTGGTGTCGGACCAGGCCAGCGACCAGAGCGCGCTCCACACTTTTCTCCTACCCGATCTGAAGAAGATCGGTGTCGTCCCGCAGGTGGTGACGATCGCGGCGGCCATCGGTGAGACCGCCGCCACCGATTCCGACGCCACCCTGGCGGTCGAGCGGCTGAAAGCGGCGGGGGTCCAATCAGTCATCCCGTTGGTGCCCGAGAACGCGTTCAATCCCTACATCGGTGCTGAGACCTCGCAGAGCTACTTCCCCAAGCTCCTCCTCAGCGACTATCAGTCCGCAATCGAAATTGCGCTGGGCCTCATCCCGGTCCCGTACGAGAAAGCGCTCAACGGGCAGGAGGGTGTCACGGCGGAGACACTCGGGGGGATCGACCTTCCGGTCCCGGAGGCTCAGGGCGGATACGACCCGGGAGTGCGCAGCTGCTGGTCCGTCTGGCACAAGGCCTACCCGCAGACTCCCAAGGGCAACATCAACGACGACATCGAAGAGCAGGGACCGATTCAGGGCTGGTGTCAGGAGATCCGCCTCTTCACCAAGGCAGCGACCATGGCGGGCAAGGATCTGAATCGTCGGACGTTCGTCGAAGCGATGTCACGAATCACCGACTTCCCGGGTGGCTACTCACCCGTCCTGAGTTACGGACCCGACAAGTTCTCCGGTCCGACGGAGTACCGGGTGGTCGAGGTCCATGACAATCACCCACCGACGAGCCAATGCAAGCGCGGGCCGGCTCCGGCGCCCGCGGCGGGAGTCTGCTGGGTCGTCGTGCAGAACTGGGCGCCGCTCCCCACGTAGGTGACGACGGTCCGGCGTGGGCCGGCTTGCCGCGGCCTCCGGAAGCTGCCCGTTTTGCCCTAGCGTCTCCCGCTCCACTGAGAGAAAGGTGCACATGGATATCCGCTGGCCCAGGGCTGTCATCCCTCTCGCCATGGTGGCCTTGGCCGCCGTCCTGGCGGAGTTCACGGCGGTCTCGCCGACGCAGGCGGCCCAAGCGACCCCGGTGGCCGGCACCGAGGTCGTGCACGGCGACACCGTCCCCACGGTGGCGCATCTGGGGCCGGCCAGTTTCACCAAGCCCGGACCGTTGGGCGTCGGCGAGGCGACACTGACACTGCCCACCGACGGTGCGCCGGTCGAGGTGTGGTATCCCGCCACGAAGTCCAGCGTCGCCGGCAAGCCCGCGGCCACCTACGACGTGGCCAGTTGGCTGCCGCCCGCGCTGAAGAAGCTGATCCCCGCCGGCTTCACGGTTTCCTACCCGAGCGGGGGTGTGACGGGGGTCCCCGCTGCACCTGGCCGCTACCCCCTTGTCGTCTTCAGCCACGGCTATGCCGGGTTTCGCGACCAGTCCACCTTTCTCACGGCGCGCCTTGCTTCCTGGGGTTTCGTCGTCGCCGCGCCCGACCACTTCAGCCGCGACCTGACCGAGGTCCTGGGAGGCCCCACGGGGGCGACGACGAAGACCACTGACGTCGAAGACCTGGAGGCGACCATCTCGCTCATGAAGGCCCAGAACGCGTCGCCGTCGAGCACCTTCTACCGGCACCTGGACACCCGCCTCATCGGCGCGGTTGGTCACTCCGCCGGAGGCGCAGCCGTCGAGGCGCTGGCCGCTACCGACCCCCAGGTGACGTCGTTCATCGGCCTGGCCGGGGCGACGGTCGGCTCGATCGGACAGGCGAAGACCGGTGTCGGGAGCGTGGTCCCGAAGCAACCGGGAATGTTGATGTCCGGGACATCGGATCACGTCGTCAGCGACACGAGCATCATCGCCGCCTACGGGCAGCTGCGCAGTCCCAAGCGGCTGATCCTTCTCCGTGGAGCCGGCCACCTCGTGTTCGCCGATCTTTGTGAGGTTGGATCCTCGGAGGGGGGGCTGCTCTCCGTTGCCGCCGTGCTGCACGTCCCGGTCCCGGCCTCGCTCGTACCGCTGGCGTCGGACGGGTGCAGCGCACCCGATCTGGCCCCGCCGCTCGGGTGGCCGGTGATTCGCCAGGCGGTCACCGCCGAACTCCGCCACACCTTCGGCTTCGACGCGTCCACGGCTGGCCTCCGCGGACTCGGTGCCGCCTATCCCCGCATCGTGGCGGCGACGCACGCGTCGCCCGGGCGCTGACCGGGCGTATGACAGAGATCATCCGCGGCCGGCTTCTCCCCCCGGCGGACGCGCCCTCAGTCGGTGAGCGCAGTGAGGAGATCGCCCGGCTGGGTGGCGTCGTGATAGAGCAGATCCTGAGCGGCGCGCTCCCGGCGCCCCTTTCCTACGACCAGGACCATGACGAGTGGGTCGTCGTGCAGACGGGCGGAGCCGTGCTCGAGGTCGAGGGCGAGCGCCTCGACCTCGGGGCCGGGGACTGGGTCCTGCTCCGCGCCCACGAGAAACACCGGCTGATCGACGTAGTCCTCGGAACCAGCTGGCTGGCGCTGCACGCCGTCGGGTGAGCGCCATCCTGTCGTGGGCTCAGCCCCCGCGCCCCGTCCTTTTCGTGACGTCAGAGCCACCGGGGGAGCATCACCGCTGTATCCGATAGGCGGTCGTCGGCTGCGAGAATCCCTTGAGGGTCAGCGGTGGCAGGAGTATGAACCGGAAGCCGCTTGCGGCAGATCGAACCCGTTCCGAGACCACCGCCGTCGACGGATCGGCGGCGTCGACGAGACGGGCCGCCAGGTTGACCTCGGGGCCGTAGAGGTCGCCGAACACCGAGACCATCTCGCCGGTGGCCAGTCCGACTCTGACCGGGGGGAGCTCCCCGCCGGAGGCGTCGACCAGACCCAGTGCGATCCGACAGGCGTCCTCGGCGTTCTGGGTCACGAACATGGCCTCGTCGCCGATCATCTTGACGATCTGGCCGCCACCCCTGGCCACGACCTCGGACGTGCGCGTGTCGAAGTCGATGAGGACGTCCGTGAGCTCGCGCAACGACAGTGACTCGGTCGCCGAGGTATAGCCCACCAGGTCGACGAACCCGACGGTGCGCTGCACCATCACGATCGACCGGTCCTCGTCCGTCGACCACATCCGCTCGGCGACGGCCACGATCTGGCGACGCAGCACAGCGTCGAGGGTCGAGACGAACGCGGGGAGCAGGGTCCCGGTCAGGTTTGCGTAGTCCTTGACGAGGTCGACGTAGGGCATGCCCGCGGCGCGCCGGGGAAGCTCCACCTGGAGGCGGAACACTCCGACGAGCGTCTCGGCGAGCCGCGCCATGGCGCTGCCTGTCACCCGGGCGAGCTGCAGCGTGGCCTGTTCGCCGAGCAGGTCGTTGTTCGCCCCCGCGAACAGTCCGACGGCGGCCGCCTCGTCGTTCGTGATGCGTCCGGCAGGGTCGGCCGAGATACCGACGGCGGTCATCAGCCGCTCCGCGGTGGGCCATTCGAGGCCCGCCGCTGCGGCTGCCTCTCCCAGCGTGAGCGGCCCGCGAGGCCGAAGCGTCAGGTCGAGTGCGAGCTCCCTCAGATTCGCCGCCGTGACGTCCTCGATGGTCGCCCCGAGCGCCAGCACGTAGCGGATCAGCTCGAGGTGGTCCGCCGCATCCGGAGCCCGCGGGTCGTACACGCCCAGGCGCTCCAGCTCGTCGGCATCGGGCGTCGGCGGGTCCTCGCGCACCACGCCAGCATGCCCGACTCCTGGTTCCCGTGAGGAGCTTCGTCGAAGCAGCACGCCGGCGCCGAAGGGCGTCGGCGGGGTCGGTCAGACCCTTGCAGGTTTGACGGCCAGGTTCTCGTGACGAACGGTGGCCCATCGCAGCAGCACCAACACCCGGATGGCCCACCAGCCGGGGTCGATCTCTCCCTTGGCCATGGACAGCCGGCTCGACGTCGTCAGGGCGTGATGGTTGTTGTGGAGCCCTTCGCCGGCGACGAACCAGGCCAGCCATTGGTTGTTGGTGGCGAGATTGTCGTGCGGCCGTTTCCCCCACTTGTGCCCGATGCCGTTGATCGCGCCACCGCCGAGCAGGTAGATCGAGGCGTGCACGGTCGCCGCAATCAGCGCGATCTCCCAGCCGAACAGTGCGACCAGGAGCCCCACGCCCAGAGCGAGGCCCAGCAACGCGTGGTTGAACAGCACCTTGTCCCAGCGATCCTCCGGCAGGTCCTTGGCGTAGCGGGCAACCTGCTCCGGATTCCGGGCGACCCGGCGGTAGAGCACGGCGTTGCCGAACTGGACCAGGGAGTAGCCGAAGACCACCGGCGAGTGAGGGTCGCCCTCCTTGTCGGTGTGGGCGTGGTGCTTGCGGTGCACCGCCACCCACTGACGGGGTCGCGTCCCGGTCGACATCCAGATGATGAATCGGCAGGCGAACCCCACCGAGGGCCGCAGCGTGATGGCCTTGTGCGCCAACGCCCGGTGCAGGTACACCGTCGTGACGATGAAGGAGAGTTGGGAAGTCAGCAGCCCTATGAGGACGGCCACGAAGACCGCGGGCACGCCTACAACTCTAGCTCAGGCGAGGGCCCCCAGAGGTCGGGACGCCACCGGGCCCCCGACCCGACCTGGACCTTTCGCCGGCCTGAGGCGGGTCGCCGGGCCGGCCCGGCCGGACTCCTTCCCGGCGGGCCGACACCGGAACGGTCCGGCGGAGCGGACCAATCCCGCGCCAAGATGTGCGCCTTCCGCCGACAGCGCGCTGCGAGGTGCCTTCCATGAGCTTCACGCCGTACGACCGGCCCGTCCGGGCCGCCTTCATCGGCCTCGGTCGCATCTACGACCTCAACGTGCGGGCCTATCTCGACAACCCGGACGTGGAGGTCGTGGCCCTGGTGGACCCGAGCGAGGAGCGCCGCGCCGAGCGCGCCGCGGACTGGCCCCGGGCGCAGACCTTCGCCTCCGCCGCCGACCTCGCGGCGAGCGGCCTGGAGGTGGACGCGGTGGAGGCGCTGCTCCCGATCCCGCTCCACGAAGAGGGTGTCGTCGAGCTCCTCGGCTACGGCTGGCACGTCAACCTGCAGAAGCCGATGTGCAACGACCTCGGGGCCGCCCGGCGCATGGTGGACGCCGCCGCGGCCAACGACCGACTGCTGCGGGTCATGGAGAACTACGTGTTCTACGAGCCCCTCGTGAAGCTGAAGGCGCTGGCGACGTCAGGTGAGCTGGGTGAGATCAGCGGGTACCACATGAAGATGGTGGGAAGCGGCCGCGGGGGCTGGGACGTGCCGGCCAGCAGTTACCACTGGCAGTTCCAACAGATGCGACAGGGCCGCGGCATCCTGGTGTTCGACGACGGCTGGCACAAGCTGGCGACGGCCCTCTGGCTCTTCGGGCCCATCAGAGAGGTGCGAGCCTGGGTGGGGGGCACAGAGGTGGTGCCCGGCATCGAGATCGACGCGCCGACGACCATCGTCTGGGAACACGACAACGGGATCCGCGGGGTGTGGGACATCACCCTGGCCCCGGACATGTACCTGCGCTCCGACTACTACACCAACGACGAACGCTGGGAGGTCACCGGCCGGGCCGGCTACGCCCGGGTCAACCGCTGCACCGGCCGGGGCATCCAACAACCGAGCCTCGAGGTGTACCTCGACGGGGAGATGCGTTCGTATCACGCGCTGGACGACGACTGGGCGAGCAGCTTCCGGGACTCTGGCCGGCACTGGCTGCGCTGGCTCCGGAAGGGGGACGGGCCCATGCTGTGGAGTGGCGAGGAAGCCGTCGACGTACTGCGGTTCGCTCTCGCCGCCTACGCCAGCAGCGCATCGGGCGGTGCCGGAATCGCGCCGGCTTCTCTCCAGGAGCAGAGCTGAATCTCTGATCGGCGGGAGCTCGACGGTCCTGCCATCGCTACCATTTCTCCATGGTCCGACAGGAGCCTGCGGCCGGCCTTGGCCGGCGGATCGAGGCACTGGGCCTGACCGTGCTCCTCCTGATCGTGACGCTGGTCGTCGGCTGGCTGGTCTGGAGCGTCGTCGAGTGGCGTCACGGACGCACGCCGAGTTATCGACTCATGGGCCTGCGCGTGGTCCGGCGCTCGGATGAGCGATCAATCGGTTTCGGACGGTCCTTCCTGCGGAGCGGCGTCTGCTGCCCCTTGATGGTTGTCCCGACGATCGTGATCGGTGGCCTCGTCGGCATCTGCTTCGCGATGGGGGCCTCGCCGCCGGACGGCTTGTTGCGGCAGCCGCGGGCGGCGCCGTGGGATCTCGTGACGGCCACGAAGGTGCTCGATGCCCGTGCCCTGCCCGCGCCCGAGTCCGGTGGGGACGAGCAGCCCATCGACCCCATCGGGGTCGTCGGCATGACGGCGGTCGACGCACCGCGGTCGAACGGTCACGTCCCCGGCTGAGCCGCCTTTCGCCGACCCGATGGCGCAACTGGTGGCCTCCACCGGGCGCCGGCCCTGAGTCAGGAGGCGGGGTTCCCCCGCCAGCGGCGCTCGAAAGGCAGGCGCCAGCGTCGGGGCGCCACGAGTTCGTTGATTGCTTCGGGGCCCCAGCTGCCCTTGGCGTAGGGCTGGACCGGGAGCGGGTCCTCGAGGAGCGGCGTCGAGATCTCCCAGAGTCGCTCGATGCCCTCGGCGGTGTTGAACAACGTGTGGTCGCCCACCATGGCGTCGTGGATCAGTCGCTCGTAGGCCTCGAGGACGTCGGCGTCCTCGCCGGTCTCGTGGAGCGCGAATTGCAGGCTCAGCTTCTCGAGCCTCATGCCGGGCCCCGGCTTCTTGCCGTAGAAGGAGAGGGACAACTTCGACGAGTCGGCCAGGTCGAAGGTGAGGTGGTCGGGGCCCTGGGTGCCCATGCCGGAATCGTCGGGGAACATGGACTTCGGTGGCTCCCGGAAGGCGATGGAGATGATGCGCTCTCCGCTGCCCATTTCCTTGCCGGTGCGCAGGAAGAAGGGCACCCCCGCCCAGCGCCAGTTGTCGATCTCGCACCGGAGCGCGACGAGCGTCTCGGTGTCGGAGTCCGGCGCGACGCCGGGCAGGTCACGGTAGCCCTCGTACTGGCCGCGGACGACCTGGGACGGATCGAGCAGTCGCATGGAGCGGAAGACCTTGTTCTTCTCCTCGTTGATCGGGCCGGCGGCGAGCGCGGTCGGCGGCTCCATGGCCATGAAGCCCAAAATCTGGAAGAGGTGGGTGACCACCATGTCCTTGAAGGCTCCGGTCGCCTCGTAGAACCCGACGCGGTCGTCGACCCCGAGTGTCTCGGGCACGTCGATCTGGATGTGGTCGATGTGATCCCGGTTCCAGATGGGTTCGAAGAGGCCGTTGGCGAAGCGGAAGGCCAGGATGTTCTGGACCCCTTCCTTGCCGAGGAAGTGGTCGATGCGGAAGATCTGCTCCTCGTCGAAGACCTGATGGAGCATGTCGTTGAGCGCCACGGCGCTGGCCAGGTCGGTGCCGAACGGCTTCTCCATGATCACCCGTGACCGCTCGACGAGCTTGGCGTCGGACAGCAGCTGGATCACGGAGCGATCGGCGACCGGCGGGACGCTGAGGTAGTGCAGCCGCCGCGGTTCGTCGCCGATCTCCGCTTCGGCCGACGCCACCGCCTGGGCCAGCGCCTCGGGGCCAGCCGAGGTGGAGCAGAAGGTCAGCCGCTTCTCGAAGTTGGCCCACTGCAGCAGGGAGATCTTGTCCGTCGAGTACTGGTCGCAGGCATGGCGGGCCAGATGGCGGAACTCCTCGTCGGTCCGCGTGCTGGTCGAGCTCCCCACGATCCGGTACTCGGGCATCATCCCGGTCATGGCCAGGTGCAGCAGGCCCGGGATCAGCTTGCGCGCCGCCAGGTCACCGGTGGCGCCGAACAGGACGATGACATGGGGCTCGACCTGGTAGCTCGGGGTGGCGGAATCCACCGTCTCGTTCCGGTCGACGACCTCGGTCATGGTGCGGGCCTCCGCTCGTTGAGTTCGGACACGTTGCCCCCCATGATCTTCGGCACCGACTCGGGCGGGAGCTTCTGCAGCTCGGTGACCCAGTCGGTCGGCTCGGGCAGCCCCTCCACGTGGGGCCAGTCCGACCCGAAGATCACCCGGTCGTCCCCCATGAGGTCCACGATCTCCCCGACGTCGTCTTCCCAGAACGGGTTGATCCAGACGTGGCGGCGGAAGGTGAGGACCGGGTCCTCGGAGAAGTAGCCGGGCATGCGCCGGTTGGTGGTGCGGAGCTTGCCGAAGAGGGGGGCGAGGAACTCCGAGCCGTTCTCGACCGAGGCGATGCGCACGTTGGGGAAGCGGTCGAACAGTTTCTCGAGCAGCAGGGTGGCCAGGAAGTCGTGGGCCGCCCGCTCAATGGCGAACATCTTGATGCTGGGCCGGGACGGCCCGGCGCGGAAGGAGGCCGAGAAACCGTCGGCGGCGTAGCCGTTCGAGGACAGCCCGGCGTCTCCGGCGTGCACCACCACGGTGATGCCGGCCTCGTCGACGCGGGCCCAGAAGGGGTCGAACACGTCGGCGGCGGGGGACAGCGGGCCGCCGGCCGTGATCGGTGCCGCCGCCCGCATCACGACGGCCCGGGCGTCCTGGTCGATGGCCCACTCGAGCTCGCGCACCGCCTCGTCCACGTCGGCCAGCGTGATGTACGGGGCGGCGAAGATGCGGTCCGCGTGGGCCATTCCCCAGTCCTCGGCCAGCCAGCGGTTGAAGGCCCGGAAGAGCAGCACGACGGCGCCCGGGTCGTGCTTGAGCGCCTCCTCGTAGAGCATGCCGAGGGTGGGGAAGAGCCAGACCCGCGACAGGCCCTGTGCGTCCATGGTGGCGAGACGCGCGTCGCGGTCGCGGTACTCGGGGCGGATGGGCTCGGACGTCCCCATCAGCTCGTGCATGGGCCGCCCGTCGGGGTTGCCCCGGAAGTAGTCCACGAGGGCCCCGGCCGGGGCGATCGGGTTGAAGGTCGGGTTGGTGACGGCGCGGCTGATCCGGCCGCCGAGCGCGTGGTAGCGCCGGCCACCGACCTCTACCCACTCGATCACCCGCGGCCCGAGCTTCGGGTCGAGATGGCGGGTGAACGCATCGAGCGCCTCGTAGTAGTGGTTGTCCGCGTCGAAGACGGGCGAGTCGACAGCGTGCATGGTCAGCCTTCCGCGAGCGTGGGTAACACTGCAGACTCTATTGGTTGGGTGTCGGCGGTCCCGCCGACGTGTGGGCGGCCCCGTCCGGGTCGACGGCCCAGGCGGGGGACTCGCCCCAGCGCTCCCCGTAGACGAGCTCGGGCAACGGGCGCCGCCGGACCGGGCCGTGCCGCCCCCGCGGGCGCCCGAGGGTGATGGTGGCCATGATCTCCACCCCGTCGGGGATGTGCAGCAGTGCGCGCAACTCGGCGTCGGCGGCGAACTGCCAGCCCGTCATGACCCCGCCGTAGCCGAGGGCACGGGCGGCCAGCAACAGGTTCTGGCAGGCGGGGTAGAGCGATGCACCGTCGGTGGTGTGGGGCGTCTGGCGGTAGCGCCGGAAGCAGGCCAGCACGAGCACGGGCACCGACTCGTAGGTGTCGACGTAGTGCTGCATGGTGCGAGCCATGCGCGCCTTGGGGGAGTCGGCGTCGGCGCCGGACCCGGCGTCATAGCCGTCGGCTTCACGCTTGGCGGCCCAGAACCGGCGCGCCCCTTCGCCGATCAGCCGCTTGGCCTCCCGGGCCACCGGCCCCCCGGTGAGGACGATGAAGCGGAACGGCTGTCGGTTGGACCCGCTCGGTGCCCGGGTGGCGGCGAAGAGGATGTCGCGCAGTGCCTCGTCGGGGACCGGTTCGTCGGTGTAGCGCCGGATGGCCCGGGTGGTGAGCAGCCCCTCGTAGAGCGAGACCTCCTCCGGGGACCGTTCACCGGGTGTCCCTGCCATGCCGGCGACCCTACCAACGACGGTGCCGCACGGGGTCCGCCCGCACGGTGTCCGCCCGCCTCCCGCACGGTGTCCTCCCGCACGGTGTCCTCCCGCACGGTGTCCTCGGTGATGGGACAATGCGGCGCAGCCTTCATCGACACGAAGGGGGATGGGGCGTGGCTCTGCACGAAGACGCCGACATGGATGCGCAACTGGCGCGCACGCTGATCGGGGCCTACGTCGGCGCGGCCGACCTCGGCGAGGCGATCGCGACGGCTCAGTCCGTCGCGGCGGGCGACTACGACGGCTGGTATGCCGCGTGGGATCGGACTGCCTCGGCGGCGCAGGCCGCCGCTGACCACGCCGCGGAGCGGGGGCTCGCCAGCCTGGCCGGCCCGGGCTATCTACGGGCAGCCGAGTACCGCCGCCAGTCCTATTTCTTCCTGCGCCACGATCTGTCCGACGAGCGGGTCCAGTCCGGCTACCGGGAGCACCGGAGCCAGTTCCGTCGCGCCCTCCCGTTCCTGCCCCTCTCCGTCGAGGCGGTGTCGATCCCGTTCGAACCGGTTGCGCTGAACGGCTACATGCTCCGCGCTGACGGGAGCGACCACGCCCCCCGGCCCACCGTCCTCTTTCCGGGTGGCTTCGACGGCACCTGTGAGGAGATGTTCAAGTACGGGGCCCGCGACGCGGTGCGTCACGGGTGGAATGCGCTGACCTGGGACGGTCCGGGACAGGGCGGTCAGCTCATTGCGCACGGGGTGACGATGCGCCCGGACTTCGAGGCCGTCCTGAAGCCCGTCGTGGATTGGGTGGTGGGGCAGCCGTCTGTCGCGGGCGGTTCCGTCTGCCTGGTGGGGCGGAGCCTGGGCGGGTACCTCGGGCCGCGCGGGGTGAGTGCAGAGCCCCGCATCCGCGCCCTGGTGGCGGACCCCGGCCAATACGACTTCACCTCGCGCTTCGTCGACATGTTCAGTCCGGAGGACTGGGAGCGGGTGCTCGCCCGCGACGTCGACATGGACGCCCGACTCGACGCGTTCCTGGGCGACCCGAGGAGCCGGGAGCTCTACGGGTCCCGCATGGCGGCCATGGGTGCCGGGACGTTCGGGGAGTGGCTCCGCATCCTCACCACGTACTCGCTGGACGGCCTGGCCGAACGGATCAGGTGTCCGACGCTGGTGACCGAGGGCGAGGGAGACTTCGCCAGCCAGAGCCGGAAGCTCTTCGACGCACTCACCTGCGAGAAGGAGTTCCACACGTTCTCCGCCGGCGAGGGCGCCGGCGGCCACTGCGAGGGTCTCGGGCAGTCGCTGTGGCAGGACGTGGTCTTCACCTGGCTGTCCGAGCAGGTCGGCGGCAACCAAAAGCCACTGACGCTGCCCTCGTCAGTCTGAGCCTGCCACTTCTCTCCAGGGACTATCCACGAGCTCGCTTATGGTTTTTCGCGAGGCATGGCGGATTCAGGGATGAACACATGCGGCCGGCTCAAAGAGCGGGCCGTCGCAGTCGTGAGGCCAGGTTGTGCAGACGGCGCAAGCCCACCACGGTGAACGGCGGGACGGTGCCTCGTCGGAGCGGTTCGTGGGTGAAGCCGGTGTCTGGACCGGGGCGACGGCCATCCGGGGCCCGGGGTCGGCTAGGTTGCCCCGCCGTGCCCGGACCGCCTCGCCTCCTTCGGACGGCCGCGCTGGTGGGCGCGGCCATCGCCGCCGCGGTGCTCTTCGTGCCGCCCGGCGCAGCCGGTGCCGCGACCAGCTCGGCGAACGGCGGCGTCCCGGCCCTGACCTTCCTCCACGTCGTCACGCCGACGAGCGGCGCCGACGTCACGCCGTATCTGGCCGACGGCACCGGCCGCCAGGTCCTGCTGCACGGCGCGGCGGCGGTCGGGATGGAGGACGTCGCGTATCCGGGCGCGAACGGTGGGCCCGCCATCTTCCCTGTGGCGCCGTCGGCCTACGACGCACGCTGCCCCAAATCGTCGGCGCTGATCCCACAGCCGCCGCTGTGCGAGGTGCAGGCGTCGCGTCCCACGTTCGCGCAGTCGACCGCGCCGGGCAGCGGGGACGACTTCGCCCAGATGCGTGCCCTCGGGTTCAACGTGGTCCGGCTGGTCCTCAACTGGAGCCAGCTGGAGCCCACGGCGGGGACCTATTCGACGACGTACCTCAACCGGGTGGCGCAGGTCGTGGGGTGGGCGCGCCAGCAGGGCATCTACGTGATCCTCGACATGCACCAGGATCAGTACTCGCGCTACATCGTGCCCGCCGAGAAGGGGACGGCCCCCTCGAGCTGCACGCCTTCAGGCGGCAGCGACGGCGCACCGGCCTGGGCGGTGCAGGACGACGGGAAGCCGGGGTGCGCCATGTTCGGCATCGACGAGCTCAACCCGGCCGAGTCGGCTGCCTTCGCCAACTTCTGGCAGAACGCGACCGTCGCCGGCCCCCGGGGCCAGGCCCCCGGCTCGGGCCTGCAGGACCATTACATCGGCGCGCTGGCCGCGCTGGCGCAGCGGTTCCAGGGCAACGCAGGGGTCCTGGGCTACGAGCTCATGAACGAGCCCCAGCCCGGGTCCACCGGGTCGACGCCGGCCGCCAACGGGTACCAGGCCAGCAGCCAGGACCTCTACCCGTTCTACACCCGGGCCATCGAGGCGTTGACGGGCGTGCGTGACGGCCGGCCCACCTGCCCGCAGGCCGCGCCGACCTCGCTGACGGGCTCGTGCGCGTACCCGCAGCTGGCGTCGGTCGATCGGCAGCAGGTCTTCTTCGAGCCTCTCGCCTACAGGAACCTCGTGGACTTCTCGCTCCAGGTGTCCGCGCCGTTTTCGTCCTACCCCGACCTCGTCTTCGCACCTCACGTGTACACCTACGCGTTCACCCTGGAGCAGGATCTCCTGGGCCTGCCGGCGAAGCCGGGAGGGTACCCGCCCAACTTCACCTTCGGCTACCAGACCGCCGAGTCCGAGGCCCAGGCCATGCACTCGGCCGCCCTCGTGACCGAGTTCGGGGACTCCGCCAGCACCGATCCCACCGTCCTCGCCAACGAGCTCGAGGCGCAGGAGGCGACGCAGACAGGCGGCACGTTGTGGGCGTGGAAGGGACTGTCCAAGGCCGCGGGGACGTGCTGGTGCACCCGCTGGCAGCACTCGAGCTACCAGACGACGGCCAACGGCACACCGGGGAAGGGCAACCCCAGATCGGCGCCGTCCCCGGCCGACGTCCTCATCCCGAGCCGGCAACAACTGCTGATGCGCGTGTCGCCGACAGCCACGGCCGGGCGCCTGGGTGCGTACGCGTACGTCCCGCCCAGCCACACCTTCGCCATGGCGGCGACGTCGACCGCGGCGGGCCGACGCGGTGACCGCCAGACCGACACCGTGCTCTCCATCCCCTCGACCGTGCACGGTGCGGTGCATGTGAGTGGCGCCGCCGCCCTCGACGCGATCGTGACCCGCGACGACGGGAGCCGGGTGGCCTACGTCACGACGACGCTGCCGGACGCGGCCGGGAGCGCATCGGACCGCTACGGCATCACCGTCGGCCCGGCGTCGGCGGCCCTGACCGGCCGCGTGGAGTCGGAAGCGTCGAGCCCGTTGCCGCCGATCAGCGAGCCGGTGGCGCGGGCCATGGCCGAGAGTGCGCTGAACACCGAGGCACATTCGCCCAACGCCTCCATCCGCTCGACGGCGCAGCTCGTGCAGGGGCTGGCCAACATCGTCCTGGGCCCGACCGATCCGAACGGGGCGCCCGCGTCCTGACTTGTCGGCTCCGGGCGACGAGCCCGAAGCGGCCCCGGCATCGGGCTCACGGCGCGGTGCCGGCCACCGTCAGACCCATCCGTCGGACGGCGTTCTCGCCCAGGATCCCCCGACGCTCTTCGTCGGAGAGGTGCGGGAGGGCCATCAATTGATCGACCGTGCGGTCGAGCTCGTACCACGGGAAGTCGGTGCCGAAGAGCACCCTCTCGGATCCGATGCCCCGAATGAGGCGCCCGAGCTCGTCGGCCGACGGCGCTCCCGGCGCCCCGGTCCAGGCAATGATCTCGCACAGGTCGAAGGACACGGCGGGATAGGCGGCCGCGAACGGGGTCACCTGCTTCCAGCTGGCGCCCCCGAGGTGGGCCAGCACCAGATGGAGGTCGGGATGGCGCTCCATGACCGGTGCGAAGGCGAACGGGTCTGCGGCGGGAGAGGAACCACGGGTCTGGCCCGAGTGTGACAGCACGGTCAGGCCGAGCTCGACACAGGTTTCGTAGATCGGGTCGAGGCGGGAGTCGGTCGGGGCGAAGCCCTGGACGATGGGGTGCATCTTGACCCCTCGGGCGCCCCGGTCCGCGCAGGCGCGCAGGTGGTCGGCCCCCGCGGTGCCGCCGAGGGCGGACGGGTCGGCCGCGACGAGCGGCGTCAGGTGGGGGGAGGCATCCGTCGCCCGGAGCACCCAGTCGTTGTAGGACCGCAACCGGTCCGCGGCGGGCGTGCCCCGCGGACCGGTCTCCGGCGCGAACATGCCCACGACCACGCAATGGGCCACGGGCGGCTCGCCCAGCGATGCGATGAGGTCCTCGACCGTGCCGCGCCGGGTGCCCAAGGCCACGCCCTCGTGGTCTCCGTACTCCCAGATCTCGTAGCCGTCGCGCATCGGGTCGTCGGCCTGCTCGAAAAGGTGGACGTGCACATCGACCACTCGGGGATCGCTCACAGCGCATCCTGCCACCACCCGGGAAGCCCACAGAAGTGGACGGCTCCGTGTTCACACAGCGGTCACATGGCCCTTACTGGCTCGAAACGAAGGCGCCCGAGACTGCACGGCGAGGAAGGGTGAGGTGCAGGCAGAACTGGTCGTCCGCGGAGGTCTGGTCGATGATGCGGCGCGCGATGTCGTGGTTTCGCGCGGCATGATCGTCGACGTCACCGAAGCCGGTGCCGGCGGCCGCGGCCGCAAGGTGATCGACGCCACAGGCCTGGCCGTGCTCCCGGGAGCGGTCGACGCCCATGTGCACTTCGATGCACCGGGTCGCGACGAGTGGGAGGGATGGGCGACCGGCAGCCTCGCCGCGGCGGCAGGAGGCGTCACCACCGTCGTCGACATGCCCATCGACTCGGACCCGCCGACGACGGATGTCGACGCCGTCCGGGCCAAGCGGGCGGTGGCCGAGACGTCGTCGCTGGTCGACTTCGCGCTCTGGGGTGGGCTCGTCCCGCAGAACGCCCGCGACCTCGGGCCGCTCCTGGACGCCGGCGTGGTGGGCCTCAAGGCGTTCCTGTGCGACAGCGGGTGGCCCGACTTCCCCGCCTGTGACCCCGACGCGCTCGACCGGGGTATGGCGGCGGCGGCCCTGGCCGGGCTTCCGGTGGCGGTGCACTGCGAGGAGCCGTCTCTCTTCGAGGGGGGAGGGTCCGAACGCCCGGTGGCCTCAGAGGTCGCGGCGGTGGCCCGGGCGGGCGCGGCGGCCGTGGCCCACGGCGCCCGGCTCCACGTCGTGCACTGTTCGTCACCCGACGCGGTGCTCGAGGCGAAGCGCTGGGCGCGCACGACTGTCGAGACGTGCCCCCACTACCTGGCGCTCAACCAGGACGACGTGAGCCGGATCGGCCCCGACGCGGCCTGCTGCCCTCCCATCCGCGGGGAGGGCGATCGCCTGCGCATGGTGGCGCAGGTCGCCGACGGCACCATCGACAGCGTGGCGTCGGACCATTCCCCCTGCCCGCCCGCCCTCAAGGAGGGATCGAACCCCTTCGCCGGTGTGGCCGGTGTCGAGACCACGCTCTCGGTCCTGCTCTCACTGGGCCCGGTGTCGCTGCGCGACATCGTGCGGCTCCGCGGCGCGGCCGCGGCGCTGTGCGGACTGGCGCACAAGGGCGCGGTCGCACCGGGGTACGCCGCCGATCTGGCCCTCGTCGACGTCGATGCAACATGGACGGTGGCGCCGGAGTCCCTCCACAGCCGCCACCGGCGTTCGCCGTTCCTCGGCCGCGTCCTCCCGGGTGTCGTGGCCGCCACCATCGTGGGCGGCGTGGTCGTCTACGAGGCCGGCGGTCAGGCGGCGGAGCCGTCCGGGAGGTTCCTCACGCCCGGGGCTCCCGGGCCCGACCGACGAGAGATGGAGAGGTCGCCATGACCGAGGTGTTCCCAGTCGACGATGCCGCGCTGCTCGAGCTGGCCGTGGCGCTGGCCCGCACCCCGAGCGTGTCGGGCACGGAGGGCCCGGCGGTGTCGCTCGTCACGGCCGCCATGGCGGCCGCCGGCTTTGACGAAGTGGATGTCGATGCCAGCGGGAACGCGGTCGGCGTCATCGGCCCGGAAGGCGGGCGGACCCTCATGATCGACGGGCACATCGACTCCATCCCGCTCCATTCCGCTGAGCGGTGGAGCGTCGACCCGTTCGGCGGCGAGATCAGGGACGAGAGCCTCTACGGGCTCGGGATCTGCGACCAGAAGGCCTCGATCGCGGCCGCGATCTGGGGCGTGGCGGCGGCGGCGCCACGCCTGTCGTCGAGGGTGGTCGTCGTGGCCAGTGTGTGCGAGGAGGAGATGGAGGGCGGCGCGCTGGCCGAGCCCATCGCCGCCCTGCGCCCGGACGCCTTCGTCACCAGTGAGCCCAACGACACCCGGCTGTGCACGGGCCAGCGGGGGCGGGCGAAGATCGAAGTGCGCGTGACGGGCCGCGCCTGCCACGCGGGGCATGCGGGCGTCGGTCTCAACGCGCTGCACGCGATGGCCGCTCTGATCGACGAGGTCACCCGGATCCCGCGACCGTCGCATCCCCAGCTCGGCGGGCGCGATCTCAACTGCATCGACGCGCATTCGGAGCCGTATCCGTCGGTGTCCACCATTCCCGGCTCGGTGCTGGCGCGTTTCGACTGCCGCTTCCTGCCGGGCGAGACGCCTGACTCCATCGTGGACCTGCTGTCCCGGGCCGCCGAGCGGGCCTGGTCGGGATGGCCCGAGATGCCAGGCATCGAGGTCGCATTGGTGGAGGCGTCGTTCACCAGCTGGACGGGGCGGGCGTTCTCGTTGCCCGAGTACGCCGCCGCCTGGTGGACACCCGCAGAGGCGCCGCTGGTGCGTGGCGCCACCCGGGCGCTGGCTTCCGTCGGCCTCGATCCCACACCGACGCACTATTCCTTTTGCACCAACGGCTCGTATGCGGCCGGCATCTGCGGCATCCCCACCATCGGGTTCGGAGTCGGCGTCGAATCCATGGCCCACCAGGTCGACGAACACGTCACGCTCCGATCGCTGCGTGACGGCGCGCAGGGTTACGCCGCGTTGGCGGCCATGGATCGCTGATCGGACCGCGGGCAACGCGGGCCCCGCGGGCCGGCGTGGCCGCGTTGCCCCCCTCGTTCTGCCGGGCGCGGCTCAGGCGGCGGGCGGTGGCACGAAGGGAGGGCCGTGACCAGGAACGATGAGATCTCCCGAGTGAGAGCACCCGGGCGCGCGACCGGCGCAGCAGCGCCTGGTCTGTGGCCAGGGGGTCCTCTTCGGGACCTTCGGCCGACCACCACAGGTGTGTGCAGGCGACCAGCCCGCGTTCGGTCCGTACCAATGTGGTGATGTCCTCCCGTGTGTGCCCCGGGGTCTCGAGGAGCCGCACCGAGGGCGACACCTCGTAGCCCTCCGCCGGCCGATCGGTCCACACGTCGCCCTGGTAGATCGCCCAGTGGTCGTGAAAGCGGGCAGTGGGGAAGAGAGCGGCGTTCAAGGTGTGATCCGGGTGGTGGTGGCTGAAGATCACGTCGCTGACCGCGGACGGGCTGACGCCCAGGGCTTCGAGCGGCCCGAGGATCACATCGCGACTGGCCGCCATGCCGGGGTCGATCACAATGAAGGCGTCTGCATCACGGACGAGGACGACCGTGCTGGCGACCCGGTCGTCCGCGTAGCCCAGAGCCACGATGTCGAGCTGCGCGCTCACGTTGGCGCGATCGTAACCCAGCCCGCGCTCCGTGCCACCGGAGGCGCCGTCACGATGGGAAGGCGAGTGAGCGGGCGGTAGCATGATGCATGGCAAGGGGACTCTTGCTCGATGTGGACGGCGTGTTGATGACATCCGAGCGACCGCTGGCCGGAGCTGTCGAGTGCGTCAAGTGGTTGCAGGAGCACCGCGTCGAGTTTCGCCTGGCCACCAACACCTCGTCCCGGACCCGGCGGGAGATCGCCGCGGCATTGGCGCTCGCCGGCATGCCCGTCGAACCCGCGTGCATCCACACCGCCGTGACGGCGGCGGCGCGCTACCTGGACCGGCACCATCGGGACCGTTGCTGTTACGTCGTCAACCAAGGGGACCTCTCCGAGGACCTCGGCGGCGTCCGCGTCGGGCCGCCGGCGTCGGCCGGCGTCGTACTCCTCGGCGGCGCGGGACCGAGCACAGGCTTCGTCGAGTTGAACCGCGCTTTCCGGCTCGCCGTCACCGGTGTGCCGGTGGTGGCCCTCCACCGCAACACCCACTACGAGACGGCCGACGGCCCGGTGCTCGACATGGGTGCCTTTCTCCCCGGCCTGGAGGCTGCCGCCGGGATCGACATCCCCGTGGTGGGGAAGCCGGCCGAGGCGTTCTTCAGCGCGGCCCTCGCCGATCTCGGGCTCCCGCCAGGCGACACCGTGATGGTGGGCGACGACATCCGTTCCGATGTCCTGGGTGCGCAGAGTCTCGGCATGGTGGGCGTCCTGGTGCGGACAGGCAAGTTCAGGCCGTCGGATCTCGTCGATGCCCCGGCGGTTCCGGACCACGTCATCGGCGGCGTCGGGGAGCTTCCCGGTCTCCTCGAGTCCATGGCGGCGGGGTCGGCTTGAGCAACTCAGCCCGGCGTCGCGAAGCGCTCCGCCAACTCGCGCGTCAGTGAGGGCCACACGACGGGATCGTGCCCGGGTATGAGGGAGTAGCCGCGCGCCGCCGCCAGCTGCTTCAGGCGCCGGATCGGCTCGATGGTGGCCTCGGGGGGCACGCCCACCCGCCCTCCGATCGGGAGCTCGTGCTCGATGTTCTCCGTCAGGTCCGCGGCGTCGAAGGCGAAGACGAGGCCCCCGCCCCCGACCGACGCGTCGAGCTCGACCATGAAGCTCTGGTGGCCCGGCGTGTGCCCCGCGGTGAGGACCGCGGTGACACCGGGCGCGATCTCGCCATCGCCTTCGGCCAGGTGCCACTCGATGGAGGGGTCGTCGTAGTCGATGCGGAACATGGCGTGATGCTCGGGATCGGGATGACCCGAAAGCCCGTACTCCAGCTCGGCCCGCTGCGCGTGCACCGGCACCCGCCCGGCGAAGTGGCGCAGGCCTCCGGCGTGATCGTTGTGCAGGTGGCTCAGCGCCACCGCGTAGATCTCATCCATGGCGATGCCGGCGCCGGCCAGGGCCTCCTCGAGCGGCTCGCCGGGCCCGGGCAGCACCGGACGGAACAGCGGGTCGCCGTGGAAGCGTCGCCGCAAGGCGTGATCGCGGATCAGGGCCGGGTTGAAGCCGGTGTCGAGTAGGAGCCAGCCTCCGTCGCACTGGAGCAGCACGCCGGGCACGGGCTCGCGCAGCCGCTCCCCGGGCGGGGCGCCGTGGACCGACACGGACTTGGGCAGGTCCTCCCAGCCGAGGGTCAGGAGGACGACGCGCCGGACGCCGGACGCGCTCACGTTTCCCCGTTCGGGCGTCGGGACCAGCCCTCCGGCATCGGGCCCCCGTCGACGAGGGCCCGGGCCGCCTCGTCGACCCCGAGTGCGGGGTCGACCGGGAAGGGGCCCGGTCCGGGCGCCCAGCCGTCCCGGTCGGCGTAGCGCGCCCCACCCGGCCCGGGACCGCCCCACACGGCCAGCGCCACCGGCCCGACCCGGGCGATGCGGGCCTCGATGTCCCCGTCGGCTCCGTGCCGCTCAGCCAATGCGCACAGGTCGTCGGGCCCGGAAGTGAGGACCCAGCGCTCCTCGAACCCCGGCCCGCGCTCGTACATCGCCTCGGCGATCCGGTGCACCGTGCTCACGTCGGGGTGGGCGGGGTCCCGGCGCATGGAGTCGAGGTCATGGCGGAACGTGATCACGCCCTGCGCCACCTCGACGCTGCCGCCGAACGCCTGCGCCACATCGAGCCCGTGGGCCGAGGTGATGCCGGGCCGGGCCGTGCGGAGGTCGCAGAAGTGCGAGCCGACCTGGAGCCAGAGCACGTCGCTCACCTCCTCCCACGGCCCCCCGTCGACTCGGCGTCCGTCGCGGCGCCAGGCCCCCTGGACGTCGGGCAGGTCCGCCGGGCGCTCCACTGCGTCACTCACGGCACGACCGCGCGCAGCAGGCTGGCGTGGAAGCGCCGGATGGGCTCCTCATGGGTCGAGGCCAGGGCGCCCACTCCGAACCAGGGCGACGCCGCGCCCAGTTGCATGCGCTCACACGCGGCGATGTCCTCGGCCATGAACGAGCGGATCGACGCCACCAGCGCGTCGGCATCGGCGCCCGGGCCCGAGCGCACACGTAGCGTGAGGACGGTCCGGCCGGGGGCCACCGGCTCGGCGTCGTAGGTCGCGAAATACTCGTCCGTCGTCACGAGCATGAGGTTGGGGAAGAGCAGGAAGGCCCCGATGTGGTGGCGCATGTCCTCGGGCACCCAGGGCAGCCCGCTCGGGCCGGCCGGCACCTTCATCGGCTCGAGGCTCCACCAATTCTCGCCGAGGGACTCCCAGCTGAACCTGCGGTGGTCATAGGCGGCCAGCGACCGGGCATGCAGGTACCACAGGTGGTACACGTCGATGTGGTTCTCCACCAGGAGCTTCCAATTGCAGGCCGCCTCGTACCGCACCACCGCGACCTGGCGGAGGGGACCGGCGAGGAAACGGTCAAGCCGGCGGTCCAGGCCGGCCATGGTCGCGGGCAGCCCAGGAGCCTCCGATGCCGGATTGGCGAAGACCATGCCCCCCCACTGCGCGACCTGGGCACGCACGAGGCCCAGCGCGCCGCGGTCGACGGCGCTGAACTGGTCCTCCTGGGGCACACGCGCCAATTCGCCCGTGGTGGCGTAGCTCCAGTGGTGATAGGGGCAGGTCATGAATCGCCCGACCGTCCCCGAGCCTTCCAGCAGCGTGATGCCCCGGTGGCGGCACACGTTGTGGAAGGCCCGCAGGGTGCCGTCGCTGCCGCGCACGACGGCGAGCGGGATGCCTCCGGCGGTGGCAGTCACGTACGACCCGGGTGCTGCCAGCTCCTCGGCGTCCGCCACCAGCACCCACGATCGCGAGAAGAGGTGGGTTCGCTCGGCGGTCAGGACGGCCTCGTCGGTGTAGAGCGCCGCCAGCGACGACACGCCGAGCGCCGCGTAGCCGGTCTCGTCGTAGAGCGCATCATGGAGCAGACTCATCGGGTGTCGTCGGCCCGCGGGCCCCCGGCGGCGGTCTCGTCGAGGTAGTCCCGGGACGTCAACCCGAGCCGGCGCATGGCGGTCCCGGTCAGGGCTTCGAGCACGCACCGGTGGGCGAAGAGCGCGGTGATGTTGTTGCCCGAGTCGTAGGGCGGGCTGACCTCGACGACGTCCATGGCGACCATCCCCACCTCCGCGCACATGCGGCGCACGGCACCGAGCACTTCTGCACTGGTGAGCCCGCCCGGCTCCGGCGAGCCCGTGCCCGGCGCGTGCGCGGGGTCTACGGCATCGACGTCGACCGAGATGTAGAGCCGGTCAGCGCTGCCCGAGAGCGCCTCGTCGATCGCCCGCTCCAGGACGGTCTCGAAGCCGTGCCGCTGCACTTCGGCCATGAAGTGCGAGTGCATCTGCTGCTCCTCCATCCAGGCAACGATGTCGGGAGTCGGCCAGTACCCGCGCAACCCGACCTGCACGAAGTTGCGGCCGAGCACGGCGCCGCTCTCGATGAGCCGCCGCATGGGCGTGCCATGGCCGGCGAGCACGCCCTGCATGTCGGGCGCGGTGTCGGCGTGGGCGTCGAAGTGGACGATGCCGATCTTCCCGTGGCCGTAGACGTCGGCCACCGCGGTCGCAGCGGGCCAGGTGATGCCGTGGTCCCCGCCGAGAATCACCGGAATCGCCCCACCTTCGAGGATCTCGGCCACGAAGGAGCGGATGTTCTCGAAGGTGCGGTCCGTGCTGCCGATGATGACCTCGGCGTCGCCGTAGTCGCAGACGGTCAGGTGCTCGAAGGGATCGACGCGCACGTGGAGGTGAGGCCGGCCGTACGGCGGAGCCGGGAGGTGGTCACAGGTCCGGATGGCCTGGGGGCCCATGTGGGTTCCCGCCCGGGTCAGGGCGGTGCCGTCCCAGGGAGCACCGCCCACTGCCACGTCCACCGCGCCGGCGCGAAGGTCTTCGGGGGTCAGGCAGACCGGCAACTTCATGAAGGTCGGGATGCCTTGCCACGCGAGCTCGAGCTCGTAGCGGTTCAGGCTGATCGGGCCAGGTGGCCGCTCGGTCACGGCATGCTCCTCTTCGCGTTCGGCGCGCCAGCTCCCGGCTGCTCCGTTGCCCGGGTCACTGAAGAGTCACCCGGGGGTCCACGACCGCCTGCAGCACGTCGACGAGCGCGTTGATGACGACGTAGAACACACCGAGTACCAGCGTGACGCCGGCGATGGCGGGGAAGTCGGAAACGGGGATGCTCTGCTGGGTGTACAGGCCGATGCCGGGCCACGCGAAGACGGTCTCCACCACCACGACCCCGGCGAACATCAGGCCGACCTGCAAGCCGGTCATCGACAGCGCGGCTGACAACGAGTTGCGCAGCGCGTGGCGGAAGAGCACCGCCCGCTCGACGAGCCCTTTGGCCCGCGCCGTCCGGACGAAGTCCGATCGCATGGACGCGTGGAGCGAACCCCTCAGAACGCGCCCGATCGAAACCGCGGGGCCGATGGCGACGCAGAGGGCGGGCAGGATCAGATGCTCCACCCCGTCCCACGCCGTGGCGAACTGCAGGTGAAAGAGCGAGTCAGGGATGATCATCCCCGTCGGTCCCGTCGGTGGGTTGGCGACACCGCTGTCCCCGCTGGCCGGCAGGAGATGCAGGTCGCCGTTGAGGAAGAGGACGCTGAGGAGCGCGAGCAGGAAGGCCGGGATGGAGGCACCCCCGATCATCAGGACACGCAAGATGCTCGCCCCCCGCCAACGTCCTGCTGACGCCAGCCCCAGTGCGGCCCCGAGCACGATCGCGATCCCGAGAGCCGCGATCGTCAGTTCCAAGGTGGCCGGCAGGTAGGTGGCGAGGTCCGTCGAGACCGGCCGGCGCGTGCGCAACGAGTGCTCCAGGTTCCCGTGGACCAGCCCCGTGACGTAGTGGAAGTACTGGTCGAGGACGGGCCTGTCGTACCCGAGGACCGCGGATTCCTTGGCAACGGCGGCCTTCGATGCGTTGGCGCCCAGGTACGCATGGACGGGGTTGATGCCACTCAGCCTCTGGAGCAGGAAGATGATCGCCGTCAGGAGCAGGATGATCACCACCATGGCGGCAAGCCGCTTGAGGATGAACTTGGTGAGGCCCGTCATACGCCCGCCCCGGTCGCGTCGGCCACGGCGTCGCCCGAGAGATTGGCCCCCAGCGCGAGGAGGGCCACGGCGATGCCCGGCATGACGGGGATCCACCACTGCTGCAGCAGGAACTGCAGGCCGCGGGCGGACATCGCGCCGAGCTCGGGCGCCGGTGCCGGGGCACCGAGCCCGAGGAACGACAGACCGGCCAGCGTCACGACGAGGTTGCCGACGTCGAGGCTGGCCGTGACCACGATGGCGGGGACGGCGCCGGGAAGAAGATGGCGCAGGCCGCGCCGCACCGGGCCGGCACCGGCCAGCGTCGCCGCCTCCAGGTGCGGCCGCGCCGCCAGGGCGCGCACCTCCCCGCGGATGATCCGCGCGTAGAAGGGCCACCACACGATGGCCACGGCGATCAGGACATTGCGGTAGCTCGGCCCCAAGGCGGCGGCGATGGCGATGGCCAGCAGGGGGCCCGGCAGCGCCAGGAAGAGGTCGGTGAACCGCATCAGCAGCGTGTCGAGCCAGCCCCCGGCCACGCCGGCGACCAGGCCGATGACCCCTCCGATGACCACGCCGGACGTCACAACGATCAGCACGCCGAGCATGCTCGTGCGCAGGCCGAACAGGACGCGGCTGAAGATGTCGTAGCCGACCTCGTCGGTGCCCATGAGGTGGCCGCCGTGCAGCGGGGGCGTGAAGGGGAGGCCCGAGGGGTCGATGGGGCTGTAGGGCGCGATCAGAGGCGCGAAGACACCCAGGACGATGAGGATGCCGAGCAGGATCAGGCCGGCCTTGTCGACCTTCGTCGCGCCCGTGAAGACCTTGCGCACGCCGCCCACCCGGGCGAAGCCGCGCCGTTGCACCCCGCCCGGGACGAAAGCCTCGGCGACCGCCATCAGTCGCCGGCCCTGGTGTGGGAGACGAAGACGGGACAGGCGACCTCGCGCCCAGCCGGACCCCAGGCTTGCAGCAGCGTCTCCGTCGACGCACACGACGGCTCGGCCGAGGGGCAGCGCGGGTGGAATTCGCACCCGCTGGGCGGATCGAGGGGGCTCGCGGGCTCGCCCCGCAGCCCGACATTGCGCCGTTCCAGATCGGGCACCGCCGCCAGCAAGGCCTTGGTGTAGGGATGGGCGGGGGCCGAACAGACCTCCTCCGAGGGGCCGCACTCGACGATGCGACCGAGGTACATCACGGCGATGCGGTCTGCCACGACCCGCGCGGCCGCCAGGTCATGGGTCACGAACAGCACGGCGACCCCGAGGTCACGGCGGAGCTGCCCGATCAGGTTGAGGACCGTCGCGGCCAACGACACGTCGAGCGCGCTGGTGGGCTCGTCACAGAGGAGGACGTCGGGCGGCACCACCGTGGCGCGCGCCAGGGCGGCACGCTGGCGCTGACCCCCGGAGAGCTGCAGTGGCTTGGAGTCGGCGAGCTCGGCGGACAAGCCCACCTCGGTCAAGGCCTTCTTCACCCGCTCCGCCCGTTGTGCCCGGGTCATCGACTCGGACCGCAGGCGCTCGCCGATGAGCTCGCCGATCGTCAGCCAGGGGGTGAGGGAGGCACCGGCATCCTGGAAGACCATCTGGGGTCGCGCGCCACGCCCGAATTCGATGCTGCCTTCGTCGATCGGCTGGAGTCCGGCGATGGAGCGCAGAAGTGTCGACTTGCCGCAGCCACTCTCACCGACGAGAGCCACGGCCTCGCCCTTGGTGATCTCGAGCGTGACCCCGCGCAGGGCCTTGAGGCGCTGGCGGTTGAACGTCGTCCCGATGGCGAAGCTCTTTTCGACCTCATGGATCAGCACCGCCGGCGGCGGGCCACCCATGACACCGAGATCAACCGCGGTCCATGGCTGCGCCTCGACGCGCTCAGACGCGGTGTTCGCCACGTCGCGCCAGCGGACGCAGGCCACGCGACGTTCGGGGCTCCCTGTCGCGTCGACCGGCTCCAGTGCCGGGAGCGCGGCATCGCACGCCTCGGCGTGGAAGTCACAACGCGGGCCGAAGGGGCAGCCCGGTGGGTGCGCCCTCGGGTCCGGGGGCTCACCGCGCAACGTCATGATGGGCCGGCTGCGGTCGCAACCGAGGACCAGGCGCGAGCGCAGCAGGCCCGAGGTGTACGGGTGGACGGGCCGGGAGAGCACGCCGGCAGCGTCGCCGATCTCGGCGAAACGCGACCCGTAGAGCACGGCGATGCGGTCGGCCACCTGAGCTGCCACCCCGAGGTCGTGGGTCACGAGGATGAAGCTCGTGCCGAACTCGTCGCGCAGCGCCGCGATCAGCTCGAGGATCTGCGACTGCACGGTGACGTCGAGCGCGGTGGTCGGCTCGTCCGCCACGACCAGTGACGGTGAGCCCGCCACCGCCATGGCGATCATCACGCGTTGGCGTAGCCCGCCGGAGAGCTCGTGGGGATAGGCCCGGAGGCGTCGCTTCGCCTCCGGGACGCCGACGGCATCGAGCAGGCGCAGAGCCTCGGTGGCCGACCCCGCCGCCTCCTCGACCTGGCGGCCCACCCGCATGGTCGGGTTGAGGGAGGTCATCGGGTCCTGGAAGACAGCGCCGAGATGCTCCCGACGAACGAGGCGCCGCTCCTCGGGGCTCGCGGCGACCATGTCGGTCCCGCACACCAGAGCGGATCCCGTCACCGTGGGTCGGGGACGGTCGGGCAGGAGGCCCAGCAAGGTAAGGCCGAAGACGCTCTTGCCCGAGCCCGATTCCCCCACCAGCCCAACGATCTCACCGGGCATCACCTCGAGGCTCACCCCGCGCAGCGCGTGGACGTCCTGACGGCCTCGTACGAAGCGCACGTGCAGGTCCGAGACCGTTGCCACCGGCCCCCGGGCCTGCCGCTGCTCGCGGGTCACGCGCGACGAGTCGAGCCCCGGCCGCGTTCGCGTGCGAGAGGGTCACGGGGCCACCAGCCAACGGAACGGGGCCAGATGCCGAGGGTCGCCCGCCGAGAGTCGCTCAGGGTGCCACTGCACGCCGAGAAGTCCCGGCGCCTCGACGGCCTCGATGACGCCGTCGCCGCTCCACGCCGTGGCCCGCAGGGTCTGGCCCGGGTCGGCGACGGCCTGGTGGTGGATGGAGTTCACCTGTTCGACGTCCGCCAGGACCCGCGCCGCGTCGGAGCCGGGCTCGGCCCGGACTGCGTGCACCGGTTCGTACTGGCGCTCCTCGTCCCAATGGCCGTCGATGCCCTTTTCCGGCAGATCGTGGATCAGCGTCCCGCCACCCATCACGGCAAGGAGCTGCGCCCCCCGGCAGACGCCGAGCACCCGTTTGCCCTGTGCCCGGGCGTACTGGACCAACGCGATCTCGGCGATGTCGCGGGCCGCGTCGACGTCCATCAGCAGTCCGGGCGCACCGGCGGCCGCATCGGCATAGAGATCGGTGTCGACGTCGCCGCCTCCGGTGGCGACGAGGGCCACACAGCGGTCCACTACAGCCGCGAGCGCGAAGTGATCGGCATCGGAACCCGCGGCCAGAATCACGGGAACCGCCCCCACTTCCGTCAACGACGACACGTAGCCGCGGTGGGTGGAGTACCGCTCGGCCGGCGAGCGGCCGCAGAGAATCCCGACCAGTGGGCCAGCGGTGAGTGGGCCAGCAGTCACGCGACGACGACCTCCTGACGCCGGCCCGCCAGCGGCGGCTCCTCCACCCGCCCTCGGTGCACCGCGTCGCCGAGGACCTCGACGACCTCGGCGAGGAGCCACGACCCGAGTTCCACGGTGGCCTCAGAGGGGCGACCGGTCACGCCGTTGCGCGAGAGCGCCGGAGCCGTGTACCGGAAGACCAGACCCTCGGTGCGGTCCTCGTCGTCGGCGAGCGGCAGCTGGTCGAGGCGGACGTGCTCCGGGGCCAACGCCATCATCAGTGCAGTCTCGGCCCGGTTGGCGTGGACGTCCTCGCCGTCGGCCAGGGTCTGGGCGGTGATGGCCGGCGTCAGGGTCCACCAGTTGAGGACCCCGAACCGTAGGTCCGGGTGGTCGTGGCGCAGGTGGTCGCCGGCGACGGAAAGCGCCGCCTGGTTGCCGAAGTGTCCGTTGACGGCGAGGACGCGCCGGACCCCGCTGGCGGCCGCCCAGCGCACCACATCGACGACGAGGTCGGACAGCCGCTCGGGGGGCAGTGAGAGAGTGCCCGGAAGGTCGGTCCCGTGCCCGTAGCTGCACCCGAGTGCCACGGCGGGGAGCACGGGAGCCCCGGTGACCGCCGAGGTCGCCTCGCACAGACCTCGGGCCACCAGGGTGTCTGTACCAGTCGGCAGGTGGGGCCCGTGCTGCTCGGTGGCCCCGACAGGGAGCAGCGCGACCTCGCGTGGTCGGTCACGCAGGAGGCCCTCGATCTCGGGCCACGTCAGGTCCTCCCAACGGATCGCGGTCGTGTCGTCGGCGGTCATCGGCTCAGAACATCGTCAGGTAGGTCTCGCGTTCCCACTCCGAGACGCGTGCGTGGTAGGCATCCCATTCAGCGACCTTCATGTCCACGTAAGCCCGCACGAATTCGGGCGGGAAGACCTGATGGCTGAGCGGATCGGCGTCGAACGCCTCAATGGCTTCGAGCAGGTTGCGTGGCAGCCGAGTCGCCGTGACGTCGCCACCCGACGGGCCGCTGCTCGACCAGTCGTAGGTCAGGTCTTCGACGGGATCGCCGGGATCGAGGCCGTCGGCCACGCCCTCCAAGCCGGCGGCGAGGAGGAACGCTGCGGCCAGATAGGGATTGGCGGCCGAGTCCACTCCACGGTTCTCGATGGCCGGCCGGTTCCGGGGGAGGCGGAGGAGGCAGGACCGATTGTTGTCGCCGTAGGAGGCCCAGGTGGGCGCCCACGACACGGTGCCGTCGGCCAGCCGTGGCTGGAGGCGTTTGTACGAGTTCACCGTCGGGGTGCAGATGGCGGCGAGCGCCGGGGCGTGGCGCAGGATCCCCGCCGTGAAGCCGTAGGCGGTCTTGCTCCAGCCGCGGCCGCGCCGGTCCTCGGGGTCGCGGAACATGTTCTGACCGCCATCGACGGCGGTGAGGCTCATGTTGCAGTGGGCGCCCGAGCCCCACGCCTCGGTGTACGGCTTGGGCATGAAGGTGGCCATGAGGCCGGCCTGCTTGGCGATCTGCTTCGCCATGAGGCGAAGGAGGGTCATGCGGTCCGCCGTGATGAGCGCCGGTGCGAAATCGAAGTCGAACTCGACCTGCCCGTCACCGCCCTCGTGGTCGAAGCTGAACGCACCGAAACCGCACTCGCGCATGGCCTGGACCATCGGGCCCAGGAATTCCATGACGTCGAGCGTCGCCTCCACGTCGTAGGCGGAGGTCGGGCGGAGGCGGCCGGACGGCCGGAACGGGACCAGGTACTCGTCGGTTGACCCCGGCTTTGCGTTGACGAAAGGCTGCACGACGTACAGCTCCGACTCGATCCCCAGCTGGAGCACGTACCCGGCCGCCGCCGCGTGCTCGATCTGCCTCTTCAGGACGGACCGGGTGCAGTGCGCGAAGGGCTCCGTGCCGCCGAAGTACAGGTCCGCCGTCATGAAGGCAAAGCGACGGTCCCAGGGGAGGATGCACAGGGTCTCCTCGTCGGGCACGGCGACGCATTCGTCCTCGGTCGGCGTCATCTGCCCTAGATTGCCCAGGCCACGCGGCGTGTAGCGCTCGTGGCCGGCCATCAGATCGGGTAGGTGCTCGATCGGGACGCATTTGGACTTGGCCCGGCCGGCGATGTCGACGAACGACGCGAAGACGTACTCGACACCCTGCGCCGCCAGCCTCGTCGACAGTTCGGTGTGCTCAGCGTCGATTTCGAAGACCGTTTGCATGCCCTACGCTCCTCTCGGGAGGGGAGATTTCTGGTTGGTCGTCGTGCCTCGGTTCGTCCGTCTTGCGTGTGTCCGCTCTGTCGGGCCGACTGCTCAGCCCGGGTGGAGGGCGGACAGGTAGAGCATCTCGGGGTCGGTCACGATGTGCGCCTGGGGGACGCCCTTGAGCCACGTCTGCGCCACCATCGCGTCTTCCTTGTCGGCGATATTGAGCCAGCACCCGGTGTGCACCGCGTTCTCGATCACCTTGTCGTACTGCGTGAGCGATCCGGTGGCCACCGCCTGGGAGTCGAGGGCCGCCTCGTTGGGCACACTGTCGCAATTCATGTACTGCAGCCCGCCGGTGGCATCGAAGCTGATGTGGGTCCACATGTAGGTGTTGTAGCTGTCGGGCCAGAAGTAGTCGATGAGCACGTTGGGGGTCGAGGGGCCCTGCGTGGATGAGGTCGCACCGATCCAGCCGTAGATGTCCGACGTCTGGTACCCCACGACCTTGGTGGACAGCCCGTCTGCCTGCAGCTCGGCCCCGATGTCCTCGGCCAGCAACTGGTCGTCAGGTGCGCCAGTGTCGTAGCCGACGGTGAACGACTTGTCCGACGCCGACAGGGTCTTGACGAGCGCCTTGAGCTTGGACGGGTCGTACGCGATGTTCTGCTTGCCGTAGGGCTCGGGAATGATGCCGATCGGGCCGGCCTGCTTGGCCACGGTGGCCCGGCCGGGGAAGATGCCGGCGACGAGCGAGGGGACGTTGATCGCCTCGAGCAGGTCCGTGCGATTCTTCGCGGTGGTCATGAACCCTTTGTTCTCGTTCACGTACGCCGTCTCGGATTCGAGGGTGGGGAGGGCGTAGGAGGCCACGGTCGACTTCGCCTTGTACTGCGCGATGACCGATGTGGTCATGTCGTGGAGGATGGCGGCGATCTGGCCCGTGTTGAACTCGATCTCCTCGGTCGAGAGGTTGTCGATGACGGGGAGGTTGACCGTGGTGTAGTACGGCTTGGGGCCCCAGTACTGCGGGTAGGCCTTCAGCTGGTACATCACGCCGACCTTGGCCTCGGACAACGTGTAGGGACCGGTGCCGATGTCGTGAGTCTGGAGATAGGTCTGCGCGTTGTCGGTGCCCGCGTCGGCCGCCAATGCCGTCGGGCTCTCCATGGCTGGCCCGTAGGGCGAGGCCAGGTAGTCGAGGAAGGCCGTGTTCGGTGTCTTCAGCGTGATGACGGCCTCGTAGGGATTGGGGGTCTGGACCGACGCCACTTCGGAGACCATGTAGGCCGGCCCCCCGTTGACCGCCGTCCGACGCGCGAAGTCGGGCGCGATCGCCGCCGAGGTGAACGGCGTGCCGTCGTGGAAAGTCACCCCGTGCCGTAGCTGGAGGGTGTAGACGAGCCCGTCCTTCGAGACGGTCCAGCTCGTGGCGAGGTCCGGCTCGAGGACCCGACTCGGTGTGTCCGCCTTGTACTGCAGCAGGCCCTGGTACATGTTCCGGGTGAGCAGGAGGCCCTCCCCGGCGTAGTAGACGTCCGGGTCCGGCGGTTGGCCCGGATCCTGCAGGAAGCTCAGGTTCAAGGTGTGGCTCGTCGGGAACGAGGCGGCGCCCGCCGGCGACGAGGTGGCCACCCAGGTGGGTGCGGCCGCCAAGATGACCAGTGTCGCCGACGCCAGGGCGCGCCGCGCCGTCCGGATCACCGAGGGGGTACGTCCGATCATGCTGCTCCTTTGCGTGATGAGGGTTGCGGGCAGGGGGTGTCGGCGCCGTAGGCGGCGAATGCGTCGACCACGTCGGAGGTAGCCCGGCAGGCGCCGTGCTGGAGGTACTCCATGGCGCTGAGCGACGCGTCGTGGCGGTCTCGGGTCGAGCCGATGACGCAGTCCGACACCACCCGCACCCGGTAGTCGTGCTGGTGGCCGTCGGCGAACGTGTAGTGCACGCAGACGTCGGTCAGGCCGCCGATGAGAATGAGGGTGGAGGCTCCGAGCCCCTTGAGGAGGATCTCGAGATCGGTGCCGAAGAAGCAGGAGTACCGGCGCTTGGCGATTGCGTACTCACCCGGGCCCGGCGTCAGAGTGGGCCACAGCTCGGTGGCCTCGCTGCCCTCGAGGCAGTGGACGTCTTCATCGCCGTCGAGCTCGCGCCCGAAGTCGACTCCATCGGGACGGTGGACTTCGCTGAAGAAGATGACCGGAATGCCGGCGGCGCGGGCGGCACCAACGATGTGCTCCGCATTCCTGATCAGGTCGGACTGGCCCTCCATCAAGGCGATACCGGTCTGCTCGGGCGGCAGCGCGTAGCCGCGCTGGATGTCGATGGAGACCAGGACGGGTCGACCCGTGATCATCGGGGCCGTGTCTGCCACTTCATCTCCTCGCTCTCTCGCTCTTTCGCGTCGACCCCCCTTGAATCAGCCAACAAACGTGATTCAACCGCCCTTCTGTTTCGGGCCGGGATCGAGAAAGTTTCGAGCCGATGAACACGGCAGCGCGGGTTCGGCGCGCGCGGCTACCAGTCGTCGAAGTGGCGTGCGCGACGCCCGATGGCGCGCACACGACTGGGTGCAACGCCACAGATCCGCAACGACGCATCCGCGATCACACTGGGTGTTGTGGAGCGGCGTCGCAGGGGGTCCCCGGCGGTGATCACACTTTCGACAAGGCCGAAGACGACGTGCGCCGCGGTGCGTCGATCGGCCTCGGCGAACACACCGGTCGCGACGCCGCGGGCGATGTACCGGGCGTAGGTGCGGAACAATCGACGACGCCTTCGCCAGAACCACTCGAACTGCGGGTCCTGCACTTCGGGAAGGAGCTGCAGCGCGCCCAGGTTGTGCGGGCCACGGCAGAGGTTGGCCGCGTCGGCCCTGACGAGGAGCCAAAGGGCCAGTTCAGGCTCATGATCTTCCAGGTGATGCCGGCGCACGCCTTCGAGGGTGGGGCGCAATGTCCGGTCCAGTAGCTCGCTGAGAATATCGTCCTTGCGGGCGAAGTAGTGGAACAAGGAGGCCTGGCGGAGCCCGACTTCGGCAGCGATGGCACGCGTCGAGGTGGCGGTGTACCCGTGTGTCTCGAACAACCCGGCGGCTGCGCTCAGGATCTCCTCGCGTACATCCGCGGGCACGAGCTGGGGTACCGCACGCGGTCGGCCCACCGGCCGCGCCGTCGTGCGAGCGGTCTTGGACGTCGTCATGTGTTAACGACGCGTGAAGGTCATGGCCACGACCTGGATTTCTATCATCCGATAGATAATCATGGGGATGGAGAGAGCCTTCGCCAGAGAGGATGATGATGTCGAGCCCGACCAGCGGCCAGACCGCCACGACCGGTCAGACCGCCACGACGTCGGGAGCACGTGATCACGCGCGCGCGCAGGCCGACGCGGTCGCGCCCTACATGCCGATGGTTCCGGCCGGTCTCGCCTCCGCGCCGGCGGGGGTGGACCCGCCGCGTCTCGTCTGGGCCGAAACGGTCGCGCCGGGGGGGTACGCCCACAAGGTCGTGGCTGCCGGAACGACGGTCCGGCTGAGCGACCTCGAAGCGGACGCCTGCGCGCACCTTCTGCTGTTCCGGGCGGACCAGCCCTGGGAACGCCTGAATGTGGCCGACACCGTGAAGGTGCAATGGCAGGCCTACACCTCCCCGGGCCAGCAGCTCCTCTCCGATCAAGGTCGAGTGTTGGCGACGGTGCTCACCGACACCTCGGGCTGCCATGACGCGATCTGCGGAACCTCCACCTTGCTCCACAACGCGGAACGCTACGGGAGCGGCAGTCCCGAGGGAGGCTCCCCGGCCGGCCGGGAGCTGTTCGTGCTGGCCGCCGCGAAGCACGGGCTCGAGCCGCGCGATCTTCCGCCCTCGCTGTCCTTCTTCAAAGGCGTGCATGTCGAGGCCGCGACCGGCCGCCTCCGCTGGAGGGGCGGGTGCGGGGCTCCGGCGGACGTTGACCTCAAGGCCGAGCTGCCGCTGGTGGTCCTGGTGGCGAACACGACCCACCCCCTTGACCCGGCGCCCGAGTGGCACGTCTCGGCGCTGGGCATCACGGCCTGGCGCGGGGAGCCGACCCGGCCGGGCGACCCCGCCTGGTCGTCGAGTCCCGAACGTCAGCGGGCGTACCTGAACACGGTGGACGACCGCGACGCCCGGGGGGGTTCGTGACGACCGCGCAGCGCGACGACGTCGTGGCCGCACGGGCCGCCTGGTCCGGCATCGTACCCGTGGGTGGGACGTGCGAGATCGTCGACCTGCACGGCAACCAGGCGGTCGACTGCCTCTTCTACGTGGCCGCGGACACCGCCGAGCGCTACAGCGCCCCGGACACCGTGGCACGGCAGGGCTCCATTTTTCTCACGACGGGCAGCGAGTTGCGCTCGAACCTGGGCCGGACCTTGCTGACCGTGGTGGCCGACGAGGTCGGGCGCCACGACACGCTGGGCGGAGCCTGTTCGAAGGAGTCCAACATGCTCCGGTACGGCCACCACACGAAGGCCCAACATGCCTGCGTGGAGAACTTCCTGGCCGAGGGTGCCCGCTGGGGCCTGGGGAAGCGCGATCTGGTCAGCAACATCAACTGGTACATGAACGTCCCGGTCGAGGAGGACGGCACGCTGGGCATCGTGGACGGGATCTCGGCGCCCGGCCGGTCGCTGCGGCTCCGGGCCGAGGTCGAGGTCCTGGCACTGATCTCCAACTGCCCTCAGATCAACAACCCGTGCAACGGGTTCGACCCGACCGCGGTGCGCGTCGTCGTGCGGGTGCCGTGACGGACTGCGCCTCCTTGGGGCCGCTGCTCGTCGCCAACCGGGGGGAGATCGCCGTACGGGTTCTCGCCACAGCGTCGCTCCTGGGGATGGAGACCGTCGCCGTCTACTCCGACGCGGACTCGGCCGCACCCCACGTCCGCATGGCCGACCGCGCGGTGCGGCTCGGACCGGCGCCGGCCCGCGAAAGCTACCTGCGCGGCGATGCCGTCCTCGAGGCTGCCCTGGCCGCCGGTGCCGGTGCCGTGCATCCCGGGTACGGCTTCCTCGCCGAGAATGCCGGTTTTTCCCGGGCTGTCGAGGCCAGCGGCCTCGTGTTCGTCGGGCCGACGCCCGAGCAGCTGGAGCTGTTCGGGGTCAAGCACACTGCTCGGTCCGCCGCGGCGGCCGCGGGGGTGCCGCTCGTCCCCGGCTCGGGCCTGCTCGCGGGGCTCGAGGAGGCGCTCCGGGAAGCCGAGCGGATCGGTTACCCGGTCATGGTGAAGGCGACCGGGGGAGGTGGAGGCATCGGCATCGCCCCGTGCGAGGGGCCGGACGACCTCGTGGAGGCGTTCGAGCGAGTGACGCGCCTGGGCGACACGAACTTCGGAAACGGCGGGGTGTTCCTGGAGCGGCGCATCCCCACGGCGCGCCACATCGAGGCACAGGTGCTCGGGGACGGCACGGGAGGGGTGGTCGTCCTGGGAGACCGGGATTGCAGCCTGCAGCGTCGCAACCAGAAGGTCGTCGAGGAGGCCCCGGCCCCGAACCTGCCGCCGGAGGTGCGGGAAGTCCTCAGCCGCAGTTCCGCACAGCTCTGCGCGTCCGTGTCCTATAGGTCGGCGGGGACCGTCGAGTTCGTCTACGACGTGGAGCACGCCGAGGCGATGTTCCTCGAGGTGAACACCCGTCTCCAGGTTGAGCACCCGGTCACCGAGCAGGTCTACGGCGTCGACCTGGTCGCGCTCATGCTCCGCATCGCTGCCGGCGACCCCGACGCCCTCAATGAGGCGGCTGCGGCCCGGCCGGACGGCGTCGCCATGGAGGCCCGGATCTGCGCGGAGGATCCCGAGCGGGACTGGCGGCCGGGCGCGGGGCTCATAACCGCAGTGTCGTGGGCCGCCGGGGTTCGGGTCGACACTTGGGTCGAGCCCGGGACCGAGGTCTCCACCGCGTATGACTCGCTGTTGGCCAAGGTCATTGCCGCCGCGCCCGACCGCGAGGGCGCGATCGACGTCTTGCACGACGCGCTCGTGCGCACGGTCATTGGCGGGATCGAGACCTCCGCCGCCGCGGTCGCCGCGGCGGTGCGGACGCCGGCGTTCTCCTCGGCGACGCACGACACCGGCTCGCTGGCCGAGCTGCCGTACCGCTCGCAGCGCCTGGAGGTCGTGCGCCCAGGGACGCAGACGACCGTCCAGGCGTGGCCCGGGCGGCAGGGCTACTGGGACGTCGGCGTGCCGCCTTCGGGGCCGATGGACGACCTGTCCTTCCGTTGGGGGAACCTCGCGCTCGGCAACGAGGAGGGCGCCGCCGGCCTCGAGGCGACGCTCGAAGGGCCGGCCCTCCGCTTCAGCGCCGAGACGCTGGTGTGCGTGACCGGTGCGCCGACGGATGTGCGGGTGAACGGCGGCCCGGCGCCCATGTGGGAGCCCTTCACCGTCGGAGCGGGAGGGGTGCTCGACATCGGCCGGATCGGGCCGCCGGGAATCAGGGCCTGCATCCTCCTCGCCGGCGGGCTCGACGTACCCGAGTATCTCGGCAGCGCCGCCACCTTCACCCTCGGTGGCGTCGGCGGGCTCGGCGGGCGCGCGCTGCGCGAGGGGGACGTGGTGCGGCCGGCCGCGGGCGCCTCGGGCGCGACTCCGCGCACGGACCATCCGCTCGACCGCCCGACCTTCACCCACGAGTGGGAGCTGACGGTCGTCCCCGGGCCCCATGCGGCCCCGGAGTTCTTCCGGGAGGACGACCTCGACGCGCTCTATGGAACCGCATGGGAGGTGCACTTCAACTCGGCGCGAACAGGGGTGCGGCTTCTCGGTCCCCGTCCTCGCTGGGCGCGCGCCGACGGCGGGGACGCCGGGCTGCACCCCTCGAACATCCACGACACGCCCTACTCGGTCGGCGCCGTGAACTTCACGGGAGACCTCCCGATCCTCCTGGGCCCGGACGGGCCGAGCCTCGGGGGTTTCGTGTGCCCAGCCACCGTGGTGCACGGGGAGCGATGGAAGCTCGGGCAACTGCGGCCCGACGACCGCGTGCGCTTCGTCCCGCGGCCCGAACAGAGCGCCAACGGGAGCGCCCGCCGCCGGCGCGACCGCTCCGGCGTCCTGCACTGCCGGGAGGCCGGAGCGACGCCGGCGGTCACCTACAGGGCCAACGGCGACGACAACCTACTCGTCGAGTACGGCGCCATGGAGCTCGACCTCTCCATGCGGGCGCGGGTGCACGTGCTGACGGGCCAGATCAAGGCCGCGCGCCTCGAGGGCGTCATCGATCTCACTCCCGGAGTGCGCACGCTGCAGGTGCACTTCGATCCCCGTGTGACCTCGCTCGACCGGGTACTCGAGACCGTGGGAGGGCTGGAGGGGACGTTGCCCAGCTCCGACGAGCTCGAGGTACCGAGCCGGGCCATCCACCTCCCTCTCTCCTGGGACGACCCCGTGACGCACGAGGCGACCGCTCGCTATGCCGCAGGGGTGCGGGCGGACGCCCCCTGGTGCCCGTGGAACATCGAGTTCATCCGGAGGATCAACGGCCTCGACGACGTCGATGACGTCCGTCGGATCGTCTTCGACGCCACCTACCTCGTCCTGGGGCTGGGTGACGTCTACCTCGGCGCACCGCTGGCGGCGCCCGTCGATCCGCGCCACCGGCTGGTCACGACGAAGTACAACCCGGCCCGAACCTGGACCGCCGACAGCTCGGTCGGAATCGGCGGGTCCTATCTCTGCATCTACGGGATGGAGTCTCCGGGCGGCTATCAACTGGTGGGCCGAACGCTGCAGATCTGGAACAGCTACCGCCACTTGCCGCCGTTCGAGCCCGGAGTCCCCTGGCTCCTGCGTTTCTTCGACCGAATCCACTGGTATCCGGTCACGTCCGAGGAGCTCCTGGACGCCCGGGCAGACTTCGCCGCAGGCCGCTTCGACGTGCGTGTCGAGCGGGGGGCGTTCCACCTGCGCGGCGTACGAGGAGATGCTCGCACGCGAAGCGAAGAGCATCGGTGAGTTCCGGGCGCGGCAGTCCGCCGCGTTCGCGGCAGAGCGCGCGGCCTGGGACGCGGCGGGCGAGTTCGAACCGCGTGACGAGCCGGAGGCAACGGCCGCTCCGGTCGGCACGACGTTCGAGGTGCCGGTCAACGGGAGCCTGGTCACCGCTCCCATGACGTCGAACGTCTGGAAGGTCGCAGTGCGCCCCGGGGACCAGGTGGTGGCCGGCCAGGTCATGGTCATCATCGAGGCGATGAAGACCGAGACGGCGGTCCTGTCCCCGTGCGACGGCGCGGTCGTCGACGTCGCAGTGATACCGGGCATGCAGGTCAGCACCGGCGCCCCCCTCGTCGTGCTGGCCTCGGCGTGAAGGCCCTCCTTGCGGCGGAGCGCTCGCTCGCCGCGCTGGCGGAGTCCGGCCGACCCGAGGTGTGGATCAGCCGCTTCGAAGCCGACGAGCTGTTGGAGACAGCGAGGCGGATCGACGAGGCGGCCGAGGCGGGCGGCGATCTCCCGCTGCGGGGTCTGACATTCGCGGTGAAGGACAACATCGATGTGGCCGGACTCGCGACGACGGCGGGCTGCCCGGCCTATGCCTATCGGCCTGCGTCCGACGCGCCGGCGGTGAGGGCCCTGGCCGACGCCGGCGCTCTGTGTATCGGCAAGACCAACTTGGACCAGTTCGCCACCGGTCTGGTTGGGACACGGAGCCCGTACGGGGCCGTACGCTGCGCCGTCGACCCCGGGCGGATCGCGGGCGGGAGCAGTAGCGGGTCCGCAGTTGCCGTCGCTCTGGGCCAGGTCGATGTCGCACTCGGCACCGACACCGCCGGCTCGGGCCGCGTCCCTGCGGCGCTGAACGGGATTGTCGGTGTGAAGGGGACTCTCGGCACCGTGTCCACCGCGGGCGTCGTGCCCGCGTGCCGGTCTTTCGACTGCGTGACCGTGTTTGCCCGGGAGGTCGCCCTGGCGGAGGCGGCGCTCGCGCAGCTCACCGGCCCGTTGGGCGCTGCTCCGGATCGGCGCAGCTTTCCGTCGGACATCGCGCTCGCCCCACCCGCGCGACCGGCCGTTGCGGTGCCGGACGAGGAAACCCTTGGCGCGCTCCCGCCCGGTTGGCTCGACGCCTTCTGGTCGGCATGCGCCGAACTGGAGTCGTCAGGATGTGCCCTCGTGCCCATCGACCTGGAGCCGTTCCTACTGGCCGGCCAGCTCCTGTACGGGGGCGCCTTCGTGGCCGAGCGGTATGCCGCGGTGGGGGATTTCGTCGATGCGCATAAGGACGAGGTCGATCCCACCGTCGGGGCCATCATCTCTGCCGCCGGCAGCATCAGCGCGAGGCAGATGGTGGATGACCGGTCGGCCCTGGCGGATCTGGCTGCGGCTGCGCGCGCCCAGTGGAAGCGGGCCGGAGCGGACTCGCTGCTCCTGCCCACCACGACCGCCCACCCGACCCTCGCCGAGGTCGCCGCCGACCCCGTGGGGGTCAACGTCGCGCTCGGTCGGTTCACGACATTCCTCAACATGCTCGACATGTGCGCCGTCGCGGTGCCGGTCGGCGACGTCGGTGGCCTGCCTTTCGGGGTGAGCTGTATCGGACCGGCCTTCAGCGATCCGGTCCAGCTCGACCTGGCCCGGCGCGTGGAGGGTCGGCCGTCTGAGAGCCGGGCTCCCGCCTGGCAGAGCGCCCGCCGAGGCCGCCTGGCACCGCCGGCCATCCCTATCGCGGTGGTCGGGGCGCATCTCACGGGGCAGCCGCTCAATGCCCAGCTGACCGACCGTGGCGCCCGGCTGCTCGGGGCGACGCGGACGGCCCCCTGCTACCGCTTGCACGCGCTGGCGACGGAGCCACCCAAGCCTGGCCTCCGACGTGTGGAGCGCGACGGGTCGCACATCGAACTCGAGATCTGGGAGTTGGCGCCGTCCCGCCTCGCCGATTTCGTTGCTTCTGTGCCGCCGCCGTTGGCGATCGGGACCGTCATGCTCGAGGACGGCTCGCGCGTCCCGGGGTTCCTCTGCGAGCCGGTGGCGCTCCAGGACGCGCCCGACATCAGTGCGTTCGGAGGTTGGCGCCGCTACCTCGACTCCGCCGGCATCGGATAGAGGTGGGAAGGGCACTCGTCTTCGTGCAGCCCCGAGCGCAGTCGCGCCCCGCCGGCGCTGAGCCGGTCGAGGGAGCTGCGCACTCGCAGCAGGACGAGACCGATGGTCAATAGTCTAATAGACCATGTTCTACGTGCTCATCTTCAGCCTCCTCGCCGTTGTCCTGGTCGTCGCGGCTCTCACCACCCGGTCGCGGCGCCGCCGGAATCGCGAAACGGGGGAGTTCCACACTGCCTCCGCCGAGGGCCACGCGTCGCACGCGACGCACGGCGGCCACCGCGATGCCGCCGGTCGCCGGAATCGGAAGGCGAAGCGGGTGCAATCACAACACGACCGACGCAAGCGCCACTGAAGGGGTCGGTTCCGGAGCGGCCCGTGCGGGCGTCAGCGCGCGGAGGCGACCTCGCGAGACGCGGCGAGGGAGCCGAGCGAGAGGGCCATGCAGAGCGGCGCGTAGACCCGCCGATCCAGCCGAAGGAACCGCTCCGAGTTGCTACCCGGCGAGACCAGATCCGTCTTTCCGAGGAGCCCGAGTCCGCCGCGCAGTCCGAGCACTCCCGCCATGACGCGGAGTGTGGGTTGCCGCCATGCCGGCGGCAGCGGTGCCACGCCGGCGGCCAGCGCTGCCCCCGCCGCGAGCGCACCCGCCACGGCGAAACAGGACAGGGGCGGCGGGACAGTTGTCGTGCCCACGACGGCGTCGGCGAGCTCGTCCCGGCTGCGGAAGGGAACGAAGGAACCGAATCCCCAGGCGAGGTGCAGAGCTGACAGGGCAGCCAGCACGACTGCGGTCATTCGTGCGGTGATCCGCATCAGGTCCGAGGGTAGCCCCCTTCCTCCTCCCCGGGACGCCCCTTGGTGCGCCGCCGCTGCCCCTGGGGTGCTCCCTGCCTCAGCCGCAATCGTTCGCGTGCCGCCGAAGGGCGCAGGAGGGCGAAACTTGGCGGCCGGGCGGCGCCCAGCCGTCCGGGTGTTGACTGGGTCGGTGACAGAGCACGGCAGACCCGATGAGGAAGGACCGCTGACGCTCGAGCGTCTCCAGGCGGCGATCCGCGCCTCGTGGTCCCTCGAGACGTGCGACCCGACCGATGCTGCCCGCTGGACGCCGGCCAACCCGTCTCTGGGCCAGTGCGCGGTGACGGCGCTGGTCGTGCACGACCTGCTCGGGGGTCAGCTCCTCGAGGCCGAAGTGCGCCACGAGGACGGCTCGCGGCAAGGCTTCCACTACTGGAACCGGCTGGCCGGTGTCGACATCGACCTCACCCGAGAGCAATTCGCCAGCAGCGAACACGTCCAGGAGCCACACCTGATCGACCGGCTGCCGTCGTGGCGGGCCCAGGATCAGTACGTCCCCTTCCGCGATCGCGTCCGGGCAGCGCTGCGACTGCCCCCTCTCGAGAGCTGAACGGTCCCGTCCAGACCGCTCGGCGCCCGGGCGCGAGGAAACGGGGCCTTGAAGCCCGCTTCGTGTTGCATCTCCGTGAGTCCGTCGGTTCCCCCCCTGCCGTGTGCCGCGTTCCCCGAACACCGGCACCGGCCGCCGCGTCAGCGCGACTGCGCCGGCACCCGGTCGAAATAGAGGCCGGGATGGCGCTCGTCTTCCAGGAGCCCGGAGATCCCCTCCCGTGCGTACGCGATGTGCAGGTCGATGCGGTGCACCAGGAGCTCGGCCCGGCTCGATGAGCCCGGCACGGCCCTGCTTGCCTCCGCCACCACGGTGCCGGTCGGCGCCACGATCCGGCTGGCACCGAGCAGCGTCGATGTGGAGTGCGAGCCGGCCTGGTTGGCCTGCACCCACCACTGGCTGTTGGTCAGGGCCACGGCGGGGTAGAGGAGGTCCCAAGCATTGGCCCCCTCGACCTCGTAGGCCGACGGGGCCAGGACCAGGCGAGCACCGCGGAGAGCCAGTGTCCGGGCCACTTCGGGGAAGTCGCCGTCGAAGCAGACCACGAGCCCGACCCGGCCCAGGGCGGGGTCGTCGAAAGTGGTCAGCCGATCGCCCGGGGTAAAGACGGTGGACTCCAGCGTCGGCGGGTAGAGGTGTGCCTTGCGGTGCCAGGCCGCCAGCTCGCCGCGGGGGTTGAACACGAGGGCCGTGTCGTAGACGAGGCCGTCCTCGCCCAATTCGGGCACGCTGCCGGCGGCCAACCACATCTCGCGTCGGCGGGCCGCCTCACCCAGCCGCTTCGAGCGCGGCCCGTCGCGGGGTTCGGCGTCCGCCCGGGCGTCCCGGGCCAGTGTCTCGGGGTCGTAGCCGCACGACCAGAGCTCCGGGAGCAGCAGGAGCTCGACGCCCCGCGACGCGGCGTCGTCCATCATGCCGAGCGCCACGCTCATGTTCTGGCGCGGCTCCCCCGGCGCGGCCAACCATTGGGCCACACCAACCAGAAGGTCTCGCTTCACGTCCGTACCTTGATTTCCCACCTTCGAACTGCGCTGTGGGTCTCACCATACGGAGGCAACGTTCGCGGTCGGTTTCCCGTACGTGAATGCACTGTTACAAGTCGGGCACCCGGGACCGGCGCCCGACGTCCGTTGCGTGACCGTCGGTTCAGGCCGGAGCGGGCGCAGCCATCAACGTGACCAGGTCGAAGAGCACGTGTGCGGCGGCGATGGCCGTGACCTCTGCGTGGTCGTAGGCGGGGGAGACCTCCACCACGTCGGCGCCGACGATGGCAGCCGGCCGCAGTCCCCGCACCAGGGCGAGAAGCTCGCGACTGGTCAGTCCGCCCGCTTCGGGCGTGCCCGTCCCCGGGGCGTGGGCCGGGTCGAGCACGTCGATGTCCACCGACACGTACACCGACGCATCGCCCACTCGCGCCAGCAGCTGGCCCACCACTTCGGCGATCCCACGCTCAGCCACGTCGTCGGTCGTGATCTGCAAGAACCCCATGGAGGCGTCGTCGGACAGGTCGGCACCCGAGTACAACGGGCCCCGCAGCCCCACATGGGCACTGCGCTCGAACAAGAGGAGTCCCTCCTCCCAGGCGCGGCGGAACGGTGTCCCGTGGGTGAAGCGCTGCCCGAAATAGGTGTCCCAGGTGTCGAGATGCGCGTCGAAGTGCACCAGGGCCAGGGGGCCGTGCCTCCGTGCGGTGGCCCGCAGCAGCGGCAACGCGATGGTGTGATCGCCCCCGATCGCCACGAGCCGGCCGCCGCCCTGCAGCAACGCGTCGGCGCCCGCCTCGATCTGGGCTACCGCCTCCTCCGCGCTGAAAGGTGTGCAGGCGATGTCACCGGCGTCGACCACCTGGGCCAGCTCGAAGGGGAGGGCCTCGAGCGCTGGGTGGTAGGGCCGTAGGAGGCGAGAGCCTTGGCGCACGGCGGCCGGGCCGAAACGGGCACCGGGCCGGTAGCTGGTGCCGCCGTCGAAGGGGACGCCGACCACCGCGATGTCCCAGCCGTCCACCTGGTCGGCCAGGGGCAGCCGGGCGAAGGTGGCGAGGCCGGCGAAGCGGGGGACGGCGGTGGCGTCGGCCGGGCCGACGGGTTCGTCAGCCCCGGCCATCAATCGTCGATGGCCTGGTAGACGAGTGCGCGCAGCTGGGCCCGGAACGGGTAGGCCGCGGAGGGGAAGAGCTGGGTCATGAAGACGGCGAAGAGGTCCTCGGCCGGGTCGACCCAGAACGCGGTGCTGGCCGCACCGCCCCAGTAGAACTCGCCGCCCGATCCCGCCATGGCCGTGGCGGCGGGGCCCATCCCGACGGCGAAACCGAGCCCGAAGCCGACGCCCTCGAAGTTGGCCTCGCCGAAGCCCCCGACGGCCATGTCCTGCAGGGTGGCTCCGCCGGGCAGGTGGTTGACCGTCATGAGATCCAGGGTCTTGCGGCCGAGCACCCGCCGGCCGTCGAGCTGGCCGCCATTGGCCAGCATCTGGCAGAAGGCGACATAGTCGTGGCTGGTCGAGACCAGTCCACCCGCTCCGGAGAGATAGGAACGGGGGCGGCGGATCGCGTTGGTGAACGGACCCTCCATGAGCTGGGGGGTGTTGGCCGGGCGGTACTGGTAGCACGAGGCCAGCCGGGGCAGATCCGCCTCCGGGACGAAGAACCCCGTGTCGACCATGCCGAGCGGCTCGAAGAGCTCGCGCTGGAGGTACTCGTCGAGGGGGAGCCCGGAGAGGATCTCGACCAGCCGGCCCACGATGTCGGTCGAGATCCCGTAGTTCCAGTGCGTCCCGGGGTGGAACTTGAGCGGGTGCTCGGCGAGCAGTGCCGTGACGGTCTCGAGGGTCTGGGGTCCCGTCTGCGCGGCGCGGGCCTCGTTGAACGCATCGTCGATGGGATTGCCGGGGAACAGGCCTCCAGGGAGCCCGGTGGTGTGCATCAGGACGTCGCGCATGTTCATCGGGCGCTCCGGCTTGACGAGGGTCACCGAGTCGTCCTCACCCACCAGTCCGACCTGCTGGGTGCGCCACTCGGGGATGTAGCGGTGGACCGGGTCGAGGAGCTGGAACGTGCCCCGCTCGTAGAGCTGCATCAGTGCGACCGAGGCGATGGGCTTGGTCATGGAGTAAATGCGAAAGATGGTGTCGTCGGCCATCGGCGCTTGCCGCTCTCGGTCCATGAGCCCGAGCGAGCGGTGATAGGCCACGTGGCCGCCCCGCACGACCGTGATCTGGCACCCGGCGATCTTCCGGGTCTCAACATAGGTCGAGTCGAAGTGTGCGGTGATCCGTTCCAGGCGCGCCTCGCTCATCCCTGCTGCATCAGGCTCAATTTTCACGCTGACCCCTTCCGATGCCCGGTGTCGATCCTTGTCTGTTCGGAACCCGGACGTATCCCGAATACGGACACATGTAGTCGGAAACTACAAACAACTCGGTTTACAGTCTGTGGAGGACCCACCTGCCCGTGCCCCCTCTCCCCGAGGCCAGGCCTCGACGGCGACGGCGCGGGCTCGCAGGAGGCAGCGCGGGCTCGCAGGAGAACGACCTCATGCTCCGTTCGCTTTCTTCTCCTTCTGGTCCCGCAGGTACGCAGCCGTCCCCGCCAAGAACGCGGCGACGTCCTTCTCTTTGTTGGTCGTCACGCCATGGAACCATTCGGGCACGTAGACCTGGGCGGCCCCTGACTCCAGCCCGGCCAGGACGGCGTCGACGCAGACCGAGACTGGCTCGGCCGCCACCGGCAGGTCGGGCACGTCGTTGTCGGGCAGGGAGAACAGCTCGGTGTCGATGACACCGGGGTAGACCACCATCACCTTGATGCCGGTGTCCCACAGGTCCACGGCCATCGCCTCGGAGAAGGCGGTGAGGGCCGCCTTCGAGGCGTCGTAGGCCGCCTCGCCCGGTGCACTGAGCTTGGCCGCGATCGACGACACGTTGACGACGGTGCCCGAGCCCCGCGCCAGCATCTGCGGCAGGAGGTCGTAGGTCAGGCGCATCGGCGACAGATAATTGATGTGCATCACGGCGGTGATGGTGTCGATGTCCAGCGCCGTGACGTGGCGGCGCTTGGGGATGCCGGCGTTGTTGACCAGCAGATCGACCCCGCCGAACGCGTCCAGCACGTCGACGGCCAGCTTGTCCACCGCGTCGGGCACGGCAAGGTTGGTTACCCACATCCGGCTGTCGGGGGAATGCTTCATGCAACGCTCCAGTACCTCCGAGAGCAGCTCGGCCCGCCGGGCGCAGATGCCGACCACGGCGCCCCGTTCGGCCAGGGCCTCGGCCAGCCCAGCCCCGATGCCCGACGACCCCCCGGTCACCAGCGTCCGGCACCCCTTCAGGTCCAACGCCATCGTCCACCCCACTTTCGTTTCCGTCTGAACCGGTCCTCACCTTAGGCACAGCGGGCGCACGGCGGGTATTGACATCCTGTTGACGCGACGCCGCGGCGCGTTCACATCCGGTTCACGAACGCGCCACCACGATTGGTCCCATGGCTGATCTTCTCGTAGCGCTCAGCATCGTGGTGTTCATCGCCGCGTTCTTGGGCTACATCTGGCTCCTGGAGCGGGTATGAGCGTCGTCCAGGGCCTCTTGCTCGGCATCTCCGTGTTGGTCTTCATCTACATCGGAGTCGCCATGTTCAAGCCCGAGTGGTTCTAAATGGGCTTCTTCTGGACCATCGTCGTCCTCCTCGTCCTGCTGGCCCTGGCCTGGCGGTATCTCGGCGCCTACATGGTCGCCGTGTTCGAGGGGCGGCTGCACTTCCTCGGCTTCATCGAGCGCCCCATCTACCGGCTCCTTGGCACCAGCCCTGAGAAGGAGCAGACCTGGAAGCGCTACGCCGGCTCCGTGGTCGTCTTCTCGGGGCTCTCCTTCGCGATCACCTACGCCATCCTGCGCCTACAGGGTTCGCTCCCCCTCAACCCGCAGCACTTCGGAGCAGTGGGAAGCCCGCTCGCGTGGAACACGTCAGCGTCGTTCCTGACCAACACGAACTGGCAGAACTATGGCGGCGAAGAGACCCTGTCGTATCTCTCGCAGATGTGCTCGCTGACCGTGCAACAGTTCGTCACGCCGGCCGTCGGCATCGCGGCCGCGCTGGTCATCATCCGCGGTTTCTCCAAGAAGGGCTCGCCGACCGTTGGCAACTTCTGGGTGGACGTGACCCGGGTCCTGCTCTACGTGCTCACCCCCATCGCCGTGGTCGGTGGCCTGATCTTCGTCGGCCAGGGAGCCGTCGACACTCTGGGCGGCCCCGTCAACGTCCACAACGCCCTCAATGGCGTCTCGCAGACCATCGCCCTCGGGCCGGTCGGCTTCATGGAGGCCATCAAGCAGCTGGGGACCAACGGTGGGGGGTTCTTCAACATCAACTCGGCCCACCCTTTCGAGAACCCGACGGGCCTGACCAACTTCCTCTCCATCTTCCTTCTGCTGTGCATCCCGGTCGCACTGACGTACGTCTTCGGGAAGATGGTCGGGGCCCTCCGCCAAGGCGTGGCCGTGCTGGCCGCCATGACCATTATTTTCGGCTGCTGGGTCGGCTTCGCAGTGGCCGCCGAACACCAGGCAAACCCCGCCGTGCAGGCGGCTGGCCTCATCCACCAGCCGACAGGGAACACCACGGGCAAGGAGGTTCGCTTCGGCGTGCCGAGCTCGGCACTGTTCGGCATAGCGTCGACGCAGACCTCTACCGGATCGGCGAACTCGGCCTACGACTCCTTCAATCCGATCGGCGGCGGCGCGCTGCTCACCGGCATGATGTTGGGCGAGGTCACACCGGGAGGCGTTGGCAGCGGGATGTACACCATCTTGATCTACGCCATCATCGCGGTCTTCATCGGCGGGCTGATGGTGGGCCGAACACCGGAATATCTCGGCAAGAAAATCCAGGCCACGGAGGTGAAGCTGGCGGGCCTGGGGACCATTGTGATGCCGATCACCGTGCTCGTCGTCACGGGGCTGGCCGTTTCGCTCCATGCCGGCCAGATCGCGCCCGAGAACGGCGGACCCCACGGCTTCTCCGAGATCCTCTACGCCCTCACGTCGCAGGGGAACAATAACGGCTCCGCTTTCGGCGGCCTCACCGGCAACACGCCCTTCTACAACATCCTCGGCGGCATCGACATGCTCATCGGACGTTTCGGGATCATGATCCCGGCCATCGCTCTGGGCGGGGTGTTGGCGGCCAAGAACGTCGTGTCCGCCGGAGCCGGCACGTTCCGCTCTGACAACCCCATGTTCGTCGGCCTCTTGATCGGCGTCATCATCATCGTGGGCGGCCTGACGTTCTTCCCGGCCGTGTCTCTCGGTCCGATCGTCGAGCAGCTCAGTCATGGAAAGTTCTTCTAAATGACCGTCATCGCCACCGACGCCCCGCCTCCCGTTTCCCCGTCGCCGCACGGGGTGGCGGAGACCCGGGGGCTCTTCGACCGGGAGATCCTGAAGGAGGCGCTCGCCGGGTCGATCACCAAACTCGATCCCCGGGTGCAGGTCAAGAACCCGGTGATGTTCGTGGTGCTGATCGGCTCGGTCATCACCCTGATCGAGTCCATCGCGCATGGCGGCATCTTCAACTGGTCGATCACGGTGTGGCTGTTCCTCACCGTGCTCTTCGCCAACTTCGCCGAGGCCATGGCCGAGGGCCGGGGCAAGGCGCAGGCGCTCGCCCTGCGCAGGATGCGCTCGGAGACCATGGCCCGGCGCATGCTGCCCGACGGTATAGAAGAGCTGGTGCCCGCCGCCGCCCTGGCGAAGGGCGACCTCGTGGTGTGCGAGGCGGGCGACCACATCCCCTCCGACGGGGAGATCGTCGAAGGGGTGGCCTCGGTCGACGAGTCGGCCATCACGGGTGAGTCGGCCCCGGTCATCCGCGAGTCCGGGGGCGACCGCTCGGCGGTGACCGGCGGCACCACCGTGCTCTCCGACCGGATCGTCGTGCGCATCACCGCCGAGGCGGGCCAGACCTTCTTGGACCGGATGATCGCGTTGGTCGAGGGAGCGAACCGCCAGAAGACGCCCAACGAGATCGCCCTGACCATCCTCCTGGCCGTGCTCACCATCATCTTCCTCCCCGTGGTCGTCGTGCTGCAGCCGTTCGCGCAATTCGCCGGGGGCACGGTCTCGGTGGTCATCCTGGTCTCGTTGCTGGTCTGCCTCATCCCGACCACCATCGGCGCCCTGCTGTCCGCCATCGGCATTGCCGGCATGGACCGCTTGGTGCAGCGCAACGTGCTGGCCATGAGCGGCCGGGCCGTCGAGGCAGCGGGCGACGTGCAGACACTGCTGCTCGACAAGACGGGCACCATCACCCTGGGCAATCGCATGGCTTCTGACTTCTTCCCCGCCAGCGGCCACAGCGAGGAGGAGGTCGCCAGCGCCGCCCAGCTGGCGTCCCTGGCCGACGAGACGCCCGAAGGCCGCTCCATCGTGGTCCTGGCCAAGGATCGCTTCGGCCTCCGCGAACGCGAGCTCTCGGGTCGGCACGAGTTCGTGCCGTTCTCGGCCACCACGCGCATGTCGGGTCTCGACGTCGACGGAAAACAGATCCGCAAGGGCGCCGCCGAAGCGGTGCGGCAATGGGTGATCGATCAGGGCGGAGAAATACCCGATGGTCTCCAGGAGATCGTCGACCGCATCGCCCGGCAAGGCTCGACGCCTCTCGTCGTGGCGGAGGACGCGACGATCCTCGGTGTCATCGAGCTCAAGGACGTGGTGAAGTCGGGCATCAAGGAGCGCTTCGCCGAGCTACGTGCCGCAGGCATCCGCACCGTGATGATCACCGGTGACAACCCCCTCACGGCTGCCGCCATCGCCCAGGAGGCCGGGGTGGACGACTTCCTGGCCGAGGCCACCCCGGAGAACAAGATGGAGTTGATCAAGGCCGAGCAGGAGGGCGGCAAGCTCGTGGCCATGACGGGCGACGGCACCAACGACGCGCCGGCCCTGGCGCAGGCGGACGTGGGCGTCGCCATGAACACCGGGACCACGGCGGCCAAGGAGGCCGGCAACATGGTCGATCTCGACTCCAACCCCACGAAGCTCATCGACGTCGTCGAGATCGGCAAGCAACTGCTCATAACCCGGGGATCGCTGACGACCTTCTCCATCGCCAACGACGTGGCCAAGTACTTCGCCATCATCCCGGCCCTCTTCGTGGTGATCTACCCCCAGCTCCACTCGCTCAACATCATGCACCTCCACAGCGCCCAGAGTGCGGTGCTCTCCGCCGTCATCTTCAACGCGCTGGTCATCGTGGCCCTGATCCCCTTGGCCCTGCGAGGCGTCAAGTGGCGGCCGTCGGGCGCGGCGGCGATCCTGCGCCGGAACGTCTTCATCTACGGCGTCGGCGGGATCATCGCGCCTTTCATCTTTATCAAGTTGATCGACCTCGTCATCGTGGCGCTGCACGCCTACTAAGGACCTTCATCATGCTCATCCAATTCCGCCGTGGTGCCATCTTCTGCGTCATCTGCCTGGTTCTCTTCGGCCTCGTCTTCCCCCTGGTCGGCGTGGGGCTGTCCCAGCTCTTTTTCAACCACCAAGCCGACGGTTCCATCACGGCCAACGGTTCGACCCTGATCGGGCAGAACTGGGCCCAGACCAAGTGCCCGGGCCACCTGCCGGGCAGCTGTGTCTTCCAGGGCCGGCCGGACGACCTCGGGCCGTACTCGGACACCAACTCGAAGACGCCGAACCCCGCCGGGCACCCCGGCGATGACCCATTGACGGCCAACGGGGTCGCCGGCGAATCGGGCGCCACCAACCTCGGACCACGCTCACAGGAGCTGCTCGACTACACGAAGACCCTCATCGCCTACTGGCACCGGCGCGGCGTGAATCCCACTTCCGACCTGGTGACGACATCGGGCAGTGGCATCGACCCCGACATCACCCCCCAGGACGCGCAGGCCGAGATCCCCATGGTGTCTCGGGCCACCGGCCTCTCGGCGGCGACCCTCCAGCGCGTGATCAGCCAGCAGACCAACGGCCTGCAGCTGGGCTTCCTCGGCTCGCCCTACGTCAACGTGCTCCAGCTCAACGAGGCGCTGGCCAAGCTCACGTCGTGATCTGCGCCACCACCGCCATTGGGGCGTTGGTGCCCCGTCAGCGGTCGCGGGTGGCCGGCAAGGTCGAGTCTGTGGTCTCTTTTCAGCGGCCCTGGGTCCGCACAGACGCCGTCCTGGTCGACGGGACCGGCTGGTTGGTCGTTCGTTTCCACGGCCGAGCGGCCGTGCCCGGGATGGCTGCGGGAGCGCGTGTCGTTGCCGAGGGCACGCCGGCGCTCGAGCGGGCTGTGCTCGTGATGCGCAATCCGCTTTACTGGTTTGCCGTGACCGGATGATCACCGGCGACCAGTTGGTACCCGACCCCGGGGACGGTCTTGAGCAGGCGGCCCTCTTCGTCGCCCATCTTCTTGCGCAGCCGGTGGGTGTAGACCCGCAGGTAGTTGGATTCGGCGCCGTAACCGGGGCCCCACACGTCCTTGAGGATCATGTGGTGGGTGCACACCTTGCCCGCGTGGCGGGCCAGGTAAGCCAGGAGCTCGAACTCCTTGGCCGTGAGCTGCAGGGCCGCACCGGACAGCGTCGCCATGTGATGGACCAGATCGACCTCGAGGTCGCCCACGTCGATGGTGGTGGAAGTCTCGGTCCCGTCAGCCCGGGCAGCGGCATGGCGCAGCGCGACGCGGAGACGCGCCTCGAGCTCGGCCATGCCGAACGGCTTCGTCACGAAGTCGTCGGCACCGCTGTCGAGTGCCTCCACCTTTCGCCGCTCGTCGCCGTAGGCCGACAACACGACGATCGGCACGTTCGAGAACGCTCGCACGCGGCGGCAGACCTCGAGTCCGTCGATGTCGGGCAGCCCGAGGTCGAGGATGACGAGATCCGGCCCCGCCAGCGCGACCTGGTTGATGGCATCCGCTCCCGAGTGGGCGATCAGCACGTCGTCGCCGCGAGCGGTCAGGCCGATCCGCAGCACCTTCAGCAGCGACGGATCGTCGTCGACGACGAGCACCTTGGTCACCGCGGCCGCTCAGACCGGCGCCGCGACGCGCGTCTCCGACGGGACCGTGAAGACGACCCGCGCCCCGCCGTTCACGTCGGGGTCGATCCAGATGAGCCCGCCGTGCGCCTCGACGAAGGCCTTGGAGATGGCCAGACCCAGGCCGGCTCTACCCCCACCGCCGTTCTGGCTGAACATCTCGAACACCCGTTCCCGGTCTTCCGGCGCGATACCGGGGCCGTCGTCGGCCACCGCGATCTCGACCCGCGCCGCGTTTTCCGGCACCCGTCGCGCCGCGACACGAATCAGGCTGTCGGCGGGGGACAGGCGTTCGGCGTTCTCGAGCACGTTCGCCAGGACCTGGCTCATGAGGACGTGATCGAGGTGCAGAAGCGGCAGGTCCACCGGTGCCTGGACCGCCACGCGACCGGGTCCCACGATGCCGCCCAGCAGTGCCACCGCTTCGTCGACCAGGTCGGTGAAACCGATCGTTGTCGGCCGCAACTCGAGCGCGCCGGCCTCCAGACGGGTCATGTCGAGGAGATTTGTCACGAGCCGCGCCAGGCGGTCCGACTGCAGTTCAATGAGCTCCAGCAACTCCGCCCGGTCCTCGGGACTCAAGCGCGCATCGATCTGGCGCAGGTTCGAGACGGCGGTCTTGATGGACGCAAGCGGCGTGCGCAGGTCGTGCGAGGCCGCGCCCATGAGGGCACGACGCCACCGGTCGATCTCCTCGAGCAAGCGCGCCCGCAAGGCCTGCTCGCTCAACTGGGCCCGGTCGACAGCCAGCGCCGCCTGGTTGGCGAACGTGCCGAGCAGGCTCCGTTCGTGCTCCACCAGCTGGACGTCCTGGAGCACCAGCATGCCGACGGGGCGGTGACTCACGACCAGCGCCACCGATACCCGGCGAGGGCCGGCGTCGTCGACCAGTCCGAGGGATCGGGTCTGACCGCCCGATGTCAACGAGGTGACGTCCACCTCGGTCAGTTTCTGCCCAGCGCTGGCCGCGACCCGCAACGCCGCTCCCGCTCCCAGATCGCCGCTCTCCCTCTCGGGCAGGACGAGCGCCGTCCAGCCCGGAGCGAAGACGGATTGCACGGTGGCGACCATGTGCGTCAGCAGCTGCGACAGCGTGAGATCGCCGATCAACGCCTGCGACAACTCGTACAGACGTTCGGACTCCTCGGTCCGGCGTTCCGCCTCCTCCCGGGCGCGGCGCAGCTTGGCCACGACCTGGGAGACGATCAGCACGACGACGGCGTAGACCGCGAGTGCGATCCAGTTCTGGGGCGAACGGACGGTCAGGGTGTTGTAGGGAGGGAGGAAGAAGAAGTCGAAGACGACGAACCCTCCCAGCGCGCCCACGACGCCGGGAAGGAAGCCGCCGATGACCACACCCACCAGTGCGGGCAGCACGAACACCAACGCCGGAATGGCCGTACTGAGGTGGGCTCGGAAGGGGAGCAGCAGGGCCAGCAGCGCGCCCAGCCCGGCCAGCGTGACAACGATTGCCAACGCGGTCCGCTGGTAGGTTGCCGTGTGAACCGACCCGCTGGGTCTGACGTGCGTCACCACTACCGTCCTTCGGAGCCTCGAATGAGTGTACCGACGCCCCGACGGGACCCGGCGAGGCGAGGTGGAGATGACCGCGAGCACGGGTGAGGACGAGGGCGTACGCCCGACCGGCAAGTTCAGGGTCTACCTCGGCGCGGCTGCCGGCGTTGGCAAGACGTGCGCCATGCTCGACGAGGGGTGGCGTCGCTTCCAGCGCGGGGCGGATGTGGTCGTCGGGTTCGTCGAGACTCACAAGCGCCCTTACACGGTGGAGCAGATCCGCGACCTTCCGATCGTGCCGCGAAAGAAGGTCGAATACCGCGACGCGGAATGGGAGGAGATGGATCTCGACGCGGTGCTGGCCCGCCAGCCCAAGGTGGTCCTGATCGACGAGCTGGCCCACACCAATGTCCCGGGTTCGGGGGGTCACGAGAAGCGGTGGGAGGACGTCCTCGAGATCCTCGAGGCCGGCATCGCCGTGATCACGACCGTCAACGTCCAGCACATCGAGTCGTTGGCCGATGCGGTCGAGCGGATCACCGGCGTGGGCGTGCGGGAACGGGTGCCCGACTGGGTGGTGCGGCGGGCCGATCAGCTCGAGCTCATCGACTCATCGGCCGACCAACTGCGGCGCCGCATGCTGCACGGCAACATCTATCCGGAGCCCAAGGTGCCTGCTGCCTTGAACGGGTTCTTCCGGGCCGAGAACCTGGCCGCGTTGCGCGAGCTGTCGCTGCGCTTCGTGGCCGACGAGACGGAGGAGGAACTCCTCGAGTACCTGCGGTCCAAGGGAGTGGCGGGCGAGCTCTGGGAGACCACCGAGCGCATCATGGTGGCGGTGACGGGCGCGCCCGGCAACGCCTCGGTGATCAGGCGGGCGGCGCGCATCGCGGCCCGGGTCAAGGCCCCGCTGGTCGCCATCCACGTGGTGTCCGGTGATGCCGACACGTCGCGGGCCAGCACGTCCGAGCTCGAGGAGTTGGTGCAAGCGGTCGGCGGCACGTGGCAGACGGTGGAGGGGGACGATGTGGCCAAGACCATCTTCGCCGCCGCGGTCGAGCAGCAGATCACCCAGATCGTCATCGGGACGTCGCGCCTCACCCGCTGGCAGTCCATCGACGCGGGGGTCGGTCGTTCAGCAGATTTTGCGGATGGCGTCTGAGAACGACATCGATCTACACGTGATCGCCCGTCGGCAGGACTGGAAGGACCGCCCGGCGTCGGACGACGCAGGCTAGCTCCCCGACAGATCCGCGAAGGCGGCGTCGGCCGCGGTGCTCGCCGCCAGTTGCATACAGCGGTTGAGGTGGGCGAGAGCCTTGGCCCGGCGGGGGTCGCGGGCGAGGTACTTGGCCACCGCCACCGGGTCCGCTGACCCGTCCGGCTTGCTCAAGGAGAACACCGCCTGGTCCACGATGTGCTCGTCCGGGCGGTCACTGATACCCCGGTACACGGACCAGTCGACCCCAGCCGCCTCGCACACTTCGGCCACACCGGCTGCTTCCATGTCCACGGCGCCGAATCCCCGCGCGACGATCTGCTGCCACACCCCGTCGTCGTCAAAGAGCCCGTCCGTGGTCATGAGCGACCCGGCGGCCATTCGCGGCGCGATCGGGTGAGTGCCGAACGCCGGCCCGTCCGGGTAGAGCTGCACCCGTTCGGGCACCATGAGCGCGCCCACCGGGAGGGCGGGATCGAGGCCGCCTGCGATCCCGATCACCATGACGTGGTCGACCGACCCGGCCGACAGGGCGCGCCGGGTCGCCTCGCGAGCCAGGGCCGGCCCCATGCCCGTGACCAATGACCCGACCCACCATGATCCGGCCCTGCCCGCGTGCGAGAACACCTTGTCTCCGGATGTGGCCTTCAGGCCGAATGACTGGACGATCGCCTTGAGTTCGGGTTGCATCGGGGCGAGCACGGCGAGCCGTTTCGTCGTGGCTGTCACTTCCTCATCATGCCCGATCGTTCGCTAGCGTGGGCGTCCCGGCCGGCGAGAGAGGAGTGCCATGCCCAATGCCGAACAGGTCGTGAGGGACTTCTGCAGGGCGGCAAGTACTCGAGACCCTGAGGTCCTGCGCGGCTTCTTCTCAGACGACGTCGTCTATCACAACATCCCGATGGATCCGGCCGAGGGGATCGAGGCCACCATGGCGGTCATCACCATGTTCATCGGGATGTGCGATGCCCTGGAATTCGAGGTGCACCACTTGGCCAGCGACGGGGCCACTGTTTTGACCGAGCGCACCGACATCTTCACCATCAACGGGAAGTCCGCTCCCCTGCCCGTCATGGGTGCCTTCCACGTCACGGACGGGAAGATCACCGCATGGCGGGACTACTTCGACATGGCGCAAGTGACGGCCATGTTCGAAGCGGGGTAGCGGCTGAGCCGACCAAATCGTCGCGTCATGTTGCAGTGCCTCAGTAGCTGTGGCACTGCCCCGGTGCGTCGGGTGGTCCCTGACCGTGCGCGGATTCCCAGGCAAGCTGCACAGACAGCGGAGCACTGCCGGCGGTCGGGTAGCCATCGAAGTGGTGCCACTGGAGGATCCCGAAATACCCGGCGTTCGGGTCGTTGCGACCGCCCTCCTCGCAGATGGCGGTCGGCATCCATGCGGCCGGGATGGTGTGCTCCTGAGCGGCGACCGCCTGGAAGAAGGCCAAGTCCTTGAAAAAGGTGGCCTGCTGGGCCGCCTGGACTGCGTTGGCATAGGTCACCATCTGAGCGACCTTGCGCGCCTGGGAGTAGGACATCAACTTGTCGTTGATGAGCTCCGGATGAGGCATACCGGTATCCCGGTGCGAGTTGACCGCCTGGTGGCGGGTTGCCTGTGCCAAGGCGGGATCGCTGCTGAACAGCGAAACCAGTACAGCTGGAACGGTTACAACGGTGACGGCCACGGCCGTCGCGAGTGCAGTGCGGATCGGCACGGCACCTCCCTTCTTCGCGCGCAGTCGGCGCGCGTTTGGCTCTGATCGGTGTCGGCGGGCTCCGGCTAAGTGCATTCGCGCCCCGAACGGTGAGCGGGAAGGCGTCGCCCGTTCTGGCTGGTCGCCGCAGGGTGTGCGGCCGGTTGTCGTGTTCAGCCCTTCGCAGTCGTTGCTCGGTGTCGTCCTCCATTCGGGACCCCGGCACGCCGGGGCCCATCGACGGCTCTGTCCTAGAGTCCGCAGATGTAGCGAGTCGTCCAGGGCTCCCAGCCGCGTTGGGAGTACAACTGGAGTGCGGCAGCGTCTTGCACCGCGGCCGGGTAGTCCTGAGCGGGTGAGGGCAGCCCCGTCAGCCCGCGCCACGTTCCCAATTCGAATTGGTACGCGCCCCCGTTGCCGACGGCGTAGTTGCCGCCGGACTCATGTTGACGAATGCAGGCCCAATCGGCCGTGCTCGTGCTGGTGGCATCCGACCCGGCGCCTGACGCGGCGGGAGCTGGTGCCGGAGCCGGCGCCTGTGCGGCGACGGCCCGGGACTGCGCAGCCGTGGTGGCCGCTGCGGCTGCTGCCGCTTGTGCTGCCGCTTGTGCTGCCGCTTGTGCTGCCGCCTGCTGCTGCTTCTGTACCGCGACTGCCCTCAGGTAGGCGAGCTCGGTGAGGTACGTCTTCAACTGCCCCGCCTTCACTGCGTTGGCGTAATTGACCAGCGCGGCGGCCTTCTGGGCTTGGGCGTACGACGCGGCGGCGGCCTTCTGGGCCTGGGCGTATGACGCGGCGGCCTTCTGGGCCTGGGCGTACGACATGAGTTTGTCGTTGATCTTCACGGTCCGGTGCTGAGTGATCGCCTCATGGCGAGTCGCTCGCGCCGAGACTGCTGAGCTACTACTAAAAAACGCGAAAAAGATCGCGGGTATCGCTATGACGGCTACTGCCGTCCCTAGTGCAATGCGGATCCGCACGGCACCTCCCTTCGTCGGGCGCGCGAAGCGCGCCAGGCTCTGCTCGGTGTGGGCGGGCTCCGGCCATTGCATTCGCGCCCCGAACGGCGAGCGGGAAGGCGTCGTCCGTTCTGGCTTGTCGCCGCAGGGTGTGCGGCCGGTTTTATACAGCCCCTGGAGTGGTCCTGGGTGTCGTCCTCAATTCACCGTCCCGGCCGCCTGCGGGCAGGCGTGTCGGGACCTCGGTAAGTCTGAATGGTCCGGGTCGGCCATCTGCTTTCCGGATGCAGCTGAAACTCTCCGCACTGCATGCGTCGGAAAGGCCGATTTGGATTAGCGGGTAGCAATCTACAGGACGGCAACTCGAACACGTGTTCACGGCTCTGTTCCCGCTTGTGAGCTGGGAGTTTACCGGTGGCCCTTGTGATGAGAATCACAAAGTCCCAGGTCGAGAGGGTCCTATTTAGGTGTATGAAAGAGGTAAATTTATTGTCAATATCCCAAAAAAGCCCCTGACCAGTGGGAACGCTCGCCCCTCAAGACGTCAGCGCGGCCCCGCGCCCCGTGCAGGCGAGGCAGGGGCTGCATAGGGTCCCGTGGCGAAATGGTCACTACGAGGAGGTCACTGGTGGCATCGAGCGTCACCGTCACTGAGCGCGACCACTACACGGTGGCGGGTCTGATCCGTCACCTGGCAGGACGGCAAGCGACCCACGAGATGTTGGTCGAGGGCCGCGCCCGACGTACGTGGGCCGAGGAATTCGACGCCGCTTGTCGCGTGGCACAGGCGGCAAGGCGCGAGGGTCTCGGCGTCGGCGACCGGATCGCGTTTCTCGACCGCAACGGCATCGCGTACTTCGACTTCCTCTTCGGTGGCTCGCTGATCGGCGCAGTCAACGTCGCGGTCAACTGGCGTTTGGCGCCGGCGGAGATCGCAGCGATCATCGACGACTCCGGCGCGCCCGTCTTGGCCATCCACGCGGACTACCTGCCGGCCTTCGCCGAGATGGGGAGCGTCCTGCCTTCCGTCCGGCGCATCGTGATCATCGGAGACACTGCGGCCGTCTGCGCTGACCCACGGGCCGTGTCCTTTGACGCGTGGGTCGACGGCTGTCCCGCCGAGGACCCGGGCCACGTCGGCGGACCCGACGAGGTGAGCATGCAGCTCTACACCTCGGGGACGACCGGACTGCCCAAGGGTGTGATGCTGACCAACGCCAACCTGTCGACCGCGATCCGCGAGGCCGGTGTCACGTTCTCCATCACCGACGACACAGTGAGCCTGGTCGCCATGCCGCTCTTCCACATCGGCGGTTCCGGCTGGGCGCTGTGTGCCATGTCGCGGGGTGGGCGGTCGATCATCTTCCGCGATGTCGATCCGACCCTCCTTCTGGAACTGATCGCCACCGAACGGGTCACCGAGATGTTCGTGGTGCCTGCCGTCTTGATGCTCCTTCTGGCCACCCCTGCATTGGTGGAGACAGACCTGTCGAGTCTGCGACTCATCTTCTATGGCGCGTCCCCGATCGCCGAGGACGTCCTGGTCAAGTGCATGAATGTCTTCGGTTGCGCCTTCTGTCAGGTTTACGGGATGACCGAGACGACCGGCGCCATCACGGCACTCCCCTTCGAGGACCACGATCCGGACGGTCCGCGGCGGGGCCTGCTGCGCTCCGCCGGAAAACCGCACCGGTCGGTCGCGCTGCGGGTGGTCGATCCGGTCGGTGGTCGCGACGCGGCGGTCGGGGAAGTGGGGGAGATCTGGACGCGCTCGCCCTACAACATGGCGGGCTATTGGGGGAAGTCGGAGGAGACGGCGGCGACAGTTGACGCTGACGGCTGGCTCCGCACTGGTGACGCCGGGTACTTCGACGCGGACGGGTACTTGTACCTGCACGACCGGATCAAGGACATGGTGATCAGCGGGGGCGAGAACATCTACCCGGCCGAGGTCGAGAACGTGCTGCTCTCGCACCCGGCCATCGTCGACGCCGCCGTGATCGGCGTGCCGGACGAGAAGTGGGGAGAGACGGTCAAGGCCATCGTCGTCCTGGCCCCAGGGGAAACGCTCGACGAAAAGCTCGTGATCGAGCACTGCCGCGGTAGCTTGGCCCACTACAAGTGCCCGACCTCGGTCGAGTCCACAGATGCCCTGCCACGCAACCCCTCGGGCAAGATCCTCAAGCGTGAGTTGCGTTCGCCGTATTGGGCCGGCGAGGAACGCTTCATCAACTGATTCCCGTGCATGAGCTTCCCGTGCATGAGGGTTCCCGTGCATGAGGCTGTGGAGTCAGGGGCCGAGCAGGCGGTCGCCCTCTTGCGGGAGGTGACGGGTGAGGCCTTCGAGTTGGTGGGCCGGCTCAGCGGCGGCGAGACCGGTGCACACGAGCTGCGGCGAGGGCCCGGCGGGGAGCGCCTGGTCCTCAAATGGGAGTGGGAACCCGACTCGCAAGCGCTGCGCCGCGACGGCGTCGAGCTGGCGGAACGCCTGCGGACGGAGGCAGCCTGGCCCGTGCCGCAGCAGCGGATCGTCGAGGCACCGGGATGCCTGCTCGTTCTCCAGACCTTCATGACCGGGTTCCCGATCGGCCTCTTCACGCCCGCACTGGCGGACGACCTCCTCGCGCTCCACCGCCGCCGGCTTGGGCTCGGTGCCGGACGTTCCGGGAAACCGTGGGCGGAGCGCCTTATCCGGACCCTGGTGGTGGGTGGCCGGGGCTACTGCCTGCACGAGTCGCTCCGCCGCCATGACGCCCGCACGGCCTCCCTGGTCGAGGAGATCGAGGCGTTTGGTGCACGGCTGGACCCGGACGACTTCGACGGCCACGACATCGTGCACTGGGACCTGCACCTCGGCAACCTGCTCGCTGAGCACGGGAAGCTGTCCGCCGTCGTCGACACCGACTTCTGCGTCGTCGGGGACGCCGCCTTCGACCTCGTCACGCTGGCCTTGAGCAGCGGCGCCGTGCACTGCGCGTCAGGTGTGCGCCGCGAACTCTTCCGTCAGGCACTCGACGATCTTCCGCCGCTCCGCCGCCGCGCCTACCTCGGCCACCTCTTCATCCGACTGTTGGACTGGCCTATCCGGCGGGGTAGGGCCGACGAAGTCGAGTATTGGCTCACCCAGGTCGAGCGCTGCCGGGGTGCCGGCTACTTCTGAGTGCGGCGCGCTGCTGCGTCGTGCTGAGGCTAGCCAAAGGTGAAGTCGTAGGCCTCGACGCCCGGCGACACGGTCAGCGTGAGCTTCCCGGTTTGCAACACGTTCCCCGAGAACAACGTGTAGAGCTTCGGGATGCCGGAGATGGGCACGGTGGCGAGATGCTTGCCGTTGTAGGACACGCCCACGGTGCCTTGCCCGCTCATGACCAGGTACACGTCGTCCGCGGTGAACTGGACGTCGAGCGTCGCGTCAGAGCCGGCGGTCGCTTCCTCGTTGTGCACGCTCCACGTGCCGCTGAACGCGATGCTGTTCGAGGGGATGGTCGATGGTGCGTGGTACACGATCGCCTTGTTGGGCACCACGGGCGTCCCGACCTCGTTGTTCAGGCGCTCATCGCCCACGTAGCTCTCCGGCGTGATGTCGTTGGTCGGAGTCCTGTCGGGGACGTCGGTCCGGGCCGGGAGGTTGGTCACCCCGTTCGCGCCGAGGAGCATCCGGATGTTGTCCTCCATGGTGCTGTAGCCGCCCTCCCCGAAGTTGTAGGCGCGCACGACGCCCGTGGGGTCGATGAGGTAGTCCGCCGGCCAGTATTCGTTGTTGTAGGCGTCCCATGTAGCCAGATTGTCGTCCACGGCGACCGGATAGTCGATGCCGAGATTGCCCGCCGCGCTCTTGACGTTGGAGACCACGTGCTCAAAGGCGAATTCGGGTGCCGAGACACCGACCACTACCAAGCCATCATTCTTGTAGTCGTTGTACCAACCCTCGACGTGGGGCAGCGCACGCTGGCAGTTGATGCACGAGTAGGTCCAGAAGTCGACCAGGACCACCTTGCCGCGCAGCTCGCTCAGCGAGAGCGGTGTGTTCCCCGGGGTGTTGAACCAGGCCGTGATCCCGGCGAAGTTCGGGGCCCGGCCCAGATCCGGCAAATTTGTCTTGTTGGCCATGAACACCGACCCCTTCTGCGGTGACGTGGTGGTCGCGTGGGGGGTCGTCGTCGTGGGCGTGGTCGCGCCGGCCGCCAGGTGGCCACTCTGTGAGTTGCCCTGGTCGGTCGCGGCGCAGGTCGCCTTCCGGCCCTCGAGCTTGGCGTTGGCGGCGGCGAACTGGTTCTGGTGTTCGCCGCTGAGATGCTGTAGCTGGGTGCAGGCCGAATCAGTCGATTCGATGTGGTCCTCGAGGGCACTCGTGTATCCCGGGACGTCGCGCTGCAGGGTGCCGAGCCAGTTGAAGGCGATGGCCAGCGTGGCGACGCCCAGGATGACACCGGCCACCTTGCGGACGGCGGGCAGATGACTGCGCAGCGACGACCAGGAGGTGGCGCGCTGCGCCACGACGGCCAACACCAGGAGCGGCACGGTGACGCCGAGCGCATAAAAGAGCGTGACGAGAAGTGAGCTCACCCCGGCGTGATGGTGGGCGGCCGCCACTGAGATGGCGGTGAGCACCGGTCCGGCGCACGGGACGAAGACGAGGCCGAGGCTCAAGCCGAGGACGAACCCCCCGCCCTCGTTGGCATAGCGCGAGGACCCGAGGCGAGCGAACGGCCGCTCAATCACCTCACCGACCTTGGGGATCAAGAGGCCCACCGAGAGGAGGCCGAGCAAGGCGACGCCCAACCAGAACAAGAGGTCCTGGGGAAGGTGGAGGAAGCTGAGCAACGAGCTGGCGAACAGGACGGAGATGCTGAAGCTCACCACCAACCCGGCGATGATCACGTAAGGACGCCGCTTGCTCGTCCCGGTCGAGCCGCCGGCCATGACGACGGGGATGACGGGAACGATGCAGGGAGACAGTCCGGTGATCAGCCCCCCGAGGAAGGCGATGACGAGGAGCTCACCCATGGGGGGCGCTCTTTTGCGGACCGTAAACGGGCACCGGTGCCTCTCGTTCGAGAAATGTCTCCTGGCTTGAAGCTAGCGGCCTGCTCCCGCCCGGGGGCGTCGCCCCTCACGGTACGACGGCAGGCCCGCCGCGCTGCAGACTGTCCAACGGTGATCAACGAGAATTGGATTTATGTGGGGACCGCAATCGGTGCGGCCGGTGCGGCCGTATACCTGCGGGACACCCTACGGGGGACGACGAAGCCCAATCGGGTGACGTGGCTCCTCTGGGCTGTCGCGCCCCTGCTCGCCGCCGCCGTGGAGCTCCGGGAGGGTGTGGGTCTGCGCGCGCTGCCCACCTTCATGGTGGGATTCATGCCGTTGTTGATCTTCATCGGCTCGTTTCGCAATTCCGCCTCCGTGTGGAAGGTGCGCCGGATGGACTACGCGTGCGGCGTTGTCTCGGTCGTCGGCACGGTCGTCTGGCTCGTGACCCGTAACGGCGTGCTGGCCATCTCCGCCGCCATCGCTGCCGACTTCCTGGCCGGCGTGCCAACACTCATCAAGAGCTGGACCCACCCCGAGACGGAGACGGTGCACTCCTACATCGGGGCGCTGATCAGCATGATCGTCCTCCTGCTGACGGTGGACCACTGGACCTTCGACGTTGTGGCATTCCCTCTCTTCGTCGCCTGCATGGCCTCGGTGCAATCGATCCTGGTGGGACTCGATCCCGGCCCGCGCTTTCGCCGTGGCCGCCATGAGCGCGCCGCCGCGGCCCGGTCGGCCTCGCCGCGGAGAGCGTGAGGCGCGCCGACCGGCTGCCTGCTAGGAAAGCAGGCAGAAGCGTTGATGAAGGGAGCCCTTCCGTGCCAAAGGCCAACCTCGAGGGAATAGAGATCGAGTACGCCACCGATGGCGACCCCTCGGATCCACCCTTGCTGCTCGTCATGGGCCTCGGTGCGCAGCTCACGGCCTGGCCGGAGGGGTTCGTCGATGGGCTTCGCAAGCGCGGTTTCTTCTTGATCCGCTTCGACAACCGTGACAGTGGACTGTCAACGAAGTTCGAAGGGTTGCCGGACGTCGCTGCCCTGTTGACGGGCGCGGACCACTCTTCCGCGCCGTACCGAGTGGAGGACATGGCGGACGACGCCGCCGCGCTCCTGGCGGAGCTGGGTATCACAAAGACACACGTGGTCGGCGTGTCGATGGGAGGCATGATCACTCAGAGCCTGGTGATCAACCACCCAGATCTCTTCCTCACGGCCAGCTCCATCATGTCGACGACGGGCGACCGCGCCGTGGGCGCGCCCACCGGCGAAGCGATGACGGCCCTGCTGCGGCCGGTAGCGACGAGTCGGGAGGAAGCGATCGAGGCGAGCGTGGAAGGGAGCCGCGTCATCGGCTCGCCGGCCTACCCGACCGAGGAGCGCCTACTGCGGGTGCGGGCCGGTGCGGCGCACGACCGTTCCTATTGCCCGGAGGGTACCGCCCGCCAGCTTGCCGCCATCCTCGCCTCACCGGATCGCACGGAAGGGCTCCGCGGTGTGCGGATCCCTTTTCTCGTAGTGCACGGGGAGGCCGACCAGCTCGTCACCCCGAGCGGAGGCGAGGCGACGGCGGCGGCCGTGCCCGGTTCGAAGTTGCTCATGATCCCGGGCATGGGGCACGACCTTCCCGAGCCGCTCTGGGACGCCATCACCGACGCCATCGTGGCCAACGCCGAGCTGGCCGCGGTCTGAGGAATCTTCAGGAATCGAGCGCGTTGGCCGCCGCGACCGAGGCCAGCCACGCCGCGCTGGGCTTTGGCGTACGGGCGAACGTCGTGCGGTCGACGCCGACGATCCCGAACTTCGGCTTGTAGCCCAAAGCCCACTCGAAGTTGTCGAGCAGCGACCAGTAGGTGTAGCCCCGGACATCGACGCCGTCGGCGATGGCCTGCAGCACGCCCGAGAGCGCCCGGCGAACGTAGTCGATGCGCTGCTCGTCGTCGGTGGTGCCGATCCCGTTCTCGGTGACGAGGAGGGGGACCGAGCCGTCCGTGTACTCCCAGGCCCGCCGAAGGCAGTTGCCGAGCGAGGCTGGATAGAACTCGTAGCCCATGTCGAGAATGGGTACACCGTCCTCATGGCCGGCCCAGCCGTCGGGGCCGATCAACATGCGGGTGTAGACCTGCACGCCGATGAAGTCGTCCCCCTCCGTGGCGTCGAGGAACACATCTTCGGCGTGGTGCCGGATGCTCTCGAGCTTCTCTTCGCCCCCGGGCGCCAACTGGTAGTCGGTCATGGACAGCGTCAGACCGACCGGGATGCCCGGTGCGCCGGCGCGGATGGTCTCGACGGCCACCCGATGTGCCGTGGCAAAGCGCGTGGCCACGGTACGCGCAAGTGCCACGTCCTTCTTGCCCGGCGGGAACATCCCGGCGTGCCAGCCCATGGTGGCCACGATGTTCGGCTCGTTGAGCGTGCAGGCTCGCGCCATGACGTCGCCCAGCGCCTCGGTCACGATGCCGCACAAGCGACCGAAGCACTCGACGGCAAGGTCGGTCTCCCAGCCACCCTGGGCCGTGAGCCACCGGGGGGTGGTGAAGTGGTGGAAGGTCACCACCGGGTCCACGCCGCGCTCGCGCAAACCGACGCACTGTCGCCGGTAGTGCGCAAGTGCGGCCACGGAGATCTCGCCCGGGGCGGGCTCTATGCGACTCCATTCCACCGAGAAGCGGTAGTTGTCGAGTCCCAGGCCGGCCACCAGGTCGGCGTCTTCCTCCCAGCGGTTCCACGAATCACAGGCGTCGCCGGACGGCTCGGTACAACCGGAGCCCGGCGTGTGCTCGAAGGCCCACCAGTCGTTGTTGGCGTTACCCCCCTCAATCTGGTGCGCCGCCGTCGCGGTGCCCCAGGTGAACCCGGCCGGGAACACCTGCCCCAGTCCTGACCCAGCCATCGGCGTGTCCTCTCGCTTGCGTTGGGCTCCCGGACGGCACGGTATCGTTCCCTGACAATGACGTCATACTCATCGCCAACGACGGACGTCTCTGATTCGGAGCTGACGGGGACGGGCGCGGGCGGGACGGTGCCTTCCCCGATGGTGGAGGCACACGGGCTCGTCAAGCGCTTCGGGGAGTTCGTCGCCGTGGACGGGGTCGATTTCAGCATCGCCAAGGGCGAGTCGTTCGGCTTCCTGGGACCGAACGGCGCCGGTAAGACGTCGACCATGCGGATGATCTCGTGCATCAGCCCTCTCAGCGGGGGCACGCTCCGCGTGCTCGGGATGGACCCGGCCAAGGACGGCCCACGCATCCGGTCGCGCATGGGCCTCGTGCCCCAGGAGGACTCCCTGGACCTCGAACTCACGGTGCTCGACAATCTGATGATCTACGGGCGCTATTTCGACATGCCCAAGAAGGTCATCCGTGAGCGTGCCGAGCAACTGCTCGACTTCGCGCAATTGACCGAGCGAGCCAACGAACGGGTCGATCCGTTGTCGGGAGGCATGAAGCGGCGCCTCACGATCGCCCGGGCCCTCATCTCCGACCCGGACCTCCTCATCCTCGACGAGCCGACGACCGGTCTCGACCCGCAGGCCCGCCACCTGCTCTGGGACCGCCTCTACCGCCTGAAACAGGACGGGGTGACGCTGGTGATCACCACGCACTACATGGATGAGGCCGAGCAGCTCTGCGACCGCTTGGTCGTCATGGACAAGGGCCGGTTCGCCGCCGAGGGTTCGCCGCGCGAATTGATCGAGGCGTACTCCACCAAAGAGGTGGTCGAACTGCGCTTCGCGCCCGGCCAACACGAGGCGGTGGCGCCCTCGTTGGCTGCGTTGGCGGAGCGCCAGGAAGTGCTGCCCGACCGCATCCTCCTCTACACCGACGACGGTGACGCGGCACTGGCCGAGGTCGCCCGCATGGGCCACGTGGCCCGCGCCACACTCGTGCGGCGGTCGACGCTCGAGGACGTGTTCCTGCGCCTGACGGGCCGCTCCCTGGTCGACTGAGCCGATGACGGCAGTGAGCGACGCCGGGGCGTCGGGGAGCGAGCTGATCTTCGGGCACGGCGACACATTCACGGCCCGGCGCTTTGCCACGCCCATGTGGCTACGGGCCGCCCGCTACTGGGGCTATCAGTACAAGCGCACTTGGCGCAGTTCGGTCGTCACCAGCTTCCTCATCCCGATTCTGTACCTGGCCGCCATGGGTGTCGCGCTGGGCTCCCTCATCGACAAGCACTCGCACGGGGTGGATGGCGTCAGCTACGTGGCCTTTCTGGCACCCGGCCTGCTGGCGGGCACCTGCATGCAGATCGGCACCAACGACGCCACGTACCCGGTGATGGGGGCGATCAAATGGGTTCGTACCTATATGGCCCAGTTGGCGGGCCCACTCAGCGTCTACGACGTACTGCTCGGGCACCTCGCGTGGATCGCGGCGCGCCTGGCCATCGTCACGTCCATCTACTTGGCTGTGATGGCGGTCTTCGGGGTCGTCTACTCGCCATGGGCGATCCTGGCCCTCCCGGCCGCGATCCTGACCGGAATGGCGTTTGCTGCACCCGTCAGCGCGTTCTCGGCCACCCAGGACAAAGATTCCTCCTTCTCGACGTTGTACCGGTTCGCCATCATCCCGATGTTCCTCTTCTCTGGGACCTTCTTCCCGATCTCGCAGCTGCCGACGTGGCTCCAGGTGATCGCCTACGTGACGCCGCTGTACCACGGGGTGGCGCTGTGTCGTGATCTGACGCTCGGCCAAGTCAGTTGGGCGGACCTGGGGCATGTCGCGTACCTGTGCGCACTGGTCGCGGTCGGCTACGCCGCCGGCCGGCGGACGTTCGCCAAGCGGTTGGTGGTGTGACGCGATGACGACCACATCCAGCGGTTCGGACCTCGAGCAGCGCTCTCCCGGAGTGGCGGCGCGCATCACGCCACTCGCTCTGCTCGGAGGGCGCCATGCCTCGCGGGTGCTCGAGCGCAACATCCTGGTCTACCGGCGCTCGTGGGTCTTCATCGTCTCGGGCTTCTTCGAGCCGCTCTTCTACCTGCTCTCCATCGGGGTCGGGCTGTCGCACCTGGTCGGCCCGATCAACGTGGACGGCCGCGAGATCCCTTACACCGCGTTCGTGGCGCCCGGCCTCCTGGCGTCGTCGGCCATGAACGGCGCCATGCTCGATTCGACCTTCCTCGTCTTCTTCAAGCTGAAGATCGCCAAGACGTACGACGCCATGCTGTCGACACCCCTGGGCGTGAGTGACGTCGCCCTGGGCGAACTCAGCTGGTGCGTCCTGCGGGGCACCCTCTACTCGGGCGCATTCCTGGGCATCATGGCCATCCTGGGCTACATCGTCTCCCCGTGGGCCGTGTTGTGCTGGCCGGCCGCGGTGCTGATCAGCCTGGCATTCGCGTCGGCCGGCATGGCCGGCACCACCTACATGCGGACCTGGCAGGACTTCGACATGGTCTCGCTCGCCTTCATCCCGCTCTTCTTGTTCTCGGCCACCTTCTACCCGCTGACCGTGTACCCGGGGTGGCTGCAGGCCGTCATCCGCGTCACACCCCTCTACCAGGGAGTGGTGCTGGTGCGGGCCGCCGACCTGGGGATCTTCGAGTGGACCCTCCTGCTCCACGTGGCCTATTTGGTGGCGATGGCCGTCGTCGGGGTCGCCATCACCAGGCGCCGTCTCGGCGCCCTGCTCCTGCCGTAACGGTCGCCCCCGGCCGGGCCGGTACCGTAAGGGCCGATTTTCCCCGAACACCAGAGGACCGGACCCAATGAACATTGTCGTCAGCAACGTCAAGGGCGGGGTCGGCAAGACCACCACCGCCGTCTACCTGGCCGCAGCGGCGGCGCGGCGAAGCCGTGCTGCGGTGCTGCTGGTCGATGCCGATCCACAGGGTTCGACGGCGGAGTGGTACGAAGCCGATCCCCCGGAAGGGGTCGACCTGGTCGAGGGCCCTTCCGTGCGCACCGTCACCAAGGCGATGAACCAGGAGGACGGCATCGTCGTGGTCGACACGCCGCCGGGCGAGGGCAACGTCGTCCAGGCGGCGCTGGCTCGGGCTGACGCGGTCATCATCCCGACCCGGGCCGGCGGCGTCGAGCCCAACCGCGTCGTCACGACGCTCGAGATGACACCCAGCAACATCCCTGCCGGCGTCGTGATCTGTTCGGCCCGGCTGGGCACCAACGACCTCGAGGCGACCATCGCGTGGTGGACCGAGCTGAAGGTGCCGGTCTGGGGGATCATCCCCGAGCGGGTCTCCATCGCCAGCGGCCCTTCGGCGGCCCTCTCCAGCGAAGGTCTGGAGCACTACGGCAAGGTATTGAAGAAGGCCACCGCCAAGATCCGCTGACCCGTCAGTGGGGCCGGTCAGTGGGGTCGGTCAGTGGGGCGGGTCAGTTGGGCCGGTCAGTGGGGCCGGTCAGTGGGCGGGCACGGTCCGCAGCTCGGCATGGAACCGGCTGTCGACCCAGGGGACCGGGGCCTTGCCGTGCAGTTGACCCTTGAGCTCGGAGAGGAACCAGCGCCGCACCGCGACGCTGCTGGGCGACGCCGGCAGGGTCAGGAGTCGCTGGGCCACGCCGAACTCGTCGGCTTCGTCGAGCAAAGCGTCGTAGAGCTCGCATGCCGCCACGGCGGACTGGGGCAGCTCGAGTGTCCAGTCGAAGAATTCGACGTCGTCGTCGACCGCCGACTGCCACGCGTCGTCCATGCCGGGGCCGAGCCCGTTGAAACGAAGGCCGATCTGGGACACGAGCACGGAGAGGCGCTCGGGGAGGTGAGGGGCCTCGGGGGAGCTCTCCGTGCACTCCTTCATGAGACGGAGCTCGCGGAACAAGGCCTCGTACTGCTCGCTCGACTTCTGCAACAGGCCGACGGGAATCCCGAGCAGGCGCACGGATTGCTTGGGGGAGTCGCCGGAGTCGCCGTGGAGGCTCGGTCGCGCGATCCCGGTCAGGTCGAAGCGGAAGCTGCCGTCCGACACGCTCACCGGAGGGACCGGGAAGTCGACCGGGAGCTCGAACCACACGATCTTGCCGCCGTCGACGCCCTGGACGCCCCAGTTCGACGCCAGGGTGTTGAACAATGTCAGCCCCCTGCCCGTGGCCGCATCCTTGCCGTACTCCTTGATGGACGGGAACGCCGGATTGCCGTCGGCGACGTCCACCCGGATGCGGTCAGGCAAGATGTGGAGCGTCACGGACATGGGGGTCGCCGCGTGCAGGACCGCGTTCGTGACAAGCTCCGACGTCAAGAGGGCGGCGCACCCTGTCACTTCGGAAGGCAGGTCGCGGAGATGGGCGGCCACCCAGTGGCGCGCCAGAGGCGTGCTCTCCACCACCGGTTCGAGATGCAGTGTCGACATTCCATCTCGTGTCGTACCCACAGGCTGGACGGTTATGCGTTCTTCGGAGATCCCGGTGTAGTTCAGACAGAGCACGACGACGTCGTCGGTCCGCTCTTCGCCGCTGAGCATGGATGCAAATGTGACCGCGGGGTGGTCGGGCCAGCCGTCGCGCGCAACGACTGTTGCGGTGTTGGCCAGTCGCTCCATCCCTTGCGTGATGACCTCGCCCCGGCGCTCGATCAGGCCGTCGGAGTACATGATGAGGGAGTCCCCGCGATCGAGCACGACCTCGTCCCGGGGACGGGGCGCGCCGCTCAGCCCGGCTGCGAGGAGCAGCGTGCGTTGCATCGGGCAGAAGATCGTGCTGCCATCGGCCCGCACCACGAGCGGCGGCGGATGGCCCGCGTTGCTCAGGACGACCCGCCCGGTCGACAGGGAGATCGTCCCCACGACCGCGGTGACCACCCTGTCCTCGATGAGCGCGTCGAAGAGGCCGTCGAGTGCCGAGAGCACCTCGGTCGGTGACAGGCCGGACACTGCGTAGGCCCGGATCGCGGTGCGCACCTGCCCCATCAGGGCGGCGGCGGGGGCCCCTTTGCCCATGACGTCGCCCACGCTGAAGAAAACGGTGTCCTTGCTGAGCTCGAACACGTCGTACCAGTCACCGCCGGCGTAGGTCCCCGCGACCCCGGCCCGGTACTCGGCGTCGAGCTTTAGGCCCGCCACCTCGGGCAACGAGTCCGGGAGCACGGCGCGCTGCAACACGTCGGCGACGACATGTTCCCGCTGGAACCGCGTGGCGTTGGACAGGGCGACGCCGGTCCGGCTCGCCACCTCCGTGGCCAGCGAGACGTCGTCCGCCTCGAACTGCCGGCCCGGACCGTCGACGAAGGTCATGACGCCGATGACCTCGCCGTTGGCCGTCAGGGGCACGGCCAACGCGGTGGTGACGCCCGGCGGGTCGGCCACGTCCTCACCGGCCTCGACCGGGGCCAACTGGGTGCGCCCCATGCGGAACGCGACGGCGGCCGGCGCGTCGGAGCTGAATGGGAGGACGTCATCGACGCGTGGGGAGGCGCCGGCGCGCTCGGTCAGCGAGGCCCGAGGCTCGCGCACGTCGAGCCGGACCAGCCCGCTCTCACCGGGCACCTGGACCGAGCACGAGTCGGCCAGCCTGCCCTCGACCAGGCTCATGGTCCTCCGGATCACGGTGGTCGGCTCGAGGCTCGAGCTGAGGAGCCGGGTCACCTCCGAGAGGAGGGAGAGGCGCTCGCGCCCGGCCTCCGCATCGCGCAGCGCCTCCCGCTCGTGTTCGAACATCTGGGCCCGCTCGAGCGCCTGCGCCGTGAGACCGGCAAGCGTCGAGAGGAAGCGGAGATCGGGCTCGCTCGGCTCGGGGAGGGCCACGAAGGCGAGCGAGAGGACTCCGAGGGGGCCCACGCTGCCGACGAGCGGCTCGCTCACGATCGTCACCGGCGTGGACAGATCGTGCAGGGCCCGCGCGACGATCTCGGAGGAAAGGGTGTCACCGATCTCCCCCTGGGCATCGATGCTGGCGATGACGGTACTGCCGCGCGACAAGCACTTGCCCGCTTGGCTCCCTTCCAGCGGCACCATGGCGCGGGAGAGGAGGGCGGGATGACCGCTGCTGGCGAGGCAGGCCAGGCCGCGCTCGCCGACCGCGGGGAGTCGCACCACGGCGGACTGCGCACCCAAGGCCCGCCGGCCGCCGACGATGGCCGCATGGGCGACGTCGCCGGGCGTCGTGGCCGCGGCCAGAGCCGAGCTGAGCTGGTGCAGGTGCTGGCTGCGTTCCAGGTTGACGAACTCCGTGAGGGTCAGCCGGGCCCGCTCGACCGCCTGGGCGGCGGCGGCGGTGATGGTGAAGAGAAAGGTCCGGTCTGGCTCGGATATCTCACGGTCGTCGTTCCAGTGCGCGACGACCGCCCCGATGGTGTGGTCCAACACGACCAGGGGGATGATGGCCAGCGCCCGGAACCGGTTTGAATCGGCCGAGCCGATGTCGGGGCGCTGGCGCTGGAGGTCGTCGACCGTCTCCGAGAAGAGGGCGTCGTTCCTGCCCAGGACCGGGCCGTCGGTTTGCAGCGAGGCTAATACCCCGTCGATCGGATCGTCGGGGGCGTAGCCGAAGCGGCGGAGTGTCCGGAGAACACCCCGATCGTCGAGGATGGCGAAGGTACAGGCGTCGACGCGCAGCTCGTCACGTAGCGCGGCGAAGACGGCGTCCGCCACCTGGGCCGGGTCGGCTGCGGTCGTGAGTGCCCGAGCCATGGCCTGCATCCGTTGCGCGGTCTCTGCGGCGACCCGCCGCCGGCGCTCGTTCCTGGTCTCGGAACGCGCGGTCCAGAGCAGCACGTTGCGCTGGCCGCGCAGGTAGGAGATCCACATCGCCACTGCGGTGGCCGCCAGCATCGTGACGACGCGCAGCGTGTGGTTCAGTTCGCCATAGCTGTGGGGCGGCGTGCTGATGACGAGGGCGAAGACGGCGGCCAGAATGCCGACGAGCGCGACCCGGGAGGGGCGGGCGAAGGGGGCGGCGATGAACGGGGAGATGGCCAGGAGCCCGACGAGCGACACGTTGCCGCCGTAGACCGCGAAGACGATCGCCACCGTCGACGCCCAGACGAGGGCGACGAGCAGGGCCACGGCCTCAGCCCGATCGGCGCGCCCGCTTCGGGCGCTGACCTGAAGTTGCTCGTCTCCTTGGTCGGGCACGCACTCTCCCCCGGTTGTCACCGTGAGCTCGTCGGAAACGCTATTCCCTCACCAGGAGGCGTCGGGTCAACTCCGGTGGCTCACCGGGGTTGTAGGGCAACTTTCTACCCTTGCACGCCTGCGGGGAAACCCGGCCGGCTCGCTGGAGGTTTGGGTTTCCTCCCGGGTGGCTATAGACCGGGTGGCCAATCGGCATTGCACGACGTCTCGGGGTGCCCCAGATGAGGCTAGAGGAGGACGGAGTGGATCAGGACTTTCACATCGAGGAGCGGGCGGGCACGCACCCCCGCGTGGTCGCGGTCAGTGGAGAGATCGACGTCGCCACCGCGCCGCAGCTGCGCGAGTGCTTGCACGGCGTCATCGCCCAGGGCGAGTCGACGGTCGTGCTCGACCTCCTCGGGGTGACGTTCTTGGACTCCACCGCGCTCGGCGTGCTCGTCGGTGCACTCAAGCGCTGCCGGGAGTCGGGCGGCGAGCTCCATGTGGTCGTGGCGGACTCGCGCATCGTGAAGATCTTCGAGATCACCGGCCTGACCAGCGTGTTCACCATTGCCGACTCGCTGGAATCGGCAGGGGTAGCGTGAAGGACACGACCGACCAGCTCGAGACCGGCGACCTGATACAGCTCAGATTCCCGGCGCGCGGTGATCTCATCGTGCTCGCCCGGCTCGTCACCAGCGCGACCTCCGCCCGGGCCGGGTTCGACATCGAGGAGCTCGAGGACCTCCGGCTGGCCGTGGGCGAGCTGTGCCTCTTGACGTTGCAGGGGAGCGATGCTCGCCACGGGGACCTGTGTCTCGAGTTCAGCGTGCTGGGTGACGCCATCGGCGTGGTGTGCACGCTCGAGCGGGCCGAGACGGCATCGGTACCCGAGCCCGAGGGCGACGAGGTCGCGCGGCTGAGCGAGCAGATTCTCGACGCGCTGGTGGACGAGCACGGAAGGGAGAGCCAGGACGGATCCGTGCGTGCCTGGCTACGCAAGCGCCGGGGGGGGCATGCGGAGTGACGGACGGCCCGGAACACGATCCCGGGCCGCTGTCGGGAGCTGCTGGGTCTGATCGGCCAGCACTCGATCCGGCAGCCCGCGAGGAGCTGATCACCTCCAATCTGGGGTTGGCCCATCAACTCGCCCGTCGCTTCCTCCACCGCGGTGAGCCGCTGGACGACCTGGTGCAGGTGGCGTCGGTGGCGCTGGTCAAGTCGGTCGATCGTTTCGATCCCTCCCGGGGCGTCGACTTCGCCGCGTTCGCGACCCGGACGATCATCGGAGAGCTGAAGCGGCACTTCCGCGACAAGGGGTGGGCGGTCCGGGCGAGCCGCCGGGTTCAGGAGCTCTACCTCGAGCTCGGGCACACGACGGGTTCTCTCGTCCAGCAGCTCGGCCGCAATCCGACCGTGGCCGAACTGGCCGAGGCCACCGGGGCGAGCGAGGAAGCGGTCATTGAAGCGATCGAAGCCGGACAGGGCTATCGCGCGGCCTCCATCGACGCCTCGGAGAGCGAAGACGACCCGCTGTCGGCCCGGCTGGGCGAGAAGGACGGCAACTTCGATTCGGTCGAGGACCGGGCTCTTCTCGGACCGGCCCTGGCCACGTTGCCGGAGCGCGAGCAGGCGATCCTGCGCATGCGCTTCGTCGACGGGCTGACCCAGTCGGAGATCGCTGTCGCGGTGGGGGTGAGCCAGATGCACGTCTCACGCCTGCTGTCGTCCAGCCTCCAGAAGCTGCGCGAGGGCATCGGGCAGACTGAAGCCGGCCGACACTGAGCGGCGACGATATCGGGCACGAAATCGGACATCCCCCTCTGAGATGAGGGCCTAGTCCCCGCCTGCAGACCGGATCAGTGAATATGTGAGGAAATTCACGCGCCGCTTGAGTATGGTGCGGGCGAAATCCTTCGAGAGGATGGGGGCCGGCCATGGTTCATCTCGATGCCGCGAGAGCTCGCGGGGACATCGGTGGGAAGGGCCTCAAGGGAGGTGCCCTCGGGCTGATCTCTTCAGTGGTGGTCGGCGTTGCTTCCACCGCCCCGGCGTACAGCCTGGCTGCCACGCTCGGCTTCGTCGTCATCGCGATCAATGGGCTGGGTGCGCCCATCATCACAATTCTCGCCTTCATCCCGATGCTGTTCATCTCCTACGCGTACAAGGAGCTGAATTACGCCGATCCCGACTGCGGCACCACGTTCACCTGGGGTGCTCGCGCCTTCGGCCCCAAGACGGGGTGGTTCGGCGGATGGGGCATCGTGGCGGCGGACATCCTCGTGATGGCCAGCTTGGCCCAGATCGCCGGGCAATACGTCTTCTTGCTCTTCGGCGCCGGTGGTATCGGCTCCGACGCGTCCAGCGGCTGGGTGCTCCTGGTCGGGATTCTCTGGATCGTTGTGATGACGGCGATCTGCTACGTCGGGATCGAGGTCTCGGCGAACATGCAGAAGGTCCTCCTCGGAATCGAGCTGACGATTCTCATCCTGTTCGCGGTGGTCGCGCTCGTGAAGGTCGGCTCGGGCCACGCGCCCCCAGGCCACCTGACACCGAGCGCGGAGTGGTTCAACCCCTTCCACCACCTCTCGTTTACGAGCTTCATGGTGGGGTTCACCCTGATGCTGTTCATCTACTGGGGATGGGACACCTCCGTCTCGGTCAACGAGGAGACCAAGGACTCGCGCCGGACGCCGGGACGCGCCGCGGTGCTCTCCACCTTGATCCTTCTGGTTACGTATGCCCTGGTCGTCATGGCCTCGCAGTCCTACGCCGGCATTGGCACGAAGGGCATCGGCCTGGCCAACCCCAACAACACGAACGACGTGATCAACGTGCTCGGGACTTCGGTCTTCGGGACGTCGGGCATCGGATGGTTCATGACCAAGCTGCTCCTGCTCATGGTGCTCAGCTCGGCGGCGGCGTCGACGCAGACCACCATCCTGCCGACGGCCCGGACCACGCTGTCGATGGCTACCTACAAAGCGATCCCCGCGGCGTTCGGGCGGGTGCACAAGCGCTTCTTGACCCCGACCGTGTCGACGGTGGTCATGGGCGCCGTCTCCATCGCGCTCTACGTGGCCATGAACTACCTGTCGTCCGGCAGCAGCGTCATCGGCGACTCGGTGTCCGCCCTCGGCATGATGATCGCGTTCTACTACGGGCTGACGGGGTTCGCCTGCTTCTGGTACTACCGCAAGAGCCTGACCGAGAGCACCCGGAGCCTGTGGCTCCGGGGCATCCTTCCACTGCTCGGAGGCCTCATCCTGTGGTTCGCCATGTTCTGGTTCCTTTGGTACAACTGGACCACCCCGAGCAACAGTTACACGACGTGGACCCTGCCGGGAACGGACCGCGTCGTCGGCGGGGTGTTCATCATCGATGTGGGCGCCATCGTCTTGGGCATCGTGCTGTTTCTGATCTACCGGGTCCTCCGTCCGGCCTACTTCCGGGGCGAGATACTCAACCGTGACACGCCGACGCGGGTGCCCGAGGACCTGGGCGTCCCGGTCGGGCTCTTTGGGATCGACGAGGGCCACGCGTCGGTCGCGACGGTTGTCGGAACCACCGAGGGTGCGCCGGTCGGGGAGGAGCCCGACACCCGATAGCCTCCGGCGCTGTGCCGCGCGGCCGGCACCTGACCTCTGGAGGCGCCATGACGAAGAGACTGGAAGGGACCGTCGCCTTGGTGACCGGGGCCAGCAGCGGCATCGGCGAGGCGACGTCCGTCGCCCTGGCCGAGGAGGGGGCGAAGGTGGCTCTGGTGGCCCGGCGGCGCGACCGCCTCGAGGCCCTGGCCGGGCGGCTCGGCGGCGCGGGCTCGGCGCTGGTGGTCGAGGCGGACATCACGGATCCCGCACAGGCGCAGCGCGCCGTCGCCACCACGGTGGCGGAGCTGGGCCGCCTGGACACGTTGGTCAATAATGCGGGCGTCATGCTTTTGGGGCCGATCGTCGATGCGCCGCTCGAGGAGTGGCGGGAGATGGTCGGCATCAACCTGCTCGGACTGCTCTACTGCACGCACGCTGCGTTGCCGCACCTGTTGGCCAACGCCGAGAACGAGCCCCGCTCGGTGGCCGACATCGTCAACGTCAGCTCGGTAGCCGGGCGGGTGGCCCGGTTGAACAGCGGCGTCTACAACGCCACCAAGCACGGCGTCGGGGCCTTCAGCGAGTCGCTGCGCCAGGAGGTGACGGCGCGGCACGTGCGGGTCACCCTCATTGAGCCGGGGGCCACGGCCACGGAGCTGGCCTCGCACAACCGACCAGAGATCCTTGAGGGCATGGCCCAGACCTTCGGGGCCATTGAGCTCATGCAGGCGGAGGACATCGCGGAGAGCATCCGCTACGCCGTGACGCAGCCGCGCCGCGTGGCCGTCAACGAGGTCCTGATCAGGCCCACCGAACAGGAGCGCTGAGATCGAACGGGTCGCCGTGGTGGGGTGCTCGGGATCGGGCAAGACGACCCTGAGCCGCGCACTGGCGCGCGCCCTGTACGCGCCCAGCATCGAGCTCGATGCAATCTTCCACCAACCCGGCTGGACCCCACTCGACGACGACACGTTCAAGGCCCGGGTCTCGGAGGTGACTGAGGCGGCCCGCTGGGTGGTGGACGGCAACTACTCGAGCGTGCGGGACATCGTGTGGGAGCGGGCCGACACCGTCGTCTGGTTCGACCTGCCGTACGTGGCGGTGATGGCCCGCACCATCAGGCGCACGGTGCGGCGCACGGTCGGGCGTCAGGAGCTCTGGAACGGGAACAAGGAGCCCTGGTCCAATTTGTTCTCGTTCAAGCCCGAGAAGTCGATCATCGCCTGGTCGGCCACCCGCCACCGGGTCTACCGTCAGCGCTACGGGGCAGCTGAGCACGACCCGCGCTGGGCGCGGCTGCGTTTCGTCCGCCTGCGATCCCAGCGGGAGGCCGATGCCTTCCTGGCGGAGGTGACGACCAGCGCACTGAAGGAGGAGTGACGAATGAACCTCGAACTGGCCGGGAAGGCCGTCCTCATCACCGGGGGCACCGATGGGCTCGGGCTGGCACTGGCCACACAGTTGGCCGCCGAGGGCGCGGCCGTTGCCGTGTGCGGCCGCGACGAGGAGCGCCTACGCGTTGCCGAGGGAGAGGTGCAGGCGGTCGGCGGCGACGTGCTGGCGCAACGGGCCGACGTGTCGCGGGCGGGCGACCTCGAGGCGTTCGTCGACGCTGCGGTGGCCCGCTGGGGGCGCATCGACGGGGTGGTGCACAACGCTGGGCGCGCCTCGGCCGGATCCCTCGAGGGGATCGACGACACCACGTGGGAGTCCGACTTCCAGTTGAAGCTGATGGCGGCCGTGCGGCTCACCCGGCTGGCCCTCCCGCAGCTGCGGGCCAGCCACGGCTCCGTCCTGTTCACGCTGGCACTGGCGGCCAAGGCGCCCGGCGCTGCCAGCGAGCCGAGCTCGGTGACCCGGGCCGCCGGCATGGCGCTCATGAAGGCGCTCTCGAAGGAGCTGGCGGCTGACAGCATCCGCGTCAACGCCGTGCTTATCGGGCTCATTGAGAGCGGGCAATGGGAGCGCGCCGCCAGGGGCGCCGGGACCAGTGTCCGCGCGTTCTACGACCGCTTCGCCGAGGACGCCGGCATCCCGCTCGGCCGCTTCGGCCGCGCCGCCGAGTTCGCCGACCTCGGCTGCTTCCTCCTCTCGTCGCGCGCGTCCTACCTGACAGGTTCGGCGATCAATCTCGACGGCGGGTTGTCGCCGGCCGTCTGACGATCAGTTGTAGCCCTCGGTCTCGGTCGTGTCCCCCGCCCCGGCGGCCTCGAGCCCGACGGCGAAGCCGTCGATCATGTCCAGACGGGTGAGGGCGTCGACGTGCGCCCGGCCGTCCCCGCCCCATTTGGCCCGGGCCGCCCGGCGGGCGGACTCCATGTTCTCGGCCACCACGAACACGACCTCGTGGTCCTCGCCCATGCGCCCGGGCCCGAGCTCACCACCCAGGAAGGCTGCGAAGAGGTGCACGCGGGCAGCGTAGCGAGTACGAAAGGGCCCATGAGTCCAGACAAATTGCAGGGAGAAACCATTGTGGTCACCGGCGTCACGGGTCAGGTGGCGCGCCCGTTGGCGACCGCCCTGGCCCGCGACAACCGCGTCATCGGGGCGGCGCGCTTCTCCGACGTCGTCGCCCGCGCCGAGCTCGAAGCAGCCGGCGTCGAGTGCGTGCCGGTCGACCTGGTGTCGGGCGACGTGGGAATGCTGCCCGCGAACGCCGACTACGTGCTGCACTTCGCGGTGGCCAAGACCAACGACTGGGAGAAGGACCTGGCGGCCAACAGCGGCGGCCTGGCCTACCTGATGGAGCACCATCGGGGCGCCCGCGCCTTCCTGCACTGCTCGTCCACCGCCGTCTACAAGCCGGAAGGGCACCGTGTCTTCGACGAGGACGGCCCGCTCGGGGACAACCACGGCGTGTGGCCGTTCCTGCGCACCTACAGCATCTGCAAGATCGCCGCGGAGGGCACGGCGCGTTGGGGGGCCGAACGGTTCGAGCTCCCGACCACCATTGCTCGTCTGTCGGTGCCGTACGGCGACAACGGCGGCTGGCCGGCCATCCACCTGCACATGATGCTGTCGGGCCACGCCATCCCCGTCCATGTCGATGCGCCGAGCGTGTACCACCCGCTGCACGCCGACGACATCCTGGCCATGGTGCCGCGCCTGCTCGCCGCCGCCGAGGCGCCGGCAGTCACGGTCAACTGGGGCGGGAGCGAGCCGGTCAGCATCGAGGAGTGGTGCACCTACCTGGCCGGGCTGGTGGGCACCGAGGTCCGCTTCGAGCCCACGGCGAGCACCATCGACAGCGTGCAGATCGACACCACGCGCATGCACGAGCTCGCCGGCCGGACGAGCGTCCCGTGGCGTGAGGGGATGTACCGCATGGCCAGGGCGCTGCACTCCGACCGCGTGCGGTGATCGCGCCGCAGCCTCAGGGCGCGGGCGCGGTCCGTTTCGAACGGTGCGACCCCGGGCAGGCGCCCGCCTCCGAGCTGCTGGCCGCCATTCGGGCCGAGCTCAACGCTGTCTACGAGACGTTCAGCCGGCTGGACAACCCGCCGCTGGCCCCGGCGGAGCTGCGCCCGCCCCACGGCGCCTACTACGTCGGCTACGAGGGCGTGGAGGCGGTCGCGGGCGGGGGGCTGCGCCGGCTGGGCGACGGGGTGGCGGAGATCAAGCGGATGTATGTCCGCCCGGGTGCCCGCTCACGCGGGCTGGCCACCGCGCTCCTGCAGACGCTCGAGGACGCTGCCCGGTCGCTCGGCTACACGGCTGCGCGTCTCGACACCGGGCCCCAGCAGGTGCACGCGCTTCGCATGTACCGTCGGGCCGGGTACATCGAGGTGCCGCCCTACAACACCAACCCCTTCGCCTGTTTCTGGGGCGAAAAGCGGCTGGAGTGACCGCGGCGGACCCGGATCTCCTCGGTCAGTCCGCTTCGGGGCGCGCCTGGAGCGCGGCCCAGGCCAGCACGAGCTGCAGCGGGAGACGGCCCCAGGCGACGGCGCGGCTGTCGGACGGCCCGGCGTTGCGCCCCGTCCCGGCGTCGAGCGCCATCTGGACGTTGGCCGGGAACACGGCCGCCAGGGTGGCGATGCTGGCGGCGGCCGCCCAGCGCGTGCGACGGGCCAACCCGGCGGCGCACACGAGCTCGGCCAACCCGCTCGCATAGATGAGGTTGGTGTGGTGCTGCTCGGGGATGGCGCGCGGCATGATCGCCGCGAAGACCCGGGGTCGGACCAGGTGCACGATCCCGCTGCCCAGGAAGACGGCGGCCAGTCCCAGCGGAGCGCGAGATCGGAGTCGAACCACGGTTGGGACTGTACTGTGGCGGCGTGCCAACCCAAGTGACGATCGTCGGCGGCGGCAGCTATCAGTGGGGCCCCGAGTTGATGGCCGACCTCTTCGGGACGCCTGCGCTGGCGGGCATGCATCTCGTGCTCGAAGACATCGACCCCGCGCCGCTGCCCAAAATGGAGTCGCTCGCCCACAAGCTGAACGACGCCATGGGCGCCAAGGCGACGGTGGCCACCACGACGGACCTCCATGCGGCGCTCGACGGCGCCGACTTCGTCATCGTCTGCATCTCGACCGGGGGCTTCCGCTCCATGGCCGTCGACCTCGACGTGCCGGCCGCCCACGGCATCACCCAGACCGTGGGCGACACCGTCGGGCCCGGCGGGATCAACCGTGCGCTGCGCAACGTGCCCGTCCTCGTCAGCATCGGCAAAGCCATGGAGGAACGCTGCCCCGAGGCGTGGCTCTTCAACATCACCAACCCCATGACGGCGCTGACGCGCTCGGTGTGCCGGGAGACCGGAATCAAGACCGTGGGGCTCTGCCACGAGGTGGGCAACTTCTGCATGGACCTGGCCATCGCCATGGGCCGCCCCTTCGAGGCGGTCTCGGCGTCGGTGACGGGCGTCAACCACTTCCCCGTTCTCACCTCGCTCGAGGTCGACGGTGCCGACGGTTTCGACGCGTTGCGCAAGCTGGTCGACGAGGTCGGCGGCCTGGCATCGCTGGCGCCGTACCCCGGCCGTCCCGAGGCCGAGAAGTTCTCCAAGCTCGACTTCGCCGAGCGTCACCTCTTCAAGCTCACACTGCTCGACCGCTGGGGCACCTTCCCGGCGGCCGGCGACCGGCACATCGCCGAGTTCGTCTCGTTCGCGCTGACGCCGGAGTCGGAATGGGGCGCGGCCTACAACATCGAGCTCAGTCCCATCGAGCGGCGGGAGCAGCATCAAGCGGCGTACGTGGCCGACGTCGATGCCTGGTTGGCCGGCACCAAGGACCTGCAGACCTGGCAGTCGGGCGAGCTGCCGTCGCCCATGATCCAGGCCATGCTCACCGACGAGCCGTTCGAAGCGCCGGTGAACATCCCCAACACCGGCCAGGCGATCGGGCTGCCGTACGACGCCGTGATCGAGTCGATCTGCGTCATCGACGGTGACGGCATCCGCGGCCGCGACCGTACGGCGTTGCCCGCGCCCTACGACGAGATCGTCCGCCGCCACGTGGCCACCCAGGAGCTGACCGTCGAGGCCGCCCTGCGGGGCGACCGCACGCTGGCGGCGGAGGCCTTCGCGCTCGACCCGCTCGCCGGCCGGGGGGACCTGCGCACCACCGACGCCATGGTCGACGGGCTCCTCGGCGGCACGGCGGAGTGGCTGCCCCAGTTCGCCTGACGTCGGGCTGGACGTCGGAAGGGATACGCATGCGCATCGGATTCATCGGGCTCGGCGCCATGGGCCTGCCCATGGCCGGTCATCTGCTCGCCGCCGGCCACGACGTGAGCGTGGCCTCGCGCGGCCGCGACCCGATCGACCGTGCGGTGTCGCAGGGCGCGGTGGACGGCGGCTCGCCTCTCGGCGTCGCCGCGGCCTCCGACGTGATCATCCTGTGCGTTCCGAACTCGCCCGAGGTGGAGCAGGTCGTCGACGCCATGCTGCCCGCCCTCGGTGCCGGGAAGACGGTCGTCGACTGCTCCACCATCGACCCCGAGGTGGAGCGGGCCCAGCACACCCGGGTGGCGGCGACGGGCGCGCGCTACCTCGACGCGCCGCTCTCGGGCGGCACCGGCGGCGCGCAGAAAGGCACCCTCACGCTGATGGTCGGCGGCGACGCCGCCACCCTGGCCGACACGGAGCGGGCGTTCGAGCCCTTTGCGGGGCTCGTCGTGCACGTAGGTGGCCCGGGTATGGGCCAGGTCGTGAAGTTGTGCAACCAGGTCATCTACGCCGCGCAGATGACGGCGACGGCGGAGGCGACCGCCATGGCGGTCCGGTCCGGGGTCGACATGGAGAAGCTGCTGTTGGTCCTCACCCACGCCACCGGCGACTGCGTGGCGGTGCGGACCCGCCTGCCCGTACCCGGCGTCATCCCCGAGAGCCCGGCGTCGAACGGCTGGGCGCCCGGCTTCATGACCGACCTCATGGCCAAGGACCTCGACCTCGCGATGGCCTACGCGGTGCGCTGCGGGGTGCCCGTCCCCACGACGGCGACGGCCCGCCAGCTGCTCACGGCCGCCAGTGCCGCCGGCTACGGGCGCGAGGACTTCTCCTCGCTGGCCAAGGTCGTCCTGGCGCTGGCCGACGGCCGATGAGCCCGGGCCTACTGCCCACCCCGGCCTTCCTTCTGGCGGCGGACCACCGCGCCCGTGCCGTGCCGACGACGGAGAACTGGGACGAGTTCTTCGGAGCACTCGCCCAGGCCCTGCCCTCGTGCGACGGGATCCTGGCCACCGCGCAGCCTCTGGCCGGGCTGGCCGAGGCAGGCCACCTCACGGCACTGCACCGCACCTACCTGTCGATCAACCGGACCGGCCTGGCCGGCTCGGTCTTCGAGCTGGACGACCGGCTGGTGGCGAGTGTGGCGCGGGCGGCCGTGGACGGGTGGTCGGGCGTGAAGCACATGACGCGCATCGACATGGACGATCCTCTGACGGCGTCCGCGCTCGAGTTGCTCGGCCAGGTACTCGAGCAGTCGCGCCAGGCGGGACTGGAAGCTCTCATTGAGCCGCTGGCGTGGGACCAGGGGAGGATACGCCGGGACACCGACGCCATCGTGATGGCGGCGATCATCGCCCACGACATGGGCGCGCCGGTGCTCAAGGTCCCGGTGCCCGCCGTCGCCCCGGGGGCGGAGCGCCAGCGCGCCGTGGCCCGGGTGGTGGCCGCCGTGAGCGTGCCCGTCCTCTTCCTCGGGGGACCGGTGACGGCGGCGGGCCGCCAGCACGTCCTCGCCGAGGTGCGCGACGTGATGGAGGGTGGGGGAGGCGGCATGGCCATGGGCCGCACCATCTATCAGGATCCCGATCCGGCCGAGGTGGCGGGCCTGGTGCACACATTGGTGCACGGCCGGTGATCCTCACCATCGACTTCGGCACCTCCGTCACCAAGGTCGGCCTCTGGGGCGACGACGGGATGGTGGCGCTGGCCCGGTCCGAGCTGACCACGACCTACCCGCAGGTGGGCTGGACCGAGCAGGACCCGCTGCGTTGGTGGACCACGGTCGTGATCGCCTGCGCCGAGGCCCGCGCGCTGGCGCCCCGCGCCTTCGGCGCCGTCGACGTCGTCGCCTGCTCGGGCGCCCGACAGACCTTCGTCCCCGTGAGCGCGCGGGGCGACCCGCTCGGCCGGGGCATCCTGTGGTCCGACCACCGCGCCGCCGCCGAGGCCAGGACGCTGGCCGAGCGCATGGGAGGCGACGACATCAACCGGGCCCGCACCGGGATCCCGCTCGATGCCGGGGCCGTGGCGGCCAAGCTGGCCTGGCTGGCCGAGCACGAACCCGAGCGTATGGATGCCGCACACGTGATCCTGTCGCCCCGCGACTTCATCGTGTACCGCATGACGGACCAGCTGGTGACCGACACCACCTTCGCCTCGCGCAGCGGGCTGTACGACTTCGACGGCAACGCCGTGCGCGAGCTGGCCGGGCCCGCGCTGGGCAAGCTCCCGAGCGTTGTGCCGCCCGACACCGTGGTCGGCCAGCTCAAGCCCGTGCCGGGGGCCGAGCTCGGGCTGCGGCCGGGGACCCCCGTCGTCATCGGTGCCGGCGACCGCCAGTGCGAGGTGCTGGGCTCGGGGGCCTCGGAGGACCATCCCATGGTGAGCTGGGGCACCACCGGCAACGTGTCGGTGCCGGTGCACGAGCGCCCCGTGCCCGCGCCGGCCGGTGCCGTCGTGACCCGCGCCGCGGAGGGGGGCTGGCTGCTGGAGGGTGGGCTGTCCGCCGCCGGCTCCTTCCTGTCGTGGCTGGGCCGCCTGCTCGGCCGCAGCAACGACGAGCTGGGACAGCTGGCCGCAGAGAGTGGGCCCGGCGCACGCGGCGTGATCGCCGTGCCGTGGCTCGACGGCGCCCGTGCCCCCTGGTGGCGTGACGACGCCCGCGCCGGCTTCATGGGGCTGGGGGCGGCGCACGGCGCCGCCGACATGGCACGCGCCGTGGTGGAGTCCGTCGCCTGGGACGTGCTCCGGGTGATGGAGGTGGTGACGATGGGGCGCCTCGGTGGCTCGACCGCCGAGGGCGTGACGCTCGGCGGAGCCGGATCGGGGCTACCGGTATGGGTGGAGGTCCTCACGTCGGTGCTCGGCGTCCCGGCGCTCCGCCACCGCTCGGGCGAGGCGGCCTCGGCCGGCGCCGCGCTCCTCGCCGGCAAGGCGCTCGGCATGGGGCTCACGCTCGAGCAGCTCGACCCCGTCGAGGCGGTGATCACACCCGACCCCGCCGCCGTCCAGCTCTACCGCGGCCTGCGCCCGCAGGTCGACCACGTGGCCCGGTCCGTCCTGGACGCCACCGCGTCGCTCCCCGGGCCCGACAATCCCGTGCGCTGACCAGTGCGCGTGGAGCTGGCCTACGGCCGCCACGGGACGTCGGTCGACGTGCCCGACAGTGCCGAGGTCGTTGTCCCGCGGGACGAACCGGGTCTCGGCGACGACGCGGGGGCGATCACCGACGCGTTGCGCCGGCCGCTGAGCGGACCGTCGCTCGCCGACCTGGTGGCACAGGCGGGACGGGTGGCCGTCGTCTTTCCCGACCTGACCCGGCCCATGCCGAACCGCACCGTGCTCCCACCCCTGCTGGCCGAGCTGGCCCGCTGTGGGGTGCCCGACGACCGGATCGTGCTGCTGTGCGCCACCGGGACCCATCGTCAGGCCACCGGGGCGGAGATGGCGGAGCTCATCGGGCTCGACATCGTGGCTGGCTACGACGTGATCGACCACGACGCCACGAACGATGCTGCACACGTGCCGGTTGGCTCGGTGGACGGGACACCCGTACTGCTGCAGCGCGAGTACGTGGAGGCCGACGTCCGCATCATCACGGGCTTCGTCGAGCCACACTTCTTTGCCGGGTTCAGCGGTGGGCCCAAGGCCGTCTGCCCCGGGTTGGCCGCCACCACCACGATCCTGGAGGCCCACCATCCCCGCCGCATCGCGGATGCCCGGGCCACCTTCGTCACCCGCACGGGCAACCCGGTACACGATTTCGTCCGCGCCGCCACCGCGCTGGCTCCGCCGCATCTTTCGCTGGACGTCGCCATCAACCGATCCCGCCGGGTGACGGCGGTCTTCGCCGGACCGCTGGCCGCCACCCACGATGCCGCCTGTGCCCACGTGGAGTCCACCGCGGTACGCCGGGTGGGCGCGCCGTTCGACCTCGTCGTGTCGACCAACGGAGGACACCCGCTCGACCGCAACCTGTACCAGGCGGTCAAGGGCATGGCGGCTGCCGAACGCATCGTGCGCCCCGGCGGCGTCATCGTCATGGCGGCCGCGTGCGAAGACGGGGTGCCCGCCGCCGGCGGCTTCGCCCGCCTCCTCGCCGGAGCCCGTACGCCGGCCGACCTGGCTGGCGCGACGGGGGCGCCCGAGCTCGATCGCTGGCAGGCCCAGGTGCTCGGCCGTGTCCTGGTCCGGGCCGAGGTCCACCTGCACAGCGGCGGTCTGGACGAGGCGGCCATCGCCGGCGCGCTGCTCATCCCCGCGCCGGACCTCGACGGCGCGGTGGCGGCTGCGCTGGAGCGCCTCGGACCGGGCGCCCGCGTCGCCGTGATTCCCGAGGGCCCGCTCACCGTGGCCACGGTCACCGACCCCGACTGAGGACGCACGTACGTCCCTGACGCCGGTGTCAGAGATAGAGTCCCCAGCCGGTGACCGACGATCCGCTGTTCGACTTCGCCGTCCCGGAGGACCTCCTTCGTGAGGCGGTCTCCCAGGTCAAGGACCCCGACGTCGTGGCGGATCTCGACGTCATGCCCGGGACGGGCGAGGGGAAGCCGCCCCCGCTCATCGGCATCCTGAAGAATTCGGGCTACGCGCCGCTGGTGCTCCTGACCGCCGCGGCACTGGTGCCGGGCACCTTCGGGAACGGGATCGCACTCATCGGCAAGAACCTCGAGACCTCCTTCCACATGTCCAACGCCTCGCTGGGGGCCGTGGCCTTCATCGCCCAGGTCTCCCAGCTCCTCTGGGCCGTCCCCTTGGCGCTGTGGGCCGACCGGGGCAGCCGCAAGCTGGTGGCGGGCGTCGCGCTGCTGGTCTTCGCCGCCTTCGGCAGCCTGATGGCGATCTCGCCCAACGTCTGGTGGTTCGCCTTCTTGTATCTCGCCGCCTCGGTCGGCACCGGGGTGAACAACACGGTGCACAACTCGTACCTGTCCGATGCCTACCCGACGGAGGGGCGGGGGCGGATCTTCAGCTGGCACAACCTGTCGGACCCCCTGTCGCAGACGATCGGGATCCTGATCTTCGGGTACGTGGTGACGGTGTCGCACAACTGGCGCTACGGGCTCTTGGTCGCGCTGGCCGGCATCCCGCTGGGATTCGCCCTCTTCACCCTGCGGGAGCCGGAGAAGGGCACCAACGAGGCCAGCCACATCCTCAAGGCGTCGGGCATGGACCTGCAGGCCCAGCAGGAGAAGGCGCCCCGGGTTCTGCTCGGTTCCGCGGTCACCAGACTGCTGCGGGTCCGCTCCCTCTACTACGAGCTCGTGGCGGTCGCCATCCTCGGGTTCGCCGGGACGGGCGCGCCGCTGTTCGGCAACCTGTTCTTCATCGACAAGTTCCACCTCGACACGGCGTCGCGGAGCGAGGTGTACGCCATCATCGGCCTGGCCGCCTTCCTCGGGCTCCCGGTGGCCTACATCTTCGGCGACCGCTACTTCCGCCGCGCGCCCCAGCGGCCGCTCGTCATCGCGGGGATCTGCATCACGCTCTACGGCGGCCTGTACGTCCTGTCCCTGTACGTGCCGCAACTCTGGATGGTCGTGACCCTGCAGTTCCTGGCCGCGGCGGCGGTGTCGCCGCTGGCCATCTGCATCTTCTTGACGCTGGCCGCGACGGCCCCGCCCGAGATGCGCACCATCTGCTTCGCCATGTTCGGGGTCTATTCCCTCGTCTTCGGGGGCTTCGCCGGCTCGGTGGTGCTCGGGGCGGTGTCCGACGCCATCGGCGGTCTGCACGGGATCGTGGTCGCGCTGACGATCATCTTCCCGGTCTGCGCCGTCGGCGGGCTCCTGCTCGTCATCGGGTCGCGCAGCGTGCGCCGCGACATCACGCTGGTGATCGAGGATGTCATCGAGCGCTACACCGAGGGCAAGCGGCGCCAGGCCGGCGGCGACATCCCCGCCCTCCAGATCCACAACCTCGACTTCTTCTACGGCACCAACCAGGTCCTCTTCGACGTCAACCTCGAGATCGAGGAGGGCGAGATGGTGGCGCTGCTCGGGACGAACGGCGCCGGCAAGTCGACGCTGCTGCGCGCCGTCTCGGGCCTGTCCCACCCGCACCGCGGCGTCGTCCGGCTCTTCGGCATGAACGCGACCTACCTGGAGCCGGAGCAGATCATCGACGAGGGGGTGGCCCTGCTGGTGGGCGGCAAGATGACCTTCCCCGGGCTCACCGTGCGCGAGAACCTGCGCATCGGGGGCCACACGCTGCGGCGGGACCGGACCCGGGCCCTCAACGCGCACGAGGAGGCGCTGGCCGCATTCCCGGAGCTGGCCGAGCGGCTGGATCAACCGGCCGGCACCCTCTCGGGTGGTGAGCAGCAGATGCTGGCGTTGTCGCGGGTCATGATGACCGGCCCGCGCCTCCTCATGATCGACGAGCTGGCGCTCGGCCTGGCGCCCATGACGGTGGAGCGGCTGATGGGGATGGTGCGGCGCATCAACGACTCCGGGACCACGGTGATCCTGGTGGAGCAGAGCCTGAACCGCGCCCTCAGCCTGGCCGAGCGCTGCTTCTTCATGGAGCGCGGCGAGATCCGCTTCGACGGCCCGACCGCCGAGCTCATGGCCCGCGACGACCTGCTGCGCCCCGTCTTCCTCGGGACCGCGGCCGCGGGCCTGACCTAGCGCCCCGTGCTCGCGTTCTCCGCCCCCAACTTCATCCTCGTCCAGGGCGTCTTCTACGGACTGGGCTACGGGTTGCTGGCGCTGGGCCTCGTACTCGTCTACCGCACCAACCGGGTCCTCAATTTCGCCCAGGGCCAGATCGGCGTCATCGCCGCCGTGTTCCTGGTGAAGCTGACGGCGGACTTCCACTTCAACTACTGGTTCGCCCTGGTGCTCTCCGTCGGGCTGGCCGCGCTCACCGGCGCCCTCTCGGAGCTGGTGTTGCGCCGGCTGTTCAGCCGGCCCCGCGTCCTCGTCATGGTGGCCACCATCGGGTTGAGCTACGTGCTGCTCGCCCTCACCGCGCTGCCCTTCATCCGGCCGTCGAACCTCTACAAGCCGGTGCCGGTCCCCTTCGACCTCTCGTTCTCGCTCGGCCCGTTCATCATCACGCCCACCGAGGTGCTCACCCTCATCGTCGCCCCCATTGTGACGGTGATCCTGGTGCTGGCAGTGCGGTTCACCTCGTGGGGGCTGGCCATGCGCGCCATGTCGGAGAACGCGGACTCCGCCCGGCTCTCTGGCGTGTGGATCCGCCGCACCTCCACGTTGACCTGGACGGTGGCCGGCGCGCTGTCGGCCTTCACCGCCATCCTCAACGCCCCCAACCAGACCAGCGCCCTGACGCAGGCGCTCTCGCCCGACCTGCTCCTCTACGCGCTGACGGCGGCGCTCATCGGGGCGATGGTCAACCTGACGGTGGCCTTCATCGCCGGCATCGGGATGGGCGTCTTCCTCGAGATCCTGGAGTGGAACGTCCCCTCGCCGGCCAAGCAGCAGCTGGTGATCTTCGTCGTCGTCATGGCGGTGCTGCTGGTGCGGGTCGGGGCCCTGCGCAAGGGCGCGCGCACGGGGGGGCGGAGCACCTGGCAGCACGGTGCCGCCACCACCATGCGGGGCAGGGTGGACCAGCTGCGCCGCCGGGTCTCGGTCACCGGGATCGGGCTCACCATCGGGCTCGCCGTCCTGCTGCCCTTCGTGCTGTCGGTGGGCAACAACGTCCTGTTCAGCCAGATCTGCATCTTCTCGGTCATCGCGTTGAGCCTGACCATGCTCACGGGGTGGGCGGGCCAGGTCTCGCTGGGGCAATTCGGCCTCGTCGCCGTGGGCGCGCTGGTGGCGGTCCACCTGGGCACGTCGCTGCCGCTGCCGATCGTCATGCTCTACGGCGGCGCGGTGACCGCGCTGGTGGCCATCATCGTGGGGTTGCCGGCGCTGCGGATGCCCGGCCTGTTCCTGGCCGTGACGACGCTGGCCTTCGCCATCTTCATGCAGAGCGCGGTGCTGGCCACGCCGTGCTTCACCGTGCCGGGCATCAACAAGACGCTCTGCACGGGCCTGCCCAACCCCGGCTACACGTATCTCGGGCGCCCCTCGCTGTTCGGCATCAGCCTGGCCTCGCAGCAGTCGTTCGCCTGGTTCTCGCTGGGGGTGCTGCTCCTGTCGATCTTCATGGTGCGGACCTGGCGCGACAGGGGCGTGGCGCGCCGCCTCGTCGCCGTGCGCGACAACGAGTTGACCGCGGCGGCCATGGGGATCCCGATCCTGCGCACGAAGCTGCTGGCCTTCGGGCTCTCGGGCTTCATGGCGGGCTACGCCGGGGTGTGCTTCGCTTTCGCGACCCAGCAGCTCAACAACACCGACATCACCTTCGACCCCACGACCTCGTTCGTGATCATCTCCATGGTCGTCATCGGTGGGCTGGGCTCCATTTCCGGGGCCATCCTCGGCGCCATGTACCTCGAAGGCCTGCCCGCGCTCTTCGGCGCCAACCAGACGATCCAGTTCATCACGAGCGGCCTGGGTCTGATCGCGTTCATCCTGTATCTGCCCGGAGGGTTGGCCGAGTTGTTGCACCGCTCCGGCGACCTGGTGACGGTGGGGATCCGCGCGGCCCAGGAGCGACTGACCTCCCGCCACGCCGGGCCGCCGGTCGCCCCGACCCTCGTGGCGGACGGGGCCGAGCAGTGACGGACGTCACGGAGCGCCCGGTGCGGGCGCACCCGGCCCGCCTCCGCGTGGAGGGTGTTGAGGTGCGCTTCGGGGGTGTGCACGCGCTCGACGGGGTGACGTTCGACGCGGCGCCGGGATCCATCGTGGGGCTGATCGGGGCCAACGGCTCGGGCAAGACGACGACACTCGACGTGATCTCGGGGCTGGTGGCGCCGCAGTCGGGCACCGTGCGCCTCGACGACACGGACCTGGCCGAGTATCTGCCCGAGGAGCGCCTGAGCGTGGGGATGGTTCGCTCGTTCCAGGACTGCCTGTTGTTCCCCGAGCTCACCGTGCTCGACGTCCTCCTTCTGAGCGAGGACGCGCGCAGCGAGGTGGCGGTGCTCTCGACCACCCTCCGCCTGCCGTGGGCCCGGCGGGCCGAGCGGCGCAAGCTCGAGGCCGTGGACCAGGTGATCACCGCCTTCGGGCTGGAGCGGTTCCGCCACCACCGCACGGCGGAGCTGTCCACCGGGACGCGCCGGGTGGTCGATCTCGCCTCCATCGTCCTGGCCCAGCCGCGGCTCCTCCTGCTCGACGAGCCCACGGCGGGCATCGCCCAGCGCGAGGCCGAGGCGTTCATCCCGCTCCTGCGCCGCATCCACCAGGTGGCCGACACCACCATCGTCCTGGTCGAGCACGACGTGCCCCTCGTCTTCGCCCTCTGCTCCACCGTCGTGGTCATGGAGCTCGGCCGGGTGGTGGCCGCCGGCCCCCCCGACGTCATCCGCGCTGACCCGAAGGCCTTGGCCGCCTACCTTGGTGCGAGCGACGAGGCCCTCATGGCCTCGGGTCCGATGGGGGAGAGCGGCTCCGGCCGCGGCGAAGGAGGGTGAGGATGGAAGCGAGCATGGAGGTTCCCGGCCACCGGGGGGCGGCGTCCCGTCCCCTGGCGCCATTGGGCCGGTCCTGGCGGCGCCTGCGCCGGCGCCCCCGCGCCACGCAGGTGCGCACCGCGCTGATCATCATCGCCATCGTCGTCGGTCTCATCGCCTGGCTGGTCCTGGCCCCCGCGGGGACCCCGGGCGGGTCGGGCACCGCGGGAGCGGCGGAGGTGGCCTCGAGCACCAGTGCGACGCCGGTGACCCAGGCCAGCACCAGCAACCGCGGCGTCAGCGCAACGAGCATCAACGTGGTGTTCCCCATCGTGGCCGTCAACAGCCTGGCTGGTAAGGAGGGATTCTCCGCGGACAAGGAGTACAACGAGCAGATCCCGGCGATCCATCTCTACGTGAACCAGATCAACCACAGCGGCGGCATCAACGGCCGCAAGATCAACCCGATCATCGTGCAGTTCGACCCGACCAACGACGCCAACATGCAGTCGCTGTGCCGGCAGTGGACCCAGGGCAGCCCGGCGGCCTTCGCCGTGGTCGACGGCATCGGCACCTGGGAGCAGGACAACCAGCTCTGTGTCGCCGAGCAGGGCCAGACCCCGCTCCTCAGCGCGTGGTCCACCACCACGAACTGGACCAACCTGGGCTCCCCCTACCTGTGGTGGACCAGCGCGGACATGGCGCCGGTTCTGGCGGCCGTGGTGCAATGGGGGCAGAGCTCGGGCCGCCTCGGCCACGGCAAGAAGGTCGGCGTCGTCGTGTCCGACCAGGCGCCCGACCAGGCCGCGCTCAACGACTACCTGCTGCCCGATCTGAAGAAGGCCGGCATCACTCCGTTGGTCCAGACGGTGGCCGGCAGCGCGGACCAGACCGCCACCACCAACTCCGACGCGCAGCTGGCCGTGGAGAAGTTCAAGGCGGCCGGCGTGCAGTCGGTGATCCCGCTGCTCCGCGAGAACGCGTTCTTTCCCTACATCGGGGCCGAGAACTCCCAGCAGTACTACCCGCAGCTCCTCTTGAGCGACTACCAGTCGACGATCGAGGTGGCGCTCGGTCTGATCCCGGTCCCCTACGGGAAGGCGCTCAACGGGCAGGAGGGTGTGACGACGGAGACCCTGGGCGGCATCGACGACGACCGCCCCCAGGCCCAGGGGGGCTACGACCCCGGCGTGCGCTCGTGCTACACGACCTGGCACGCCTACCACCCGAAGCCGATCGCGGGCACGCTGTACCACTACATCGAGGAGCAGGGGCCGATTCAGGCCTGGTGCGGTGCCATCCGGCTCTTCGCCACGGCGGCCAAGGACGCCGGGAAGGACCTGAACCGGCGCACCTTCGTGGAGGCCATGTCGAAGATCACCAACTACCCGGGCACGTTCGCACCGGTCTGGACCTTCGGGCCGGACAAGTTCTACGGCCCGACGCAGTACCAGATCGTCAAGGTGCACAACAACGTGCCCCCGACCACGCAGTGCAAGCACCCGAAGTCGCCCAAGACCCAGGGCACGTGCTGGGTGACGGTGCAGCCGTTCAAGCCGTTGCCGACGACGTCGGGCTGACGGACCGCAGGCTCGTCCGGGCGTCGACCCCGACGACCCGGCTCGGCTTCAGGCGATCATGGTCGGACTCGGTGGCCGTCGCTCCAGAATGTCGTCGAAGCGAGTCCGCAGAGCGTCGTCGAGCTCGGGGTGCGTGAGGATGTAGAAGGTATTGCTACGGACGGCGTCGATGACACCGTCGGCCACCGGTGCCGCGGGGATGCCGCCGTCGACCAAACTCTGCACGGCGTCGTGGAGCTCGGCGGCTCCGTCGACCTCGTGCTCGGGTACCCACGCCGGACGGTTGCGGTCGGATTCGGCGATGCGAGTCTGTACGAAGCCGGGGCACAGCACCGAGACGCCGACGGGGGCGCCCATGGCCTGGAGGTCCTTGAAGAGGGTCTCGGAGATTGCAACTACGGCGTGCTTGGACGCGTTGTAGGGGCCGAGGAAGGGGGCGGCGGTGAGACCCGCGATGGACGCAGTGTTGACGACGTGTCCCTCGCCCTGCGCAATGAGCAGCGGAACGAAGGTGGCCACGCCGTGGATGACGCCCCACAGGTTGACGCCGAGGATCCAGCGCCAGTCCTCCTCGCTGACCTCCCAGATGGGACCGCCGAGACCGATGCCCGCGTTGTTGTGCACGAGGTGCACCGCGCCGAAGCGGTCGAGCGTCCGGTCCCGCAGCGCCCGCACCGACGCGGCGTCGGAGACGTCGGTCACGACGCCGAGCGCCTCGGCGCCCCGGCCGGTCAGCTCGTCCACCGCCTCCTTGAGCGGACCCTCCTCGATGTCGCCCAGGACGATCTTCATGCCCTCGCCCGCGGCCCGGTCCGCCACGGCCCGGCCGATGCCGCTGGCCCCGCCGGTGATCACCGCCACCTTGCCCTGCAGGTCTTTCATGGGGCCCTCCCGTCCTCGTTCTCGCCGTGCCGACGAAGTCAACCACGGTGCGTGCGGACGCGGCCAGCGCCGCTCAGGCGGGTGCGGGCGATCGGTGTCGGCGCAGGTGCTCGGTGCCGGCAGCGGACACCGCGATGAGCCGGCCCCGCCCGGGTTCGTTGGAGCGGGTGAGGAAGCCCCGGTCGTTGGCCTCCTCCCACACGGGCAGCCGCGGGCACGACGTTCGCCACACCTCCTGGACCTCTCCGTACGGGCGAGGGTCCGGGCCGACCCACTCGAGGAGGTCGAGGATCAAGGCGTCGACGGGGTCGGGCATCGGTCAGCCATGGTCGCGCCGCCTCGGGCTCAGAGCAATGAGAAGGTCCCTGCCTGGACCATGACCAGGACGCCGATGCAGCACAGCAGGACCGGGACGGCCAGGTGGCCGAGGCGCAGCATCACCCCCCGGGCCTTGGGGTGGCGGCCCCCGGTGAGGACGATCCAGGTGGCAAGGGCCTCACCGACCACGAAGACGGCGACGAGGGCGCCCACATTGACCGTCCCGCCGACCCGGAAGAGGGGGATGTAGACGGCCAGGTTGTCCCCGCCGGCCGCGATGGTGACCAGCACGGCCGCCGTGAAACTACGGCCCACCGCGCGCCGCTCCCCCCTGGTCGCCCCGCGCCGGCGCCGGCGCCGGCGCCGCCGCACGGCGCCCCCTGGTTCGACGTCGACCTCGCCACCGGCGTCGGCGTCGGCGGCGGCGTCGGGGCGGGCGCGCACGAGCCCGACCAGGCCGCGCACGCCGATGGCCAGGGGCACCAGCCCGAGCAGGCCGACGACAGCGGTGGAGAACTCGAACAGCACGGCCGCCGCGGCGGCGGACACCGCGACCAGGACGACGAAGCCGATGACCTGGCCGGCGGCGATGCGGTGCGCCCGCTCGAGGGGCGCGCCGGCCACCATGGCCATGGTCACCACGCAGTTGTCGACGTTGGTCCCGACGAACGCCGCCGCGGCGACGCCGATATCGGCCCCCAGGCCGGCGGCCAACGCGCCGTCAGCTCGCGGTCAGCGCCATCGCCGGCCCGTAGGGCTTGTCGCCCCGCAGGGTCACCCGATGTGCGTAGCGCGCGGCGTCCCCGTAGTCGTCGAGCGCGTAGTGCAGCGTGGCCCGGTTGTCCCAGAAGGCGACCGACCCGGCGCGCCAGCGGAAGCGGCAGGTGTACTCGGGCTTGACGCAGTGGTGGTAGAGCATCTCGAGGATGGCGTTGCTCTCGTTGTCCGACAGCCCGAAGATGGTGCGGGTGAATTGCCGGTTGACGAAAAGGCCGTTGCGCCCCGTCTCGGGGTGCGTGCGCACAACGGGGTGGAGGGAAGGCAGCAGCTTGTCGCGCCAGGTGCCGTCCCACTCGTAGCCACCGCGTGCGCTCACGTCAGCCGCGAACCAGGGGTCGTGGTGGATGGCGATGAGCTGGTCGCACATGGCGCGCACCGGGGGCGCCAGCCCGTCGTACGCATCCTGCAGGCTGGCCCACATGGTGTCGCCTCCGACGTCGGGCGCCTCGAGCATGTACAGGATGGAGCCCATGGCCGGCGTCTCCAGGAAGGTGACGTCGGTGTGCCACCAGCTGGCCCGGTCGACCTTCCCGTCGATGGCAAGCACTTCGGGGCTCTCGTCGATGGAGGGCAGCACCGGGTGGGCCTCGGTGACCGTGCCGAATTGCCGGGCGAAGTCGGCCTGCTGCTCTGCCGTCAGGGACTGGTCCCGGAAGAAGATGACGTGGTGGGTGTTGAGGGCGTCGCGGACGGCAGCCGCCACCCCAGGCGCCAGCGGGAGCGAGATGTCCACCCCGGCGATCTCGGCCCCGATGGTGGGGGAGAGCGGGTGGACGCTGACGGACGTGGCGAGGGTCACCGGGCAATTCTGCCCGAGCCGGGACGGCGGCGCTCCACCTCCCCGCCCTACCCCCCAGCCCTCCACCTACATTGGCCCGCACCGACCGCCGTCGCACCGTGAAAGGGGCCGAGTATGAGCGACCACACCGGAGACCTGGTGCTCACCCCACCGGCCCGCAATTATTCGCCGTGGTACCAGTGGATGACCCGCCTCGCCACCACCACCCACGAGGACCCGTTGCCCGAGCATGACCCCTCGGACATCCCGGCCTGGCGGGAGCGCCGCCGCGTCCGCCTGGCCGAGCTGAGCGGGCCCGAGCCCGAGGCGGTCCCGCTCGACCTCGAGACGCTCGAGTCGGAGGCCTGCGACGGCTACCGGCGGGACAAAGTCGTCTTCGACACCGAAGACACCATGTCGGTGCCCGCGTACCTGCTCGTCCCCGACGGCCGGCAGGACCAGCCCCCGGGGCCGGCCGTCCTGGCCTGTCACGGCCACGGGCCCGGCAAGTCACAGGTGGTGGGGCTCGAGCACACCGACATGCCCAACGCCGACTACGGGCTGCAGCTGGTCCGCCGGGGCTACATCGTGCTGGTGCCCGACCTGCGCTGCTTCGGCGAGCGGCTCGACTGGAACCCCGAGGATCATTACGCCTGCGACACCAACCTCGTTCATGCCGCCATGGCGGGCTGGAACCCGCTGGCGCAGAACATCTGGGATCTGCGGCGATCGCTCGATGTGCTGGAGCAGCACCCGCTCGTCGACCCTTCACGCCTGGGCATGATCGGCATCTCCTACGGTGGCACCGTCACGCTCTTCACCGCCGCCGTCGACACCCGCGTGGCGGCAGCGGTGGTCAGCGGATACTTCTCCTCGTGGGCGGTCAGCCACACCATGCCGTGGAACATGTGCGGCTCCCAGATCATGTACGGGATGCTCGGCCGCCTCGAGCACGAGGATCTGGGCGCGCTCGTGGCGCCGCGACCGATGCTGGTCGAGTCCGGCAGCCGGGACGACTTGTTCCCAGTCAGGGCCGCCACGGAATCCGTGCGCCGCACGCGGCTGATCTACGAGCAACTCGGCGCCGGCGACCGGTTGGTCCACGACGTCTTCGAGGGAGGCCATGAGTGGCACGGCACCGAGGCCCTGCCGTTCCTCGACCGCTGGCTCGGACTTCCCCGGGCCTGACGCCGGCTGCCCGTTCCGGCCGCACCACCCGGTCGCCTGCGGGAGGCGCGCCGGAGGAGGCGGAGGCGGAGGAGGCGGAGGAGGCGGATTCAGGGGATGTGTTCCCACACTATAAACGAACTCGTTGATAGTTTTAGAAAACATCCCCCGGATGCGGTGTCCCGGGTCAGACGTCACGCCGGTTCACCGCGACCGTGGCATCGGCAATGCGGGCGGAACGTCATCGTGCGGGCAGAAGTCGTGCGCCGGTCCGGGAGGGTGGGAGAGTGATCGAACCGGGCGAAGACCGCATCTCCGCCTCGACCGCGACTCCCGACTAAGTGATCCTTCGGTAGATCAATGCGAAATCGTGTTCCCAAGCGTCACTGTCGTGACAGATTTCCCACTCACCATCGATACGGTCGCCGTCTGGGGTGAAGCGTCCCGTGAAGCGTTGACGAAATTCCAACGGGGTGAAGTCGGGGGTGTCTCTGTGGAGCTGCCAGATGCCCTCATTCAGAGTCATCGAATAGAGACGAGCGATTCCTCGATCGTCAAAATAGTGCTGCGTGCACCTGTCGCTCCCCGCCTGAGCACCGATGATGGCGACACACTCGGGAGGGCCGGGCTCTAGGAATTCGGTTCTCTGTCGAAGGAAGCGTCCCCCGAGCAACCACTCGAAAGTCGATCGCCCGATAGGGCTAGTGGGGTCCGTTCCGGGAAACTGGGCTTCCATCGTCCACTGACCCAAGAAAGCGTCCAAACGCCGCAGAGGAAAACGATTGTCAGCACCCATGGCCAACAGCCTGCCCGAGAGGGGCTCAGGGAGCCCCGTCCTTGTAGCCCTCCCTGTCGCGGGCCTGGGCGGCAGTGCGCAACACCTGGTCGAGCGAGGCCTGGGTGTCCGGGCCGGCGTCCGATCCACCGCCGCCAATGTCCCGGATATCGCCATGACCCCCTTCGCCTTGGCGTCCGCCTGATCCGCCTGATCCGCCTTCACCCTTACCCGGGTCTGCACCGGCCGTGTCGGACGAGCCCTCGAACTGCTCGGCCTTGTGGTGGGAGGCGCGGTGAAGCCAGCCCCGCCGCCTGACCCGGCCCCGCTTCCGCCCGGTTGTCACTACTCGGCCGCCACTACAGGAAGGCTCGCAACACGTTCTCGAACGCGCCAGCCAGTACGAGCATCCCGTGCAAGCCCCGGTTCGTCGGGACCGAGACCGGGTGCGCTGTAGGTACGTTCATGAGGGTCAGGACAGCGGACACCGGGGTCCCGGGCCCGAGATAGATGTGCGAGGCCACCTGCTCGAGCAACGAGCTGGCACCCGTCGGGTTCGAGATCATGGAACTCACCGACAGCTTCCCCGTGGCCAGCTGGCCGAGGTTCGACGCCGGGTTCACCATGTGCAGGTCGACGCCGACGTAGTGGCTGACCGGGATGCCCAGATGGTCGAGCCCGGCAATGATGCTCGCCGGCGCGTGGAGGCTGAGGTTCCCCAGGGGGACGGTGCTCCCGTCGGGCAGGGGCAGTCCGAGCGCCTGAGGGATCTGCAGGACGTTGGTGTGGCCGCCGACGGCGTGGAAGACGAAGGCCTGCTCGCTGTGGTCGGGTCCCTTGACGATGGCCAGCAGATCGTTCTTGCCGCGGGCCAGCAGCCAGGACGGGACCCCGACATGATGCACGGCGTGGTCGATGCGGTAGAGGCTGATGCCGAGCCATGAACCCGTGACGAGGAGCAACGCGACCAGAGCGGACCCGGCGGCGATGAGGACACGCTTGAGCGTCGAGCGGCGCCCCCGGTGTGGCGCCGACCCCCGGCGTGGCGCCGACCCCCGGGGGACCAGACCCAGCTCCCCGGTGGCAATCGCTGTCGTCACGTACTCCTCCTGCAGCGTCCCCGGCCCCCAACCGGCACACCAGATTTTCGTGCCCGCAACCTAGAGATCCGCCATTGCCCCGTCGTTGCGCGCCGGGTTCGATGTGGTTGCCGTGGCCTCACGGCGACGGCTCCGCGATCCGCGAAGCTGATGCCATGGGACAAGGCCTGTTCCACTACACCTCGCCCGACGAGGACAGCGCGCGCTGGTGGGACTTCCAGTTCCGCGCCGGCGACATCGTGGTGAGCACCCGGTCCAAGTCGGGCACCACCTGGGTCCAGATGATCTGTCTGTTGCTCGTCTTCGGTACGCCGGATCTGCCGGCCCGCCTCGACGATCTCTCGCCTTGGCTGGACCACCTCGTGCGGCCCAAGGAGGAGGTCTTTTCCCGCCTGGCCGCTCAGACCCAGCGTCGTGTCATCAAGACCCACACCCCGCTCGACGGCGTGCCGCTCGATGCGTGCGCCACCTACATCGTTGTGGGACGCCACCCGCTCGACATGGCGGTTTCGCTCTATCACCACAGCAACAACATCGATCGCGGCCGCATGGCCGAGCTCACCGGTCGGCCCGAGGCCGTCCGACCGCCGTTGCCGCCGTTGCACGACTGGCTCGTCGGATTCGTCGACTGGGAAGGCGATCCCCGCGAGTGGCTCGACACACTGCCCGGCGCGCTGCTCCACCTCGCCGATGCCTGGGCGCGGCGCCACGAGCCCAACGTCGTGCTGCTGCATTACGACGACCTCGTGAAGGACCTCGACGGCTCCATGCGCCGGCTCGCCGGGTTGCTGGGGATCACCGTCGACGAGGAGCGCCAGCCGGCGCTCGTGCAGGCCGCCACCTTCGGCGCCATGCGTGCCGGCGCCAACGCGCCCGACACCCTCGGCGTGCTCAAAGATCCGGGCGCCTTCTTCCGCCAAGGGACGTCGGGCGAAGGTCGTGCGCTCCTGACCGCGCTCGAGCTGGCCCACTACCACGATCGTGTCGCGGCCCTGGCACCGACCGATCTGCTGGACTGGCTCGAGCGCGACGGGACGGCGTGAACGTGCCGATCGCGCCCGACGACAAGGACTGGACGTGGGTCCTGGAGCGCCCGTGCCCCGAGTGCGGCTTCGACGCATCGGCGGTACCGCCCGCTTCCGTGGCCCCACTGTTGCGCGCCAACGCGGCGGCCTGGGCGGAGGTGCTGCGACAGGCGGAGGACGTGGTGCGCCGGCGCCCGGCCGGGGACCGCTGGGCGCCGCTCGAGTACGCCTGTCATGTGCGCGACGTCTGCACGCTGTACCAGCGACGACTCGATCTGATGCTGCACGAGGACGACCCGCTGTACCCGAACTGGGACCAGGACGCGACCGCGGTCGCCGAGCGCTACCGCGAGCAGGATCCCGTCACCGTCTCCGAGCAATTGCACGACGCCGCCTACGCGTTGGCCGATGCCTTCGACACCGTGGAGGGTGACCAATGGCTGCGGCGGGGTAGGCGCGGCGACGGCGCCCGCTTCAGCATCGCGGGCTTCAGCCGCTACTTGCTGCACGACCCAGTCCATCATTTGTACGACGTCACCGGGAAGCGGGGGTCCTGAGACCCCCACAACGAGGCCCCTCAGTCCGGCAGCAGTCGCGCCGATTCAGGTTCGAGGTGGATGGTCGCGTGGGAGATCGTCCGCAGCGCCGAGGCCGGGCAGGCTGTCGTGATCGTCCCGGTCAGTGCGGCGGCCACCGGCTCCGCCTTGCGCGCCTCGGGGACGATGGCCAGCACGCGGCGCGCCCGCAGAAGCGCCGGGATGGTCACGGTGATGGCGTGGGCCGGGACGGCCTCGAGGTCTTCGAAGTGGCCCTCGTGCACCTGTTGCATGCGGCAGGCAGCCTCGAGCTCCACCACCTTGACGTCGTAGGGGTCGGCGAAGTCGGCCACGGGCGGGTCGTTGAAGGCCAGGTGCCCGTTCTCGCCTACGCCGAGGCAGCACAGATCGAGCGGATGCTGCCGGAGGAGGTCGGCGTAGCGGCGGGACTCGGCCTCGGCGTCACCGAGACCCTCGACGTAGAAGGCACCCTTGGGGTGTGCCGGCTCCACGATGCGCTCGCGGATCCAGCGCTGGAAGCCGGCCGGATGGTCCGGTCCCACGCCGACGTACTCGTCCATGTGGAAGACGATGACGTCGGGCCACGGGACCCCCTCGGTCTCGTGGACCAGCGCGTGCACGAAGGCCAGCTGGGAATTGCCGGTGGCGAACATGGCGTGTGCGGTGCCCCGGGCGGCGACGGCGGCCTGCAACACACCGAGGGCCTCGTCGGCGGCGGCGCGGGCCATGGCGGCGACGTCGGCGTGCACCTGCACGGTGGCGCCGTCAAAGGTCCGGGTCCCGGTTCGCACGGCGTTCAGCATGCCAGGCGGGCCTCGGCCAGACTTGACCGGTGCGTGACGTGGAGCTCCCCCGCCCGGCCCACCGGGAGGCGGCCTGGAAGGCGGTCCGTCGGTTCCTCGCGGTGACCCCGGTGGTGGGCGCACCCCAACTGGGCCCCTCGGTGTCGCTGAAGGTGGAGACCCTCCAGCCCACCGGGTCGTTCAAGGTGCGCGGCGGCCTGGCCGCCGTGTCGGCCACGCTCGAGCAGGACCCCGGGCGCGCAGTGGTGGCGTCGTCCGCCGGCAACCACGGACTCGGACTGGCCTACGCGGCGTCCAAGCTCGGCGCCACGGTCACCGTCGTGGTGCCGACCGGCGCCTCGGCGGCCAAGGTGTCGGCCCTCCAGCAGTTCGATGTCCGCCTCGTCCTGCACGGCGAGGGCTACCGCGAGGCCGAGACCCACGCCCTCGAGTTGGCCGCGCGCGACGGGAGCCGCTACGTCTCGCCCTACAACGACCCTGATGTCATCGCCGGCCAGGCGACGCTGGCCCGGGAGCTGGCCGAGCAGGTGCCCCAGCTCGGCACGGTGGTCGTGCCCTGCGGGGGAGGAGGGCTGCTGGCGGGCGTCATCCTCGGCCTCGAAGGGACGGGCGTGCGCGTCGTCGGGGTCGAGTCCGAGGCCTCACCCTCCATGAGCACCGCACTGGCCGCGGGCACCATCGTGCCGATCGAGGTGGACCCGACCGTGGCGGACGGCCTGGCGGGAAACCTCGAGCCGGGCGCGGTGACCGTCGGTGTCGCGCTCGGCCATGGCGTCGACGTCCTCACCGTCAGCGAGGCGGACATCCGATCCGCCATGGCTTTTTCGGCCTCCAAGATGGGCCTCGTCCTGGAAGGTGCGGGGGCTGTCGGCGTGGCCGCGCTGCGGGCGGGGGTGGTGACCCCCGACGCCGAGGGGAGGGAGACCGTCGTGTTGTTGACCGGGCGAAACGTGGCGCCGAAGCTCCTCTCGGAGGTGCTCCATTCCTGACGTCAGCGCCAACGGCGCCACGCTCAACTACCAGGTCACCGGCGACGGCGAACCGCTCCTCCTCATCGCCGGCTGCGGCCAGCCCGCCGTTGCCTGGCACCTGTCGCTCGTGCCGTCCCTCGTGGCCGCGGGGTACCGCGTCGTCACCTTCGACAACCGTGGGGTGGAGCCGTCCTCCTCGCCACCGGGGCCTTACAGCGTCCACGGCATGGCGGCCGACACCGTCGCGCTGCTCGACCATCTCGGGTGGGTCGAGCCCGTGCGCATCGCCGGGCACTCCATGGGTGGCTGGATCGCCGAGACGCTGGTGCTCGACCAGCCGGGACGGGTCCGTTCCGCCGCGCTGATGGGCAGCGCCAACGCGCCGACGGCCTGGGAGATCGCCATCACGACTGTCGAACGGGATCTGGCCCGCCTCGACTACGACCTGCCCCCGCTGTTCTACGCCACCGAGACCCTGCGCTACCTGCCGATCGCCGACATTCAGGACAACGAGGTCGTCAGCACCTGGCTGTCGATGATGGGCAACCTGCCGGTGTGGCCCAACCCCGGGCGCCTGGGCCAGTACGAGGCGGCCCTCGCCTGGTCGACCGATCGGGCCCGCACCACCCGCTGGCCCGAGGTGCGCGTCCCCTGCCTGGTCCTGGCCTTTGAGCACGACGTCGACTCGCCGCCGCGCTACGCCCGGCTGGCCGCCCAGGCCATTCCCGGCTGCGACTACCGCGAGGTCGCAGGCTCCGGGCACATCGGCATCCTCACCCACCCCGACGAGGTGGCGGCCTACCTGATCGAGTTCTTCGATCGCACCTGAGCCGGCCGCCCCGCCGACCAGCCGCCGAAGTGCGACGGACAGAACGTCATTGGCGGAAGCTCAAGTACTGGTGCACGGCGCCGACGCAGGCCGATCCCTCGCCGACGGCACCCGCCACCCGCTTCGTGGATCCAGAGCGCACATCGCCCACGGCGAACAGCCCGGGGTGGCTCGTCTCGAACGGCAGCGGTAGGCGGTTCTGGGCGGTCCAGCGGTCATCGAGGTCCTCGGGGCTCAGGGCGCGGTCCGTCAGGACGAAGCCCCTGCTGTCGAGGGCGGCGCACCCGGAGATCCAGTCCGAGGACGGGTCGGCCCCAATGAAGGAGAAGAGCCCCGTGCAGGGGACCTCTGTCGTCCCGTCCGTGTCGGTGATCTCGACCGCGTGCAGGTCCTGTAGGCCGACGAGCCGGGTGATCTGCGCCTCCGTCCGCACGGTGATGCGTGGGTGCCTGTCGATGCGGTCGGTGAGGTAGCGGGACATGCTCTTCCCGAGATCGGCAGCGCGGATGACGATGGTCACCGAGGAGCACGTATCGGAGAGGAACATCGCCGCCTGCCCGGCCGAGTTCCCACCGCCGACGACGATCACCGGATCGGCGCCGCACTGGCGACGCTCCATTTCCGTCGCCGCGTAGTACACGCTCGTGCCCTCGAACTCGTTGAGCCGGTCGACCGGGAGACGTCGGTAGCGCGCACCGCTGGCGACGATGACGGCTCGGGCGGCCAACTCCGTGCCGTCGGAAAGCCCGAGGACCAGGTGGCCTGCCTCCTCGCGCAGCGATGTGGCCTCACATGGGGCGGTGAGGGAGGCGCCGAACTTCTCCGCCTGGATCATGGCCCGCCGAGTCAGGTCGCCACCCGAGATCCCCGTGGGGAACCCGAGGTAGTTCTCGATCCGTGAGCTCGACCCCGCCTGGCCACCGACGGCGAACTTCTCGAGGCCGAGCGTGCGGAGTCCCTCGGAGGCGCCGTAGACGGAGGCGGCCAGGCCGGCGGGACCTCCGCCGACGACGACCAGGTCGAAGCAACGGTCGGGCAGGCTCTGCACCGTGAGGCCCAGGTACTCGGCCAAAGAGCCGGGGGTGGGGCGCCGCAGGACCGATCCCGAGGTGATGACGACGGGCAACTCGTTGGGGTCGATGCCGAACTGCTCCAGGACGGTCTCCACGGTGGGGTCGCTGTCGGGGTCGAGCCACTCGTAGGGGATGCCGCTGCGAGCCACGAATTCGCGCAGCTGCTGGCAGTCCGGGCAGAAGCGGGACCCGATGATCCGCAGCGACGCCGATGCGCCGGTGAGGAGGACCGAGCGCCGGGCCATGAGCGCGACCAGGATCGTGTCACCGAGCCCGGGGTCGGTGGCGATGAGCCGGCGCAACGAGTCCCGCGGGACCACGATCACCTCACTGGGCTCCACGGCGCGGGCGGACACGAACACGCGCATACCGGTGAGCAAGTTGAGCTCCCCGATGAACTTGCCCGGTCCGTGTTCTGCGACGATCTGTTCCTGGGTCCCGTCGTGGGTCACGATCTCGATCGCTCCCGACACCACGGCATTGAAGTCGTAGGACACGTCGCCTTCGCGGAACAGGTACTCGCCGGCGGCGATCGGTCGCCGCGTCCCCAGCTTGTCGAGGACCGCCATGTCGGCGTCGGTCAGCGTCGGAAATGCCGTGTCGAAGTCATCGGCCATATCGGGTCTCCTCAGGGGTGTGCCGGCGGGGACGGGGCCCGCCAACGAGAGCGCTATTCGGGTTCTGGTCGGGCGCCCGACCAGTCAGAGTGGGGGTCGGAGGCAGGGAAGGAGTCTTCCTCCTGCCCGTCGAGGTAGTCGTCACGGTCCGTCGCGACCTCGTCCGGCTCGTCCTGCGGTGTCGCACTCACCTCGTCGCGCCCTCTCCATCGAAAGTCCCAACTCCGCCAAGAAGGACTACACCTTGGGAATTGGCCGCGCAAGGCCACGGCCAGCCCCGTTGCGCGCCCACGCCTTGACGCGGGGGCCTCACGACGGGGGACGTGGTGTCTCCAAGTCGATGGTGACGGCCGCTGCCTCGTCGTGGTGGTCGCGCAACCAGCGTCGGGCGAACGGGCACCAGGGCACGACGGTGAGCGCGTTGGCCCGGGCTCGCTCCAGGGCGGCGCGGACCAGGCGGCTCCCGACGCCCCGCCCGCCCCACTCCTCGGGGACTTCGGTGTGGAGCAGCAGCATGCGGTCGCCCTCGACGAGGTAGATGAGTTCGGCTTCGGCGCCTCCCTCCCGGATGACGAATCGGCTGGCGGCGGTATCGTCGAGGACCGGTGTCTCGGTGGGAATCGTCATGGGTGTTGCCTCCCGGTCAATACGGCCTTGTGGCTGCCACCCTATGGGTCGGAAAAGGAACATCGTGAGTGGACCAGTCGCCACCGACGACGCGGCACCCGTTCCCGAGGCTGCCGCCCGGGCCGACGGCCCGCTGGTCGAGATCGCCCCGGGGCGCCTCACCCAGGTCGGGTCGTTGCCAGTCCGCCGGGTGCTGCCGCAACGACCGCGCCGCACCATCGGGTCGTGGTGCTTCGTCGATCATGCGGGCCCCGTCCCGGTCGAACCGGGCGTGGCCTTCGGCATCGGCCCGCATCCCCACATGGGCCTCCAGACCGTGACGTGGCTCGTGGCCGGCGAACTCCTGCATCTCGACAGCCTGGGTTCCGAGCAGCTCATCCGGCCCGGCCAACTGAACCTCATGACCGCAGGCCACGGGGTGGCCCACGCCGAGGAGGATCCGGCCCGGGCCGAAGAGGTGCACGCCGTCCAGCTCTGGGTGGCCCAGCCGGCCGAGACCCGCAACGGTCCGGCGGCGTTCGAGCATCATGCCGAGCTGCCGCGCCTCGAGCTCGAGCACGCCGAAGCGACCGTCCTCGTGGGTGAGGTGGCCGGGGTCGCCTCCCCGGCGCGCCGCGACACCGAGCACATGGGAGCAGAGCTCAGGCTGCGCGGTCCCCTCACGGTGGTGCCGCTCCGCCCCGACTACGAGCACGCCCTGGTCGTCCTCGAGGGCAGGGTCACGGTCGACGATGTCGTGGTGCAGCCAGGGGTGCTGGCCTATCTCGGGTCGGCCCGGGACGAGTGCCGCTTCGAGGTGGAGACAACGACGCGGGCCCTCCTGCTCGGCGGGGTGCCGTTTCCCGAGACCCTCCTCATGTGGTGGAACTTCGTCGGGCGCAGCCGCGAGGAGGTCTCCGAGGCCAGGCGGCAGTGGACGGCTGACGACGGTCGCTTCGGTCGCGTGCGGTCCTCGCTCGGCCGGATTGAGGTGGGGGCGCCCCCGTGGGAGTGACCTACCACTCTCCCCAGCCCGGAGGGCTCACCGTCCCGGTAACGCCGCGGGGATCGACGGGCAACCGGGTCATGCCCGCTTCGTAGACGGCGAAGCAGAGCCGGAGGACGGCGGTCGCCTCGGCACCGGTCATGGCGGCTGCGGTGCCGTGCACCAACGCGTCGATGAAGTGGTGGGACGAGCGCGCGAACCCGGCTCCCCAGTCGGCATCGAGGTCGGAGAATTCCGTCGTCTTGATCTCGTGCGCCGTCCCCGTGAACAACATGACAGGGGCGAGGTCGAGCATCTCGCCGGTGGCCCGGGTCACCCAGATCTGCCCCTCGTCGCCGGTGATCTCGAAGAACTCGTCGGCGCCGTAGTACGACGAGCGCATGTAGAAGTTTGGTGCGTACTGGACCTCCATGGTGCCGAGCACACCGGGGTCCTCGTACTCGAAGATGACGGCACAGGGCTCGAAGAAGAGGTCACGACGGCGCACGACGGCTTGCACGGAGGTGATGTCCAAGTCGAGGAGCCACAGCGCCATCGCGTACTTGTGCACCATGTCGTCGAAGAGGTGCCCGCCCGGGCTCCGTTTGTCGAGGCGCCAGCCGTAGCCTTCGGGACGCAAGGAGGCCTGGAAGGCGGAGTCCGTCTGGCCGACCAGCGTCCGGATGCGCAACGCCGTCGGCTGGCCGATGGCGCCCTCGGCGACCAGGCGCTTGGCCAATTCGAGCGGCGGGTAGTGGACGAAGCACTCGCTGATGCGCAGGGTGCGGCCCACGCGATCCGCCACCGCCTGCATCTCGAGGGCGTCCTCGATCGAGTTGGCCACCGGCTTCTGGACCGACACGTGCTTGCCGGCCTCGAGCGCGGCGATCACGTGGTCGTGGTGCAGGTGCGTCGGCGTGAGGATCTCCACGGCGTCGAGGGAGTCGTCCGCCAGCATGTCGGCCAGGTCGGCGTGGTACGACTCGGCGCCCCACTCCTCGACCGCCAGGCGGCCGATCTCCTCGTCGGTGTCGCACACGGCGACGACGTCACAGCGGGGGTCTTCGAGGTACCCCCGCACGTTCATGGCCGCGATGTTGCCAGCGCCCAGCACGCCCAGCCGGACGTTCTCCATCAGACCCTCCCTTGGCCGACGCCGCCGCCTATGTGTCGGTTCCGAATGCTCCCCCGCCCCGGGCGGTCGAGATGTGATTGTCGTCATATCCGAGTACCGAGCGCAAAACGTCCTCGGTGTGCTGGCCGACCGTCGGCGCCTTCTCCGGGTGCGGCAGATCCTCGCCGACGAAGTGCAGCGGCGTGAAGAGCTGGTCCGCGCCCAAATCCGACTTCGGGAGGAGCGGGAAGCGGTCGGCGAACTGCGGGTCGTCCAGCAGTGTGCGCGGCGTGTTGACCGGAGCGATCGGCGTGTTCACCCGACCGCCGAATTCCAGCCACTCCTCCGCCGTCTTCGCGCGAAAGATGTCGCGCAGCTCGCGCTGGAGCTCGCGGTTGCCCCTCGCGTGGTCCGCATACTTCGATCCCGGCCAGCGCTCGAAGAGGTCCGGTCGGTCCACGGCCTCGCAGAAGTTCTTCCAGAAGGCCTGCTCGGAGGCCATGAAGAGGATGTAGCGCCCGTCGGCGGCCTCGTAGACCTGGTAGCGCACGCCCTCGACCATGCCGGCCGTTCCCGGGGCGCGGCGCTCGTAGTTGTCGGCCTTGTTGCCGGTCACCTCCGACTCGGGTCGCTCGTAGGCCCGCCAGGACTCGGAGCGGTACCAATCCATGGCGGCCGCAGCGTCGGATTGCGCCAGGTCGATGTAGGAGCTCTCGCCGGTCGCGCGGGCGCGGACGACCGCGGCGAGGATGCCGAGGGCGCCGTAGAGGGGACCGGCGTTGATCCCGATGGAGACGTGCTCGGGGATGTAGGTGAACCCGTCGTCGTCAGTGGCGACGTTGACGATGCCGGCCCAGGTGTCGTAGGCGACGCCGTGGCTCGGGTAGTCCCGGTAGGGGCCGGTCATGCCGTAGCCCGAGATGGTGCAGAAGACGATCTTGGGATTGAGGACACGCAGGTCGTCGTAGCCGACGCCGCGCCGCGCCAGGGCTCCCGGCCGCATGGCCTCGACGACGACGTCTGCGCCCGTGGCCAGTTCCTTCAGGATGGCGACGCCGGCGTCGGTACGCAGGTCGAGCACCAGGGAGCGCTTCCCTCGGTTGAGGTGCAGGTGCATGAGGGAGGTGCCCTCGACGATGGGCCACGTCATCTCGCGGATGTAGTCACCGGCGGGTGGTTCGACCTTGATCACGTCGGCGCCGAGGTCGACCAAAGCCGTGGTGATGGCGGCCGGACCCAGGGCCGAGCACTCGATGATCCGCAATCCGTGCAGTGGTGGCGTCTTCGCCATCGGACCTCCCTCGTCAGAGAGGCCGGATAGTAGTGGCCCCCGACCCGGGCACCCGGAGCCCCAGCTCGCCATACTGGGACGATGGAGACGGAGGCCCTGGACGACGCCCTGACCGTCTTCGCCGCTACTGCACCTCGCTTCGGATCGGTCGGCCTGGCCAACCACGGGCCCATGGTCGCGGAAGCACTGGCTCACCTGGGGCGGCACGACGCGATCGCGGGCTGGGTGGTGCGGTACCGGACGCGCCTGGACGACGCTCCCCCGGCGGCGCGGCCGCTGACCGAGGAGGACTGGCCCGTCGCGCTCGGGACGGCCGACCGCTACCCCGAATGGCTCGCCCTGTTCGAGCGGGAAATCGCCGATCGACCCATCGCTGCCGTGGTGGGGGAGTGGGCGCCGCGGCTACTGCCCGGTTCCGTCGGCGCCGCCACCCACGGCCTCATCCGCACCGGTCACGCGCTGCGTGCACTCGGCGTTGCCGACACGCCGGCCCGGCGCCTCGAGGTGGCGAGCGGCCTGGCCTTCTGGGCGTCGAGCTACCAGGAACTGCCCGGGCCGCCACTGCTGATCGGGCAGGAAGGGGTGGCCGATGCGTTGGCCGACCTGCCCTACCTACCCGAGGACGCGCCGCGCCCGGTGCTCATCAGCGACCGGGTCGCCGCCGTGGCCGACATCGCCGAGGAATTCGAGCAGGCGGTGGCGTCGCTCGGCTGGACCGGCGGGGCGGTGGACCTGCTCGACCAGCTGGCGTCGGGTGGAGGACGGGCGTACCTGCGCAATGCCGACGGCGGCGGTGCGATCGGCCTCCTGCACGCCGTGACATCACCACTGGCCTGTGAGTTGCTGCTTCCGTGGCTGGCCGAGGAAGACCGTGACGCCGCCCTCGGCTACGTCTGGCAGGCCGTGGCGGCACTGCACGTCGGCTACGACGTCGACCGGATCGCATCGCACCCGTCGGATCCACCCCCGGCCGCCGAGACCCTGGTGGATCGTGCGGTGACCTCGGGTGATGAGCACGCCATCAAGCTGACCGAGGCCGCTCTGCGCAGCTTCGGTCGCAGTGGCGATGCGGTTCTCCTGCTGGCCGCCGCCGACGCCTGCAGCCGCCTCTGACAGCCTCGAGCGCGATGCACGTCGGCGGGCCCGTGGATAGATTCGGCCCGATGGAATACCGCACTCTCGGAAGAACCGGCCTCAAGGTCAGCCCCCTCTGCCTCGGGGCGATGATGTTCGGGTCCTTCGGCAACCCCGACCACGACGACTCCATCCGGATCATCCACGCCGCCCTGGACGCCGGCATCAACTTCGTCGACACCGCGGACGTCTACTCGTTCGGCGAGTCCGAGGAGATCGTCGGCAAGGCCCTGGCCCAGACCAAGCGGCACAAGATGGTCCTGGCCACGAAGGTGCACGGCCAGATGGGCCAGGATCCCAACGCGCAGGGGAACTCACGCCGCTGGATCATGGCCGAGTGTGACAACAGCCTGCGCCGGCTCGGCGTCGACTACATCGACCTGTACCAGATCCACCGGCCCTCGCCCGAGACCGACATCGACGAGACGTTGGGAGCGCTGACCGATCTGGTGCGGGCCGGCAAGATCCGCTACTTCGGCAGCTCCACCTTCCCCGCGCACGAAGTCGTCGAGGCGCAATGGGTGGCCGAGCGCCGGGCCCGCGAGCGCTTCGTCACGGAGCAGCCGCCGTACTCCGTTCTGGTCCGCAGCATCGAGAAGGACGTGCTGCCAATGTGCCAGAAATATGGCATGGGCGTGCTGTCGTGGAGCCCGCTGGCGGGTGGCTGGCTCTCGGGCTCGTTCGGGCCGGGCAAGGAGAACACCAGCCGCCGCGCTACCTTCCTGCCCCATCACTACGACATGGAGTTGCCGGGCAACCGGGCCAAGCTCGAAGCCGTCACCGCGCTGACCGAGCTGGCCGACGGCGCCGGACTCTCGCTCATTCAGCTCGCGCTGGGCTTCGTGCTCGAGCACCCCGGCGTGACGTCGCCCATCATCGGGCCGCGCACCATGGAGCACCTCGAGTCTCAGCTCCCGGCGCTCGAACTGCGCCTGAGCACGGACGTGCTCGACCGCATCGACGAGATCGTGGCGCCCGGCACGGATCTCAACGACACCGATGTCGGCTGGGTCCCCTCGGCCATTGCCGATCCGTCGTTGCGCCGCCGCCCCCGCTGAACAGCACCCACTAAGGCGACACCATCGCGGGTCGCCTCAGGCGAGCAGCTCCGGGTGGCGGGCCTGAATCATGCGACGGAACCCCTCCTGCCAGGGGACCTTCGTGCGACCCAGGATCTCGTGCATGGACGTCAGGTCCGGCCACAGCGGGGTGTGGGCTTCTTCGCTGTACTCGAAAATCGGCTCGACACCGACGAGCTCGCCCATGTAGGCGCAGTACTCCTCGGCGCTCACGGTCTCGCTGCCTCCCCAGTTGACGGTGACCGGAGGCAGGGCGGCGACCTCCATCGCCCGGATGCCGAGCTCGACGTAATCGTCCTCGTAGATCGGGTTGAAGTTGTTGGGCGGGTCGGGGTAGAGGCGGATCGGCTCTCCCCGCAGCATCCTCTCCAGGCGGTCGGCCGGGGCGCCTCCCTCGGGCCCGTAGGTCGAGCAGATCCGGATGATCGCGAGCGGGACGTCGAAGTGCGTCGCCACCCAGGCGCAGACCTGCTCCCCGGCGACCTTGGAGAAGCTGTAGTTCGCTCGCTGCGGCACACCCGGTGGGTCGTCCTCTTTCAGAGGTCGCTGTCCCTGGTACGCGTAGATCGACCCGGTCGAGCAGTACACGAAGCCTTTGGCCGCGCGGCAGTGGTACACGAGGTCGCCCGGGACCCGTGCGTTGGTGTCGACGCAACGAGGCCAGTCCCCCGTCCCGGTGTCGACGGCGGCGTGAAAGACGTAGGTGAAGTCGCCGGGCAGGGTCGAGAAGTCACCGCCTGAGACGTCGAGGGGAACGGGTCGCACGCCGACGGTCTCGAGCCGCCGGCGTTGTGCGGGATCTCGCAGCCGGGCCACGCCCCAGACTTCGTTGTCCCGCGCCAGCCGGCGGGCGATCGGGAAGGCGATCTTCCCGCTGGCACCGGTGATGAGGACCTTCTCGCCTTGGAGCATGCCGGCGGGCCTCCGCTGCTTCGGGGTCGGCCCCGTGGCGCCGGCATGGCGGTCGCGCGGCTGAACTTTCTGCGTCGGCACCGTAGGAGACACCCTGCACGTCGTCAAGAATGAGGGCGCCGGGCCGCCCGCATGCGCCGTCGGCGCGGCCCACGTAGATTCGTCTCCATGTCGGCTCTCGTCGGGACTCCGTCCGACGCATCTCCTGCGGTGATGGCCACGGGGCGCACGGACGTCACCACGATCTTCACCTCGTTCTCGGGGCGGCATCCCGATGGCCGGGACGCCGACTATCTCGAATGGCACTCGCTCGACCACCGTCCCGAGCAGCAGCGCCTCACCATGCTGCGCACGTCGTTCCGTCTGGTCTCGACGCCCGCCTGCCGGGCGGCGCGGTGCGCCAGTGCGGAGCGCTTCGACGCCACGGACCACCTCATGACCTACCTGTTCGCGGGACTGGCGGCGATGGACGACTTCAACGCCTTGAGCGTGGCACTGCGCGAAGCCGGCCGGGCCCCCTACCTGCTCCCGATGGTGGAACGGGGCGCCTATCGCCTCGATGGGATGGCGGCCGCTCCCCGCATCAAGGTCGGTGCGGACGTGCTGCCCTGGTGGCCCACCAGGGGCGTCTACATCCTGGTGGAGCGCGGGGAGGAACCGGCTCGGGGTCTCGTCGACGTTCCCGGCGTGGGCGGTGCCTGGTGGGGGGCGGCCGAACCTCTGGAGGCCCCGTATTGCACCAGGGACAACAGCGGCCTGCACATCAGCTATCTCTTCCTCGACGACGAGCCTCCCGACGTCGCACGGAGGCTGGAACCGGTGCTCCGGGAGCGTTGGTCGGAGAAGGCGGTCGAGCCTCTCCTGGCCGCGCCGTTCCACAGCCTGGTGGCGTATGACTGGGGCCGGTTCTGCCCCTGAGGCACCCGGGCCGGCGGCGCTCCCGCTACGCCGAGAGCTCGCGCTGGAGGTAGATGTCGAGATGCCGGATCTTGCCGGCGTCGTTGAACTCGTAGACCGAGAGCGAGTTGACCACGGTGGACTGCGACTCGGTGGTGTTCGTCTCCTGCAGTTCCAAGAAGACGAGGCCGGGCAGTTCGGAGATCCGCCGCCGCTTCGTCTCGAAAGCGGTCCGCGCCGCCCACTTGGTCAGGAACTCCGTGTACTCGTTCCAGTTCATCACCTCGAGCCAGCAGCCCACCCGCTCGAACTCGTCGACCGCCACCAGTTCAGCCAGCGGTGCCCAGGCGGCGGGGGTGAAGCCGGGCTCTTTGGCCTTGGTGACCGTCTCCTTGACGATCCGCTCGAAATCCAGCACCCTGGCGGAGAGCTGACCACCACTCGACGCGTCACTCGTCGTCGTCACGTCACCTTCCTGATCGTGCCGATGCTGTCCCAGGAACGCACTGAGTCCACCCGTCCTGATGCGACCCGTGAACGTTCAGCCCGACACGATTCGTATGTGGGACTGATTGAACTCTCCCGTCCGATGGATCACGTCTTCATCCGCGAGCCGGGCGCCGTCGGAGACGATCCGACGCATTCCAAGAGTCGTCGTGGGACGGCTCATCGCAAGGTACCCCTTGATCCGGTCCGCCAGTGCAAAGAGCCGCGCTGCATCGTCCGGGCTCTCACACGCACCGGCCGCCAGGTCGAGCTCATTGGCAGACTCGATGAGAAGGTCCATGCCCGTGTCGTACGCGCCGGTCATTGCTCAGGACCGAGCAGCTCGCGCTGCCGGGCCGGCCGAGCCCACCATGTGGCATTCGGTCCCATCAGGACTCTCGATCTTGTCACCGTAAGCGGGGACGCTGGTGCTCTCACTGAGCCAGCAACGAGAATACACCCCGCGATATCGCTCGCGGACGTCCGGTCCGGGGTCTCCCTGGGCGCGTGGCGACACGTCGCAGACGGTGATCGACGTGCATCCCCGCGGGCCTTCTTGGAAACCGTGGCCGGGTCGGTCAACGTCAAACATGTGATCCGATCCGGGTCCCGGTCCACATTGCCGGGTTCTCGTCGCGCGACCAGCGCCTTCAGGCCAGCTTCTCCCACAGGCAGATCGCTGCCTTGACTACTTGACTACGGTACCCGGAGGTTCAAGACGGGGGGCGAGATCTGATGCCAACGCGACCGCGAGCTGCTCAAGGGCGGCGGTGGTGCGGTCCTCGTCGGCCTGGCAGCGTCGTCGGCCGGCGCCACTGCGGCCGGCGCCGCGACGACAGTCAGTGCGGCCCGGTCCTCTGGTGCCGCTTCAGAACGGGCGACCTCGACGGCGCCGGGTTTCCGACGTGGTGGATCTGGACCGCTCTACTGGAGCTCCTACGACTACGAGAACGTCACGAACACCATCATCCCCGAGGACGTCTGGAAGGCCAACGTCGACTGGGTGGCGGCGACGTTTCGTGACTACGGCTACACCATGGTGTGTACCGACGGCTGGATCGACCACACTCAGAAGATCACGCCGCATGGCTACATCGTGAGCCAGGCCGACGACTGGGAGCATGACTGGGCCTGGTGGGCCAACTACCTCAAGGGCAAAGGCCTGGAGCTCGGTGTGTACTACAACCCCTTATGGGCGACGCTGTCGGCAGTCTCGAATCCGTCCGTGACCGTCGTCGGCCGACCCGACGTCAAGGTGGCCGCCATCGTCAACGAGGGTGACTTCTTCGACGGAGGTGGACTCCTGCAGTGGGTGGACACCACCCGTGACGGGGCGGAGGAATACGTGAAGGGCTACGTCGCGTACTTCCGCGATCTCGGCGCGACGTTCCTCCGGATCGACTTCTTGGCCTATTACGAGACCGGGTTCGACCAGAACGACGGCACGGTAGGAGTGAACCACGGCCGGGAGGGCTATGTGCGGGCGCTCCAGTGGATGCGGACGGCGGCGGACGATATGCAGTTGAGCCTCGTGTTGCCCAACCTGTTCGACCACGGGTCGGCGGAACGGCAGTACGGCGACCTGATGCGGATCGACAACGACGCCAGCTTCGGGACCTGGTTCAACCTGAGCGGCGGCCGCCAAACGTGGCAGCCCGAATGGTCCCAATGGAACAACCCGTTCCTCGGCTTCACCGGATTCGCCGACGTCTCCGGTCGGGGTCAGGTGATCCTTGACGGCGACCCGTTGATCATGCGGACGTTCACGCGCGACGAGGAGCGCCAGAGCGCCATCAACCTCTTCACCATGGCGGGAGCCGCCATCGCCATCGCCGACCAGGTCGACACCATCGGGGACAACGCCCACGTCTTCCAGAACCGCGAGGTGCTGGCCCTGCGCAAGGCAGGGCTCGTCGGCAAACCGGTCTTCAACAACAGCCACGGGTTCGACTATGACCCCACGAGTCGGGACCCGGAGCGCTGGATCGGGCAGCTGCCCGACGGGAGCTGGGCGGTCGCCCTGTTCAACCGGGAGGACGATCCGGCTACCAAGTCGATCGACTTTGCCGATGTCCTCGGCTTCAGCGGTCCGGCCGCGGTGCGCGACCTCTGGGCGCACCAGGACCTGGGCTCCATGACGGGCTATCAGGCGACCCTCGGACCTCATGCCTCGGTGCTCGTGTCGGTCCTGCCGCACAGTCCCGCCCACTTCCAGGCCGACGTCGGCGCATGGGCCGGGTCGGCGCGGTTCGAGAACGCCTTTGCCGGCCATGAGGGCATGGGCTACGTGACCGGTCTCGACGCCGAGGGGAGCAGTGTGGCCCTCGCCATCTCGGTGCAGAAAGCCGGCAGCCACCGAATTCGGTGTCATGTGGCCAACGCCACGGGGAGTCCGTCCGAATTGACCCTACGCCGCGCTCGACCCGGAATCCGGCCACGTCCACGGGACAGCCGTGTTGCACGTGCCGAGCGCGCCGGACTGGACCTCGTGGCGGAGCGTGTCGCTCACGCTGACGATGGCGGCCGGAACGAACCTGGTGGTGTGCAGTGGCGGGTCGTCCGCGCGAGGCGGCGTCAATCTCGACTACCTCGCCCTGGCCTGAGGGTCCTTCAACCGGTATGAGCAGGGCGCGTAGCGACGCACACGCCAACCAGCCGACCTCCTGAGCGACCGGGGCGCGCTGGATGCTGGAGAACACCTCGACCCCGAGGGGAGCGGTGTGCCGGTCAGCCCTCGCCGGGCAGCAGCCGCCGCCTGAGCCATGGTGTCGATGCGACCGACCGAATTAGGGGGCCGTGGACCGAGATGGATCGCCCGTGCCGGCGGGGGCGAGGGCGTTGATCATCTTCACGACGAGGGCCTCGAACATTGGATATCCACCCGTTCCCGTCATGGCATCTATGGACGGCTTCCACATTTCCCAGCGATCGATCAACGTTCGTCCGAGTAGCAACTTGATCAGTTCGAAGTCAAAGGCGCCGACGTGTTCGAGCGCCGCCAGCTGCTCGAAGTAATCGAGTTCTCGGTACAAGACGTACGCCTCATCGGCATTCGATGCAATGAAGCCCTGAAATGCCTCACTCAGCGCCTCTCTCGTTTCGAAAGTGGCGACGAGGCGGCGCGTCTCCAAGAGCGCGTCCTCGTTCCATCGTCGGAAGAAGTCGGCTGCGATCTGGGACTCCCGAGCCTTCCTCGCTTCTTTGACCTGTTGGCCGGCGAACGCGGCGGCGCCGAGGGCGCCGAGCAGCCCGAGGGCCCCGACGGCGGTGGCGATGGCTGTGACCTGCTCGGCCCAGTTCGGTCCAGGCATAGTGCAACCCTTCTGTCTGGCTCGTTCAGGCTAGCCAGACAAGACGAACCGGATCGATCGTCGTTGACGAGCGGAGCGCCGCGGCACTCGTCGTCCCTCGGCGACGCCCGGTCACTATCGTTCCCACCGTGCCCGAGAACCGTACCGGAGCTGTGCCCGGAGCCCACGAGACGGCAGGCAACGATGCCTAGGCTCGTTCTCCGCGACGCCACCGTCCTCGACGCGGACGGCGCGCGGCCCCGGACCACCGTGGTGATCGAGGATCGTCGCATCGCCACTGTGCGCACCGGCGAGATCGTCGAGACCGTCGAGATCGTTCCCGAGGACCGCGTGGTCGACCTCGAGGGGCGCACCGTCATGCCGGGCCTGGTCACCAGCCACTTCCATGCCACCTATCACGAGCTCGGTTCGAAGACGGCCCCGTTCGGGCTCGAGGAGCCGCCGGCGCTCCAGGCGGTACGGGCGGCGCATCACCTGGAGTTACTGCTGCGTAGCGGTTTCACCGGTGCGGTGAGCGCGGGCGCGCCTTTTGCCATTGACGCGTCCATGAAGGCCGCCATCGCGGAGGGCCTGATCGTGGGCCCCCGCCTGATGGCGGGCAGCCGCGACGTCAGCACGACGGGACATGCCGGCGACAAGAGCTTCCCGTGGTACTGGGACGTCGGCGCACGCGGCGCCATCAACCGCTCTGATGGCCCCGACGCCTTCCGGCTCGCGGTGCGCGAAGAGATCAAGCAGGGGGCCGAGATCATCAAGATGTTCGTGACGGGCGGCCACGGCACGGTGGCCCCGAGCGAGCAGATCGAGATGACCCGTGAGGAGATCACGGCGGGGATTGAGGCAGCCCACCAGCGCGGCGCGCTCGTACGCGGGCACATCGCCAACCGCGAGGCCATCCACATGGCGCTCGATGCCGGCATCGACGTCATCGACCATGGCGATGGGCTCGACGCGCTGGCCATTGAGCGAATGGTCGAGCTCGGCACCTTCCTCGTCCCGAGCCAGCTCTTCCCGTTCCGTTTCGCCGAGATGATGGGCGGTGGGGGGCTCGGGTTCACCGCCGCCATGGCGACGGACATCGAGCAGGCGCTCGCCATTTTGCCCAAGGCCAACGAGGCCGGCGTGAAGCTCCTGTGCGGCGACGACTACGGCGCGATCAGCCTGCCGCACGGTCGCTACGCCGACGAGCTCGAGTTCTACGTGAAAGAGGCGGGGATCCCGCCCCTCGACGTGATTCGCTGGGCCACCCGCAACGGCGCCGAGCTCATGGGCCGCTCCCACGAGCTCGGCTCGGTGCAGGTCGGCTACCTGGCCGACCTGATCGTCGTCGACGGCGACCCCCTGGCCGACATCACGCTCCTGCAGGACCAGGCGAGGCTGCTGGCCGTCCTGAAGGGCGGCACGTTCGTGCACGACGGCCTCGGTGCTCTCTCGGCCCGCTGAGGACGCCGCTACCTCACGCCGTGATCGTGACCCCGGCCCGCGAAGGGGGACTGACGAAGGCGTCCGGTCCGGGCCTCACTGGGGCGCGAAGAACCGGGGGAGCGATCCGGTGGGGATGCTCGCACCGTTCGTGTGCGCCTCCTGCAGGTGGCCGAGCCGTATCCAGTACGGGAGGATCGCCGGCGCCAGGTAGTCGCCGCCACCACCGGGTTGCATGTCGAAGTGGCTACCGTCGGTCTGGCGCACCGGGACCCCGTCCAGATCCTCGGTGTACGTGCCGCCCGGGCACACGTAGGAATTCAGGTCCTGGACGTAGACCTGGCCCGGGTGCTCGTCCGCCACCTTGCGGAGTAGCGCGTTGTAGGCCTCCTGGCGTGTCGCGCTGTCCTGTGGCCACGGAGCGCCGTCGGGCTGCTCGCCGGTGCTCTGGCAGGGCTTGGTCATGAAGACCACGAGCGCCCCCCGTGCCGTCGCGATCTGCACGGCCTTCTCCAATTGGCTCTCCACATAGGCCGCGAAGGTGGCGTGCAAGATGTTGGTCATGTGCCCGCGGTACAGGCGGTCGAGCACCTCGCCACCCCCGGCCAGCAACACGACCACGTTCGGCTGCAACTGCCTGACCCAATCGGCCCAGGCCGCGGTCCAGGCCTGGCAGGGGACGTTCTGCGTGGGCCCGAAGACCCCACCAGGAGGGCACGTGGCGCTCTGCGGATCAGGCGTGCACGGCGCGCCGACGAGAAAGGTCCCGCCGGACTGCTCGCCGGTCGTCCCGTCGGCCACGCCACAGCCGAGGATCCCCTCGTTGAGCAGGCGCAGGTCGTCGTACTTCTCGGGGTCGGCCGTCAGCGCCGTTTGCAGCCCGATGCCGAGCGTCAGCGCCTGGGAGTCGCCGACGAGGAGGACGCGGGTGGGTGTCGTGCCGTAGGTTCCGGGCACGGTGGCGCCCATGGCGGTCGCCGGGACGGTCCCGGTGGCGGTGGCGCCGATGGCGGTGGTGTCGACCGCCGGCATGGTGGCCAAGATGATGGCCAGCACCACGACGCCCACCGCGGGAAGCGTGATCACCCGCGCCCGGAACCGGGTGAAGAACGTGCCCTGCCGGATCGGCCGCTCCACGAGGAAGAACGAGAGCATCGCCACGCCGATGGTGGGGATCACCCGGACCAAGAAGAGAGGCCAGCCGCTCAGACCGGTCCGCTGCTCGTTGATGAAGGTGAAGAGCGGGAAGTGCCACAGGTACATTCCGTAGGAGATGCGCCCGATGAACGCGAAGGGCCGGAACGACAGCAGGCGCGCCACGGGTGACGTCTGGGCGCACGACACGCTGAGGAGCACGGCCGCGGTGGCGACTGCGGCGAGGAGGAATCCCCCTCGGTATGCGGCGGCATCGCCGGAGTGCACGGTGGCGCACAGGACGCCACTCACGGCGAGGCCGATGGCGCCCACCGCCGTCAGCACGTGGCGTCCCCAGGACGTGCGCGCCTGCCAGTCCTGTTCGGCGCCCTTCCGCCGGCGCTCGGCCCACAGCGCCAGGCTCAGTGCGAGGGTCGCCCCGACCAGGACGGACTGCGCATGGGTATCGGTCCCGAAATAGAGGCGGTTGATGTTGGTGGGGTTGTAGAGCAGTCCCATCTCGAGTGCGGAGGCGAGCGCGCCGATGACGGCCACGGTGAGCAGGACCCACAACGAGCGCGTGAGCTTCAGGACGCCGAGGAAGACGAGTGGCCAGACCAGGTAGAACTGTTCCTCCACCGCCAGGGACCAGGTGTGGATCAGCGGCGAGGTGAGTCCCGTCATGTGGAAGTAGTTGGAACCGGACGCGATGTAGTGCCAGTTGGCGAAGTAGAAGAGGGCGGAGAGCGCGTCGCCACGGAGCGTCGGGTAGGTGCCGGCGGGGACGAAGATGCCATAGAGGATGGCGACGCCGATCAGCATCACGAACAGGGCCGGCAGCAAGCGCCGGGCGCGGCGAGCCCAGAACGCCCCCAGCTTGATGGTGCCCCGCTTGCGCCACTCCACGATCAGCAGCGAGGTGATCAGGAAGCCGGACAGGGCGAAGAAGCTGTCGAGCAGGAAGAAGCCGCCCGCCGTCAGGTAGACGCCGGCGTGCACACCCAGGATGCCGAGCATGGCGACACCCCTGATCCCGTCGAGAGCCGGCAGGTAGGCGAGCGTTGCTCCCGTGCGTGGTGCGTCGGGAGAGACGCGTGCAGCCATCGCCGGAGCGTACCGCCGGCCCCTGAGCCCCTCATGTTCATGAGGTCGCCGCACCCCTGAGGGCCACCGGCGACCTGGATTCGCTAGAGTCACCGGCGCACCGGCCAACGGGGACCGTGCAAAGGGGGCTGTCCATGTCGTGGAGCACAAGGCGCGCGTCGATCGTGCCCAGGGTCGGAACCGGCCTCGTCGCGGCTGGTGGGGCTCCTCGTGCTGTTCCCGCTGACCCTGGCCGCCCAGCAGGCAGCCGGCGCCGCCTCCGCGACGTCCTCCGAGGTGACATTCCACACCGCGGCCACCCTGACCGGCCCGATCACGACGGGACACGTCGTCGAGCCCGAGTCCGCCCATGACCCCGACCTGGCTGCCAACGGGTACGAGGAGCACGAGTACTTCGCCTCCGGGACGGCCACCGCGTTCAAAGGCGACTCCATGCCGAGCGATGGCAAGTGGACGATCACTCCGACGACGACGGCGTCCTACGAGACCCGCATCCTGGTGCGCCGGCCCACGAATCCCGCCCACTTCAACGGGACGGTGATCGTCGAGTGGATGAACGTGTCGGCCGGGGAGTCGGCACCCGATTGGGACTTCCTCAACCCGATGCTGATGCGCGACGGCTATGCGTACGTCGGGGTCTCGGCCCAGGCCCTCGGCGTGGACGGCGGGAAGTCCCTCCTCGGCACGCCCAACGCGGCGGGCGCGACGCCGTCGGGTGGTTTGGTCGCTGGGGAGCCGGCCCGCTACGGATCGCTGCACCACCCCGGTGATCAATACGCGCTGGACATGTTCGCCCAGATCGGCCAGGCGCTCCGGGCCACGCAGCCGGCGGCGCTGGGCGGCCTGAAGCCCAAGCACGTCCTCGCCGTCGGCGAGTCCCAGTCCGCCTTCTACCTGACCACGTTCGCCGACGCGTTGCAGCCGCGGACCAACACCTACGACGGCATCTTCATCCACAGCCGGGGTGGTTCGGGTGCCTCACTGGAGGGCACATCCATCACGAAGAGCACCGGGCCCGACGATCTGCGCATCCGCACCGACCTGAAGGTCCCGGTCTTCATGTCCCAGACCCAGACCGACCTGATAGAGCTGGGCTACGCCCCCGCCCGGCAACCCAACACCGACAAGATCCGGACCTGGGAGATCGCCGGCACCGCGCACGCCGACGCGTACACCGTGGGCGCCGCGGCGAGCATCCTCGGCTGCACCACGCCGGTGAACAGCGGGCCCCAGCACAACGTGGTCCAGGCGGCCTTCACCGCCTTCGACAAGTGGGTCGACCACGGCACGCCGCCCCCGAGCCCGCCCCCCTTCAAGCTGTCGAGCACCCAACCTGCGACGCTCGCCCTCGATGCGCACGGCAACGTGATCGGGGGTGTCCGGACGCCGGCGGTCGACGTGCCGGTCTCCACCCTCAGCGGCGCGGCGCCCGCCGGGGCCAGCGAGATCTGCGCCCTCTTCGGGTCCACCGTGGCGTTCACCCCCGCCCAGCTGGCCAGCCTCTACGGGACCCAGAGCAGCTACGTTGCCGCCTACACCAAGAGCCTCGACAAGGCCATCGCCGAGGGCTACATCCTCCCCGCGGACAAGGGCGCGCTGCTGGCCCAGGCGCAGCAGGTGCAGTTCCCCGCTTCCTGAGGTCGGTCAGGGGCGCGCCGCCAGGGCGGCGAAGGCCGCCGGTGGTCCCTCGGCGAGCCGGCGCACAATGGCGGCGGCGCAGGCCTCGGCCGAGGCCTGCGCGGTGTCCACCTCGAGGTCGTAGATGCCCGGGTCGTGCACGGCCCGTTCCCACCGCTCCACGACCGCGGGGACCGACCCGTCGGGCTCCCTGGTGACGTAGCGCACACTGCCGCCAGGCCCGCCGCCGGCACGCGACCAACCAGCATCCCGGCGGGCCATGATCACCTCGACCGGGCAGCGGACACCGATGAGGTAGGCCGGCATTCCCGCCAGGTCCCGCGCCATTGTCGGCAGGATGCCCAACGGCGTCGAGTAGTCGTCGTGATGGCCGACGTCGACCACGACATCGAGCCCCGAGCGGCTCCATGCGACGACCGCCGCGTAGAGCGCCCCGAACAGCGCCACCACGTCGTCCTCCAGATCGGACCGCTCCCCGCCGGGGCGCAACCCGATGCCGGGCCGCAGCCGCCGAGGGGTCACCGCAGCGAAGGCATCGACCCCCAGATTGAGCCACCGCGCATCCGACGATTCACCCAACGCGGCCGCGATGCTCGATTTACCCGAGCGCGGCGTCCCGTTCAGGACCACGATGCGCCCGAGCCCGACCCTGTCGTTCAGGCCGTCTCCTGGCGCGGCATCGACTGCTGCGCCGGTACCGGGTACACCGGCATGCCGGAGGTGGGTGCGATTTCGAGGATGGTTCCCTGCGTGCAGCCCTCCGCCATGACATCGGCCGTCTGGTCCTTGGACGTGCTGGGCAGCTTGGGCACGGAGACGTCGTGCGAGCGCGGGTGCAACGTGGAGGTCAGGTCGCCCGCGGTGCGGCGGCGCCAGGCCGAGATGTTGGGGGCCTTCACCCCGAAGCGCTCCTCCAGGAAGCGCAGCTGCGACGTGTGGTCGAACACCTGGGAGGCCACGTGGCCGCCCCGGCTGAAGGGCGAGAGCACCAGCATCGGCACCCGGAAGCCCATCCCCACCGGCCCGGCCATGCCGTGCGCCGGGCTCGGCAGCGGCGAGACCGTGACGTACTCGCCGGCCGTGCCCCGGGGCGCCACCGGTGGCGGCACGTGGTCGAAGAAGCCGTCGTTCTCGTCGTACATGTGGAAGAGCACTGTCTTGGACCACACCTCGGGGTTCGACACCAGGGCCGAGAGCACCTGGCTGGTGAACCACTCGCCGAGGGCGGGGGGCGACGACGGGTGCTCGTCGTAGCCGAGGGGCGGGATGATCCAGCTGACCGCGGGCAGCTGCCCCGACGTGATGTCGCCCAGGAAGTCGTTGGGGTACTGCGGGAGGAACGCCTTCTGGTACAGCGTCGACGCGGGATTCTGGTACTGGCTGAAGTAAGGGAGGATGGCGTCGCTCACCAGGCCGTGTTGCCGCTGGAACTCCGGGGTGTAGATGCCGCCCGCCGGGTTGTAGACCTTCCAGCTCACCCCGGCGTCCTCCAGCACCTCGGGCATGGTGTCCCAGTGCACGCTCCCGATGGCCTCGGGCGACGAGTCGGTGATGAGCACCGGACCACCCGCGGCGCCGGTGGGGTCGACGGTGCCCGACAGCGCCATGAGGCGGTTCGGGTGCGTCGGCCCGAGCACCGAGCAGTGGTAGTTGTCGCAGAGGGTGAAGGCGTCGGCCAGCGTGTAGTAGAAGGGCAGGTCCGGCCGGCGGTAGT
>CAVTPE010000022.1:0-163058 GCA_963736515.1 uncultured Acidimicrobiaceae bacterium | reverse complement strand
CGGGGCCAGATGGTCGGGCGCCGGGCGCTCGAAGTGGCCGCGGCGGGGCGTCACCATCTCCTCATGATCGGCCCGCCGGGGTCGGGCAAGACCATGCTGGCCGAGCGCCTGGTGGGGCTGTTGCCCCCGCTGACATCGGCCGAAGCGCTCGCCGTGACTCGCATTCACTCGGCGGCTGGCCGCGCCCTGCCCGAGGGTGCGCTGCTGGAACGCCCTCCTTTCCGCGCCCCGCACCATCAGTCCTCCATCGTTTCCCTGATCGGAGGGGGCAGCTGGTCGCTCCGGCCCGGCGAGGTGAGCCTGGCCACCCACGGCGTCCTGTTCCTCGACGAGCTCGGCGAGTTCCCCGTGGCCGCCCTCGAGGCGTTGCGCCAGCCGCTCGAGGAGGGTGTGATCCGCGTGAGCCGCGCCGGCGGCACCGTCACTTTTCCGGCGGCCTTCCTGCTCGTCGCCGCCATGAACCCCTGCCCGTGCGGCGAGGGCGTGTACCCGGGCGCCTGCAGCTGCAGCGAGGCCGCCCGCGCCCGTTACCGGCGGCGCATCTCGGCGCCGTTGCTCGACCGCTTCGACCTCGTCGTGCCGCTCAGCCGCCCGGACCCCGAGGAGCTGCTGGCGGCCGTTCCGGGAGAATCCTCCGCGACGGCGGCCCGCCGCGTCGCCGCGGCCCGCGCCAAGGAGGCGCAACTGGACGGTGCGCCGGATCTCGCACCGGAGGCCGCCGACCTCTTCGCGTCGAAGCTCCGCTCGGGTGACCTGAGCGCCCGCGGCCTGCACAAGGTCACGCGGGTCGCTCGCACCGTGGCCACCCTCGCCGGCGCGGACGTGGTCACGTTCGTCCACGCCTCCGAAGCGTTGTCGTTGCGGGCGGGACGAACGGTCGTGGTGCCATGAGCGGCGCCGGAGAGCCGAGCCTGCCCGAGGAGGCGTATGCCGTCGCGCTGGCGTCGGCGCCGTCCATCGGTCCCTCCCGCCTTCGCACCCTGTTGGCGCAGGCCGCGCCCTCGCTGGCCTGGGCGCAGGCCTGTGAGGGTGAGGGCACCGGCGCCTCCGTGGCAGCCGTGGCGCGCGCCTGGGAACGACACGCCGAGCTCGGCATCCGGGTGTTGCTGGCGGGGCAGCCGTCGTACCCGCGCCGGTTGGCCGACGACCCGCAGGCGCCCGCCCTGCTGTTCTGTCTGGGGGACCCGGCTGCGCTCGACGCGGCGGCGACCGTCGCGCTGGTGGGCACGCGGGCGCCGACCCGCTACGGCATCGGGGTGGCCGCGCAGTTCGGCGCCGACCTCTCCGCTGCGGGCGTCAGCGTCGTGTCGGGGCTCGCGTTGGGGATCGATGGCGCCGCGCACGAGGGGGCCTGTGGTGCCGGTGCACCGCCGATCGGCGTCGTGGCCGGTGGGCTCGACAACCCCTACCCGCGGCGGCACGCACGGCTCTGGGAGCGCGTGGCATCGTCCGGGGTCATCGTGTCGGAGTCACCGGCCGGGGTGCCGACCGAGAAGTGGCGCTTCCCCGTACGCAACCGTCTGCTGGCCGCGTTGAGCGACGTCGTCGTCGTCGTGGAGAGCCGGCACCACGGAGGCTCTCGCCATACCGTCGAGGCCGCAATGGACCGCGGCCTGCCTGTCGGCGCCGTGCCGGGTTCCATCCGCAGCGCCACCTCCGAGGGCACCAACGCGCTCCTGGCCGACGGCGCGTTCCCGGTCTGCTCGACCGGCGACATCCTGGTCGCGCTCTCGCTCGCCGGCGTCGCGGCGATCGCACCGCCGCCTTCACCCACCCCTCGGTCCGGTCCGCCCAGAGCGGACCCGGGCCGGGATCGGCGGGTCTACGACGCCCTCTCCGACGACCCCGCGCCCCTCGACGAGCTGACCCGGGTGACCGGGCTCCCTCTGGCCGAGCTGTGCGGTGGCCTCGAACGGCTCGCCCAGGCCGGCCTGGCTCGGGACGCCGGGTGGATGGTGGGAGCGGGTCTGAGCCCCTACGCCCGGTCTGCACTGGAAGTTGTGTGCCCCGCGGCCCTTCGCCGTTCGTTGGCCGCGGCGCGGCAAGGCCCGGCAACGGACCGGGCGCAAGAATGCGAGGGAACAGAGTGTGAGAGAACAGAGTGTGAGGGAACAGCGGAGGCAACGATGGAGACGCGGGAGCGCCGGGACGAAGGCCAGGTGCAGAATGCAGCGGTGATCAGCCAGTACCTCGACGCGGTCGAATCAGGTACCAGGAAGAGGCTGCAGCCGAGCCGGTTGCATTCGACGAGTTCGGACGCATCCGATTCCATTCACCATGCGTCGGGAGGCGAACGGTGTCCCACACACCGTGCACCAGCCGCACCTCGTGCCACTCCATGGACCCCGCGTCGACCGGACCGGGCGTCGTGCCGCCGGCGCTGGCCGGCGGCACTGCCGGCCGGGATGGCGGAGGCGCCCCGTGACTGAGGCGAACGGTGGGCTCACCGGGCTACTCGCCCGAGCGGAGAGCCGCCGACCCTGGATGCCGGACGACACGAAGTCGGGCGCCCGCTTCGAGCGGGTCGTCATAGGTGGTGAGCCGTTCATACTCAAGTACCAGGACCCCCGGGACGACTGGCTGCTCCGCGCCTCGGGCGACCCCGGCCGTGCCTACGTGCGGTTGTGGGAGAGCGGCCTGCTCGGCCGCCTGCCCCCTGAGATCGATCATGCCGTCGTGGCAGCCGACTACGACGGCGAGGTGGGGAGAGTCCTGCTGCGCGACGTCGGGTCGTCTCTCCTCGAGCCGGACGCCCCTTTCACGGCCATGCAACACGCGCGGTTCATGGAGCACATGGCCGCCCTGCACGCAGCCTTCTGGGGCTGGCACGACGATGTCGGTCTCACTCCGCTCGAGCGCCGCTATCTGTTGCTCTCCCCGCAGGTTGCCGCGGCCGAGGCGGCCCGCGGTGCCAGCGCGGCCGTGCCCCGGGCCATGGCCGACGGGTGGCGGTGCCTTCCCGAAGTGTCGCCCGACATGGCGAAGGTCGTGTTGCCGCTCCTCGATGACCCCTCCACACTCGTGGCGGCACTTCGGCGGGTCCCCCACACGTTGGTCCACGGTGATTGGAAAGCGGCCAATCTGGGGAGCCATCCCGACGGCCGGACGGTGCTGCTCGACTTCGGCGAGCTCCCCGGCGAGGCCTCGCCGCTGGCGGACATGGCGTGGTATCTGGCTCTGAACGCATCCCTTCTGCCCGAGTCGAAGGACGACGCGCTCGAGACCTACCGGCTGCGCCTTGGAAGCTGGTGGTGTGGCGACGTCCGGGTGGTGGGATGAGGCCGTCGCGCTGGAGCTGCTCGGCTGCATGCTGCAGTTCGGGTGGGAGAAAGCCCTCGGGGGAGTCGGCGACGAGCTCAGGTGGTGGGAGAATTGGGTTCGGCGCGGGTCCCGCCGCCTCGACACCTTCACGCGTTAGGCATCGCCGGACGTTGCTCGACCTGGGGACAAGCCGACCACGCGGAGATCGCCCACGCAGCCGGTCGCGCAGGCTCTGCACGGGCCATCCCCGTCCGTCGGGTGCCCCGGATCACAGGAGTGGCGTCATCCCGGGGCGCCCCCGCGGGGAGCCGGTGACGCGTCCCGGGGGCCCTGGCGGCCCTAACCTGCCTCGCCGTGGAAGCACGGTTCCTCCAGGCGGTGGACATGGCCGGATTGCGGGCGGAAGCCACCCGGGCCCAGGCCCAGGGTGCCGCCGCCGTCTTCCTGAGCGACGGCCCGCTCGGGGACCCCTTCGTCGTGGCGGCCGGCCTGGCGCCTTTGCTCTCCGGCCTGCTGCTGGGGGCCCGAACCAGCCTGACCCCCGAGGGGCGCCACCCCGCCATGCTCGCCCGCGAGGTCACGAGCCTGGACCTCGTCTCCGGCGGTCGTAGCGTGCTCTGCTTCGTGCCGCCCTTCACCGATGCGCTCCCCGAGGCGATCGAGCTGTGCCGGGCCATGTGGCAGCCGGGCGTGGTCGACAGCGACGGCCCCTCCTTCCCGGTGCACGCCGCGGCCAGCCGCCCCCGGCCGATGGGAGCAAGGAGCCCGCGCATCGCCCTCGATCTCACGGCCGAAGACGAGGTGCCCTCCATCGCCGCCGCCGCCGCCGCCGCCGCCGACCTCCTTCTCCGGCCGATCGCCGGCGGGGTCGGCGGGGCCGGCCCGGTCGGCGCATGCCGCCTGGAGCGGGTGTGACCGACGCCACGCTGGTCCACGACCGCCCGGTTACGGCCACCGCGACGACCGCCGTCACCGGGCGCCACCTGCCCGCTCTCAACGGGCTCCGCGGCCTCGCGGTCATCGGGGTCGTGGCCTACCACCTCCAGATCGGCTGGGCGAAGGGTGGCTACCTCGGGGTCGACCTCTTCTTCGTCCTCTCCGGTTTCCTGATCACAACGCTGCTCCTCGAGGAGTGGGTCGGGACCGGGCGCGTCGACCTGGCCGCCTTCTGGGGGCGCCGGGCCCGGCGCCTGCTCCCGGCGCTCTTTCTCGTCATCGCGGCTCTCGCCCTCTACCTCGTCTGCAACGCCCTCTTCGGCGGCCCCGGCGCCAATGGCCTGATCGACCTCTCGGGACTGCGAGGGGATGCCATCGCCACCCTGCTCTACGTGAACAACTGGCATCTCATTTTCGCCCACCAGTCCTACTTCGCCCAGTTCTCCACGCCGTCGCCGCTCCAGCACACCTGGTCGCTGGCGATCGAGGAGCAGTTCTACCTGATCTGGCCCCTGTTGCTCCTGGTGCTCCTGCGCTACGGGCGGCGCGGCTGGCGCCGCGTCGGCGTCACCGTTGCCGTCGCCCTCGGCGTCGGCTCGTCGGTGCTGATGGCCGCGCTCTTCCACCCGGGGGTGGACCCCTCGAGGATCTACTACGGCACCGACACGCGCCTGTTCGACCTCATGGCCGGCGCGGCAGTTGCGTTCCTGGTCGCGGCGCGCCGCCAACCGAATGAACGGGCGCGTCGCATCTTCCACTGGGTGGGACCCGCCGCGGCGGTGGTCCTCGGGGCGTTCTGGGTGACGGCTGGGACGTCCGGTGGCCTGCCCACCAATTTCATGTTCGAGGGGGGGTTCCTGCTCTGTGCGGCACTCGCCGCGCTGGTCGTGTCCGACGCGCGTCTCGTCGAACCCGGGACGTTCGCCCGAGGCCTGGCCTGGAAGCCTCTGCACTTCGTCGGCACCATCTCCTACGGCGTCTACCTGTGGCACTGGCCGGTGATCGTCTACCTCACCGCCGCCCGGACCGGTCTGTCGACGTGGCCCCTGAACCTGCTCCGGATCGCCGTCACGCTCGCCGTCTCGACGGCGAGCTATTACCTGGTCGAGCGACCGATCCGCCTGGCCCGGTTCCGGGGTGGGGTCCGGATCTGGGGGCCCCTCGCCGGCGTCGTCACGGCCGTCGTGATCGTCGCGGCCACCATCCCCGCCGTCGCCGATCCCACCACCGTCGTCGGTACCAGCCACCTGGCATCCGCGTCCACCGGCTCGAACCAGGGGGTGCCGGGCGCCGGGGGCTACCAGGGTCAGCAGCCGATACGGCTGACGGCAGCCGCGTCCCCGGCCGATCCCCTGCGCGTCATGCTCCTGGGCGACTCGGTCTTGCACGACGCCTCCTTCGGCATCACCGCCGCCCTCCAAGCCACGGGCGCGGCCACGGTCGACACGCACACGGTCCTCGGCTTCGGGCTCACGACATCCCTCAACTGGCCGACGGTCATCCCCAACCTCGTCAGCCAGACCCAGGCCCAGCTCATTGTGGGCTCATGGAGCTGGGACCAGTTCGGGCCGACCACACCCAACGCGTTGCACGAGCCGGTCCAGTACACGAAGCTGCTCCGCCGCGCCGTCTCGACCATGCTCACGCCCGGCAACGGTGTGGAGGGCGTGATCCTCACCGAATTCCCGCAACCAGGGAACGTCGCTCCGACCACTCAGGCCAGGGCGATCTCGGAGAAGGAGCGCCGGGCCGGCGTCACTGCATGGAACGCCATCGCCGCCAAGATGCCGTCGTATTTCCCCGGACGGGTCATGTACCTCCCGCTGGGCAGCTCGCTGCTCGTCGACGGGAAGTACTCGGCGTGGCTCCCACCCGAAGGTGACCCGCACGCCCCGACCAGCGACTGGCTCCGTGCGCGCAAGCTCGACAACGTCCACCTCTGTCCCGAGGGCGCCGCCCGCTACGCCAACGCGCTGCTGGCCGACATGACCGCGCTCTTCCTGCTCCCACCCGCCGAGGGGAACTGGGCCCAGGGAGCCTGGACGTCTGACCCCGACTACAACGACCCGCCCGGAACCTGCCCGGACGACCATCCCCCGGGCTAGGAAGTCTCGCCGACCACCGTCCGCAGCCGTCCGCGGCCGTCTCGTCCATCCGGCGCGCTCAAGCCGGGGCATGACCCGGGCCGCACGGACGGGCCGCTACAGACCGCCCCGGGCCGCCCCGGGTGCCGGGGACCGTCGGGGGCGCCGGTCCTAAGCTGACGCCAATGACGAACACCCGGATGGAAAGCGACAGCATGGGGGAGATCGAGGTCCCCGCTGACCGCTACTGGGGCGCCCAGACCCAGCGCTCTCTGCACCATTTCGACATCGGGACCGAGACGATGCCCAAGCCGCTCATCAGGGCGTTCGGGGTGCTCAAGGGCGCGTCGGCCTCGGTGAACCGTGACCTCGGCAAGCTGGACGACACGCTGGCGGGCCTCATCGAGCAGGCGGCGGCCGAGGTGGCCAAGGGCGCCCTCGACGACCAGTTCCCGTTGCGCATCTGGCAGACCGGAAGCGGCACCCAGACCAACATGAACGCCAACGAGGTCATCTCCAACCGGGCCATCGAGCTGAGCGGGGGGGTCATGGGCACCAAGAAGCCCGTCCACCCCAACGATCACGTCAACATGTCCCAGTCCTCGAACGACACGTTCCCGACGGCCATGCACATCGCGACCGCCGAGGAGATCGTGCTCCGGCTGCTCCCCTCGGTGGCGGCGTTGCGCGACGCGCTCGCGGTGCGGTCCGCCGAGTTCGCGGACATCACCAAGATCGGCCGCACCCACCTCATGGACGCCGTGCCGCTCACGCTCGGTCAGGAGTTCTCCGGCTACGTGGCCCAGCTCACGGCTGACCTCGAGCGCATTCAGCTGACGCTCCCCGGTCTCTACGAGCTGGCGGCCGGGGGCACGGCCGTGGGCACGGGGTTGAACACGCACCCCGAGTTCGGTGACCGCGTGGCGCGGGCGATCGCCGCGGCCACGGGGCTGCCGTTCGTGAGCGCGCCCAACAAGTTCGCCGCGCTGGCCGCCCACGACGCCCTCGTCTTCACCCACGGGGCGCTGCGCACCCTGGCCGTCTCGCTGATGAAGATCGCCGACGACGTGCGCTGGCTGGGCTCGGGCCCACGCTGCGGGCTGGGCGAGCTGGCCCTGCCCGAGAACGAGCCGGGCTCGTCCATCATGCCGGGCAAGGTGAACCCGACCCAGAGCGAGGCCATGATCATGGTCGGGATCCAGGTGCTCGGGAACGACACGGCCGTGGCGACCGCGGGCAGCCGGGGCAACCTCGAGCTCAATGTCTGCAAACCGGTCATCGCCTACAACGTGTTGCAGTCGATCGCGTTGTTGACCGACGCCAGCCGGGGCTTCCGCGAGTTCTGCGTGGAAGGGTTGCAACCCAACCTGGTGGAGATCGACCGGCACCTCTCCAACTCGCTCATGCTGGTCACCGCGCTGGCCCCGAGCATCGGATACGACAGGTCGGCCGAGGTGGCCAAGAAGGCGCACAAGGAGGGATCGACGCTCAAGGAGGCGGCGCTCGGCCTCGGCTACCTGACCGGGGAGGAGTTCGACGCCGCCGTGCGCCCCGAGGAGATGACGCACCCTTGAGCGAGCCCGTGCTCACCCACGCCGACGTCGACGGCGCGCTCGAGGAACAGCAGCTGCACTGGACCCGCGCGGGTGACGTCCTGGTCACCACGGTCAAGCTGCACGACTTCGGCGCCGCACTCACCTTCGTCAACGCGGTCGGCGCGGCGGCCGAGGCGGCCAATCACCACCCCGACATCGACATCCGATGGAACACGGTGCGCCTGTCCCTCAGTACGCACGACTCGGGCGGCATCACGCTCCTCGACCTGGCCCTGGCCGGCGTGGTGGACCGGTTGCGCCCGGATGTCCGGGACGACGAGGGGGGATAGCGACGAGCTAGGCCACCGGCTCGAGCAGCGCGCCGCGCAGGCCTTCGACGAGACCCGGCCCGGCCCCGAGCCCCTCGACATAGGCACCGACCGAGCCGTACTGCGCCCGCACGTGGTCGAGTAGCAGCTCCATCTGGGCCGGGTCGGCCGAGAAGACCTCGTCGATGTTCTCGATCGTCTCCCGGCCCTCGGGATATTTCGCCACGAGCTTCTCGCGCAGCCGCTGCATGGCGGCCCCGCTGAGCGCGTAGTCGGCCACCACCGTCGGCTCGTCCACGCCGAGCAGCGACAGCACGATGGCGGAGAGGACACCGGTACGGTCCTTGCCGGCGGTGCAGTGGAAGACGGCGGGCAGCGCGTCGGGGGCGGCCAGCACGACCAGCGCGGCGAGGATCTGGCCTCCGGCGTCGCGCACGATCTCCTGGTACTGCGAGCCGAGCAGGCCGGGCCGGCGGTCGAACTCCTGCGCGTCGGGCAGCTCGTCGATGAAGGGGAAGTGGTGGAAGGCCACCGGGTGGGCGCCGACATCGAACCGGCCGCGCTCCAGCTCCGAGCCGGACCGCAGGTCGATGACCGTCCGGATGCCGAGGGCGCGCAACACAGAGAGGTCCGCCTCGGTCAGCTCGCCCAGGCCGTCGGCGCGGAAGAGCGTGCGCCACCGTGTCCGCGCCCCGCCGGCGGCCGAGTACCCGCCCAGATCACGAAAATTGACCGCACCCTCCAGCGCGATCAGCCGCGCCATGGTCTCCGCCACGTCAGTCCACCTCCTTTACCTTCTCACCCTCATCTCACGCCGGGCGCGGCCGGAGCACGTCCGCGAACCCAGGTGACAACCAGGACACCGGCATGTCCCACAGGGGGAACCACCGGGCCAGGTCGGGCTCCACCGGGAGGTCTGACCCGACCATCGTCCGTATGCGCAGCTCGAGCTCGGTGTCCCGTCGTTCCTTCTCCGTGTCGACGGGGGCGAAGGGATAGAAGGTGCCCCGCTTGAAGAGGTAGACGAGCCGAAAGGCCCGGGCATCGCCGGGAGCCTCGGGACCGGGGACGAAGCCGAACGCCGAGCACAGGAGCTGGGGCCCCCAGCCATTGTCCTGCAGAGTGGAGTTGGCCATGTGGATCTTGGTCACCAGCTCCTCGAGGTCGCTGTCGTCGAGGAGCAGCCAGCCGTAGTCGAAGGAGTCCTGGGCGTGCCCGAAGCCCTCGCCCACGAGCTCGGAGATCTCCTTCTGGGCGTCCGCCGCCCCCTGGCCCGGGGGTGGTTTCCAGCAGACCCCGGCGTGGCCCGACGTCACCAGCCCGCCTGCGCTCTGCAGCGTCAGCGCGGCCGTGGGTAAGGCGAACAGGGCATCGAGATTGGCCCGGACCGGCTTGGTGCGGCCGAGGATGGTGTCGAGGAGTCCCACGACCGGTGCGGACTCCGGCTCAGCCGGCCTGACCGAGCTGGCGCTCGAGCGAGTCCAGCTGGGCCAGGCGACGCTCGAGCGTCGGGTGCGTCCGGAACAGGTTGCCGAAGCTGAAGCCGCCACCCTGGCCCTGCTCGTTACCGCTGGCCACGGCCGGGGTGAAGAAGAAGGCGTTGAACGGCTCGGCGGCGCGGAGGTCCTTGGTCGGGATGCGACCCATCTCGCCCGTGATCTTGACCAGCGCCGAGGCCAGGAGGGAGGGCCGGCCGATGAGCAGCGCGCCCGATCGGTCCGCTGCCAGTTCCCGGTACCGCGACAGAGCCATGGTCAGCAGGAAGCTCACGAAGTACACGACGACCGACACCAGCAGGACGATCATCTCGATGCCGGCCTGGTTCTGATTGTTGTTGCCGCCGCCCCGGCCGCCGCCGAAGAGCTCCGAGTAGAACATCACGCGGGTCAGGAGCCCGGCGATCATGCCGAGCCCACTGGCAATGGTCATGACCGCGACGTCGCGGTGGGCCACGTGGGACAGCTCGTGCGAGAGCACCGCTTCGATCTCGGGCTCTTCGAGCCGGCGCAGGAGCCCCGACGTCACGCAGACGACGGACGACTTGGGGCTGCGGCCCGTGGCGAAGGCGTTCGGGATGTCGGTGGTGGCGATGGCCACCTTGGGCTTGGGCATGTCGGCCAGGGCACAGAGCCGGTCGACCACACCGTGCAGCTCGGGGGCCTGCTCGGGCGTCACCTCCTTGGCGTGCATGGCGTACATGGCGATCTTGGCGCTGAACCAGTACTGGCAGAAGAGAAGCGCGACCGCGATGATCAGGACGAGGGCGTACGACAGGCCGATGGCGATGAGGACGCCCACGACGAGCCCGTACAGGAGGACGAGGAGCAGCCCGGTGAGGAACATGCGGTAGGTCAGGCCCCGGTCCGGCTTGATGTTGCGGGAGATGGCCATCAGGCGCTCTCGCCTGCGGGGCCGCCCTGGTCGGCAGCAGGCAGCGCGGCCGTGTTGCCGGGGGCGCCGCCCGTCCCCAACTCGGCCTTCAGCGCCGCCAGCTCGTTGTCCACCTGAGAGGTTGATGACACTTTGTCGAGCTCCTTCTGGATGTCGTCGACTGGATGCGTCAGGTCGTCGAGCGCGCCCGACGCCAGCAACTCGTCGATGGCCCCCGCCCGCGCCTGCATGCTCGAGATCTTGTCCTGGGCCCGCTGCATGGTGGCACCGGCGCTCCGCGTCGAGTCGGAGATCCCCGACACCGCCTCGCCCACCTTGGTCTGGGCCTCGGCCGCGGTGTAGGAGGCCTTCATCGTCTCCTTCTGGGTGCGGAAGCGCTCGACCCGGATCTGGAGCTCCTGCGAGGTCTGCACGAGCTTCTGCTCCTGGTCGCTGATCTGGTCGTGCTGCGTCTTGAGCTCGGCGAGCTGCTCGCCCAGCGCGGCGCGACGCGCCAGGGCTTCGCGGGCCAGGTCCTCGTTGCCCTGCCCGAGTGCGGCCTTGGCCTGGCCCTGCAATTTGTCGGCCTGCTTCTGCAACCCCTGGGCCTGCAGCTCGATCCGCTTGCGCGCCGTGGCCACGTCGGCCACGCCCCGTCGCACCTTCTGCAGCTGCTCGAGCTGCTTCTCGTAGGAGAGGTCCAGCGTGTCACGCGGATCCTCCATCCTGTCCAGGGCCTTGTTGGCCTTGGACCGGAAGATGTCCCGGATCCGACTGAACGTGCCTGCCATGGGTACCGAGCATAAGGCCCAGCGGGGGAGGGAGGACACCGGGCGGCCCTGCGCAGGGCCGCCGCTAAGGTCGGCACGTGCCTGATCGTCTCTGCCTGCTCAGCGTCCACGCGCACCCCGACGACGAAGCCTCCAAGGGTGCCCCGACGGTGGCTCGCTACCACGCCGAAGGCGTGCGGACCGTGCTCGTGTGCTGCACCGGGGGCGAAGAGGGCGACATCCTCAACCCGGCCATGGACACCCCCGAGGTGCGGGCGGACATCGGGCGGGTCCGGATGGCGGAGCTCAAGGCGTCCACGGACATCATCGGCTACGACGAGACGGTGCTGCTCGGCTACCGGGACTCGGGCATGCCCGACTCGGAGGCCAACGCCCGGCCGGACTCCTTCGCCCAGGCCCCCCTCGATGAGGCCGTCGAGCGCCTGGTGGCCGTCATCCGCCGGGAGCGCCCCCAGGTGATCATCACGTACGGCGACAACCAGACGGAGTACCCGCATCCGGACCATCTGCGGGTCCACGAGATCTCCGTTCTGGCATTCGGCTCCGCCGGTGATCCGGACCGCTTCCCGGACGCCGGACCGCCCTTCACCCCCGAAAAGCTCTACTACTCGGTGTGGTCGGGTGAGCGGTTCCGCCAGATCCACGAGAAGTTCGCGGAGCTCGGTCTCGAGTCACCCTTCGACGACAAGTGGCTCACGCGCATGACCAGGACCGAGCCTTTCACCACGACCATCGACGTCACCGGCTTCACCCATGTGCGCGGCGAGGCACTGAAGGCGCACGCGACGCAGGTCGACCCCACGTCGGCCTTCTGGTTCGGCCTGCCGCCCGAGGTGATGCGCGACATCCATCCCGTCGACGAGTTCCGCCTGGCGCAGAGCCGCGTCGGTGCGACCGACGTGACCGAGGACGACCTCTTTGCGGGGGTGCGCGCCGGATCCTGAGGAGGGTCGGGCGGTCAGGCCGTGGGGCCGAGGAATCCCCAGCTGATGATGCCCGCGCTCTGCAGCAGCACCAGGGCCACCGCGGTTGCTACGACGCCCAGCAGGACGATGACCACGAGCGGCTTCCAGACGCTGCGCCGCCGTGGGTGGCGCGCCGCCCGACGGCGGGCGGCGCGGGGGACGACGGGCTCTGTCCGTGGCTCGACAGCGGCGGGGGCCGGGATGGGAGGCGGTGCCGCGGCCCTCGTCGGCACCGGCGCGCCCGCCGCAGCGGCGGGACCCGTCGCTTCCGCGATGGCCTCCCGGATGACCGTCCCGAGGTCGTCGAGCGTCCACCCCCTCACCAACAGCGGGGTGACGGATCCGCCGCCGCGCAGGGTCAGGACGACACCCGCCGGCCTCTCCGCTATGTCCCACTCCGAGATGCGGTCCCAGGTCATGTGCTGGTCGACCCGGCCGGGCCGCCGGATTGCGATCCCCTCGCGCGAGAGGGCGAGGTCGAAGACGTCGGCCGCGGCCGTGCGCTGTCTCGAGAAGATTGACACGCCCCGGATCGTCGTCGTGGTCGTGGCGGTCACCGGCCTCCGCTCAGCTTCCGGCCCTCGCCAGGTCGCGCAGGGGCCGGTATCCGATCAGGGTCGCCCCGGCGTCGTCGAGAGCACGGCGGACCCAGTCCTCGTCGCAGATGATGCGGTGGTCGTCCACCCTGGCCTCCCAGTCGTCGGTCGCCAGCGAGCGCAGCTCCGCGCTGTCCACCGCCGGATGCAGGTGCAGCTCGGTCACGCCGGGGCGCAGTGTGGCGAGATCCCGCTCGAAGATCTGACGTGACCCCACGCCCGGAACGAGGCGGAAGTGGTCGGTGAAGACGGCACCCTCGCCGGCCGCCACGGCCCGGGCCGGGAATCCCACGTAGCGTTCCGTGGCCGGGCTCACCATGCGCAGCGGCAGCCCGAACTCCAGGGCCAGCTCGAGGTAGACGTCGAAGAACTCGGGGCGCAGCTGCAGCGTCCCCATGTGCGCGTCCACGTGGCTGACATCGAAGCCCCACAGGATCGCCCGCTCGATCTGGGCCCGGCACTCACGGCGGACCTCGTCGAGGTCGGCGTGGTCCCAGACGTCCTCGACCGTCCGGGGGAAGCCCCCGTCTCCACCGAGGAGCGATGGCGCGTGGGTGATGGGGCCCCACCGGTAGAGCTCGTACTCGGCGTTGACCGTGAGGTGGACGCCGATGTCCTCACCGCGGTACCGGCTGCTCGCCTCGCGGGCCCACGGGCAGGGCACCATGAGCGTGGCGCTGGTGACGGTGCCGGTGGCAAGGCACTCGTAGACCCCGACATTGGCCGAGTGGCACGAGCCGAGGTCGTCGGCATTGATGATGACCAGCTTGGCTCCGGCGCCATAGCCGAGGCGCTGGGCCAGGTTGGGCTCAGCCATCCCGGGCCGCCCCTCCGGCGGACACCTCCGCATCCTGGGCCCGGGCGTCGGCGGCGATCTCCTCCTGGAAGGAGGCCATTCGGGCGGTGAGGTCCGGGTCGGCCTGGGCCAGGATGCGCACCGCCAGCAGCCCGGCGTTGCGGGCGCCGTTGACCGCCATGGTCGCCACCGGGACGCCCTTGGGCATCTGGACGATGGAGAGCAGGCTGTCGAGGCCGTCGAGCTGCGAGAGCGCCACCGGCACCCCGATGACGGGAAGGGTGGTCACCGAGGCGAGCATGCCGGGCAGGTGGGCGGCACCCCCCGCCCCCGCGATGAGCACCCGGATGCCGCGCCCCGCCGCCTCCGAGCCGAAGGCGAGCATGTCGCGCGGCGTGCGGTGGGCGGAGACGACGCGCACCTCGTGCGCCACGCCGAAGCGCTCGAGCATGTCGACCGCCCCCTGCATCACGGGCAGGTCGGACGAGCTCCCCATCACGACGGCGACCAGCGGGGTCGGGCCCGTCACCGCAGGACCCCCGCCGGCAGGTCGATGCCGGCGGGCACCGGTGTGCCGAGGGCGACGGCCGCCGACCAGGCCCGGGCGCGCACCACCTCGGGCTCGTCGCCGCACACGGTCACGTGGCCCAGTTTGCGTCCGGGCCGGGCACGCTTGCCGTAGAGGTGCACATGGGCTCCCTCCACGGCCAGGCCGCGGGCGAGGGCCAGCGCGGGATCGGTGCCCGTCGTGCCCCCGAAGATGTTGACGCTGGCCACCTGGGGGTGCTGGGGCGCCGTCGACCCGAGGGGCAGGTCCAACACGGCCCGCACGTGGTTCTCGAACTGGGACGTGACCGCACCCTCCATCGTCCAGTGCCCGGAGTTGTGGGGCCGGGTGGCCACCTCGTTGACCAGCAGCCGGCCGCCGGACCAGAAGAGCTCCACCGCCATCACGCCGACGCCGGCCGCGATCTCGGCCACCTTCTGGCCGAGCGCCGAGGCGGCCTCCGTGACGTCCGCGTCCAGGCGTCCCGGGACGAGGACCTCCCGGCAGACCCCGTCCACCTGCGCGGTCTCGACCGCCGGCCACGCCGTGGAGGAGCCCGAGGGGCTACGGGCCACCAGGACGGCCAATTCGGCATCGAGGGGGAGCAGTTCCTCCACCACGACCCGGCCCGTCACCTGCGCCAGCGCCGACGCGGCGTCGGCCTCGTCGCGGACGGGCCACACCCCCTTGCCGTCGTAGCCGCCCCGCGCCGCCTTGAGCATGACGGGCCAGCCGTGGGTCGCGGCGAAGGCCGACACCGCGTCGAGCGCGTCCGGTACCTCGTCGACGATGCGGTAGGCAGGGACGGGCACGCCGGCCTCGTCGAGGACGGTCCGCATGTGGGCCTTGTCGACGGCGAGCTCCAGCGTGTCGGCGCCGGGTCGCACCACGGCACCCTGGGCCGCCACCTCGGCCACGATCTCGAGGTCGACCTGCTCGTGGTCGAAGGTGAGGACGTCGCAACGCGCCGCGAAGGCCCGCAGGTCGTCGGCGACGAAGGGCGAGCCGAGCATGACCTCGGCCGCCACCTCGCAGGCGGCATCGTCGGGGTGCGACGCCAGTACGGCCATGGACAGGCCCAGGGCGCTGGCCGCCTCGCCAGCCATGCGGGCCAGCTGACCAGCCCCGACGAAGCCGATGGCGTGCGCGCTCAAGTCGCTCGCCCCCGTCCGGGGATTCGCCTAGACAATGGGACGGACACAACGGGCAGACTACGCGAGGAGCACCAGGGACATGGCCAAGCCGCTGCGCATCGGAAGCATGATCGAGGTCGACAAGCCGCTCTCCGACGTCGTGGCCCTGCTGCAGCGGTATCGGGAGGCCGGGCTCGACCATGCCTTCGCGTCGCAGATCTTCGGGCCCGATGCGCTGACGCTCCTTGCGGTGGCCGGCAGCCAGGTGCCCGACATAGGCCTGGGCACGGGAGTGGTGCCGGTCCACCCGCGCCACCCGATGATGCTGGCCCAGCAGGCCCTGACCGTGCAGGCCGCGACGGGCAATCGCCTCCTCTTGGGCATCGGCCTCTCACACCAGGTCGTGGTGGAGGGGATGTGGGGCATGAGCTACGAGCGGCCGGCCGCGTACATGAGGGAGTACCTGGGGTCGCTCATGCCCCTGTTGCACGGCGAGACCGTCCGGTGCGAGGGGGAGCGGGTGACCACCAACGCCTTCGCCCCGCTCGAGATCGCCGACGTCGAGGCGCCCCCCGTGCTCGTCGCGGCCCTCGGCGACACCATGCTCAAGTTGGCGGGCCGCGTCGCCGACGGCACCATTACCTGGATGACCGGCACCGCCACCGTCGGCAGCCACATTGCGCCGACCATCACGGCAGCGGCGGAGGCTGCGGCCCGGCCGGCGCCGCGTGTCGTGGTCTCGCTGCCGATCGCCGTCACCAATGATCCCGAGGCCGCCAAGGCGCGCATCAACGAGGCGTTCGCCATCTACCCGAACCTGCCCTCGTACAAGGCCATGCTCGACAAGGAAGGTGCCGCGGCCGCCGGCGACATCGGGTTCATCGGCGACGAGGAGTCCGTGTCCGCGTCTATCTCCAGGCTCGCCGACGCGGGTGCGACCGACTTCGTGGCCGCCATCATCGGCGACGCGGCCGAGCGTGCGCGGGGGTTCGATCTGATCAGCGAGCTTGCTCGCGCGTGAGCCGCGCGGTCCGACGTGCGGTGTTCAGCGCGCCAGGGTGGTGTACTTGAATTCGTTGAGGTCGGGCATGGTCTCGAAGAGGTCGAGCACTCCCTGCACCGTCCGCCGGGCCAGCCCACTGTCTCCATCTGGACGGCTCATGAGGCGCACGAACACGGCCCGGCCGTCCGCAATGAAGGTTGGGACGCCGAACACCCCGAGGTCACCGACCGCGCGCTCGTGGGCGTGCCGCATGTCCAGGTCCACCGTGCCCGATTCCACCTCGGCCAGCACCTTGTCGCCGGGCACCCCGGCACGCTCGAGCACCGTGCTCACGACCTCTGGCAGCCGGATGTCGAGCCCCTCGTCGTGGCGCGCCGCGAAGAGGGCGACATGCGCGTCCAGGAAGCGGTCGGGATACTGGTCGCGGACGACCACGCCGGCTGCCAGGGCCAAGAGATCCCGCGCTTTGCCCGGGTCGTCCCAGACGGGCGTCCCCCCCTCCGGCACGTGCGCCTGGCTCAACGAGAAGGGCACGAACGTCACGTCCCAATCAGCACCCCCCAGAAGGGCGACTGCGAGGTGCTCGTGGGCGTTGCGGGCGAAGGGACAGCGGTAGTCCCAGGTCACGGAAAAAGAGGTCACAATTGTTCCAACACGACCTCGGCGTGGCGCATTCCCCTGGCGCCCCGGCGTCGGCGGCCGCGCCACCCCACGCTGCCGGGCGTGACGACGTCGACAATGGGGCGCAGTCCCAGTCCCAGCACCGAGCCGATTGCCGCGCCCCCGATGACGTCGGTGGGGTGATGGGCCCGGAGATGGACCCGGCTCGCCGCCACGGCGGCGGCGAAACCCACGTTGGCCGCCGTGCCGGCTTCGGAGTCCCCGAGGACGAAGGCGGTGCAGAAGGCGGCGAGGGTGTGTCCGCTCGGGAAGCTGCTGCTCGTGGGCGTGCGCACGGTGGCGTCGAGGTGGTCCTCGGGCCGCTGGCGCTCGACGGCCGACTTCACCACCCGGCTCATGATGAGCGAGGAGAACCCGGCAGTGGCCAGGGCGACGACGGCCCGGCGCCGGTCCGCGCCGCGGCGCCGTGCCTTGACGCCGGCGAGGAGCACCCAGATGAGCCCGTAATCGGCCAGGTTCGAGATGACGGCGGCGGTACGGTCGAGCTCCGGGCGACCCCGGAGGGGCTCGAAGGCGGCGTCGACCGCCTCGTCGATCGTGCGACTCACGGATGAACGGTCGTTCACGCGGCGAAGGCGGGGCAGGAGGTCTTGAAGTGGCAGTGGTCACACAGCGGACCGACGTGGGGGCGGAAGTCCTCGGCGTCACACGCCCGCTCAATGGCGGTCCACACAGCCATGGCCCGCCTGCGCTGGCCGCGGATGGTCTGCTCGGAGGCCACCGACGAAATGGCGACGGGCTGGCGCAGGTAGAGAAGCCGGACCTCGGCCGGGGCGCGTCCGAGCAGGCTCTCGCACAGCAGCGCATAGGTCTGCACCCCGCCCATACTGCCGCGCTCGTACCGCTCGGAGGGCGCCCGTCCCGTCTTGTAGTCCACGACGATCAAGCTTCCGTCGGCGGCGACGTCGAGGCGGTCGATGATGCCGCGCAGGCGCATGCCGTCGACCACCGTCTCGACCCCCAACTCGATCCCCACCGCCCGGGCCTCGTTCGGATCCTCCAGCCGGAAGTAGTTGTCGACGAGGGTGCGCGCGTCGGCAAGGAAGGCCTCGACCTGGCCCCGATCGAGTGCCAGCTCTTTGTACTCGTCGTCGTGCTGGAGCTCGTCCCAGCAGCGCTCGAGCTCTGCGTGCGCCGCGGCGGGTGTGCGCGCACCGGGGGCGTGGTGCCAGAAGAGCCCCTCCAACGCGGCGTGTACCAAGGTGCCCTTGACTGCGTGGGGGGACGGTGGCTCGGGCCGGCGCTCGATCTGCGAGAACCGGAAGGCGAGTGGGCAGTTGGTGAAGGCGACGACCTTCGAGGGCGTCAGGGTCCTTGGGAGATCGAGCGCCATGCCAGTCAGGATAGGGCGGGCCAGTGTCGCGCCCGCCCATCCTCTCGAGCAGGTAGAAATAGTGTGATGCCCTCCGGTGCCCTTGTCCGCATCAGTGGCTGAACTACGCCGCAGCACGCGCTGGGCCGGGCTGCGACCCGGTGATCCCGTGCAGGTCGCAGCGACGCGCCTGCGCGGCGCCTCCTGGGAATTCGTGGCGCACGTCACCAACGGGCAGACGGGCGAGGTCTGGGTCGAGGTCGTGGGGGGACGGGCCGGGGATCGGGCCGTGCGGTCGTTCCGGCCGGATCAGCTCTATGACCCGTCCGCCCGGCCCGGGCGAGACCCGTCGCTGGCCGACGCACCGGGCCTCCCCCTGGGCTGACGGACGAGACCCGTGGACCGGCCCGGCATCCCCACGCTGCGCACGCCGCGGCTCGTGCTGCGGCCGCTCGAGGCCTCGGACCTTCCTGCGCTGGTGGCCCTGCATGCCGAGGAGTCGTTCTGGTGGTACCCGCTCCGCGCCGCCATGTCGGAGGGGGACACCGGAGAGTTCCTCTCCAGGGTGTTGGCGCGCTACGAGAGCGACGGCGTCGGGATCGAGGCCCTGATCGAGCGGGCCGGTGGCACCATGATCGGGTGGGCGGGCCTCGCGGTGCCGCACTTCCTGCCTGAGATCCTCCCCGCCGTCGAGGTCGGCTGGCGCCTGGCAGGTCCCTGGCGCGGGCGGGGCCTGGCCACAGAGGCGGGAGCCGCCGCGCTGGACTTCGGGTTCACCACGGGCGGACTCGATCGCATCGTCAGCATCTACGAGCCCGAGAACGTCGCCTCGGGCCGGGTGATGGAGCGGCTGGGCTTCACCCACCGCCTCACCACGTCGGGGCCCCGCGGCGAGGAGGTCGCCGTGATGGAGTTGGCGCGGGAGCGCTGGGAGGAGCAGCGCGCCCGTGGGTGACGTCGCCGTGCAGACGGCGGTCGAAGCGGTGGGTGACGGCCGCTACACCGCCATGGTGTACGCCGACTGGGAGATCTGGGGCCCCGGTGGCGGGTACGTGGCGGCCCTGGCGTTGCGAGCCGCGGGAGCGGAGAGCCCTCTCGCGCGGCCGGCCAGCTTCTTCTGCCACTACCTGTCTGTCGCGGCGTTCGCGCCGGTGGAGCTCACGGTGACCTCGTTGCGGGCCGGCCGGACCGTGCTGGCCCAGCGCGTCGCCATGACCCAGGAGAGCCGGCCGGTGCTCGAGGCCATGGTCTGGTCCGTCGGTGCGGTCGAGGGCCTCGAGCACGAAGATGTCGACCCGCCGTCGGTGGCCGATCCCGGCGACCTGCCGTCGCCGGCGGAACTGTGGCCCGAAGAGGACAGGCCCGGCTTCGCGTTCTGGGACAACTTCGACCAGCGCATCATCGAGTGGTCGGACAGCTGGCCACCGCCAGGCCCGCTCCCACCGACGTGGCGGACCTGGGTGCGCTGCCGCCCGACGGCCACCTTCGCGGATCCGTGGGTCGACGTGGCGCGTTCGCTCATTGTGCTCGACGTCGGGAGCTGGCCGGCCGGCTCCCGCCCACACGCGTACCTCGATCCGCCCTTCATCGCGCCGAGCCTCGACCTCTACGCATCGTTCCAATTCCCCGGCAGCTCGTCGGAGTGGCTGCTCCTCGACGCGCACTCGCCGGTGGCGCAGGGTGGCCTCTTGTCGTGGACCGGCCGAGTGTGGTCGATGCAACGCCGGCTCATCGCGAGCGGCGGGGGCCAGGCGGTGTTCCGGCACACGTAGGCCCGCGCGACTCAGTCGGTCGAGTATCCGTCCATACGCGCCAGGATGCGCAGCATGACCTCGTCGGCCCCGGCGCCGATCGAGTCGAGCCGGGTGTCGCGAAAGTAGCGCGAGGTCCAGTTCTCGTCCATGTAGCCCATGCCACCGTGGAACTGCACCGCCGTGTCGGCCACCTCGCGCTGGAGGCGGGACCCGAGCAGCTTGCCGATGGTGGCGAACCGGGTGGCGTCCTCTCCCCGCAACACCGCGTCGGCCGTCGAACGGGCGTACTGCTTGAGCACGTCGTGACGGGCCGACAGCTCGGCCAGCACGAACTGCAGGTGCTGATTGGCCAGCAGGGGCGCGCCGAAGGCCCTGCGCTCCCGCAGGTAGTCCCTGGTTCGGGCGAGGGCCAGCTCAATGGAGCCCACCTGCTTGTAGAAGGTCATGAGCCGCTCGGCCTGGAACTGCACCATCTGCTGTTGAAAGCCACGCCCGATCTCGCCGATGGTGTTGGCGACCGGGACGCGCACCTCGGTGAACGACAGCTCGGCGGTGTCGCTCGACCACATGCCGAGCTTCTCCAACTTGCGCGACACCGCCACGCCGGCGATGTCCGTCGGCACCACGATGAGCGACATGCCGTGGTACCCGGGATCGTCGGAGGTCCGAGCGAGCAGGCACAGCCAATCCGCCTGCGTGCCGTTCGTGATGTAGAGCTTGGCGCCGTTGATGACCCACTCATCCCCGTCGCGCACGGCGCGGGTGCGGATGCCGGCGACGTCGCTGCCCGCATCGGGCTCGGTGACCGCGATGGAGGTCACGACCTCACCCCGTATGGCCGGTGCGAGATACCGCTCCTTCAACTCGTGCGTGCCGTAGCGGGCCAGCGCCGGTGTCGCCATCGACATCTGGACGGCGATCGCCATCGGGACGCCGCCACAGCTGATCCGTCCCATCTCCTCGCCGGCGATCAGGGAGTAGGTGTGGTCCGCCCCCATCCCGCCGTAGGTCTCGTCGTACTCGAGCCCGAGGAGACCCACCGACGCGAGCTTGGGGAAGAGATCGTGGGCCGGGAACGTGCGGGCCGCCTCCCACTCGTCGACGTGGGGCTCGATCTCCCTTTCGAAGAGGGCCCGGAGCGTCTTGCGGAACAGCTGGTGCTCGTCGCTCTCGATCACCGGCGAACGATACCACCGGCCTTTTTCCACTCACCGACGAGCGCCCCCCTACACTGCGCATCCGTGACGGACGTGATGGTCGGCGTGCAGCACAGCGACGGGATCCGGACCCTGACGCTCGACTCGCCGGCCAACCGCAACGCCCTGTCGGCCCGCCTCCTCGAGCAGTTGGAGAAGGCGTTGCGTGACGCGACCGAGGACGCGGACGTACGCGCGGTGGTCCTCACGGGGACGGGGACGGTCTTCAGCTCCGGCGCCGACCTCTCCGAGCGCGGCGCGGCCGCGCCCAACCGCATGCCGGCCATCCTCACGTGCATGGTCGAGAGCCCGGTGCCGGTCATCGTTCGCGTCAACGGGCACGCCCGCGCCGGCGGCCTCGGCCTTATCGCGGCGGCCGACATGGCGGTGGCGGCGGCCGCCAGCACGTTCGCCTTCACCGAGGTCCGGGTCGGCGTGGCACCGGCGATGATCTTGGTGCCGGCGCTGCGCGTGGTCGACCGCCGCTTCCTCACCCGCGCCGTGCTCACGGGTGACCGGTTCAGCGCCGACGTGGCGGCCGCGGCAGGCCTCCTCACGGCGGTCACCGCGGACGAGGCGGCGCTCGACGCCTGGGTCGCGGCGCAGACCGTCGCCCTCCGCCAGGCCGCTCCCGGCGCCGTGCGGGCCACCAAGGCGCTGCTGCGGTCGCTGCCCGCCCAGGCCTGGGAGGAGGGACTGGCTGCCGCGGCGGCAACCTCGGCCGAGCTGTTCGCCGGTGCCGAAGCCGCCGAGGGCATGGAGGCGTTCCTCCAGAAGCGCCGGCCCGCCTGGGACTCGATGTCGTGAGCACGCCCATCCGATCCCGGCTGACGGTGGCGGGCGACGAGTTCCGGGAGAACGCCGCCGCCATGCGCGCGTTGATCGATGAGATCCGCTCGTTGCACGACAAGGTGGTGGCGGGCGGCGGACCGCAGTACGTCGAACGCCACCGCGCCCGGGGCAAGATGATGGTGCGGGAGCGCCTGGAGGCGCTGGCCGATCCGGGAACGCCCGTGCTCGAGCTGTGCCCACTTGCCGGACTCGAGACCGGCGATCCGGTGGGCGGCGGGGTCGTCGTCGCGCTGGCCGAGGTGGCACACACCCAGTGCCTCGTCATCGCCAACGACCCGACGGTGCGCGGGGGGACGACGAGTCCGACCACGATCAAAAAGCTCCTGCGCGCCATGGACGTGGCCGAAGAGAATCGCCTCCCGCTCCTCCTGCTGGTCGAGTCGGGCGGGGCGGACCTGCCGCGCCAGGCCGACGTGTTCGTGCCCGGCGGCGAGCAGTTCCGGCGGTTGACCCAGCTCTCGGCGCAGGGCATCCCCACCATCTGCGTCGTGTTCGGGTCGTCGACCGCCGGCGGTGCGTACCTGCCGGGCATGAGCGACTACACCGTCATGGTCGAAGACCGGGCCCGGGTCTTCCTCGGCGGCCCGCCGCTGGTCAAGATGGCCATCGGGGAGGACGCCGACGAGGAGGAGCTGGGCGGCGCGCGGATGCACGCCCGCACGTCGGGTCTGTGCGATTACCTGGCGCGGGACGAGCCGGAGGCGATCCGCATGGCGCGGGGGATCGTGGCGCATCTGCACTGGTCGCGCCTCGGACCGGGGCCCGACGGCCCGACCGAAGAGCCGCTCTACCCGGCCGAGGAGCTGCTCGGCATCGCTTCGGTGGATGTCCGGGTTCCTTTCGAGGTGCGCGAGATCCTCGCCCGGATTCTCGACGGCTCGCGCTTCGAGGAGTTCAAGGAGCTCTACGGCCCGCAGCTCGTCTGCGGTTGGGCCTCCATCGGCGGCTATCGCGTCGGCGTCATGGCCAACAACGGCATCCTCTTCTCGCCCGAGGCCCAGAAGGGAGCCCAGTTCATCGCACTGTGCAACCGCACCGACACGCCGATCCTGTTCGTGCAGAACATCACCGGCTTCATGGTTGGCACGCGCTACGAACAGGGTGGGATCATCAAGGACGGCGCCAAGCTGATCAATGCCGTGTCGAACTCGACGGTGCCCCACCTCACCCTCATGGTGGGCGCCAGCTATGGGGCCGGCAACTATGCCATGGCCGGCCGGGCCTACGACCCGCGGTTCGTCTTCACCTGGCCCAACCACCGCATCGCCGTCATGGGGCCCAAGCAGCTGGCCGGCGTCCTCTCCATCGTGCGCCGCAACGCGGCCGCGGCCGCGGGCCGTCCCTTCGACGAGGCGGCCGACGAGGAGCTGCGCCAGGCCACCGAGAGCCAGATCGAGCAGGAGTCGACGGCGCAGTACGCCACGGGACGGCTCTGGGACGACGGGATCGTCGACCCGCGGGACACGCGCATCGTGCTCGCCGTCGCCCTCACCGCCGTGCACTCGGCCGCCGTGCGGGGCACGGCGGTGTTCGGTGTGGTGCGGCACTGATGGGGACCCGCACGATCCGCCGCCTGCTGGTGGCCAACCGCGGTGAGATCGCCCGCCGCCTCATCCGTGGCGCGCACGATGCCGGCTGCGAAGCGGTCGCCGTCTACGCGTCCGACGACGCGGGCAGCCCGTACGTGGGCGAGGCGGATACCGCCGTGCTGTTGCCCGGCGCATCGTTGGCCGAGACCTATCTCTCGGCGGCCGCGCTGGTGGGGGCGGCCAGGGCGGCGGACGCGGACGCGCTCCATCCCGGTTACGGCTTCCTGTCAGAGAACCCCGCCCTTGCCGACGCCTGTGCGGCGGCGGCCATCGTCTGGGTCGGGCCCCCCGCCGAGGCCATGCGGGTCATGGGGCACAAGGCGCGGGCCAAGGAGTTGGCGGCGGCGGCCGGTGTGCCCGTGCTGCCGAGCGCCGTGGTGGCCACCGGGTCGGACGACGCCGCGCTGGCCGCCGCGGCGACGGGCGTCGGGTACCCCCTTCTGGTGAAGGCGTCGGCCGGCGGTGGCGGCCGCGGCATGCGGCTCGTCGGTGAGCCCGACGAGCTGAGCGAGGCGGTGGCGTCGGCGCGGCGCGAGGCCGCCGCGGCCTTCGGCTCCGACGAGGTCTTCCTGGAGCGCTTCCTGCCGACCCCCCGCCATGTCGAGGTTCAGGTGATGGGGGACACCCACGGCACCGTGGTGCACCTGCTCGACCGCGAGTGTTCGGTGCAGCGCCGCCACCAGAAGGTGCTGGAAGAGGCGCCGGCCGTGCTCGTGCCCGCGGCCATCCGCCGACAGATGTGGGACGCCGCCGTGGCGGTGGCACAGGCCGTGGACTACGTGGGCGCCGGCACCGTGGAGTACCTCGTCGACGACAACGGCTTCTACTTCCTCGAGATGAATACGCGGCTGCAGGTGGAGCACGGCGTGACCGAGCTCGTGTCCGGGCGCGACCTCGTCGGCCTGCAGCTGGCAGTGGCCGAGGGCCGGCCGCTTCCCTTCGGCCAGGAGGAGGTGGTGGAGGTCGGGCACGCCGTGGAGGTCCGGCTCTGCGCCGAGCGGCCGCGGGAGGACTACCGTCCGACGCCCGGCCGGGTGGCCCGCGTACGCTGGCCCGAGGGGCCGGGGCTGCGGACCGACCGCGGCATCGAGTCCGGCAGCGTTGTGAGCCCGGCCTACGACTCGCTGGTGGCCAAGGTCATGGCGCACGGCGAGGACCGCGGCGCCGCCATCGCGCGCCTGTCGCGCGCCTTGCGCGCGCTCGAGCTCGATGGCCTCGAGACCAATCGGCAACTGCTCGGGGCGGTGCTCGACGACGACGCCTTCCGGCGCGGCGCGGCGGACGTGCACTACCTGGACCGCCGGCCCGACCTGCGCGACGCGCGGTTGCCCGACGTCGTGCGGTACCGGCACGCCGCCGCGGTCGCCTTCTGCCTGACCGACGACCGGGCCAACCGCAGCCTGGTGCCGGTGCGCGCCCCGGGCTGGCGCAACGTCGGCCGGCCCCTGCACGCCGATCAGCTGACGGACGCCAGCGGGACGCTGGAGGTACGCGCCCCGTACCCGGCGATCCGGCGCGCGTTCTCGTCGACGGCGAGTGGCGCGTGGTGGGGACGGCGCGCCCGGATGGTGGCGTGGTGGACCTGCTGGCCGAGGACGGGCTGCGGCGGCGCTACCGGGTGCGGCTGGCCGCCCATGAGGCCGATGTGAGCGGACCAGAGGGCCAGTCGACCTTCGCGCTTCGGGCCGAGGACGACGCTGACGAGCGCGGCGGTGTGGCCGGTGAGTGCCGCGCCCCGCTGCCCGGTGCGGTGACCAAGGTCCTCGTCGCGGTCGGCGACACGGTGGTCGAGGGTGACGGCCTGGTGGTGCTCGAGGCCATGAAGATGGAGCACACCCTGCGGGCCAACGGCACCGGGACGGTGGCGCAGATCACCGCTGCACCCGGGCAGCAGGTCGACGTGGACGACCTGCTGGTCGTCGTGGAGCCGGCATGACTGAGCCCGGCGGCCGGTCCGGCGCCCTGCGGATTGCGAATTGCAGCGGTTTCTTCGGGGACCGCGCCCACGCGGCCCGCGAGATGGTCGAGGGCGGCCCGATCGACGTGCTGACCGGCGACTGGCTGGCCGAGCTGACGATGTACATCCTCCACAAGACCCGGGAGCGCAGCGGCGGCTACGCCCGGACCTTCCTGCGCGAGCTCGAGGAGGTGTTGCCGACCTGCATCGAGCGGGGCATCACGGTGGTCTCCAACGCCGGCGGGCTACACCCGGAGGGCCTGGCCGCCGCCGTGGGGGAGCTGGCCCGTCGTCAGGGGCTCGGGGTGCACGTGGCCTCGGTCTCCGGTGACGACATCACCCTGCAGCTCGCTGCGCTGCGCGCGCAGGGCGAGGAGTTCGTCAATCTCGACACGGCTGAGCTCCTGCCCGCCGGTGCGCGCGTGGTGACGGCCAACGCCTATTTGCGGGCGCGCCCGATCGCCGACGCGCTGGCGGCGGGCGCCCAGGTGGTGGTGACGGGCCGCGTGACCGACGCCGCCCTGGTGGTCGGGCCGGCGCTCCACGCGTTCGGGTGGTCCGACGTTGACTATGACGCCATCGCCGGCGCCGTCGTGGCGGGTCACGTCATTGAGTGCGGTGCCCAGTGCTGTGGCGGGAACTACGCCTTCTTCGAGGAGGTGCCGGACCGGGATCGGATCGGCTTCCCGCTGGCCGAGGTGGAGGCGGACGGCTCGTCGGTGATCACCAAGCACCCCGGAACGGGCGGGATGGTGACGGTGGGGACGGTGACCGCGCAGCTCCTCTACGAGATCGGCGGTCCGCGCTACCTCAGTCCCGACGCGGTGGCGCGGTTCGACACCATCGAGGTCTCGCAGGATGGCCCCGACCGGGTGCGCCTCGCGGGAGTCCGGGGTGAGCCGCCGCCGGACACGCTGAAGGTCACGGCCAACCTCGAAGCCGGCTGGCGCAACTCCATGACGCTGGCGTTGACCGGAGCCCAGGTGGTCGAGAAGGCGCGGTTTGCCGCGGCGGCGGTGTGGGCTGGGATCCCCGGCGGGCGAGCCGCCTTCGCGGAGACCGCGGAGGACCTCTCGGGCGACCTGAGCGGTGGCGGCATGGCGTACGTGCGCCTCGCCGTGCGGGGCGACGACGAGTCGGCGGTCGGCCGGGCCTTCTCGGGTGCCGTCGTGGAGACCAGCCTGTCCAGCTACCCCGGCACGTTCTTCACCTCGGCACCCTCGGGGGCCCAGGGCGTGGCCCGCTACTGGCCGACGACGGTCGCCACCGCTGCCGTGACGCCGCATCTCGAGTGCGACGGCCAGGTGGTTCCGGTCACGCCCCCGACCGCGGTGGCCTCCCCGTCCGCCGTCGTTGTCGGCGGCCCGTCCGTCGCCGAGAAGGGAGAGCCCGGCCGGTCGGTGCGCGCCACGGGGGAGACGGTACGCGTGCCGTTGTGGGCGCTCGTCGGAGCCCGCTCGGGGGACAAGGGAGGGGATGCCAACGTCGGCGTCTGGGCGGACGACGACGCCGTTGCGGGCTGGCTCCAGAGGGACCTCACCACGGATGCCTTCAAGGTGCTGCTGCCCGAGGTCGCACCGTTCGCGGTCAGCCGCTATCCGCTGCCCAATCTCCGTGCGGTGAACTTCGTCGTTCATGGCCTGCTGGGCTGGGGCGTGGCCTCGAACCTGCGTCTGGACACCCAGGCCAAGGGCCTCGGGGAGCTGCTGCGCTCGCGCCAGGTGGAAGTCCCGGCCGCGTTGGTGGCGACCGGGCCGGCCGCGGAAAGACTGGCCGCGCGCTGACGGTTGCCGGGCGGATCGCGCCCGGGCATCTGGCAGGATGGCGCCGTGGAGTCGGTCGCCCGCGTCGTTGCGCTCGTCGCCGGCATCGCCATCGTCCTCGTCACGGCGTGGAGCGTGTTCACGGCGCTCGTCGTGCCCCGCGTGACCTCCTCGCGGGCCATGCGCGCGCTGGCGCGCGCCCTCGGCGGCACGGCGCGCGGGATCGCCCCGAAGCTCCGGGACTACGAGGCGCGCGACCGCGTCCTGTCGTTCGTGGGTCCCGCCGCCATGGTCTTCCTGTTCGTGACCTGGCTCTGCCTGCTCGTGTTGGGCGTGGGGCTCATCGAGTGGTACGCCGCCGGTGTCGACTTCCTCACCGCGCTGGGTATCGCGGGGTCGTCGGTCTTCACACTCGGCATCGTCTCCTCCAACGACGCTGGACCCAGGGCGGTCGAGGTCATCGCGTCGGGCATCGGCCTACTCGTGGTCGCGCTCGAGATCGCCTACCTCCCGGCGCTCTACGACCAATTCTCCACCCGTGAGACGGAGGTGACGCTCTTAGAGGCGCGCTCCGGGAACCCGGCCTGGGGCCCGGAGATCCTGGCCCGCGCCCACTGGCTTGACACCATGGACGAGCTCCCGCCGCTCTACTCCGACTGGGAGCGCTGGGCCGCCGCGGTCTCGGAGAGCCACGCGAACTACCCCGCTCTGATCTGGTTCCGCTCACCTGTATCGATCCGCAGCTGGCTGGTCGGCCTGGTGGCGATGATGGACTCAGCGGCGCTCTACCACTCGGTCAGCCCGGCGCAGACGCCGCGCCAGGCGCGCCTCTGCCTCTCCATGGGGATCAACTGCCTGCGCTCAATGGCCCGCGCGCTGCGCATCCCCTACGACGACGACCCGCTCCCCACGGCGCAGATTCGCCTGTCGCGCCGGGAGTTCGACGAGGGTTTCCGTCGGCTCGAGTCGGTCAACTTCCCGGCCGAGCGCGATGCCGACGAGGCCTGGCGGAACTTCCAGGGCTGGCGTATCAACTACGAGCCGATCGTCGACGCGCTGACGGAGACCATCGTGCCACCGCCGGCGCCCTGGTTCCTCGACCGGCCCAAGCTGGGCAAGGCCAAGTTCCCGCTCGTGCTGAACCGCACTCCGGACGAGCCGACGGGGGCTCAGGGGTTCGGCGTGAGCAAGACCTTCAAGACGCCGTCAGAGCGGGAGTCGAACAACTCGTAGGCCTCGGGCGCCTGACTCAGGTCCATCCGGTGCGTGAACGTCTCGCCCAGGCCGGCGAGCCGTCCCGACTGCAGGAGCGGGACGAGAGACGACCACGTCCCCGGGATCGCGGCGAACACGGCGCGCAGGGTGAGGCTCTTCAAGAAGACGATCCCCATCGGGAAGGGGAGCTCCATGTTGAGGTTCACGCCGACGACCGAGACAGTGCCGCCGGTGGCGGCGCAGGACACGGCGTCCAACACGGTGGCATCCGCCCCCACCGCCTCGATCACGCTCTCGGCGCCCCGCCCGCCGGTGGCCTCCATCACCTGCAGCGACCCGGGGGCGACGCGGGCGTCGATGGGCTCGGCCCCGAGGCGCTCGGCGCGGGCCAGTCGTTCGGGCACCATGTCCACGGCCAGGATGCGCGCCGGGCCGAACAGCGACGCGCACTGCAGCGCCATGATCCCGACCGGCCCGAGCCCCATGACGACAACCGTCGCGCCCGGCCGGATGGAGGCCCGGAGCGCACCGAGGTAACCGGTGGGAAGGATGTCTGTGAGGAGAACGGCCTCCTCGTCGGCGACACCCTCCGGGATGGGAAGGGCGAAGAGATCGGCAAACGGCACCGCCATGGCTTCGGCCTGCCCGCCGGGAAGATCGGGCACCGTCCCGAACGCGGTGGCCATGCCGGCGAGGCAGACGTTGGGCTGGCCGGCCAGACAGGGGCCGCAGACCCCGCACCCGATCACACCGGAGACGAGCACGCGGTCGCCCGGCTTCAGGCTGCGCACGTGGGCCCCGGCTTCGGCGACAATCCCGATGGCCTCGTGGCCGAGGCGGATGCCACGGCCGGTCGGCGCGTCGTGGTAGAGGTGCAGATCGGATCCGCAGATAGCGGTGCGTTCGACCGTCACGATGATGCCGTCGGGTCCGGGCAGGACGGGATCAGGCACGTTCTCGACGCTGACGCAACGCGGTCCTTCGAGGACAGTGGCTCGCATCTCCGCACGCTAGCTCGCGGGACTAGAATGCCCGGGGTCGAATTCCGGCCCGCAGCAGCGCGCGCGTCCACTCCCGGAGATCCATGCCTCGGACACTCGAACCCAGCACCACCGTCGAGCTTCCCGTCGTCGCCGACGTGGACATCGACGCTTTCTTCGAACTCGAGGACCTCTGGGCCGTGATCGTCTGGAACGACGACGTCACGACCTTCCAGACGGTGATCCAGGCCTTCGTCGAGATCTTCGGCCATACGGTCGAGCGGGCCGACAAGTTGGCCTGGCAGATCCATCGCACGGGCAAGGCCGTGGCCGCAGTGCGGCCCAAGGACGAGGCGGAGGCCGCCGTCCACGCACTTCACCTCCGCAAGATCTCGGCCAGCCTCAGCCGGGCCTGAGCTCGGCAGCAAGGTGGGGTACGTCGTCGACGACACCTCCTCCAGGGTGTGAGTACCCCCACTGGTCGGGAATCGCACGTCACAGGGTAGGGAACCGACGCAGCATCCATTGGGCCAACAGCGGGTCCACGATCCGGTAGTCAACCGGCGACCCCTCCCTTGAGCCCTCGTCTCGGAGTTCGAGCACGCCGCCGGCCATGAGAGAGCGCACCGAGTCGCGGGCCGAGCTCTTCTTGAGGTCCAAGAGCCCGGCCGCCTCCTTGCGGAAGGGCGAGCCAATGGTCCCAATGGCGCGCAGTACCCGTTGGTCGTTCGTGCTGAGGCGCTCCCAGAGCACCTCGAGCTCGGGCCGGGTCCTGGTGAGCGCGTCCGCGAGCGCCTGCTCCCAGGTGGCGACGGTGGCGCGCTGGTTGGGACGGGTGCGGCCCCAGACCAGGTGAGAGAGCAGCATGGCGCGCTGGGGATGCCCGTCGGCGATCACGATGAGCGGTGAGAGCGCGTCGCCGACGTCGCGGCCGGTCTCGGCGAACTTCTTGACGACCTCGTCGGCCACGATCGCGGCCGGGAGTCGCCCGAGACGCATGGGCTCGTACTGCCCGTACATCGGCGCGGCCGGATCGTTGAAGATGGCATCGAGCATGCCCTGCTCGGAACCGCAGAACACGAAGCTGGCGTGCTTGCGCTGATGCTGGACGTGTGAGCGCAAAATGGCGTCGAGCCCCCGGATACTGCGGATGGCCTGGAACTCGTCGAAGACGATGACGGCCCGGGTATTCGACGGCACAGCCCTGAGAGGGAGGTCCAAGATGGCGTGCAGTGCCGGCAGCGGATCCTGCGTCGGCCGCTGGGCGAACTGGGCCGAGATGCCGGCTCCGGCCAGCGAGAATCCCAATCCCGCGCCGGCCAGGGCGCTCGCCACGTGGCGGCGGAGTTTCCCGTCGGGCAGCTCGCGGTACCCGCTCTCGAGCCGGACGGCCAGGTCGGCGATGCTCACCAGCCCGAAAAGGTCGACCATCACCACGGGCATGGCCGGCCGCTGGCGGCCGGCCGCCTCGGCCATCTTGCGCAACAAGCTGGTCTTGCCATAGCGCCTCGGCGCGTAGAGGCGCACGAATCGTCCGGCCCGGCCGAGGTCGAGCAACCCGGTCACCTCATCCCGGCGCCCGAAGACTTCCTCAGGAGGTAGGGGACCGTCGAAGATGAAGGGCGAGACCGTCCTGCTCGTTGTGGCCATCCGGATCTCCTCCTCCATTGGAACCTTTTCATGGTACGGACAATCCGCACTATCCGGTGCGGACTCTCCGCACTCAATCCTACGGGGAACCCGCACCACTGAGTCGGACAGGGCGGGCCCGGGGGAGCTGGGTAACCCCAGCGGCCCGGGAACGCCTGGCCGAACTGACGCGACCTTCGAGGTGCGGGGACAACCGGCTGTCGCCTCGGCCCTATTTGTGTGTAAAGTTTGAGCGTTCGCTCAAACTGAGAGGTGGCAGATGGCCAAGTCCGGAACGGTGAGCAGACTGGTGAGCAGGGATTCTTCGCGCTCGGCCGCCACCCGGGCCCAGCTGGTCGACGCCGCAATCGAGACGCTGAAGGCCGAGGGTTTCGCGGGGTCCAGTGCACGGGCCATCGCTGAGCGGGCAGGCCTGAACCAGGGCCTGATCTTCTACCACTACGGGTCCGTCGCCGACCTCCTGCTGGCGGCGCTCGATGCGGTGAGTGCTCGGCGCATGGAGCAGTACGGGGCGGCGATCGACCACGTCGGATCACCGCAGCAGTTGGTCGACGTGGCGATGGCGATCTTTCGGGAGGACCTCGACGCGGGCTATGTCGCCGTCCTGGTCGAGATGATCGCCGGGGCGTCGTCGACGCCGGGGCTGGGCCCGGAGGTGTCATCTCGCCTCGAGCCCTGGTTCACGTTCGCGGAGCGTGCCGTGGCCACGACCGTTGGCGGGTCGCCGCTCGATTCCGTGCTGCCGCCGAGCGACGTGGCGTACGCGATCGTCGCGCTCTACCTCGGGCTCGAGATGTTGACCCATCTCGACGGCGATCGGGCGCGGGCGCTCGGCCTCTTCGCCCACGCCAGGAACCTGGCCAGCCTCCTCGAGGCACTCATGCCGCCGCCGCCCCCGTCGTCGTCGCCGTCGGTGCAAACGTGAGCGGGATCGCCGACACCGGCATCGACGTGGTCACGGGCGCCTTCAGCTACTCGGGCGCCGCCATGGCGCGGGCGCTCCGTGAGGGCCAGCGCCAGGTGCGCACCCTCACGGGACACCCCGAGCGGGCCCCGGCCGGGACGGCGATCGACGTCCGCCCGCTCGACTTCGACGACCCCCTGGGTCTCGAGGCGTCACTCTCCGGCGTGACCACCCTCTACAACACGTACTGGGTCCGCTTCGCCCATCACACCGTTGACCACGAGAGAGCGGTGGTCAACTCGAGGACGCTCTTCCATGCCGCGAAGAAGGCGGGAGTCCAACGGATCGTGCACGTGAGCATCACGCACCCGAGCATCAGCTCGCCCTGGCCCTACTTCCGGGGCAAAGCCCTCGTGGAGCGGGCGCTGGCAGAGTGCGACGTGTCGTACGCGATCGTGCGGCCCGCCATCCTCTTCGGCGGCGACGGCGTGCTGCTCAACAACATCGCGTGGCTCCTGCGCCGGCTGCCGGTGTTTGCCATCGGCGGCCGGGGCGCCTACCGGATACGGGGCATCCATGTCGACGACCTCGCCCGGCTCTGTCTGGCCAAGGCGGCGGAGTCGCACGACAGTGTCACCGACGCCGTCGGCCCAGAGCGGCCGACGTTCACCGACCTCGTCGCCTCCATCCGGGACGCCGTCGGCAGCCGCGCCCTGCTGCTCCACGTACCGGGGGTGACCGTTCCCGTGCTCGCCCGCGTGCTCGGGCTCGCGCTGCACGACGTCCTCCTGACCACCGATGAGTACGAGGCGATGGCGGCCGGCCTGGCCGACACGGATGGTCCGGCGACCGGATCCACCGCCCTGTCGACCTGGGTGGCGGAGCACGGCGACACGCTCGGGCTGCGCTACGCCAACGAGCTCACCCGCCACTTCGACCGCGAGGTACCCATCTCCTGAGGTGGGGCACATGGAGCGACCTGGACTTCTGATCCCTCACCTTGTCGATCTGCCGGCTGCCCGCGCGCCGATCTGAAGGGCCAGTTGACCGTTCGCAGTTCCCGCTCGGTCTAGATGCTGGACGAGCGACGCAGGTATGCTCGCAGGCGCACCCCGTCACCCGCGTCCAACGCATCGAGCAATGCCGACAGCGCAGAAAAAGCCGCCTCCCCGAGCTCGGCACGCAGCTCGTGCTCGATCTTCCGTGCTGCCGCGACCTGATCCGTCAGGTAGTCAAGGCCACTGGGGGTGACGGTCACCGACTTCTCCCTCTTGCTAATCATAGAGTCGGCGACTGCGACATAGCCATGATCACGGAGGTTTGCGACGACCTTGCTGGCGCCCTGTCTGGTCATGCCGAGCTCTCGTCCGATGGCGGAGATGGTTGATCCTGCCTCACCTGCGCAGAGACGCAACACACGGCCGTCGGGGAACCTGCGCTCGCCGAACCCCGCCTCCGCCATGGCGCGGTCCAATCGAAGCTGGTAGCCGAGCCAGGCGTGCCGCCGAAGAGCCACGCCGAGGGCGAGTGATGGCGACGGAGCGCCCAATGAATCGGCGACGAGGATCACGAGAGAGATGTTAGCAAACTGTAAACTCAGTTGACAGTTTGCTCCCAGCGGCCCAATACTGCGAGCATGCGGCGCAGCGCGAAGCGCGACCCGGCCAATGGTGGTCGCATCGTCGACGCTCAGTTCTCTCCACCTCTCCACTTCGTCGAAGGGAAGACGGTCATGACACGAAGAACTGGGTCTTGCCGCCGAGGAGCAGGCGGGCCGTTTGCCCTGGGTAGCGTCGCCGTGCTGGCACTGGCACTGGCGCTGAACGCCTGTAGCAATTCGTCCTCGCAGCCGTCCGCATCCTCCCAGCGGGTGGCCGGCGGGCCGAGCGGCCACTACGAGGTGGCGGCGGGAATCCACAAGATCAAGCACATCATCGTCATCGAGCAGGAGAACCGCTCGTTCGACAGCTACTTCGGGACCTACCCCGGTGCCGACGGCATCACCATGCAGAACGGCGCGCCGACGGTGTGTGTGCCCCTGCCGACGGGCGCGTGTCAGATGCCGTACCACGACACGGCCGACGTGAACGGGGGGGGTCCGCACAACGAAGGCAGCGCGCGCATCGACGTCAACGGGGGGAAGATGGATGGGTTCATCACGCAGGCGGCCAAGGGTAAGAAAGGCTGCGGGCAGAACAAGATCGACAACCCCGCCTGCTCGAACTCGGCGACACCCGATGTGATGGGCTACCACACGGCCGCCGAGATCCCGAACTACTGGAACTATGCAAAGGACTTCGCGCTCGACGACCATATGTTCGAGCCGGTGGCGTCATGGTCCCTGCCAGATCACCTCTATCTGGTATCGGGTTGGTCGGCCAAGTGCTCGAGCCCAGCACCATCGAGCTGTGTCAACGAGATCAAGGGTCCGTATACGCCGGCGCAAATGCAGACGTACGTGGACCAGGCCATCGACACCGGCACGGCCGACATCACCAACGCGTGGACCGACATCACCTGGCTTCTGTACAACAACCACGTTTCATGGGCCTACTACGTGCAAACTGGGGAACAACCCGATTGCGAGGACGACGCGGCCGTGGCTTGCCCTCCGGTGGCGCAGAGCTATCTAACTCCCGGCATCTGGAATCCGACTGCCCGTGTTCGAGGACGTTCAGAAGGACCACCAGATCCGCAACATCCAGCCGCTGAACAACTACTTCTCCGACGCCAAGAAGGGAACTCTGCCGTCGGTCATGTGGGTCACTCCGTCCCAGGCCGACAGCGAGCACCCGCCGGCCAGCGTGCACCAGGGCCAGGCCTACGTCACCGCTGTGATCAACGCGGCCATGAAGAGCCCCGACTGGGACTCGACGGCCATCTTCTTGCAATGGGACGACTGGGGTGGCTTCTATGACCACGTGGTGCCGCCGGCGGTCGACCAGAACGGCTACGGTCTGCGGGTCCCGGCGATGGTGATCTCGCCCTACGCCAAGGCTGGGTATATCGATCGCCAGACCCTCTCGAGCGACGCCTACCTCAAATTCATCGAGGACGACTTCTTAGGTGGATCCAGGCTCAATCCCAAGACCGACGGACGGCCCGATCCCAGACCCGACGTTCGCGAGGACGAGCCGATCCTGAGCAACATGGTCAATGATTTCGACTTCAACCAGGCTCCACACGCGCCAATCCTGCTCCCGACTAATCCCCCCACGGACTCCCCGAGCATCCCGGCCTACTTCAACGGGTTGGGTCCGTGCGTCGGGTGCACAGAAACGCCGCCGAGCACGTGACGATCCCAGTCGGTCCGACGAGAAGGGGCGACCCCGAACGAGGCCGATGGAGATTGCTCTAGCCAGATCAAGTGACCCCCGCCGCGACACTGTCCGAATCGAGCCATTCCCCCCAGGTGAGTTCAGTTCGACGAAGCATGAGCATGTGAACTTGCCTCCGAAGTGCCTGTGGCTGTGTCTTGAGCAACTCGACCAGTCGAGCTCCACCGGGTCTTCCAGCAGCTCGCGCCGTGATGCCGTTTTCCGTGGACGCCCTGCGCTTCGCGCTGGCAGGCATCAGCCTGCTCGTCTGAGCATTCACCGTCGGACGCCGGATCACGGGCCGGCGGTGGCCCCTCTGGCTCAGCCGAGCCTTGCCGTCAGGCGCGCCTTCACATCGGGCCACTCCGCTGCCACGATGGAGAAGCGGGCCGAGGTGCGCACGGTGTCGTCGGACCCAGGTCGGTCCGCCCGCATGATGCCGTCGAGCTGCCCGCCGATCCGCTCGATGGCGGCCCAGGACCGGTTGTTGCGCACGTCGGTCTGGAGCGCCACGCGGTGGACCTCCCAGACCTCGAAGGCGTGGGTCAGCATGAGCAGCTTGGCTTCGGTGTTGACGTGGGTCCGCTGCGCCGGTCCCGCCAGCCAGGTGAAGCCGATGTCGACGACGTCGGGCACCCCGTGGCGCTGGTGGCGAGCACCGGGTGGCCACTGCCAGAAGGCGATCTCGCAGAAGCGGGTGGCGCCGACCACCAGCTCCGTCCTCTCGGGGCCCGTGCCCCGGCGGACCGTGGCGAAGGGTACGTGCGCGCCCGACGCCAACTTGGCGAGCGCGTCGTGCACGTAGTCGGTCATCTGCCCCAGGCCGTCAGGGGTGTAGGTCCACTGGTAGTTGCTGCGATCGAGCGCGGCCGCCTCCACCAGGGCGGGGACGTGCGCCTCGGTCAGCGGCTCCAGCCTGACGAATCTCCCGTCGAGCGTGATCGGCTCAAGCATGGACAGCGGGGACGGCGCCGTCCGGCGCGCCCGGCTGACCCTCGTCGCCTTGGGCCGGCGGCCCCGTCGGCGCCCCGGTGGGGACGACGAAGTCACGCTGGCGCACCAGCGCGAAGCCGCAGACGGCGCCGACCAGGGCCACCACCGCACCGATCTCCATGAGGTGGTTCAACGCCACCGAAAACCCCGAGTGGTATGCCTGCAGCAGCGCGTTGCGGGCGCCGGCGATCGGAATCGCGGCCGCAGCCTGGCGGACCTCGCCCGATGACATGGCGCCTTGGAGCTGCGCACCGCCCTGGCGCAGCACCCCGGGCCCGAAAGGCGACTTGGAGAGCGCGGCGGTCGTGTGCGCCACGATCTGGCTCTGGAACACCGCGCCGAGCACGGCGATCCCAGTGGCGATCCCGACCTGTCGGAACGTGTTGTTCGCACCCGAGGCCATGCCGCTGCGCTGCGGCTGGACGACGGAGACGGCGCCCGAGGCCAGGACCGGGTTGACCATCCCGACCCCGAAGCCGCTCACGATGAAGCCGGGCAGCAGCACGGTCCAGGTGGAGTTCGGATGGGTCGTCGCCATGAGCAGGAGCCCGCCCGTGACGAAGAGCATCCCGATCCCCAACAGGAACCGCGACTGCACGCGCACGGTGAGCCGCCCGGCGAAGAAGGAGGTGAAGAAGATCACCAGGGTCATGGGCAGGAAACGGAGACCGGCGGCCAGCGGGCCGTAGCCCAGGTTGTCCTGGATGTACAGGGTCAGATACAGGAACATGGCGAAGATGGAGGCGGCCAGGCAGAAGGCGACCGTCGACAGGCCGACGAAAGCCGGGATCTTGAACAGGCCCAGGTCCAGCATCGGGTCCGCCGTGAACCGCTCGTTGACGAAGAAGCCGACCATGAGCACGCCGGCGCCGACGAGCAGACCAATGGTCGTGGAGCTGCCCCAGCCGAAGTCGTTGCCCCGGACGAGCGCGAACACGAGCAGGAACAGGCTCACCGAGAAGGTGACGAACCCGACCCAGTCGATCTTGCGCGCCCGCAGGTCCTCCGACTTCGCGATCTGCGTGAACGTGATGAAGACCGCGAGGGCGCCGATGGGCACGTTGACGAAGAAGATCCAGCGCCAGCCTATGCCGCTCGTGATGGCCCCGCCGATGAGCGGCCCGATGGCCACCGCGCCACCGATGACCGCCCCGTAGATGCCGAAGGCGGTCCCACGGTCACGTCCGGTGAACGCGGCGGCGATCAGAGCCAGGGACGTGGCGAACATGATCGCACCACCGACGCCCTGCACCGCACGGGCGAGGTTGAGCATGAGGGGCGTCGTCGACAACCCGCAGACCAGGGAGGCGGCAGAGAAGACGATCAGGCCGATGGCGAAGATCTTGCGCCGCCCGTAGATGTCCCCGGCGACCCCGGCGGTCAGCAAGAAAGCAGCCAACGTCAGGGAGTAGGCGTCCACCACCCACTGCAGATCCGAGAAGCTCGCGTGGAGGGACTGCTGGATGTCGGGCAGCGCCACGTTCACGACGGTGATGTCGAGAAGGAGCATGAACGTCGCCGTACAGACGGCGATGAGGGTCCACCATTTGCGGTCGAGAGCAGGCATCCGCGGAGTGTATCGACCTGTTGTTCCGCCTCGTACAATGAGGTGTGATCGTCGGATCAGCCCTCACCGTCGAAATCGGTGACCGGACCCTGCTCGCCGACGCCTCGTTCGTGGTCGGCGCCGGGGAGAAAGTCGGCCTCGTCGGGCGCAACGGCACCGGGAAGTCGTCGTTCATATCGGTTCTGGTGGGGGAAACATCGCCCCAGCTGCGCCATCGGGGCAACGTCCGGCTCCTGGGCTCGTTCGGGTACCTGCCCCAGGCGCCGGTGCCGGGCGGCCTCGGGCTCGAGCCCACCGGGTTCTCCCACATCCTCTCGGCCCGTGGCCTCGACGTCCTCGACGACGCGCTGGGCACCGCCCGTGCCGCCATGGCCGATGACCCCTCCGAGGAGAACATCGAGCTCTTCACCGACCTCCAGGAGCAGTTCCAGTCCAACGGTGGCTACGAGGCCGAGTCGGTCATGGCCCGCCTGGCGGACGGGCTCGGCCTGCGCCAGGAGTTGCTGCTCGAGGGAATCGACGATCTCTCCGGCGGGCAGCGCCGCCGGGTCGACCTCATGCGGGTGCTCTTCCAGGAGCCCGACCTGATGATCCTCGACGAGCCCACGAACCACCTCGACCGTTCCGCCAAGCGGTGGCTGCTCGATGAGCTGGCGCGCTTCTCCGGCGCGCTCCTCGTCGTGAGCCACGACCTCCGCCTCCTCGACCAGTCGATCAGCAAGGTGCTCCACATCTCAAACCAGCGAATGACCGAGTGGAAGGGCAACTACTCGAAGTTCGAGGCGCTCCATGAGGCGGATCAGTCCCAGCGCGAGCGCGCGTCCGAGCTCGAGGCGCGCGAGATCAAGCGCCTCTCGTCGTTGGCCGACTCCATGCGCTCCAGCTCCGAGAAGCGGGCGCGCAAGGCCAAGTCCCTCGACCGGAAGGTCGAGCGGATGGAGGCGGGGCGCACCCAGGTCGACAAGCGCGATCGGGCCAGCAAGTTCTCGCTCCCGGCCCCGCCCCGCTCCGGTGCCACCCCGCTCGAGGTGGCCAAGTTGGGCATCCGCTACGGCAGCAACGAGGTCGTGTCAGACGTGACGTTCCACGCCGGTCGGGGTGACCACATTGTGATCATCGGCCGTAACGGTGCCGGCAAGTCTTCCCTTCTGCGTTGCCTGGCGGGCGTCCAGGAGCCCACCAACGGCGTCATCGAGCTGGGAGCCAACGTCGAGGTGGGCTACTTCGCCCAGGAGCACGAGCAGATCGACCCCGACCGCCGCGCGCTCGACAACGTGAGCGACGCAGTGCTCAAGGCGGAGCGGGACCGGCGTGCCCTGCTGGGTTCGTTCGGTTTGCCGTCCAAGGCGGCGGACCAGTTGCCGGGCACCCTGTCCGGAGGTGAGCGGGCCAAGCTCGGCCTGGCCATGCTGTCGGCGGGGGAGACCAACCTGTTGTTGCTCGACGAGCCCACCAACAACCTCGACCCCTCGTCCATCGCCGCGGTGGGCGCCATGCTCGGCGCCTGGCCCGGCACCATCGTGGCCGTCAGCCACGAGCGCGGCTTCGTCGAAGCACTGCGCCCGACCTATTGCCTGCGCCTCCCCGAGGAACGCTTCACCCACTGGCGCGAGGAGTACCTCGACGACGTGGAGATGCGTTAGGACTGCTTCATCCAGATCTGCGTCGGCCAGAGCACGCCCTCGTCGAAGGCGATGGCTTTCGAGTGCTGGAGCGTGGTCGGGTTGGCGAAGTTCTGGACATTCGGGTTGGCCACGACGGCCCACGTGTCCCGGGCGAGCCAGAGGTAGGGGACGTCCTGGGCCAGGTATTGGTTTATCTGCTGGTAGGCCTTGATGCGGTCCGCCTTGTCGCTCGTCGTCCGTCCCGCCAAAAGCGCCGTCTGAATCCGAGGGTCACTGTTGCGGGCCATGTTCAGGGCCAGCGGCGGTGCGGTCGTCTGCGTGCTCCACCACACGTAGTTGAGGTCGGGATCGACGGCGCCGAACTGGCGCCACAGCGTGGCCTCGTACGTGCCGGCGAGCGCGTTGTTGATGATCGTCGCCTGGGCGATGATGTTGATGTTGACCTTCATGCCGGCCTGCTGCCAGGCCTGCTGCAGGAACTGGGCGGCCCGCAGGACGAACGGGTCGCTCGTGGCGTTGAGCGAGAACGTGACCGGCTTGCCCGTCTGTTGCTGCACCTGCTTGACCAGTTTGGCCGCCTGAGTGGGGTTGTAGCTCGGGTAGGCGGTCTTGGTGTAGTACTCGCTACCCGGGAGGAAGAGGCCGTTCATCGGCCCATCGACGCCCTTGTCGACGACCTTGGAGTACTGGGCCTGGTTGATGCACATGGCCAAGGCCATGCGCAGCGTCTTGTTGTTGAAGGGGGCGGCCGAAGTGTTCAACTGGATGCACTGCACGGTCGGCTGCCCGACGACCTGCCCGCTGTTGTCGTAGTACGCGTACTTCTTGTCGCCCCTGAACTGCAGGAGGCTGTCGGGGGAGTTGGAGTGCATGATGTCGATCTGGCCGGTCTGGAGCGCCTCGCCGCGCGAGTCGGCGCTGATGATCGGTTTGTAGGTGATGGAGTCGAGGTAGGGGAGGCCCTTGCGCCAATAGTGGGGATTCCGCTTCGCGGTCATGTGGCTGTTGGGGACCCAGTCCTCGAAGACGAAGGGACCGGTGCCGACCGGGTTCGTGGTGCCGCCGTCGGGGGCGTTGAGCATGGACGGAGCCGCGATGTACCCGGTCTGGGCCTGGGCCAGGTAGTAGGGGAACGGGGCCCACGAGGTCTTCATGGCGATGGTGACGGCCAGCGGCCCCGTCACCGAGGCCGAAGCGATCTGGTCGGCGAAGGCCGGCCCGGTCAGCACGGACGTGGCCTGCTTCTCGATGTTGAGGTGCAGCGCGTTGGCATCGAGCGGCGTGCCGTCGTGGAACACGATTCCCGGCCGCAGGTTGATGGTGAAGGAGGTGAAGTCCTCGTTGGACGTGATCGACTGGGCCAGGTACGGCTCCACCCCGCCGGCGGCATTCACGATGGCAATGGGATCCATCACGGCGCGGCCGTAGAGGAACCCGCCTTCGTCCCAACGAGCGGTCGAGGGATTGAACCCGCTCTCCTCGGTGTCGATGCCGAATGTGAGCGATCCACCCTTCACCGGCTTCGCGGTCGAGACCCCGTTCCTCCCGGGCCCGTTCGTCCCTGCGGCACCGGCCTCACCCTCTAACCCGCCCAGCATCGCGGCTCCGGCCCCCAGAGCGAGCCCACCGGCCATGAACGACCGACGATCAAAAGACTGCGTCATCGCGAACCCCCAAGCTCTCAATCCCCACGGTTACGGCTGTATCGCCCGGCGACGTTACAACTTCGTGACCGTTCGAGGGTGGCGGGCAATTGGGGGGTCGTCGGCGGGGTATGACAACCTGGGTCGGAGTAGCCGATGACCACGAGAGGGAGACAGGAATGACGATCGCAGTCGGTGACCGGGTGCCCGACGTGAAGGTGTTCACCTTCGGTGACAAGGGGCCTGAGGCGACCACCTCGGCGGAGGTGCTGGGGAAGGGACGGGTCGTTCTCTTCGGGGTCCCGGGGGCCTTCACGCCGACCTGCTCGGACCACCACCTCCCGGGCTTCGTGCTGCGGGCCGACGAGCTCCGGTCCAAGGGCGTCGACAAGGTCGTGTGTGTCTCCGTCAACGACCCCTTCGTCATGGGGGCGTGGGCCAAGGACCAGAACGCGGGTGACGCCGTCGTCATGCTGGCCGACGGCAATGGCGAACTGGCCGAGGCGATGGGGCTCACCATGGACGGCAGCGGCTTCGGTCTCGGGACGCGCGTGCAGCGGTTCGCGGCCATCCTCGACGACGGTGTTGTGAGCTGGCTGGCGGTAGAACCCGGCCCCGGACTGCAGGTCAGCTCGGTCGAAGAGGTCCTCGCCGCGCTCTGACGCGCCCGTGCCGGCCTCCACGTCGGATGCCGCGCCCCGCGGCCCCACAAACGCTGTCGATGCCCCTACCGCGCGGGTCCCCGTCGGCCATCGCAGGTGCCGGCCACGGGCGTATCAGGGTGGCCGGTGTGCAGCCGTTCTGTACACCTCCTGCGCAATTGTCGTCGAGGTCGTTGTCCTCGAGGTCGAAATGGCTCTCGATGGATCGCGCCGGTTCCGCCAAGACTGCATCGCGGGACACAGGGGAAATCCAATGCGCCGGCTGGTTGCTGCGCGCCTCACCGTCGCGCTGCCTCTTCCGGGGTCGGCCTCGCTTGACATGCAACCGTCTGGCTGCTTAAGTAGGTAAATGCAGCCAAGTGGTTGCATTAATCACGGATCAAGCGGACGACACGATGCGAGAGATGGATGCGGTCTTCCGGGCTCTGAGCGACCCGGCTCGGCGCCGACTCCTCGACAGGCTCAACGAGCGCAACGGGCTCACCCTCACTGAACTCTGCGCGGACATGGGCATGACCCGACAGTCGGTCTCCAAGCACCTCGACGTCTTGGCGGAGGCCGGTGTGGTCACCACCCTCCGGCGGGGGCGGGAGAAGCTGCATTTCCTGAATGCCGCGCCCATCAACGACATCGCCGACCGCTGGATCCACCACTACGACCGGGCACGGGCCGAGGCCCTCTCGGATCTCAAGACGGCACTGGAGGCCACCCCCATGGACCAGAAGAGCAACCAGACGACCTTCGTCTATACGACCTACATCAATGCGACGCCCGAGCAGGTCTGGCAAGGGCTCACCGAGCCCGCCTTCACCGAGCGCTACTGGCGGCACCCGGTGACAGGCGGGGTCTCGTACCGCACGGACTGGGTGAAGGGCTCCCCGTACGACGTGGCCTACGACCAGGTCGGGCTCGTGGTCAGGGACCCCGAGCAGATCATCCTCGAGTCGGACCCCCATCGGCGACTCGCCTACACCTGGCATACGTTCACCCCGGAATGGGCCACTGCACACGGCTTCGACGAAGCCACGGTCGCCGCCTGGCGGGCCGAGCCCCGTTCCAAGGTCGCCTTCGACATCGAGGAGGCTGGCGTCGGTGTGGTGAAGCTCACCGTGGTCCACGACGGCTTCGAGCCCGGGAGCAAGGTGCTCGAGGGTGTCAGCGGCGGCTGGCCGGCCGTCATCGCCAGCTTCAAGACGCTGCTCGAAACGGGGACCGCCCTGCCGAGCCGCTGACGTAGAGGTCCCGGCTCGTCGGGCCGGCGGTCGGTCTTCTCTGTGAAAAATGAGGCCGACCGCTTGGCTGGGCGGGCGCCATTGGCCGCCCGCTGGAGTAGACGACCTGGCCCGGGCCCGTCAGGCCTCGGCCGTGACCCCGAAGCGATCGGTGTAGAAGGACAGCGCCCGCCGTCGCTCGGCGCTGTCGAGGCCGAATTCGGCCATGTCGTACGTGACGCCCCCGTGACGACCTCGAGGGTGCGCGGCCATGAACGACGCCATCGCCTTGCGCGAACGTTCCTCGAGGGGCTGGCCGGCCAGGTCGTAGACGCGGGCCACCATGGCGAGGTCGTCCGCCATGAACTGGTCGAAGTGCACGTCAATCGTCCGGTCGGGCGGCAGGACGTCGCGTTCTTCCGCGCAGCGGCGGAGCATCCGCTCGAGCCGGTCCGACCAGTAGTCGCCCATGGCCTCGAGGTCGACTCGGTCACGGGTCAGCCGGGCGGTGTAGGCGAGCATCGTCACCATGGAGGCCGTGACCGTGACCGGGTCACGGTGGGTGACGACGAAGGTGGCGTCCGGGAAGGTGTGGACGAGGGCTGGGAACTGCTCCAGGTGCTGGGGCGTCTTGAGGACCCAGCGGGTCCCCCCACGCAGCCACTGCAGGAGCTTGAGGACTTTGAGGAGGTAGGCGTAGGTGGGCCGCTGGCCGCGGGAGAGGTAGGCCTCGCGCCAGGCGGGCATCGGGGCCGTCGTCTCGAACAGCATCGTCGAGAAGTCGATGGCCAGCAGCTGGATCTCCTCGTGAGCGTGCTCGACCGTCATCTCGTGCATCCGGTTGAAGTACGGCAGGGCGGTGTTGAGGAACGAGAGCGCCACCGCGGTGCGCTCCAGGCGCGGATCGGGCGCGCCGGGCGCGGGGTGCTCCCGCTCGGCCAGGACCGGTTCCAGGCTCTCCCAGTAGGGCAGCGAGCGCAGAGCCGGGTCGGCGGACATCAGGTTGTGCAGGTGGGTGGTGCCCGTACGTGGCAGCCCGCAGATGATGATGGGGGCCGTGATCTGCTCCTCGAGGATCTCGGGGTGCCGCCGCACGAGGTCCTCAATGAGGAGCCGGTTCTTCAGCAGGCCGACCAGCAAGACGTGCTGCTGCATGATGCCCGCCCCGTTGAAGCCGCCCTCGTCGCGCATGGCCTGGCACAGCGCCGCGAGTCGCTCGACGAAGTCCTCGGGGCCGAAGCCGTCCAGTCCGGTCTCGGCCCGCGCCGTCGCCATGAGCTCACCCGGCTCCAGGGTCAGCTGCGACCCCGCCTCTTCCATCATGTCGAGAACGGCGCGGGCCTCGTCGCTGAAGCGCGGCGAGGCCAGATCGTCGATGCGGATGGGCGCCGGGCGTCTCATACGGTGTCCACCGGGAGGACCTCCACCTGGGGCTGCTCCGGCGTCTCGGCGGGTAGGAACCAACGGAACCAGATGCGGCCCGTCCGGTGGCCCTCCGTGGAGACCCAGTTGGGGTGGGCCGGACGCCGGGCCGAGACGACGATGATCCAGGAACCGTCGGCCTCGTATTGGGCCTGGGCTCCGTTGAGGGTCACGCGCTCGTAGTCGTAGTTGTAGGTGTGGAGCAGGCGGTTCCAGAGGCAGATGTTCCAGAAAGCGCACTCGGGCGAGCGCCCTCGAATGACGAGCGCCTCGTCGTCGGCCAGCTCGAACGCGCCCATGGCATAGGCGGCGTCGCCGGCCGCCCACCCGAAGGTCGATGTCGGCACCGGATAGGGCGGGTCGATCGAATTGGGCGTGCCGAGGGGGATCGGCACGATGCTGGCCTGCTCTCGCACCCAGGTCGTGGCGGCGCGGATGCGCCGCGCCAGGTCGGCGTCGTCCTGGCGCCAGACTTCGGGCGGGTCGTCCGCCTCGATGTGCCAAGCGGCTCGCCGACCGGTCACCGGGTCGTCGAGGTAGTCCCGCGTGATGGCCGCCACGGCGTCGGGCTCCAGGCGGATCCAGGCGACGCCCGGCTCGGTGGGTTCGGTCGGTGAGACGACGATGTGGATGGCCCCGTCGGCGCCCCGCTCGGCCCCGCGACTGTTGACGGACCCGACGATGCGGGTGGAATAACGACCGTCGTCCGGGCCGCCGTATATGGTCAGCGACATGTAGACGGCGTCGCCGGGGTCGAGTCGCACTCGGTAGGTGCGGGCCGGGTCGATCGGCGCGTAGCAGTAGAAGGCATCGGCGTTGTCGCCGCCCCACTTCTTGTACGGACCTACGATCTCGACGAATCGGGGCCGGGCCTTGTCGGCCCAGATGTTCACCTCGGACGCCACCTGGAGGATCGACAAGACCCACTTGTGGGCCTCGAGTAAGGTGGTCTCGTCATCGGCCAACTGCTCAACCATGCGTGCGTGGGTCGCCTGGACCTCGGCGAGCAGTTCGTGGAAAGCCGTCTCTGTCTCGGTCGTCATGTATCCTCCGAATTCGGCGTGGCGCCGATCATAGGGAGTGACCGAGGCACCGGAGCAGCCGACCGAGCTGAGTCGCCCAAGGTCTCGCTCATCACTGCATCGTCCGCCGTACGCCGTCCATGGGCCCGTACATGAAACCTTTGACCCTCTCTTGGCCATGAGCCGATTCGACCTCGTGATCTTCGACTGCGACGGCGTCCTCGTCGATAGCGAGCGTCTGGCCGTCCGGACCGAGGCCGAAATCCTGACGCGCCTCGGGTGGCCACTCACCGAAGCCGACATCGTTGAGCGATTTGTCGGGAGATCGGCCGCCTTTATGCATCAGGAGATCGAGCGGCAACTGGGTCGGAGCATCGATTGGGATGCTGAGTTCGAGTCTCAGTATCGACAGGTCTTCGAGCGTGAGCTTGCACCGGTGCCCGGTGTCATTGAGGCGCTCGACCAGATTCCGGTACCGAGCTGCGTGGCATCGAGTGGAAGTCACGAAAGGATGCGCTTCACCTTGGGACTGACCGGACTCTTCGACCGGTTTGAAGGGCGAATCTTCAGCGTCGATGACGTCTCCCAGGGAAAGCCCGCTCCGGACATCTTCTTGCATGCCGCGGAGAAGATGGGGAAAGCCCCACGCCATTGCGCAGTAATCGAGGACAGCGTCTCGGGCGTTACGGCTGGTTTGGCGGCAGGTATGGCTGTTTTTGCATTCGCCGGCGGTGTGACTGGCTCAGCACAGTTGTCGATTGACAACGCAGTCATATTCGAGGACATGCGCGACCTGCCGCGACTATTAGCCCTTTGAAGGGTCGGGCCAGGCGACCAAACACACGTTCCCCTTCAGCGCGTCGTAACCGAAGGCGTAGGCAACCCATTCGCAGGAAGGGTCAGGGAGTCTCAACTACGCCGATGCTCCAAGAGGAATCGGTCCACCGCTTCGTTCGCCGCCCCCTTGATCTCTCGGTACAAGTACTCCTCGTCCCAGTGCTCCGGCGACACCGAGTCGAGATCGTCGTGATAGCTCGTGAAGCCGTGTCTGATGTAGGCCCGGGCACTCAGAGCAGCTCGATCTTCGAGTGTGAGTTTCCGGGTCCGACCGACCCGACCGCTGCCCACGACGGCTGCATGGGCTGCGGTCTCTTTGGCAATCCGCCGTTCGAGTTCTCGGTGGGGCCGAGCAAAGGCGAGGAAGCGCACGATGGCGACTTCCAACTCGTCTCGATAGCGATCTTCGTGAAGCCGGCGGGACTCAGCTCCGAGGGCACGCTTGACAGCACGGCGTGCGGCTGTTTCTTCGGCTCGCGTCACAGCTGTCGCAATGGCCTGGCTCGGCGCCCAAAGTCCAAGAAGCCGACGATGCTGGCGTTGTCGGCTTCGCGGTTGCCACGACAGCCAGTAGCTACCCGCAGCCTTGACGGTCCGGGTCAAGAAGGCATCGCCAGAGGGCAAGAAGTCCCAGCCAGCAGGGATCTCGATGTCTCCATGCTCGGGATTCCACGGACCATTCTTGGTCGCGTACACATCGAGATGCTGCGTTGAGAGAGGTTCAGAATTCTCCGGGTTGTCCGCATCGTCCACACCTAGAGAATCGGCGGATGCGATCCGCTCCGCAAGTGGAGCCGGGCCGGCGCACTGATCGCGGGGTGTCACCCTGGAACCGGGGCCTCCAAATCACTGTGAGTTGACACCCTCCAATCCCGCTGAGACCGCACGGAAACGGTACTTTGCGGATGGCCCAGACGGAAGCTCCTCATTGGACAATGCGGTAGTGAAGGTGGGTGACCCCGCTGCGGGTGCACCGTTCATTGAGCAGTTGAAGGTCGAGCCGCGCGTGCCTGGGAAGGGTGTGTTTGCCGCCTCCAAGCACGATTGGCCAGAAGAACAAGTGGCACTCGTCCACCAAGCCCGCCCCAAACGCCTGAGCAGCGAGATCTGCCCCGCCTACCGTGAGATCGCGGATTTCGCCGGCCTTCCTCTGCCGAATTGCCTCGGCGTTGAACTCCCGCTCAAGGGTGGTCCTACCACTTGACACTGAAGCCAGGGTCTTCGAGAAGACGACCTTGTCGGTCGCTCGCCAGATGTTGGCGAAGTCCACTACCCAGGGCGGCTGATCGGCGGTGGGTGCGGTCTCCCAGAAGATCATCGTCTCAAACATCCGGCGGCCGTAGAGATAGGTACCGACCGAGCGCTCGAGGTCGTTGATGAAAGTAAAGTACTCCTCATCAGGAGTACCCCAATCGATGCCACCGTCCCGGTCCTCGGTGTAACCGTCGAGCGACGTATTCGCCACGTAGATGAGCTTGGCCATGGTGGTACCTCCGATCGGAACCTCGACGAAGATAGTTCGCACCGACTGCTCTGGATTGATTGCCGGATACCGGGCAATCCGACCTTGTCCCGGTTCTCTCTGACGGTGGATGAAGACGGGCCTGACTCTCACGCCGACACGCGAGCAACGTTCGACGGCAAGACACCAACTTACTCGGGGCCAGAACCCAAGAGCCCGGGCAGCTACCAAGGTCAAGCCACACATCATGCAGAAAGACAAGATTCCGTCGGAATGCTGTCGTTGGGTGATCTATGAACAAGCCCAGTTCGCCGGACTCGGTGGACGATTTCTGACTTCAGTCAGGGTCTCAATGTAGTTCCGACCCTCTTGATCAGGTAGCTGCGAAAGGCCACCTTCAAGAAGACTTGATGCCCAAGTCATCGATGATGACCTGACGCGTCGGCTCGCTGTTCTCGGTCAAGCTCGAGTTCGATCCCTTGGTCCTTTGGCATCTCCTCACCGGCCGTGTAGGCCCCGCCGAACGCTTCCTCGCCTTTCGATATAATCGTCTTGACCTGGAAGGTAATGCGAATGGCCAACGAGATCATTGTTGCATTGAAGGCTTCCGAATTGTTCCGGGATCTTCCGCAGAAGCAGCTGAAGACAATCTGCGATGCAGGAAAGGAGATGTCGTTCCAGGCCGGGGCTGAAGTTGTAGCCGAAGGCGAAAGTGCCGGACGTTTTTTCCTCATCCTGGACGGAACGGCCGAGGTAGTCGTACAGGGCGTGCACCGGGGGAAATTGGGTCCGGGTGACGCCGTGGGTGAGATCGCTTTGCTCGACGGGGGACCCCGAACGGCGACCGTAAGGGCAACGAGCGATCTCCGGACGTTCTCTCTTGCCAGCTGGAACTTTCGACCATTCCTGGGCGAACCAGAGGTAATGCGCGCAGTGATAGGGGTACTTTGCCGACGACTACGGAGTGCACAGGCGTCAGCCGTAGAGTAGGACCTTGCGAATAGCGCGGTGGTTCGGCAGTCGGGATGTCAGCTGATTGCTGATTGCTGAACGTTCAACTGATCAGCCCTAAACCGATGACCGCTCATAACCGGGTTCGGGGGCATCCAGATTCTCTATACAGCGGTAGTCCAGCTGACACCGATGATCTGCGCGCCACCGTGCACGCCGACGACGGCACCCAACGTGCCGATCCGAATGGCGTCTCGGGGAAAGCGGGGAGCGATGAGGTCGAGGAACTGGTCGATGTCAGGTGCGCCACAATGCATAACCGCCACGTGATCGATCAGCCCGGCTTCGCCCATGCGTTCAGAGAGCATCTGTAGCGCCCTTTTGCGAGTCCGAGCCTTACCGGCCTCGTGGACGACGCCACCGGTGAGGTCGATCACCGGCTTGATCGACAGCAGTGACCCCACCATTGCCGTCGCGCCCCCAATTCGCCCACCCTTCTTCAGGTTCTCCAGGGTGTTCAGAGCGGCACACACGTGCGTGCGAGGGATGAGGTCGCTGACTCGACGCAATACTGTGCCAGCATCGGCCCCCTCGTCGGCTACTTTGGCAGCTTCGATCACCAGAGTGCCGAGCCCGCTTGACACCGTCCGGCTGTCGATCACATGGACGACAATGCGCCCCTCGACCGCTGTGGCGGCCGTGAGAGCTGACTGAAATGTGGTTGACAAGTCGCTCGAGATCGTGAGGCATATCACGGCCTCCGCGTCAGCGTCTCTTGCGTTGCGAAAGGCCTGTTCAAACGCACCTGGTGACGGGCAGGCGGTCTGGGGGAGATCTTCGGTGTTCGCCATTCGGTGGTAGAAGTCTTCGACGCTGAGGTCCTGGCGGTCGGTAAATTCTCCGCGCCCAAATCGGATCGTGAGGGGCACGATCTCGATATTGAACGGGTTGATGTCGTCCTGTTCCAAGTCGCAAGAGCTGTCGGTGACTACGAAGACGCCAGGCATGAGAACCTCCTCCACTTTAGGGTCTTCACCATTCTGGTGCCCCGAGTAAGGGATCCCGTCAACACCACCGTGACGAATGTCCGACAGCTCCCAGTAGAGAGTCTCAGTTTCGGCTTTGTAGGTGCCCCGACCCCGGCGCCTGGGACACCGCCACCGACGCATTGTCGAGGTGACTATCGTTCCGAAAGGTCGAGTCGAAGTCTGAGAGGTGGCCAATGGTAGGGGTGTCAAGCTTGGTCACGACTCGGTTGCCAAGATGATCCAAGTGGACCTTGCGAGACTGGACCGAGAACCGGCTAGTCCGATCGGGGACTTTCGTTCCACGGATGCACGGGTGGCGTCGCCGCCTTCAGAGGCGGACCACCTTGGGAGTACCACGGCCAAGGCGACGAGCAACATCAATGAAAGAGAGAAACAATGTCCCCAATCAAAAGCGTTGCCATCGGCCATGGCATCTGGCCGATGGATCGTGTTTCGCCAAGCTCATGACGCCGCTTCGAGAGGATGGCTACGACTCCCTGTAGGTTCTCGCGGTTCTGGGCTGACCGAAGCCCGACATTGACGAGGATCCGGGCTGCCTCCGGCGGGACTGGCGACACGTTCTGGTGAATCGGCGCCAGTCCTGCCCGGAGGTTTAGGGGACTTGTCTCGTAGAAAAGAGAAGGGTCCTGACTTCGTCACAGTCTCGTCCCGCGACGACAACGGACGCCGGCGTCCCGGTTGCCCCCCCCGGAACACTCGCTGACCATCGGTCCCGATGGACCCGTTCTGCTGCAGGTCTTCTACCTGATCGAGCGGATGGCGAACTTCAATCGAGAACGCATGGCTGAGCGCCAACCACATGCGAAGGGCGGCGGTGCCTTCGGTACTTTCACCGTGACGCAGGACATCAGCCGGTACACCAAGGCGGCCGCCTTCGCTCCAGGAATCGAGATCGAGGTGGTCGTGCACTTCTCGACAGTGGCCGGGGAGCGCTGTTCGCCGGCCACCTGGCGGGACCCGCGGGGCTGGTGGCCCTTGCATTCGCCGGGGTGGCCTTAGGGGTGTTGGCCATTGTGGGCTTGGGCCCATTCGGGTCTGTCCGAGTCAGTACCCCGGAGCCGAGCACAAGAGTGTCACCCGCCCGGATGAGCCATTAGGGGCGCTAGGGGAGGCGCGAGTATTGCCAATGAAAGACACGCTCCAACAAGACGTGGCATGGAAACGTGAGGCACAATCGTGCGTTGAGCCTCACGGCTCAGAGGGCCGAGCAGTGTGAGGGGACGACCCCGTACGGGGAGGGAGCATCCGATGACCACGTTGATGACGATGGAGCACTCGGGCGGGAGCGGCACCTCGGTCGACGAGGCCAACTACGACCGGCGGTGGTGGATTCTCGCTGTGCTGGGGATCGCTCAGTTGATGGTCATTCTGGACGGCACCATCGTGAACATCGCGCTCCCTACCGCGCAGCACGACCTGCACTTCTCCAACGCCGACCGGCAATGGATTGTCACCGCCTATGCGCTTGCCTTCGGCAGCTTGCTCCTCCTCGGTGGCCGCATCGGGGACATTGTCGGACGCAAACGGGCACTGATCATCGGACTGGTCGGCTTTGCAGCGGCCTCAGCCATCGGTGGCTTCTCGGTCAATTTCGCCATGCTTGTCATTGCCCGGACGGTCCAGGGAGCGTTCGGGGCCTTGCTCGCCCCTTCGGTGCTGGCCCTCTTGACCACGACGTTCACCGATCCGGATGAGCGGGGCCGGGCCTTTGGTGTCTACGGCGCCATCGCCGGCGCAGGAGGGGCCCTCGGTCTCCTCCTCGGCGGCATCCTCACCTCGTACGCCTCGTGGCGCTGGACGCTGTTCGTCAACCTGGTGTTCGCCGCGGTCGCCATCACCGGGGCCATGCTCTGGCTGAAAAACGACGAGGGCGCTGACCACGATCCGTTGGACCTGCCCGGCCTCTTCTTGGTGGCCGGCGGCCTGTTCTCGCTCGTCTTCGGTTTCTCCCACGCCGAGACCACGTCGTGGAGCGATCCGTACACGATCGGCTTCCTTGTCGCCGGTGCGGTCCTCCTCGCTGTCTTCGCCGTCTTCGAGACCAGGGCGAAATACCCCCTTCTTCCACCGCACGTCGTGCGGAACCGCACCCGCGGTGGATCTCTGCTGGTGATGCTCTTCGCCAGTATCGGGATCTTCGGTGTCTTCTTGTTCCTGACTTACTACCTCCAGGGCACACTTGGTTACAGCCCTGTAAAAACCGGGATTGCGTTCCTACCCCTGGTTGCCGCCTTGGCCACCGTGGCCCAGGTGTCCAATCGCGTGCTGTTGCCACGGTACGGGCCTAAGCCGATCGCACCGGTCGGCCTGTTGATCTCTGCCGCCGCCCTGTTCGGGCTCCATTTGGTGGGGCTGCATTCGTCCTACGTCAGCCACGTGCTCCCGTATCTCCTCGTCTTGGGCGTCGGCTTCGGGCTGAGTGTCTCGCCGGCCTTCAGCACCGGCACGCTCGGGCTGGCACCGCAGGATGCCGGCGTGGGCTCGGCGACGCTCAACACGGGCCAACAGGTGGGGGGATCGATCGGGACGGCTCTGCTCAACACGCTCGCCGCCAGTGCGGCCACGGCGTACCTGGTCGGTCGGGCGCCGACTCCTGCCAATGTCCAGGCTGCCCTGCTCCACAGCTACACGACGGCCTTCTTGTGGTCATCCTTGATCTTCGTGCTCGGAGCCGTGGTCGCAGGCCTGGTGCTCCCGCGTGGCGATCTGAAGACGTTGGCTTCCGAGAACCAGACCGTGAAGGTCGACGCCGGAGTCGAGGAAACGTCTCGACACCACGTGTGTCGAGTACGGGTGGCCTGTCGGTGAAGCCGCGATCCCGCAAAAGAGGCTGTCATCGCGATCTGCGAGCGATCAGGCTCCGGCGTGGTCGAGCCCAGGGTCCACGAGCACCTTTGCTCCCGTGGACTGCTTGATGCACTGAGAGAACACTGTCGGATCGAGGATCTGGGCCAGGGAGATCTCGCTCGAGTAATTGCTGGCGAACGTGGTCGTCAATCCTGCCGCCACGGTTTGGCGGAGCTGAGCGAACCGCTCTGGGCCGATGCTCTGAAGAAACGGCGTGAGCAACCACCCGCCCACGTTCCACGCGAAGCCGAACGTTCTCGTCAAGATGGTCGGACTCGTGTCGAGGCCGCCATAGATATACAGCTGCTTGCGAACGTTCGACCCGTACCTCGAGTACTCCGTGGCGGACTGGGAAGCCGCTGCCTCCATGGCGGTGAGAATCTGACTGGCGAGGTTCCCTCCACCAGTGGCGTCGAAGGCGAGCGTGGCCGACGTAGCGGCGACGGCGTCCCTGAGGTCACTCTTGAACGACGACGCACTCGAGTCGCACACATGGACGGCGCCGATGGATCGCAGAAGTTCCCCTTGCTCGGGTCTGCGCACGATGTTGACCAGCGGCACGTCCTCTTCGAGACAGAGCTTGACCAGCATCTGACCGAGGTTCGACGCCGCCGCCGTGTGGACGAGTCCACTGTGACCCTCCCCACGCATTGTCTCGATGATTCCGAGCGCGGTGAGCGGATTGACGAAGGCTGACGCTCCGTCTCTGGCTGGCGTCCCTTCCGGCAGGACGAGGCATGCAGACGCCTCACTCACTCGGTACTGGGTGTACATCGCACCTCCGGCGACCGAAACGGTCCGCTCTATGAGCTCTTGTGCTTCGGGAGAGTCTCCGGTGGCCACGACGGTGCCCGCTCCTTCGTTGCCGACCGGCAGTGATCGTCCGACCCGGACCGCCAGAGCTCGGAGTGCGCCCTCGGAGAGCGGTGTCGTCACCACGGGGCGATCAGGGGTTCCGGTGACCGCTGCTGCGCTCATGTCGGCGCCGGCGAACAACAGTCCCAGGTCGGACGGATTGATCGGCGCTGCCTCGACGCGAAGGAGGACCTGGCCGGGCCTGGGGGACGGCACGGGGACGTCGACCAACGAGAGTTCCAACGTTCCCTGCTCGGTGACCAGTGAGCGGAGTTCAAGCGAGGTGGACGGAATCTCAGGGGTCATGGCGCTCTCATCTTCTCGTTGTGGGGTCCAGATGCAGGACTAGCTGCACGCTGGAGGGATTAATCCTCACCAAGATCTACCAGGTAGTGCCCGAAGCGGAGTTCGAACTCAGGTCCGACCTCGCCCGCCCGAAATCGCAACCTCGCACCGCGCTCGTGGAGGGTCGGCCAGGAGAAGGCCGTGAGAAACATGTCCGGAGTCTCCACCAGGTCTTCTGTGGGAGGGAGCGTGTGTCGATTCACAAGCCGCTTTGCTTCGGCGAGCGCCGGCTTGTCGAACGAAGCGATCCGGCGGGCGAAAGAGTCGACGAAGTCGTCCAGTTCGTCGTCGGGGATGGCGCGGTTGATCCAACCGTACTAAGCCGCCGTCTCAGCATCGAAGTCGTCGCTGCCGAGGATGATCTCCAATGCCCGGGCGCGCCCCACGAGCAGGGGAAGCCGTTCGAGGGCGCCACCGCCAGGAAACATCCCTGCACCGACCTCGGGTTGGCCGAACAACGCCTTCTCACGGCTGGCGAAGCGGAGATCACACGCGAGGGCTACCTCGCTTCCGCCACCTCCATTGAGACCGCGGATCTTGGCAATGGTCACGACGGACGTCGATGCCAGACGGGTGGCCGTGTCGATCCACGTCGGCAGACCCGTAGGGCCCGGAGCGACGGGTGTTTCTGTCGCCCGAGAAAGGTCGCAGTGATTGATGAAGAAGTCCGGATCAGCGCTCTCGAGCACCACCACACGCAGTTCGTCGTCCGTCTCCATCCGGCCGACCAACTCTTGGAGCTCGAGAATGATGTCAGGGTCCTCGAGGTTGATCGGGGGATTCCAGAAAGTAACTCGCCAGTAGCCAGGAGCCGCGTTGGTGACAGTGAACTGGGTCAGTGCGCTTGCCATGGGGAAACCCCTTTCCGCCGCTACTTCTGTCCGCTGTCCTTGGCGGCCGTGATCTGGGCGACCTGCGCTCGTGCGGCATCGACGAGCTCGGCATTGGTATTCGCATGGCCCGGGTGCCCCAGCCACCCTCGATCGCCTCAGTCAGGAGCACCCACGTCTGCTCCGCCAGGAAGGATCGTTGGCCGCCTCGCTGACGAGCGCTGTGAACTGACTGACTACGGCGATCTGCTTGTCACGATCGAGCGCGCCGGCATGCCACAATGGATGCGGCCGCCCCCCCAAGGCCGGCCTGGTAGCTGCTTGAGTGCCCATAACCGGGGTTACTGGAACAGTCTGCATGTCAGCCGGGAGGCATAACGCCAAACATCTCGAGGCAAGCCTCAAGTCCATCGATCTCGATGTCGTCGCGGCGCCGTGAGGCCCACGTCGCGCGGTCCAGTTTCAGATCGACTATCCGATCTGGCTTGTTGCGTCGCAACATGAGTCGGTCGCCGTTCTCGACGTACCCCAAAGACTTTGACGTTGCCAACGAGGCCCGGTTGTCGTGAAACGCTCCGCTCATGGCCTCGATTGCCCCGAGACCTTCAAAAGCCAGGTGCAAGATGGCAGCTCGCATCTCCTTCCCGAGACCCTGACCCTGGTGCTGGCGACCGAGCCACGAACCAGTCTCGACCGTCCGGAGGCGGCCGAAGTTCCTGGCCATCAGGCCCTGTACTCCGACGGGAGCCCCGTCGACGAAAACCGCCCCGGTGAAGTCCCAGTTCTCCGGACTCCAGTTGGCTCGTTTCGACCACCAGAACTTCAGAGACTCCCGGTGGCGCCTTGGCGGCGGCGTGTCGGTCCACGGAATGGTGAACGGCATGACGGATGGCTCATGGACCCCGAGGTCGGCAAGGTCATTCAGGCGATATAGGTCCGCGTCCGTTGGGAGACGAACCTCTAGCCGGGGCGTGCGGACCTGAAGATCAAAGAGCGGCCATTGGGCGTCCGGCATGTACCCAGTTTGCCAAGAACTACTGGCCACGCCTTCCAAGGTCACACTTGCCCCACCGTCCTGGCGAACTGGGCTAGGCGTGTTGGTTCCCAGCTTTGAACCGGCAACAGGGGATCATGGTCTTTCGAGGATCACGTCGAAGTCCTTTCGCCAGCTCGCGCCGGCATCGTCGGATGCGTCCCAATGGCCCTCGATCCGTGCTGGCGTGACCGTGGCAATGAAGCGTTGATGGAAGTCCGGATCCTGTCGCAGCAATGTCAGGGTGTCCCCGACAAACGTCGCGAAGAACACACGAGAGGTCGGCCTCGGGTCGTGATAGAGCGCCTGGAGCTCGCCGTTCGCGTCAGATCTTCCGAACACGAAATGCCAAAGTGGCTCCCCTTCGAGGTTCGCCTCTAACTCGATAAACGCATCACCAAGCCATCGGGCGCTGGCTCTGCCGTGCTGTTCGACATCGAGAGACTCTAGAAACCAGGCGTTGGTCAGTGTCAAGGACCATTCCCCGATCAGGTCATCTAGGAGTCCTAGGGCTGGATTACGCATAACAGGAAAATAACCACCTCTGGCCGGCGGTCGGGGGTGCGTCCAGGAGATTGGGCGCCATGACAACAAGGAGGTTCGTGTTGTGGTGACGTAACCAATCGACAAGCTGAGGGCAGCCAGCCGGTGCGAGTCCGGTCCGGGGAGACGCCAAGGTCCCCGGTAGCAAAGCCCCCGTGCGTGGTCGAGAGGCCGGGTGCGAAGCGGGGCCGAGCAACTGACCAGTCCGCAACATGAAGTGAAGCCTGCAGCGTCGTTACGCCGGTCCGTGGTCACACGGACGAGGAGGAGCCGAGCCCTTCCCCTAAGGGCGAAGGCCATGGACGGCACCAGAGAGCTTGGAGCGGGTGCCTAAGAATCTCCCGGCGCAGGGGGCGTGGAATGGTCAGAAGGGTGTCCTTGGAACTGGAGAGATCCTCCTCGGCCCCGGATCTGCGGTCCGGGAAGCAGCCCTGTCTATAACCGGCGACGGGAAGTGCCAGGGAGCCGAGAGGAAGTCGGAGGGGGCCGTAGTAGTGCTGACGGCCGGGACAACACAACCCGACCCGAGCGAAGGGCCCCTGCTTCACCGGTGCATTGCGAAGATGTGGAGGAACCCTGATGAGTGCCGAACATTCGGCTAGATCCGTCAGCCACGCCGAAGGCGTGGACCCGGTCCGAGCCCTTCAACGCGTGCTCTATCGCAGCGCCAAGCAAGAACCCACCAGACGCTTTCACGCCCTCTATGACAAGGTCGCCCGCAGCGACGTCTTGTGGCGGGCATGGGTCGAGGTGGCGAAGAACCAGGGTGCCCCCGGAGTTGACGGCGTGAGTATTGCGTCGATCAGCGACGGTGGCACCAACGGGGTCAAGGTGTTCCTCGACGGACTGGCCGCAGCACTTCAGGCAAAGACGTATCGTCCGAAGCCGTTGCGACGGGTCCACATCCCCAAACCGGGCAAGCCGGGTGAGACCCGGCCGCTCGGGATACCCACGGTGGCCGATCGGGTGGTCATGACGGCGGCCAAGATCGTCCTCGAACCAATCTTCGAGGCCGATTTCTCCCCGCAGAGCTATGGGTTCCGGCCCAAGCGCTCCGCTCACCAGGCGCTCGAAGAGATCCGGGTGACGGCGAATCGGGGAGCGAACTGGGTGCTCGACGCCGACATCAAAGCGTGCTTCGACGAGATCGACCACGAGGCCCTCATGGCTCAAGTCGAGCGCCGGGTTCTCGACCGGCAGATGTTGAAGCTGCTGCGGGCTTGGCTGAGAGCTGGGGTATTCGAGGGCGGGTTGGTCTCTGACACCGAGTCAGGGACTCCGCAGGGTTCACCTATCTCCCCGTTGCTGGCCAACATCGCTTTGCACGTCATCGACGTGGCGTGGGCCACGGCGGCCAGTCTGGGGACGTTGATCCGCTACGCCGACGATCTCGTCGTCCTCACCACCAGCCGGAGTCGTGCCGAAGAGGCGCAGCGCCGGATCGAGGCCGTGCTGGTCGGACTCGGGCTGCGCCTGCATCCCGACAAGACCCGCATCGTCTACATCGGTGATGGCACCGACGGCTTCGACTTCTTGGGCTTCTCTCACCGGAAGACCCCGTCGAAGTTTGGGGATCGTCGCTACCTGTCGAAGTGGCCGTCACCACGGGCCATGGCCTCCATCAGGGCCAAGGTTCGTGATCACACTGACCGCCGCTTCGCAGGCCGAGAGCTGCAAGGTGTTGTTGTTGACCTCACTCCCGTGCTGCGGGGGTGGGGGGCCTACTTCCGTTACGGAAACTCGAACCGGAAGTTTGCCGCCATCGACAGCTACGTGCACTTCAGGATGTCAAAGCTGGCCAGCGTCAAGTACGCCACCAGAGGCCGCCTTCGGGTTGACCGGTTCAACTATGGCTGGTTGACCGAGCTCGGCGTCTATCGACTCACCGGAACCGTCCGCAGATGGGGGACTGCGCATGCCTGACGATGAACGGTGTCGGAAAGCCGTGTGCGGGAGAACCGCATGCACGGTTTGATAGGGGGCCGCTGGGGAGGTTGACACCCAGGCGAGATGGAACACACGCACCCAACGGGAAACCGACGGGACTGAGCCCATCCGCCGCACCGGTTACACCGAACCAGCGGCCTACCTCACCAGGCCGACTTCGGATCCTGCGTTGGATACATTGATCCTGTGACGACGGTCCGAATGGCAACGCTCAATGATCTTCCACAGATAGCCCATGTCCAAATGCGGGCATTTGAGGACGACCCGTTGATTACATGGATGCTTCCTGCCGACGGCTTTGACCGACGAGCCACGCTGTTCTTCGACTGCCTCATTCGCGCATCCATGATCCACGAAAGCATCTACACGACCGATGATGGTGTTTGCACGGCGGTGTGGGCGCCACCAGAAGCCTGGGCCTTCTCCGAGGAGCAGATCGGGATGATGGCCGAGCCCTTCGCTGAGGCGGCGGGTGAGATGGTCGATCGTGCCCTGGGGGTTCTGATCGAGATGGCAGAAGTGCACCCATCCGAGCCCCACTGGTACCTCGAAGTTCTGGGCACTCATCCGGACTGGCAGAGGCGCGGAATCGCCTCGGAAGTTCTGGCCCCGGTCTTGGGCGATTGCGACGGCGACGGTCTTCCCGCCTACCTTGAGACGCAGCGGGAGAGCAACGTCCCGTTCTACCGTCGGCATGGATTCGAGGTCATTGGGACGAAGCAGCTCTCGAACGGCGGACCGAATATGTGGCTGATGTGGCGAGAGGTGAGATCTTTAGCCCCGTCCACCTACGGCCGATGACGCCGATGTCCGCGTGGAGACCAAGGCCGGGGGCAAAGGTCAGATGTGCGATCCCAGCACTCTCGAGCCCGAAAGTGCCGCTGGGTTGCACCCCAGCCCGGCAGCGATAGGGGGCGGGGCCAGCGGCACGTTGGACGCGAGTGCGACTATTGGGACGTGGTCACGTTCAAACGCTCGCTGACGGTCGCATCACTGGCGCTCCTTGGCGTCATCAGCAGTCCCGCCCTGGCATCTGGGAGCCCACCGGGTTCACCCACTGACAAAGGGATCGTCGGTCTGAGGGCTGCCGCTGTCGCTTGGGCCCACGCGGTCTTCACTGGAACGGTGGCAGACATCAGGGGCATGGAAGGGAGCCAGTGCCGATCGGGTCCCCGCTACAGCCCAACGATCCTGAATGGTTACCTGAAGGGGATGAGATTAGGGCTGCAGCACACACTGGATACGCCACTCAGTTTGATCCGAATCACCGGAGTCCGAACGCGACATGTGACGGCGATTACCGGGGACGCCGAGGTCCTCTACGCCCTGCGACCAGCCGTGGTCGGCAATGACAACTGGGTCTCCTACGGGTATCAGCATGGGAAGTGGAAGGTGACCAGTTGCCACTACCCCATCGGCGGCGAATCGGTGTCGTCAGCCAGCGCCGGGTAATTCAATCAGCAGCGCACAGAGCCGGCGAGGGGCACCCTCGGGGCGCATTGTCAGGGCAGACCCCAGGGGACAGACTTGCGGTGATGGAGCCCTTCGATTCTTCGGTTGTGCGCGCCGCTTATGACACCGTCGCCGAGGACTACGCAGAGGCGTTCGCCGATGATCTCCTCCAGCTCCCGCTAGATCGCCAGGTCCTTGACACTGTCGTCCAGCGGATCGCTACCGGAGAGTCCGTTCTCGACCTCGGTTGCGGTCCTGGTCAGGTTGGTCAGTACCTTGCCGAACGCGGGCTCCTCGTGGTTGGAATGGACCTGGCTCAACAGATGCTTCAGGTGGCGTGCCGAAGCACTGGGAATGGTCGCATGGCTTGTGGCGACATGCGCTCGATGCCCTTTCGTTCGGGGGCGTTCTCGGGCGTCGTCGCGTACTATTCGGTCCACAACCTTCCACGACCGGCGCTTCGGACAGCGTTTGCCGAGATCCACCGAATCCTGAAGCCATCGGGCACTTTCGTCGTCGCTACCCATTTAGGCGAAGGAGAGGTGTACAGCAACGAGTTCTTGGATCACCACATTGAGACAGTGGGAGGCATTCTCTACCGTGACGATGAACTACGCGTGGCCTTGGACAGCGAGTCGTTCGTCGTCGAAGAAGGCCACTCTCGCGATCCGCTGCCCCACGAGCACAGCACCGAAAGGATCTATTTGAGCTGCCGGCGAGCGGACGCATGAATGTTGGCTCAACACCATCGTTGCTGTCTCACTCCCCGCGATACGTGACACGCTTACAACGCGGCATCCGCCGGGATCTGCAAAGTTCAGAACTGGACCGAAATAGTGGTGCCGTGCAGCTGCGATATCCTGCGCTGGCGACCGGCCGGTTCCCACGGCGTCCGGGAGTTCCGATACGGCAGGTCCGGCGGATGGCGATCACCAGAGGAGGAGGGCCAGATATGGACGACTCGACCATGCTGGCCGAACTCCGGCCGACCGCAGAGCGCCTGGTCGACCGGCATCTGGGCATCGCCAAAGAGTGGTTTCCCCACGACCTCGTCGAGTGGCGGTCACCACCACAGGTCGGGTGCGCCGAACCGCTGCCCGATGGCGTGGCGAGTGCCCTGTTCGTCAATGTACTGACCGAGGACAACCTGCCCTACTACTTCGCTTCGATCGAGAATCTCTTCGGCCGGGACGGCGCCTGGGGCTATTGGACCCGACGGTGGACAGCCGAAGAGGGGCGGCACTCGATTGTCCTACGGGACTACTTGATCATGAGCGGACACATCGACCCCGTCAACTTGGAGCGGGCCCGGATGGCCCAGGTCACCGGCGGTGTTTCCCCTCAGGTTGTGACCATCGCCGACGCGTTCGTCTATCTCGCCCTCCAGGAGCTGGCGACCCGGATCGCCCACCACAACACCGGGAAGGCGTTGCCCGACGCTGAGGGCCACGCGGTCATGAAACGCGTGGCGGCAGATGAGAACCTCCACTACCTCTTCTACCGAGATCTGGTGTCGGCCGCGCTGGAGATCGACCCATCCGGGATGATGGAGGCCATAAAGCGTCAAGTGCTGGGCTTCGAGATGCCCGGGACCGGCATACCGGACTTCGCCCAGCACGCAAAGGCAATTGCCCGAGCTGGGATCTACGACCTGGGCGTGCACCACGACGCCATCCTCCGGCCGGTGGTTCTAGGACATTGGGACGTAGCCGGTAGGCAGGGTCTGAACCCGTCGGCCGAAGCCGCTCGGAACCGACTCTTGCAGTTCATCACCCGGTTGGGCCGGGCGTCCGCCCGAGTCAAAGAGCCCCGAAGGCGCGTTCGGTAGCAGATAACGCGACCGACTCCCGGCGTACGGTGGCACGCCCCGTATCACTCGATGTACGCCGCTCCGCGACTAGGTGTGTTGTCTACGAGAGGACCAGAAATCGGAGCCTTACGTTGAGAGAGACCAGTCCCGTCTACAGGGGCAGTCTCCGACACCAACACACGACTACGCATGTGATCCGGTAACGAGACCTCCGATCTCGATTACCTCGCGACTCACGAATTCCGGAGGGCCGAGACCGCGCTGTCGTAGAAGCCTGGCCATGACTCCAGGTGGATCGTTCGCAGCGTCGAAAGCATCGTGATCATTTTCGGACATCCAAACATCGACGATCCGGACACCATCTGCGCCCACCGGGTGCACGAAGTGGACGACGAGTCCGGCGGGTGGACTCTCTGTGGCGCTGATCTCTTGATTCACCTCGTCAAAAACGTCGATCGGTACGTTCCGCAAGTTGACGTGGATCATTATTGCCACATTGATTCCCTTCCTAGAACACCTGGCCACATGGGCTTGACTTCGCAAAGCCGTCCTTCTCAGCCGAGTTCACCAGTTTGTTATGAACTGATGTTGTTTGGTTAACGGTGTCGGCAAAACCCTTTGTATTTCCATCCAATGCAACACGGATCTGGCTGATAGCGATGTTGTCGGATTGCACGGCGAGTGACTCCAATTCATCCCATTGACTCTTCCCAACTAGAGGTTGTCCCAACGCCTTCAGTTCGTTGGGAATGGCTTTTCGAAGAGGCAAGGCCTCGTCGAAGTGTTTCCCCACCAAACGCAGAGTCTTTACGTCGGGGTGAAGTGGATCGAAATTCGAGAATGGGAACTGGCCAAGCACGTTGTTGAAGCGCGACTCTTCGGCAGAACAGTACGCATTGACCTTGGCGATAAAACTCGGACTGATTGCGGGCTTGGTCTGTGCCTGCGAAATTTCCGGGAAACTCAGCAGACAGATGCTGGTCACAACACCGACAATCCAGAGCCCTCTTCGCATCTCTGCCTCCTCTGCGACCGCCTGAGTGGCCTGAATCGCAGGACGACATGCCCAAAATAGTCGAGTTGCTGCGCTTCTGCCGTGGAAACTGGCGACGTCCCGGAAGAGCCCATCCGTCCCACCCTCCCAGCTTTCGGAACGAGTGCCTCTAGCCCATAAGCGCCGGTAAGGGATAGGGGGTCTCGCCGGGTTCGGGTATCGGGCTCACGGGGCGAGGGTGGACCGGAGCCGCTACGCGGAGCGGCCCCAGGGTTGGGAGGGGGAGGGACCGCTGCCACCCCTGGTCTCGTGACTGACGCAGGTGTACGCAGGTATACCCGCCGGAGATGGCCGATCGGTCGCGCCCCCCGGCACACCCTCCGCTCCCTGACGAGCGAGTTCCGCGGTCCTGTGCTGATACTGCGTCGCCGTACCATCGCGGGCGATGAAAACACGCCCAGGAGCCTGCAAACCGCGGCCCTGGCACGCTGATGCCACGATCGTGCAACACCTCACCCGTACCCTGACGGAGTGAACCCTTTGACCGCAGCGACGATGATGCCGGACAACGCCGACCAGATCCCGGGGTCCCTGGAAGACTGGTTGGCGAGGCCGGCCTGGCACGCCGACGCCCTCTGCAAAGGAGAGACGGCGCTCTACTTCTCACGGAGGGCCAGCAAGGCCGCGGCGACCTGCCAGAGGTGTCCGGTGCGCCAGCCATGCCTCGACACAGCGATGGCGGACTCTGACCTCGAAGGCGTCTGGGGCGGGTTCACCGAGAAGAAGCGACGGCAGTTGAGGAGAGCGGTGGCATAGCCGGCCGACCTCCCGCGGGCCCGTCAGACCCTCGAGGTGGTCGGGGCAAGCCCCCACGCGGAACCAACGGTCCCCTCGAGGTGAGAACCAGCGCCGTGTCCACGTCGGTGTCTCGCGGCAGTGAGTCGCCTGTAGCCGGCGGCTGGAGATCATCCGCCAGCACCGTCCCGGCTCGCTCATAAATCCAGGACAAGGGTCGCCGGGTTGGGGCATTTGGGCTCATGGGGCGAGGGTAGACCGACCGTGGCTCTCGTGAACTACCTTGCGCCCCAAACCGGCACTTCAGGGACGTGAACCCCTCCACCTTGGTCTTCGGCGTCGTTAGCTGTTTCCCAACCATTCGTCGATGTCCATTTCGCCGGGAAGCGCGATCAAACCCTTGGCGGCGAAGCTTCGTACCACCGTGGCCCAGGATGGATTGGCAGCCAGGAGCGCCCTGAGCGTCTTCGCTGCCTCATCACCGCGCCCAGCGCCGGCCAATGCCCCGGCTCGCAGGAACTCGAAGTTCGCCTCGCCGGGCAACGCACGCAATGCCTGATCGAGAAGGCTCAAAGAATCTTCGGGTCGCCCACCTATAAGCGCCTCGACCGCACCGCCGTATGCGCCATAAGCGGTGGCATCGTCCAGCAGATGGGCCAGCATATCGAGTGGTGCTGGGTGACGGTCTACCCGTATGTCCACCATTACCCCCGCCCAGGCTTCGTCTCGCCGCGTCCCGTCGACCACGATCATTGCCGCCGACATTTGACCGCGCGCATCGCCACCCTCGTCCTGAGCGGCACGCAACGCGGACAGCATCCGAGGCCCCAGGGGTCCACGACTGACCTCAAAGGTCTCGGCCATCGCAGGCCACACCCGGTCACTCGCCATCATGTTGGCCTGCACGCCGTACTCGTCGCCGACGTGGTGACCAGCATGATCGATGCAAAGATCGCCAGTATGCGACGAAACAGCTCCAGTTGCATCGATGACCGCCACCTGTCGGAGCGCCGAGAGCCCATCCGCCGTCTGCAAGTCCGCCAAGGCGGTCTCGGGATCGACACCGGCAGCTAACAGATCGAGACATCGGGGACCGTACCCAATCTCCCCGAACGCCTGGATGGCTACCGCCCCCACTCCGGCCCTCGCCCACGGCACCAGCGAACCCACCGCAAACATGCAGGAGGCAACAGCGGCTCCCAGCTCGCCTGTCGTCGGATCCCGCGCCACTATCGAATAGGTCACGTCCCTTATATAACGGAACTGGCCCAGGGGTGACCGGAGTGGCCCCGACCGCCGGTTCGGCGGCAACCCCCGAGTGCCCATCAGGGCGGTGCGGCAGCCCGTCGCCTGCACTGTTGCTGTCACGTCGCTCGGTCTTGCGCCCTCTTATGCTCTCTCCCGAGCTCCTGTCCTAGTCCTCCAAGAGATTGCCGTCATCGTAGACGTCCAACCGGAGATCCCCGGGAAGGGCAACGAGACGTCGAAGTGTCGCACGATCGAGTTCTATGTCGTGTTCCAAGTCGTTGGTTGCCACGACACAACGCCATATGACGTAATAGCCTTCGCCTTCGAGCTCAAAAAGGGCTTCCGCACATGGTTCGATCTTGTCGAGAAGACTGCGGAGGGATTCATCGAGTTCGACGTCGGGACCCTGGGTGTCGCCATGAAGGATCCATCCCGAGCTTTCGGCAATCTTCGTTGATCCCGGTCGAATCGGCTCCCCTACCTCGACGCATCGAGTGGGCGACATTCCAAGACCCGCCGTAACGTGACCGACAGTTCCGCCAGATCCCCATAGGTTGAAGGTGGCCAACGACTCCATAGCCAGCCATTGTGCCTGAGGGGGGACCTGCCCCCAAACGCCAGTATGGCGTCAGCCCCTCGTACTTCCCGTCGACGGGTCGATCTCGATCCTGTCGAAGTTGACCCATGGCAATTCGATTGGCCACGGGCCAATCGTGCCATGGGTGATCAACCGGGCGACATCGCCCAAAAGCGCCGGCAGGATGCGTTCGTTGGTAGTGTCGATCTCTTCGATCGTCCACCATCGCCATGCCGCGTGGACTTCGTGCTCCAGAGGCTCCCATCCCGCTGTCGATGGCTCAAACCGATCCGTGCGCCACGCGAAGAATGTCTCCACCGAATACAGAGGCTGACCCCGAAAAGTCCACTCACCCCTGCACGTGGCGACTGGATCGCCCAACTCTGCGGGATCGATGACGAGGCCCGGTCTCTTCAGAGAGCTCACGCGCTGCAGCTTCCCCGAGTGCTTCGCCCGGATTGATACCTCCGCCGGGCGTGATCCAGAGCGGGGGCTTGGGGTCAAGAGGGTCTTTGACCAGAAAAAGCAACACGCTGTCGGTCCTGTCGATGACGATTATGCGCGCCGAGGGCCGGTCGATAGGCGTGGTCATCTTCCAATCGTGACCGACGGAGAGTCCCCACGCACAGCGGCAGCGTCAGGCACCCGTGATCTCAGAGGTTCTCTGGGGTTGACCCGCTTCGATAGACATGGGGCGCCCATACGTATATCGACCGCGGTGTCCCGGGGTAGCCTCATACGCCGGATAGGTGCGACGGTCCGGCACCATGCCCTAGGTCGGTGGCCGACTCAACCTCGTGAAGACTCCAATGAGCAACCGCCGGACGTTCACCGCCGCAGCTCTGCGACCTCTTCCAAGTGTCCCAACTTGTTCGGGTTGCGCATGGCATAGATCCGACTGATCCGGCCATGATCGATGACGAGACTCACTGCAGTGACGTCGCCACCCACTTCGAACCGAGCACCGGGCATGCCGTTGAACCGGGCGGCGGTCGCCACCAAGTCTGAGAGATCCGCAACGCGAGCCAAGAAGGCCGCCACCGTCTCGGCACCGATGAGGGGCTTCCGTGCAGCCCGAACGAGACCGCCGCCATCGGCGATCAACACCACATCCGGGGCAAGCATCTCGACGAGTCCAAGCAGATCGCCGGAGGTAACCGCGGCCATGAATCTCTCGAGAACGGCTTCTTGTTGGGCCCGGTCCACCAGCATCCGCGGCCGTCGCTCCGCCACGTGCTCGCGGGCACGGTGCGCGATCTGCCGGACAGCAGCCGGCGTCTTGCCCACGACCTCAGCGATCTCGTCGTATGGCGTCTCGAACACCTCGTGCAGTACGAAAACGGCCCGCTCGACCGGTCCAAGGGTCTCGAGCACCGTAAGGAGGGCTATGGAGACGTTCTCGGCAAGCACGGCATCGTCGGCCATGTCCGGACCCGTCAGCAACGGCTCGGGCAGCCATTCCCCGACGTAGTCCTCCCGGCGGCGGGACACCGATCGGAGCCGGTTCAGTGCCTGACGGGTGACGATCCGCACCATATAGGCCCGGGAGTCACGCACCTCGGCCTGATCCACGTCGGCCCAGCGCAGCCAGGTCTCCTGAACGACGTCTTCGGCGTCGGTGGCGGAGCCCAGCATCTCGTAGGCGACGGTGAAGAGAAGCCCCCGGTGGGTGAGGAACGGGTCCTCCATCACGCCGACGAGGCTAGGGCGAGCGGCTTGAGGTCACAGGCGGCGGAGAACTCCTGGGACTCAATGCCCATGGCGACGTTGGAACGGGCCATGAAGTTGGCCAGCGCAATGAACGCGGTGAGTTCCACCAGAGCGGCCGCTCCGAGTGCCTCGAGTAGCCGTGCGGACAACTCGTCGGTCACCGTCGGCGGTGTCCGCGTCATCGCTTCGGCGTACTCCATGACATCTCGCTCGAGCGGGGTGAAGACATCCGACATCCGCCAGCGGGGCACCTCGCGGGCCTTGTTGACGTCGAGCCCCTCGTTGTGGGCGAAGAAGTATCCGAGGTCCAAGCAGAAGCTGCAGCCGATCAGGCTGGCGGTGGCCATGTGGGCGAACGACTTCAAGTTCTTGTCACACTGGTTCCACTTCTGGGCTTTGCGACCGACGCCGAAGCTGAAGTTCAGCACTTTACGGTTGTTCCACATCACCCCGACCGGCTCAGGCACGTCTCCGAACATCTTTCGGGACATCCTCTTGACCAGTGCGCCGTAAAGTCCAGTCAATTCTGTCTTGGGAATCCGCATATTGCTGGCCATGACGCCTCCTATGGTGAATTGCTTTCACCATGAGACACCGGCCACGGCTCGAATGTGACAACTGAGTCGGATTTAGCGGATGGCCGGTCGACCGCAGACCGCCCGCATCTGCGTGCAGAACACGGTGCCCAAGTGTCGCCCCGTACGCCGGCTATGGGATTGCTATCCCGATGGGAGGACCTTCCTCATAAACCGGTGGAAGTGGGGATCGAAGTCCTTTCCATTGGCTGATGTCACCTCTTCGAGCGTCCACCACCGAACACCACGGAATTCGACTTGGTCGATGGTCATCTGCACGTGTCGAGATCCCTCACTTATGAACCACAAGCTCACGTCGGTGTGACCGGCGTCAAGTCCAATGGTCGTGGTGATCGTTACGAATGCAGGTGCGACGCTGCCGGAAAAAGTGGCCTCGATTCCAAGTTCCTCGCGGCACTCCCTACGGGCCGTTGCAGCCGGATGCTCATCCGGCTCGACGTGGCCACCCGGCGGGAGGAACAGGCCAGAGTTCAAGTGGTCAACCAGCAAGACATCGAAGTTGTCGCGCTCGAGGATTACGACATACGACACGAGATGACGGTCCGGAGTAGCCGGCTTTGATCGTCGGAAGACATCGTCTGTGCTTTCGAGCCAGCGTAAGGTTTCGGCGATGTGTTCGGATTCCAATGCGTCGAGCGGAGCGACCTTGGCAACTAATTCATGTATAGCCGCAACGGAGTCACGCACGGGTTCAGTTTGCCTCACCGATGTCCTATTCGGAATTTGGAGACTGCCCCTACCGCCGGGTCGGAGGCACACATCTAGGAGTTCTGATGACGCTTGCCATGGTGGCACGAGCACGATCCTGCAAGAATGCGCGGGGTGATCGTGTACGACTCTGGGGTCACCGCTCACACATCAGCCCGGACCTCCGAGACGGCGGCACCTCGCTCAATGCCAACTTTGCTCATCCGCCCCCGGGCTTTTGGAAGAAATCGAAGATGAGTCGTGACGATACGGCGACGAGCAGTTGGATGTGTGGGATTGTCAGAGCGCTGGGACTGATGACGACTTCGGTCGTCAATTTTGACGACCGAGGACCCGGCATCCTGGTGCCACCCTCGCGTGTGGTCAATCGGTACTTAACCACATGGTTCCCTGAGCAATCCGTGGCCGACATGACGGCGGTCGATTGACGAACTCTTACGGGGAATCTGAACTCGGTCCCACCGAGAGTGATCCTGGTGCCGGCTCGATGATTAAAGTGAACTCCACTCCTCCGAAGTACGGGGGATTTCGTCGCAACGTTCACAAGATCCATCACCCGGGGACCCTTGATGAGCGTCCTCCTGCCAACCCGCTGCCATTCATAGTTTCGACCCTGATAAGTAACGGACTTTGGAAACGAGCGAAGACGCTGCTTGCACATCTGACCTCCACCGCGCCAGTGCTGTCATTTACGTATTCCCAAGAGCCTTGACCTGTCTTCCTCAGGTACAAGTGTTTCCCTAGTAGCTTTGGAAAGTCGCGCCGTTCCGCCTCTGCCTGCTTCAACATCGCCTGCCTTACCGCTTTCCTCACCGCGCCATTTGATCCAGGAGGAGGCGGTGGAAGGGCCGTTACGGCACGTTGCGGAGCTGGCTTCGACGGTTGGTCTGAAGTCATGTTGATCCTCCTCGATGCTGGGAAGGATAGGACGGCCTCACCACCCGAGATATGACGAGGAAACTGCCCCTGTCCGCCCGGACGGATACAGTCCGTGTAGCTGGGGAGGCGATGGACATGGAGCTTATTCACGAGTTTGACTACTACGGAACGCTGAAACCGCCCGTGTCCTTCGGAAGCCGGATGTTCCTCGAAGTGGTCGAGGGACAAGTGACCGGGCACCGGCTGAACGGACAACTGTTGTCCGGTGGCGGAGACTGGATCGTGATCGGCACCGATGGATGGGGACAAGTTGATGTCCGGGGCCAGATCGGCACCGAGGACGGGGCCTCCATCTACACGCACTACACGGGCCTACTCGAGCTCAACGACAAGGTGATGACCGCTATCGCCAGCGGCGCTGGCACCGACTGGGGCGACCAGTACTTTAGGACCTCGCCCCGCTTCGAGACCGGTGACGAACGCTATAAGTGGTTGACCACCAACCTCTTCGTTTCAGAGGGCCGACTCAAAGAAGGCGGCAGTGTGGAGTACCGGGTGTACCGCATCACCTGACGCCGCACGAGGGCACAGTCCGGCCTAGCCCAGTACGCCGGCCCCGGGCGCTGCCAGGCCGCAGAGCCGAGGCACCTCGAAGACCGTCGGTACGACGGTAAGCCCTTCGTTCGCTCAAACCAGACGGGCCGATTTGGATGCGGAGCTGGCAATGAGGACGTAGCCTCCGAATCATGAACAATCCCGTCGTGCATTTCGAGATCCTCGGCGCCGACGGCGCCAACCTCATCGAGTTCTACCGCGGGCTCTTCGGGTGGCCCATCGAGGACAACAGCCTGCCGGGCTGGCCGCACTACGGATTCCTAAAGGCCGACCAAGGGATCGGCGGCGCAGTCGGAACTGCGGATGCCGAGCCTGGCTCCGCCATAGTTGTCTATGTCGAGGTCGATGATCCGCAGGTGTACCTCGATCGTGCTGTTGACGCTGGGGCAACGATCGCCATGCCCATTACGACCGTGCCGGGTGCCGAGGTGACGGTCGCCTGGATTCGCGATCCGCAAGGGAATGTGGTGGGACTCGTCAAAGCCGATGAGCACTAGTTCCAAACTGCCCCGAACGCCGGGCTCGGGGTAATTCGTCGAGGCCGTCCAGAGGAAGGACGCCCATCGGTCTACCGTTGGGCAGCGTGGCTAGGCAGCGGCGTCCTATGCAAGACGATCGAGCCGAGGTGGTCCGTTCGGTACTGGCCGATCTCAGCTCGGGTCGAGAGCTCGACACAACCATCGAGCGGCTCGCCAACGTGCACCCCAAGAACAATACGTTCCCTGCAGAAGAACTTCTCGAGCTGGCGGCGGATGCCATCGAGGAGCCGGGCGCCACCCCATTTCATCCGATCGACTACGAACGGATCCGTGAGAACTATCTGCCCGAGCGAGTATTCAAGGGCAAGGTGGAGCACCACCGGAGTCACTACGCGCTGAGTGCGGCGGCCATGATCCGAGGCGGCGTTTACCCCGACCTCCTCGGCGAGGTGGGGTGGTGGCACAACGACGATCTGTGGTTCTACGCATTCTTTGCCCTTGTGATGGCGGTAGGGAGTCCCTCGCGTAACTGGCAAAACGGGCACACCCATGCGATCACAGTGGGAGACTCAAAGAATGGCTACCGAGCAGCCGTTGACCTCCTTCGACGACGGCACGCTCCAGATTGACTTCGTTCAGCATCTGGTGACGATTCACGGGGAGCCCGTCAACTTGAAACCGCCCGAGTACCGCCTGCTCACCACGATGGTCCTCCACCAAGGCGAGGTATTTTCCCCTGACAGGCTCATGGAGCTGTTCGGTGCAGATTCCAGCCTCAAGACGTGGCGTATACCGTGATGTGCCTCCGGAGCAAGCTGGGCCAGAAGGGCTACCACTCCCTGATTGAGACGGTGCGTGGTTTCGGCTACATATGCCGCTCCCCGAACCGGTGATTGAGCCTCGTACGCGCCTTTTCGGAACCAGTCTTTGATTCACTATTCCGAAGCATTGGAATCTGTCTGTGGTCGTAGCCCGAAAGTGCCGGAGGATGGCACCCAAGGCTGGCGAACTGGGGCACCTCTGATTCTCATTGTGGCCCGAGGTCACGCTCCAAGATGATGATGAGTTGTTGGGTCTCGATGAGTTGGTTGGGTCTCGATGAGTTGGTTGGGTCTCGATGAGTTGTTGGGTCTCGATGAGTTGTGCGTGGTCAGGTACGGTTCCTGGCGACGGAGCCACTTGGTCTAGTGCGTCTGAGTCGTAGCCGGTGGGTCGAGTTGCGTTGACAAATGCGTTGACGAGAGTCCTCTGCCGTGCTGGACACAGCGTCCGCCGCCGGCCTCGCTCGGCGTCCACCAGCTCGGGTCATCGGGAGGGTGGCGGCCGGGAATCATTGCACGGCCAGATGGACTATTCAACGGTGAGAGAGGCAACCTGTGGGGTCTGATACGGCGCGGAGAACAGCAGATTCCCCGTCGTTCCCGTGAAGGAGCCGGTCGCCGTCGCCACGGAGAGAGTTATCTGATAGTTCGCGTCGAGCGTATCTCCAATGTAGGTGATCGAGCCCGTGGCACTGCCGCTCAGCGTGCCAACGCCGGTCGTAATGGTGAAGGATCCGGCGTAGTGGTAGGGATCTGTAACGCAGCCGGCGATGTGGAGGGTCACGTTACCCACGGCCGCGCTGCCTGGGTATATCGCGTCGAACGTCAAATGCACGATGCCACAGCCGCTTCCACCGACCGACGGCGTAAAGGTGAACGACGAGTTGGCAAGGTCGGCAAGGCCCGGATTGGCGACGGTCACGGTGACGCCCGGACTCGTCCCGGTCACGCCACCGGAATAGGCAGCGACACTTTGGAGTGTGTAGGTGCCGTTGGGCACGGTCGTCGTGTTCCACTGACCGAGCCAGCCGTAGTAGGTGGCCGTGGCGGTGGCGACGACCTGGTCGGTCAGCGTCCCGCCGGTGAGCTCGTACTTGACGCTGGTCACGTTGGCCGAAGCGCTGGCGTCCAAGAGGGCGGCCGTCCCCGACTGGGTGGCCCCATTCGACGGAATGAGCACGGTGGTCGTGGGCGCCGGGTTGTCCACCGTGACGGTGATCGGCGAACTTGTTGTGGTCTCAGCAACGGTGTCGGTGGCCACGCTCTGGAGGGAATAGGTGCCGTTGGGCACTGCCGTCGTATTCCACTGGGCGAGGTAGCCGTAAATGGTGGGGGTGGCGGTGCCGATCACCTGGTCGCTGAGCGTCCCCCCGCTGACTTCGAAGGTGATCGAGGCGATGCCAACGGCGCTTGAGGCCGACGCGTCGAGGAGTGCCGTGGCCCCCGAGACGGTGGCCCCATTCGAGGGGATGAGCACCGCGGTCACCGGTGGTTGGTTGTTCACCGTGACGGTGATCGGAGTACTGGTATCGCTGTTGTCATCCGCGTCGGTGGCCACACTCTGGAGGGTGTACGTGCCGTTAGGCACGCTGGCGGTGTTCCATTTGGCCAGCCAGCCGTAGTAGGTGGGGGTTGCCGTAGCGATCACCTGGTCCGAGAGATTCGAGGGTCCCCCGCTCAACTCGAAGACAACGTTCGTGACCCCCGGGGCATCTGCCGCCAACGCATCGAGGTAGGGCGCACCCGCGAGGACCGTTCCGTCGGAAGGAACGAGAACCCGGGTGAAGAACTGGGTCGTCGGCGCCACGTTCACCTGGAACGTCCCGGTGGCTACGTCGTTGTTGGCATCGAGGACCTGGCAAGTGACGGCGCTCGAGAACAGCGGGAAGGTCGATCCCGACGCGGGCGTGCAGCTGCCGGGCGTCGCGCCCGGCATCGCCGCAGGCGTCGACCACGTCGCCACCGCGCCCGACTGGCTCGTCGCCGTGACACTCTGGTTCGAGGGAACGAGGACGGTGTTGGTGAATTTAGCGCCGGTCAAGGTCGCACCGGTGAAGTCAGCGACGATTCCGTCTTCTAAGCCGTCGACGGAGACGAATGCTGAGAGAACGGTGTCGGTGAGGTTGGCGTCGGTGAGGTTTGCGTCGTCGAACCTGGCGGCAGTGGCTCCTGGTCTCAGCTCGGCGAGGGTGGCGGCTGCGAGGACGGCGCCGGAGAGGTTGACTTGGCTCAGATTGGCGTCAGAGAGGAGCGCGAAGTTGCAGAAGGAGTCGACACCGGGGGGGCACGCCGCGAGAAGTGCACCAGCGAGGTCCGCGCCAGCAAAGTTCGCAAAGCTCAGGTCGAAACCGTGCAGGTCGGCCCCGGCCAGATCGGCCCCCGGGCAGTTCGTGTAGTTGGTCGAGGTGGGGTTCGAGACGATGGTGCAGCCGTCGACGACGGTGTCGGCGGCGGCCGGCGTCGCAGTCGTGGTGACCAAGACGGGCGTGACGAGTGCGACGGCGATAATCACAACCGTGCCGCTGACCCGCAGAAGACGTCCAATCATGGCACCCACCCCCGACGACTCAGTGTGCTGGTGACACTACGACGCTTAGCGGATCGAATCCAGCGATGAGCGGCGGCGTTCTGTGTCTCCTCCCAGAGGTTTCCCCATGGTGCCTGCAGGGTGGCACCATGGGGACCCGGGGGCATGCGGAACTTGGAACTCCTGGGCGAGGGAAGACCTGAATACGATCGATGCGTGTCACTGAGGCCGGGACAGGCTGACGATTGGGCATTTATGTTCGCCATGGCTCAATCTGCTTCAACGCTCGATGATCGGCCGCTCCCGGAAGCGGATGATCCTGCCGTGCGCACCTTGCTTCCGTCCTCCCCGGAGAACGCGGTGGTCGCAGTGGATGCGTGCGTGCGGGCGCCACGCCAGCGCTCGGGCGGCACTCATCTACCAGCACGCATCGGACGAGCAAGACGTGCTGATCGCCGAGCGGCTCTCGGCGATGATCGAAGAAGCATTGCGAAAGTCCGACGGGGACACGCGAGGCCGCGGACCACGGCGGCGCTCAGCCGAGTCAGGTCGCAACGGCTGAGGACGGAGCAGTCGTGGTCTGTTTGTGGTCTGTAACGCTGCGTTCGACCCGCAGAGTTACATACAACGACCGAAGCGACACCGTCACCAGGGACTTCAAAGAGAGCGGCCGACCAGGATCGAACTGGCATCATCAGCTTGGAAGGCTGAGGTTCTACCATTGAACTACGGCCGCGAATCGGGGAGCAGTCTAAAGCCTCTACTGTCGAGCCCGTGGACGCATTGTACGAGCGGGTCGGCGGGGAGGCGTTCTTCGTCGACCTGGTCGATCGCTTCTATCTCGGCGTGGCGGGCGATCCCCTCCTGCGCCCGCTCTACCCCGACGACCTGCGTGAGTCGTCGCGCCATCTTGCACTCTTCCTGATGCAGTACTGGGGGGGCCCGGGCACCTACAGCGAGGAGCGCGGGCATCCTCGGCTGCGCATGCGCCACGTCCCCTTCGTCATCGGCCCGGCGGAACGCGAAGCCTGGCTCCGCCACATGCTTGGCGCGCTGCTCGAGCTCGAGTCGGCGTCTCGCATCTCGGCAGCCGACGCACTCGAGTTCCGCGATTATCTCCAGATGGCAGCGAACTCGCTCACGAATTCCCCCTGACCACCGAGCTGTCAGTCCTTGAAGTCGGGCGTGCGCCCCTCCTTGCGGGCTGCCACGGACTCCTCGAAGTTGCGCGTCGTGATGCGGACGAAGAGCTGGGAGGTGCCCTCCGCGTCCATGTGGCTCTGGAGGCTGCTGGCGTCCAGGCTGTTCCAGAGCTGGCGCTTGGTCAACTCCACGCCGGGCCGCCCCCAGCCGTTGATGCGGTCGGCCAGCTCGAAGCAGGCCGGCAGGAGCCGGGCCGGCGCCACGACTTGCGAGACCAACCCGATGCGGTCGGCTTCGCCCGCATCGACGTCGCGGCCTGTGAGCATGATCTCGGCCGCCCTGGAGTGCCCCACGGACCGCGGCAGGAGGAAGCTCAGCCCGAGCTCGGCCGCCGTGAGGCCGTTGTTGATACCCGCGGCCCGGAAATACGCCTCGTCCGAGGCGATCCGGATGTCCGCCGCCAGGGCAAGGCAGAAGCCACCGCCGATGGCGGCCCCGTTGACGGCGGCGATGACGGGCTGATGCAGCCGGCGGATGGTCGAGATCACGTCGTCCAACATCTCCATGGAGCGCAATGCGATGGTCGGGAGCGTGAGGCCGTCCATGTTGGGCATGGTCCCGGGGTTCTCGTGGTCCGCTCCCGAGCAGAAGCCGCGACCGGCCCCCGTGATGACGACCACCCGCACGGCGTTGTCGTTGCCGATCGCGCGCAGCGCGTCGCGAAAGGGGATCATGACGTCGAAGGCCATGGCATTCATGCGCTCGGGGCGGTTCAGTGTGACGACTGCGACCTGGGGATGGGGCCGGGTGACTTCGGTGAAGGACATCACGGCAGCGTAGGGCGCGGGTCACACCCGACCGGAGCTGCTCCTCGTCAGGCGGCCCGTTCCTTGGGGGGCGCCGCGGCGGCGTGGGGGCCCTCCGTGCGGGCGATCCAGCGCAGGCGGGCGGCCCGGGCGTCCCAGTCGTAGACGACGGCGGTCCCAGCGAAATAGTCGTCGAGGCCGCGCCGTTCGCGTTGGTACACGATGCCGAGGAATCCGATGCCAAGAGTGATGAAGAGCGTGAAGGCGAGCCCGACGGTCCGCAGGAAAGCCTGGCGCCCGCTGATGGGGCCGCCCTGAGTCGTCACCACCTGCAGGCCGAGCCCGGCCATGCCGAGCGTCTTGCCGCTGACCGCCCATTGGTAGGTGAAGTAGAAGAACACCCAAAGCGTCACCAAGACGGCCGACAGGGTCTGGTGGTTGCTGACCGTGTACGAGTGCCCGGTGACCAGCTTGATCGCGGCGCCGAGCAGGGCGGTGCCGAGCGTGTACGCGCCCCACGCGACGCCGACGTCGACGGCGAAGGCGACGAGGCGGCTGACGGCCCCTGCGTAGTGGCCCTGGCGGCCGACGGTCCTTTCGGGCGGAGGCACGGGCACGGTCGTCATTCCCCCGTCACTTCGTCCCCACCAGGAGCGGCGGCCCTTCAGGCCAGTCGGCGGTGCGCCTGCCACGCCCGACGATCCTGTTGCCCCAGCGGAGGACGAAATCGTCCAATCCGACCCCCTGGGCCCGGATGACGTCGAGGACCTCGGTCAGGACCCCGGTGGTGGACCGGGCGATGATGGCGCCCAGCTCGGTGTGTTCCACCAGTGCTTCGATGTCGATGTCCTGAATGACTGCGTTCAGGTCGACACGTTCAATGACCTTCTGCAGGTCGATCCTGTCGATGACCTTCTGCATGTCGACCTGATCGATGACCTTTTCGATGTCCACGCGTTCGATGATCTTCTCCACGTCGACCTTGTCGAGGATCGCGTTCAGGTCGACCGCATCGATGATCAACGGCACGATGCGCTCGGCCAGCGCCTGGGCCAGCTGCTCCACCCTTGTGCCGATGGGGTTGGGGCTCATGCGTCCCCCGCGCTCCGTGACATTCCAGTGATCTTCTCACCCCGCGGCCGGTGCGCGGGGGACATCGATCGGGTACCGTCGAACCCGTCGGGGCACGCTCATGAGGAGAAGGCACTGTGGAGTTCGAGCGCTACGAAGACGGAATCCCATCTTGGGTGGACCTGGGCAGCACCGACCTGGCGAAGTCGAAGGAGTTCTACGGCGGGCTCTTCGGTGGAATTGCCCTGAGGGGCCGCCCGAAGCCGGTGGCTATTCGGTGTGCGACCTGGGCGGGAAGACCGTGGCGGGGCTCGGTCCGCAGATGAACCCTGACATGCCGCCGGTCTGGCTGACGTACGTCAACGTCGACAGCGCCGACGCCACCGTGGCCAAGGTGTCCGCCAACGGCGGCACCGTCCTCGCTCCCCCTATGGACGTGATGGAGGCGGGGCGCATGGCGATCTTCGCCGACCCCCTCGGCGCCGTCATCGGCCTCTGGCAGCCCAACCAGCACACCGGGGCCCAGGTGGCCAACGAGCCCGGCACGTACTGCTGGAGCGAGCTGATCACGACGGACCTCGACGCTTCGAAGGCCTTCTATGGCGCCGTGTTCGGATGGGGCGCCGAGGACCAGGGCCCTCCCGGCGGCCCGCCGGCCTACACGGAGTGGAAGCTCACGGGGAAGTCGGTCGGGGGGATGATGGCCAAGACCCCCGAGATGCCGGCGGAGATGCCGCCCAATTGGGGCGTCTACTTCGCCGTGGCCGACACCGACGCAACCGTGGCCAAGGCCCAGGAGCTCGGGGCGAGCCTGTTCATGGGGCCGACCGATATCGAACCTGGGCGCTTCGCCGTGCTCGCCGACGACGTCGGCGCCGTCTTCAACGTGCTCCAGCTCAAGAGCTAGCGCGACCGCGACCGTGGAGCGCCGCCGGCTCGGACGGACCGGTCACGAGAGCAGCGTGGCCGTGCTCGGTGGCGCGGCCTGCTGGGCCGCCACGGTCGAGGAAGCAGGGGACTGGCTGCAGCTGGCGCTCGACCACGGCGTCAACCACCTCGACATCGCGCCGCAGTACGGGGCGGCCGAGTCGGTGGTGGGTCCGCACCTGGCGGCCCATCGGGACGAGCTGTTCATCGCGGGCAAGACGTTGCGGGCCAATCCCGACGGTGTCACCGACCAGTTCGACACGACCCGCCGACTGCTCAACGCGGACGTCTTGGACCTGTACCAGGCCCACGCGGTGACCTCGCTCGAAGAGCTCGACCGGCGTTCGCCCGCGCTGGAACGGATCCTGTCGCTCCGCGACGCCGGTCACGCCCGCTTCGCCGGGATCACCGGGCACGACATCGAGGTCCCGCGCGCGCATCTCGAGGCGCTGCGACGCTTCGACCTCGACACCGTGATGTTCCCGGTCTACCCGGCTCTGTGGTCCCGACCCGAGTACCGCGAGCCGGCCGAGGAGCTCCTCGCCCTGTGCGCCGAGCGCGACGTGGGGGTGATGGTCATCAAGGCGGTGGCGCGCCGGCCATGGGCCGACCGGCGACCACTGGCCGAGGCCGTCGTCGGGAGTGCCGCCACGTCGGCCCGCTGGGCCGACTCGTGGTACGAGCCGCAGGGCAGCGACGACGAGCTCGATCGCGGCATCCATTTCGCCCTCTCCACGCCCGGCGTGCACGCCTTCTGCACGCCCGGGGACATCGGGCTCCTCCCTCGCGTGCTCGGGTCGGCCGAGCGGTACGCGCCGATGGACGACGAGGGGCGCCGCACCGCCGTCGAGGCCATGGCGGCCGAGGAGCTCATCTTCCCCATGCCCCGCTGAGGCGCCGGCCGGCTCAGGTTCAGGCCGCCTGCAGCGCCTGCACCACGGGGCGGAAGGCGTCGTCGTCGGCCCCGTCGGGAGGTGGCGACACCACGATGCCCTGCCCCAGCCCGGCGAAGCGGCCGCGCAGCAGTTCCGGAAGCTCGTCGAAGGTGCCGCTGGGGACGAGGGTGTCGAGCACCTCGTCGGAGAGCACGCCGGCCAGGTCGTCCCAGCGATCGTGGTGGATCAGCTCGCGGCAGGCGGGGACCGACGTCGGTCCAGCCGTAGAGGTCCAACGTCGGGGCGTAGGCGGGGGTCGAGTACAAGAAGGCGAGGAGGCGGCGTTGGCGCTCCCGCTCGGCCACCACGGCGTCGAGCGAGGCCCCGGTGATCACGGACGTGCCGATGACGGTCTCGAACCCGACGGCCTGCAGATCCCGCCCCGCGGCGCGTGCCCCCTCGGCCAGAGCCGGGAGGCAGGTCTCGCGCAGGTAGCGCGGGTTCGAGTTGGTCGGATGACTGACGAAGCCGTCCGCTACGGCGCCCGCCAGCTCGCAGGCTCGGCGCTGCACGCCGCCGAGGTAGATCGGCGGCGCCACCGTCACCGCATCGGGGCCCGGGTTGAAGTAGGGCTGCATGCGGGTGACCCGGTAGTGCGGGCTGGCGTAGGCGGGCGCCGAACCCGAGGTGAAGGACGTGAAGGCGGCCCGCACTGCGCCGACGTAGTCCCTCAGGCGACCGATGGGGTTCTGGCCGAACGGCACGGCGTACCGGTCCTCGATGTTCTGGCGGACCTGCGTCCCGAGGCCGAGCTCGAAGCGCCCGCCACTCAGCTTCGCGAGGTCCCATGCTGCGTAGGCGAGGAGCGTCGGGCTCCGGGTGAAGGCGAGGGTCACGCTCGTGCGGACGACGATGCGCTCGGTGTGCTCGGCGACCAGGAGCGCCACCGCCAATGAGTCGTGCACCGTCTCTGCCACGTGCAGCCCGTCGTAGCCCAGCCGTTCCACCCGCTGTGCATGGGCGACGGACTCGGCCAGGCTCAGGCGCGGATCCATGCCCGCGTAGACCCTCACGCCGGCGCGCCGTCGAGCCCCGTGTTCTGCTCCCGACCCCGGGCGACGATGTTCTCGCGCTCGGCCGACAGCCGCGACTGGTCGAAACGCTCCGACATCCACGAGCGCGACCACGCGGCCTCGGCCCGGAACGCCTCGGGCCCCGTCATGGTCCCGATCTCGTCATACCCGCGCCTGAGCTCGCGCACGTAGTCGGCGGGTATGGCCGCGATCGTGGCCGCCAGCTCACGAGCCCGCGCCAGCAGTGACGCATGGGGGACGACCTCGACCACCAGCCCCCAGTCGCGCGCCGTCTCGGCGTCGATGTAGTCGCCGGTCAGGCTCATGCGGCGGGCGCGGTCGATGCCCACGAGTTGGGGCAGCCGGATGGTCATGCCGCCGCCCGGCATGACACCGACCCGGGCGTGCGTGTCAGCGAAACGAGCTCGATCGGAGGCGATCAGGAAGTCGCAGCACATGGCCAGCTCCAGACCTCCCGTCACCGTCGCGCCGTTGATGGCGCCGACGATCGGGGTGTCGTGGGGCGGCACCATGCCGGAGCGCTGCGCCGGTCCCCGCAGCCGCTCCTTCTGCACCTCGCGGAGTTCCACGGCGAGGGACTTGAGGTCCATGCCCGCGCAGAACGCCGGGTCGGCGCCGGTGAGCACCATGCACCCCACGTCGTCACGGGCGTCGAGGCTCGTGACGACGTCGTCGAGCTGCGAGTGCAGCTCGGCCGAAATGGCGTTGCGGGATTCCGGGCGGTTGAGGGTGACCGTGGCCACCCGGTCTTCGACCTCGACGAGCACCAGCATCAGCGTTTCCTCCCCGCGTGGTGAGCCCTCATGATCGGCCGTCGGGCTGGCCCGGCACCAATCCCTCGAAGGTCACGACCCGGCAGATGGCCCCCCTCTCGTCCAGCCAACCGAAGCTCCAGCCCTCCATGGCGACGGTGCCTCGCTCGATCCGCTCCCAGCAGTAGCGGAAGTACCCGTGATGGATGTCCACCGGGCTGGTCCGCTGCAGGCTGGTCCACCGGCCTTCCTTGCGATAGCGGGCGAACGCGTCGCTGAGGCCTTGCGGCCCCTCGAAGACCGCCTCCGGGCTGACGTAGACGAACTCGGGCGCAACATGCGCGGCCAGACCCTCGATGCGCTCGTCGTCGTTCACCACGAACACGCCCGCCATCAGGTGGTCGATGCGCTTCTCGATCTTCTCGTCCCGGTGATCGTGCCCGAACACCTGGGCAGTCTCGCAGAACGTCTCGATCGAGTCCGCTCAGCCCTGCGGAACCCACTCCGCATGCAGAAGGGCGAAGCAGTCGACGTCGTGTTGCTGACCGTCGATGCGCTCCCAGCCCCGCAGCGTCGCCTCGCGCCGGAAGCCCGCGGCCTCGGCCGTCCGGGCCGATGCCACGTTCCAGGGCTCGACGAAGAGATGCAGCCGCGGGATGGCGAGGGCGCCGAACGCGAACGACACCACGGCCCGCAGGGCGCAGCCGGCGAGGCCCTGCCCGCGCGCTCCGGCGACGATCCAGTAGCCGATAGAGGCGCGCCCGCCCGCTATCTCCTGCAGCCACAGCCCGATGGACCCGACGCCGGACTCGGGGTCCTTCGCCGGCGCGATCACGAAGGAGTACCCGTCGCCTTCATTGCTGCGCGCGTGTTGGCGCTCAATGAAAGCCCGGCCGGACTCGTCCGTGAACGCCCGCGGCACCGACGAGATGGAGGGGATGAACGGGTCGGCCGCGGCCTCGCGCACCATCGCGAGATCGAAGACCGCGTAGGGCCGAAGCACGACCGGTGGGGAGGAGAGTTCGGGGACCCGCAACGGGGGGGTGAAGGCCGTGAGGTCGAAGGCGCTCATCGGAGCGTGAAATAGCCGGGAACGAGATGGTGGGCCGTGTCGAGGTAACCCTTGGCCTCGGGGAGCCCCCCGAAGCGGCCGTGGCTCCAGCGGACCTCGATGTGCCCGACCACGGAGTGCATCGCATGGGAGACCCGGTCGCGCACCGTGGCTTCCCATCCCACCCGGGGCTGGCCCCCGGGCTGGGCTTCCATGGCGAGCGCGACGAGCTGGAACTGCTGGCGCCAGTCCCAGGAGGTGGCGATGCGCAGGCGCAGGGAGCGGGCGGTCGAGGAACCCAGCACGAAGTACGGCGCGCTCCCGATGCGCAGGAGGCGCCAGAGCATGGCCTCACCGCCTGCCGCTCCGGCCTCCATCGCCGCTTCCCACCGACGTGCGGAGGCACGGGCGACCGCACTCGACAGCGCCGCGTAGAGATCCTTGGCGCCCGCCGGCCAGCCGGTGCGGAGCCACCGCCCCAGCGCGTCGCGCTGGGGCACCGTGAGATCCACCGCCCGGGGCGGCAGGTCGCGCAACAGCGCCTGCTGCGCCGCGCCTCGTGATGCAGCGGACGCGACTGCCTCGGTGACCGGGACCGCTCCGAGTCCCGGGAGCACCGGGGCGGCGGCCGGCCGCCCGGCGCGCTCGGGGTGGGCCACCGATCCCGGCGCTGGTGCCTCGGCCGCCGCGCCACCCCGCGCTGATTCGCGGACGGCCTCGTACAAGGCCTGGTACTCGGCCGGCGCCACCTCGACGTACCAGTCGCCGCCGCCCGGGAGCACCTCCCTCGCGGCGCGGCCACCCCGGCCCGGCCCCCCGAAGAGGAGGGAGTCGAACACGCTGGTCGGGGAGACGTTGAAGAGGATCTTCGAGAGGTACTTGCAGCTCACGAGATAGACGTGGTCGATGCGGAGGTCGATGGGGGCCACCTCGTCGCCCGGGGCGCGGCCGGTGCCCTTCCACTCGATCACCCGGGGCGGCCTGCCCCGGAGGCCGTCGACGGCCCTCAGGAAGGCCTGCCCGTTCGCCCAGGCGGAGTGGAACTCGGCGTCGTAGGCGCCACCGGAGCGCAGGCCGTCCAGGCGCTCCCACATCTCGGGGGACAGGCTGTGCATCACCGCCGTGCGCTGCCGCAGGGCCTCGTCGACGCCCGCAAGCCCCAGCATGCCGAGACCGGTGCTGAGCTCGGTCACCGTGGTGCGGTCGCTCGGCATGGGGGGCATCCTCCCACCCGGAGAACCCGCTGTTGCGAACGGACGAACACGTTCCAGAAGGCCGTACCGACGCGTGAGCGAGGCCACGTACGTTGCGCTCGACGACAGGTCGGGGGGCGCCCCACCGGTCGCCGTTCATCGTCTTCATGCGCGGTCCATGAAGGTCGCGGCGTGAAGGCGCCGCCCCTGGGTTCGGGGCGAGCCGGCGTCTACTCGCTGAACAGGGGGGTGAGCTGGAGCTCCAGTGGTCCCACCGGCGCGTCGGCAGTCAGGTGCAGGTCGATGCTCTCGTAGACGTCGACGGCGGTCCCCGTGCGGGCGATGAAGGCGAACACGGCGTCGCCCCAGCGCTCCTCGCGCAGGGCCTGGCGCAGCGCGGCGCGCTCGCCGGGCGGCAGTTCGCTTCCGGGTGTCTTGGCCACCAGCTGGCAGGCCAGCACCCAGTTCAGCGTGTCGAGGTCCTCGGCGACGAACACGCGCGGCGGGTCCTCGCGCACGACCGCGCAGGCGACGACGGAGCCCATCAGCCCCCGCCCGTCGTCAGACCCCGCCCATCGTCAGACCCGCTCATGGTCAGACGCCGCCAATGGTCAGACCCCGCACTCGTCAGACCCCGCCAGGGGTCACGTCCGCGGCCGACCAGAACCCCGCCCGGGGTGAGCCCGCCCGGCCGCCGGCGTACGTCGCCAGCCGCGCCCGGGCGTCGGCCGAGAGGAGGTCGATGGCGTCGAAGATCCCGCCCGGTCCCGGAGCACGCAGGGCGCGGTCCGATTCGGTGCCGGCCCGGGGCAGCTGCGTCGTGAGCACCACGAAGGGCGCCTTCGCGCCGGCGGCCATCACATGGGCCCGGCCGAGTGCCCGCCACACCGTCTCGGAGCGGGCCATGCCGCCCCGGTAGGCCGAGTTCGGGCCGGCCACGTCGAAGTACCACGTCCGGCCCGCCGCGTCGTTGCCGGTGAAGTCGACGGCCAGTCCCAGCCCGCGCAGGCGGCGGTTGGGCCGCACGTCGGCGAAGCCGGCGGACTCGAGCGCGGCCCGCGCCAGCGTGGCGGCGGAGGTCCCGTCGAACGCCACAGCGTCGCCCGCGCCCGCGCCCGCCCGCGGCGGCCGTGCCCGCGCTCCCGGCGACCGGCGCCTCGGCCGCCAGACGCGCCCGGGACAGCTCGACGTAGGCGGGGTCGAGGTCGTAGCCCACGGCGTCCCGGCCGCAGTGCAGCGCCGCCACGAGGGTGGAGCCGGACCCGGCGAAGGGATCGACCACGAGATCGCCTCGATAGGTGTAGAGCTCCATCAGCCGCTGCGGCAGCTCGACGGGGAAGGGTGCGGGGTGCCGCACACGCACCGCGCTCTCGGGCGGGATGTCCCAGACGTCGAGCGTCAGCGCCATGAAGTCGTCCGCCCCGATGCTGCTCTCGTGGGGCAGGCCCTCGCGCCGGCGTTCCTTGGGGCTGCGGGCCCGCCCGAAGCGCCCCTTACTGGCCACGATGACGCGCTCGGTCACGTCGCGCAGCACCGGATTGGCGGGGGAGCGGAAGGAGCCCCAGGCGCAGGAGCCGCTGGCCCCCTCACCCTTCTGCCACACGATCTCGCCGCGGGGCAACAGGTGCAGGTCGTCCTGCAGAATGGCCATGACGTCGGCGGCCAGGCTCCGATAGGGCTTGCGGCCGAGGTTCGCCACGTTGACGGCGATGCGGCCGCCCGGTTCGAGCACCCGCTTGCACTCGGCGAAGACGTCGCGCAGCAGCGCCAGGTACTCGATGTAGGAGCCTGGGACTCCCTCGCGGTCGAGCTCCTCCTCGTACTGCTTCCCGGCGAAGTACGGCGGCGAGGTGACCACGAGGGCCACCGAGTCGTCCGCCACGGCCTCCATCCGCCGGGCGTCGCCCTGCACACAGGAGACGCCGGGCGCGTGCGGCTGCACGTGTTCGTCGGCGCTGAGCTCCGGTGCCTCGAAGCGGGCGTAGAAGGCATCCGCCACGTGCGATTCGCGGCGTCCCACGCCGAAATTGGAGGTCGCGGTGCGACGGCGAAGCGGCATTTGGTCGGCTCGAACCCTACCGGCCGCCGCGCGTCGGGGCCGGGATCAGAGGGCGCGTGCCGGGCATGGAGCACACCCTACGGAACTGCTGTCACAGGCGCCGACGCGGGCGCCGGCTACATCTCGTAGACGACGAAGGACGTGGGTCGCCCCACCTGGTCGTAGAGCGAGCGGGCTCGCCCGTTGTACTGCTGGGTGTGCCAGTAGACCCGGCCGGCCCCCCGCGCCGCGCCGGCCTCCTTGATCGCCGCCAGCAGGGCTCGCCCGACGTCGTGGCCCCGGGCCGTCGGGGCCACGAAGAGGTCCTCCAGGTAGCACTTGGGCTGCCGGGACCAGGTCGAGGGGTGCACGACGCAGTTGGCCATCCCGATGCCCCGCCCGGTGTCGTCGACGGCGAGCAGGCCGAACAGGCCGTCGTCACCGGCGCAGAGGCGGTCGAAGGTCGCCCGGGAGGTGGCGTCAGGCAGCTCGGCCCGGTAGAAGGCCAGGTAGCCCCCCCAGAGGGCCCGCCAGTCGTCCCAGTCCTCGCGTTGGAGAGCCCGGATGGTGCCCACCCCACCAGCTTCGCATCGACCGGTGGCGGGGGCCGGGATCGGCCCGCCGGGCCTCCCGTGCGGCCCTATCGTTCGGACATGGCCGAACCCGCCCTCTCGCCGTTCTCCGGCGACTCGGGGGCGCCGCCTGCTCGCGCTGGTCGCCGGGGCCGGGGCCGGGGCCGGGGCCGGGGCCGACGAGCCGGGCCCTTCCGCATGAAGCTGACGCTCGATCTCCACGACATCTACGACCGGGGCGGCGACATCGACCGGGCGCTGCGGGGCGTCATGGACGAGGCGGTGGCCAAGAAGGCCAAGCTCGTCGAGATCATCCCCGGCAAGGGCAGCGGGCAGCTGAAGAAGCGGGTCCTGCGCTTCCTCGACCGCAAGGACGTCAAGGTGCTCTACCACCGGGTGGAGAAGGACTCGCACAATTTTGGCCGCGTCTTCGTGCACTTCCGGCCGAAGTAACCGGCGCGCAGGAGAGGCCCGAAGGCCCACGGGCTGCTGCGGCTACTTCGGCTGCTTCGTCTACTTCGGCTCCTTCGAGGCGCCTCGCCGCCGCCTCGGCCGGCCGCGCCCCTCGAACTTCTCGCGCACCTGGGCCCGGCGGGCCTGGAGCTCGCGGTGGGTCAGGCCCTCGGTCGACTCGTCGAGCCCGAAGCCCGCCTTGATCCCCGCCATGTCAGGCGCCCAGTCGTCGGATTGCTCCAGGCCCAGTTGGGCCATGATGCGCTCACCGTGCTTGGCCGCGAACAGCAGCGCGATCGCCTCGACCTCGGCGAAGAGGTCGAGGTCGGGTGCCAGCGTGGCGATGGCGCCGTCGAGGAACATCATGTTCTTCACGAAGAGCATCAGCTCCTTGGGCAGGCGCGCGCCGATCCCGAGCAGCGTCTTGATGGAGTGCTGCATCTCGGCGACCAGCTCGTCGGCGGTCAGCGCCGTCGGGTCGACCGGGGGCCGGTCCAGCCCCAGCACGTCGATGACGTGCGGCACATCGAGGTCCGCAGGGAAGGCGCCGAGGTCGCGCAGGGCGCCGACCTGCGTGGGGATGTCCCCGTTGGAAGCACCGACCAGGAGCGTGAGCAGGGCCAGCCGCTTGGCCTCGGTCAGCCGGCCCGTGATGCCGAAGTCCAACAGCGCGGTCTTCCCCGACGGCAGCACGAAGAGATTCCCGCCGTGCAGGTCCCCGTGGAAGATGCCGTAGAAGAGCGCGCCCTCCAGGAAGCCGATCATGCCGGCCCGCACGACCGCCTCGGTGTCGATGCCGGCCGCCTGCATGCCGTCGACGTCACCGAAGTGGAAGCCGTCGAGCCGTTCCATCACGAGCATGCGCCGCGTCACCAGCGTCGGGTGGGGCCGGGGCACGACGAAGGCGCGCTGGTCCAGCGCGGCGAAGGTCGCCGCGATATCGAGCATGTTCTCGGCCTCGAGCCGGAAGTCGAGCTCCTCGACGATCGTCTCGGCGAAGAGTTCCACCAGGGCCGGCGGGTTGGCCAGAGCGGCGACGGGGATCCGGCCCACCAGGTGGGGGGCCAGCCACGCCATGACGGCGAGGTCCTGGCGCACCCGGGCCGACACCGACGGCCGCTGGACCTTGATCACGACCGGGGTTCCGTCACGCAGCGTGGCCGCGTGCACCTGGGCGATGGAGGCGGCGGCGAGCGGGGTGCGCTCGACCGAGGCGAACGCGGTCGAGAGGGGACCACCGAGCTCCTCGGTCAAGACCTGCTCGACGACCGACCAGGTCTCGGGGGTGACCTGATCGCGGCACCACTTGAACTCGGCCACCAGCTCCGGCGGGAAGATGCCGTCACCTGACGCGATGATCTGGCCCAGCTTGATGTAGGTCGGGCCGAGCCGCTCGGCCGCGACGCGCAACCGCCGCGAGATCCCGGCGACCGACGCCGTGCCCCCGCGGCGCCGCTCCAGCAGGTACCACAGCCCCAGGGCGCCGCCGGCGTACCGCACCGTCGTCCCGAGGCGCCGAACGGGCGGCAGGGAGCGGGACCGGGTCAGGGAGGGGAGCGAGGCGGTGAGGCGGGTCCGTACGCCGGCCAGGCCCCGGCGCCAGGCCGGCGCCTCCGGCGCGATGGTCCACGGCCCGGTGTCACTGAAGGTGCCCAGATGGAGGTCGGCAGACGTCACGGGACGAGCCTACGGGTGCGCCCGCCCTGTTCCGGGTCGGACGAGGCCCGATTGGAACGCGAAGACCACCGCCTGCACCCGGTCGCGCAGCCCCAGCTTGGCCAGCAGACGCCCGACGTGTGACTTGACCGTGGCCTCGGAGACGTACAGCCGCTCGGCGATCTCCGCGTTGGACAGCCCGTCGGCCACGGCCAGCAGGACCTCGCGCTCGCGCTCGGTCAGGCTCGCCAACCCCGGGTCCTCGACGACCTCTCCCGCCGCGGCGCCCTCGGAGAGGTCGGGCAGCGTCTCGGCATACTCCTCGAGCAGGCGGCGGGTGATGCGGGGCGACACGACGGCATCGCCCCGGGCCACGGTGCGGATGGCCGAGATGAGCTCCACCGGTGGGACGTCCTTGAGCAGGAACCCACTGGCCCCCGCCCGCAGCGCGCTGAAGGCGTACTCGTCGAGATCGAAGGTGGTGAGGATGAGCACGCGGGTCTCCGCGCCGGCCGGCGAGGCGGTGATGGCCCGGGTGGCCTCGATCCCGTCGAGGACGGGCATGCGCACGTCCATGAGCACGACGTCGGGTTGGTAGAGCTCCACGAGCCGCACCGCGTCGGCGCCGTCGGGCGCCTCGCCGACGATCTCCATGCCCTCCTCGGCCTCGAGGATCATGCGGAAGCCCTTGCGCAAGAGCGCCTGATCGTCCGCCAGCACGACCCGGATGGTCATGCGGGGGCGGGAGCCTTGCATTCGCGCAGCGTGGCCGCCACCTCCCAGCCACCCGTGGGGCCCGGACCGGCCCGGAGCGTCCCGCCGAACGCCGTCGCCCGCTCCACCATGCCCGCCAGCCCGTGGCCGCCGCCGGACACCTCGGCTCGACCGTGCCCGTTCCCCCCGACAGAGGACGGCACGGCCACACCGGCGCGGCCGTCGTCGGTGATGTGCACCGACACGTCGGGGTCGGCGAAGTCCAGCCGTACCTCCACCGCGGCGGGCGCGTCGGCGTGCTTCAGGGCGTTGGTCAGGGCCTCCTGCACAATGCGGTAGACGGTCAGGCCCGCGGCCCCGGAGAGCTCGAACGGCGCGCCCACGTAGCGGACCGAGACGTCGAGACCGGTGCCCCGGACCCGTTCGGCGAGTGGATCGAGATCACGCAGGCCCGGCTGGGGGGCGAACGGGGGAGACCGCCCTCACCGGCCGAGCCGTTCGTCCCGGCCGGTGAGGGCTCCTCACGCAGCACGCCGAGTATCCGACGCATGTCGGTGAGTGCCTGTCGCCCCGTGCTCGAGACCTCCTGGATCGCCTCCGCCGCACGTGCCGGGTCAGCGGCCTGTGCCATGGAGGCGGCGTCGGCCAGGGTCACCATCACCTGGATGTTGTGTGAGACCACGTCGTGCATCTCGCGCGCGATGCGGGCCCGCTCGGTGACCGCGGCGAGGGTCGCCTGCTGGTCGCGCTCGCGCTCCAGCCGCTCGGCCCGCTCGGCCAGCCAGTCGAGTTGGCTGCGCAGGGCCCGCACCACCACGCCGCCCAGCAGCGCCGTGAAGACCAGTCCGGTCAGGAACACGAAGGACTTGACGTCGTTGCCCGTGGGCGTCCAGCGCGCCGTGGCCATCACCACGCCCACCTCCACGATGACCGTGGCCGCGGCGACGAGGAACCACGCCGACTCGAGCGCCACCGTGTAGAGCGCGACGAGGAGCGCGCTGTCGGCCAAGGCCGGACCGGTGACGAGCCACTGGACGAAAGCCACGGCGGCAATGACGAGGAACACCGTCATGGGGGCCCGCCGCCGGAAGACCAGCGGGAAGATGAGGGCCGCCACGAACCAGAGATCGGGCCGGGTCGCCGTGCGCTCGATCACCCACCCCGAGCAGACGACGAAGAGCCCGGCGGCGAGAATGACGTCGACCAGGGTGGCGTAGCGCCGGTCGATGGCCCGCACCCACTCCCAGACGCGCCACGCCCCGTCGCTCTCGGGCCCCCCGGCCGGTGTGCCGCTGCGGTTGGTCCGGGGCCGGAGCCACTCGGGGGAGAGGTGACGTGAGCTGGGGGCCATTGGATCCTTCGTTCCCAGGCGGGACGACCATCGTAGTGCGGCCTGAACTGGGCCTCCTGGCAGGAACACCTCCCCAGCCTCCCTGGACGGGGACGGCCGCAGCTCATCCCCAGGGATGAAACCTCAGCGGGCGGATCATTCCTGTGGACGATTCTTCCCGGCACGGTTCCGGGCCTACGTTCGGAGAGCCAAGCCTACGGGCGGCGCGAGGGAGCGGGCGTGGTCCGCCCCGAGCATGCAGCGCGCCTCGCGCCGCCCGTGGCCGGCGCCCGCGCCTCGTGCCGCCCGTGGCCGGCGCCCGCGCCTCGCGCCGCCCGTGGCCGGCGCCCGCGCCTCGCGCCGCCCGTGGCCGGCGCCCGCGCCTCGTGCCGCCCGTGGCCGGCGCCGCCGCTCAGCCGGCGCGGGCCGCCGCTTCGCGGCAGGCCTCGAGGTCGTCGAAGGCCCGGGCCACGTCGTCGGGGGTGAAGGCGAAGAAGAGCGCGGCCACCGCGTCGGCGCCCGCCTCGGCGTACCGCTCCACCCATTCGGGCGTCAGCTGGTTGAAGTAGGGGCACACCGTGATGCGCAGCTCGGCGCGGCTGCGCCCGACCTCGGCCAGCTCGACGTCGAGCGCGGCCAGTCCTGCCGCCAACTCGTCGGGCGAGCGGTTGAAGGTGTGCCAGCCCTGCCCCAGGCGCGCCGCCCGACGCAGTGCGGCCGGCGTCTCGCCCCCGATGTGGACGGGGGGCGGCTGCTGCACCGGCTTGGGGTACATCTCGCACGGGGGGAGGTCGTAGACCTCGCCGTGGTAGGAGGAGGTGTCGTCGAGCCAGAGCGTGCGCAGCACCTCGAGGTATTCGTCGGTCCGGCGCCCCCGGCGTTCCCAGGGCACGTTGAGGACGTCGAACTCCTCCTTGAGCCAGCCGACGCCGATTCCGAGGTCGACTCTCCCGCCCGAGAGCCAGTCGAGCGTGCTGACCTCCTTGGCGGTGTAGACGGGATTGCGCTGGGGGAGGAGCAGCATCGCCGTGCCGAGCCGGACCGTGGACGTGCGCGCCGCCAGGTACGTCAGCGTGACCATGGGCTCGAGCAGGCCGCTCCCCGGCGGGGCGGGGATGCGGCCGTCCTCGGCGTAGGGGTAGTGGCTTTCGTACTGCTCGAAGAGCACCACGTGTTCGCCGACCCAGATGGTCCCGACGCCGCGCGCCTCGGCCCCATCGGCCACGGCGTCGAGGAGCGCGGCAGTTGTCATCGGGCTGGCCGTCGGCATCCACAGGTCGAACTTCACGTCACGCCCCCAATCCCCGGCACGCGAACGAACTCATCTCGTCGGCGGCCTGGCCGACCGGGATCGGGTCGGGCTCGCCCGCCCGGACCGACAGCGCCCCGTAGATCTGCTGGCCGACGAGCACCACGGCGCGCTCGGGATCGAGGTCGGCCCGGAAGTCCCCGGCGGCGATACCCGCCACGACGATGTCCTCGAGCACCCGGATCATGTCCAGCCCGATCATCATGAGCGCGCCGCCCACAGCCTCCGAACCGGCCGCGGTGGTGGACTGGGTGGCCATGGCGAGACGGAAGAAGGCGGGGCTCTCGTCGACCCGCTCGAGCGCGCCGAGGATCAGCCGGTGCAATCGCGCCACGGGCGCGGCACCGTCGTCCACCAGGACGGCGATGGTGTCCTGCAGGCGGTCGTACATCGACTGCACGCAGGCCCGCAGTAGCTCGTCCCGGTTGGCGAAGTAGACGTACACCGTCGAGCGGGCGACCCCGGCCTCGGCGGCGATCTCGTCCATGGAGACGTCGGTGGAGCCACGCTCGCCGAAGAGCCGGCGCGCCGTGTCGACCAACTGGTCCCGCCGGAAATCACGGATGACGTCTTTCAGCGCGTCGGGCGCGCGGCGCGCCACCGTGCCCCCTCTCAGCCTGCCGGCTCAGGAGCCGATGCGGGCTGATGGGGTGAACGCCACCGGGAGGTGTTTGACGCCATTGATGAACTGGGACTGTAGGCGCTGCACGTCACCGTCCTGGCGAATGTCGGGCATCCGGTCCAACAGATGTTCGAACATCACCCGGATCTCCATCCGGGCCAGGTTGGTGCCCAGGCAGAAGTGGGGCCCGCCACCGCCGAAGGCGATGTGGGGGTTGGGGTCCCGCCCGATGTCGAAGGTGTCGGGGGCCGTGAAGACATCCTCGTCCCGGTTGGCCGACGTGTGGAAGAAGACCACTTTGTCGCCGGCGGCCAGCTTGGTATTGCTCAGCTCGAGGTCGCACATGGCCGTGCGGCGGAAGTTCATCACGGGCGACACGAACCGCAGCATCTCGTCGACGGCGCTCGGCAGGAGGCTGCGGTCGGCGAGGAGGCGCTCCCACTGCGCGGGATTCTGGAAGAACGCGTGCATGGCGCCCGACATGAGGTTGCGGGTGGTCTCATTGCCGGCGACGGTGAGCAGCAGGAAGAAGAGCTCGAGCTCCAGGTCGCTGAGGCGCTCGCCCTCGACCTCGACGCCCGTGAGCACACTCATGAGGTCGGCGTGGGGATCGATCCGCTTCTTGCCGAAGAGCTCGGCCGCGTAGGCGTAGAGCTCCATGGCGGCGTTGAGGGCCCTCTCCGCCTCGGCCTGGTATTCGGGGTCCTCGTTGCCCACCATGCGGTTGGACCAGTCGAACACGAGGTGGCGGTCCTCCTGGGGCACGCCGAGCAGCTCGGCGATCACCTGCAGCGGGAGCTCGGCGGACAGCTGGGTGACGAAGTCGGCCTCACCCTTCTCGATCACCGAGTCGATGATGGCGTCGGTCGACCGGCGGGTGCTCTCCTCGAGGTCCCGCACCGTGCGGGGGGTGAAGCCCTTGTTGACGAGGCGCCGGTAGCGGGTGTGCAGCGGCGGGTCCATGTTGAGCATCATCAGGCTCTGCTGGGCGACCTCGTCCGCGCCGAGCTCGAAGGGCATGGTCCCCTGGGCGGCGGAGCTGAAGCGCTCGTAGTCCCGGTTCACGGTCACGCAGTCCTCGTAACGGGTGACGGCCCAGAACCCGGGGCCGCCGGGCTCGTCCTGCCAGTGGACGGGGTCGTGGCGGCGCAGATGGGCCAGCCAGGCATGGGGGACCCCGGCCACGTAGGACCGTGAATCCGAGAGGTCGACAGGGGTCACGCCCGCGAGGGTGCTCATGAATTTGACAACTCCTCTGATGTATCGGACACATTGTCCGATACCCCGGATGATAAGTCCGGGATGCCGGAGAGTCAATGCACGCAACGTTCGCGGCGCCGGCCCAGGTGCTGTGCGTGCTCCGGGGCGTCGCCACGCGCTGACCGCTCGACCAGGCCGGAGGGTCGGCGAGCGGTGCGGCGTCCTCCTGCCGGACTACCCCGAAGGCGGGTCGACCGGCGTCTTGGGCATGATGGCGACGGACTTCGTCGGATCATCGGGATCGAGGATGACCTGCACACGCTGGTCTGCGTCAGGGGGTTCGCCCGGCACGGCGGCGACGATCGCCACCTCGTGGACGCGTGGCGCGAACACGGCGTGGAGGCCACGGGCGATCCCGGTGCCCACTGCGCCCAGGGCCGACTCACGCCGCCAGCGGTCGAAGTCCCCTGCGCCCTCCACCTCGGCCTCAGGCTCGACGGGCTCGGCCTCTGCAGGCCCTTCGTCGCCGTCCGATCCCATGGCTCCATCCTCGCAGGGTTGGGCGGCCGTGAACTCGGCAGCCCCGACCGTCCGGAAGATGCCACGGTGTTCGCGTACGAGGTGTGGCGCGGTGTTCGCAGTCAGTCGTCCATCGCCCGTCGGACGTCCCACAGGTGGTGGCAGACCTCGTGTGCATTTCGTTGGACGACGTCGAAGGCATGGATCGCGCCGGACTCGGGGTGCAGTGTCGTCACGTCGTCCGGTGCTTCGAACGCTGCCGTGCGCCACGCATCTGCCGCGGAGAGCAGTGCGATGAGGCCGACCATGGGCGAGAGCTGGTCGTAGGAGCGCACCTCGGCGACGATGTTCTCGTCCCATGCCGGTACACCGAATGCGGGGTCCGCACTGATCGTCCACAGGCGCTCGGTCCCGAAGCGGAGGACGTCGACGGTGTGCCACACGTAACGGCTGGCGGACCACAGACCTGGTTCCACCGCCTCCGCCGGGTCGATCCGGGAGAGCACGCCTCCGAAGACGGCGATGTTGGTCACGCACTGGCCGACCAATACCTCGTAGCTCGCCTCGTCCCAATCGAACCCGCACTCGGGGCACCGGGCCTCTTGGCGCTCCCAACGCGGGCGGAGCGATGGCGGATTCATGCCAACCCCTCGTTACGACGGGCCGCGCCGCGGATTGCCCATGTGCCAGGCCGAGCAGACGTCGCAGCGATAGACGGTCAACTCCACCCCTGAGTCCTCCCGACGCACGAGTGCCGCGGTCAGCGCGTCAGCCTGACTCGAATAGGCGGCCTTCGGGCGGCCGTCGGCGCGCCAGTGCGATCCCAGGCCCGGGACGCGGTGATCGCCGTGAGACTGCTGCCCTTGGCCCTTGCGGGCACTGTTTCGACGTGGCATCGGACCATTCTGGCGACCGGCCTGCCCGACAGGCGGAGCCTGCTCGGCAGTGGTGGGCGGAAAGGCCCCGACGCGCCTTGGATTTGACAGAGGGGGAAAAGGGGTCAAACCCGGCGCGTCGGGGGCACTTCCACCTTACCCGTCTGTCTTCGAGATGATCGCCATTCCGGGTGATGGCACCTTTCGGCCGCCCGTTCGCCACGGGTGGCCTTTGTGGGGCGTCGAGTGCTCTGCCACCATTTGTCCATGGCCAAGACCGTGATAGTGAAACTGACCGACGACATGGATGGCGGCGATGCCGACGAGACGATCGAGTTTGCCCTCGATGGCCAGACCTACGAGATCGACCTGAGCACAGCCAACGCGTCGGAGCTTCGTCAGGCGTTCAAGCCGTATATCGAGAAGGGTCGGAGTAGCCGCGGGGGTGGGGGCCGTCCCCGCTCACCGCGGCCGAGTGGCCCACCGGCCGAAGAGTCGCTCTACTCCACGCTGAGCGCCGAGGAGAAGGCCCGTTTCCGGGCCTGGGCGAACATGCCGACGGCTCGACGGATAAGCGACGCCCGGGTCAAGAGCTGGAGGGCGGCGGGCAAGCCCTGACCAACTGGTTCTTCGGACCGCCCTCTCGACCCGCCTGCGGGCCCGGCCCAGGGGGCCGGGAGCGCCTCAGGCCCAGGTGAGGAGCCCATAGGTGTTGCACAGACCCATGAGATCGATCAGCAGGAAGGCCGACACAACGGCGATCACGAAGGGCGCCTTCCAGCGGCGACCGCCCCGGCGCACCACCGGGGGCATGTACCAGAGCGGGAGAGCGGCTCCAAGCTGGGCCAGGTGGAGGCCGATGGGCACCGCCCCGTCGGCGATCGGCGCATCCGGGTCGGCGGCCAGCGCCAGGGCAGTGAGCTCGGTGTCGGTGAGCTCGGTGTCGGTGAGCTCGGTGTCGGTGAGCTCGGTGTCGGTGAGCTCGGTGTCGGTGAGCTCGGTGTCGGTGGGCCTTCCCCCGCGAATCACATCCTCGAGCGCCATACAGGCCAAGTTACCCCTCCGGGTCCCGGGCGACGACGTCCGGGTCCCGGGTGACGACCGCGGGGCCGAGGCGGACTGACGACGGAGACGACGAAGGCCCCCCCTGCCTGGTGGTGGCGGGAGGGGCCTTCGCAGTTGCCGTGCCGGTGGGCGAAGCGCTACTGCGGAGGACCTGACGAGAGCTGCACCGTGGCCGTGTGGGTCTGGCCCGACCCGTCGGTCCAACCGATCGTCACCTTGTCGCCGGGGTGGTAGACGCCCATGTCGCCGGTGAGGTCGTTGGCGGTGCCGATCGTCTTACCACCGAGCGAGGTGATGACGTCACCCTGGGCCAGACCGGCCTCCTGTGCCGGACCGTTGGTGACGACACTGGCGATGGATGCCCCGGAGACCGATGACCCGGTGTTGCCGGAGTTGCCTCCCAGGAAGCCACCGATGCCGCCTCCGTCGCCACCTTGGGCGTCGCTGCCGGAGTTGTCACTCGCGGCGTTGATCTCGACGCCGAGGAACGCCGTCTGGCCGATGTGGATCGTGGACGAGCCCGACCCGGCCTCGATCGCCCGGGCGATGGTCAGGGCGGTGTTGATGGGGATGGCATAGCCCTGGTTACCCGAGGACTGGTCGCTCGACTGGAACGAGAACCCGGCCGAGGCAGCCGTGTCGATACCGAGCACCTCGCCCGAGGTGTCGACGAGGGCACCTCCGGAGTCGCCGGGCTGGATGTCGGCGTTGGTCTCGATGAGCCCGCTCAGCTGCTCCGAGGTGCCGTCACCGTCATCGCTGGCGGTGATCGACTGGTTGAGCGCCGTCACCGTTCCGCCGGCCGCACTCGGCGTCCCGCCGGTGCCGCCCGCGTTACCGACGCCGACCACGTTCTGGCCGACCGAGGCGTTGGACGAGGTCGCCAGCGTCGCCGTCTGGAGTCCCGAAGCGTTGTGCAGCTGCAGGACCGCGATGTCCTTGGTCCGGTCGTACCCGACCACGCTGGCCGTGTAGGTCTTGTGGTTGCCGACGTCGGTCACGCTGATGCTCGTGGCTCCGTTGATCACGTGGTTGTTGGTGAGGATCACGCCATTGGACGAGAGCACGATGCCCGTCCCCGCGGCCTGCTCCTGCTGGTAGCCGAGCGTCGTGTTGATGTCGACCAGACCCGGGTCGACCTTCGACGCGATGGCGTCGGCGTCACTCGGCCCTGAGGAATTCGACGAGCCCGAGTTGCCACTGCCGGAGTTGCCACTGCCGGAGTTGCCGCTGCCGGAGTTGCCGCCGGAGTTGCCCGAGCCACCGAAGATCCCCCCGAACGGCGAGCCGTTACCGAAGGGGTTGCCCGAGGATCCCGAGCCCCGAGAGGTGCCTCCCGAGGACCCGGAACCCGAAGGCAGGTGTGAGCTGCCGGAGGAGGGGGCGAAGGCCTGCGTGCTCGACCCGTTGTTGTCGGTCGTGGCGTGGCCGATGCCGATGCCCGCGCCCAGGACGGCGAGCGCGGCAGCGCCGGCCAGGAGGCCGTTGCGCACGCGGTGGTTGGTCGTGCCTGCTGGGGCGGGAGCCGGGGGTGTAGCCCACATGGGGGCTCCGGGGTTGGTGGGGGGGGGGGGACGGGCCGCCGAACGGAGAGGCAGGGGCCTCGCCGAGCATGGGGTTGCCGGCAAGCGCGCCCATGGCGTAGGTGCCCTGCGGCGGGGTCGTGCCCTCGGTCGGCGTCGTGCCCTGAGGAACACCCATCGGGGGCGTGTCGGGCTGCTGGGGGAGGGGGAGGGGCTGTTCCGGTGGCGCGGCGGCAGCGGCGGGCATCGGGATGGCTGCCTCGCCGGCCGCGTCGGGCACCGGCGTCGCGGCGGTCTGCGCCGCCGGGTCGCCGACGGGCTCGCCGCTCGTCTGGTCGTTCTGGTCCTCGGTCATGTGTGCGATCCTCCGTCTGAGCTCGGTCGGCCCGGGCTCTCCACGGCATCCATTTGACACGGCAGGTCTGAACGCCAGGTCAGAGAAACTTATGACCGGGATAAATGTTGTCTGTGGGAGCCGATGGCGGCTGAATCCGCGTCACGCCTCAGAAATCGCCCGGAACGGGCGGTCGAGGTGGCCTCCACATCACCATGTTCGCCCCGTCGGTCTACGCTTGCGGACACGATCTGACCACTGGGGGGCCAATGGAAACAGCGATCTTCGACGCCGACAGCCACCTCATGGAGACGCCCGAGTGGCTGGGCGGCTTCGCCGACGCCGGGTTGCGCGACCGTCTCGGTTCGCTGGGCCTGGAGGGCGCGGGAGCCGGGGCGGCCAAGCTGATGGCCGGACTGCCCGAGCTCTGGGAGGCCCACCGTCAGCAGGAGATCGGGCCCGAGGTCATCAAGGGTCCCAAGGGGTGGATGGCGCCGGGCGCCCTCGACACGGCGGTGCGCTCGAAGGTGCTCGACGCCCTGGCGATCGACGCGCAGCTCGTCTTCCCGACCTTCGCCCTGGCCCATTTCTCGCGGAGCAAGGATCCCGACGTCCTCTATGGCGGCACCGAGGCCCTGAACCGGGCTATGACCGCCTTCTGCGCACCGGACCCGCGGCTGAAGGCCGTCGGCTACCTGCCGCTCAACGACCCGGCCCGGGCCCTCGGCACCCTGATGGAGGCGCTCGAGGTCGGCGTGGCGGCCGTCTGGGTCCCCTCCGACGCGCCCGGGGACTTCTCTCCCGCGCACGTGGACCTCGAGCCGGTCTGGGCCTGCCTGGCCGAGGCCGGTGTCCCCTTCGTTCTGCACGTGGGCGGCGGGAAGCTCCTGCCCAAGGCGTTCCACAACAACGGCCGTCCCCGGCCCAAGGACTGGCTCGGTGGGGGGAGAACCTGCGGTCCAAGGACTTCCCGGTCCTGCACCATTCGCCCGAGCGCTTCTTGGCCTGCATGGCGCTCGACGGGGTCTTCGAGCGCCACCCGGGACTGCGGGGCGCGGCGATCGAGCTCGGGGCAAGCTGGGTGCCCGGCCTGCTGCGCAACGTCGACCATGCGCTGCGCTCGTTCTCCAAGTTCGAGCCGGCGCTCCAGGAGCTGACGCTGAAACCGTCGGAGTACCTCCACCGCCAGGTGCGCTTCACGCCGTTCCCGTTCGAGGACACGGCCTGGCTGCTCGAGCAATGCGGTCCCGACCTGTTCATGTTCTCGACCGACTACCCGCATCCCGAGGGTGGCAAGCGGCCGTTCGAGGCCTTCGGTGATGCCGTGGCCGGATTCGACGCGTCGACCCGGGAGCGCTTCTTCTGGCGCAACGGAGCCGAGCTTCTCGGCCTGGCCTGAGCGCAGGGAGCCAGGCGACGACTCCGGGCCGACGGTGCTGACGGTCGAGCCGGTGGCCGGGGCCCTGGGGGCGTCGGTGACGGGTATGGAGCTGGCCCGGGTGTCCGAGGCGGCCCAGCTGCACGAGTTGCGCCGGGCCCTGGCCGACCACCTGGTCGTCTTCCTGCCCGACCAGGAGCTCGACCTCGATGCCCTCGAGCGGGTGACCGATCTGTTGGGCGGCCGCGACGTCACGCCCTTCGTGGACCCGCTGGAGGACCGCCCCTACGTGATCCGGGTGATCAAGGAGCCCACCGACGCCCTGAACTTCGCCAACGCCTGGCACAGCGACCTGAGCTACCTGCCCGCCCCGCCGGCCTACACGCTGCTCCACGCCTGGGAGGTGCCCGACCACGGGGGCGACACCGTGTGGTCGAACCAGTATCTCGCCTACCGCACGCTGTCGCACGGGCTCAGGGCCACGCTCGACGGTCTGTGCGCCGTGCACTCGGCCGGCATGGCCTATGGCACGGGTGGGCTGCTCGACCGGGTCAAGGACCTCACGTCCATGGCGATCGCGCCTTCGAACGAGGCCTACGCCGAGCACGTCCACCCGGCGGTGACCGTCCACCCGGTCACCGGCCAGAGGGCGCTGTACCTCAACCCCGTGTACACGACGCGCTTTGAGGGCTGGACCAAGGAGGAGTCACACGCCCTGTTGGATTCGCTGTACCGGCACAGCATCAACGAGAACTTCACCTGCAGGCTGCGCTGGTCCGTCGGGACGCTGGCCATCTGGGACAACCGTTGCACCATGCACAACGCGCTGAACGACTATGCGGGCGTCCGCCGCGAGATGTACCGCACGAGTGTGCGGGGCCTCCCGCCGACCGGGGTGCGCTGAGATCTGATCACCCCGGGGATCTGGTTGCCCGGGGTGCGGCGGCCGCCCGCGACGGGCGGGTCGAACTCACACGGGCCAAAGGACCAGAAGATTCGACCTCGCGTCCGGTGGTGGTCCCGCCCTCAAGGCCGGAAGACGACCTTGATGGCGTGCGACGTCTGCCGGTCGATGGCCGTCTCGATGGCCTGCCGGTAGTCGTCCAACCCGAACTGGTGCGTCACCACGACCGAGTCCGGGAGGAGCCCGGCTTCGAGCACGGCGAGGGCCCGGTCGACGGAGTGGCGACCCGCGCCGCCGGCGAGCCCCGGTGACGAGTGGGCATCCACCGTGTGGTCGATGGAGCCGACCAGCGCAGCCTCCTTGTACCAGATCGGTGTGAGGTCGACCTCGCTGATCCCGGCCGCACCGAGCAGGAGGACCGTCCCGCGGTGCGCGACGGCCCGCAGTGCCTCGGTCACGGAATCGGGCGATCCGACCGCCTCGACGACGTAGGGGAATCCGCCCATGAGCATCTGGTGGCGCTTCCGCCCGACGACCCGGCTGCCGCTCAGTGCCGCCAACTCCTCCCAGTGGCCGTGCCCCGGATCGCCGTAGACGACATGATCCGCTCCGCACGCCTTGGCCGCCGCTCCCTGGTGGCGGTGGCGAGCCAGCACGGTGACCGCAGAGCGAGGGAAAAGCCCGCGCAACGCGGCGAGCGAGGCCAACCCGATGATGCCGGCACCCACGATCAGGACGGGTTCGCCGTCGACCGGCATGGCACGCAGCAGGCCGTGGCAGGCGATGGACACGGGCTCGTAGAGGCTGGCGCCGCGGTCGGGGATGGCGTCGGGCACGCGGTGGAGCATGGAGTCGTGGGCCAACACGCTGTCCGCCCAGCCGCCGCCGAGGTCTTGGGTGAACCCGAGCGAACGCCCAGAGCTGAGAATGCGGCTGTCCAGATTGAGGCAGGAGGACGTCCAGCCGCGGGCGCAGTTGGCACACGGCGGCTCGATCCCCCGGGGCAGGCAGGGGATGCACGGGTCGAGGGCCACCCGCGTCCCGACGGCGACGGAGCAGTTCGGGCCGGCTTCGACGACGCGGCCCGCCGTCTCGTGGCCGAGGACGAAAGGAAAGGTCCCGATGGAGGCGAGTGTGGGTGACGGCCCGGTGTTGTGCGCGAACAGGTGGAGGTCGCTGCCGCAGATGCCCCCCGTCGTGACCTGCACGCGTGCCCACGACGGTCCGGGCAGCGCGGGTTCGGGGACTTCGGTGAGTGAAGCGGGGAACTCAGGGTCAACCATGTCGAACACCACGGCGCGCACTGCGTGAGCGTAGGCGCGCCCGACCCGGGGTCACCGGGCGACCGCCTGGCATAAGGTGCCGGGCGATGCGGGTTCCCGACGCCACCCTGGCTGAGGTGCGCGAGCATGGGTTCTCGCTCCTGGAGGGCTTCTTGAGCCCCGAGGAGGTGGCGGCCGCCCACGACGCGCTCTGGTTGCACTTCCCCCGTCCCGAGCAGTACTTCGCGGACCCCTCCGCGTTCGCCCACTACGCGGGGAGTCAATTCGCCGGCGTGGAGGAGTTCCCGTACCGCTCGTGGGACCTGAACCGCTTGGCGGTGCACACCGACCTCGTCGACGCCGCCGAGCGCTACCTGGAGACGGCAGAGCTCCATCTCTACAAGGTCGAGCTCTGGGCCAAGTACGCGGGCGCCGTCGATTACGACCAGCCGCTCCACCGCGACTACGGCAGCCACAGTCTGGTGGTGCCGCGGCGCGAGCCCCGCTACCAGCAGTTGACGACGTTCATCTTCCTGTCGGATGTGACTGGCGCGGATGGGCCCACGCGCATCGTGCCCTACGAGGACGGGAAGGATGTCGCGTACACGCCGCTATATCTGCCGTTCGGGTCGCTGGCCGAGGCCGAGGTGCCGTGCACGGGGCCGGCGGGGACACTGCTTCTCTACCGGACCGACATCCTCCACCGCGGGTCGGACATCACCGGGCCTGGCCGGTCGCGCTTCTCGATCCTCGCCGACTTTCAGGTCCGCGGCACCACCTGGGGCGGCAAGATGGCCTGGCCCAAGCAGTCGCCCGAGCGCTGGGCGAGGTTCCTCCCGCAGTGCACGGTGCGGCAGCGTGACCTCTTCGGCTTTCCACGGCCCGGCGATCGCTACTGGTGCGAGGACACGCTCCGGGGCGTCGCCGCCCGGTATCCGGGCATCGACCTGGGGCCGTACCGGGACGCGCTCGGTTGACCCGGCGCCCGGCACTCCGGGTCGAGATCCGGCGCGTCTACGACCACCGTCCCGACGACGGGATCCCCCGGGTGTTGATCGATCGGCTCTGGCCGAGGGGAGTCGCCAAGGCGGCTGCACCCATGGACGAATGGCTGAAAGACGTGGCGCCGAGCACCGACCTCCGGCGCTGGTACGGGCACGACCCCGCGAAGTTCGACGCGTTCGCGGAGCGCTACCGGGCCGAGTTGGCCATGGCGCCGGCCCGCGACGGCGTGGCGAGGCTCCGCGCCCGGGCCGAGAGGGGCGGGGTCGTCCTCCTGACCTCGACTCGCGACGTCGAGCATTCCGCTGCCGCGGTGCTGCTCGAGGTGCTCACCGGGCCGGCCGCCTGAGGGTCTCCCGCCTGCCTCGTGTGACCCCGAGGCCTGCCTCATATGACACCGGGGCGTGCCACGGCCATACTGTGGACACCCAGGTTGCATAGCAATGGAGGAATGACATGTCCGCACAACTGATCCTCGAGTTCGCCGGGGTCACGACGAAGGAGTACGACGCCGTCAACGCCGCGCTCGGTATCGATCCAGTCACCGGTTCAGGCGACTGGCCCGAGGGGCTCCAGGTCCACGCGGCCGGGCTCAACGAGGACGGGGACATGGTCGTGACCGAGATATGGGACACCCCCGAGCACCAGGCCCGGTTCATGGAAGAGCGGCTGGGTGCGGCGCTCGTCGAAGGGGGCATCACCGGCGCCCCGTCCAGCGTGACCTGGATCGAGCTCGTGGCCCATCACACCCCGGGGGACTGACCGGGCCCGCCTGGGTCGACACCCGGCTGCGCCTCTCCCCGGCTGCCCCGGACCCTGGCCGGGACGCCACCGAGCGGGTTACTCTCTCGTCCCGAGAACGCCATTCTCACGGCCACCGCCGAGGCGGGGCCGGCCGACCCGGGAGGAGAGCTCATGGACGACTACGACGGCATCGACTTCTTCCGGGGTCGTGAGCTGGTCGTCGATCCCTACCCGTACTTCGATGCGCTGCGCGCACAATGCCCCGTGCAGCCGGAGCCGCACCACGGCGTCGTGATGGTCACGGGCTACGAAGAGGCCGTCTCGGTCTACACCGACACCGCCACCTTCTCGTCGTGCAATGCCGTGACCGGCCCGTTCCCCGGATTCCCCGTCCCCCTCGAGGGCGACGACGTGAGCGCGCTCATCGACGAACACCGCGACGAGCTGCCGTTCAGTGACCAGATCACCACGATGGACCCGCCGAAGCACAAGGCCCACCGGGGCATGCTGATGCGACTGCTCACCCCGAAGCGCCTCAGGGAGAACGAGGAATTCATGTGGCGGCGGGCGGACCGGCAGATCGACGAATTCGTGGCCCGGGGGGAGTGCGAGCTCATCAGGGACTTCGCCGGGCCTTTCACGCTGTATGTGATCGCCGATCTCCTGGGCGTTCCCGAGTCCGACCACGAGTGGTTCCGCGAGGAGCTCCAAGGCAGCCGCCAACACAGCCAGGCGCTCGGGAGCACGGGATCCGGGTCGCTCGGCCACTCGCCGCTCGAGTTCCTCTACGACCAGTTGACGACGTACGTCGAGGACCGGCGCCGCGCGCCGCGCGCCGACGTGCTGACCGGCCTGGCGACGGCCACCTTTCCCGACGGGTCGATGCCCGAAGTGATCGACGTCGTCCGGGTGGCCGCCAACGTGTTCTCGGCGGGCCAGGAGACGACGGTGCGGCTGCTCGCCGCCGCGCTGCAGCTGATCGGCGAGCGCTGCGACCTGCAGCAACTGCTCCGGGAGGACCGCACCCGCATTCCCGATTTCGTCGAGGAGTGCCTCCGGATGGAGGGCCCGGTGAAAGGGGACTTCCGCCTGTCGCGCACGCCGAGCACGGTGGGCGGGGTCGACATCCCGGCCGGCTCCACCATCATGGTGCTCAACGGAGCGGCCGGCCGTGACCCGCGCCATTTCGAGGACCCCGGCGAGTTCCGCGTGGACCGTCCGAACGCCCGTGAGCACCTTGCCTTCGGACGCGGGCCCCATTCCTGCCCCGGGGGGCCTCTGGCCCGGGCCGAGGCCCGCATCAGCGTCGAGCGGCTGCTGGCCCGCCTGGGCGACATCGAGATCGCGGGCTCGGAACACGGCCCGGCCGGCGCACGCCGGTACGAGTACGCGCCGACCTATATCTTGCGCGGCCTGCAACGGCTGCACTTGGAGTTCACGCCACTCGGGTGATTGCAGCATCGCCACGGTTCCGCCGCCGCGCCCTCCGTCGCTTCGCCGGCCAAGTGGCATCATTCCGGGCGATGCCTGTCCCCGCGAGCAAAGGACGTCGCCCGTGAGCTTCCGCGTAATCCAGTGGGCGACCGGGGGGGTGGGCCGTGCCGCCATGGAGGGGGTCCTCCAGCACCCCGATCTCGAGCTCGCCGGGGCCTGGGTCCACAGCCCGGCCAAGGAGGGGATGGACCTCGGGGTCCTGCTGGGCCAGGGAGAATTGGGTGTGACCGCCACCGGCGACGTCGACGCGCTGTTGGCTACCGAGGCCGATTGCGTCCTCTACAGCCCCTTCATGGCCGATCCGAACGTGGTGGCTGCCATCCTGGAGTCGGGCAAGAACGTGGTCACCCCGCTCGGCTGGTTCTACCCACCGAGCGAAGAGCGGGAGAAGTTCGACGCCATTGCCCGGGCGGCCGGCGTGACCTTGCACGGCACAGGCATCCACCCCGGGGGGATCACCGAGCGGTTCCCCCTCATGATCTCGGCCTTGTCGGGCTCCATCAGCCACGTGCGGGCGGAGGAGTTCTCCGACATCCGCACCTACGGCGCTCCCGACGTGGTGCGGGATTGGATGCTGTTCGGCAAGACTCCGGAGGAGGCGCGGGGCAGCATCATGATCGACGCGCTCGGCGCGGGATTCCGTCAGTCGATCTTCATGGTCGCCGACGAGCTGGGGTTCGACATCGATCCGCAACTGCGGACCACCCACGAGATGGCGGTCGCCACTGAGCCGATCGACTCGCCCATCGGCCCGATCCAACCGGGGACGGTGGCGGCGCAGCGGTTCAAGTGGGAGGCCGTGGTCGGCGGTGAGCCGGTGGTCACTGCGGCGGTCAACTGGCTGATGGGCCAGGAGCACCTCGATCCGGCCTGGGGGTTCGGGGCGGCCGGGGAACGCTTCGAGGTCGAGGTCACGGGCGACCCGAACTGCCTCATCACGTTCAAGAAGTTGCACCCCGAGTCCGTGGAGGCCGGCCTGGCCCGCAATCCGGGCATCGTCGCCACGGCATTGCACTGCGTCAACGCCATCCCTTACGTCTGCGAGGCCGAGCCGGGACTGCGCACCTACCTCGACCTGCCGCTGGTGGCCGGCCGGGCCGCGCCCGGGCTGCACCGCAGCCGGCGGGGAACCCCGCCGGCGTGATCCTCGATCGCTTCTCCGTCCAGGGACGGGTGGCCATCGTCACCGGGGCGGGCCTCGGGATCGGGCGCGGCATCGCCATCGGCCTGGCCGAGGCCGGAGCGGACGTGGCGTTGGCGGCGCGCACGGCGTCCGACCTCGAGGACGTGGCGGCGCAGATCCGATCGCTCGGCCGTCGGCCGCTCGTCGTGCCCACCGACGTCACCGACGCGGCCGCCTGTGAGCAACTGGTGACTCGTGCCGTCACGGAATTCGGCCGGCTCGACATCCTGGTCAACAACGCGGGTGGGGCGATGCCCCGGGCCGCCATGGAGACGAGCGAGGGCTTCATGGCCCGCACCTTCGCGTTCAACGTCACTGCGCCGCTGACCCTGATCAAGCTGGCGGCCCGCCAGATGGTGGACACCGTCGGCGCCGGTGCCGTCGTGAACATCTCGTCGCGCTCGGCCAGCATGACCCAGAGCATGTTCGTCGCCTATGGCGCGGCGAAGGCGGCGCTCGACCGGTTGACGCGCAACATCGCGCCCGAGCTCGCCCCACGGGTGCGGGTGAACGCCATCGACGTCGGAGGCGTTGCCACGCGCTCACTCGACGTCGTCCTGACCGATGACACCCTGCGGCAGCAATTCCTGGACGGCACCCCGCTGGGCCGACCGGGGCAACCCGAAGACATTGCCTGTGCCGTCCTGTACCTCGTGTCTGACGCCTCGTCGTGGGTGACGGGCAAGGTGTTCGAGATCGACGGCGGCACGGAGGCACCGGCTATCTCGGTGCCGGCGCCCGACCTCACGCCGAACCCGCGGCCCGACGAGCCCGGGTAGGGCGGCCCACCCGCTCGAGAGCTCGACCGACGATCACAGTCGCCTCGTCGCTCCCCCCGAGCGGCGGTAGGGCGCCCGTCGCTCAGCAGGGGGGTCACCGCTCCCAAGTTTTGAATTCGCACCAGGGCAACCCGGGCTGCAATCATGACCGTCACAACGACGTGGGAGACAACGAAGAACATGAATCCGAACCAGGCACTCTGGGAAAAGGGCGATTTCACCCGAATTGCGGCCAGCATGCGGGACAGCGGTGAGGCGCTCGTCAAGGAGCTGGCCATCACGCGGGATCTCGAGGTCCTGGACGTTGGGTGTGGGGACGGGACGACCGCCATACCGGCCGCCGCCCTCGGGGCGAACGTGCTCGGGGTCGACATCGCCAGCAACCTCGTCGAGGCCGGCAACGCCCGGGCTCAGAGCCTCGGGTTGACCAACGTACGATTCGAGCAAGGCGACGCCACCGATCTGCACGGTCTCGAGAACGATCGCTTCGACCTCGTGGTCAGCATCTTCGGGGCCATGTTCGCGCCAAGGCCACACGACGTGGCCAAGGAGGTCGTCCGGGTCACGCGGCCCGGCGGCCGGATCGTCATGGGCAATTGGATCCCCAACGACCCGACGCTCGTCGCCCAGATTCTCAAGATCAGCTCGAGCTACTCCCCGCCTCCTCCAGAGGGGTTCATCAGCCCGATGACGTGGGGGGTCGAGGAGCAGGTGATCGAGCGGTTCGCCGGCGCGGGTGTCAGCGGAGGGCAGATCGCATTCGAGCGGGACACGTACACCTTCAACTTCGCGGGCACGCCGTCCGAGCTGCTCGCCGAGTTCAAGGCGTTCTACGGGCCGACCATGAACGCATTCGACGCCGCTGCGGCCGACGGCCGGGAGGCCGCCCTGCAGGGCGAGCTGGAGGCCCTCTTCAACGCCCAGAACTCCAGCCAGAGCGACGACCGGACTTCCATTCCCGCAACGTTCCTACGGGTGACGGTTTCGGTCTGACGCCTCCGACTCGGGCGGGCTCCGCCGGGAACCGCGATCAACGAAGGGGAGACGATCCGGTGCCTCTCGTGCGGTCATCGAATTCGAGACCGGTCGCGCCGAGCAGTTCGGCCTCCCGAGAACCGCGTGAACCCTGGTTGTCCGGGTCGAGCACCCTACAGTTCCCTTTGACCGGCAACCGGTCCGACGTATGCGACGTACCGGGACGTACCGGGACGCACCGGGGACGGGAGGCACAATGAAACCCGAGGATCTCTTCGATCTCCACGGCAAGGTCGCCCTCGTCACAGGGGGGAGCCGTGGTATCGGACGGGCCGTGTCCGAGGGCTTGGCTGCCGCGGGAGCCGACGTCGTGATCGCCAGCCGAAAGATGGAGAACTGCCAGGCCGCGGCCAGGGAGATCGAGTCGGCGACGGGCCGGCGCGCGGTGCCCCTGGAATGCCACGTCGGCCGCTGGCCGGATTGCGACCGGCTCGTCGAGAACGTGTACGAAGAACTGGGACGCTGCGACGTACTGGTGAACAACGCGGGGATGTCTCCGGCCTACGACGGCCTGTCCTCGGTTACCGAGGATCTCTACGACAAGGTCCATGCCACCAACGCCCGGGGGCCGTTCCGTTTGAGCGTTCTCATGGGGGAACGCATGGCACAAGGAGACGGCGGGTCGATCATCAACGTCTCGTCCGTCGGCTCGTGGCGCCCGACCGCGACCGACCTGCCTTATGCGATGGCCAAGGCGGCCCTGAACGCGCTGACACTCGGGCTCGCCGGTGCATGGGCGCCCAAGGTCCGCGCCAATCTTGTGCTGCCGAGCGCGTCTCACACCGACCTCACCAAGAACTGGCCGGAGGAGACCAAGTCCCGCATCGCCGGGATGAATCCGATGCGGCGCATGGGGACGCCCGAGGACCTGGTGGGCGCATGCGTCTTTCTGGCCAGCGATGCGGCCGGCTACGTCAACGGCGCGCAGTTGCCCGTCGACGGGGGGCTCTACCGCACGCTCTGAGGGTCTTGCTCTGTGGCGGTTCAAGCCTTGGTCAGGTAGCGGTCGATCATCCGGTGCATGTGCAGGACGTTGGCCTCCTGGCGACGGTTGAGCCTGATGGCCGGCCCTCCGCGTGACTTCATCCCGACCTGTACGTGCTCCATGTTGGCGTAGTCCTGATTGGTGATCTCGCCCCAGTCGCGCTCCGTCCAGACGGGGAAGAAACGGCGCTCAGCCTTCTTGGGAGCCTCGTCTTCCAGGGGCCATTGGAGGAACCAGGTGTCCTTGATGCAACTGTCAGGATCCGTGCCGTTGGGCCGCACCCGGAAGAGGATGGCGATCCCCGGATAGATCGGGCCCACCATGTTGGGAAAGAAGAACACGTCGTCCGCACTGGTCAGCTGATCGTCGCCGAACTCCTCCACGAGTACGCCACGTGCCACCAGCAGGTCACGCCTTCCCGCCTGATAGCGGCGCAGTGGCGACTCGCCGTCGCGTGGGTCGGCGCGGATCTCGTCGACGAGGGCTCGCTCGTCCCGGTAGAAGAGGCCACCGAGTCCCCGGATGAAATTGTCGAGGATCTCACCCTCGTCGTACTCACCCTCGGAGAGCCCCAGACGGGGACTCGGTTGCAGTTGGCGCCGCGCGTTCGGCAATCGGCCGTAGTGGGCGTGGAGACCCAGCGATTCGTACTCGAGGCTCACGTCATCGGTCCACGGCAGGAGCTGCGGATGCGTCCCCTGAACGTGGTATCCCTCGTTGAACGCGTCGATCGCGACCTTCCAGTTGGCGGGGAGCACCGTCGACAGGTAGGTGCGAAGTCGAAGACGATCCAGGTGGTAGGGCGCAAGCAGGGTCGTCAGCGGCTCCAGGTACTCGGCCAGGGGCGGTGCGGAAGGATCCAAACAGACCCAGACGAAGCCACCCCAGCGGTCGATTCTCACCGCTCGCAACCCTGCGTCGGCCGGTAGCGGATCGAACTCGTCTTGGTCGACGACCTCAACCAGTGTTCCGTCGAGGTCGTAGCGCCAGGCGTGATAACGACACCGGATGCATTCCTCGGGGAATCGACCATTCCCGGCGGCGAGGCGAGTGCCGCGGTGCAGACAGGTGTTGTGGAAGGCGCGGACCGTCTCGGGCTCCGACCGAACGACCAGGATCGACTGGTCGCCGATCAGGTACTCGCAGAAGTCGCCGACTTCGCCGATCTCCTCCTCGCGACAGGCCACCTGCCAGACCCGTGACCAGAGGCGCTCGAATTCCAGCCGCGGCAAACTCCGGACTGGTGTAGCGCTCTCTGGGCACGGTGTTGTCCTCACCGACCAGCAAGCACCCGAGGTCCATGTCGTCGGTCTCCATTCACGGCACCATCAGTCTGGAGGGCGGGCAATCGACCCGATCAATGGTCATGCTAACGGGGTCGACCACCGTGCCCATGGGGCGAGTGTTGAGGCGGGAGGGAGGCGAGAGCCGATACTCCGGCGGTACCCGACCCCTATACTTCGGCCCCGCGCGTGGACCGGTACCGCGGCGCGGGGTCGAGCTCCGGCGCCGTCGTCGGGAGGGTGTGAAGGGTGAGTGGTCAGTCGTGATGGTCCGTGGCCTGGCCGCGACGAGAGAGGACGATGGCGGAGGACAACGAGGCGGGGGCTGAGGATCAGGTGGTCCCCGGGGCGACGCTCGGCGGGTTCGCTCCACCGCTGGCCGAGGTGCCGCTCCCCGCTCCGAACGCCGCTGCCCTCCTGCGCCGAAACGGCACCGACGTCGAGTCCGCCGACCGTCCGGCGCTGCGGTTCGGCGACCGCCAATGGACACACCGTGAGCTGCTGGCCGAATCGGAGCGCTTTGCCGCGCTGTACCGGGCCAGGCTCGATCCCGGCCGTCCCCCCCACGTGGGCCTCCTGCTGGACAACACGCCCGACTACGTCTTTGCATTCTGCGGTGCCGGCCTGGCCGGTGCCGCCGTGGCGGGGTTGAACTCCACGCGCCGGGGCGATCATCTCGGCCACGACATCTCGCACACCGACGTCCAAATGGTCATCACCGAGCCCCGTCACGAGGAGCAGCTACGTCGGGGCACCGGGGGAGTGGCGCTCCCCGCTGGAATCGTCGTCTCGGACCGTTTCGCCGACCGCGACGAGCCGCCGCCCGAAGGTGAGCCGCTCGAGCAGGCTCTGCAGACAGCCTGGGCCCATCACGGCGCAGGGGGTCGGGACGGGACGGGGGCGGTGGCCGAGCCCGAGGTGGACGCCCTCTGGGCGCTGCTGTTCACCTCCGGAACGTCTGCCGCGCCCAAGGCGGTTCGGTGCACGCAACGCCGACTGCTGACGACGGGCAGCCGGATGGCCATCATGCTCGAGCTGGGACCGGACGACGTCGGCTACGCGTCGATGCCCCTGTTCCACACCAACTCGTTGATGTCCGGCCTTGCGCCCGCGCTGGTGTCCGGCGCCTCGCTTTCCGTAGCCCGTCGCTTCAGCGCGTCGGGGTTCCTTCCCGACGTACGACACTACGGCGCCACCTGGTTCAACTACACCGGCAAGATGCTCACCTATCTGCTGGCCACTCCGACGCGGGCGGACGACGCCGACAACCCCCTGCGCGTCGCCTTCGGGAACGAGGGGTCGCCGCAGGTCGTCGAGACGGCCGCGGCGCGTTTTGGCATCCGGATCATCGACGTCTTCGGCTCGACAGAGGGAGCCATCGCGCTGGACCGGACGGGAAACCGTCCCCGCGGGTCCATCGGGCGGCTACGACAAGGAATCCTGGTCGTCGACGAGGAGGGAAACGAGGCGCCCCGCGCGAAGTTCGACGGCGAGGGCCGTCTCCTCAACGCGGATCGATGCGTCGGCGAGATGGTGAACACGCTCGGAGTCGGGCCGTTCGAGGGGTACTACCGCAACGAGGAGGCCATGCGCCGGACCACCCGCCAGGGTTGGTACTGGAGCGGCGACCTTGGCTATGTCGACGATGACGGCTGGGTGTACTTCGCCGGGCGGACGTCCGACTGGCTACGCGTGGACGGTGAGAACTTCACGGCGGCGCCGATCGAGGCCATCGTCGGGCGCCATCCGGACGTCATGTTGGTCTCCGCCTACGGTGTGCCCGCCCCGGACTCGGGGGACCAGGTGATGGTTGCTGTGGTGTTGCACGACGGCGCCGTGTTCGACGTGGCCGAGTTCGCAACGTGGCTCGACGCGCAATCCGATCTCAGTCCCAAGTGGCAGCCGCGGTTCGTCCGGGTCTGCGAGACGCTCCCGAGCACTCCGACCAACAAGATCGTGACCCGCACCCTCGCCCACGAGAAGTTCCGTTCCGACCGGGTGCACGGTGACGCGGTCTACCTGCGGGCGCGCGGCGAGCAGCAGTTTCGCCTCTTCGGTGAGGAGGACGAGTCGTCGCTGCGGGGCGCGTTCACGTCCCACGGCCGGCGCGCGGCATGGGACCTGTGAGGCGGTAACGCCTGCTCCCGGGTAGGCCGTCACCCACGCAGCGCTGGTTCCCTGCCGGCCATGCGTTCACGATCGAGGCAGTCACCGCCGGCGGTCTGCCCTCAGACGCAGGATCTCGTCACCATTCGGGCTGCCGGCGGACACCGGACGGGTGGGGCGGCCCGCTGCATGGCAGGGGTGCGAATGATCCGACATCTCATCGTCCGGTCCAGCGCGGCGGGCGGTCCTCGGCCGCGGCCCGAAAGCCCTCCGTCGCGTCCTGCGTGGCCGCGGCGACATGCCGCATCGTCTCGCCGAACCGGATGGCCTCCAGGGTCGCCATGTGCCGAGTGCGCATCGCCATCTCCTTCATCGCTCGCTGAGCGAGAGGTGCTCCGCCGAGAAGGCGTTCGGCCAAGGCATTCGCCTCGTCGAGCAGCGTGTCATGAGGGACGACCCTCCAGACCAGACCCATGGCGTGAGCTCGTTCGGCATCGATTCGCTCACCCGTGAGCAAGACCTCCATGGCATCGGCCCAGTTGAGTCGTTGCGGAAGGCGTATCGACGCCACGATCGCCGGGACGCCGAGAGCCACCTCCGGAAGACCGAACTCGGCGCGGTCGCTCGCCAGGACGAAGTCACACCAGGTGGCGAGCGTCAGGCCGTAGCCGAGGCAGTACCCGTTGACCGCAGCAATGACGGGTTTGAAGATCTCCCATCCGCTCTCAAAGGAATTCAGCGTCGGCTTCTCCCAGAACGTGCCGGGAAACTCCCCAGCGGACCCGGCTCCTTGGCGTAGGTCTGCGCCCACGCAGAAGGCCCGTCCCGAGCCGGTGACGATGGCCACCCACGCCTCCTCGTCGTCACGGAACCGCGAGAAGGCGTCGTTGAGGTCGCTTCTCATCTCGGCGTTGATGGCGTTGAGAACGTCTGGGCGGTTGTAGGTGATGGTGGCCACATGGCCATCGACTCGGTACGTCGCTGAGTGACCCACGGCCCCAGTCTGCCCGGTCGAGAGCGTGATGCGCCGATCGATCGGCTGGATTCACACGGCAACAGAAGTTTCTCGAACGCGTTGGGCCGGAGAAGCAGCCCAGGGGTGACCTTGGCTCCGGCGTATTTGCAGTTGCAACCGGTCGAAGCGTCGGCAAGTCCGCCCCGCATTTCAGCAGCGAAATTCGTCGCCGCTAGGGCCCACGGGTCTCGGTGCCCCGAGCCCCGTGGGGTGGCACTACGGCGTCAGCCGTTGACCGAGTTGACCCACGTCTGCGCCACCGTGGCGGGTTGCTCCTGCTTGGAGGTCACGTCGAGGTTCAGCTTCGAGATGGCCGCCGTCGTCAGCTTTGCATCAATGTCGTTCAGCACCTTTGCGACTCCGGTCGTGTCCACCGACTTGCGGATGACAGGAACGATGTAGTCGGCACCCTCGAGGTGCTTGTTGTCGGTCAGCGCCACGAAGTTGTTCGAGACGACGTTGCCGTCACTGGAGAACAGCTCGACCACCTGCACTTCGCCGTTCTTGAGAGCGGCCACGCTGAGCGGCCCCGCCTCGTCGAGGGACTTGAAACCTGCAAAGGTGAGGCCGTAGTCCTTTTTCAGGCCGGGCTCGCACCCCGCAAAGGTCGGGCACTCGGGTGGTCCGCCCAAGGTGAGCTTTGACGCGTGGGGCTTGAGGCTCGCGATGGTGGTGAGGTGGTCCTTGGTGGCCGTCTCCTTGGTGACAGCGAACACATTCGTGTCGAGTGCTTTCGAGGCGGGGAGCACGGTGACGCCATAGCTGGCGAGTGCCTTCTGATCGGCCGGGATAGCGGTGGTGATGTTGTCGCCTGCCGGTTGCGGTGTCCCGCCGTGGAGGAAGCCGAGCAGCGAAGCGGCGTAGTCGGGCTCCAGGTCGATCTGACCCTTTTCAATGGCCGGAACCACGATGGCCCGGGTGCCCAGGCTGGGCTCGACCGTCACCTTGTAGCCGGCCTTCTGTAGGACATCGGCCCAGATGTTCGACACGATGGCCTGCTCTTCGAAATTGGTCGAGCCGATGATGATCGTGGGCTTGCTGGACGATGCGCTGGTGGAGGCCCCGGCAGAGACGACAGGGATGGCGAGTGTCGCGGCCAGCGCCGTCAGGACTCCGGCGGCGAGGGTACGGGTGAGACGCATGAAGAGCACCTTTTCTTTTCGGCCCGCCTGATCTGGTGGCGAGACTGCAACGAGTCCGTCAGGAGCCCGAAATCATGACCTAATCCATCATGATTCGCAAGCTTACGATGCGGCCGGGAGGGGCAGACCGCCGCCAAGTGGGCGCTGGCGAAGACGGCGGCGCAGGGGGAGGGGCGTCAGTGCCCTGGTCAGGAGGCTCAGGACCATGGTCACAAGCCCGGCCATGGCGGCGACGAGCAGCGCGCCGCTGAAGGCGACGACGGCATCGTTGGTGTTGAGGCCGGTGATCACCAGCGTGCCGAGGTCCGTGTAGCTGACATAGGCCGCCAGCGTCGAGGTGGCGACAACTTCGATGGAGGCCGTGCGCACTCCCGCCATGACGAAGGGGAGGGCCAGAGGTGCCTCGACAGTACGAAGGACCTGGCCTCCGGTGAGCCCCATCGCCTTCGCCGCGTCGCGCACGTCGGCGTCGACCTCTCGCATCCCGACGTACGTGTTCGTCAGAATCGGCGGGATCGCCAGCGCGGTGAGGGCCAGCCAGGCGGCCAGGAAGCCGTCCCATTTGAGCGAGATGGCCGGCTGAATGGCCAGGAGCGTCAGCAGGGCGAGCGTGGGCACGGCACGGAACGCGTTCGCCGCGTTGACGGCGACGAGACCCCCTCGCCCGGTGTGGCCCAGCACGACGCCCAGACCGCCACCAAGGATGATGGAAGTCAAGACGACCGCCACCGACAGTTGGAGTTGGTGCCAGAACAACGTCGGGATGCCCTGTGGTCCGGTCCAGTTCGCGGCGGTGGTGAACCAGCCGAAGACGTGCGCGAGGAAGGGCACGTCAACCGACCGCCTGCGCCCGGCGGCGTGAGCGCGCCCAGGGGACGAGCAGTCGTTCGGCGCCGACCAGGAGGAGGTCGGCTACAGCGGCCAACGCGACCGAGAGGACCAAGCCGACGATGATGGGCGTGTTGTAGGCGATGTTGAAGCCGTACGTGATCTGCTGGCCCAAGCCTCCGAGGCCGATCAGCGCCGTGACGGTGACCAGTCCGATCACCGTCGCGGTTGCCACGCGCAGGCCGGCAAAGATGAACGGGAGGGCAAGGGGGAGGTCGACGTGGACCAGCGCGGCCCGGCGGGAATACCCCAATGCGGTCGCAGCCTCACGGGCGTCGGCGGGGACGGCCTCGAGGCCCGCCACCGTGTTCCAGATGAGGATGAGAAGCGTATAACCCACGAGGGCGATCTCGGCTGTCGTGTAGGACGCCACGAATCCGGTGATGGGCCCGAGAATGGCGAACAGGGCCAGCGACGGGATGATGTAGAGGGCACTGGCCACCCCGAAGACGGGGGTCCTGACGATGCGGTAGCGCCAGGCCAGCACGGCCAATGGGATCGAGATTGCCGTCCCGATCGCGACGGCGATGAGACTCAGCTCGATGTGTTGGATCAGATCGCCCTGGATCTGGCTCCACTGGCTGGTGACATAGCTCCACCGGAAGAACGGGTTCGTCCCGAAAAGCATCGAGCAGACGATAGCTGGGCGCCGGCCGCGTCGACCCCGGACCACCTCGGCCGATCACAAGGAGGTCGATGGGTATCCTTCCTCCTGGTGATCACGCTCGACCGGGTGACCAAGCGCTACAGCGCCGACTCGGTTGCCGTGGCGGAACTCAGCTTGACGGTGCCCGACGGTGAGCTCTGCGTGCTGGTCGGTCCATCAGGGTGTGGCAAGACGACCACACTGCGCATGATCAACCGGCTCATCGAACCGTCGGGCGGTCGAATCCTGATCGACGGGACGGACGTGTTGCAGATCGACCCGGTCCAGTTGCGCCGGAACATCGGCTACGTGATCCAACAGGGCGGCCTCTTCCCGCACAGGAGGGTGGCGGACAACGTCGCCACGGTGCCCCGTCTGCTGGGTTGGGATCGCGATCGGGTCGAGTCCCGTGTGCGGGATCTGCTCGTCCTGGTCGGGCTCGACCCCGACCAGTACGGGCGGCGGTTCCCACATGAGCTCTCGGGCGGTGAACGCCAGCGTGTGGGCGTGGCCCGGGCCCTGGGTGGAGACCCGCCGGTCCTGCTCATGGACGAGCCGTTCGGCGCCGTCGACCCCATCACCCGGCAGCGTCTCCAGCAGCAGTTCCTCGACCTGCAAGCGGAGCTGAAGAAGACCATCGTGTTCGTCACGCACGACATTGAGGAGGCCACCAAGCTGGGCAACCGGATCGCGGTGCTGTCCAAGGGTGGCGTACTCGAGCAGTACGACACACCGAGTGAGGTGCTCGGCCGGCCGGCCACGGCCTTCGTCGCCGACTTCGTGGGTGCCGACCGCGGGGTCCGGCGCCTCGCCGTCACGGCGATCGAACCGGACGACCTCTTTCATCCTCCTCAGGTGAGCCCGGATCTGTCGATGCTCGACGTCCGGGCGATGGTCGGCGGCGCGGACAGCCGATGGGCCGTGGTGGTGGACGCAGACGGGCACCTGCAGGGCTGGGTCGATCTCGACCCCGGCCTGACCGGGTCTGTGGAGGATCACCTCGTCCCGTTCGAGGTGCAAGTCCCAGTCGGGACCTCGCTCCGGGCCGCCTTCGGCGAGATGCTCCAGCACGATGTGCGTTGGATACCAGTGGTCGACGGCGATCGCTACCTCGGTGTCCTCACTCCCAACCGATTGCACGCCGTCATGCGCCGCTCCGTGGGTGGTCACGCCGTCGAGGGCTGAGATGGTCTGCGGCGGCGGCGAAGCGCTCGTGGAGTGCTCCGCGTCACTCGGCGTTCAGGATCAGATTGGTTGGGGTGCTGGCCGCCCGTCGCCCCGGGATGGCGGCAACCAAATTGGCCAGGACCAGTGCGCCAAGCGCGACGAGCCCGGTGGCCAGGACTGGGACGGTGGGGTCAGGAATGGCGAAAAGTTCGTGAGCAAAGAGGTCCCACAGAGCGCGACCGAACACGATGCCGAGCGGCACCCCGACGACGACCCCGATTGCGACCGTCGTCGTCGATTGCCAGGCAAGCACCGCAGAGAGTTGGCCGCGGGTAAAGCCGAGGGTCTTGAGCAGGGCCAAGTCCCGCCTCCGCCGGCGGACCGAGGTCAGGAGAGTCAAAGTGAGTGCCACCACGGCGCCGGTGGACAGCCCGACGGCCAGTATCAGCGGGGCCGCCCTCATGGCCTGATAGTCCGTGATCTCGGCCGGGCGAATGTCGGCGAAGCTGATGATGCCGGCGGATCCCGCCTCGAGCCGATTCAGCGAATGCACCATGGCGTCGAGGGAACGCTGGGCCGCCGCCGCACTCAGTGACGGCGCGAAGCGAACGAGGATGGCGTTCGGGCCGGGTTCGGACAGGCCGAGGAGCGCCGGCACGGTCGCGGGGATCAGACTTTGGTCGACGAAGGCGCCCGAGCCGATGGACAGATGCAGGCCGAACCCGATGCCGACGGTGGGCATGGTGGCCACACCCACGATGTGCAGCACGGCCGGTCTGGCGCCTCCGGACACCCGGACGGTATCGCCGACCCGTTTGTGCAAGTCGGACAGGGTCTCAGCGCCCAGGACGACCTGATCCGGGGCATCGATCTCGTGGCCCGACAACAGCGCCGGCCCGACTCGGGCCCGGGTGTTCCCGGCGACGATCGGAACCGCCTGCCCGTCGAAGAGGAGCGAGTCGAAGTAGACGCCGGACCAGGCGGTGACGGAGTGGTCGTCGTCGAGGAGGCGGGCGGCCTGGGTCTGCGGGACGTTGCCGTATCCTGCGTCCGACTCGAGCATGGCGCTCCAGTTCCAACCGTAGAGGCGGGGGGTGCCGACGAGCGTGTTCAAGCTGTTGCCAAAGGTGAGGGCGCCCACCACCACGACGATGGCGAGGGTCGATGCCAGGATGGAAGAGCGCACCGGGACCGATGTGCGCCCGCGCCCTCCCTCGAGTGCGAACCGGAGACCGATGAGTGCCGGGGCGGGCACGTCCACCCGGGAAGCGGCATGGGTGATCCGGGGAGCCCGCCAGGACCGGTTGGCCAGGCGAGCCACCCTCAGGCCCGGGGAGCCCCGGTAGTTCAGTGCGGCCGCGACCGCACCCAAGACGACCACCAGAGCCAGGGCGCCGAGGCCGAGGACCGTCCAATCGACGGAGAAGCCAGAGGTCGGGACGACGGACTGCAGCGGACCGAAGACGAGGAGCGGGGAGAGCGCGACGGCGACGACGGCCGCGCCGCCGGCTCCGAGCAGTAGGGAGATCCCGATCCCGAGCAGAGAGTCGGTGGCTGTGTTCCACGGCCGCGCTCCGACGAACCACATGACCTCGCGCTCCTCGGTGCTCAGGAGAATCAGGCGTGCCATGAGCTGAGTCGCGATGAGGACTGTGGCGACGCCGGCGATGAGGCCGAAGACGGCCAACGCGATCGACTCCGGCTTGACCGCCTGTTGTGCCTCGTTCTCGATGACCGAGGTCACATGGAAGTAGTACGGATACCCGGCGGGCAGCAAATGGAGATAGCCCGACTCGACCGCGGGGACGTCGGACGCCCCGTGGCGCAGCGTCAGTCCGCTCCAGGCGTAGCTGATGCAGCAGGGCACCAGCGGGCGCGTCAAAGCCGGCGTCAGGATCATGCTTGGGATCGTGTCGATCTCGTCCTGGACCACCTCTGTGTTGGCGACTCCGATACCGGTGATCCGAACATTGACGATCCTGGTGGAGGGAGTCGTCGGGAATCCGTTCTGTCCGAGCTGCGCGTTGGAGAAGAACCCGAGGCGGACGACCGAACCGACGTGCCACCTGAAGAGCTTGGCGGCGAACTCGTTGACCATCGCCTCGTCGGGCCGGCGCGGGTCGGGCCGTGTGCCCTGCACGACGGTCATCCGATCTTGGCTGAAGTACAGCCCGTTCAGGCTGGCGATGGGGTCGAAATTCGAGGTGAACAGCGGACTGTGGGTATCGACGAATCCCGACTTCGTCACCGGTACGGCATTCGGAGAGACGTAGGTCCTTATCGACGTCACTTGAGGCAGACGGGCGATCTCCTTGAGGATTTTCGGGTTGTACAGCCCGACGTCAATGGAGAGGTCGGACGGGTTCGTCGCCTTCAGGAAGGTCGGGTAGGCCGACTCGCTGCGCCGGGCGCCGGCGAGGCTGCCCAGTGCGATGCCGCCGACCAGTGCGACCAGGAGCACGATGCCGGCGTAGCTGGTCCAGCGCCGCGGCAGGTCGAGTTGCAGGCGGTACCAGGCGACCCTCCCGATTTCCCGGATCACCGGGCCCCCCCCACACCGGCCGGTGGCGAGAGTGGAGGCGAACGCCGGCGCGCCGAGAAGCCCGATGTCCTTCGTGCCTCGTGCCGCATGGCTCCTTTATGGCACAGAGTCGGTCATCGGACCAGGGTGACAGCCGTACCGGGAGGGTGGTGCTACCCAGCTACCGGCCCCGGGCCGAGCCCATCGTGGAGCGAGCGACGCGGCCAACGCTCCGCCCGCACCTGAGTGAGCCCGCACCTGAGTGAGTGAGTCCGGCAACGACCACATGTCATTGACGACGATATTACAGATAGCTAATATCCGGGAATGAAGCTTTCGGAACGCGTCGAATGGGCCCTCCACTGCACCTGGACGCTGGCAGCCGCCCCCGCTTCAGCGCCGCTTTCGACACGCCGTCTTGCCGAGTTCTACGACCTTCCGGCCCCGTATCTGGCGAAGGTCCTCAATTCGCTCGTGCGCGCCGGGGTGCTGACCGCGACCAGTGGGCCTCGCGGCGGATTCCGCCTTGCCAAGCCGGCAGAAGAGATCACGGCAGCCGACGTGCTCGAAGCGGTCGAGGGCCGAGGCCAACTGTTCTCCTGCACCGAGATCCGCCAGCGCGGGCCCGTACCCCTGACCGAAGCCGCCTGCAGGACACCGTGTGGGATCGCACGCCTCATGGACCGCGCCGAACGGGCCTGGCGCAACGAGCTTGCCGCGACAACCATCGCCGACTTGGTCGGAGCACCAGGTGTCGGCGCCCCCAAGCGATTGTCGATATGGCTCACGGCCCTGGAGCAGAACGAGACAGAGCTCTCGCACTGACCGGACCGTCCGGTTCCTGAGGAGGAAAATGTCAGTCGATCAACGAATTCGAGACGCTGAAGGCGCACTCTTCGCTCGCAGCAACCTCAACGTCGAAGAGTCATTTGTCTCTCTTCCATCCGTCAACCTTCGTCTCCGGGTCCTTGCGGTTGGTTCGGGCCCTGATCTCGTCATGCTCCACGGTGTCAGTCTCTCCGCCGCGGTGTGGGTTCCACTGCTGAACGATCTCGAGGGGTACCGTACGCTTCTCGTCGAGTTGCCCGGACACGGGTTCTCCGACCCGTTCACGTATCGGGTCGGGACCGTGCGCGAGCACAGTGTCCAGCTTCTTGACGATCTGTTCGATTCGCTCGGACTTGACGCTCCGTCAGTGGTCGGGCATTCGCTTGGCGGGATGTTCGCGCTCTGGCACGCGGCCGACCGACCCGGCAAGATTGCGTCGCTCATCGCCATCGGCGATCCCGGCGCCGCCCTGCCGGGCGTTCAGGTGAAAATGCCGCTTTCGGTTCTCACCGTGAGAGGGCTCGGGCGAGCGGTGCTCTCCTCGCCATTGCCGCGTTCGACATACCGGCGGATACTCGGCCAAGGGACGAGTCCCGCCGCGGCGCGGAGCATGCCCGATGAGTTGGTCGACATCTTGCGCTTCGCGTGCCGGAGGAGGGGGAATCCAAAAACGGTGGCATCGCTCATGCACGCCATCGACCGGTTTCGGCGTCCCCGACCGGAGACCGTGATGGGCGACAGCGAGCTGGCCCGGATTCAGGTTCCCACGATGTTCTATTGGGGCCGAGACGACCCGTTTCTCTCGCCACAGCAGGCGCGCCCGTCTTTGGCGCGTATCCCGGGTGCTCGTTTGCACGAGGTCGCTGGAGGCCACGCCCCTTGGTTCGAAGACCCAGTCGATTGCGCCACTCGGATCGACGACCATCAGACAGGGGAGAGCTGACCGCAGTCTGCCCAAGCCGCTCGACGGCTTGATGGCACCGAGCCGCCCGAGACCGTCGGCCGAGAAGAGTTCGCCGCGGCTCCCGTCACAGCACAACGCCAGCTGGCCGGCGGCGATGGGCGTCGCGTGAACGTGCGTGCTCGCGACATGGCGGTGATGAACGCGGCGTCACTCGTGAAGCAGGTCATCGCGCACCTGGCGCTGGAGCTCATAGAGGACTTGAATGAACCCGTTCTCGGGGCCAACCAACGGTGGAGTGGCCATCGTGCTGTCTGCGCGGGAGTCCCGGGGCGCGCACCAGGCCGGAACGCGCCGGTGGTTGCTGTCGCGGGCTCAGCCACGTGGCCGCCCGCGCCTGGCCTTCGGGCTGCTCCAGATGGTGCGATCCCTCGGCGGCTACGGAGCGCTCGGACCGCTCGCCGTGCAACGCCAACGGCGCGGAGAGTCCCTGAGGGGCCCAAGCGCCACCGGTTTGGGGAGCGGGCATGTTTCCGATTTGGACGGGAACGAGATCGACTACCACATCGTCACGTCGGTCACGTGGAACGCCAATCGACCGGCATCGTCGGGTCAATCGGCTTTCTCCGCTTTGCAGCGGTGCGACAAATCGATGGCTCGGCTCTCGTTCAACCGGCGGATCCCCAGAACGGCGCATCGCCGAAGGCGAAGACACCGCCGTCGCCGGCGACCATCCAGTATCCCTGGCCGTCGTCGGTCGTCGCCATCCCCGTAATCGAGGCGTTGAGCACGGTACTTCCGAGTGACCCCTTGAATGCGGCGTCGAAGGCGAAGATGCCTCCGTCGCTCGCCACGAGCCAGTAGCCGCCCAGGGTGTTCCCGGCGATGCCCACGACCGGTCTGTTGAGGTGGGTTCCGCCCATCGATCCCAGGAAGTGGGCGTCGCCGAACGCGAAGACGCCGCCGTCCGATGCCACCAGCCAATAGCCACCGCCGTCGGGGCTCGAGGCGACGCCCACGACCGGCGCGTTGAGCGACTGCCCCGGCTGCAACACTCCCGGAACCGAGCCGTAGAACTTGGCGTCGCCGAAGCCGAACACGCCGCCATCGGTCGCGGCGAGCCAGTAGCCGCCATGGTCGGGTGTCGACGCGATACCGATTACCGGCGCGTTGAGGGGAGTGTCGCCGGCGGACCCGAAGAAGGGCGCGCTCCCAACCGTGAACACTCCGCCGTCGGAGTTGGCCCACCAGTAGCCATCCGCGGTCGCGTCCGCCACCCCGATGACAGGTGCACTACTGAACGGCGAGTTCAGATTGGCCGCGTTGCCGTAGGCTTTCTGAAGGCCGCCCTGGTTCACCAACCAGTACCCGAGGTTGCCCGGTGTCGGTGCGATCCCTCCGTAGCTCGAGGGATTGCCGAGCAAGACGCTTGGGGGCAAGAGCGTCGAGCTCGTCGTGCCAAAGTCGCTACAAGGGACTGCCCCTCCGAAGGGGAGCGAGACGGCGCCTGCGGTCGGGCTCGACGCGACGAACTCGTTGGGCAGCGTGGCTGGATCGGCGCAGTGAGGCGACCACTGCCAGAGGATGACGGGTGGGGGCTGGCCGGGCAGGAAGCTCACCGTGACGGTGTGCGGCTGCCCGTTGGCTGCGACGTTGGTGGGTCGGGTCCCGCCCGCAGTCGCGATGGTGCCGGTGAGAGTGACGGTCGCGTTGCATCCCTGTCCCGGCACGGCCGGCACGGCGTCAACCAGGAAGATGATGCTGCCGGCGGCACCCGAGCTCTGAGGATTCGCCAGCGTCATGCCGCACCCCGCGACACCGGCAGATGCCTGGTCGACACTCAGGACCACCGAGCCGACGGTCAGGGTACTGCCCATGATGGCGAGCGCGGCGGCGATGCGCCGGATCCGTCCTCGAACCCTGAACCGCGAACCTGACATCGCACCGCCTCCTTGTTGGCGCCCGTCCGATTTTCACTGGTGGTGCCTCTGTACTAGCACGCCCGGTGTCTTCACGCTCTGGCCGCGACCGCGGGAAGTGTGCCCCGTTCTTTGCCGGGAACTGAACGAACGTTTCCGGCCTCAGGCTGTCCCCGTTCCGCTGCCGGGACTGGGTGCCACCCTTGCGGGATCCACCGCCAAATTCTGGCGGATCCCATCTCCTGACGCTCTGCCTCAGCGCCAATTAGCCTTCTTGAAGCCTCGGATGTGCGCAGAGATTCTGGGTAGCCCCGTCGACTTTCCCTCTAAACGGGAACGTATCCCCGTTGTTCGAATTCTGATCACCCCGATGCGCGGTCTTGGATTAGTCCGGTATTCGAGTGGAAGCACCCGCAGTGCATTGGTGTTGCCACCACCGACCGATGTGGCCTGCACCCTGTTGCCAGGCCGCCCCGGGCGTCACAGTGGGGCCATGGCGAGAGTCCTTGCACGTGGTCGACCGAAATTCGTGCCGCTCGGCCTCTAGATTCCACCCCCGTGACCACCCGAGGAACCCGCCTATGAGTTTCGTCCCGTACTGGTCCCGGACCCGTCTGCGGACCACGTGGGGATCGTCGTTGGCCCTGGTCCTGATCATCGGCGTGGTGGGCGGAACGACGCTCGCCCTCACTGCCGGCGGACTGCGCACCGACTCGGCGTACCCCCGATTCGCCGCCCAGTACCGCGGGGCAGACGCCACCATGTACCAGTATTCGAACGGGGCGGACATGGTTGCCGCCCTCGCCAAGGTGGTCCGTCTCCCGCAGGTCACAGCGTACGGTCGGATTCAGGGATACGACCAGGAGAACGGCACGACGGTCGGTGCCCCCCTCGGACCGGGTTTCGAGCACACCGTCGGCGTCCCCCGGCTCCTTTCGGGCCGGCTGCCCACGTCTCCCGACGAGGTCGCTCTCGATTGGACGGTCGCCAATCAACTGCACCAGCGGGTCGGGGACACCTACCGCGCCACGCTGCTTCCAAACGAGAAGGGCTCGTCGGTGACGTACCCCCTCCGGGTGGTCGGTATCGCTGCCAACACGCTGAACTTCCCTCCGTACAGCTCTGATGGCGCGGGCGGTGTCCTCCTCGTCGCGTCATCGTTCATGACGGCCCACGAAGCGGAGCTCGGACCGCCCAGCATCGGGATCGAGGTGCGCCTCCGAGGTGGTCAGACCGCGGTGCCGGCCTTCGCCCGGGCGGTGGTCGACGAGTTCCACAACGCGCCCATGATCGTGCAGGGGTCCGCGCTCCAGACGGCGGCGATCGAGAATGCGATCCACCCCGCGGCGATTGCGTTGTGGCTCCTTGGCGGTTCGCTGGCGCTGGTGGCCATGTTTGTGCTCCTCCAACTTTTCGGGCGCCTGAGCGCCGTGGAGGAGGACCTCTACGCCACCGCACTGGCGCTGGGCGCTACCCGGCGCCAGCTGGCCGGGGTGGAGCTCGCCCGGACGGGGGCAATCGGTCTGACCGCTGCCGGCCTGGCCGTGGCGACGGCCGTGGCCCTGTCGCCCATCTTCCCGCTGGGGACGGCACGGGTTGCCGACCCCGATCCCGGGGTCGCGGTGAACGTGGTCGTCCTCGGGGTCGGCGCGGTGGCGATCGTGGTCCTCACCGCGGCCCTGGCCGCCTGGCCCGGGTGGCGGACCACCCGGGAGGCCGCTCGCCCCCGCGGGTGGCGTTCCCTCCAGTCAATCGGCTCGAAAGGGTCGGTCTGGTCCCCTCGGTGGCTCTGGCTCCGGCCCGTGGTCTGGATGGGCGCGGTGCATGGCCTGCGGGCCGGAAGGGGAGCTTCGTCGGTGCCGGTCCGGGCATCGGTGGTCTCACTGGTGATCGCCTCCAGCGGATTGGCGGCCGCCCTGACCTTCGGTGCCAGCCTCAACCACATGCTCGACACCCCGGCCATGTATGGCTGGACCTGGGACGCCCACATCTATGACGCCGGCAATGCCGGTACCGGGCATTTGAAGGGCACGCTGGTCGCCGATCCCTGGCTGCGGGACGTGGACCTGGCCGACACCGGTCTTCCATTGCGCATCGCCGGTCACACCGTGGAGGGGGTGGACTTCGAGCAGGAAAAGGGTGCGGTCAGCTTCACCATCGCCGAAGGGCAGAAGCCGTCCGGCGCGGCCGAGATCGCACTCACGGCACCGCTCATGCGCCAGCTCGGCGTGCACCTGGGCAGCCACGTACCCGTGCAGGTCACCGCGATCGAAGGACCGACCCGGATGCTCACGGTGGTCGGCCAGCAGGTGGGTCCCGCACTGGCCACCAACACGTCCGGATCGAGCGCGGCCTTGATGAGCCGGACTGCGCTGCTGGCGTTCGTTCCACCGCGAGAGCGAAGTAACATTCCTCCGACCAGCGACGCGTTCGTCGATTTCACTCCGGGGGGTGAGACACCGGGTCACCTGGCCCAACTCCAGCGCCAGATCGGAACCGAATACAGGATCTTCCGGGCGGAGCCGCCGGTCGACATCCTGAGCTTCGGCCGGGTGCAGAACCTCCCGGTCCTGCTGGCCCTGCTGCTCACCGGCCTCGCAGTAGCCACGCTCTTCCTCACCTTGGTGAGCAGCGCACGTCGCCGCCGCCGGGATCACGCCGTGCTCAAGTCGCTGGGTTACCGCCCACGCCAATTGGCGGGGGTGGTGGCCAGCCAGTCGACCGCCATGACCGTCGTGGGCTTGGTGGTGGGGATCCCACTCGGGATCGCATTCGGCCGGTGGCTGTGGATGCTGGTCGCCTCCCACCTCGGGATCCTGCCCGACCCTGTGACTCCAACGGGTGAGATCGCCGCCATGGCGTTGGCCGCGCTCATCGCGGCCAACGTGGCCGCGGCGTGGCCGGGGTTGGTGGCGGCTCGCACTCCCGCCGGCCTGGCCCTCCAGGTGACCTGAACACATTGAGCGAGTGTGGCTGTCTCGAGCCCTACTCGCCGGTGAAGCGAAACTCCGCCTGCCAGGGACCGTCCGAATGAACGACCTCCCAATAGCGTTTTGCGATGTTCTCGGGATCGAAGGCGGTGCCGGCAACGATTTGGCCGGCAATCGTCATAGTCGCCACTCGGATGCCATCCGGCTCCAAATCGGCTCCGAGCATGGTCGCGGCGGATCGGAGCGCTGCTTTGCCGAGGGAAATGGTTGCGAGGGCTGGGATCGGATGATCTGCGAAACCGCCGCCTGTCACGATGATGGTGCCTGAGTTGGCCGCCCGCATGGCTGGGGCGGCGACCTGGGTCACAACGATGGCGCTGATGACGTCAACCGCATAGGCCGTCTGCAGGTGCTCGACGCTCGAGCTCAGGAGCTTGTCCGGAGCCCCCATGACGGCGTTGTAGATGATGAGCCCCGGCGCACCCTGCTCGTTGTAGAGCTCGGCCATCCGAGCCCCCAGACCTTCTGGGTCGCTGGCATCTGCCCCGATCGTGTCGATCCGGGCTCCGGTGTCGGCAAGGCCGTCGGCGAGATCGCGGAGTCCGTCCGTGCTGCGAGCCACCAAGGTCACTCGATAGCCACCGACAGCGAAGCGACGAGCCATGGCCATTCCAAGACCGGGCCCGGCACCGATCAGCAGAAGGTGACGGTTGTCGATCGAGGGGCCGGAGCTCACTACTGAGTCGTCGGGCATGAGACTGATTCCTTTCGCATCGAACGTCTTGCGAGGTGCCTTCCCATCTTTTTGTGGGCCCGGACGGGCTCGCATCTAGGGAACCCGTAGTTGGCTGCTCGACAGTAACCTCTAAGGCAGGAACCAACCCAAAATCGACAAAAACCCTTTTCGCCACTGCCTTCGTACGCTGGACCCACGGCTGGATCACGACCGAATGAGGGCCCAGCCACGCGCGAATGAGCGATTCTTGCGACTTAGAAGAGGAACCGTGCTCGACGCCTCGTCCATCGGGATAGTCCTCGAGGTCTATCGACCCGAGCGAGCCGCTTTGACCAGCCTGCTGGAGGGGCTGGGCCCAGATGATTGGGGATGCGCGACAGAGTGCCCCGCCTACACAGTGAAAGGTGTCGTCACGCACATCCTGGGCGATGACCTGTCGTTGCTCAGTCGGCAGCGTGACCAAGCAGAGAACGGGCTCTCGTTTCTCATTGCAGAAACGCCCGGCTCTGACTTCCGTACACTCTAGCTGCCGCAAGACTTATCGAGAGTTGACGGACAAGGGCGTTGAATCATCCAGGATCTCCTCCAGGAGCGGCCCTACGGCGTGGGAGTGCTCATGCGCGACAACTCTGGTAACTGGCTCGTGCTCGTCGGGCCGAGGAATTCACCGCCGCCGACTTCAAAGGGGCCGATCTGCGCCGTGAAGGGACTTGGCACCGATCAGGGCTGCCCGTAACGCCGCATGAGTGGGACACGGATGCAGCACGGCTGAGCCATGACCCTCCACCCTACGATTGACAAATTATGGAAACGAAGAATCTTGCCGAACTCTATGGGCTGCCCACCATCGAATGGTCCATCATCGAAGCGCGGCTTGCACGTGGATTTACGCAAGCACCTGGGACGGGAGGTCCCGATCGTCACACCAGTTGGTTGGTGACGATCAACGAGGATGGGAGCCCGCATGTGACAGGTGTCGGTGCGCTCTGGCACAACCGGGCTTTCTGGTTCGAGACCGGGGAGCGAACCCGAAAAGGCAGAAACCTCGCCCGCGACCCGCGCTGCACCCTGAGCCTTGCCACGAATGAGTTCGACCTCGTCGTAGAGGGCGTCGCTGAGAAGGCGACAGATGCGGCCCTGGCTGCCACGATGGCCGAGCTTTGGAACTCGGAGGGTTGGCCAGCTCGAGTGGATGCGTCCGGTGTAGCTCTCACTGCTGAATACAGCGCTCCATCTGCTGGACCTCCTCCGTGGGCGATCTACCGCCTCAAACCACGAAGGGCGACCTCGCTTCTGATTACTGACCCGGGAGGAGCAACCCGCTGGCGATTTGATACGGCTTGATCTTCGATCCTCGGCAAGACATCTCGACCATGGCCCGCCTGGGGCCGAGACGAGTGCCAAATACGCCAATGATGTTGTTGAGCCTCCCGTGAGGGTCCACCGCGGCAAGGTTGGTCGTCAGTAGTTCGGGAGCACCGGAGGCACCGGTCTGACGTGAGATCACGACAGAAACCCTTGGTGTCCGCACACCGTCGACCGAAGCTCCGGGCAAACACAGACGAGGCGCGGCGTGCTTGGCCGCTTGCTGAGCGGATGCGATCAACGTCCTCGACCCCACGCCACGCCACGTGTTTCGGCCACTAACAACTACGTGCGCCGCTCGTCAAACGCAAGGGCGATTGCTCGACCGATGGTACTTGTGGGGCCAGTGCCCAATGATGGCTTGCTCGAGTCGCGTTCTCACGATGTCCTTCCGTGGTGGCGAGTACCGAAACGAACCCGCTCGGCCCAACGAAGGTAGTGCCGCTGTGCCGGCGCTGGACCGGGGACACGGCTGACGACCGCGTCTTCAATCGGCATCAGCTGCGGGGCGAGTATTCGCTATGGCTCGACGGGCTCGGTAACACTGAGGTCCCTTTCCCACCCCTCGTTCTCCAGCGTGATCGATTCAATCGCTGTTACGCTCGAGAACGCATCGAGATCGGGCAGAGCCTGGTACTCAGAGACCCAGCATCTATACACCTTGAAGGACTTCACTAGCTGTGCCGTTTCGTTGAAGAACTCGATGATGATGTCTTTGCGGAATTCGGCAAGCGAGACCTCTGGACCGCTGCCGTCGAGATTCCAGACCAGGTTTGCCCAGTTCTCGAACGAGTCGTCGAAGGTCAACCCCCGCTCCAGCAAGATCGGCGCGTACTGGGTGAGGCCCGGCGATCTCCGAAACGTGCTCCGGTCTCCGCCTTCCCGCTCCACGACGACATCTGTTGTCCGCCGTAACGCGCTGACCCTCATGATGCCCGGAATGTACTTTCCGTCCCACTTCACCCGGAAGTTGAAGCCCTTGTAAGGGTCGACTCTCGTGGCGTTTACCGTGAACTCGGCCATCGCTCTTCCTCCTATTTGCTTCCGACACCATTGTGGTCGAACGATCGGCGAAGGAACGGCTTCAAATGGCGTCGTTTCGCACCGCCTTGGCTATCCCATGGTGCTGAACTGGGTCACCGTCCGGGCGTACCGGGGCGCCCCAAAAGGTTTCGCTCGCTCCTCCTCCGGTGCCACCCCCGCAGCGGACGCGGCCGGAGCTGTCCCATGAGTAGCCCAGTGCGCCCTCCCGCCCCGCCCGACCGGCCTGGACTTACTCCTCCCTGGTGTCGACCGTCGCACGCATGTGGTGATCCCTGGGCCACGGCCCGAGACATGGGCCTCAAGAACGGCCAGGATGCCGGCCAACGCCTGCAAGAGGGCCCCAGTTGATCCGTAGAATGCGTGGGGCGGTAGATCGAGTCGGATGACCTCATGCAACTTTGCGCGCGCCGCAAGTATGCGCTGAAATGACGCCCGTCACCGCGACCGATCGCCAACGGTCCGCGTGGGGGTGACCGGTCCAACCATGCGCTTTTCGGGTTGGACCGCGGGCGGACCTTGATCCTCCCCCGGTATACGGTCGCCCGTGAGTCCGATGCCACAGCTCGGCGACCGCCATCTGGAATCCTTGTCGAGCCGATACGGTGCGGGCGATGATCCATGAGGGCACGATGCAGGCGACGCGCTGCCAGAGGCGTCGTCGTGTACCGGGAGATCGATTAGCCCCAGCGCCGACTGCTGGAGGCGTGCGTGGAGCGGTACGGACCCTGCGCCCTCGCTTGCCCAGTTGAGCGAGAATGGTGACGTGACCGCAACCGGCCCAGCCGCCCACGACTGGGACGACTCCTACACGGGCCCGGCCCCGCCGTGGGACATCGGCCGCCCCCAGCCGGCGTTTCTCCGCCTCGCCGACGCCGGCGCGCTCACCGGTGTCCTCCTCGACGCGGGCTGTGGGACCGGCGAGCACACGATCCTTGCTACCCGCCGCGGCGCCGAGGCTCTCGGCATCGACATCTCCCCGCGCGCAATCGAGATCTCCCGGCGCAAGGCCGCTGAGCGCGGGGTGGAGACCATCTTCCAAGTTCTCGACGCGCTCCGCCTCGACGCGCTCGGCGAGTCCTTTGAGACGATCCTCGACAGTGGGCTGTTCCACGTCTTCGACGACGCTGCCCGAACCCGGTACGTCACGGCCCTCCATGCCGTTCTACAACCAGGCGGTCACTTGCATCTGATGTGCTTCAGCGACCGTCAGCCCGGTGATTGGGGCCCCCGTCGTGTCACCGAAGGCGAGCTGCGCGCCGCGTTCCGGTCCGGCTGGCGGATCGAGTCACTCATTTCGGATCACTTCGACATTCATCCCAACCTCGGCACTTTTCACGCTGAAGCATGGCTAGCCGACATCCTCAGGCTGGCGCCCCTTTAGAGGGAGCGTTTGGCTGTGTGCGCCGCGACGAACTTGAGAAGTGGGCGTCGCGTCTCGACGAGCACGGCATCGAGCACGGCATCGACCACGGCTATCAAGAAACTTGCCTACGGCTCAGGGGCTGAGCTTTCGGGATCCCGACGGTATAGCGCTCGAGGTTTTCCACCACCCGGGTGAACCGCAACGAACCCGTCGATCAGGGGAAAAGCGGCCAAGTCCACAACCAATGGCGAGCCATGGCCATGCCGCACCGACCGGCAAGCTCGCTCATCGATGACTGAAAAACGCCGAGTTGACGAGCGCGTCCCGTGGCCTCTTCGCAACGATTGGAAACGTCCATTCGGGCTGGATGACGTGTTGGTCGTGGGTACAGCGCCCTTATGAATCAGGAGCACCCTTCGGCCGAAGATCACCAAGAGCCCGTCGCCGAAGCCCTTCACCTCGGTGCCACCGCTTTGGCGAATGGGTTGGCGTGGGAGCGAGAAGTGTTACCCGGCGGACCTTGACCGTGAGCGCGCCGGCGCGTCGGGGCGGGAAATGTCGGGTGCCGCCGTGCCGGTTCCGCCGGGCCCGGTGTGGCGGCCGCCCCCCGTGCTCTTCGTGACGGGCGCGCGCCGAGTGTCTGAACGGACGATGAACATTTCGTGAGGAACCACGTTGGTGACACGCGGGCGGTTGACAGTGGGTATTTGAGCCGCTGACAATGCTGGTTGACCTCGCGCAGATCATTGGAACCCGGTGGTCGCGTGCCCTACTGGATTCGGAGGGAATCATGAAACGTGTTGCGCCCCGTCGCGCCCTCGCAGCCGGCACGGTAGCCACCCTTGGCTTGATCGGGATGATCACCCTGCCTTCGAGCGGACTGGTTGGTGCGGACGCCCACAATCAGAGCAAGCACGTGCTCCTGATCTCGGTCGATGGCATGCACCAGTCCGATCTGGACTGGTACGTCGCCAACCATCCCGCCTCGGAGCTGGCGCGGCTGGCCACCGGCGGCGCTGAATACACCGACGCGCAGACCCCCGACCCGTCGGATTCCGATCCGGCCGGCACGGGACTGATGACCGGCGCCGACCCGAATGTCCTCGGCATCTACTACGACGACGAGTACAGCCACGGCGTCTTCCCGCCGGGGACGACGAATTGCTCCGGGCCGGTCCCGGGTGGCGACGTGATCTACGACTCGCCGGACGACAACCTTCCCGCCGTGCCGGACCTCCTGAAGAACGGGAGCGGCAACACCTTCCCCTCGTTCGACGAGGGCGGCTCCATCTACCCGGGCGGCATGGACACCAACCCGGGCTTGATCATGAGCCTGACTCCGCACCCGCAGTCGGGGCTGAACCCGGCGACGTACCCGGTCGACCCGAGGACCTGCAAGCCGATTCAGCCGTGGGACTTCCTGGGAGTCAACACGATCTTCCAGGTGATCCACAATGCCGGCCTGCGAACGGCGTTCTCTGACAAGCATGCGGTCTACACGTCCTACAACGGCCCTGGCTCGAACGGCTCGAGCATCGACGACTTCTTCGGGCCGGAGATCGACTCGCAGGCGGTCGAGCCCAACGGCGTGCCGTACCCGGTCGACGGTGCGTGGACGGACGACAACGCCGCGACCAAGCAGTACGACACCTACAAGGTCCAGGCGGTCATCAATTGGATCAACGGCTACAACCATTCCGGCACCGGGCCGAAGGTCGGCACGCCGGCGATCTACGGGATGAACTTCCAAACAGTCTCGACCGCCGAGAAGCTGAAGAGCTCGCCGGCGGTGCTGATCGGCCCAGACGCGCAGGGCAACTACACCGAGGGCCCGTCGTTGCCGGGTGGATACGTGACGGTTGGCGGCCAACAGGTGCCGGGCCCCCTGCTCCAGAGCGCGCTCGACTACGTCAACGACGCCCTGGAGCGGATGGCTGACACGATCCAGGCCGATGGCGAGGCCGGCTCGACGGCGATCGTCCTGACGGCCAAGCACGGCCAGTCGCCGCTGAACAACAACCAACTGCAGCGGATCGACGACGGTCCGATCATTGCCGGCGTCAACGCCGCCTGGGCCGCACAGCATCCGAACAATCCGACGCTGATCGTCCAAGAGGCTGATGACGACGGGTTGCTGTGGTGGCTGTCGGACCGCTCGCAGGCGGCGGGTGACTTCGTCAAGAACTACCTGTGGACGCACTCCGCCCCGGCGGTCAATAACGCCGGCCAGACGATCACCGTCCAGCACTCCGGCCTGCAGGAGATCGTTGCCGGCCGTCAGTCGGCGCAATTCTTCGGCGTCTCGAGCTTCGACCCGCACCACCCAGACGTGTTCGGGATCGCGCAAGTCGGCACCATCTATACAACCGGCTCGAAGATCGCCGAACACGGCGGCGACAACCCCGGCGATCGGGACGTTCCACTCGTCGTGTATGCGCCGGGCACCGTCCAGCCCGGCCAGTCGAGCAACGGGGTGGAAACGACCCAGGTCGCGCCGACGATCTTGAGGCTTCTGGGAATCTCCCCACGCTGGCTTCAGGCGGTCCAGCGAGAGGGCACGCAGGTCCTGCCGGGCCTCCACAACGGGTATTGACAGTTCCGTCAATTCGAGCGGCGGAGCGGCCATTCAGCTGCCCGCAGCTCAGCACTTGTCCCGGAGAAATCAGGGGACGTTATGGCATGACCCGCGGATGCCGAGACAGAGCAACGCTGAGAGCTCTGCCAGGCGGCGTGTCCGAGCGGCAGATGCCGGTAGCGCGAATTGACCCTCGGCAGGGAGGGTAAAAAGCTGGACGCCTCCTGCCGAAGCGTCAGGCGTCGACCAGAAGGGTCACCCAGCCGCGACTGGGTACATCGATGGCGGCGGTCCACACGCCAGTCGACCGGTCGTGTGCGACGATCGCATCAGGCGAGGTGGGTGCGACCTCGGCCCAACCCGTGACGGTGACCCTCTCGCCGGGTCCCTTGACGACGAGACGTACACCGGTCGACGTCTCGGCTACCTCGATGCGAGCGTCGCCAGCGGTCACGAACTTGGTGACGTCGCCGATCACAGCCAGACCGGAACCGAGTACCGGCGCGAGCACGTGGAAAGTCCAACCCTCCCGGCCGAGCGAGACCGGAATCGTGGCGCCGGGTGCCAGCCGCGTTGCCGTCCCTTTCTGCCAATCCCACGCCACGAAATCGGCTGTACGACGCTCCCGACTTGGTTGGGCGCCGGCACCGACCTCAGGTCGAGACAAGGACTCGAGTCGGATCTCGCCGGAGATCGGCTCGTCGCCGGGGTTGGCATGCATCGCCACTGCGTAAATCCACCGGCCGGCAGGGTGCTCTGACGTGCACTCTGCCACGAGCAGCGTCGACGTGAACGCGGGCCCGGACAACAAAGACTCGTCGGTCGCCGCGATCGCAGTATGAGGCTTTATGAGGAGCCCGTCGGCGCGGCATGTCCGGAGCGCCAAAGCGGGATCCATGCGCCCGACCCGGTCGCCGAGCCCAACCGGCCCAGTGGAGAGGGCAGACAGCAGGGCCTCAGGTTCGCCGTTTTCGCCGGCAACCTCGGGATCGGCACGGAACACATCCTTGAACGGCAACAGGTGAAGGCTGCGAGCCAGGCTGTTGGTCGTACAGAACCACGCCCAGAGCTGGCCGGCGGACGCGATGTAGCCATGGTCGCCGCTGGTTCTGACAGATGTGACCTGCGTAAGGGTCGTGGTCTGGGCGAAGTCAGCAGGCGTGCCCATGCACCACTGGACGGTGATGCCGCGGTCACGGGCGGCTGAGTCGATGCCTTCTTGCCATTTCGTTGCTCGCCCCGGTTCGGACCTCATGGAGCGCACGCCGAAGAACACCTCGACGAGCCAGTCGTGCTCAAGAGTCTCGACACCCCAGGAGACGCATTGGTCGAGCCACCGCTCATAGGTTTCGGGCGTGCTCGGAGCGGCATAGTCCCCGTCGACCCATGTAGGGGTCTCGGAGGCAATCGGCGCATGCGCCGAGAGATGGCGAATGTGGGCGATCAGCGGCAGCTCGCGTAGCCGCTGCCGCAGGGCGGCGATGCCGTCGGGGAGGATGTCGGGCCGCACCTCCCACGCCGTGAGCGCGCTCGGGGGCACGACCCATTCCTCGGTGTCGAATGGCCGCAGCTCGGCGTGTGGGTAGAACCACGAGTCGAGCTGCACGGCGCCGATCGGAACACCATTCGCCCGCAGGTCGTCGACGGCCGCGACGATCGATCCCGCGACGTCGTGTCCAGGTTCTGTCTTGTACCAATAGGCCGAGCCGTTGTCGGTCCAGTACGAAGGGCGCGAACCGACCGCATCGGGCCAGCGTCCCGGGCGTACTGTGCGCGCGGCGTCGAGCAACATCCGGCCCCAGGCGTCGAGTGCAGCGCGAGGACCGTCGGCCGCGAGCACGGCGAGATCGGTCGTGAAGCCGGCGGGCACGGTTTCTAGGTCGCCGTGCCAGCCGCAACGTAGTGTTCCGCTATTCAGACCGATGGTCTGCTCGTGAAACGCGTCGAGGGGAGCCACAAGAAGCGTCCAGCCGTCATCTCGGGTGAGCAGTAGGGGCCAGCCCGTGGGGGGTCGATGCGGGAGGAGGAACCAGCCGTCGAGCGAGGGGCCGGCATTGCTCGGAAGCGCGAACTCGCAGTGCTGGAAGACAAGGGCGCGCAGACCTTTCGGTGTCTCACTTTCAGCGCGTTCGCTGGGTGTGAACGTTGGCCATGCGATCGAAGGTCGGTCGAACTCGCCAGTCGTGATGTCGGTGAGATCGGTGGTCGCCTCGCAACGGAACACGACCAGCGGGCGCTCTACGTATGCTCGTACCGAGCAGCGAACGTCACCTTCGACAACGGTGACCGACCTGGCGGCGCCCAGTTGATCGATTGCCGCGACGGGCTCGCCCACGTCCGGAGGCAATGAGGGGCGCCCCGGTCCGAACCAATCCTCACCATTGAGTCCGATCTTCACTGTGCCGTCGATCTCGACGTCAACACTCAGTCCCTCTGTCGCGAGAAGTTGCACGAACGAAGTCTGTCAAACACGGGCCTGCCGAGGTGGCCAAGAGTAGGAAATCACCGGCGACGGCAGCGATCCGGAGGAGAAGGAGCCTCGGTGTGGTCAGCCAACAGTGCCGGGTCGTCTCTGACACCAATCCGGATTCCAGCTGTTCTATGCGGGGTTTTCTGGACCAACTCATGACCTGGGACAACGAAGGTATCGACCTTTAGTGAGCTCTGGCCGGCCCGAGCTTGTCCGCTCTGCATCCCCGAAGATCACGGCTCGGGTGAAACGGAGACCAGCCGAGATCAGTCGGCTAGCTCTGACTGGCGATCGCGTCAGTGACGTCGTTCAGTAGCGGGCGGCCGTCAAGATACCGATCGAGATTCTCCTTGAAGAGCTCGGCTTGCCTCTGGAACCGGCCGATACCACCGGCCGCGTTGTGCGGCGTGACACGGACTGAGGGATGTGACCAGAACGGGTGGTCGTCGGGAAGCGGCTCAGTTCGGAAGACGTCCAAAACCGCCGCCGATAGATGCCCCGAATTAAGGCTGTCGATCAGCGCACTGTCATCGATCAGTGTCCCTCGGGCTACATTGACGAGGAGGCTGCGGGGTTTCATGCGGCTCAGGAAGTCGGCGTCCACGAGGTTCTCCGTCTCACGCGTGGCAGGCGCTGCCAGGACCACCACGTCCGCGAGCCCGATCACCTGGTCCAGCTGGTCAGGGGTGACGGTTTGCTCTGTAGGGTCACTCGCCGATGGGTGTAGCCGGCTCCCGATCACCCGTACGCCAAAGGCTCGTGCTCGATGAGCGACCTCCGCCCCAATCCCTCCGAGCCCGACGATCAGCCATGTCGAACCCGAGACCTCTCGCCAGTCGTGGATCTGCCAGCTGCGCTCCGACGCCCGGTGTCGCCACTTCGCCGCGTCTTGGAACTCTTCGAGCACCGAACGCATGACGAATTCGGCGATCGGCAGGCTGTTGACGTGGGCGTTGGTAACTCGAACCCCGTGGGCCACCAGTGACCCAAACGCTGGATTCTCGTAGCCGGCACCCGGGGATTGGAACCATTGGAGATCTGCGCTCCCGAGCATGAACGAGAAGAAGGGTCCGAGCGGCGCCCCTTCTCGGAACAGATCTGACGTCCCCCAAGCGATGTTCGGATGAGCGTCCTCCGGAGAGATCGATTTGCCATCCTGGCCACAGAGACTTCCGTCTTTGTTCATGAGCAACCAATCGACCCGTGGTCGGGAGAGTTCCGCGCCGAAAGAGTGGTACGCAACCGCCGTGAGCAGGACTTGCACCGGCCCACGTTAACCACCGACGTCCGTGAAGCGTGTCGTCGGTACGCTCTGCTCAAACGTCCCATCGATCGCCCGTGCGCGAGCGGTATCTACGGGATGGCGGAGGAAGGCTCCTTGCTCCAATCCTGATTGGATCGGGACAATCCCCCGCCGAGGTCGCTCCAGGCACCCTGACAGCGACCCTTCTCACCTCGGTGGCACGCGTCGCCATTTTCTTGATGCTCTCGACCCACAATCACGCTCCATCGCCCTTGTGTCCGTTCATCCGAGATTGGCTCTGAAGAGCGATGTTGGAGAGACGTTTGTCAGGCGAGGCCCCGGGCCTCCTCGACCCGATGTTTCCAGACGATGGCCAAACCAAGGACCGCGACACAACCGGCCAAGACCAGCCAATGGGTGAGCGCCAAAGTGTGGCCGTCGAGCGAGGCTATGGCCAACGAGACCTGGTGGTAGCTCGGCATGAGGTGCGCAACGAACTGGAGCGAGCCAGGCATTTGGTCGACCGGAGTGAAAAGGCCGCCGAAGTAGCCGAGGACGAACATGAGGCCGGTGACGACGGGGAACGCGGCCTCGGTCGCCACCAGGAAGCCGATGAAGACTCCGAGGACGGCAAACGGGAGGGAGGTAGCCCAAAGTAAGACGGTCAGCACCATCCACGTCGTGGCAGCCAATCGGACATCGCCGAAGCCGGCACCGACCGCCTCCACCAAGATGATCACGGGGAGCACCACGAGCATGCTGGCGACAATCTTGGTACCGACATACGACCAGGCGGGAATCGGGGTGATGCGAAGCTGGCGGGCCCATCCTGATGCTCTTTCCATCGAGAGCCGGGAGCCCGCTGCGTTGAGAGCGGCCACCAGCGCGCCGAAAGAACACATCGAGACCATGAGGTAGATGCGCCAAGGCACCGTGCCGTCGACCACTTTGCCTGCCGTATGGTCGCCAAGGAAGAGCATGTAAAAGACCACCGGGAAGCCGACGGTGATAGCGAGAAACTTCCAGCTGCGCAACAGCCGGCCCACCTCGAATCGGCCGAAAGCCAGAAGTGGGCGCAAGCGACTGTGCCAGCGGTCGCACGGTACGGGGTCGTCTGAGCTGCGGCCGCTCTGACGATCAGGCAGGTTCGGGGGGGCGATCGAAAGATCGGTCACGACTCGTCCCCAACCAGAGTGACCCCGGACTGGGCCACCGCAGGAATGCAAGGGCGGGCCGCTTCGACAGCACGGCACCCGGTCAATGTCACGAAGGCCTGCTCCAGCCCGGCCCCGGTCACCTCGAGGTCACGGAACGGGACGCCACGACCGACCAAATCCCGGATGGTGGCGTCAGCATCCAGGGAGTCAATCGAGACGCCGGTGCCGCGGATCTCGACCTCAGTGACGCCTTCGAGGTCGGAGAAATCCGCAAGATCCGGTCGGTCGGAGACGAATCGGAGCCGCCGGGTGGCCACAGCCGCCTTCAGGGTGGCGCCGGGTCCGTCTGCCACGATCTTGCCGTGGTTGAGTACGACGACCCGGTCGGCGATCTCATCGGCCTCCGCCAGATGGTGGGTGGCGAAGAGCACTGTGCGACCCTCGTCCCCAAATGCACGCATCATGCGCCAGAATCCCTGGCGGGACTCCACGTCCATTGCGGAGGTCGGCTCGTCGAGGAATACGACCTCGGGATCGCCCGCGATCGCGATGGCGAAGCGGACCCGCTGGGCCTGGCCGCCCGAGAGGCGGTCGGTCCTTCGCCGTAAGAGCGCACCGATGTTCGCTCGTTCGACAATCTGGTCACGCGGTGCTGGCCGGCGGTACAGCCGCCGGACCAGGTCGAGCGCCTGGTCGACGCGGACGCCGGGAGGGAGGCCGATGCCCGAGCCAGCCTGGAGCATGGCACCCACGCGCCCGGCGGCGACCGACTGGCGTGGATCGCTCCCGAGAAGTTCGACGCAGCCTTCCTGCGGTCGGACGAGGCCGAGCAGCGCCGAGATGGTGGTCGACTTGCCGGCCCCGTTCGGTCCGAGCAGCGCAAGCACTTCGCCCCGTGGCACGTCCAAGTCCAGCCGGTCGAGGGCGACCTGAGACCCATAGCGGTGGGTGACGCTTTGGAAAGACAGCGCCACTGGGCGGGGCTGCGGCAGGGCGAGTGCGCCAGACGGTGCTGTTACAAGGGAAGACAGGACGTTCTCCGGCGGCTCAGGCCGCGCTCGCGTGGTGGAAAGCGCAGCGTAGCGTCGCCACAGCCATAGCGTCGGTCGCCGGACGAAGATTGACAAAGAAGTAACAACTCCTCCGATCGGAGTTGCAGGGCACCAGGTTGCCAAACCCTGACGTCGTCGAAACTGGGTACCCGGGTGTCCCCGACCCCTGGCACGGACACCGTTGCCAGGCAGATGGATGCCAAGACGACGGAGCTATACAGCAGTCACGTTTCCATGCTTTCTTACCCGGACGCCGTCATCGAAGTGATCCTGGAAGCTGCAAGCCCCTGCTGACATTCGCATTGTCGAGGGTTGTCAAGCCCTGACACCGCCGAGGTGAGCGCTGCTAGCGGCGGCGGGCAGGCGGCACGATCCCCGTGATCGGCGCCAGTCCCGCCGCGCCTCAATGTTTGCCTCACACACAGGCGAAACGGATGGGCTCGTCGGAGTCTCGGCCACATGACTCACACATAACCACGGACGGCGGCATACGCCCTCGCCAGCCAGGAACATTCGCTCAACCTGGGGTCCCCAAGGGTGGCCCATTTTGGTGCGAGACGTGGACCCGTTCCTCGACACACCGGACTCTGGGGGACGGCCTCGAACGTCGAAGATGATCAAAGTCTCGTAACTCGTCGCATTGCAGATGAGGCGGGCGATCATCAGTCTCAGCCCGCTGTGTCGAGCAGGGTGTGGGCAATAGCTCGGTCTGCTTCGGTGTGCCACACGGTGTCGTCGTGCTCGACGTCCCAGAGTACGTTTTGCAGGACGCGAGCCAGTGTCCAGGCGGTTGCACGGTTCCGGTCGAGTCCGAGGATGTCGGTCATCAGGTCGAAGCGACGCCGGATCGCCCGTGGTAGGTCGCCGGTGGCGACCGCTTCCTCCCACCGGTTGTGCAGTGCCGCGAGAAGCGCGAAGCCGGGATCGCCGGCCACCGGGTTGGGGTCGATGGCCAGCCAGGGTTCTCGCTGGTCGGCCGGATGTGGTCCCAGGATGTTGTCGAAGTGCAGATCGTCGTGCACGAGGCGGTCGCCGGGTTCTGAGAGCACCTCCTCGAGTGCGGAACCGCAGGCTTTGATGAGGCGGTGTTGCGATGGATCGCCCACAAGCGTCAGGGCGCGTGGTGCACGGCCGAGTAAATCGGCGCCGAAATCGGATAGCCGCCGGATGCCGGCGGGTGCGGGAACGGAGCTGAGCCGAGCGAGGAGCTCGGACAGGATCTCTAGGGCGGCTATATCGTCGCGGACGGTGGCCAGGGAGCGGTCGGCGTCGAGGCGTTCGAGCAGCATTGAACCCGATTCGGCGTCGTGGTCCAGCAGGCGTACGGCGCCGTTTCCGTTCCACGCGCGCAGTGCGTAGGGCTCGCCGACGGTGTGATCAGTGACGGGTTGGAGCTTGAGTACCGCGGGCGTGGCGTCTGCGCGGACGACAGGCAACACGAGCGCCCAGGCGCCGCAGGTCGGAGCTCCGTCGGGGTGCAGCTGCCAGCGGTCCAACAGGTCTGCGGCGAGGTCTGGCAATGCATCGATCCAGGCGCGACCGGTCTCGCCGAAGTACTTGCGGTGCCAGGAGACCAGCACTTCTGGAACTTCGATACGCGGGTCGACGGGACTCGTCACGGTGCTAAGGCTCGCGCAGGCCGCTGCCCCAGTCCCATCGGGCTGGAGATGTCGGATCGACCCTAGGCGCTGGATCTCAGCCGCGAGGTGGCCTATACCCGAACAGTTCAGGGAGGACCGGCACCGTATGGGCTTCCGGACTGATTAGCTCTCGCACTCTCCTCGTGGTCGTGTGGGACGGATTACATGCGCGAGAAATGGCTGAACCCTTCGGGGTCTCGCTCCAATCGGGGACTCTCGCTACATTGAGGTCCTGACCACGACGAGAGGATCCCCATGTCGTCAATATCAGGGCCTGAGCATCTCAGCGGCCATCATCGAGACACCCTGATTCAGATCTTTCAGCAAAAGACGAACCACAACGTCGAATGGCACGATGTCGTATCATTGCTCGAGGCGGTCGGATCCATCGAACAACAGCATGACGACATGTTTCTGTTCCGCATCGGCCAAGAGACCGAAGTCCTCAGGCGTCCGAGTGACAAGGACATCGACGGACAACAACTCGTCGACTTGCGCCGGATATTGACGAGTGCCGGCTACGACACCGTGGCCGCGGACCTCGAAGACAGGGGCAAGGAAGCCTGAAAACGAGCTGACGGCTTGGAGTAGATCCACGGCGCCTCGGCGGCAACGCCCGGCGCTGGGGGCTTCACCGCATGGGATTGATCCGACTTTCGAGGCGGGTGTCCTATCCCGATTCGGCCGAGCGGGCACCTTTTTCGCGGAGCCAGGTGATGACATTCTCCTGACGAGTCCCCAGTCCTTTCGCCGCGTCCAGAGGAGTCCCCTCTGCGTAGTCGGGAACCCAGTTGAGATCGGCCCCTCGGAGAAGAAGGTACTCAGCCGCCCGTCGTTGGCCGCCAGCGCATGCGTGCCAGAATGCCTTCGAAAGTTGTGGGCTCTCAGGCTCCTCTTCTGCCAGCTCGGCCAAGCAGGTCAGTAACCCGAGGGCAGCGGCGTGCCAAAGCTTGTCGATCTTGACCCCGCGGGCCACGAGCAGGCGGGCGACATTCCAACACGCGTAGCCGACGGCGTTGTCCAGCGGCGTGCCTATCGAGCCATCCGGAATCTCAATGTCGGCTCCGCCGTCGATGAGCGCGCTCGCGACATCCACGTCGTCGCTGCTCGCCGCCCAGTGCAGTGGCGCCTCCGAACCCGGTTCGGGGTCTCGGTAGTTTGGGTCCGCGCCCGCCGCCAGAAGCATCCGGGCGATCTCGGGACCGTTGGGGAAATAACCCGGCCAGTCTGCGACGATGTGCAAAGTGCTGCGAGTCCTCAGCGGTCCGCCGAGGGGACCAATGACGAGCTCAGGGAAGGCAACGATAAGACGGCGGACGGATTCGATATCGCCGCCATGAATGGCACGAACCAACTCTGCCTCCGCCTCAGAGTCGGGTGGGGTCACGTTGCTTGTCGGAGAGCTTAGTGCAGCAGCATTCGGGCTCGCCGCAACGCTCGACGACCTCTCCTCGGTCTACGAGGCACCCGCAGTCTGCGCAACGCATTTCCATAGAGGGCATGTCCCACGGGACCAGTGTCCACCGCTTCGGCGACGGAGCCGGGTCAGGCCTCGCTTCTGGGCGGTTGTATCACCCCCGGCGTTCACAACGACGAGGGCGGCGGACCGTCCGACAACGTCCGGCTTGTCTGCGAGCCCGGGGTGAGTTCCTAACTCCGGCTTACGGCCACAGACTTTGAAAGACTGACGCTGTGCGGACGGCAAACGTAGATGGGCGAATCGCCCGGCTGGCCGAAGAGCTTCTTCTCGACGCCATCGAGATCAACCCTCTGCGCGTGGACCGCAGCAAACTAGAAGGTCTTGACGCACCGGAGGTCTGGAACAAGGAGTAGGACACGAGCAACACAAGGAGAACGACCTATGACGAGCAGCCTCCTCGCCGGCCGAACGGCCCTGGTCACCGGCGCCAGCCGGGGGATAGGAATGGCGATCGCAGAGCGCTTCGCCGCCGAAGGTGCCACGGTGGCGGTGACCGGCAGGACGGTCCAGGCGGGAACCAGCCAGTTCGAGGGGAGCCTCGAAGAGACCGTCGCCGCGGTCACCAAGGAGGGTGGGCGCGCGGTCGCCATCGCGGCGGACTTGTCGAGGCCGGAGGAACGGGAGCGGTTGATCCAAGAGACCGAGGCCGTCATCGGACCCATCGACATCCTGGTCAACAACGCGGCCGTCACCTTCTTCACCCCGATCGCCGACTTCGCACCGAAGCGCCAGCGGCTGATGTTCGAGGTCCAGGTCTACGCACCGATGGACCTCGCACAGAGGGTCCTTCCGGGCATGGCCGCGGCCGGCCAGGGATGGATACTCAACATCTCCTCGGGCGCGTCGCGGCACCCCTCGCTCCCCCCGGGCGCGATGGCGTGTGGAGGCGGCACCGTGTACGGGATGGTCAAGGCGGCACTGGAGCGCTTTACGACGGGGTTGGCCGCGGAGGTGTGGGAAGCGAACGTCGCGGTCAACTCGCTCTCTCCGAGCATGGTGGTGCCCACCCCGGGCACGGTCTTTCACCATCTGGTGCGCCCTGATGACCCGAAACAGGTCGTCGAACAACCCGAGGTGATGGCGGAGGCGGCGCTTGCGTTTTGCAGTCGCCCGCCTCGGAGCCTTACCGGCCGCGTCGCCTACAGCCAGGACCTGCTGGCGGAGCTGGCGGCAGGGGCCCCGTGAAACCAGCGCCCAAACCGGCTCCATGCCGACGCCCGAGACCGCTCTCTACTGGGAAGGCGGCCTGACCATCAGGCGACGTCGGCTCGGCAGACTGCCCTTAGATTGCGGGGGGTGTCCCATTCCGGCGCATACAACGCGGGCAGTCGCCGGGGCACCAGAACGGCGATGGAAGATTTACCGGATCGGACTGTGACTGCCCAGCAGCCGGCAGGTAGTCCAGATTTCTACTGGCATGAGGTCGCGGTTGACGGCTTGTGGAGCGTCTGATCGTTCAATCCAGAGGCCCGGGGTAGGCAGCTTCGACCCGAGGACCGGGCCCGGCGATCTTGCGCCTTACGAAGAACAGCACGCTTGCGACACGTCGGTTCTTGATGCGCTATTTCGAGACTCGTACCCCTGATCCCCTTCGCCATCTATTGCCTCGCCTTTGGCCTGCGGTGGGTTTCGGTTTGCGTGTTCCGGGGTTCATGCTTGGGAGTGATCCTGGGCACTGGCCACGGCAGAGATCCAAACCCACTTCGATTTGATCGAATGTGGAACCCACTGGTCGTCGCAAGAACCCCGGCTCCGCAGGTCAGGTCGCAGCGTCTCGCCGGAAAGTCTGGGCAGTGACTCAGTCAGGACACAGATGGGTCTGGCATAGTCGTTGGACACAGCTGCCTATCTGAGAGCGAGGCCGCGATGGCACAGAAGGCGAACCCGGTGGTCTTCATCCACGGCTTGTGGCTGCATGCCAGTTCTTGGGCATCGTGGGAAGACTTGTTCAGGACAGCGGGCTACGACACCGTGGCCCCGGGCTGGCCAGGCGACCAGGACACGGTCGAACTCGCCCGCGCCAATCCGGATTCGGTCGCCGACAAGGGCATTGACGACGTCACCAACCACTACGCGTCCATCATCGAGACCCTTCCCGCCCCGCCCATCATCATCGGGCATTCCTTCGGCGGCATGATCGCCGAAAAACTGCTGGGAATGAACAAAGCGGCTGCTGCAATTGGCATCGATGCGGCCCAGATCAAGGGCGTGCTGCGGCTCCCACTCTCTGCGTTGCATGCAACGCTGCCCGTGTTCAAGAACCCCGCCAACAAGCATAAGTCGGTATCCCTGACAGCTGAGCAGTTCCGCTTCAGCTTCGGCAACGCGGTCTCTGAAGAGGAATCAAACCAGCTCTACGAGAAATGGGCCGTCCCCTCTCCCGGGCGGCCACTTTTCGAGGCTGCGGCCGCGAGCCTCTCGCGCCATTCAGCGGACAAGGTCGACACCGACAACCCCGACCGAGGTCCGCTTTTACTCACCATGGGCGGCAAGGACCACACCGTCCCGGAAGCCATCACCAAGTCGACACTCAAGCAGTACCGCCACTCCCCGGCGAAGACCAACCTGGTTGAGTTCGAAGATCGGGGTCACTCGCTGACCATCGACAGCGGGTGGTCAGAGGTGGCTGAGGCCTGTGTCGCCTGGCTGGACGAACAAGGCTTGTAGCGCCCGTCAGCTCCAAAGCGCTCCAGTCAGATCGGAGAGCGGGTGACCCAAACCGCTGTCATGGATCAGCTAGGCGAAGTTGGCCCTGGTTTCATTGCTGTATTCGGTTGCTTCTGGCGGATGGCCTACGACCGCAACCGGTGATCTCCGTTGTGTCGCTCGGCCTGGTGACCCTTGAGCAGCCGGAGGACAGAAAGGCCGAAAGTTGGTGGCAAGCAAAGTGAGTCGAAAGAACCGTATTGAACGGCTCATGTTTGCGGATCGAGTCGGGCGGCAAAGGTTCACTCGTGATATTTGACATCGTTGTCGCAATCATCATCGTCGTCATCGCCGCTCTGCTCGGTATTCTCGTTCACCCTGTGCTGTGGGTGATCATCATTGCAGCGGTACTTTGGCTGTTTGGACGCAGCAGGAGTCGTGCCCGGGTGTAACGGTCGCTAGCCGCGAGCCGCATCGGTTGAGAGGTGCGAAGTCAGAGTCCATAACAGCGTCGAATCCGCTTGTGGGACGCACATCGCAGTGTGATCTCCGTCATTTCCGCTCGGTCCTGGCGACTTGCCCGCGGATCGGATAGGTAACGCCATCACCACAAGAGCGCTCAGGGTCGTCCTTTGCTGGCTTCGCGAAAGGGTTCCGATGGGATACGCATATGTGTGTGTGGGCAAGAAGTGTGCTCAAGCCTGTGAGCATGACCAATTGGTCCGAGCGCTCTGCAAGGTGGGCACCGTGCAAGCTGTTCGTTGTCAAAAATTGTGTCACGGTTCAGTTGTGGGTGCCGTACTCGACGACGAGATTCGGTGGTTTGAGCGCGTGGACTCCCCTCGGGTGTGTGTCGCATTGAAGAACGCTGTCAAGCGTCAATCGCAGCGCGATCTTCCCAAAGCCTTGAAGAAGCGCCGAGTAAAACATCTCACTGGCCGCTCGCCACGTTGAGTCAGCCGCAGGCTTCCTGCTCATAGATGCAACGAATCATTGCTCCGAAAGATCCGGTCTGCGCAGCAGACGAGTTTCACCAGCGGGAATCCCGGGTAGTTGTCGACTCGAGATGCCCAACCCCGTCCAGCAGGACGGCACTAGCACTAGCACTACCCAGCTCCCTTTGGGTGCGTGGCCTTCGTTTCCAGGCAGTCAATTTTGAGCTCCCGTCGACCCTCACTTGTAGATCCCTCATTGGCGTTACGACGGTTCACGATGGGCACTGTCGGCCTGGCTGGTTGGCGATGAGTGGCCTCCATGAGGCGTTAGGCGGTGGCCGGATCACTCCAAAGACAGAGCGGCTGACCCGGAGCAGCCGGTGGCTTCACAAAATCGATCACTACACTTCCCAGCCCTGGGCGACACTCTTTCTCGGTGCGATTCTCGTCTCGGCGGTTGTACTGGGTGCGGTTCTGGGATTTCCCGGCATCTGGACCACTGCATTTGAGGTGGGCGCCTCCTTCATCACGTTGATGATGGTCGTCATAATCCAGCACACCCAGGGTCGTGAACAGACGGCAACTCAGAGAAAGCTTGACGAGCTGCTACGGGCGCTTCCCCAGGCAAGAAGCGCACTCATTATGTTGGAAGAGGAGTCGGACGAGACGATTCAGGCGGTAGAGGAAAGCCAGCGAATGACAAAGCAAAGTTGACAGAAGATCGGGTCATGTCAGGTGCCGGGTTCTCACCCCTCTCGGCGACGTAAGCCCACACGACATGGACGTCACCCCAGGGAGGAACGCCGACAACCTCGGTCCGGCGGTGCTGACCGACATTGACGCTCGGATCCGCGTAGACGATCTCTTTGAGGGTCTTGTATTCGCCCGTGACCAGAGGTGGCTGGCGGGCGTGGTTTGTTGAACCTGGCCTGCGCCAGACGTGACTTCGACATCATCTTTGCGCCGACCGGGACGCCATCGAGCTATGACGAGCTGACAGGGGACTCGGTGGTGAACCGGCTGGGAGAGCTCGAGGTGGCAGCAGCCAGCATTGAGGACGTGCTCCGCTCGAGAGAAGAGGTCGGGCGGGACGAGGACGTCCGCGCCGCCCTGGTTCTGAGGGCGTTCCTGAGGAAACGGCCGACCACACGAATTGTCTGCCCGCAAAACAGATGTGGCCACCTGGGACACGGCTCTGTGCCTTTTCGTGTTCTGGGTGTCCTCCGAGGTGTCAGTGCACCTCCAACAACGTTCCGACCTGCACGTGAAATGCAGCCGAACCGCTCTTGGAGGTGGCGGGATTCGAACCCGCGTCCTCCGGAGCCGCAATAGGCCTTCTCCGAGCGCAGCCGACATCAGATTGTCGAGGGTGGCACTTCTGCCGGCCGGCAGTGCCATCCCGTAACCAACGAGTTTGTCCTCAGTGATCAGCTGGTGTGAGCCACTGAGTAAGCCCTACTGAATGACGCCCAAGATCCGGTCCGTAGGGCGGAGACCGGCTGGACGTCGCTACTTAAGCAGCGAGCGCTAGCGCTGGTTGAGCGTCGGCGTTTGTTTTTGGTTCCGGCTCTTTAACGTGGTTCCGGAGACCACGGCTCGCTTCTCCTACCTTGACGACCGAAGTCGAAACCAATCACCCCCATGTCTGGGTTGCCGGCCACCTTGGTCGGCCCCTCCATTCTACGGCGTGGGGGCGGGGTCGCTCGACGGCGCCGGGAGCGACGGCGCTACCCGCTCCAGCGGCCCATCTCCTTGGAGGCCCGGGCGACTTCCCGCTCGGCGTCCCGGGCCATGATCACGTTGCGTTTGTCGTAGAGCCGGCGCCCCTTGGCCAGGGCCAGCTGGACCTTCGCCTTGCCATCCCGGAAGTACAGCGAAGCTGGGATGAGGGTCAATGATTGCTGCTGGGTCTTGCCCATCAGCTCGTCGATCTGGGCCCGGTGGACCAGCAGCTTTCGCTTGCGATCCGGGTCGTGGGCGCCGACACCGGTGGCGTACTGCCAGGGCGGGATGTGCAGCTGGAAGAGCCAGAGCTCCCCGTCGTCCACCCGGGCATATGCCTCGCTCAGCTGGGCCTTGCCTTCCCGCAGCGACTTGACCTCGGAGCCCTGGAGGACGATGCCGGCCTCGAAGGTCTCGAGGAACTCGTACTCGCGCCGGGCGCGCCGATTGGTGGCGACGGTACGGTCGCCGCTGCGGTCTTCGCGGGCGGCCGCCCGCTTGGCAATCTGCTTCTTCGCCCTGGCCATGAGGGGTACGAGGGTACCCTTCATGGGTGCTCCGCCTGTCCCGTGCCCTCTATATGGAGATGGTCGCCCACTGCCTCGTGGGCCTACCGGACGAGGCGTGTGGCCTCCTGGTCGGGTCTTATGGGGGAGACGAGGCCACGCACCTCTTCGTGACCGCCAACGCGGCCGCCTCGGCCATGGTCTACGAGATCGACCCCAAGGAGATGCTGCGGGTGGACCGGACCGCCCAGGGGCTCGGCGCCGACATCATGGGCGTCTTCCACTCGCACACCCACACCGACGCGTACCCCTCGCCGACCGACGTGGCCCAGGCGACCGATCCAGGCTGGCATTACGTCCTCGTCTCCCTCCGCGAGACGCTGCCCGTCGTACGCAGCTATCTGATCCGCGAGGGCACCATCACCGAGGAGCCGGTCGAGGTGCCCGGGCTCGAGGTCCTGGGGCTGGACGGGCCTGGGTAGGGTCCTGGCCTGGCTCCTTGTAGAATCGTTACCGAATCGGTCAACAATCAGCCGGTCAGGCAACAATCAGCCGGACGGCCAGCGGGGACGGCCGGTGCGCATTCCGACACGAGCGAGGAGGCCCTGTGGCCGTCGAAGTCCGCCTACCGACAGTCCTGCGCAGCCACGCCGGGGGCTCCTCTGCCATCAGCGTGGACGGCGCCACCATCGGCGAGGTCCTCACAAGGCTCGTGGCCGAATACCCGGGCATGGCGGGCCAGGTCCTCACCGACGATGGCGCCCTGCACAAGTTCGTGAACATCTATGTCGACGACGATGACGTGCGCTATCTGCAGGGCCTGGACACGCCCGTGGCGGACGGCGCCGAGGTGTCGATCCTGCCGGCCGTGGCCGGGGGCTGAGAACCCGGAACCCGGCTCCATGACGTTGTACGCATCGGTGCTCGACCTGATCGGCGACACGCCGCTGGTCGACATCAGCGCGCTCAGCCCGAACCCGGCCGCGAGGATCTTCATGAAGCTGGAGGGGCAGAACCCCGGTGGCTCGGTCAAGGACCGAGTGGCGCTCTCGCTCGTCGAGGACGCCGAGCGGGCCGGCGTCCTCGTACCGGGCAAGCCGGACCAGGTCCTGATGGAGCCGACGTCGGGCAACACGGGCATCGGTCTGGCCATGGTGTGCAAGGTCAAGGGCTACATGCTCAAGGTCGTGATGCCGACGAACGTGTCGATCGAGCGCCGCCAGCTCCTGGAGCTGTGGGGGGCCGAGATCATCGAGTCGCCGGGGACAGAGGGCTCGAACGGCGCGGTGCGCATGGCCCGGGCTCTGGCCCAGGAGCACCCCGAGTGGGTCTTCCTCTACCAGTACGGCAACCCGGCCAATCCGAAGGCACACTACGAGGGCACGGGACCCGAGATCCTGCGGGACTGCCCCGGGTTGACCCACTTCGTGGCGGGACTCGGGACGTCGGGGACGTTGCTCGGCGTCGGGCGCTTCCTGCGCGAGAAGCTCGGAGAGATGGTGCAGATCTGGGCGGTGGAGCCACCGGCGGGAGAGATGGTCGACGGCCTGCGCAACCTCGACGACGGCTACATCCCGCCCATCTTCGAGAACCTCGGGGGCGCCGAGCTCCTGGACCGCAAGACAGTCGTACGCCCTCGGGAGTCGATCGAGTGGACGCGGCGTCTGACCGAGGTGGGCATCTTCGCGGGGATCTCGACCGGGGCGGCGCTCGCCGGTGCGGTCAAGTGCGCGGCGTCGCTGCCCGAGGGGGAAGCGGCCTCCATTGTGGTGGTCTCGGCCGACGGCGGTTGGAAGTACCTCTCGACCGGGGCCTGGACGGGCGATCTCGACGAGGTCACCGAGCGGGCCAAGGAGATCATCTACTTCTAACGTTGCGCAGCAGGCGGGAAGGCGCTGTCCGACCAGAAGGACCGAACGGCTGCGGCAGGCGGATGATGACTTCACTCTCTGTTTGGATGCGTGGGACGACCGATCGTCTTGGTGCACGGGGCGTGGCACGGCGCATGGGCATGGGACGGGTGGTTCCCTTGCTCGCCTCGGCCGGCGTTGAGTGCGCGGCCGTCGATCTGTCCGAGCGTGGGGAGGACGATGGTCACTTCCGCGACCTGTACTCCGACGTCGCACGTGTACGTGGGGCACTTGACGAGTTCGACGGTGACGTGGTGCTCGTCGGGCACTCCTATAGGGGAGCCGTCATCACCGAGGCGGGGCTCCATCCTGCGGTGCGGCATCTGGTCTACGTTGCCGCCTTCGTGCTTGACGGCGGCGAGTCCTGTGTGAATGCCGCCGCCACGGAAGGCGACGCGGCCCAGATCTCTCACGACGGCCGGCCGAAGCTGGGCGCGGGCTTCATGGTGAGTCCCGGCGACATGATCACCCTCGATCCGGCGAGTGCAGCAGAGTGCCTCTACAACGACTGCGACGCTGACACCGTCGCGTGGGCGTTGGACCGCCTCGTGCCGCAGCCGCTCATCACCCTGCAGGGAACGCCCAAACGCGCGGCCTGGCGGACCAAGCCCTCCACCTACGTCGTCTGCGCCGACGACATGGCCGTCCATCCTGACCTGCAGCGCATCATGGCCCGACGCTGTCGGCACGGTGATGGAGTGGCCGACGGGTCACTCGCCGTTCCTGTGCCGACCCGACCTCGTGGCGGGCCTGTTGATGGATCTGGCCAAGAGTTCGGGCTGACGATGTGAGACCCGGGCGATGTCAGACCCGGGCGATCTCAGACCCGGGCGATCTCAGACACGGGCGATCTCAGACACGGCCGGTCACCAGCCTGAAGGGTCCCCGTCAAAATCCTCAGCGCTCGGCCAGGCTGCAGAGCTTGGTCACCGTGTTCCAGTTCCTCGTAGTGCTGACGACACCGAGGCGCCGCTCGAGGAACGTCCCGGTGTACTTCGTGTGCGCGTAGCCGTCCGGCGTGTGCACGTAGATCTCCTTGCCGTCGACGACGAGCTCGTCGCGTCCGCTCGGAGGGAGGGCGAACGCATGGAGCGCCGTCTTCGACGGGCGCGTGGCGAGGAAGGTCACGTGGTGACGCGACGGGTCGGCGCCCGCCTTGGCGTACGGGCTCGCCGAGCCGATACGCAGGAGATCGGGGATGCTGCGGACGAGGACGGCGGGTGCGTCACCGAATTCCTCGGCCAGACGCTGCTCTATGGCGGTGGCGATGCCGGCCTCGCTCTTGGATCCGGTGGAGAAGAGGACGTTCCCCGTCTGGATGTACGTCGTGACACTGCTGTAGCCGAGGGCGTCGAAGGACGCCCGGAGTTCGTCCATGGCAAGGCGACCGTGGCCGGCGACGTTGACACTGCGGAGCAGGGCGACGTAGCGCGGCACCCAGGGCAATCTACCGGGCCCCGGCTGTCGGTCCCTACCGAGGAGTGGCCGCGCGGCGCAGGCTGAAGCGCCCCAGGTCGACCGACGGGCGCACGCTCTCGGCCAGATCGGCCAGGAGTTCGCCCAGCAGGGGGCCGAACTTGAAGGCGTGCCCACTGGTGCCGCACCCTACGACGACCCGCCCGACCCGATCGAGGATGAAGTCGGGGTCAGCGGCGTTGTCGTAGACGCAGCGCTCCGTGGCCACGGGCCGCGGGTCAAGCGACGGGAGGAGGCGCCCCACCGCGTCGGTCAGAAGCGTCAGGAGCGCCGGGTCGTCGCCCGCCAACGGCCCCGGATCGGTCGGGTCGAAGGCGCGGAGGGCCGGGCCACGGGTGTGGTGGGACAGCTTGTAGGTGCCGGTATGCGGGCCGCCGGCGGGAACCGGCAGGCCGTAGATCATGTCCTTCCCCCATTCAATGAAGACGGGAGGCGCACGGTCGTCACCTCTTCGCACGGCGAAGTACGCCACCTGGGGGAGCGACGCCATGTCCTCTTTTTTTCCGGCGTCGAGGAGCCCGAGGGTGGCCGGCCCGGCACACGTGACGACGATGTCCGCATCGACGGTAGTTCCGCCGGCGGTCGCGACGGTGACGGTGCGGGACGATTGGTGCAGCGAGGTGACCCGGGCGCTGGTGTGCAGCTCGAAGCCACCCGCCTCGCGCAGCGCCAGCAGGCACTCGTCGGCGGCCAGCACGCCCGAGGCCGGCTCCACCAGCACCGTCCCCGTGACGGCGACCCCAGGAAAGCGCCGGGCCGCCGTCGCGGCCGGGACGTGCTCGACAGGTGCGCCGGCGGCCTCTAGCGCGCTGGCGATGGCGTGCAGTGCGGGCTCGTCGCCCAGCGTCAGCTGGCCGGTGACGTGGAGGAGCCGTCGCCCCGTCGCCGCCTCGAGGTCGTGCCAGCGCGCGCGGGCCAGCAGGGCCATCTCGACATAGTGCGGCTCGGGGTAGCCCAGACGGAAGATCCGCGCGTCGCCCTTGGACCCGGCGCGCCCGTGACCCGGTGCCCCAGCCGCCTCCAGGACGAGCACACGCCAGCCCCGCCGCGTCAGGGCCCACGCGGCGGAGAGGCCGAGGACCCCCGCACCGACGACGACGCAACGGCGTTCATCGGGCATGACGCGATCATAGGAACACGCCCTGCTTGGACCTCGTTGGTGAGGGGCCCGGCGGTACGCTCGGCGGCAGTGACGAGCGGGATGGACGTGTCGATGCATCCGACGCCCGAGCATCCGACGCCCGACACGGTGCCTCCGGACCCCGGTCACCACGGCGAGGCCGAGCCGTGGCCCGGAGCCGAGGACCTGCCCCGCGCCGCGCTCCCCGCGACTCACGCCCGCGGTCCGCGGGTCGTGCGCACCATCGGTTTCCACGTCGTCGCACTCGCGTGCTTCACCGTGCCCGCCGTCCTCCTGTGGTGGCACGTCTGGTCCGGGCACCCCTCGGCGGTGCTGACGTGCGGGTGCGGTGATCCGGCGCAGGAGGTCTGGTTCATGGCCTGGCCCGCCTGGGCCATCGCCCATCTCCACAGCCCTGTGTTCTCGGGGGCGGTGAACGTCCCCGACGGGGCGAATCTCCTTTCGAACACGTCGGGGACGCTGGTCGGCGTCGTCCTCGCTCCGGTCACCTGGCTCTTCGGGCCGGTCGCCGCGACCAACGCTGCGCTCACACTCGCCCCGGCCCTCAGCGCCTGGGCGTGCTTCGCCGCCATCCGCCCCCTCGTGACCTGGAAGGTGGGCGCCATCCCCGCCGCGCTGGTGTACGGCTACTCGGCGGCCATCGTGACCTCGCTCGCCTTCGGCCACGTGTCGGTGTCGGTACTCGTGATCCCCCCGTTCCTCTTCACCACGCTGCACGAGATCGTGATCCGTCAGGAGCACACGGTCCGTCGCGACGGCCTCCTCCTGGCCGCGTTGGTCGTGGTGCAGTTCTTCCTCTCGCCCGAGATCCTCGTCATGTGCCTGGTCCTCGCCGTGGTCGGGCTGCTGGCGGTCATGGCGGTGGGCTGGCGCCAGCTGCGGGCCAGGGCGGGGCACGCCCTCCCCGCCCTGGCCCTCGGCGGCGGCGTGAGCCTCGTGCTGCTGGCGTACCCCACCTGGTACGGGCTGGCCGGTCCCCAGGCGGTGTCCGGCGTGCTGTTCCCACTGGCGCCGATCTCGGGCGTCCCGCTGTCGGGGTTGCTGGCGCCCGGTGCCTACGGGGCGCGCGCCCCCGAGTACATCCGCTTCGGGGGGTACCTGGGTCGCAACGGGCCCCCGCCCGACTACGTCGGCGGGGGCGTCGCGTTGGCCGCCCTGGCCTCGGTGGTGGTCGGCCGCCGCCGCCCGCTCACCTGGTTGCTCGTGCTCCTCGCCGCCGTGGTCTTCTGGCTGGCCCTCGGTGGCTATCTCCTCGGCGCGCCTTCCTGGCTCGGCCACCCCTGGCTGCCCTGGCGCGACCTGTGGAGGCTGCCGGTGCTCAAGGAGATCCTGCCGGACCAGTTCGTGCCGCTGCTCACCTTGTTCCTGGCCTTTCTGATCGCCATCGGCCTCGATGCGTTGCACGGCGCACCTCGGCGAGGCGGGTCGTGGCTGGGGTCGCACCGGGCTGTGGTCACGTCGGCCGCCACGGCCGTGGTGGCGGTGGTCGCGTTCGTGCCTGTGTTCGTGACGTTCGAGGCGCCACTCCGCGTGGTGGGAGTGCACAACCCCGCCTACCTGCGGCCCGGGGCGCCGGCGCTCGCGGCGGACACGGTGCTGCTCACCGTCCCCTTCGCGGTCTCCGGCTCGACGCAGCCGATGCTGTGGCAGGCCGTCGACGACATGCGGTTCCGCCTGGCCGGTGCGGCACTCAAGACCCCCGACGCCCGCGGGGGACCGGTCGGGTCGGGGCCCCCGGGATCGGCCCGGCGGATCCTGACCAACCTGACGATTCCCGTTGGGCCGTTGCCTACCGGGACCTCGGGCCAGCTCAGCGCCGTCCGCCGCGCCGTGCGCGCCTGGCAGGTGGGCCAGGTCGTGATCACCGGCCCCAGTCGGGACCCGGTCTACGCCTCGGGGTTCCTCACGGCGGCGCTCGGCACGGCGCCCGCCTATGTGCACGGGGCCTGGGTCTGGAAGCTGCAGTCGGGTGGACCCGCCGCGCCCGCGGCCACCGGGGCCTCGCTGGCGCGCTGCCGGACCGTCGCCGGCGCGCCGGTGGCGCGCCATCAGCCACTGGCCATGGCGCGCTGCGTCCTGGCCGAGGCCGGACGCGGTTGAGCGTGTTGCGGGGTGCGGTCGTAGGCTTGACTTGAGCCGATGCAGCCCATCCTCCATCTCTCGATCCCCGTGCGGGACCTGGACGAGGCACGCGAGTTCTACGTGCACGCGCTCGGCTGCCAACCGGCACGGGCCCGGGCCGGCTTCACCGACGTGTGGTTCTACGGCATGCAGGTCACGCTGCAGGACCGACCCCACGAGGCGGCGCCGGCGACGGGGGGTGGCTCGCGTCACTTCGGCGTGACGCTCGGGCGCGAAGATTTCGAGGCGATGGTCGCCCGCCTGGGCTCGCACGGCGTCGACTGGCTGGTGCCGGTCTCGACCGACGACGCCGGCCTGCCGACCGAACAGACCAAGTGCAAGGTCGCCGACCCGAGCGGCAACGTGATCGAGCTCAAGACGTACCGCGATCCGGACGCAGCCCTCGAGATCGCGACCCACTCCTACCCGGAGGCCCTCGCCCACGGGAACTGAGGTCGCCTACGGTGGCGGCCGTGGACGGGGAGCGGACGGAACCGAGAGGAGTGCAGTGGGAAACGCAGACGTGACGGGGGACCCCCGTGCGGCGCGCCAGGACGGTCGGGCGGTCGACCAGCTGCGGCCGGTCAGCTTCGCGCGTGACTACACGGTGATGGCGCCCGGGTCGGTGCTGGTGACATTCGGGCAGACCAAAGTGCTGTGCACCGCGTCAGTGGAGGAGCGGGTGCCCCCCTGGATGCGGGGCACGGGCCGCGGCTGGGTCACCGCCGAGTACTCCATGCTCCCCGGCTCGACACCGGAGCGGGCGTCCCGTGAGGCGGCCAAGGGGAAGCAGTCGGGGCGGACACAGGAGATCCAGCGGCTCATCGCCCGCTCGCTGCGGGCGGTGTGCGACCTGGTGACGCTGGGCGAGGTGCAGATCACAGTGGACTGCGACGCGCTGCAGGCCGACGGCGGCACCCGCACCGCCTCCATCTGCGGGGCCTACGTCGCGTTGCACGACGCCTGCACCCGGCTGGTGCAGGCCGGGACCATCAGCACGCATCCGCTGACGGACTCGGTCGCCGCGGTCTCGGTCGGCATCATCGACGGGGTGCCGATGCTCGACCTGCCCTACACCGAGGACTCCCGGGCCGAGGTTGACATGAACGTCGTCATGACCGGCGCCGGCCGCTTCGTCGAGGTGCAAGGCACTGCGGAGGGCATGGCCTTCACCAGGGGCGAGCTCGACACGCTGCTCGGACTCGCCGAGGACGGCATCAAGGAGCTGACCGGCCTGCAGGGCGCCGTGCTGGCCGAGGCGCCGCCACGCCGGTGAGCGGACCGGGCGGACTCGCGCCGCGGCGGCTTGTCCTGGCCTCGGCCAACCCCGACAAGGTCAAGGAGATCGTCGCCGTCTTGTCGGCCGCCTTGCCGGTCGACCTGCTGCCGCGGCCAGACGGTGTCCCCGACGTGGTGGAGGACGCTGACACCCTGCTGGGCAACGCCCTCCTCAAGGCGCACGCGCTGGTGGCTGCTACGGGGATGGCGGCGGTGGCCGACGACACCGGCCTGGAGGTGGAGGCGCTGGGCGGCGCGCCAGGGGTCTATTCGGCCCGCTACGCCGGTGCGGACGCCACCTACGCCGACAACGTGGCCAAGCTGCTGCGCGCGCTCGCGGCGGTGGAAGGGGGCGGTGTCGATCGCCGCGCGCGCTTCAGGACTGTGGCGTTGGTGGCCTTCCCCGACGGCACTGAGGTCTGGGCCGAGGGCGTGCTACCCGGGACGATCGCGACCGCCGCCCGGGGGGCCAACGGCTTCGGCTACGACCCGGTCTTCGTGCCCGAGGGCGGCGACGGGCGGACCTTCGCCGAGATGCAGCCGGCGGAGAAGGACGCCGTGTCCCATCGCGGCCGTGCCTTCCGGGCACTTGGCGCGGCGCTGGCGGAGGCGCCGTAGGAGAGGGGTCGCTGCCGCAGGCCCGTCATTGCCTTGGGCGGCCTCAGCCGGCGAGGAGCGTTGCCGCGAGTTCCCGGTACCCGTCCAGCGGGAATTCCTGCCGACCTGAGACGACCTGGAGGCAGACGTGGTCAGCGCCCGCGTCCTGGTGGGCGCGGACTGCCGCCGCCACCGTCTCGGCGTCACCCCATGGGATGACGGCGTCGATCAGGCGGTCGCTCCCGCCGCCCCCGATGTCGTCGTCGCCGAAGCCGAAGGTGCGAAGGTTCTGGGTGTAGTTGGGCAGGCCGAGGTACGTGCCGGCGTAGAGCCGGGCCAGCTCCCGCGCCCGGATCGGGTCCGTCTCGAGAACCACGGCGACCTCGGGCGCCAGGAGCGGGCCGGGGCCGAGGATGTCCCGGGCGCGCGCCGTGTGCTCGACCGGGACGAAGTACGGGTGGGCGCCGGCGGCGCGGGCGGCCGCCAGCTCCAGCATGCGGGGCCCGAGGGCAGCCAGCACCCGCCGTGCGGGGGGCACCGGTTCCGCCTGCGCGTCGAGGGCGTCGAGGTAGGCCACCATCTTCGAGTAGGGGCGCGTGTAGTCGGCCACGACCGGGCCGTGGCTGGTGCCGATACCGAGGAGGAAGCGCCCCGGAAACGCGACCTCGAGGGCGGCCGCGGCCGGCCCGACGTCGTCGGGTGCCCCAGCCCAGATGCTGACGATGCCGCTCGCCACCCCGATGTGACTCGTGGCGGCGAGGAGGCGCTCGAAGTGTGGCGACAGCCCCGGGTCGAAGCGCCCGGACGACCACAGCGCCCCGTAGCCGAGGGATTCGAGCTCGGGCGCGACGCTCCGGTCCGGATCAACCGGATGGCGCCACGAGCCGCTCCACCACACGCCGATGCGACCGAGATCCACGGTGGCACCGTACCCGCCGGCGTGCTCTGTCGGTCGAGGTGGAGGATGCGCATGGCCGTGGCGCCGAAACAGGGCGGGGCCGCCGCTTTCGACCGAGGCAGGTCCCGAGCGGCGGCTACGGCGCGCTCCATCGGGAGGAATGTGTTGTCCCACGCGGAGCGGACCCGGCCCCGCGTGCCCCGCTAGGCAGCGCAGGGGGCGTGACCTGCTTGACGGGCCGGTCGGGCCGGTAGGGCCGGTCGGGCCGGTAGACGGTCAGCGCAACGCGGACGCGGTCGGGATGGTCGGGATGGGCCTCCACCCATTGAGCGGCGGGCTCGTCTCCTCGGCGGCGATGGCGGCGGCGACGGTCACGCCGGGTCGGCGTCGCCGGGGTCCGGTGCCGCGTCCGGACCGGCCGCCTGGGTCTTCACCTTGGCGGCCGCCTTCGCTTTGGCGGCGCGCAGGTAGCTCACGCCCGTGGTGAGCGACTCCTTGATCAGCCGGTCGTTGTCCTTCGAGATGAACGCGTGCACGCGCTTCTCGAGGAGGGCTCGAAGGAACGGGTTGAAGGCGTGGTACGTCTCGGAGAAGTGCACCCGCGTCGTGCCGTTGCCGACGTCCTCGAGACGGGTCCGCCCCTCGGCCTCGGAGAACAGCGGGCGCCCGACTGCGTTGTACTTCCACGAGACGTTGGGCGTGACCTCGGTCAGCCATTCCCAGGATTGCCCCTTGCCGCCGGTCAGGAGGTAGCGCGGCACGCGGAACGTGCAGTGCCGCACCAGGCCCTCGCCGATGGCGTCGCCCGGATGGAGGATGTCGATGGTCACGTCCCCCGTCTCGGTGTGGGGGATGCGGGCCCAGAACAGCTGCCAGAGCTCGTCCACGCTGGCCTCGATGTCGACGTGGTAATGGTGCTCTTGCACCCGCTCACCCTATCCGGGGACCTGACGCCGCCGTCAGGTTCGCCTCAGCCCGGCGGGAAGGGCGTCCCGTAGCGGTTCAGGTGGGCCTTCTCGGGAAGCGGCCGGCGGCGCGGCGGGCCGAGGGGCGCCGGCAGGTGGCCGAGCGGGATGACCGCAACGGGCACCACCTCGGCCGGCAGGCCAAGCAGGTCGCCCAGCGCGTCGCCGCCGAGGACAGGCAACGTCGTCAGGGTCGATCCGAGGCCGAGCGCGTGGGCGGTCAGCAGCAGGTTCTGCACCGCGGGGAAGATCGAGGCGTCCATGGCCTTGGGGTGGGTCAGCCGGGTGTCACCACCCACTACCACGAGCACCGGCGCGCCGGCGACGCCGCCCATGGCGCCGTGGTCGACGTCGCGCAGGAAGGCAGGAGAGAGACGTTGCTCCTCGACCGCCCTGGCGCCGCCCTCCCACAGCCGCGCCGTGAGCGCGCCAATGGCCGCACGCAGCGTGGCGTCGCGCACGACGACGAAAACGAATGGTTGGCTGTTCTCCGCGCTCGGCGCGTGGGTCGCCGCGGTCAGGATCCGAGTGACCGTCGCATCGTCTACGTCGTCGGGGAGGAACGAGCGGGCAGCCCGCTGGGTGTGCACGACCGCGAAGAAGTCGGGCGGGGTCTCGGGCGGATTCACGGCATGGCGATGGTACCGACCCGGCGGAGCACGGCGCCGTTCCGGGCGCGGATTGGGCGCCGCCGAAGCGACCCCGCTACGTTGGACGCCGCACCGGGTCCGGGCCGGTGCCCGCCACGCGCAGCGGTGGGGGTATTGACGGCGGCGGGTGACAGGAGGCAGACGGTGGCAGATGGCGCCGCAGCGCAGGAAGACGTGCTCAAGGGGATCATCGGGGAACCGACCGGCAAGACCAAGGTGGTCGTCGAGCGGGGGCCGGTGCAGCACTTCGCCGACGCCCTGTTCAGCTCGAGCCCGATCTACCACAGTCCTGAGGCGGCCCGGCAGGCCGGCTTCGACAACATCCCGGCGCCGCTGACGTGGCCCTTCGCCATGGAATTCTCGGGCAAGTTCGACGAGATCCAGCCGACCGACGCGCCCAAGGGGAACCCCATGATGACCGCCATGGGACCGCTGATGGCCAAGGGAGGCCTGATCCTGCACGGCGAGCAGGAGTTCCTCTATCACCGACCCGTCCAGGTGGGCGACGTGCTCGTCAGCGAGGGCAAGATCACCGACGCGTACCAGAAGGAGTCCAAGGGCCGGACGATGACCTTCATCTGCACTGAGACCAACTGGAGCGACGAGAAGACGGGGGAGCCGGTGGTGACGGCTCGCTTCAACCTGATCCACCGGGCATAGGCAATCGACGGGAGGTCGAGACGATGGGAGAGAGGAAGCTGTCCTTCGAGGACGTGCAGGTGGGAGACGAGGCGCCGGTGATCACGCACACGCTGACCCGGACCGACCTTGTGAAGTACGCCGGCGCGTCGGGGGACTTCAACCCGATGCACCACGACGAAGTGGCGGCCCAGAGGGCGGGACAACCCAGCGTGTTCGGGCACGGCATGTTCTCCATGGGCCTGCTCGGAACCGCGCTGACGGACTACGTCGGTGTGGGCAACGTCACGCGGTACCAGGTCCGCTTCGCGCGCCAGACATGGCCCGACGAGGTTCTCTCGTCCAAGATCGTCGTCAGCGCCAAGCGCGAGGAGGACGGCAGGAAGCTGGTGGACATGACGGTGACATTGTCCAACGGCGAAGGCGAGGACAAGTTGGTGGGCGAGGCCACCGCCGCCTTGCCGTAGCCTGGGCGCGCCAAGGCGAGGAGGATCCCAGTGGGCGCAGACATGTTGGCGCAGGCGTTCGCTTCGACCGCCGGTGTGCTGGCCGAGGTCGACGCCCAGCAGCTCGACGGTGCGACCCCCTGTGCGTCGTGGCAGGTGCGCGAGTTGATCAACCACCTTGTCGGCGGGACGATCTACTTTGCCGTGACGGCCGAGACGGGTGTTGCGCCGACCGGGGGAGTGGTCACCGACTTCTGCGCGGGGGACTTCGTGACCGAGTTCAACAAGGGCGCGGCGCGCGCCGTGAAGGCGTTCGAGGCCGACGGCGCCATGGACAAGACGATGCAGCTCCCTTTCGCGGAGCTCCCCGGCGGGGTGTACGTCAACATCGCGACAACTGACACCTTCACCCACGGTTGGGACCTGGCCAGGGCCACGGGCCAGCCGACAGATCTTGACCCCCAGCTGGCGACCCAGCTGCTGGCCTTCGCCCGGGGCTTCCTGTCGGACTCGCTGCGTGGGCCCGACGGCACGGCGCCCTTCGGGGCGCCGGTGGCGACACCGCCAGGGGCGAGCCCGGCCGACGAGCTGGCGGCGTTCCTGGGGCGCCAGGCCTGACAGGGGCGCCCTGAGCCCGGCCGGGGGCCACGGGCCCGGCCGGGGGAGCCTTGCAGCGACGTCGACGACACCGTCACCCTCGGGATGACGTTGGTGCGCAACCTGGAAGCGGTGATGCTCGGCAGGGTCATGCTGACCTCCATGCCCTCTGTCGTGGGTGCTGACCACCACGCGCCGACCATGAGGGGGGCGGATATCTTCCGGAACTATCAACGATCCTGCTTATAGTTTAAAGATCCCCGCCACCGGCCGGTGTTCCGCCCGCATTCGGCCCGACTACTCCACCCCCTCGAAGCGAAGCGGCAGCCGCGCCGGGCCCCAGATGCCGAAGGTCGAGGGCTTCCACTCCACGTCACCGGCGCGGGCGAGCCCGGGCATACGCCGGGCCAGTAGCGGGAGTGCCTCCTGGAGCTCGGCCCGGGCCAGGGCGGCGCCCATGCAGAAGTGGATGCCCGAACCGAACGTCATCTGCGCCGTGGTGCGCTCCCGGGTGATATCGAAGACGTCCGGATCGTCGAAGGCCTCCGGGTCCCGGTTGGCCCCGGCCAGCGAGGTGGCCACCAAGGTCCCCTGCGGGAACAGCACGTCGCGGTAGACCACGTCCTCGGCGGCAAAGCGGGCCGTGCCACGGACGGCCCCCAGGTAGCGCATCGACTCCTCCACGGCCCGGCCGGCCAGCTCCGGCCGCTCGGCCAACAATGCCCACTGGTCGGGATGCTCGGTGAAGAGCGCCACCGAGCAGGCGAGCTGGTTCCGGGTGGTGTCGGTCCCCGCCATGAGCACCGCCTGCGCCAGCATCGCCATCTCGTCGGTCGAGAGCCGGTCACCCTCCTGCTCGATCGCAATGAGGTCGCTGAGCAGGTCGTCGCGGGGTTCGGCCCGGCGCGCGCTGATCATGGTGCCCACGTAGGCGGTGAGCTCCTCGCCCGCCCGCTCGATGAGGGGCAGGTCCTCGACCAGGTTGTTGTTGAAGATGCGGAAGATGTCGGTGGCCCAGCGCGAGAACAGTTTCCAGTCCTCCGGCGGCGCGCCGAGCAGTTCGCAGATGATCGGGATCGGGTAGGGCTCGCACACGTCCGCCACGAATTCGCACTCGCCACGACCGACGAAGCGCGCCACGAGCTCGTCGACCACCCTACGCATGGTGGGGCGGAGCCGGTTGGCCGATGCGGGTGTGAAGGCCGGCGCCACCAGCCGGCGCAGGCGGGCGTGACCGTCGCCTTCCATGGTGAGGATCGATTCGCCGCGGCGATCACGTGCATCCGAGCCCAGGAGCTCGGGAGACTGCTCGATCATGGAGAGAGCGGAGTGGAAGCGCTGGTCCCGCAGGATGGCAGTGACGTCCTGCAGGCGGGTCACCGAGTAGCCGAGCTCGGTGCGGGCCAGCCAGTGGACCGCGCGCGCCGCCTCTATGGCGTCGATGGCTTCGCGCCGCTCCAACCCGATCGTGTCGAGGAAGGGCAGTTCCAGGTCCGAGACCAGCTGTGGCATGGGCTACGTGTCCGCCGGGCCCTGCTTCAGTGCCGGGTGGCGCTGCGCCAGCAGCGGCAGCAGCAGGGCCTTGGGCGCGAGGTGAGCCAACCCGGCCGCGGCGCGGTTGACCGTCCCGGGTATGACGACGGCGCGGCCCGCGGCGAGACCCTCGACGGCCGCCGCGGCCACGTCACCAACCGGGACCCACATGAACTTGGGCAGCGACTCGCCCGCCTCGTCGTCGGTCATGCCCGCCGACTCGGCGAAGCCCGTCTCCACCGGGCCGGGGCAGAGCGTGGTGACGCTGACACCTGTGCCGCGCAGCTCGGCGCCGAGGGCGCGCCCGTAGGAGAGCACGAAGGACTTCGACGCGCCGTAGCCCGCCTGTCCCGGCAACGGCTGGAAGGCCGCTGTCGACGCAGTGTTGAGGACTGCGCCGCGATGCCGCGTGACCATGCCCGGCACGAAGAGCGTGCACAGGTCGACGACGGCCTCGACATTCGTACGCACCATGGCGAGCTCGGCAGCGCGGTCGGACCGGGACACGGGGCCCATCGTCGTGAAGCCGGCGTTGTTGACCAGGATGTCGGGCGTCAAGCCACGCTCGGCCAGCCGCGCCGGCAACTCGCCGCGCGAGTCGGCGTCGGTGAGGTCGGCCGCGATCACTTCGGCGCGGACGGAGTGCGCCCGGGCCAGCTCGTCGCCCAACGCCTTCAACCGGTCCTCGCGACGCGCCACCAGCGTCAGCCCGTGGCCCCGCCGAGCCAGCTCCCGGGCGATCTCGGCGCCGATGCCCGACGAGGCACCGGTGACGACCGCGGTCGTGTTCTCTTTTGGGCTGGGCAGCGCCATGGCGAGAGCGTAGGTGACCGCCGCGGTACGACGGGAGGCCGCCCGCCGGGGCGGTCGGATCACGGCGAGATGAAGTTTGTGTGACGGGGACGTCCACCACCTGGGCCTTCGTAAATGCCCTGTTCGCCCGGGGTTCACACGGGCCGGGTCGAGGCGGATACTGGAGTCAAGCGAGCGGCAACTGAGCACCCGCCGTTGCCCCGAGTGGAAAGGAGCTGCCGATGCAATCGACACGCTCGACCGAGGAGGCCGATCCACCTCGTTGAGGTTGCGTCACCGATGTCGGTTTCGGTGGCGCCTAGGAGCAGCCCGCTTGGCGTGAAGTCCGGCGTATGAATGAGGCCGTGATCGCGCCGGTGCGTGTGCCGGCCGGCCGACAAGGCGGCCCCCGCACCCACTGCGCTGAGGACTGGAGCCGCGGACTGCGCACAGAAGGAAGAAGTAACTACAAAGAAGCACTACAACGAGAACGAGTGAGGACCGGCCCACTGTGGCCGGTCCTTCTCGCGTCGGAGGGCGGTAGTCGTGCGCACGCGGGCGCCGCCGTGCCATGGTGGGGCATGTCCCGGACGCGCCTGCCGATGTTCCCCCTGTCGGCCGTGCTGTTCCCCCACGCTTCCATACCGTTGCACGTCTTCGAGCCGCGCTATCGGGACCTGATGCGGGACTGCCTGGCCGCCGACGCGCGCTTCGGTGTCGTCCTGATCGAGCGGGGCTCTGAGGTCGGGGGTGGCGACGAGCGCTCGACCCTGGGCACGCGGGGCGTGATCACCAAGTCGGTCGAGCTGCCAGACGGGCGTTGGGTGCTCGAGATCGAGGGGGAGGCGCGCATCGAGGTCGACGAGTGGCTCCCCGACGACCCCTATCCGGTGGCGCTGGTGCGCGAGGCGGGGCCGGGGCCGGGGCCGGGGGACGACGGACCGTTGGTGGTCGCCGCCGGGCAACGCGTGCGCCGGGTCCGGGCCCTGCTGGCCGAGCAGGGCGGAGCCCCGCCGCTCCCTGCCGAGCTGGCCCTCGACGGCGGTGGAGACGCCGAGCTCGCCGCGTGGCAACTCTGCGCGGCGGCGCCGCTCAACTCCTACGACGCCCAGCGGTTGCTGGCGGCGGAAGGCGTTCCGGAGCGGCTGCGGCTCCTCACCCAGCTGATGGACGACCTCGAGCTCGACCTGCACCGCATGCTGCGCGCCGAATGAGCGCCCGCCAGGTAGGGATGGAGGTGGGCGTGCCCGCAGAGCAAGGAGCCGCCCAGCCGGGA
>CAVTPE010000021.1:0-94012 GCA_963736515.1 uncultured Acidimicrobiaceae bacterium | reverse complement strand
CCAGCTCCTCCGTCGTCACGATGACGTGTGGGTTGGCTGCCCGCAGGACGGCCCGCTCGGCCTGCACGAGCTTGGGGTTGACCGCGGCAGTGACCGCACCCAGCTTGGCCGCCGCCACGTAGGTCAGGAAGTGCTCGGGCGTGGCCGGCAGCAGCAGCCCCACCACGTCGCCCTCCCCCACCCCGAGCTCGGCCAGCCCCGCCGCAGCCTCGTCGGCCATGGTGTCGAACTCCGCGTAGCTGAGCGTCAGCCCCTCGTCGGTGACGAACGCGGGGGAAGGTCCGAAGCGTCGGGCCGCCTCGGCCGCGATCTCTGCGAGCACGCGAGCCGGCCCCTCACCCCCGGGGGAGGCCGAGCACGCGCTCGGCCACGATGTTGCGCTGGATCTCCGACGTACCCCCCGAGATGGTGCCGGAGAACGAGCGCAGGTACTGCAACGCCCAGGCGCCGTCGTAGAAGGAGCCGTTGGCGCTCTCCTCCATGCGGTCCGGCTCGAAGTGCGCGAGGTCCCACTCCGTGAAGCGGTTGGGTCCCGGGCCGTCGAGGTCGAGGCCATCGAGCCCGAGGGCCTGCTGGGCCAGGAGGCAGGCCCGCTGCTCGGCCTCGCTCGTGAAGAGCTTGAGCACCATGTGCTCGGGCGGCATCTCGCCCCGGCTCGCCTTGGCGAAGCCCCGGTAGCCGAGGCAGCGCATGGCGGTCGTGTCCGTGGCGAGCCGGCCGATGGCCTCGGCCAGGCGCGGGTCGTCGCCCAGCGTGCCGCCGTGGCCGTCGGGACGCCGGGCCAGACGCACGAGTCCCCGCAGCGTGCGCTCCATCTTGGACACGTTCATGATCCAGAGCATCCCCCGCTCGTGGCGGAGTGAGCCCTGGCTGACCGCCCATCCGTGGTGTAGCTCGCCCAACAGGTTCTCCCCGGGCACCTCCACGTCGGTGAAGAAGACCTCGTTGAAGTCGGCGTGGTGGGGGTCGGTCAGCTCGGGCAGGGGCCGGCACGAGATGCCGGGTGTGCGCATGTCGATGATCAGCACGCTGATGCCGCGGTGCTTGGGCGCCTCGGGGTCGGTGCGCACGTAGCACAGGCAGTAGTCCGCGTCGTGGGCCCCCGACGTCCACACCTTCTGCCCGTTCACCACGAAGTGGCCCTCGCGCTGCTCGGCCTTGGTGCGCAGTGACGCCAGGTCGCTCCCCGCGTTGGGCTCGCTCATCCCGAGACACCACGTGATCTCACCCCGCAGCGTCGGGACGACGAAGCGCTCCTTCTGGTCCTCGGTCCCGTACTCGACGATGGAGGCGGCGCAGATGGAGAGGCCCTGGGGGTTGAGGGAGCGCGGCACCCTGCGCTCGGCGATGACCTCGAAGTAGACCATCTGCTCCTCGGGCGTGGCGTTGCGGCCGCCGAGCTCGGGCGGCCACCCCGGCACGAGGTAGCCCGCGTCGAACAGGGCGCGCTGGAAGGTGCGGGCCCAGGCCGGCAGGTGCGCCGAGGAGCGGCGGGACTCCTGGCCCATGGCCTCGGGTGACGGCAGGTGCGTGTCCAGCCACGCCTCGAACTCGCGCCGGAAGTCGGTCAGCTTCTCGTCGGGAGCCAGGCGCACGGCCAACTATGACACGGGTGTCATTCGGCGAGCGAGTCGCCGTCGTCCACCTCGAGGGAGCCCGCCGCTCCCTGCTTGAAGCCGCGCCGGGCGGCGGGCAGGGCCTGAATGGCGAGCACGATCCCGAAGGCGGGCTCGGTCAGGAGGATCGACCCCGCGATCTCGTCCCAGCTGGCGCCGACCTCGGCGGCCAGCCGGGCGTGGCGCTGCACGCCGCCGGGCTGCCGCGCAATGACGGTGCACACCATGCGGATCAGCTCGTGGGTCTTGCGGTCCGGGGCGCGCAGCGAGTCGATGGAGGCCATCCACGCGTTCTGTGCCTGCAGGACGCCTGGGGCCCACTCGCCGAGGAAGCGCTCCGAGGGGAAGGGCCACACATCGTCCTCGACGTTGATGTCGAACGGGTCCTCGGGTTCAGGGCCAGGTTCTGGGCCAGGGCCAGGGCTCATCGCGTCGACATCGTACCGGCGCGGCCTCGGCTCAGGTGCCGGGCTCGGGGTCCCGGGGCTGGCCGAGGATGCGCTCCGCGATCACGTTGCGCTGCACCTCGCTGGTGCCGCCGGCGATGGTCAGGCAACGGGTGGAGAGGAAGCCCTCCTCCCAACGCTGCGCCTTGCCGTCGAGCACCGCGCCGTCCGCGCCGTAGAGCGCCATCCCCATCTCCTGCACGCGCTGTTCGTGCTCCACCCCGAGCAGCTTGCGCACGCTCGAGCCGCTGCCGGGATCGACACCCGACAGCGTGCGCAATGTCGAGCGGTGCCCGAGCAGCGCCACCGACTGCGCCTCGGCGATCAGGTGCCCGAGCCGGTCCTCCAGGCTGGCCGGGCTGGGCTCGCCGCGCTCGCTCCGCCGCGCCATCGTCCGGATGAGCGACTCCACCCCGTTGCCGAATGAGGCGCCCGACGACATGGAGACCCGCTCGTTGGCCAGCGTCGTGCGCCCGATGCGCCAGCCGTCACCCGGCGCGCCCACGACGGCGTCGTCGGGGACGAAGACGTCGTTGAAGAAGACCTCGTTGAACATGGCGGCTCCGGTGAGCTCGCGCAGCGGCCGGATGTCGAGGCCCTCCGCGTGCATGTCCACGATGAAGTAGGTGATGCCGGCGTGCTTGGGGGCGTCGGGGTCCGAGCGGGCCAGGCAGATGCCGAAGTCGGCCGTCCGGGCCAGCGAGGTCCACACCTTCTGCCCGTTGAGGATCCAGCCCCCCTCGACCCGTTCGGCCTTCGTGCTGAGGGCGGCCAGATCGGATCCCGCGCCGGGCTCGCTGAAGAGTTGGCACCAGTCGAGCCGGCCGTGCAGCGTCGGGCGGACCCAGCGCTCCTGCTGCTCCGCCGTGCCGTGCGCGATGAGCGTGGGCAGCGCCCACGCCCCGACGGCCAGGTGGGGCCGCAGCACGCCGGCGGCCGCCAGTTCCTCGTCGATCACGAGCTGTTCGAGCGGCGAGGCGCCCCGGCCCCAGGGGGCGGGCCAGTGCGGCATGATCAGCCCGGCCTCGGCGACGGCGGCGCGCTGGTCGGCGTCGGCGGCCGCGGCGACCTCGGCCACGACGGCGCGGATCTCCGCGCGCAGCGACTCGGCCTCTGGCGGCAGGTCGGCCGCCAGGTTGCGGCGGCCGCCGGTGATCGCCCGCTCCGCCACCTCGTGCTCGAGCGCGCCGACGTCACCACCGGCGACCAGCTGCAGGTTGGCCATGGCCCGCTTCAGATAGAGGTGCGCGTCGTGCTCCCAGGTGAAGCCGATGCCCCCGAGGATCTGAATGCACTGTTTGGCGCAGTGCGCCGCCGACCCGAGCGCCACGGCACCGGCGATGCGCGCACTCAGGTGGCGGTCGTGGGTGTCGTCGGCGTCCCCGTCCCCGTCCTCGTCCTCGTCCTCGCTCCAGGCCGCCGCGGCGTCCCAGGCGACCGCGGCGCACTGCTCGACCGCCACGAGCATGTCGGCCAGCGCGTGCTTGACAGCCTGGAACTGCCCGATCGGCCGGCCGAACTGGACGCGCACCTTGGCGTAGTCCGACGCGGTCTGAAGGCACCAGCGGGCGACCCCCGCGCTCTCGGCCGCGGCCAGCGTCAGCGCCAAGCCGCGCACGTCGTCGTCGGGCACCATGACCTGCTCGCGCAGCGGGACCGTGACCTTGCCCGGGCCGGCGATGGTGAGCTGCCCCAGGGCGCGCGTGCCGTCCAAGCCCGGCAGCGCCTCGACGGACACCGCGTCGCCGTACGCCGCACGATCGAGCAGCAGCCATCCGGTCCCCGTGCCGTAGTCGAGCGGGACCAGGACCAGGCGGGCCGTGGGCAGGCCCAGCACCGGGCGCACGACGCCGGCCAGGGCCAGCGCCCCCCCGTCGACCAGCTGCCACGGGTGGGGCGTGGCGCCGAGCGCCACGGCGGCCGTGACGGAGCCGTCCGCCAGGCCGCGCAGCCAGTCCGGGGGCACGGTGGCCGGCCCGCGCCGCAGGCGGGACAGGGCGGCGGAGACGAGCACCGTCGGCAGGACGGGACCGGGGAACAGCGCGTGCCCCAGCTCTTCGAGCACGACCACCGTCTCGGCCAGGGTGAAGCCCTGGCCGCCGTGCTCCTCGGCCAGGTGGAGGCCGAGCCACCCCTGGGCGGCCATCTTCTCCCAGGCCGCCGGCAGCTCCCCGGACCCGGGCGCCGCCTCGGCCGCGCTCCGGGGCACAGTGGCCGGGCAGTGCGTCTCGGCCCAGCGCAGCACGGTGGTGCGGAGCGCCTCGTGTTCTTCGGTGACGGCGATCGGCATTACGTCCTCTCCTCCAGCGGGACCTCGGCGCCGGCGCGCCAGAGGGAGATGGCACCGACCGGGCAGCCCTGCGCGGCCACGTGCAGCCGCTCCTCCTCGGTGGCCGCGGCGTCGACGACGACGGCATGGCCGTCGTCGCTCAGGTCGAAGGTCTCGGGCGCCCAGAAGACGCAGTTCCCCGACCCCATGCAGCGGTCCCAGTCGACCCGCACCTCCAGCGGTTCCCCTGCCATCAGGCCGCCCGGAGGACGATGGCGCTGGTCGGCACGCCCTCGCCGGAGGTCACCAGGCAGTGCTGCGCCCCCTCGACCTGGCTGGTCGAGGTCCCGCGGAGTTGGCGCACGCCTTCGGTGACGAGGTTGAGCCCGTGCGCGTAGGCCTCGGAGAGGCCGCCGCCCGACGTGTTCACCGGCAGCGACCCCGTGTCCCAGCGCAGGTTGCCGTCGGCCACGAAGCCGGCGGCTTCGCCCCGCCCGCAGAAGCCGTAGCCCTCGAGCGACAGCAGGATGAGCGGCGTGAAGGCGTCGTAGATCTGCGCCACGTCGATGTCGGCGGGCCCGACGTCCGACTGCGACCACAGCTTCGCCGCCGCGACCCAGGCGGGCCCGGTCAGCGGGTCCTCGCAGTAGTAGTTGACCATCGACTCGTGCTGGCGGTGCAACCCCTGCCCGAACGCGTGCACCAGGGCGGGCGGGTGCGGACAGTCGCGGGCCCGTTCGGCCGAAACGAGCACGACCGCCAGCGCCCCGTCCGTCTCGAGGCAGTTGTCGAAGAGGCAGAGGGGCTCGCTCACGAAGCGCGCCGCCATGTAGTCGTCCCGCGTCATCGGCGTGTCGTACATCAGTGCGGCCGGGTTGCGGTTGGCGTGGGCCCGTACCGCCAGGGCGACCTCGGCCAGGTCCCCGCGCCCGCCGCCGTACTCGTAGAGGTAGCGGCGGGCCAGCATCGCCACCTCGTCGACGGGCCGCAGGAGGCCGAAGGGCCGGGTCCACTGGGCCTGGATCGGGAGGCGCGACGGCGCAGCGGCCCAGGGCCGGGCCGTGCGGGCGCCCCGCTTGCGGGCCCGCCAGGCCACCACGACGGCGGCCTGCCCGGTGGCGATGGCCATGGCGGCGTGCCCGATGGTGGCGCAGCCGGCGCCGCCGCCGTAGCCCACCTGGGAGAAGTACGTGATGTCGCCCGCACCGATCGTCTTGGCCAGGGTGACCTCGTCGGTCGTCTCCATGGTGAACGAGGTCAGGCCGTCGACCTCGGAAGGGGCGATGCCGGCGTCGCGCAGCGCGGCGGTGACGGCCTCGGCCGCCAGCTGGCCCTCCGGCCGGTCGATCTGCTTGGCGAACTCGGTCTGCCCGATGCCCACGATGGCCGCCGCGTCCCGCAGCGGGTTGGCTCTGCCGCCCATGCTCCTGAAACTACCCCCCGGCCGGGAACACCACCGGCAGCGAGAGCGGCGAGCGGAACGCCATCCCCTCGATGTGCGGCGGCTCGGCCTCCGGGTCCAACGTGATGGGCCCGAGACGGTCGAGGAGCGTGGTGATGGCGATGCGGGACTCCATGCGGGCGAGATGCATGCCCAGGCAGACGTGGACGCCGAAGCCGAAGCCCACGTGCTGGCGCTGCTCGCGGAACATGTCGAAGCGGTCGGGGTCCGGGTACTTGCGCTCGTCGCGATTGGCCGCGCCGATCAGGAGGGCGAGGTCTGCGCCCTCCTGAATGGGGACACCCGCCAGCTCAGTGGCGCGGGTGGCCCGGCGCAGGATCACCGTCACCGGCGGCTCCCAGCGCACGACCTCCTCGAAGGCCTGGGCGAACAGCGAGCGGTCGGCGTAGAGCGCGTCGAACTGGGCCCGGTCCCCCAGCAGCGCGAACAGGAGGCTGCCCGACGCGCGGTAGGTCGTCTCCACCCCGGCGGGGAGCAGCAGGCGCAGGAAGGAGAAGATCTCCTCGTCGTTCAGGCGCACCCCGTCGACCTCGGCCCGCACCAGGTCGCTGATGAGGTCGTCGCCCGGCGTGACCCGGCGCTCGTCCATGACCCCGGCGAAGTAGTCGCGCAACGCGGCCGAGGCGGCGACGCCGCGCTCCCAGTTGGTGGCCACGCTCGTGAGCTCGATCGCCCAGCGCTGGAACGCCGGGTAGTCCTCGCGCGGGAGCCCGAGGATGCGGGCGATCACCTGCGCGGGGAAGTTGAACGTCACCGAGCGCACGAGATCCGTGCGCCCGTCGTCGATGAAGGTGTCGATGAGCTCGTTGACGACGCGGGCGACGAGGTCCTCCTCCCAGCGCGCCAGCATCTTGGAGCGGAAGCTCGATGCGACGAGGGTCCGGACGGCCCGGTGCTCGGGCTCGTCCATCTGCAGGATGGTGCGCCCCATCACCATCCCCACGACCTCCCCGTAGATGGTCGAGGAGTAGGTGTCGCTGTCGCGCAGGACCTGGACGACCTCGTCGAAGCCGAGGACGGTGACGGGTGCCGGCCGGCTGGGATCGGCGATCTCGGCCCCCTCACCGAGATCGATCGGCCCGACGTGCACCGGGCTCTCTCGCCGCAGCGCGTGCAGCGCGGGATAGGGGTTGCGGATCGTCCCCCCGACCGTGTCCTTCAACTCATAGGGGTCGAACGGCACGACCGCCGAGTCCACCGTCGAACGAATGTCTGGCATGTGGTGGGTCGACCCCCTAGATTCGGATGTCACACGGGTGGTGACTGACTCCCGTGTCATGTATAGCAAACGAACGTTGGGGAGGCGAGTGCAGAGCTCTCCCGCTGGGACCGAAGATGACCATCGACGCTGACGCCGAGGACGGCGCCTCAGCGGCCCGCCCCGCCCCGGCCCCCGGGGAGGGCTCGGCGACCCGACGGCGGATCCTGCAGATCGCCCTGACGCTGATGTCCCAGCGGGGTGTCGACGGGACGAGCATGCGCGACCTGGCCTCCGCCGCCGGCCTCAACGTGGCCTCGCTCTACCACTACTTCCCCTCCAAGCGCGATCTCCTGGAGTCGGTGCTCATCGAACAGGGGTTCCTGCCCGTCGGACCGGTGCGCACGGGCGTGGACGGGGCTGACCCCGGCTCCGAAGCACTGACCCTGGCCCAGCTCCTGGCGGAGATCATGACCTCGATGTTCGAGGTGGAGGACTTCGTCCGCCTCATGGTCGGCGAGGCCATGCGCGGCGAGGCGACCGCCCGCGCCGTCGGCCTCGACCTGTTCGCCTCGTTCGAGTCGAGCATCGAGGACTGGGTCAAGCAGAACCGACCCGACCTCGATGCCCCGGGTCCGGGCGCCGCCGCGGTGGCCCGCCTCCTCAGCGCCATGGTGGTGGGCATCTTCATCCAGCACGCTGCCGACGTGCTCGGCGAGGAGGGGGATGACCTCGCCGCCCTCTCCCTCGGCCGGGCCCGCGAGGCGGCCTCCATCCTCCGACGCCCGGAGTAGTGCCGACCACCACACCCACCGCCGCGCCGACCGCCGTCGCCACCGGCGTGTTCACGGTTTCGGCCGAGACGGTCTGGGCCTACCGCCTCGACTTCGCCAACCTGCCGGGCTACAACCCCGACGTCAGCGACGTGCGGCGCACCGCCGACGGCGAGGCCGACGGGGTGGGGGGCGTGCACGGCCCCGGCGCTCGGTACACGTTCGGGTTGGCCGACCCCCGGCGACCCGGGGTGCACCATCCCGTCGAGTTGTGGACGGTCGACGCCGTGGCGCCGACACTGGTGGCCGCCGGCATGGCGGGCGGCAGCGAGGCCTACGAGGAGTTCGTGGTGCGCCCGCTCTCCGCCGGCGGGTGCGAGGCCACGCTCACGCTCTGGGTCACGCTGCCCGACGGCCTCCCCGAGGACGTGCGATCAGCCGCCGCCGCGGCCAGCCTGGAGCAGATCAGCAAGGAGCTGCGCCTGATGCACGAGGTGCTCGAGGGCGGCGCCGGCTGACAGTCGGTGTGCGGGCGCCGACGACCGTTTCAGTCGGCGTCGGTTCAGTCGGTTCAGTCGGTTCAGTCGGTTCAGTCGGTGTACTGCGCGTCGGCGCCCGTCAGCCGCGCGGCCAGGGCCGCCAGCATCTTGACCCCGATGCTCGGCGTCGTCATGAGCATGGAGCGGAACTCCCGGGCATCGAGCACCAGCAGCTCCATCGGCGTCGCCGCCACGACGTCGGCCGTGCGGATGCCACCGTGGAGGAGCGCCAGCTCCCCGAAGTAGTTCCCGGGAGTGAAGCGCCGGACCTCCTTGTTGCCCATCCGGCACGAGGCCCTCCCTTCGAGGACCAGGAAGAACTCACGCCCGGGGTGGCCGTTCTCGATGAGGTAGGCACCCTCCTCGGCCCCGACCGGCGTGCCGAGCAGGGCAATGGCGCGCAATTCGCGCTGTGTGCAGATCGAGAACAGCGGCACCTTGTGGAGGAGCTCGATCTGCTCTCTGGGGATCCGGCTGCGCATGAGGACTGCCCCTTCCCACCCCGCTCTTCGGGCAATGGGTGTTGGAGGGAGCGTACTGCCCCGCCGCCTCGCCGGCTCGCGCAATCAGCTCGCGGCATCAACCCGCGCATTTTGTCGAGAGGGTCGGTCAGCCGCCGTCGCGCAGGCGCTGCCGCAGCACGAATTTCTGGATCTTCCCCGAAGGGGTGCGCGGCAGCTCGTCGACGACCCGGAGCTCCTCCGGCCACTTCTGGCGGGCCAGGCCCGCGGCGGCCAGGTGCGTCCGCACGGCCTCGAGGTCGGGGGGCTCGCTCCCCGGCTGCATGCGGAAGAAGGCACAGCCGTGCTCGCCCAGCCGCTCGTCGGGCGCCGCCGCCACCGCCACCTCGGCCACGCCCTTCATGTGCGCCAGGAGCTGCTCGACCTCGGCTGCGCTCACGTTCTCGCCGCCGCGGATGATGATGTCCTTCACGCGGTCCGTGATGGTCAGGAATCCGTCGGCGTCGATCACGCCGACGTCCCCGGTGCGGAACCAGCCGTCCCCGTCGATCGCCTCCGCCGACAGGGCCGGATCCGTGTAGCCGGCGAAGCGGTCCGGTCCCCGGCTGAGGATCTCGCCGGGCTGGCCGACCGCGGTGTCGCGGCCCTCCTCGTCCACCGTCCGGATCTCGACCCAGTCGAGCGGCCGGCCGTCGGTGTGGATGCGCTTCTCCTTGGCCACGTCGTGCTGGGACCCCGTCACCGACGGGTGCTCCGTGGACCCGTACGAGCGCACCAGTGAGATCCCGAGCTCGTCGGCGCGCTCGGCCACCGCGTTGGGGATCGGCGAGCCGCCCAGCCCGACGAAGCGCATGAGCTCCACGTGCTCGGGGCCGAAGCCGGGGGAATCGAGCAGGCTGGTGAAGAAGTACGTGGAGCCGCTCCCGGCGGCGATCTGCTCTTCCACCATCGCGTCGAGGACCGTGGGCGGGTCCCAGCCGTCGATCATGTAGATGGGCCGTCCGCTCACCAGCGGGCAGAGCAGGCCGCCCAGCATCCCGATGGCGTGGCCGACCGGCGCGCCAACCAGGCTGGGCCGGTCGCGCCCCGCCTGGTGCCCGGACAGCTGCCGGACCTCGCAGCCCAGGGTGCGGTGCGAGTGCACGACCCCCTTGGGATCCGCCGTGGTGCCCGACGTGTAGCCGATGACCGCCGCGCCGTCCGGGTCCACGTGGGCCGGCCCGTTGATGGGCTCTGCGCCGCGCAGGTCGTCGAAGGGGACGTCGCCGGAGGCACCGTCGGTCTCGCCCACGACCACGACGTGCTCCAGGTTCGCCAGCCCGGCGCGGATGGTCGCCAGCTCGGCCAGGTAGTCGCGCTGGCCGATGCGCGACACGATCACGAGCGCGCGGGCCCCGCTCTGGCGGAGGATGAAGCCGACCTCCTTGGGCCCGTAGAAGTGCACGATCGGCACCAGGGTCACCCCGAGCATCGCGCACGCGTAGAAGGTGATCGCCGCCTCGATCCAATTGGGCAGCTGGAAGGCCACGACGTCGCCCGGGCCGAGCCCGAGGGCGCGCAACCCGCCGGCCACGCGCAGCGACTCCTCGTAGACCTCCCCGACCGTCCCGAGGTGGGGGTGGGTGGGCGACCAGATGCGGAAGCGGCGTGTCGGGTCCTCGAGGAGGGCGTCGCGCAGGAACTCCCCCAGCGTGCGGTCGTCCCAGGCACCCTCGGCGAGGTAGCGCGCGGCCAGGTCGGCCGGCATCGGGCGGAGCTCGAAGGTGCTCATGCCGACTCGATGAACAGCGTGGCCAGCCGGTGGCGCTGCGCGCCGGCGCCGCCCGAGAGGAGCTCGTTCTGCTTCACCCGCTTGAAGAGGAAGTGGGCGTCGTTCGCCCAGGTGAACCCGACACCGCCGTGCAGCTGGATGTCGTCACCGGTCACGCGCACTCCAGCCTCGGCGGCGTAGGAGGCGGCCATGGCCGCCGCCTGTGCGCGCTCGGGCGACTCCGTGTCCGATGCCCAGGCGGCGAACTGGAAGCCGGCGCGGGCCATCTCGACCTGCTGGAACATCTCGACCAGGCGATGGCGCACCGACTGGTACGTGGCGACCGGCTTGTCGAAGACGATCCGTTCCGAGGTGTAGGCGATCGCCTCGGCCAGGGCCCGATCGGCGGCACCGACCGTCTCCGCCGCCAGCGCGACAGCCATGTCGTCCTGGACACGCTGCCACAACCCTGTCTGGTTGCCCGACGGCCCAAGGGGGAGGACGGGCGTGTCGCTGAGGACGAGCCGGGCCAGCTTGCGCGTGGGGTCGAGCGAGGGGACGGGCGCACCGGCGGGGGACTCGAGCAGGTAGGCGCGCAGCCCCTCCTCGCTTCCTGCCACGACGATGGCCCAATCCGCCGTGTGCCCGTCGACCACGATCGGCTTCTCGCCGGTGAGGACCCACTGGGCCCCCTTGCGGCGCGCCCTCGTGCGCACCGTGTGCACGGGCTCCCCGTGACCCTGCTCGCCCAGCGCCACGGTGCCGCGGCGGGCGCCGGAGGCCAGGTCGTCCAACAGCTCGGTCGCGCCCAGAGCGCGCGCGGCCAGCGTGGCGGCGACCGCGGACGAGAAGAACGGACCGGGCAGTGGCCGGCGGCCCATCTGCTCGAGGACGACGCACATTTCGAGCAGGCCGGCCCCGCTGCCGCCGTGGTCCTCGGGCACCAGCAGGCCCGTCCATCCCAGCCCGGCCAGCGTCGACCACAGGGACGGCGTGATGCCGTCCTGGTCGTCGGCCAGCAGGCGCACCACGTCGGGCCCGCACTCGCGCTCGAGCGCGGCGCGCGCCACGTCCTGCAGTGCGTGCTGCTCGTCGTCGTACGTGAAGTCCACGGCCTCCCTACGCCTCGCTCCCCGGGCCTCGCTTCCTGGGCCTCGCTCACGCGCGCCGTTCCCTGACGCTGGCGTCAGAGTACACGGTGGTCGGGTAGCCTTCCCCCGTGGATTTTGCCCTTGCCCCCGAGGACGAGAAGTTCCGCGACGAGCTGCGCGGCCTGGCTCGACGAGCAACTCCCGCCCTTCCTGGAGGCCGAGTCGCTCGGCGACGACGCCAGCCTCTCGGGCGAGGCCAGCCAGCAGCGGCGCCAAAAGTGGCAGCGCAAGCTGCACGAGGGCGGATGGGCCGCCATCCACTGGGGCCCCGAGTACGCCCAGGGTCGCACCATCAACGCCATGCAGCGACTCCTCTACTCCGAGGTGATGGCCGAGTACCGCACCCCGGGGATGTTCAACACGAACGGCATCTGGCAGATCGGTCCGATGATCATCGCCTGGGGCACCGAGGAGCAGAAGGCACAGTGGCTGCCCTCCATCCTGGAGGCCGAGGAGCACTGGTGCCAGGGCTTCAGCGAGCCCATGGCGGGCAACGACCTGGCCAACCTGCGGACCACCGCTATCTACGACCCCGACAGCGACGAGTACGTCATCAACGGCTCGAAGATCTGGATCTCGTCCGCGCACCTGGCCACCTGGGGGCTCTTCCTCTTGCGGACCGATCCGACCGCCATCGAGCGCGGCAAGAAGCACGAGGGGATCACGGCCTTCATCCTCAACCTCGGGACACCGGGGATCGACGTGCGGCCGATCCGGGACATGGCGGGCGAGGAGCTCTTCAACGAGATCTTCTTCACCGACGTGCGCATCCCGGCCCGGTGGCGCCTGGGCGACGAGGGCGCCGGCTGGATGGTGGCCATGGGGACGCTCGGCTACGAGCGCGTCGGCATCGCTTCGCAGATCGCCATCCTGGCCGCCGACCTACGCGCCATGGTGGCGGCCGCCCGCAGCGTGAACCCGGGCGCGCTCGAGGATCCGTCGCTGCGCGACCGCATCGCCAGGGTGTGGACCGAGATCGAGCTGGCGCGCCTCCTCTCGCTGCGGGCGCTGTCGAAGATCATGAAGGGCGAGAAGAACTGGCCCGAGGTGCCCTTCGCCAAGCTCTCGTGGTCCTCCATGGCGCAGACGTTGGCCGAGCTCGCCGTCGACCTGCTCGGCCCGGCCGGCGCCCTCGCCCGCGGCGGCCCCGACGCGGTCGACCGGGGCAAGTGGACCCGCCTGTACGCCTTCCAGCGCTACTCGACCATCGGCGGCGGCTCCACCGAGATCCAGAAGAACATCATCGCCGACCGGGCCATCGCCATGCCCGGCACCGCGCGCGGCTGACCCGCGCCGCCCTGTTGCCCGCCGACCCCCGCGCCACCTGCATCATCGGCGTGGCGCGCCGTACCTGGCACCCCGCCGACGCGCCCGACGGCGCGCCCGAGCCGTTGGCCATGTGGGAGCAGATGGCCCGCGACGCCGCAGCCGACACGGGCGCGGCGGACGCGTCGTCACTCCTCGGCGCGCTCGAGAGCATCGATGTCGTCTACTCGCAGTCCTGGCAGTACGACGACGCGGTGGGGCGCCTGGCCGAGCGCATCGGCGCGTCGCCGGCCCGGCGCCGCTATTCGGGCATCGGCGGATCCGTTCCACAGGTGTTGGCCGGCGAGGCCGGCGATGAGATCCGGGCGGGCCGCCTCGACCTGGCGCTGCTCACCGGCGCGGAGGCGCTGGCCACCGTCCGCCGCCTGAAGAAAGCGGGCGAGAAGCCGGCGTGGTCGTTCCGGCCGGCCGAGAGGCGGCCCTTCCCGATGGACATGGACTTCGACCCCTCGGAGATCAGCCACTCCGTCTTCGAGGCCTACCTGACCTTCGCGCTCTTCGACAACGCCCGGCGGGCCCACCTGGGCCGCGGCCTCGACGAGCACCGCGCCGCGCTGGGCCGCGTGCTGGCACCCATGACGGCGGTCGCCGCCGCCAGCCCGCACGCCTGGTTCCCCGTGGCGCGGGAGGCGAGCGAGATCGTGACCGCGACACCGGACAACCGCATGGTCGCCTACCCCTACACCAAGCTGATGACGTCGATCATGGACGTCGACATGGCGGCCGCGGTGATCCTGGCCAGCGCGGCCAAGGCCGATGCGCTCGGCGTGCCCGAGGAGCGGCGGGTGTACCTACGCGGTTCGGGCTACGCCGAGGACCCGTCCCACGTGGCCGGGCACCCGGATCTCTGGCGCTCCCCCGCCATGGCCGCCGCGGCCGATGCGGCGTTGGCCGGCGCCGGCATCGGCGTCGACGACGTCGCGCACCTTGACCTGTACTCGTGCTTCGCCAGCTCGGTGTGCTTCGCGCTCGATGCGCTGGGGATCGGCGAGGACGACCCCCGGGCCCACGCCGTGACCCAGACGGGCGGGTTGCCCTACCACGGCGGGCCCGGCTCGAACTACATGACGCATGCGCTGGCGGCGATGGCCGAGAGGCTCCGGCGCGAGCCCGGCTCCTTCGGCCTGACGAGCGGCGTCGGCATGCACATGCAGAAGCATGCCTATGGGGTGTGGTCGACCGAGCACGGCGCCGCGCCGGCCGGCGCCCGCGCCCCCTCTCCCGTCGCGGCCGAACCGGTGCCCATCGTGGAGGCACCCGAAGGGACGGCAACCATCGCCACGTACTCCGTCCTGCACGGTCGCGACAGCTGGCCCGAGCGGGCTCTGCTCATCTGCGACCTGCCCGGCGGCGGCCGCTGCTACGCGCTGCTCGACGGCGGCGCCGACGCGCTGGCGGGGGCCGAAGCCGACGAGCTCATCGGGCGCACCGTCGATCTGGCGCCGGCCGACGGGATCAACCACGCCCGCCTGCGCTGAGCCCGCGCGCCAGACGGAGTCCCGGTGACGGCGCGTCGTCGGCGGCCTCGACGGCTGTCCCGGCGGGTGGGTCCTCGCCACCGTCCCCGTCGACGACCGCGCCTCCGAGGGTTTCGACGTCACCGTCCTCACCTCGCTCGCGCCGGTGGTGACCGCGCTCACGTCGGGCCGGATGATCTGCACCGCCATCGACATCCCCATCGGCCTGGCCCCGCGGGAGCCGCGGGCCTGTGACCTCGACGCCCGGCGGCTGCTCGGCCCGCGCCGCAACTCGGTGTTCCCCGCGCCGGCGCGCGGCGTGCTCGGCGCCCGCTCCTACGAGGATGCCTGCGCGCGCTCGCGGCGCGCCTGCGGCAAGGGGATCTCGCGGCAGCTCTACAACATCTTGGCCAAGATCCGCGCCGTCGACGCGCTGCAGTCGCCCCGGCTCCAGCAGCAGCTCTTCGAGATGAGCCCCGAGCTGAGCTTCGCGGAGCTGACCGGGGCTCCGATGCCGGCCAACAAGCGGACCCCCGCCGGGCGCGCCGCCCGGGAGCAGGCGCTCCGGTCCGTGTTCGGTGATCAGGGCGCCCTCGAGGCGCTGCCGGCCGGCGCAAAACGGGACGACGTGCTGGACGCGCTGATCGGGGCCTGGACGGCGCGCCGCCACGCGGCGGGCCGGCACCGGCAGCTCGGTGGCGAGACTGGACGAGCGGGGTCTGCGGATGGAGATCATCGCCTGACCACGAGGACTACCCGGCGCGTCGGAAATCGAGGAACTGCGACACGCGCATGAAGCGCATGATCCCGCGGCCGATCGCCGGGACGTGCTGGCGGTGCAGGTCCGTCACCACCTTGGGGTCGGTGAGCTCGTACTCCTTCCCCCGCGTGATGAGGCGCACGGCACCATGGGCCAGCGCGTTGCGCACCCACTCGGCGTCTGCGCCGTAGGTCAGGGCGAAACGGAAGCCGGTCAACGTCTTGAACACGTTGACCGGCGTGCGGTAGACGGTGCGGGTCCGCCGGCCCACGTGGATGACGATCCCCAGCCCGGGCAGCCTGCCGGCCACGTGGACGACGATCTTGTTCGTGAACGCCCGGTTGAACCGCGCCACGCGCCGGCCCAGGCGCGGCGGCCGCGGTGCGACGTGGTGCCCCGACCGCGGCTGCCCCGGTCGCGCGCTCATACGAGCGTCAGCCCCCCGTCGACCGCCAGGACCTGTCCGGTGACGTAGCTGGCCTCGTCCGAGAGCAGGAACACCGCCACTGCCGCCACCTCCCAGGCCGTGCCCTGGCGACCCAACGGGACCGGTGTGCGGGTGCGCGACGGTCGTCCGGCCGACGCCGCCCGACCGAGCGGCGTGTCGATCAGGCCGGGGGCGAGCACATTGGCCCGGATGCCGCGCCGGGCGCCCTCGACCGCCACATGGCGGCTCAGACCGATGAGCCCCGCCTTGGAGGCGTCGTAGGCGGGGATGCGGCTCCCGGGGCGGATCCCGGCCACCGAGCCCACGAACACGATCGACGCGTCGTCGGACAGGGTCACGAGCGCGCGGCGCACCAGCATGAAGTGCGCCCGCAGGTTGAGGGCGAACGTCTTGTCCCAGTCGTCGATGGATGTGCCCGCGACGCCCATGCCGAAGCCGGTGCCCACGTTGAGCACGAGCCCGTCGGGCGCCCGGCCCGGCTCGTCGGACACGGCCAGCCGGCAGCCGTCCTCGGTGGTGACGTCCGCCACCACGATCGCCGCCATCCCACCCTCTTCGGTGATCAGCCGCCATGTCTCTTCGACCGCGGCCTCGTCACGGTCGACGCAGACCACCGACGCGCCCTCCCGTGCCGCCCGCACCGCGATGGCGCGGCCGTTGCCGACCGGCGCGTCCGGGTCACGCGACGGCTGGGTGCCGGCGCCGATCACCGTGATGCTCCGGCCCGTCAAGAGCGCCATCGTCGATCCCTACGCCGCCGGACCGCCCGGCACCCGCCGCGCCAGCGCCTCCGCTCGGGGCTCCAGCTGTATCCGCAGCGACCCCAGCACGGTCGTGAGCATCAGGTAGTGGCCGATGAGCATGAGCAGCTCAATGATCTCGCTCTCGCGCAGGAGCTCCGCCAACGCTCCCCAGGTGGCATCGGAGACGGCGCCGTCGTCCGCCGTCTCGTCGACCGCCCGCAGCGCGGCGCGCTCCAGCGGGACCCACGCCACCGCGTCGAGCCCGCCGTCGACGTCCCCGAGCGCTGCGATCTCGGCGGCAGCCACGCCCTGCGCCTCTGCCAGCTCGATGTGCTGGGCCCATTCGTACCGGCCGCCGAAGCGGGTCGCCGTGCGCAGGATCACCAGCTCGCGCAGGCGGCCGGGGAGCGTCCCGGCCAGCAGTGCGCCGCCGAACCCCAGCCAGCGCCGGAACAGCTCGGGGTCGGCCCGGCCCAGCGTCGTGAAGATGTGCATGGGCTCGTCGGTCCCGCCCGGCGAGTTCTCCAGGACCCGGGTCAGCCGATCGTCCCACTCGCCGGCGGGGAGCGGCGGCAGACGGGGCCCGGTCGTGGTCACCGCCGCATCGTAGGCATGGAGGACCGATCCGGTCGCCTGGCCCCTGCGCCGTCAGCGCAACGGCCGGAATCCCACTGGGGGCGGACCCGAGCCGGGCAGGCGGCCCACCGGGGTGTCGGGCCGACAGACCTCGTCGAGGAGGCCGTACTCGACGGCCTCCGCCGCACCCAGGAACCGCCCGTGCCCCACGTCCTCCTCGACAGCGGTGGCCGGCCGGCCGGTGGCGGCACCCACGCGCGCACAGTAGCGCCGCCGCTCGTCGGCGCGCAGCTCGGCCCACTGGGCCACGTTGCGCACGTGGGCCTGCAGCTCGGTGGCGGGCTCGCACAGCGCGAAGCGGGTGCTGGGCATGGCGGCCCGGTGGGCGCACACCGCGACCACGCCGATGGCGCCCGCCCCCACCTGCCCGAGGCAGAGCGCCCGGACCGGCACGCCCAGCAACTCGATCACGTCCATCAGGGTCAGCGCCGGGGCGAGGCCGGCGTCGGCGCAGTCGACCCGCAGGGTCACGGGCTCGTCACCGTCGGCGTCGAGCGTCATCAGCTCGGCCGAGACGCGGGTGCCCGAAAACTCGTCGAGCGGGCCATGCAGGAGGACGACCCGCTCGGCCAGCAGGCGCCGGGCCAGCACCTCCGACAGAGGCTCGTGGACCCGGTCCAGCGGACCCGGTGGCAGCCAGGGCCGTCCCTCGTCTCGTTCACGCATGTTCGATCCTCCATTCCAGCCGGGCTCCCAGCGCCGTCGTGTACCGCTGCACCGTCGAGAGCCGCACATCGAGGTCGCCCGCCTCGAAGCGCGCCACCGCCGACTGCGAGGTCCCCATGCGGGCCGCCACCTCCGCCTGGGACAGCCCGAGCTCTCGGCGCAGCGAGACCAGCTGCCCCGAAACCGAATGCCGGCGTTCGGCCATCTCGCGGAAGCCCGGGAAGACGGTGGGGTGACGGCGCTCGCTCACGTGACCGATTATCTCACATTTGATATAACCTGGGAAGGACCGGAAGGACCCGAAGGACCCCAGCGACGCACGGACACGGAGGAACAGCCATGAGCCCGACCATCACCGACCGCCCCGACGGGCTGCACCAGGTGCTCGTCCCCACCGTGATCGAGGAGGGCAACCGGGGAGACCGGGCCTTCGACATCTACAGCCAGCTGCTGCGCGAGCGGATCGTCTTCCTCGGCCAGGAGGTGGACGACCAGGTGGCCAACCTGATCATCTCTCAAATGCTGTTCCTCGAGGCACAGAACAGCGAGCGGGACATCTTCCTCTACATCAACTCCCCCGGCGGGGTGGCGTACGCCGGCATGGCGATCTACGACGTCATGCAGCACGTGGAGCCCGAAGTGTCGACCATCTGCGTCGGCATGGGCATGTCCGCCGCCGCCATGATCCTCTCGGGGGGCGCCGCCGGCAAGCGCTTCGCGCTGCCCAACGCCCGCATCATGATCCACCAGGGCTCCGCCGGCACCCGCGGGGCGCCCTCCGACATGGAGATCCAGCTCCGTGAGGTGCTGTCCCTGACCCGTCGGATGTCCGAGATCATCGCCCATCACAGCGGGCGACCCGTCGAACAGGTCGCACAGGACATCGACCGCGACCGCTACATGACGTCGACCGAGGCCCGTGACTACGGGATCATCGACGACATCATCCTGCCCCGCCGCGGCCTGTGCGCTCCCGGCGCCGAAGTGCTCACGCACGAACACGAACTGCAGGTCGCGAGCGGGTGAACACCGCCTGAACCGACCCGGAGACCGCCATGGCCCTGCGGCGGGCGTTCCCCCATGACCGGCCCGAACCCGCGACCCGGGCGCCCCCAAGGCCACGTGGTGGCGCGTAAGGTGTGTGACACGAGTGTCAGGGGAGCTCCGGCGCCCCCGTCGACAAGGGGAGAGGACACATGCGGACTGAAGACCTGATCCTGGTGAGCGTGGACGACCACGTCATTGAGCCCCGGGGCATGTTCGACGGGCTCCTGCCCGCCAAGTACCAGGACAAGGCACCCAAGATGATCCGCCGGGACGACGGGACCGACTACTGGTTCTACGACGGCAACCAGATCCCGAACGTCGGGCTCAACGCGGTGGTCGGCCGGCCGCCCGAGGAGTACGGGGTCGAGCCCATGTCGCTCGACGACATGCGGGTGGGCTGCTACGACGTGCACGAGCGGGTCCGCGACATGTCGGTCAACGGCGTGCTCGGCTCCATGTGCTTCCCCTCCTTCCCCCAGTTCTGCGGCCAGCTCTTCGCCCGTCGCGAGGACAAGGACGAGGCGCTCGCCATGGTGCGCGCCTACAACGACTGGCACATCGACAACTGGTGCGGCGCCGAGCCCGGTCGCTTCATCCCGCTGTCGATCCCGGTGATCTGGGACCCCGAGCTCGGCGCCGAAGAGGTGCGGCGGGTGGCCAAGAAGGGCTGCCACGCCGTGACCTTCTCCGAGAACCCCGAGAAGCTGGGCTGGCCTTCGCTGCACAACGAGCACTGGGACCCGTTCTGGACGGCCTGCGCCGACGAGGGCACGGTCGTCTGCATGCATCTGGGATCCTCCTCGCAGATCCTGATGACCTCGGTGGAGGCGCCGATCGACGTCATGATCAGCCTGCAGCCCATCAACATGGTGCAGGCGGCGGCCGACCTGGTCTGGTCGCCCATTCTCCGCAAGTACAAGGACCTCCACTTCGCCCTCTCCGAGGGTGGTATCGGCTGGATCCCCTACGCCCTCGAGCGCATCGACTACGTCTACGAGCACCACCACAAGTGGACCGGCCAGGACTTCGGCCACCAGCTCCCGAGTCAGGTCTTCAAGGACCGCATCATCACGTGCTTCATCGATGACGCGTTCGGCGTGGAGAACCGGAGCCACTTGAACATCGACAACATCACTTGGGAGTGCGACTACCCGCATTCCGACTCGACGTGGCCCACCGCTCCCGAGGCGCTCATGAAGTACCTCGACGGGGTCTCGGACGAGGACATCAACAAGATCACCCACCTCAACGCCATGAAGCACTTCCAATTCGACCCGTTCAGCGTACGGCCCCGCGAGAAGTGCACCGTGCAGGCGCTGCGGGCCGAGGCGGCCGACGTCGACACGTCGCTGGTCTCCCGGGCCCGGGGGCAGACGTCCCGGGACGAGAACGGCATCGTGAGCGTCACCAGTTTCACGACGCGCCTCAGCAGCGACTGACCGCCGCGCCGGGAACCGACACCAAAACTGACCGAGTCCCGCGGCGACGGCTCGTCCTCGACAGACGAGCGACGACTGCCTGCCGCAGAAAGCACTGAAGCCACATGCCGATCGACTACGTCACCGGGGACGACCACGTCGTCACCATCACCATCAACCGCCCTGATGCCCGCAACTCCATGGACATGGAGCACTTCTTCCAGCTCCGTTCGGCGTGGGACCGCTTCGGTGAGGACGACGATGCCTACGTGGCGATCGTGACCGGAGTGGGGAGGGACTTCTGTGTGGGCGCCGACCTCAAGACGTACATCCCCCAGATCACCGAGCTCCAGAAGAAGGTGAAGGACGGCGCCCGTCCGGACGAGATCGGCGGCTACCGGCTCGATGACGGCATCAAGGCGGTGCTGCGCGGCACCAGGCTCTACAAGCCGATCATCGCCGCCGTCAACGGCACCTGTGTGGCCGGCGGCATGGAGATGCTCGGTGGCACCGACCTGCGGGTGGCCAGCGACACGGCGACGTTCGGCGTCATGGAGCCCAAACGCGGCCTCTTCGCCGGCGGGGGCACCACGGTCCGGCTGCCCCGGCAGATCGCCTACCCCGCCGCCATGGAACTCCTGCTGTGCGCGGATCAGGTGCCGGCCCAGCGCGCCTACGAGATGGGCCTGCTGAACGAGGTCTGCCGCCCCGCCGACCTGATGGAGCGGGCGCTCGACTACGCGCACCGCATCACGGCCAACGGCCCCTTCGCCATCCGCAAGACGAAGGAGTCCGTGCTGCGCGGCCTGGCGACCGACATGAAGGAGGCCTACCGGATCGAGTCGGAGATCTCCGGCGAGGTCTTCAGCAGCGAGGACGCCACTGAGGGACCGCTCGCCTTCGCCGAGAAGCGGGCGCCCAAGTGGCAGAACCGCTGATCCGGGCCTGGGGATGTGTTCTGAAACTATCAACGAACTCGTTGATAGTGCGCGGAAAACATTGCCCGATGCTGAGACCCTGAGCGATCGCCGAGCGGGGCGGAGACCCTGAGCAGGGCGGAGCCCTCAACTCACAGGCCGAACGACTGCGGGCATGGCGGGCAGGTTCGGAACCCGCGATGGCGTCCCTCTTCAGGCGGTGGTGCTCCGCCGGAGCGAGCGGAGCGAGGGAAAGCCCACAATGAACGTCTGCAACCTCCAGCCACCCGGCGCGAGCCCGCGCCGCTTGGCCATCCGACCGGCGGCCAGTGCCTCCACCGCGTGCACTACCGCGGTCGCGATCAACAAAGCCTGAAGGGTCTCACGCGGTGGCAATGCATCACCCGTCATCTCGTCCACCTTGTCGTACGCGGTCTTGCTCACCGCCAGCTTGGTCAGGGCAACGATGCCGCCGTCGAGGAGGAGGAACCAGAGCCAGGACGGACGGACGACGCTCGAATGCTCCGCACGTGCCACCCGCACGTTCTAGCGAGATCGGGCACCGGGGAGCAACCGGACGGCGCCTGGTGGCGGCGCGGAACGGGGCGGGGCTGCCAGCTGCCCGCAGGCCGCGTCGATCTCCACGCCCCGGGTGACCCGGATGGTGGCGTTCAGCCCCAGCGCCACCAGCTGGTCGCGGAAGCGGCGGACCTGGTCCCGTGACGAGCCCACCACCGGGTAGCCCGGCGTGGGGTTGAGTGGGATGAGATTCACGTGCGCGCCCAGCGGGCGCGCGAACTCCGCCAGCTCCGCGGCGTCGCTGCTCCGGTCGTTGACGCCGTCGATCATGGCCCACTCAATGGACAGGCGGCGCCCGCTGGCCCTCACGTACTCGACGCACGCGTCGGCCAGCACCTCGAGTGGGTAGCGCCGGTTGATGGGCACGAGCTCGTCCCGCAGCACGTTGTTGGCCGCGTGCAGCGAGACGGCCAGGTTCACCGGCAGGGTCTCAGTGGCCAGGCGGCGGATGCCGGGCACGATGCCCACCGTGGAGAGGGTGAGGTGCCGGGCCGAGAGGCCCATGTCCCCGTGCAGCCGGACCACGGCGCCCCACACCCGGTCATAGTTGGCCAACGGCTCCCCCATTCCCATGAAGACGATGTTGGAGACCCGGCGTGACCCCGACTTACGCATCGCGGCCGCGACTTGCTCCACGATCTCGCCTTGGGTCAGCTGGCGCTGGAACCCGGACTGACCGGTGGCACAGAACTGGCACGCCATGGCGCAGCCCGCCTGGGTGGAGACGCAGACCGTGACCCGATCCGGGTACTGCATCAGCACCGTCTCGATCCGGGCGCCGTCGTCGAGCGCCCACAGCCACTTCGTCGTCTGTCCCCCGTCAGCCGACTGGCGCGAGACCTCGCGCAGGGCCGGTGGCAGGGCGTCGGCGAGGACGGCCCGCAGTGTTGCCGGAAGCTCCGTCATCTCCTCTGGCCGCTGCGCCCGGACATGCAGACCGTCCCAGACCTGGCGCGCCCGGTAGGCGGGCTCGCCCGCGAGGATGACGGCCAGCTCGTCCCGCGTCAGGTCGTAGGGCGCGGGCACCAACCCAGGCTACGGGGCGATGGGCCCCGGAAAGCTCGAGGGCTATTCGGTACCGAGGATGACGGTGCCCGCCGCCGTGAACCACCCGCTGGTGCCGTTCACGCAGGCCAGGCTGGCGTGAGGCACCTGACGGCGGCCGCACTCACCCCGGAGCTGCTTGACGGCTTCGATGAGCAGGAACATTCCGCGCATGCCGGGCTGGCAGGCGGAGAGGCCACCCCCGTCGGTGTTGGTGGGGAGCGCGCCGCCGACGCGGAGCCTCCCGTCCTCGACGAAGGAGCCGCCCTCGCCCTTCTTGCAGAATCCGAGCCCCTCCAGGGTCAGGATCACCATCGGCGTGAAGGCGTCGTAGACCTGCAGCGTGTCGATCTCCTCGGGCGTGACGCCCGCACGCTCGAAGGCAAGCTGTCCCGAGCGGACGCAAGGCGACTCGGTGAAATCCTCCCACTCGCTCATCGTCGTGTGGGAGACGGCCTCGCCGGTGCCGAGGACCCAGACGGGCGCCTTGGCGCAGTCCCGCGCCCGCTCCTCATGGGTGAGCACAACGGCGCCGCCACCGTCAGTGCGGATGCAGCAATGGAGTTTGGTCAATGGATCCCACACCATCGGCGCGTCGACGACGTCGGCGATCGTGATCGGGTCCCGGTAGAAAGCGTCGGGGTTGAAGCCTGCGTTGTAGCGGGTGGACACGGCCACCTCGGCGAGCTGCTCCATGCTGGTGCCGAACTCGTGCATGTGGCGCCGCGCGACCATGGCGTAGTGCGACCCCACGGGGTGGCCGAAGGGTGCCGCGAATTGAATGGGGCCCCGGGTGCCGAAGGAGAGGTTCGCCATGCGCAGCTTCTTCTTGAGGTCGGCCCTCTGCGTCGACCCGTAGGTGAGCACGACCACCTCGACCAGTCCCTGCGCGATGGCGGCCGCCGCGTGCTCGACCATGAACTCCCAGATGCTGCCGCCGTGGCCGGTCGAGTCGACCCAGTTCGGCCGGAGGCCGAGATACTCGGCCAACTCGACCGGGGGCAGCGCACCGGTGAGGGACATGAAGCCGTCGACCTCGGACTTCTCTATCCCCGCGTCAGCCAGTGCACGCGTCGTGCCCTGGAAGTTCAGCTCGAAAGCCGTCTTGTCGTCGACGCGCCCGCAGTCCGACGTCGACGCGCCCACGATCGCCACGCGGCGGCTGGCCATGGTTCTCCTGCTCTCCTTGTTCCGTCTGGGTCCCGGCCCGGCTAGGACCGGGTGGATCCTTCGCCGATCACCCGCCGCCCATCTTCAGGCCCGGGTGACGTGAATGGAAGATCTGCGCGTTGACCTCGGCCGGAGGCCCCCGATCCGGAGAGAAGACTGACACGCCTTTCGGACACGGTAACGGCGGCGTGAGGGGGTCGAGCAATTCGTCGGAAGTCGTCCCCCACAGGGGACGATCGGGGTCAGGCCGGATCGACACTTACACCGACGCCATATACGGTGAGTCTCCCCACGGGCCCGCTGCGGGCCTGCCGAATGGCGCCGGCGCCCGACGGGTCGCGGCGGGCGCTGGTGCCGCAGAGCGCCAGAGCATGACGGCTCGACACGAGGGAGGGACATGGCCACTGGGACCACGGCGACGAGCGGTGCAACGGACATCACGGGCCGACCGACCGCTCTCCGCTCCATGGACCTGGATACCTTCTTCCGTCCGAGGCGGGTGGCCGTGGTGGGTGCATCGGACTCCAATGAACGACCCAACACCGCCCTCACCCAAAAGGTGACCATCTGGGCCGAGGAACGCGGCGCCACCGTGTACTTCGTCAACCCGAACCGGCCTGTCGTCGCGGGACGGCCGTGCGCCAAGGCGCTGACCGACATCGAGGAGCAGCTCGACGTGGTGGCGATCCTGGTCGGCGAACCGCTCCCGATCCTGCGCGACGCTGTGGCAGCACGCGCGAAGTTCGCCATCGTCTTCGCGGCGGGGTTCGCCGAGGTCGGGATCGAGGGGGAGCACCTCCAGGACGAGATGGAGCGCATCATCGCCGGCAGCCAGCTGCATGTGCTCGGGCCGAACACCAACCTGAACGCATTCGAAGTCTTCCGCGAGGAACTCCCCGGCAAGGCCATCGCGCTGATCACCCAGAGTGGTCACCAGGGCCGCCCGATCTTCCAGGGCCAGGAGATCGGCATCAAGCTGTCGCACTGGGCGCCGGCTGGGAACGAAGCGGACATGGAGTCGGCAGACTTCATCAACTACTTCTCGGGCCTCGAGGGCACGGGCGCGGTCGCCTGCTACATCGAGGGATTCAAGAACGGGCGCACCCTCCAGCTGGCCGCTGACGCGGCTGCAACGCGCAAGGTGCCCGTCGTCGCGGTCAAGGTGGGCCGGACCGACGAAGGAACGTCCATGGCCAAGGCCCATACCGGTCACCTGACGGGGTCGGACGACGTCGTCTCCGCCGTCTTTCGCCAGTACGGGGTCCAGCGCGTCGACGGGCTCGACCAATTGCTCGAGGTCTCGGCGGCCCTGGCCCGCACGAAGGCGCCCTCCCCCGAGGCCGCGCAGCGCCTGCGCCGCGGGGCCGGCGGGCGCGTCTGCGTCTATTCGATCTCCGGAGGCACCGGTGCCCACATGGCGGACATGGTCTCGGCCGCCGGCCTCGAGTTGCCCTCCCTGACCGAGGGCTCCCAGGAACAGCTGCACGAATGGATCCCGCCGTACCTCCGCGTGTCGAACCCCGTGGACAACGGGGGCGCACCGGTGCGCGACTGGCGGGGGCCCAAGATCATTCAGACCATGCTGGCCGACCCCAATGTCGACCTACTGCTGTGCCCCATCACGGGCGCACTTCCGTCCATGGCCAACAAGCTCTGCGAGGACCTGGTGGACGCGGCGGCCACGACCGACAAACCCCTCTTCGTCGTCTGGGGGTCCCCGGTCGGCACCGAGGAGGCCTACACGAAGACACTGCTCGAGAGCACCGTGCCGACCTTCCGCACGTTCACGAATGCGGTCATGGCGGCACAGGCGTACTTCGACCATCACCGCTTCGTCGAGTCCTACCAGTCCGCCTTCGCCCACCCGGCCCTGCACCCGAGCCCGGCCAAGAAGAAGGCACTTCCCCTCCTCGCAGCGGCGGGGGTCCCCCGGTCAAGCGGCCAGAGCCTCTCGGAGCAGGACTCCAAGGCCCTGCTCGGGGCCTACGGGATCACCGTGCCCAAGGAGCGCATCGCGACCTCACCCACCGAGGCGGCCAAGGCGGCGAAGAAGATCGGCTATCCGGTGGTGATGAAGATCGTCTCTGCCGATATCCCGCACAAATCCGACCTGGGTCTCGTCTCCGTGGGCGTCCGCGACGAGGACGATGCCAGGCGCACCTACAAGCGCCTGATGGCCACGGCGAAGAAGGCCGCGCCCAAGGCCAAGGTCGATGGCGTGCTCGTGGCCCAGCTGGTGCAGGGCGTCGAGACCGTGGTCGGCATCGCCCGGGACGATCTCTTCGGGCCCGTCGTCATGTTCGGCCTCGGTGGCGTGTTGGTCGAAGTGCTGCACGACGTGACGTTCCGCGTCCCCCCTTTCACGAATCGCGACGCCTCCGCCATGCTCGACGAGCTGCGGGGGGCGCGCTCCTGCGCGGGGTGCGGGGACAACCGCCCGCCGATCGCGCCGCACTGGTCGACGTGCTCATGAAGATGCAGCGACTCGCCGTCGACCTCTCCGACGAGGTTGCGGAGGTCGACATCAATCCGCTGCTCGCCGGGCCGGATGGCGCGGTTGCGGGCGACGCCCTTGTCGTGCTGGCCTGATCAGGGCCGCAGTAACGGACGACACACCCAAGGAGACTGATGAGCGACATGACTGAGAACCCCGTGGGCGACGATCTGAGCCGTCGGATCGAGAACGGCATCTGCTGGATCACCCTGAACCGACCTGACGCCGGGAACGCCATGACGCAATTCATGCGGGACCAGATCGCCGAGTGGGTGCATGACGCGTCAGCCGACCTGTTCGTTCGGGTGGTCGTGATCACCGCGGCCGGCGAGAAGGCGTTCTGCACGGGCGCCGACCTGCGTGGCGGCCGGCTCCCTCCCCGGACGAAGCCCGATGACGCGCCTGAGAGCGTCGTGGGCGAGGGATCGCGCATGATCCGTGACGGCTGGCAGCGCCTCGTCACCTCCATCCTCGACTGCGAGAAGCCCGTCATCGCCGGCGTAAACGGCACGGCGGCCGGCGGCGGGATGCACCTGGCGCTGGCCTGCGACATCGTCGTGATGGCGGAGGAGGCCAAGTTCGTCGAGGTCTTCGTCCGGCGCGGCATTGCTCCTGACGCCGGCGGCGCCTGGATCCTGACCCGCCTGGTGGGGATTCAGAAAACCAAGGAGCTGTTCTTCTTCGGCGACGACGTCCCCGCGGCCGAGGCCTACCGGATAGGTCTGGTCAACCGGCTCGTGCCGCGGACTGAACTCCAGTCCACGCTCGAAGCGATGGCGGCCCGCCTGGCCAGCGGGCCGACCAAGGCGATGTGGGTCGCCAAGTGGTTGACCAACCGGGCCCTCGACGTCGACCGTGCCACCTCGCTCTACGACGAGGCCATGGGACAGGAGTTGCTCACCCATACCCTCGACTCCACGGAGGGCGTCGCCAGCTTCGTCGAGCGGCGCCCCGCCGAGTTCAAGGGCTGGTAACCCGGGCACTCACGGCGCCGACGTCGATGTCGATGTCGATGTCGCACCCACGCCTGCCGTGGTGGTGGTCGACGACGCGGGCGAGGTCGTCGTCGTCGTCGAGTTGCCTGTCGGCGCAGTCGTGTTCGTCGTGCTCGTGGCGGACGTCGTCGTGGTCGTGGACGTGGACGAAGTCGAGGTCGAGGTGGTCGACGTCGTCCCCGGCGTCGACGTCGGCGTGGTGGTGGGTGCACCCGACGTCCCACCGAGGTTGCTCAGTGTGGTCCCGGTATCCGATCCACCGAAGATCGCCGACAACGGTTTGCCCGAGATCAATTCGATGGCTGTAATGAACACGAGGGCCAGCACGAAGACGATGGCAACTGTCGCCGCGATGGTTCGCCAGGAGAATCGTCGTACGCCGGGCCGGGTGCCGGCCGGCCGCATCGGCGTCGTGGTCGCGCGCAGGCGCTCCGTGGCGGGAGCATCGGCCGTGGCCGAGATCTCCAGGCGCTCGGTCTCCCCCACGGGTGCCGCAACCGATTCCATCTGGACCGTCTCGGCCCTCCCGCCATCTTCCGGCGCCGACCGCCCCACGACCTGCGTCGGCGCCGTCTCGGCCGATGTGGCCGTCCCGCCACTCGCCCCGGTGCCACCGAGCTTGCGCAGCAACGTCGAGGCCTCGGGTGCCCGGACCACGACCTGCTTCACCGCTTCGTGACCCCGCTCGATGGACTGCGCCACCAGGGCCGTCGCCATGGTGGCGGCGGCCGAGCCGATGGCCACTCCGACAATGGTCCCCTTGACCCCGAAGGTGGACGCGATCACCGCGGCGATCACGGCACCGGCGGCCGAGGCCAGGATCTGGCGAATCGAGAACTTCACGCCAAGGGTGTCTAGTCGGCCACGAGTGGTTCGATGGCGCGGGCGGAGAACTGGCGGGCCCCCGAATCGAGGACCCAGTCATGCCCGAAACGGGCGAGGGGGGCGGCGAATCGCGAGACCAGCTGCAGGGCCGCGTTCCCCGGGGCGAGCGAGCTCTGCAGCGTCGCCGTGCATCCGGCAGCGGCGTCTTCGTCCAACGTGAGCGTGGCCACGCCCACCACATCCCCACTGACGCTGGCACACACCAGCCCCGGTGCCTCGATGTGCTCGATCACCACGCGGAACCGCACCGGGTAGGGCACAGGGGGCTGCACCTCACAGCGCCACTCGTCGCCCTTTGCCAGCGCCACGCCGTCGAACACGCGCAACCACGGCCACCAGTCGCGGAAGTGGGACACCTCGCTGATCAGCCGCCAGACGTCCTCCCGCGGCAGGGCCAGGTCGTACCGGTGCACCGTGGTGATGGCGCCCGGACGTTCGCTCGCCGGGCCCGACGCGGCATTGTCGGCGCTCACTCGCCGACGGCCCCGTCGATCTGCTCGCGCAACAGGTCGGCGTGGCCGTTGTGGCGCGCGTACTCCTCGACCATGTGGATCATGATCCACCGCAACGAGATCGGTCGCTCAGCCGATGCCGCCTCGGTGTCCAGATCCTCGGCAGCAGCGACGATGGCCCGAGATTCGTCGCACTGCCGCGTGAACAGGTCGATGTCCGCCATCGCCGCGGACGGATCGAGGTCGTTGAAATCCGCGTCCGGGTCCTCGGCCAGTGAGAGAGGTGGAGGCGAGGGCCTCCCGGCAAAGACCTGCACGAACCAGTGCCACTCGACGTAGGCCATGTGGCGCACGAGACCGAGCAGGGTCAGTGGGGACGGCGCCACACCGCGGCGCACCAACGCGGCGCCGTCGAGCAACTCACACTTCCAGAGCAGCGTCGTCCGCTGGTATTCCAGCCACCCCGTCAGCATCGTGCGCTCGTCCCCGCTCATCGGCGGCTCGAGCCGGGTCACCGCGGGCAGCACCGACCCAGGCTAACGGGTACCGCCCGAAATCATCGGCCGAGAAGGGGCCGGTAGCATGGCCGACGTGCGTGAACGGTGGCTTTCCCGGAGAGCCGTGTCGCTGCACCTGGCCGTCCTCGTGGTCGTCCCGGGCTGCGCGCTGGCCGCCTGGTGGCAGGTCACTCGCGCCCAGGACGGGAACCAGCTCAGCTACTTCTACTCGGTCATGTGGCCCGGCTTCGGGATCTTGATCCTGTACTTCTGGTGGACGCTCATCCACACCGACTACGAGAAGGTCGGCTTGAAGGGCATGATGCGCCAGCAGGCAGATACGGACGCCGTGGACCAGGACGCGGCGGTGCCCGCGCCGCCGGCCCGTGACGCCTTCCAGCCGGAGGCGCCGGTCTCCGCCGCCGCCGAGGACCCGGAGCTGGCGGCCTACAACGCACGCCTCGCTGACCTGGCGGCGCAGGGGCCCAAGACCTGGCGCAAGCGTGAGTCAGTCGTGGTCCGGCGCGAGCGATGAGACGGCTTACCCAGCGCGGCCTGAAGGGGGCCCTGTTCCGTTACCAGCTGATGGCCAACATCGTCGGCGTGCTGATCATCCCCCTGTTCGTCTTCACGGGCCTGCACCTCGCGATAGGGGGTTTCAAGGCCGAGCTGGCCATCTTCGGCGTGGGTCACGGCTACCTCTACATCGTCTACCTGATCGCGGCGGGATTCCTCGCGCTCAAGGCCCGGCTGCACATCCCCTGGATCATCTTGATGTTCGCCGCTGGGCTCGTTCCGGGTCTGACGTTCCTCGTCGAGTGGATCGTCGTGACCCGCAAGATCCAGCCGCTCATTGCGGCACAAGATGCCGCGGTTGAAAGCGGATCCTCCGAAGTCAGTCCAACCGCTCGATGACGGTGCCGTTGGCCTGGCCGCCCCCCTCGCACATCGTCTGATAGCCGTAGCGGCCGCCGGTCGCCTCCAGCTGGTTCAGCAACGTGCCCATGAGGCGCACACCGCTGGCGCCGAGCGGGTGACCGATGGCAATGGCGCCCCCACGCGGGTTGAAGCGCTCCATGTCGTAGGAGAACTCCTTCTGCCACATCAGCGCGATGGCGGCGAACGCCTCGTTGCACTCCACGGCGTCGAACTCCTCGACCTTCATCCCCGACCGGTTGAGGAGCTTGTGCGTCACCGGCACGGGTGCCGAGAGCACGATCGCCGCGTCCTCGGCGGCCACGGCAAAGTGGGCGAAGCGGGCACGGATCGGAAGGCCGAGTGACTCGGCGACCGACCGGTCGGCAATGAGCATGGCCGCGGCGCCATCGGTCGTCTGCGAGGAGTTACCGGCCGTGATGTCCGGGGCCGTGTCCGGCTCCCAGTTCTGGGCGGCTGGCAGGGCGGCGAGCGCCTCGATCGTCGACGAACGCCGGATGCCCTCGTCGGAGGTCAGGAAGTCACCGGTGAGGTTGCCTTCCTCGCCCTTGATGGGCACCGCCACCGCTTCCCGCCCAAAATGCCCGTTGTCCCAGCTCTCGGCAGCCCGCCGGTGAGACTCGAGCGCATAGGCATCCATCTCCTGTCGGGTGATCCCGTAGCGTTCGGCCAGCACCTGGCTCACCCGGAACTGGGTCCAGAGACGCCCGTCGACCGCCTCCATGAACGAAGGTGGGAACGGCCCGGTCCCGCCACGAGCGTTGGAGGCGAGGGGCACCCGGCTCATGACCTCGGCGCCGCAGGCGATGACCAGGTCGTAGTGCTCTGCCGCCACCCCCGCGGCGGCGAAGTGGACCGCCTGTTGTGACGAACCGCATTGGCGGTCGACGGTCGTGGCCGGCACGGATTGCGGGAGTCCGGCCGAGACCCACCCGTTGCGGGCGAGGTTCGTGCTCTGCTCGCCAACCTGGCTCACGCACCCACCGATGACGTCGTCGATGCGCTCAGGGTCCACTCCCGTTCGCTCGAGCAGCGTGGTGAGAGCGAAGCCCAGGAGGTCCGCCGGGTGCCAATTGGCCAGCGCGCCGCCGCGCTTGCCGAATGTTGTCCTCACGACGTCGACGATGACCGGCTCTCTCATGGCACTGCCTCCTCGGACCCCTCAGGGATTCGGTCGAACATCGGCGTCGGGTTCTTCTGCCTCTGCCGCGCCGGAGGCGACGGCCTCCTCACGACGGGCCATCAAGGTTTCCACCGCCTCACCCGCGCCGGCCGGATCACCTTCATAGGCGACCGTGCCATGGTTGAGGACCACGGCCCAGGTCGCCAGACGGAGCACTCGATGAATCTGCTGCTCGACCACGACGAGCGCGGTCCCGTTGCGATTGATCTGCTCGAGCCCCTCGTAGACCGTGTCAACCACCACCGGAGCCAACCCGAGTGACAGCTCGTCCGCCACGAGCACCTTGGAGGGCACCACGAGGACCTTCGCCAACGAGAGAAGGCGTTGCTGTCCCCCCGAGAGCGTGCCGCCCGACTGGCGGCGCCGTTCGCCGAGGATCGGAAACGCCGTGTAGGCCCGCTCGAGGTTGTCCTTGAGCTTGCCACTGCCCTCGCGCTGGCGGAAGGCCAGTGTGAGGTTCTCCTCGACGGTCAGGCTCGAGAACACTCCCCGCCCCTCGACGACGTGCGCCATGCCGAGGCGGGCGATCTTGTAAGCCGGGAGGGCGGTGACGTCCTGCCCCGAGAAAATGACGTGGCCCTCCGACGCGGTCACCAGTCCGGTGACCGTCCGCGCAATGGTGGACTTGCCGGCGCCGTTGGAGCCGACCAGGGCGACAATGCCCCCGGCGGGGACCCGGAACGACACGTCGAAGAGGGCGCGGTAGGGACCGTAGCCAGCGCTGACGTTCCGGACCGACAGGACATCGGTGCTCTCAGCCGCGGCGGCGAGGGTGCTCACGCCACCCCCATCTGACCCAGGTAGGCGTGGCGCACGGTCGGATCGGTCATGCACTCGTCAAAGGTGCCCGCGAACAGCATGGCTCCGAGATCCATGACCACCGCCCGGTCGACCACCTCGGCCACCATGGCCAGGTCGTGTTCGACCAGGAGCACCGACGTGCCGCGCTCACGCTGGACCTTTCGAAAGACAGCGGCCACCTCGGCCGTTTCGTGCAGGTCCAGCCCCGAGGAGGGTTCGTCGGCGAGCAAGATCTTGGGCTCGGTGGCCAGGGCTCTCGCCAGCTCGACCAGGCGGCAGTGACCCAATCCGAGCGCATTGACCGACATGTCCGCCAAGTGTGAGATACCCACGAGCTCGAGCGTTGCGTCGACCCGCTCGATCTCATCCTTCTTCGGCTTGCTCAGATTGAGGAGGTCGCGCCAGAGCCGCCCTTCTCCCTGCCGTGACCGCTCCGCCACCATCAGGTGATCGCGCACCGACATGTCGGTGAACACCTCCACCTTCTGATAGGTGCGTCCGATGCCCAACCGGGCACGCTTGTACGTCGGCATCCCTGACAGTGGTACCCGATCGAAGATGATGTCGCCTGCTTCCGGACGCAACTGCCCACAGACACAGTTGAACAAGGTCGTCTTGCCCGCGCCGTTCGGCCCGACCAGGCCGACGCTCTCGCCAGGCGCCACGTCGAACGTGATGCTGTGCACGGCCTGGATCCCGCCAAAGGACTTGGACACGCTTTTGAGGCGCAGGAGTGGTTCGACGTCAGCCATTGGCACCCGACGCTGACATGGCGTGGGACTTGCGCTCCTCGGCTTCAGCCTCGCGCGCGAAGAACAGTCGCTCGAACCGCAGGGTCGAGCGGCGCTTCTGGTACTCGAGCACCCCTTCCGGATGCTGCGCATAGGTGAGCGCACCGAAGGCAAAGAGCACGATGGTCAGGCTGGGGCCACCTATACGCGTGGGAAGGTAGGTGAAGATCTGCTGAATGACGTAGTAGCCGATACCGGCTTGGATGGCGCCCTCGACCGTATTCACGCTCGTCGTCACAACGAGCACAACGAAAACGAGCGAGAAGGTGGTGTTCCAGTCGACGGGCGAGACATGTTGCTGCTGCACGCTGTAGAGCACACCGCCCACGCCGGCGATTGCCCCGGACAGCGCAAAGACGACAATCCGCTGCCAGGCCGGGTTCACACCGAGTCCCGCCGTCGCGGTCTCGCTTCCCCGCATGGCCGCCAGATTGCGTCCGACGGTTCCCTTGCGCACCAGTATCACGACGATCACGGCGACAACCAGTACCGCCATGGCGAGGAGGAACGTGGCGTGGCCATCGAAGTTGAAGAAGGCACTCGTGCCCAACCATTGGGTCTTCAGGCTCGTGCCCTGCGTACCACCAGTGACCCAGATGTCGTTGAAGGCGGTGTTGTCGAAGAGCAACGCTGCCGCCAACGTCATGAGCGCCAAGCCCAGTCCCCTCAGTCGCAAGGACAGGAGCGCCAGCAGCACGGCGACAATGGCCGCAATGCCAGCTCCGATGAGGCCTCCGACAAGGAAGTTGAAGCCGAGGTGGACGGACAGCACGGCAGCAGTGAAAGCACCGATACCGGCGAAGGTCGCCTGGCAGAGCGACAACTGACCGGCCATTCCGGTGATCAACGTGACCGAGAGGAGGATGATCGAGAGGGTGAGCCCGTTGTTGAAGACCGTCTCCCAGGTGACCGGAATCCAGGTCAGCATGGAGATGCAGAAACCCGCCAGGAGCACCCACCACAAAGTCCGGATGATGCGGTCCATACTTGGTGCACGGGTACTGGCGGCGATGGGCTCCGGCGGAGGGTCGATGGTCGCGAGCGGGTCCCGGCTGGCGTCCAGGTTCCGCATCCCGGGGAGTATGAGCAGCGCGGCCGCGATGGCGAAGAACGGCATGGAGGGAACGACGGCAGCGTTCCAAAAGCTGTCAGGCGGGATGTAGCCATCCAACGCAGTCGTCAGGACGCCGAGAAGCACAGCCACACCCGCCGCAATTGGCAACGAGCGCAGTAACGCCCAAGCTGCCCCAGCAATGGCGGTGACCGTCAGGGTGACGAATTCATCCGAATTGAAGTTACCGAGCTGCGGCGCCAGGATCACGCCGGCAAGGCTTGCCATGAAACTCGAGATGATCCAGGCCACCGCAACGACGCCATTGGCATTGACGCCATCGAGCTGGACCAGTCGTCGGCTCTCCACGGCGCCCCGCATCTGCAGTCCCAGACTCGTGTATCGCAGGAGAATGGTCAGCAGGATGAGGACGACCACGGTGACCGAGATGATGGCCAGGTAAATCCCGTTCACCGGAGTCCCCGCGATCGTGAAATACACGACGTTCGGATTGAAGAACGGGAGGATCGTCGTCGTGGCGTCGAGGTTCTGAGGTCCGAAGAGCACCGGCAACAGCGCGGGGATTCCGACCAGGAGGGCCAGGCTGCAGACAAGCTTCGCTGTGCTGTTGGTATTCGGGATGTGGCGGAACAGCAACCGGTCGAAGGCCCAACCCACAGCCGGACCCATCACCACCACGGTCAGGAGGAAGGCCTCCCATCCAGTCCAGTTGTGGTACTGGGTCAGGTACGTGAAGATGAACGCCGAGGCGAACGCCTGAGCACCGAAGGCGAAGTTGAAGACCCCCGTCGCCTGGTATGTCAGGACGAGGCAAACGGCCACGAGCGCGTACGTGCAGCCGTAGGGGACCCCCGGGAGTGCGAAGCCGAGAAATTGCTCCATTGCCGCGGCCCGCTACCCGTGCCGACCCTCGCCCTGTCCCGGTCCGCCCACCGCGCTCAGGCGGGGGCGGGCGTGCCGGGCGGCAAGGGAAAGACCGGGCCCTTTTTCGGGTTGATCGACTCGAAGCAGTTGAAGACGTTCTTTCCCTTGTTGAGAGTCGGGATGTATTTGTTTCCGGACACCTTGATGTAGGCGAGGCAGTAGGGCGGCGCATTACCGCTGTGCCCGGCGCTCTTCCAGTTGACCGGAGCCGTGAGGTCGCCGGCGGTGAATGCGGTAAGGGTGTTGGTCTGGTTGATCACGTTGGCCTGCGTGAGATTGCTGCCCGCCATTTTGACCCCCTGGACGAAGAGGGAGGCAGATTCCCACCCCTGGAGCGCGATCTCGTCCTGCGCGTATTTGGGCTCGTACTTTTTCATCTGGGCGAAGTACAGCTTCAGGCCCGGGTAGAGGGACTGGGACGCCGTGAAGGGGACGTGCCCGATGTCGAAGTAGACGTTCTGCATCAGGCTCTGGTTTTGGTCGAGTGTCGACTGGTCGTTCCCGCTGAACCACAGCTGGGTCATGTTCAGCCCGTACTGCTTGATCGCCCGGGCCATCGTGACGTTGCCCTGCACATCCATGCAGCTCACGACCATGTTGGAGCCGGCCTGCTTCATGCGCTGCACGTCCGTTGCCACGGTGGACCCCGGGTAACTCACCTTGAGGTCCGAATAGCTGACCTTGTACCCGGCGGCCGTCAAGGAGGTCTGCTCCGCCTGGCACGAGGCCGCCGAGGCCGCCACCCCGTAGGCGATAAAGGCGATCGACGGCGACTTCTGTGTCTCTCGGGCCACGAAGGAGACCTGCGGGCCGGCGGCGGGGTAGTACTGCACTGAGCCGCCCGCTGCGAACAAGTTCTTTGGCCCAGCCCAGTTGCCCGTCACGTTGTATCCATATGTCGGGATACCCGACTCAACGAAGAGGTTGGGCGAGAAGAACGCCGTCGCCACACCGGTCACGGCGAACACATGATCCTGGTTGATGAGCGTGTTCGCCAACTGGTTGAACGTGGTGGGGTTCCCGCCATCATCCAACGCATACTTGTAATCGATCTTGCGGCCGTTCACCCCTCCCTGAGCATTGATGTAGTTGAAATACGCCTTCTCGCCGTAGATCAACGAGGAGAAGTTCGATGCCAGCGTCCCCGTTTGGGTCGAGATCGTTCCCACCGTGATGGAATTCGAACTCACTCCCGGTGCTGAGCTCGCCGCCGCGGCTCCTGCGGTAGAGGTGGTCGCGATGCCGATTACCAGCATCGCCCCCGTGAGTGCCGTCGCCGCCAACGCCCTCAACCCATGTCCTACTCGCATGCCGTCCCCAATCGTCGGTCGTGCATCCCCCCCGGGATGCCGGTCACTGTAGCTGTAGGGCTTCACGCCCATTGCTCACCCCTTAGTGCTCTTGTCACATCGCCAAACTGCATTGCTTTCACCAGTTGCATCGACGCTTTCGCCAAGTTCGAATTTGTGTGTCACATCAGTTCAGGAACAGCCTCCGTCGGTCATACTCCCGCAGCGCTTGCACCTCGTCCGAGCGCACGCCGGGAAGCGCCTCGACCTGGCGGGCTACCTCAGGCTCGTACCCGCACGACGAGGCGAACGCTCGTACTCTGTCCTCCACCGTCCCGTCCCCGTCGGGAACGGCTGCCAGCCGGAGCACGCCATCGTGTCGTCGAAGAATGCCCTTGTCGGTGACGACGCTGACGACTCGCTGCCCCGGCGAGGTGACGTAGGCCACTGACTCGGGAAGGCGTTCAGGCCGGGCGAGTGTCACGACCACGCACGCGGTGGCCCGGCTCGCCACGTCGTTCGCTCCGCCCGATCCCACAAGAAAGCGGCCGCCGGCCAGCTCAGTCGAGTTCAAAGACCCGTTGCGGTCGACCTCGGCCGCGCCCAGGCATCCCACCGTTGTCGTCCCCGGGCCGCCGATGACCATGCCCAGGACGGCCGACGCATCCGAGAGGTAGGGGGTTGCGGGGAAGACCCGCTGGTTGAAGATGTAAGGGTCGGCGGGTGTGGGCTGATACCCCCACAGCCCGAGCTCGGCCGTCAACATGACAGTGTGCCCAGCTGCCCGCGCCCGTCCCACGGCGACCCAGGCGGCAAGATTGGCCACACCGGCACCCGCCAGGACGGCGTCGGCACCGATTTCGGACACGACCCGCTCGACTTCCCGCGCCCCCAGGGAGGCGGCCTGCTCCCAAACGGTGATGGCGGGGTCGTCAACCACAGGGTGGGCGTCGGCGTCGGCCTTCCATGACAACGGATCGGAGCGACCCTCGAGCCACTTGAGCTGCTCCGGCCCAACCTGCGCGAGATAGTCCTCGTGCGTGGCCGGGCCGAGCACCCACTCGTCGACGTAGGCGTCGAACTCGTTCCTGGCCGCCGCGTCGGCGGCGGCGCTCCAATGTGCGACGTCCTCCCCATAGCTACGGACGGGGAGTCCTGGGGCGTAGCAACCCCCGGGGTGGGCGCCGTAGGGTGCTTCCACCACCGCCAGGACGCGGTGGCCGGGCACACGTACCCGATGCCCGAGTCCTTCCAGGTCGTCGACCACTCGCTCCACAGTGGCCACAACACCGCGACGGGCCGCCCAGGCACCCCAGACACCATCGAGGAGCGGCTCGGAGAAGGCGAGGTTGCCAGCTGGGTCGGCGGCGGCGGCGTGCACCAGAGCGACGTCCGGCGCCAGCGGTTCGAGCAACCCGAGGGGGCCGAAGGGCGAATCGACGACGGTGAAGGATTTGTTGTCCGCCATGGATGAGCCGATCAGTGACCCGGTGACAGCCGCAGGCAGGCCGCGGGCGGCTGCTTCGAGCCTCTGGGAAAGAGTCAGGATGGACCAGTGCTCGACCTCGACCTCGCCCGACTCGTAGGCCCGGCGGAAGACGGGGTTGGGTGTGTAGGTCGGGAAGCTGTTGCCCGAATACGCGGTCACCACCTTGCGGACCAACCCACCCCTGAAGAAGGCCGCCCCCAGCGCGCCGAGGCTGGTCATGACGAGCGTGAATCCCGGGTCGGTGCCCCAGAATTGGCGAGCCAACTCCCGAGCTGCCGCGGTCCAGCGGCTGTGCCCCATCATCACCTGGACGGTGTCGCCAGGTTGCACCCCACGCTTGACCGCGTCCTCCAGTGTCGTCACGAGGGGGCCGCCCCCGGGCAAGGCCGTTGAGGTCATGCAACCGGCTTCGCGCTGGGCGCCCTGTGACGAAAACCCCTGGTCCAACCGCCTTTTTGACCCCCAACGAACCTGACCACCGTGTCAGGTTAGCCATTTCAGCCATGCACCGGCACTACCATGCACCAGGCATGGGATCGCCGACAGCCCGACGTGGCCCGGCGCCCGCGATAAAAGAGCCGGCTCAACCCCAGGCAGCCAACAAGGGGACGGCCCCGAAGAGCCCGGCTCGGATCCCTTCGGCATCGACCGACGGCCCCGCCGCTGACGACAACGGACTCCCGATGGCGGACGCCGACGCGGTCGGGGCTCCCGCGAGCAAGCGGGTCCTGCGGAGCCAGGGCAGGCGAACGATGCGCAAGCTCCTCGACGCGGCGATGGTCGCATTCGACAAGCGGGGCTACCACGCGACCCGGGTCAACGATGTGGTCGAGATCGCCAAGACCTCACACGGAACCTTCTACCTGTACTTCTCCAACAAGGAGGACCTACTACGAGCGCTCGTGGCCGAGGCGGCAGGTGAAGCGCAGACGCTCTACGACGCACTCAGCACGCTTCCGGCAGAGGGAAACGCACCTCAGTGGGAGGATGTGCACGGATGGATCAGGGCATACTCCGAGCTCTGGGCCCGTTACGCACCACTGTTCCGGGCCTGGACCGATCTGGCTACCACCGACCCGGAACTGGTCGACGTGATCCGCAGCACCTTCACCGTCATGTCGGGCGCCTTGGCCAAGCAGATCGGACCTGACTCCTCGGGCCACATCATGGATCCCGATGCCGCCGGCCTCGCCACACTGGCGCTGCTCGACCGCTTCCATTATCTCCGTGAATTCGTCGGGCAACCGATCGACGACGTGGCGCTCGAAACGATCACGACCATGGTCTATCGAGCGCTCTTCGACACGAACGGGTGAATGGGTGTGAACGGGTGAATGGGTGTACGGGTAACGCATGAACGGGTGAACGCCTGAGTGGGAGCGCACCCCGCCGTGCACCGGCACAACACCAGCACCGCCGCCGGTCACTGGGAGTACGTTCGCACTGCCGGCGCGGGGATGCTGCTCGTCGAAATCGTGCCCTGAGCAGCCCCGGTTCGAGCTCCTGTGCCTACGGTCGTGGCTTCTTGGCGGGGAACACAATGTCGAAGATGCCGTCGACGCCCGAGCCGTGCAGCGTCAGCCCGCCGTCGACGACGATGTTCTGCCCGGTCACGAAGCGGGCCAGATCGGAGCAGAGGAACACGACCACGTCGGCGATGTCCTCGGGCTCACCGATCCGGGCTACCGGCGTTCCCGTCTCGAAGCGCTCCACCTGATCCGGCATGAACTCGAACATCTGGGCGGTCATTGCCGTCCTGATCATCCCCGGCGACACCGCATTGACCCGGATCGAGGGTGCGTACTCCAAGGCCGCTGACGCCGTCAGCGCGGCCACGGCTGCCTTGCTGGCCGCATAGGGGCTCTCCCCCGCCGCGGGCCTCGTCCCGCTGATGGACGCCGTGCTCACGATCGAGCCCCCTCCGCCGGCCAGCAGGTGCGGCACTGCGGCACGGATCCCGGCCCACACGCCGGTCAGGTTGACCCGGAGCACCCGATCCCAATCGGAAAGGTCCATCTCGTGGAGCTTTCCGAACGCCGAGGTACCGGCGTTGTTGTACATGATGGAGAGGCCCCCAAGTTCCGCCGCCGCCGCATCGCATGCTTCACGAAGTGCATCGGGATCGCCGACGTCGACGCCAAAGGCGATCCCTCCGATCTCGTCGGCCACAGTCTTGGCGGAGTCTTCGTTGACGTCGAAGACGGCGACCCGGGCGCCCTCCTCGGCCATGCGGCGACACGTTGCACGGCCGATCCCGGATCCACCTCCGGTCACCAGCGCTCTCCGGCCGTCAAGCAGTCCCATCGTCCCCTCCTGTCGGTTCGTCCCGATCTGACCACGGCGGGGTCTTGACTTGCAGCGGTTCGTCGAGCTCACGAATCAACAGCTCCTGCGCCATGCTGAGATGCAAGGTGCCGTCCTCACCGTGCATCGTCGCACGGACGGTGGCCCGACCACCCGCGTTCACGAGCGCCTGGAGATCGAAGATGCTCCATGTGTCGGCCCGCCAGGGGCGGTGGAACCACAAGGCGTGATCAAGGCTGGCGTCGGTGTGCGCGCCCCATACGCCGAGACTGAGTGGACGGAAGGACGCTCCGGTCATGTCGGAGAAGTATGCAAGAAGGCCCGCATGCACCGCCGGGTCGTCGGACAAGGCCTCGCGGGTGCGAAACCAGCAGCGGCGTGTCGACCGATAGGTGCCATCATCCCGCCGCTCGGTCGTACCGAGCTCACGTATATCAAAGGGGAAAGGTGCCTCGAAACCCTCGACGTCGCCGGGCGGTGGAATCTCCGGCGCAACGGGCAGCTGGTAACTGTCGCCGTACTCCGGAGCGTGAAAGGAGCACGTCATCCGGAACGTTTCCTTCTCCTCCACCTCGCTGATCACCTGTCGGGTGCTGAACGATCGCCCGTCGCGCACGTTGTCCACGAAGTGGGTCGTCTGTGACCCCGGGCTCGTCGGGCGCAGGAAGTAGCCGTGCAACGAGTGGACTTCGAGCCCATCCGGGACAGTCCGCATGGCGGCACTGAGCGCCTGGGCCACCACCATTCCCCCGAACACCCGACCGTGAACCCACCATTTCGGGCAGGTCGTCGTGAAGGTCGGCCTCCCACAAGCGTCCGATCCCGTTTCACGTGCCGTGAGCGAATCGACCAATTCGGCCACCGTGGCCGGAATCACCTCTGCCTCTTCCGCGTCGTCAAGCTCCAAGGCCGGCTCCCATGTCCCGCTGCCGTCGTCATGGCAGATCTACCTCTACGGCGAGACCCTTGGAGGCCAGATCCACACATCGGTTGTCCTCTGCGTAGCGAAGCCCCTGGACATTGAACAGCCGCACCTCGGGATCCTCTATCGGAAAGGGGCCCCAGTGCCAGGTTCCCCGATACAGGACCAGGGATTCCAGGGGCTCGATCCGGAAGGCGCGTATGGCGTTCGCCTCGGCTTCATCCGCGAATTCGAGAGCGGCGGGAGCGACCACGATCACGGCTGGAACGTTGAGCGACATCAAGGCCTGGGTGTGGGTGTCGTGGCGGAACAACATCTCGCAGCGCAGGCCACCGCGGGTCTCAGGGACTTCGGCGCGAGCATGGCCGATCAGGTTCACGTGGGCGTCGGCCCATTCGAACGCCAGAGTGTGCTGGCCGTCCCTGGGGTCGACATCGGCCACCGGAATCCAGCCGAAGGGCGACCACCCGGACTCGGTCAGCGGCTCCGGTGCCAGGGTTCGTTCTCTCATGGATCCGTCTGGGGACATCACTCGCTCTCATCTGCTTCGACCGCTGCCATGGTGCTGCGCCTCTGGCGCAAGGCGGCCTAACCTGACACCGGAGTCAGTCTAGGAAACCTTGGGAGGCCAACAGGATGGATGTCCGCAGCATTGAAGCCAAGGCGCCGGTTGTCGAGCACAACGGCACCGTCCCGGTCTGGTGGATGATCGAGTCCCGCGAGTTCAAGGACATCACCGATGGGGGCTACCTGGAGCTCGTCAACGAATTCGAAGTCCCCGGCGGCGGACTGGTCGACCCGCACTCCCACCCGACGCACGAGTTCTATTACGTCATGAACGGCAAGGGAATCATGACGATCGACGGAGAAGACCGCCCCATCTCCCAGGGCGATCTCGTCTACATTCCGCCCGACAAAGTGCACTCATTGCGGCCGATCAGCGACCACGCTCCGATCCACTGCTTCTGCTTCGCCATCGGCGTCAAGGGCGCCGGCGCCATCAACTACACAACGCACTGAGTGGCTCGTGTTCTCGTCACCCGCCCCCTGATCGAGGGCGGAACAGATCCACTGCTCGAAGCCGGCCATGAGATAGTGCTGCGAGAGGACGGTTCCGTCCTCTCCCCCGACGAACTGCTCCACCTGGCCGCTGAGTGTGACGGGGTCGTCTGCCACCTCACCGATCGCATCGATATGCCCGTGCTCGAATCCGGGAAACGCGGGAGTCTGCGGGTCGTGGCGAACGCGGCCGTTGGGTACGACAACATCGACGTCGCCTCTGCGCATGCCATGGGCATAACGGTGTGCAACACGCCAGGAGTGCTCGATGACACCACGGCAGACCTGGCATTCCTGCTGATTCTCGCTGCGACGCGCCTGGCGACAGATGCAGAACGGGATTTGCGGGAAGGCCGATGGAAGGGGTGGGGGTTCGGCACCCATCTGGCCCGCGATGTGCACGGGGCCACGCTGGGGCTGGTCGGTTTCGGGCGTATCGCACGTGCGGTCGCCCACAGAGCGGACGGTTTCAACATGGAGGTCATCCACACGGCACGCCACGACACTGGCGTGACCGGGTTCGTCCCGACCCTTGACGAGCTGCTCGAACGATCGGACATCGTGAGTCTTCACGTCCCTCTCAGCGAGTCCACCCGTCACCTGATCGGCGTCGCGGAGCTCGCCCGTATGAAGTCGACCGCCGTGCTCATCAACACGGCCCGCGGGCCGGTAGTGGACGAGGATGCGCTGGTTGATGCGCTGGAGAACGGCACCATCTACAGCGCCGGCCTCGACGTCTTCGACGGGGAGCCCAAGGTGAACCCCCGGTTGCTCTCTGCACCAAGGGCGACGCTGCTTCCTCACATCGGAAGTGCAACTATCGCACACGCGGACCCGTATGGCCCGCCTGGCGTGCCAGGGAGTCTGCGACGTCTTGGCGGGACGAACGCCCCCGAACGCCGTTGTTCCCGCCCAGCAACCCGGCTAGCAACCCGGCTAGCAAGGACCGTTCACTTCAGGCCTGACCGCCAGCGTGATTCAACGGGGGTCGAAGGATACGATCCGGCAGCCATTCGAACGGATCTCCGGGTGGAGGGAGGCGGCAATGCGCTCGGTCCGGACAATCACTACCACCGCGCTGTCGACGGTGCTGACCGTTGCCATCGTCGGACTGCTTGGGAGCCAGCTCTCGACGCTCCCAGCAGCCGCCGCCGTGGCGCCGTCATGGCAGACCGCAGCCAGCTACACGGCGCTGGCCAACGTCACAGCGGTTTCCTGTGCGCCGAGCGCGGCGGCAAGCTCGGCGACCTGCGTGGCTGTCGGCGACGACGGTGGCAACGCAGCCTCCATCATCGTGACCCAGAACGGTGGCTCAACCTGGTCCGACTCGACTCCCCCAGCCGGCGTGACCACACTTTCATCTGTCTCATGCCCGTCGACATCTGTCTGCTACGCCGGCGGAGGTTCGGGAATCATGAAGTCGACCAACGGCGGGGCGAGCTGGGTCATTCAGGATGCGGCGTTTCCAGCCGAATCGATCTCTTGCTTCAACATTGATGAGTGCACCGCTGTCGGAGGATCCAAGATCGTCCAGACGACCGACGGCGTCCAACTGGAATGTCCCAGACTCCACCACCAGGGACCGAACTCCCTATCGGGTGTCTCCTGCCCCAAGCTCGATCACGTGCGTGGCGGTTGGATCGTTGACGACATCGGCCATCGATTGTCGGCACCGAGAACGGAGCCAACTGGACAACTGCTGGACCAACCTTCCGTGAATCGTTGACAGTCAGTCTCTTGCTGCTGAGATCGACTACATGCGTCGCAGTCGGAATTGCGTCAGCGGCGGTGGAGCAACGCGCCTGAGCACTGTCAGACTTGACGACTGGACAACTGACCACGTTCTATACCGTCAGGATCACAGCTGAACTCCGATCACATGCCCGAACGAAACAACCTGCATTGCCGTCGGCACCAACCTCAGCACAACCCCCTACGTGGTCGGGACCTCGAACAACGGCTCGACCTGGTCACTCCAGACCCCACCAACCAACGCGGTGGATCTCACCGGGATCTCATGTTCCTCTGCCGCGGATTGCATTGCGGTGGGCAACACGGGCAACCTCGGGGCTGGGTCCACGATCATGGGGACAACGACCGGCGGGCTGTCGTGGGCGGCGCAGAGCCCGCCACCGGGAACGAGTCGCTTGGGCTCGGTTTCGTGCCCCAGCACCACCGAATGCGTCGCCGTCGGTGTCGACTCGGTGCTGGCCTCGTTCAACGAGGGAGATGCCTGGACTGCACAGGCCATTCCCTCCGGCGTCAATGGCCTCGATGCCATTTCGTGTGCCACGACCTCCGACTGCACGGCCGTGGGATTCGGCCTCTTCGGAAGCCCCGTCATCATCGGCACCGTGAACGCAGGCGCGACCTGGACGTCTGAGTCCGTCCCCGCGGGAGTAGGCATCTTGACTGGGGTCTCGTGCGCCAGCCCTGCGGTATGTCAAGCCGTGAGCGACTTCGGCAGCTCCTCGCCCAACATCATCGCAACGGGCAACGGCGGCGGAACATGGGTATCGGAGTCGTACCCGGGAATCGTCACCAATTTCACCGGAATCTCGTGCCCGGATGCCCTGCACTGCACCGCCGTGGGCCTGTCGTCCGGTGGACCGAGCGCGGTGATCCTCGCCACGGGGAACGGCGGGGCCACTTGGGCCCCCCAGACGGCGCCCTCCGCCGCGACCACTCTCAACGGCATCTCGTGCTCGAGCGACACGACTTGTCTGGCAACCGGATCCCACGTGATCGGCACCACTGACGGCGGTTCACAGTGGAGCGACCTGGGGACTCCCGGCGGGGCGACGGCATTGGTATCCGTGAGCTGTCTCAGCCCATCGACCTGCACTGCAGTCGGCGGCGCCCGCATCCTCACGACGACCGACGGCGGCGCCAGCTGGACAAGCCAATCGGCCCCGTCCGCCGTCGGCAGTCTGCTCGGGGTGGCCTGCGCCAGTCCGGTGAACTGCGAAGCCGTCGGAGCCGGTTCGAACCTCGGCGGAACCATCGCCACGCTGTCGGCGCCGCCAAGCGTCACGACGACCAGCCTCACCATCGGGACCATCGGCGTGCCGTATGCCGCCTCGCTCGCCGCAAGCGGTGGATTGGCTCCCTACTCGTGGGCCGTGTCCGGAGGGAACCTCCCGCCCGGCATCCATCTGGCGGCGAACGGAGTCCTCGGTGGGACTCCTACGATCTCGGGGCAATACCAGGTCACCTTCACCGTCACGGACTCGAACTTCTTGTCGACCCGGGCAAACCTGGTCATCTCCGTCGAACCGCTCGGGGCCCCGGGATACTGGGAGGTTGCCAGCGACGGCGGGATCTTCAGTTACGGGGGCGCACAATTCTACGGCTCGACCGGCAGCATCCACCTGAACGCGCCGATCGTCGGCATGGCCGCGACGCCGGACGACGCCGGCTACTGGCTTCTGGCCTCCGACGGCGGGATCTTCGCCTTCGGTGACGCCGTCTTCTACGGCTCGACCGGTGGGATGCACCTCAACGCGCCCATCCTTGCGATGTCGGCAACGCCAGACGGCGGCGGGTACTGGCTGGTGGCCTCCGATGGCGGGATCTTCGCGTTCGGCGACGCCGCCTTCTACGGGTCGACGGGAGGCCTGCGGCTCAACAAGCCGATCGTGGGAATGGCGTCGTCGTTCGACGGAAGTGGGTATTGGCTGGTGGCATCCGACGGCGGGATCTTCGCGTTCGGCAACGCGCCCTTCTTCGGCTCTACGGGCGGCCTCTCGCTGCAGAAGCCGATCGTCGGCGTGGCCGCTTCCCCCGACGGGACCGGCTACTGGCTGGTCGCTTCCGACGGAGGCATATTCAACTTCGGTGCCGCCTCCTACTTCGGTTCGACAGGAGGGATGCCGATAGATGCGCCGGTCGTGGGCATGGACCGGACCGCCGACGGCCAGGGGTACTGGTTCGTCGGACGCGACGGCGGCATCTTCAGTTTCGGCGACGCCGGCTTCTACGGTTCGACCGGCGGGTTGCGCTTGAATCGTCCGATCGTGGGGATGGCCGCCATACGGTCGCTGGCGGCTAGCGGCCCTTAGGGCGAGACCCCCTCGGCCCTCAGTGCGACGCGGTCACCACGCGCTCGAGTGCGCGAGCGTCCGTTCCAAGATGCCCAACGTCGCGCGCAGGGCCGACTCGGGGATGATGGGGAAGATGTCGGCCTCCTTCCACTGCGGGTCGATGGTCGACCAGTCGTAGTAGGAGGTCACGAGCGTCCCGTTCTCCACCGGCTCGAGCCGGTAGCCGTAGACATGGCCGATCTGCGGCTTGATCTGTCCCTTGATGGTCCATGCGATCTCGCGGTCGGGCTCGAACGTCGTGATGTGGACCGTCACGTCGTAGCGGCCCATCGGGAAATCGTTGAGCGCCTCGCGATCCATGTGGATGACGAACTCGTCCCCCACCTTGGTCGCCGGCACCCCGGTGGAGTCCATCAACATGCCGGAGCTGTCGATGGTCACATGACCCTTGGGATCGCTGAGCAGAGCGAAAATGCGTCCGGGCTCGGCCGGGATCGTGCGCCCCACCTCAAGGCGCTCCACCTTGTCGTCCGCTGCCGATGATCCTTCGCTCATGACTGCATTGTGCCACCGACGGCGAGGGCTAGTCGCCGTCGCCCAGGCGCACCAGCGAAGTATCGAGCCCGAGCAGATCCACCGTCGTCGAACCCGACTTGAGGGCTTCGAAGAAACCGGCTTCCTTCGCCTCGCGGTCGCGTCCGGCAGCCAGCACCTCGCTCAGGGCCCGACGCGGCACGAACGCCACGCCGTCGACGTCGGCCACGACCCAGTCCCCTGCCGCCACGGGGACGCCTCCGACCCGCACCGAGAGCCCGACGGAACCCGGCTTGTCCTTGGTCGCGCCGGTGAGGGCGACGGTCGCCGAGAACACGGGGAATCCGTGCGCCTCGAGGGCGGCCACGTCGCGCACCCCGCCGTCGAGGATCAAGCCGGCCAAGCCGGCGGCCTCGGCTGCGGTCGTCAGCACCTCGCCCCAATAGCCCCGGTCGGCTACCTGGCCGACATCGACGACGAGGGCGCTCCCACGCGGTGCCTTCGTCACGGCCACGTGCACGGCCAGGTTGTCCCCCGGCGTGCAGCCGACGGGGTACACCGGGGCGGCCACTGCAGCACCGGACCAGGCGGGACGGAGCCTGCGGTGCGCGGCAAGCCCGCCCGACTCCCCGATGGTGGCGGAGCCGAGCCGCGCCAGCTCGGCCGCAACGTCCCCCGGGTCCATGCTCGCATCGCTCACGATGTGTTCCTCCTCGTTCAGGTGGGTGGGTGCCCGTGCTTTCGAGCACCGGGCGCGGGCTTCGCCCCGTGTCTACACTCCCCCGGCGTGCCCGAGGACATGCTGATCGTCACCCAGGTGGCCCCCTACGCCGACGGGCCGGCCGGCGTGCACGGCGTGCTGGGCCAGGCGGCGACCGGCCTGGGCGAGTTGGCCGGCCTCGCCGCGCTCACCCCGACCGTGGTGAGCGACGTCCGCGCGGTCTCGACCGACGACCTCGCGCACGCCCGCGTCCTGGCCCTCTTCACCATCGGGGAGACCCCGTGGTCCGCCGCGCAGAGGGCGGCGGTGCACGAGGCCTGGCGGGCCGGAGGTCTGCGCATCCTCGGCGTCCACTCCGCCACCGACGCCAACCACGCTTGGCCCGAGTACGGGTCGATGCTGGGGGCCCGCTTCGACGGCCATCCCTGGACCCAGGACTTCGCCATCGACGTGGTCGACGCCGACCACCCGGCGACCGCGCACCTCGGCAGCCGCTGGCAGTGGCACGACGAGGTCTACCTGTTCGCCGATCTGCGTCCCGACGCCCGGGTCCTGCTCCACCTCGCCGAGGACCAGGTCGACCTGGCGGCACCCGGTGGGCGCGTGCCCGAGTGCGGGTTCCCGCTCGCCTGGAGCGTCCAGGAGGGTCCCGCCCGCACCTTCTACAGCGCGCTGGGCCACTTCCCAGGGGCATGGGAGACGCCCGCATACCTTCGCCACCTGGCCGGGGGCCTCGCCTGGCTGGTGGAGAACGCCTAATGTGACACGTATGTCAGGTTCATCGTCCGTGGACTCGCTTCCAGAGGTGATGGCGGCCGCCGTCTACCAGTCGCCCGGCGTGGTGACCGTGGAGGAACGGTCGGTCCCGCGTCCGGGGCCCGACCAGGTGGTGGTGCGCGTGAACGCATGCGGCATCTGCGGGTCCGACATCCACCAGCTGCGCGACGGCTGGGGCTTCACTCCGGGTGCGGTGGCCGGACACGAGTGGAGCGGGGAGATCGCCGCCGTCGGCAAAGACGTTACGGAGTGGTCCGTCGGCGAGCTCGTCGTCGGGGGGGCCTCGCCGCGTTGTGGGACGTGCCGGGGTTGCCGGGCGGGCAAGCCATCGCAGTGCGAGAACCGAAGCAGCATGACGTCCGCGCAGTCCGACGGCGCGTTCGCCGAGTACATCCTGTGCCGGGCCGGCGGTGTGCTGCGCCTGCCCGAGGGCCTGTCCCCCCGCCATGCCGCGTTGGCCGAGCCACTGTCGGTGGCACTGCACGGCATCACCCGTTCGGGTGTCGCACCCGGCGACAGTGTGATGATCTTCGGCGCCGGCCCGATCGGCGCGTTGAGCGTCGCCGCTCTGCGCGCCATGGGCATCGCGGACATCACCGTGGTGGAACCACACGAAGGGCGGCGCCAGCTGGCCGCCGACCTCGGCGTGACGTCCATCGTCGACCCGGCGGACCTCGAGGTGTTCCCCTCCTGGGAGCCCGAGCGGATGTCGTCACGGGCCGTGCACGTCGTGTTGGAGTGCTCGGGACACCGCTCCGCCATTGAGGCGGGGTTCAGCCAGTTGGCCCGGGGCGGCATCCTGGTCATGGTGGGTGCGGGGATCGACCACCCGACCTTCGACATCAACCGGATGATCCTCAACGAGCTGACCGTGACCGGTTCGTTCGTCTACGACCTCGGGGGGTTCGATCGCGCCCTCGAGCTCCTCGCCTCGGACGGATTCCCGGCCGAACGTCTCATCGCCCCTGACGACATTCCCCTCAACGGCATCGGCGATGCCCTCGAGGCACTCGCGGTCGGCCGCATCGCCGGCAAGGTGATGGTGATCCCGGAGGTGCATTCCTGATGCCACATCCCTTCTACCCTTCCGGCAATCCACGGTTCAATCACGTGGCCATGTCGCTGCCGGCGGACCTGCTCAATGCCGACAACCGCGCCGATGTCTGCCGTTTCTTCGACGAGGTGCTCGGGTTCGAGGAGATGGAGGTCATGACGGAAGACCGTCGCCGTCTCATCATGAGCTGCGTCCACTGGGACCAATTCATCTTCCTGATCGCCGAGGACGACCCGATGCGCTGCCCCCGCATGGATCACTACGGCTTCTCCGTGGGGTCGCTCGACGAGTTGAAGGGCATTCAGGAGCGGGCCGAGAAGTTCCGCACGGTGGACGACCGCATGGAGCTGATCGACCTGCACATGGACGACCAGAAGATGGTCAAGATCCACTCGCTCTATGTGCGTTATCTCCTGCCCATGACGATCGAATTCCAATATTGGGAATTCCCCGAGGTGGCAAAGGCCAGCTGAACCCGCCGGATCTGAACGGTCCACTCGGGGCACCGGTACGGTGCGGTCATGACCAATCCCTCACCTGCCGCCAAGCGGGCAGAGCGCGCCGAGAGGTTCCGTGCGCTGCACGTCCCCGGCACGCCGCTCCTCATGCCCAACGCGTGGGACATCGGATCGGCTGCCCTGTTCGCCTCCCTCGGATTCGAGGCGATCGCCACCACGAGCGGCGGTTTCGCCGCCACGCGGGGGCGCCTGGACGGGGCCATGACCAAGGACGAAGTCCTGGCCCATGGCCGCGAGCTGGCCGGGGCGGTCGACATCCCGGTCTCGGCCGACCTGGAGAACTGCTTCGCGCACGATCCCGCAGGCGTGGCGGCAACCATCACGGCGGCGGCCGCGTCCGGCCTGGCCGGTGGGTCCGTGGAGGACTTCACGGGTGACCGGGACGCCCCGATCTACGAGCTGGCGCATGCGGCCGAGCGGGTGCGGGCGGCGGCGGAAGCCGCTCACGGTGGCCCCGTGCCCTTCGTGCTCACGGCCCGGGCCGAGAACTACCTCCACGGCCGGGAGGACCTGGCCGACACGATCAGCCGTCTGCAGGCCTTCCAGGAGGCCGGTGCCGACGTCCTCTTCGCCCCGCGGGTCGTCGATCCGGTCGAGCTGCGCCAGCTCCTCTCCTCGGTGGACCTGCCGGTCAGCGTGTTGGTGCTCCCGGGGGCACCCGACGTCGGCGAGCTGGCCGAGCTCGGGGTGAGCCGGGTCTCGGTAGGCGGCGCCATCGCGGTGGCGGCCTACGGCGCCGCCATCAACGCTGTCGTCGAGCTACGTGATCGGGGCACGACGGGCTACTGGGACCTGGCCGCAGTGGCCCGGCCGGTGATAGGGGACGCCTTCAGTCGCTGACGGCGACCGTCACCTCGATCTCGACCGCGCCGTTCCGGGGGAGGGCGGCGACCCCGATGGCCGAGCGTGAGTGGCGACCCGCGTCGCCGAAGACGTCGGCCAGCACCTTGCTCGCCCCGTCCACCACCGCCGGCTGCTGGTGGAAGTCCGGCGCCGACGACACGAAACCCGTCACCGTCAGGACGCGTTCGACGCGGTCGAGGGAACCGAGGGCGTCCTCGAGCACGGCGAGGGCATTGAGCGCGCAGACGGCGGCGGCCTCGGTGCCCTGCTCCACCGTCACGGTGTCGCCCAGTCGCCCGAGACAGGTCAACTCCCCGGCGATGCGGGGCAGTTGCCCGGATGTGCGCGCGACGCCGCCGTGCACCACCACGGCGTCGAGCGGGTCGTGCGGTGGGTGCGGCCCGTGCAGCGTGAGGCCCAGCTCAACGAGCCGGGCGCGGATGGTGCCCTCGCTCACTGCGCCTACCGCATGTAGGGCCAGTAGCTGGCGAAGGTGGCGTTGACCTCCTGCGGCAACGGGAAGATGCCGCCCAGCTGCTTGGCTCCCCAGATGATCTTGGCGGACCGCTCGACCAGCGCAGTGTTGTGCATCGCCTTCTCCATCGTCGTGCCGACCGCCACCATCCCGTGGTTGGCGATGAGCGCCGCGCTGCGGTTCTCCAGAGCCTTGACCACCTGCTCGGCCAGATCGGGCGAACCGCTCGCTGCGTATTCCGAACAGCGGATGTCCCCCCCGAGGTAGACGGTGAACTCGTCGATGCAGCTCGGGATGTCCTGGTGCGCGACCGCGAACATGGTGGCGTGCACGGCGTGCGAGTGGATGCACACCGCGAAGTCCTCGTAGGCCGCCTGCACCGCGATGTGGAGATATTTCTCCGAAGTGGGGCCGCGCTCGCCCGAGACGACATCCCCGGCGGGGTTCACGATCACGATGTCGTCCACGGCCATGAGCCGGTAATCGAGCGAGGAGGGGGTGACCGCGATGTTGCCGTCCTCCATGCGCGCCGAGATGTTGCCCGATGTCCCCTCGACCAACCCCTTCTCGAGCAGCTCCTTGGCCGCGGCGACGATCTGCTCTGGTGCGTTCTCGATGAAGGCCATGGCCCGGGTCTCCTCACGGCTGAGCGGGCGAAACGTCCTCGCCCGACGGTCGCTGAGATCGTACAACGCCGGCGGCAATGCCTGACACGGATGTCAGGGAAGGGGCGCCCGGGTACTCTCTGGCCATGGGACTTCTGGACGGTCGAGCGGCGGTGGTCACGGGTGCGGGACGGGGCATCGGGCGCGACATCGCCCTCTGTCTGGCCGCAGAGGGCGCCAAGGTGGTGGTCAACGACGTGGGCGTGACCCTCGGGGGTGCGGGCACCGAGGAGGACCCCGCCGCCCAGGTCTGCAAGGAGATCGAGGCGGCGGGCGGCAGCGCCGTCCCCAACTACGACTCGGTGAGCGACTTCGAGGGCGCGGGCAGGATCATCGGGGCGGCGGTGGACAGCTTCGGGTCCGTCGACATCGTCGTGAACAACGCCGGGATCGTGCGCGACCGGACCGTGGTCAAGATGGACGAGTCCGACTACGACGCGGTCATCGCGGTGCACCAGAAGGGCACCTTCAACACGGTGCGGCACGCGGCGCCGCTCATGAAGGACGCCGGCTACGGGCGGATCGTCAACATCACGTCCTCGGCGGGGCTGCGGGGCAACTTCGGGCAGACGAATTACGGCGCCGCCAAGGCCGCCATCATGGGCATGACCTTCGTGTGGGCTCTCGAGCTCGGCAAGTACGGCATCACGGTCAACGCCGTCGCCCCGGCCGGCTTCACCCGCATGACCGAGGGCCTCTACGCCGGGGCCGAGCCTCCGGCCGATCAGGATCCCGCGCTCAACGCGCCGCTGATCGCCTTCCTGGCCTCCGAGGACGCCTCCTACGTGAACGGGCAGGTCCTCGGGCGCACCGGCTTCGCCTACACCCTCTTCCAGACCCCGCGGCAGATCGCCTCCATGTGGCGTGAGGGCGGCTGGAGCCCCCAAGAGGTGGCCAACCACTTCCACGAGGTCCTGGGCCAGCACCTCCAACCCGTGGGCATGGGTGAGCATCCCCTCCTGGGCAAGAAGGACTAGCGCGCCCCGGGCGACTCCCTCCCAGCCTGGATAGGGTGGGAGGGCAGAAGTCAGACCATCAGGGAGGGCACAATGCTCGTGCGCGACAAGATCTACATCAACGGGGCCTGGGTCCCCTCGACCGGCAAGGGTGCGCTCGAGGTCATCGACTCGGCTACCGAGGAGGTCTTCGCGACGATCCCCGAGGGAACGCCCGAGGACGTCGACAAGGCCGTTCAGGCCGCGGCGGCCGCCTTCCCCGGCTGGGCCGCCACGTCCCGCGAGGAGCGCGGCAAACTGCTCACCCGGGTGGGTGAGGCACTGGGCGCCCGCACCGACGAGATCGCGCAGGTCATCTCGCACGAAGTCGGCATGCCCATGACCCTGTCGGGGTCCGTCCAGGTCGGCCTGCCGGCCGGCGCCTTCGCCGACGCCGCCAACGCCGCCGAGGCCTTCCAGTGGGAAGAGGAGCTCGGCAACTCGCTCGTCGTGCACGAGCCCATCGGGGTCGTGGGCGCCATCACCCCGTGGAACTTCCCCCTGTACCAGGTCGTGCTCAAGGTGGCCCCCGCGCTGGCCGCGGGTTGCACCGTCGTCCTCAAGCCCAGCGAGGTGGCGCCGATCAACGCCTTCATCCTGGCCGACATCATCGACGAGGTCGGCCTCCCGGCCGGCGTCTTCAACCTGGTAAGCGGTGTCGGGCCGGTAGTAGGCGAGGCCATCGCGGCGCACCCCAAGGTCGACATGGTGTCCTTCACCGGTTCCACCCGGGCCGGACGGCGTGTCATGGAGCTCGCCGCCGAGGGCATCAAGCGGGTCGCGCTCGAGTTGGGCGGCAAGTCGGCCAACATCCTGCTCGACGACGCCGATCTGGCGGCGGCCGTGCCGGCCGGGGTGTTCGCCTGCTACATGAACTCAGGCCAGACCTGCTCGGCCCTCACCCGGATGCTCGTCCCCCGGGACAAGCTGTCCGAGGTGGAGGAGCTGGCGGCGGGCGCCGCCGCGGGCTTCGCTCCCGGCGACCCCTTCGAGCCCGGCAAGTTGCTCGGGCCGCTGGTGTCCTCGGTACAGAGGGAGCGGGTGCGGGGCTACATCAACAAGGGAATCGAGGAGGGGGCCAAGCTGGTCATCGGTGGGGCGGACGCACCCGAAGGACTGGAGAAGGGCTTCTTCGTCCAGCCCACGGTCTTCTCCGAAGTCACCCCGGACATGACCATTGCCCGGGAGGAGATCTTCGGTCCCGTCCTCTCCATCATCCCCTACGACACCGAAGAAGAGGCGATCGAGATCGCCAACGGCACCCCCTACGGCCTGTCCGGCGGAGTGTGGAGCAGCGACCCGGACCGGGCCGAGAAGGTGGCGCGGCAGATGCGGACAGGTCAGGTCGACATCAACGGTGGGGCCTTCAACCCGGGCGCGCCCTTCGGCGGTTACAAGCAGTCGGGAAATGGCCGTGAGCGCGGCAAGTACGGGTTCGAGGAGTACATCGAGACCAAGGCGATGCAGCGCTAGGGGCAGACGCCTCCGTCACGAAGATCGCCTGAACCTCCCTCTCACACGTCGCCCTACGATCACCAACATGGAGGGCGCATGAGCACAGCGCGCAACGGTGCCATCGAGATCCACTACGAGGAGTTCGGCGACTCGAACGCGCCCACGCTCCTTCTCGTCAATGGTCTCGGCTCCCAATGCCTGAACTACGCCGTGGAGTGGTGCCGGCTCTTCTGCGACGAGGGCTTCCATGTCGTGCGATTCGACAACCGCGACGTCGGGCTGTCCACGAAACCTGAAGGCATCGAGTACACGCTCGTCGACATGGCCGATGACGCCATCGCCGTGCTCGACGCCGTCGGCGCGGCCAAGGCCCACGTGATGGGCTGCTCCATGGGAGGGATGATCGTCCAGCGGCTCGCCATCGACCACGCGGACCGGCTGCTCACCATGACGTCGGTGATGTCGCGCACGGGTGAGGCCGGATACGGCGACAGCTCACCCGAGGCCCTGGAGTTCCTGCTCGCCCCGCCCGCTCCCTCGCGCGCGGCCTACATCGACCGTCAGGTGGCCGCCCTCCACGTCTACGGGTCGAAGCCCGAATGGCTGGACGACGACGCCATCCGTACCCGGGCCGCCGCGGCATACGACCGCTGCTTCTACCCGGCAGGGACCGGGCGGCAGATGAAGGCCGTCGCGGCCGACGGTTCGCGGTCCGAGCAGCTCGCCGGGTTGGACCTACCCGTGCTCGTGATCCACGGCAGTCGGGACACCCTCATCGACCCGAGCGGCGGACGCCGTACGGCCGAGGTCATTCCCGGCGCCCGCTACCTCGAGATCGACGGGATGGGTCACGACTACCCGCCTCCGGTCTGGAAAGAGTGGGTCACCGCCTGGTCGGAGTTCGCGCACGCCGCCGTCCGCGCCTGAGGGACGGCAGCGACTCAGGTAGGGAGGGCCTGGTCGGCACTCCCGTCGGCCTCGACCCTCCGGTGCTTCCACAGTGAGGCATTGGCGGCGATCGCGGCCGTGAGGAGGCGACCGGCGAAATACGTCCACAGCAGGAGGGCCAGGGCGATCCCGATCGCACCGTAGAGGGCCGACTTCCGAGTGACGACGTGCACGACATAGGTGATGGTGAGCAGGTGGAGCACCCCCACCCCGATGCCCACGATGAGGGCACCCGGGAGGAGCGCCGTCCATTCGCAGTCCTCCCGCGGCAGCCACCACGAGACCAGATACCAAGCGGCGCCGGACAGGACGATCGTCAGCAGCACGGCCAGCACACGGAACCCGAACGACTGCGAGCCCAGCCAGGCGGCGAGATCGGCGACGCCGAAGAGCACCGTGATGAGGCCGACCAGGACCAGTGGCGCCCAGGGATTGGGCTTCCCGGCGGTTTCCACCCGCCAGATCAGGCGGTGGACGATCCACACGACCCGAACCAGCGAGCGCGCCGTCAGGGCCAGGGCGAACCCGCCCACCACCAACGCGACCAGGCGGTTCCACAGGGACAGGGTGCTGGTGCTGGCCACCGCATTGGCGAGCAGGCCGCCGATGCCCGCCGAGCGGGCAGCGTCGCCCGGGTCCTGCCCGGCCGCGCTCGACGCCAGCCCGAAGCCGGTGACCATGACGAAGGCGTAGGGCACCAGGAACATGAAGAGGCGGAACGCCACCGCCGCCGCCAGCACGCCACCCCCCGTCTGGGCGTCGCGCTCGACCGCATCGAAGGCCGTGTCGATCGAGGCCGAGTCGGCGCGCCGGGCTTCGATCCCGGCCCTGGTGCGGTCCGCCCGCTCCCGCAGATGTTGCAGGCGATTCCGCACCGATTCGGGAGGCAGTGGGGGGACGGCCGGCCCTCCCGGTTCGGGCGTCGAGGGGGGATCAGCCGGGCCCTCTCCCCGAGTCGTCGGCTACGGCCATGCCGCATTCTTCCCCAGGCACCGGATGGGACAATTCCGTGCCGCAGTCGTCGAGCGTTCCGACACGTCGGCCATCGTCGGCCAAGACGTCGACACGACGACCGTCGGCTTCCAGTTGGCCAGCTGCCACGGGACGCTCTTTGCCAACGGTCCGGTCGCATGGGTCGAGGAGCGGTGACCGAGCCGGCTGGCCCCCTACTCCACAAGGCGTTCATCTCACCGGAGGCACGACGAAGCACGGGTCGACCATCGATCTCTTAGGCTCCCGCCGTGCAGGTGACGCTGAGCCGACAGGCGGCATGCTCCCTGGGGGTCGTCCTGTCGCTCGCCCTCCTCGTGGCGGTGGGTGACCAGGCGGCAGCCAAGCCTGTTCACCCACCCGGCGTGCAGCCGCTGGTGGGCGCCTACTACTACCTCTGGAACCCCGCGAACATCGCCAGCGGGTCGCTGCGGGCCCATCTCGTGCCACCCCAGGTGCCGGCCGACTCAGTGGTGAATTCACAGAGCCCCCAGACGGCGGCCAGGGACATCACCAACGCCCGCAAGGCGGGGATCAATTTCTTCGCCGTGGATTGGTGGCCCTACGACGCCGGGTACTCGGGAGCCGACTACCGGCAAGCCGACGCCTCGATGCAGGACTTCCTGGCGGCGCCGAACATCGGTCAGATGCGCTTCGCGATGTTCTACGAGACATGGAACCTGGGCTTCAACCCGGGCGACGAGTCCACCCCCGTCACCTTTCAGATGGAGCTGCACTTCGACTCGGACATGGTCTCGTTCGCCGACCACTACTTCCACAACCCGTCCTACCTGCGCATCGACGGCCGGCCCGTCGTCTTCCTCTACCTGACCCGGACCCTGACGGGCGACGTCGCCGGGATGATCCGAGGGGCGCGCACGGTGCTCGAGGCGCACGGCTTCAACCCCTACTTCATCGGGGACGAGGTCTACTGGCGGGTCACACCGGAGAGCCCCAGTCCGACGGGCCAAATCCTCACTACCACCCCACAGGTCGCCCGCATCGAGCAGTTCGACGCGATCACGTCCTACATCCTCTATTACGGAGACCCCGATTGGCTGCTCGGTCCGACGGCGGACTCCACCGGGTATCCCGGCACGACAAACATCGTCGCCGACCAGCGGCACCTCCTCAGCGAATACCGCGCCGCGACCAATGGCACCGTGCCGGTCATTCCCGACATCTCGTCGAGCTTCAACGACCGTGGGTTCCGGCTCACGACGAACCATCCGGCCCAGCCCCGCCAATGGACGGCCGGCGCCGGCCCGGCATCGACCCTCGATCATCTCTTCCGCTGCGTCGCCCTCCCGGAAATCGACCCCACTCTCCCGATGGTCATGGTGACGTCGTGGAACGACTGGAACGAGGACACCGGCATCGAGCCGATCGGAGGCACGCCGACCGACGTCGACGACAGCCCGTCGGGCGACGCCTACACGCAGGGTTACACGTACGGTGGCGAGGGGCGGAGTGCCATGGAGACGTTGCGGGCGGACGTCTCCCTGCTGAATCGCTCCGTGAGCGGCGTGCAGCGCCCGGCCGGGCGAAGCGAGGGGCCGCCCGCAGCCGGGTCGTGTTGAACTCCTGATTCCGGCGCTGTCGGGTCGCCAGTCGTGATCAGGCGTTCCCGCTCCGTGGAGCAGGGAGCACGCCACGGCGGCGGCACGGGCGTAGGGTGGACTGGCACGCCCATCAGGAGCTCCGGCGATTACGTCCGGCTCCGCGTCGCACCGGGCGGGCACGAAGGAGGACCAATGACCTCATCTGAGTGTTTGCATGTTGCTACGCAACTCGACGAGGACCACGCACCGGAGACGAACGGGCGCATTCCGGTGTGCCGACGGTGCGGAGCGCGTACCGACGGCCCCACGGGCGTCCACCACGTCATCCAAGAGGGCCGGGTCAGTCGTTCGAGCGATTGGCTCGTTGCGCAATCACGACTTCGCGACATCGCCCATTCGCAGCTGCTCAGGGGGAAGTGAGCCGGGAAGAGATCCAGGCTCGCCGGATCAGCCCGTCACGGCGACGGGTCTCGTGCCCCGAACTCCGGCAACAGGGTGATGGCGTCTTCCGGGCAAACGCTCACGCAGAGACCGCACTGGTGGCACCGATCGGCATTGACGGGGTATGCCGTCATCCTCCGGTGCGCCGTGGTCCGGACCTTGCCCAGCAAGCCCAGCGCCGTGAAGTCGTCGGGGTCCATCCGCCGCACCTCGAACACATCGTAGGGGCAGATCCGCACGCAATCCCGTTTGGCCTCGCAGCGGCCGTGGTCCACCACCGGTCTGGTCGTCACGGGCCCCAGACTACGGAGGATCCGCCAGCGTCTACGACCCGGCCAGGGGATCCCTCCAGCCGGGCGACCCGGTGCGCGCCCCGGCACCCACCCGCAGGCCGATGTAGTTGCGCTGTGCCTCCACCGTCCCCGCCCCGATGCACAGGCCCCGGATATCGCGATACGCCCGCTCCAACGGGTACTCGCGCGAGTAGCCGTAGCCGCCGTGGATCTGCATTGCCTCGTCGCACACGAACTTGGCGGCGAGGTTGGCCGCCGTTTTGGCCATGGCCGTCTCGAGCGCCGGCGGCGTCCCGTGCGGGCCGGCGAGCCGCACGGCCCGGGCCAGCAGCAGGCGGGCCCCCTCGAGCTGCACCGCCATGTCGGCCAACTTCCACTGCAGGCCTTGCAGTTCGGCCAGCGGCCGGCCGCCGATGACCCGCTCGTTCATGTAGCGCACGGCGTGCTCGAGCGCCCCCTGCGCCGCGCCCACGCACATGGACGCGTTGCCGCAGCGCTCGTGGTTGAGGTGCGACAGCAGCACCTTGAAGGCTTCGGTGTTCGACGGGTCCCCGGCCAACAAGATGTCGTCGGGGGTGATCTCGACGCCGTCGAAGGCCAGCTCGGCCTCGGTGGCGGCGTGGATCCCCATGCCCTTGTGCCGCCCGGTGACCGAGACGCCCTCGCGATCGGTCGGCACGATCACCGCGCCGATGCCCTTGGCCCCCTCCCCGCCGGGCCAGCGGCACCAGACCAGCACCCCCTGGGCCACGTCGCCCAGCGTCGAGTAGTTCTTGTAGGCATTGAGGCGCCAACGCCCCGGCCCGTCCTCGCTCAGCGCCGCCCGCATGTTCTGCACGGCCGAGCCGGCGTCGGGCTCGGTGATCCCGATGCTGATCAGCGCGTCCCCGTCGGCCACGGCCGGCAGCCAGCGCTCCTGCATCGCCTCGGGGCCGAGATGCTCGATCCCCCGCGGCGGCCCGTTGAAGGTCAGTTGGCAGCAGATGGCCGACGACACGTCGGCCCGGGCGATTTCCTCCAGCACGATGGAGGCCTCGACGTCGCCCAGGCCCATACCGCCCCAGCGCTCCCCCACGGTGATGCGCAGCAGGTCCGCCGCCGCCAGGGCCTTGCGCACCTCGGCCGGGACGACGCCCTCCTCGTCGGCCACCTGCGCCCGCGGCGCCACCTCGCGCTCGGCCACGTCGCGGGCCAGCTGGCGCAGCGCCGCCCGATCCTCGCTCTCGGCCAGCAGGTCGACGCCCGGGCCATGGGACTCCCCCGCGTCGCTCATCAGCCGAGCTCGGTGCCGACGATGCCGACGAAGCTCACGCCCTCGCCCGGTGCGCCCCCGAGATTGTGGGTGAGGCCCAGGGTCCGCCCCGGCCCGACGGTGTTGATCTGGCGGTCGGCGGGTGCCTCCCCGCGCAGCTGGAGCCAGCACTCGAAGAGCATGCGCAGCCCCGATGCGCCGATCGGGTGCCCGAAGGACTTCAGGCCGCCATCGGGGTTGACCGGCAGGTCGCCGTCGCGGTCGAAGGTCCCCTCGAGCACCTCCTTCCAGGCCGTGCCCCGCTCGGCGAAGCCCAGGTCCTCCATGAGGACGAGCTCGGTCGGCGTGAAGCAGTCGTGCACCTCGGCCATGGCCAGCTGGGACCGGGGGTCGGTGATCCCGGCCTGGGCGTAGGCGTCGGCGGCCGAGCGCACGACCTCCTCGAACGTCGTGTAGTCGTAGGCGGGGTCGATCGGCCCCGCCGCCGGGCCGGCCACGAAGGCCAGGGCCTTCACGTAGAGCGGGTTGGCGCAGTACTTGTGGGCGTCGGAGGCCCGGCAGATGATCGCCGCGGCCGAGCCGTCGCTGACGCCGCTGCAGTCGAAGACGCCGAGGTCGCCCGCCACCAGGGGCGCCTTGGCGATCGTCTCCATGGAGACTTCCTTTTGGAACTGGGCCCGCGGGTTGCGCGCCCCGTTCTGGTGGTTCTTGAAGGCGATACGGCTCATGACCTCTTTCAGCTGATCCCGGTCGACGCCGTACTTGTGGGCGTAGGAGGGGGCCAAGAAGGAGAAGGCGGCCGGCGACGACAGGCCGGGATCGGTGCCGTCGCCGACGGCGCGGATACCGGTCAGGCCCGAGTAGCCGGTGTCCTTGAGCTTCTCCACCCCGATGGCCATGGCGGTGTCGTAGGCGCCCGAGGCCACCGCGTAGCAGGCGTTGCGGAAGGCCTCCGAGCCGGTGGCGCAGTAGTTCTCGACGCGGGTCACCGGCTTGTAGTCGAGCTTGAGCGGCCGGGACAGCGTCACGCCGCAGACGCCCGACGTCATGGTGCCCAGCCAGAAGGCATCGATGTCGCCGAGCGCGACACCGGCGGATCCGACCGCCTCGGTGGCGGCGTCGGTGAGCAGGTCGTCGACGCCCTTGTCCCACAGCTCGCCGAAACGGGTGCAGCCCATGCCGATTACCGCCACCTGGTCGCGGATGCCGCTACTCGCCATGATCCTCGTCTCCTCGTTCCCCGTCTGCGGCTCGCCCGACGGCCGGGCGCGCCTTCCAGAAGTAATTGTGCACGCCCTGGGCGGTCCACACGCGCCGGAAGGTCATGGTGACCCGGTCGCCGATGGACAGCTCCGAGGCCACGACGTCGGTCATCTCACAGCGGTAGCGACCACCACCGTCGAAATCGACGATCACCCCCACCACCGGCGGCGACAGGCTGAAGGCCAGGTGGTCGATGGTGAAGGTGGCCACCGTCCCCGGCACGTCGGCCAGGCGTTCGGGCTGCATCTGGTCGATGGTGTGGCACGACAGGCAGGCCCGGGTCGGCGGCATGTGGCGGAAGCCGCAGACCAGGCACCGGCTGCCCGTGAAGGCGTACTTCCACTGCTCGGAGCGGTGGACGGTCGGCGCCCCGGGCCGTTCGGGGTCGGGTCGCCGCGGCGGCTCCCGGTGCATCTGGCCCCGCCAGGTCAGGAACGTCGCGTAGGGGAGATCGTCCCGTCCGGCCGCCACCAGCTCGGCCACCGAGGGCACGCCCGCCTCGGCCCGGACCTGTTGCGCCGCGGTCAGCGCGTCGGTGGTGCGCAGGATCAGCGCGTCGGCGCCATCGGCCAGCGACAGCACGGCGATCACCTGTCCCGGTCGGGCCCGCTCGAGGACGTCGCACAGAGTGATGGCGGCGTGGGCCGCGCCCAGGTTGCCCAGTGACCCGGTGAGGTCAGGCGCCAGCACCCCCTCTCGCACCCCGAGGCCCTTGGTCACGGCCTTGACCGCCCGCGCGTGCAGGCCGGTCGCGACGGCGTGGTCGACGTCGCCCTCGGCCAGACCGGCATCCTTGAGGGCCGCCGCGAAGGCCTCACGGGCCAGCGGCACGTAGAGCTCCTCGCCGAAGCGCTCCTCCCACACGTGCGAATCCGTTTCGCCGGGCACGCGCCAGCGGTCGAGGAATTCGTCGCTCGCCGCCCCGCGGCCCACGAGCTCGGCCACGGCACCATCGGGCGCGCAGACGAAGGCGGCCGCCCCGTCACCGCTGTCGCGCTCCTCGGCCGAGCCGGCCAGGCCGGTACGCAGGTCCGAGAGCACGGCCAACGTGGTCCGGCCGCCACCGGCGCCCGCCGCCCCACCAAGGGCCTGGAGCAGCGTGCCCAGCGCCGAGCGCGACGAGCCGGCGAAGTCGTAGGCACCGCAGGCCCGCCCGAGCCCGAGTGCCGCGTGCACGGTCGTGGCGCTCGTCTTGTCGAGGTACGCCGGGTCCGGCGTGGAGAAGAAGAGGTCCTGCACGGCTCCGGTGCCCGGGCCCACGGCCAACGCGCGCCGGCCCGCCTCGACGCCCAGCGTGGTGGTGTCCTCGTCGTGGGAGGCCACGGCGCGGGTCCCGCGGCCACCGCCGCCGCCCAGCACGCCGGCGATGGCCGAACGCTGGAGACGCCAATAAGGCAGGTACGTCCCCCAGGCTGCGATGCCGCTGCTCATTGACCGATCATCCCAGACGGCGGCCGGGCCTGACACATCCGGTGCCCCTGCTGTCGGCGTTCGGCCGACGACGCTCAGGCCGGCCGCCCCTCCACCCGGGGGGGAGGGGCCCACCGCGCCGGACCGGGAGGACCCCGCCGCGGCGGGCCGTGGGCCCTCCCGCCGCGCCTACCCGGCGATCCCCACGATCGGCTTGTTGAGCACGATCGATCCCGTCGAGCCCAAGAAGGGCGGCCCGTTGGTGGTCGGGAAGGTGAAGACCCCGCCGTCGGAGGCGCTCAGGTAGTACCCGCCGGGCACCGTGGTCATCCCCACGACGGGCTTGTTCAGCCTGATCGATCCCGTGGAGCCAAAGAAGGGCGGCCCGTTGGTGGTCGGGTACGAGAAGATGCCTCCGTCGGAGGCCACCAGGTAGTAACCCCCCGCGACCGGGGCGGACATGCCCACCACGGGCTTGTTGAGCACGATGGAGCCGGCCGAGCCCGAGAAGGTGGCGTCGCCGTAGTTGAAGATGCCTCCGTCGGAGGCCACCAGGTAGTAGCCCTTGCCGTCCGGGGTGGCGGCCATGCCGACGATCGGCTTGTTGAGGTGGATGGATCCCGTCGAGCCGTAGAACTGGGCGTCGCCGTAGCTGAAGATACCTCCGTCGGAAGCCACCAGCCAGTAGCCCGCTCCGTCCGCGGTCATCGCCATGCCCACGACGGGCTTGTTGAGGTGGATGGCTCCCGCCGAGCCGAAGAACTGGGCCGAGCCGTAGTTGAAGACCCCGCCGTCGGAGGCGACCAGGTCGTAGCCGTCACCGCCGGGCATGACCGCCATACCCACGATGGGCGCGTTGAGCGCGGTGCCGCCCAACGACCCGAGGAAGGGCGCCCCGGAGCCATAGCTGAAGATCCCGCCGTCGGAGGCCACGAAGCGGTAGCCGGAGCGGGCGATGGGGGCGGACATGGCGAAGGAGGTCTGCGTCGCCGGCGCCGAGAAGGAGCTGCCCACCGCGACACAGGCCCAATCGGTCACACACGATTCGCCGTTGAGGGTGGTCTGCAGCGTGCCCTGGTTGGGGGTGGAGGGGACCACCGACCACGAGGCGCCGTTCCACGCCAGGGCCAACGTGGCGGGCGACGGGCCCGAGGTGGCCGCTGCCTTGCCGACCGCGCTACACGTCGTCTGACTGAAGCAGGCGACGGCCGTGAGTCCCTGACTCTGGGTCGGCGATGTATCGGGGACGTTCGGGACGATCGCCCACATCGAGCCGTTCCAGTTCTCCATCAGGTTCTGGTTGTGCGTGCCATTGATCTGTCCCGCGGCCTCACAGAACAGAGCACCCGCGCACGAGACGGAGGCCAGGAAGCTGCCGGTCACGCCGGTGCCAGTCGGAACGGGAACGGTCACGAGGGACCAGGACGAACCGTTCCACTGCTCGCTGAACGGCGTGGCGTTCGCGCTCTCGGCGTTGGTGGTCCCGACGGCGATGCACGAAGCGGCCGTTACGCAGTCCATGCCCGTTGCTTCGATCACCGGTGGGCTTCCGGTGGCGGGCGGGGTCGCCGCGGGCACGAGTGACCACGCCGTCCCGTTCCACTGGTTGCCGAACACCACCGGCATGCTCCCGTCGAATCCCGTGCTCAGCGTCTCGCACACGGTCGTCGAGACGCACGAGACTGAGTAGAGCGCGGCCCCGCCCGTGACGTTGGACGGGATCACCGGGTTGGCCAGCGTCCACGCAGACCCATTCCAGGTCTCGGCCACCGCTCCCAGGCTGGACGTCCCGACCGCCATGCAGAAGGAGGGTCCGACGCAGGACACGGACACGAGGTTGTCGTCACTCGTGGCGGGGACGTTGACGCTCGGCACGACGGCCCACGTCGAGCCGTTCCACTGCTCGACGAGGGTTCCGCCTCCCGCACCGCTGTTCTGCTGCCCGACCGCCACGCAGAAGGTCGACGCCACGCAGGAGACGTCATTCAAGAGGTTCGACCCCGAGGCCGACGGAGCGTTCGCGTTCGACCAGTTCGTGGCGCCGACGGTCGGCGGGCTGGTGAGGCCCGCCGCCAGAACCTGGGGGGATCCGAGGGATCCTATGGTGAGGGCGACCAGGAGCCCGGCCGCGGCAACCAGGAACGTGCGGAATCCGCTCATAGCCCTCTTCTCCTTGAGTCAGGTTTCGAGCGCGACAGTACGCGCGCGTCCTCTGACGCCGTCGAGGAGCTCTTCAGGCCGTGGCCACCACCACCAGCTCCCAGCTGTCGAGCTCGAGCGGTCCGCCGCCGCCAGCCCGGAACTCGACGTCGCGAAAGCCGGCCGTTTCGAGCCATACCACCCACTCTGGTGGGGTCGGCAACCGGACGAAGTAGGAGGCACGCCGCAGGGCACCCGCCCGGTACACGGTGCGCCTGATCACCATGCGACCCGCGACCGGGTCGAAGGTCGAGACCTCGATCATGGTGTCGTCGCCGCGCTGGACGAGCACCGCGTCGGGCGCCGGGGTGAAGTGCCGGACACCCCCGTCGTGGTGCATGGTATCGATCGCCACCTTCCCTCCCGGCCGGAGGACCCGGTGGAATTCGGCGAGGACCCGGTGACAGTCGTCGTCGTCGTAGTAGCCGAACGAATTGAGCCAGCAGACCACGGCGTCGAACGGCCCGTCGACCGGGAGGGCCCGGATATCGCCCTCGAGGTATGTCACGGTGTCAGGGGGTAACTGCGGATCGGCGCGCGCCTGCTCCAGGTAGGCCGGCGTCAGATCGATGCCCGTCACCACCATGCCCGCCGCGGCCAGCCGACGGGCGATGCGCCCGTGGCCACAGGGCGCGTCGAGGATGAGTGAGCCCGGCGGCAGATCGAGCAGCCCGAGGATCTCCGCGACGTCGGCATCGGAGTGATCGTCGTCGATCGACTCCTCGTAGAAATAGAGATAGTCGTCGCCGAAGGTTGCCTCCATGTCGAACGTCATGCGCCATCATCGCCGCCGGTAGGGTCCCTCGCATGCGGGAGCGCGAGGACCTCTCCTTCGACGCGGCGACAGCGGTGCAGCAAACCAGTGATCCCGCCGTGTTCGAGGCCGCCGTTCACCCTCTGTGGACCGTGGGCGACAAACCCAACGGCGGCTATCTCCTCGGACTGCTCGGGCGCGCCGCACGCGTCACCGCGCGTGGCGCCGGCAGCCCGGACTGGGAGGTCCTGTCCTCCTCCATCACCTACCTGCGGCCGCCCGAACTCGGCCCGGCCACCGTGCGGACGACCCTGCTCCGCAGCGGGCGTACGGCCGCCCACGTGCGGACCGTCCTCGCCCAGGGAGAGGGCGACCTGGTGGACGCCGTGTTCGTGCTCGGCGGCCTGCCCGAGGATCCTGTCCCCCGCTACGACGGCACCGAGCCCTTCCACGCCCCGGGGCCCGAGGAGTGCGTGCGCCTCACCCCGAAGATCCCGACCGGTGTCTACGTCGGGATCATGGACGTGCTCGACCTCCGGCTCGACCCGGCCACGCTCCCCTTTGCGGCCTCTCCCCCGCAGGTGGGCACGCCGGCAGAGCTGCGGGGCTGGACACGCTTCGCCGACGGGCGGGAACCGGAACCCTTGTCCGTGCTCTTCTTCACCGACGCCATCCCGCCGGCCACGCTCATGATCGGCTCGACGGGCTGGGTCCCCACGCTGCAGATGTCCGCCTTCGTTCGGGCCCATCCGGCGCCGGGCTGGCTCGCCATCCGCATGACGGCGGGTCTCGTGGCCGACGGCATGGTCGACGAGACGTGCGTGCTGTGGGACAGCCGCGGCCACCTGGTCGGGCAGTCCTTCCAGCTGGCCCGGCTCCGCTTCCCCGACGAACTCAGCTGACGCCGGCTCGGCGGGCGCACACACGTCACGCGGCCCGCTCGCCGTCCTCGTCGTCGGTGTCTTCCTCGTCGTCGGCGTCGTAGCAATCCCACGAGCAGTAGCCCGCGATCCGCGGCGACGCCGGGTGGAACCGGCAGCGCGCGCGCACAGCTGCATCGTCATGGTGTTTCTCTCTTTCGAACGGTCGATCGTGTACATGGTCGCTTTCCTCCGGATCATCCCGGCACCGGACCTCGACTCGGGGCCAGGCCCGCGGCCCGGACCCACCCAGTGGCGCCCCCGGAACGCAAAAAAGCCGCTTCCTTGTGGGAAGCGGCTTCTCGACGTCGGGACTCGTGAGAGTCCTTCTACGGCGTCGGGGCCACCTCCCCCAGGCTCAGCTTGGGGATGCCACAGATCTCTACCTCGGACATGGCGAGGCGCGACTGACCGAGGGAGTTGCCCCCCTGCGGACACCGGTCCGACGATCCGAGCGTTGCGATCTGTACCATCGTGAGTGCAGTATACGACGCGCCTTGGCGGCCCCGGAACGACGCGGCGAAAGATCGGGCAGAGTTCATCGGCGCGTCACATTCGATGGCGCCGGGGGCAGCGCACCATCCCGGTCGCGATAGCCGGATCAGGCCGGCGTCGCGGTGAGCCGTGCCCGCAGCTCGGGCTTGACGACCTTGCCGGTCGGGTTGCGGGGGAGCTCGTCGACGAAGACGAACTGGCGCGGCACCTTGTAGTCGGCCAGGTGCTCGAGCCCGAAGACCCGGAGTTCCTCGGGATCGGCCCGGACGCCCGGGTGCAGGACGACAAAGGCCACCACGTCCTCGCCGAGGACCGGGTGCGGCGCGCCGACGACGGCGACCTCCTTCACGCCCTCGTGCTGCACGAGGGCGTGCTCGACGTCGGTGGCGTGGACGTTGTTGCCCCCGCGGATGATCACATCCTTGGAGCGGCCGACGATGTAGAGGTAGCCGTCCTCGTCGAGCTTGCCCAGGTCCCCCGTCACGAGCCAGCCGTCCCGCCACATCTCGGCCGTCGCCTCGGGGTCTTCGAAGTACTCGCGCTGGCGACCGGGCATCTGGAGGCGCACCTCGCCCACCACGTCGGGAGGCAGCTGGTGGTCGTGCTCGTCGACGATGCGCGCGACCGCCGGCGGGGCGATCTGCCCCACCGAACCGGGCCGCTTGACCGCCTCGCCCTTCGGCATGATGCAATACGCCGAACCGGCCTCGGTCATGCCGTAATTGTTCGACACCAGGGCGTCGGGCATCTTCTCCTGCAGCCGCTCGACGACGAAGGGCGCCAGTGGCGCGCTGCCCACCGAGCACATCTGCACGGACGACAGGTCGGCCTCGGCGAAGCGCGGGTGGTCGATCAGCAGGTGGGCCATGGTGGGGACGAGGAAGACCGCCATCGGGTGCTCTTCCTCCACCACGCGCAGCCACCGCCCGGCGTCGAAGCGCGGCTGGTAGATCACCTGCAGGCCGAGCTTCATGGGCGTGTAGACGAGGGCGATGCCGGCGAAGGTGAACAGCGGGCTGGCATGCAGCCATCCCGCACCGGTCCAGTTGGGCTCGACCGCGCCGATCATCGACCCGTTGGAGTGGCGGACGGCCACACCCTTGGGGCGCCCGGTCGTCCCCGAGGTGTACAAGATGTCGGCCAGGTCCTCGGACCGGCGTGGGGCCTGGAAGGGCGACCGGTCGCCGGACGTGGCCTCGCTCCACCCGAGCATCGGCACCGGGCTGTCCGCCGGCGGCAGGGCGCCGTGCTCGGCGCCGGCGTCGATCAGGGTGACGAGGCGGCCCGCCCCGTCCTCGCCGTCGCGGCGCAGCAGGTCACCGTCGGCCACGACGGCCGTCGCGCCCGAGTGCTCGAGCATGTGGGCCACCTCGGCCGGGGCCAGGCGAGGGTTCATCGGCACCGCCACGCCGCCGGCCCGGTGGGCGGCCGAGTACGAGACGAGCCAGCGCAATGCCAATTCAGGGTGCAGATGGATGCCGACGCGGGCACCGGGCTCGAGGCCGGCCGCGAGGAGGCGACGCGCCATGGCGTTGGCCGCGCCGTCCCACTCGGCGAACGTCATGGACCCCAGGTCGACGACGGCGAATGCCGTGCGGTCGCCGAACTCCTCGGCCATACGGGCCAGGTGGTCGTCCATCAACACGTCTGCGGGCCCCCCTGGAGGTCAGTCGGCACGGAAAAGTTCGGTCGACACGGAAAGTTGACGCTGGTGTCAGGTTCGTTGCAGCATGGCCGATGCGCCTCCGGGGGTCAATCCCAGGGGTGACCACCCAACTCGTTCGACAGACTTGCTTGCCCCGGGGCGCGGCCGCCGGGACCTGACCCAAGGAGAGGCGCCATGAGCACGGTTCGTTTCGACCTCCCCACGCCGGAGGGCGACACCATCGAGTTCTGGGAGGCGGCCAAGGACGAGCGCCTGCTCATCAAGCACTGCCTCGACTGCGACGCCTACTCGTACTACCCGCGGCCCTTCTGCCCGAAGTGCTGGAGCGAGCAGGTCGAGTGGTACCAGGCCAGCGGCGAGGGCACCCTCTACACCTGGTCCGTCATCTACAACAACGACATGCCGCCCTTCCGCGACCGTGTCCCCTACGTGGCCGCCATCGTCGACCTGGCCGAGGGCCCCCGCATGATGACCAACGTCGTCGACTGCCCCTTCGAGGAGCTCCGGGTCGGCATGCCCCTGAAGGTCTCGTTCCAGCCCATCTCCGACGAGTTCACGATCCCCGTCTTCGTGCGGGCCTGAGTAGTAGGAGGACACCACACCCATGACCGAAGCCAGCGACGCCGTCATCGTCGCCGCCGTGCGCACACCGATCGGCCGCTCCGGCCGCTCGCTGGCGGGCCTCACCCTGCAGGACATCGGCATGCAGACCGTGGCCGGGGCCATCGCCGCGGCCGGCCTGGACGCGGGCGACATCGACGATCTGCTGCTCGGCGAGGTCCTCCAGGGGGGCGGCTGCACCGCCCGCTACGTGGCCAACGCCCTGGGTCTCCCGCCCGACACGCCCGGCGGGGCCGTGCAGCGCCAGTGCGCCACCGGCATGATGGCGGTGCAGGAGGCGGCGGCCAACATCCGCTCGGGCATGGCCGACGCGGTGGTCGCCGGCGGCGTGGACACGATGACCCGCTCCCCGCTCCTCTTCGAGCGGTCGCCGTTCCCCTTCGGGGGCGTCGAGCGTTTCAGCCCGCCGAGCCACCCCAACACGCCCGAGGCCCCCAACATGAACGTGCTCATCACGGTGGGCGAGAACACCGCCCGCGAGTGCGGCATCACCCGCGAGGAGTCCGACGAGTGGTCGTACCACTCCAACATCCGGGCCGTGGCCGCCACCGACGACGGCCGCTTCGCCGAGGAGATCGTCCCGGTGACAGTGCCGGCGGGCCGGGGCAAGACGGTGACGGTCAGCGTGGACGAGCACCCGCGCCGGGACACCACGCCCGAGAAGCTCGCCGCCCTGCCGTCGCTGACCGGCCCGGACGGCCAGGTCACCGCCGGGAACTCGTCGGGCATCGCGGACGGGGGCGCCGCCCTCGTGGTGGTGAGCCGGGCCTACGCCGAGGCGCACGGCATGGAGCCGCTGGCGACGGTGCGGTCGTGGAACTCCTGCGGAGTGGAGCCGGCCCGCACCGGCCTGGCGCCGACCGTGTGCGTCCCGCGAGCATTGAACCGGGCGGGACTCGGTGAGTCCGACGTGGACCTGGTCGAGATCAACGAGGCCTTCGCCACCATGTCGGTGGCCTGCGCCCGCAAGCTCGGTTTCCCCCACGACATCGTCAACGTCAACGGGGGCGCGGTCGGCATCGGGCACCCCGTGGGTGCCTCGGGCGCCCGCATCCTGGTGACACTGATCCACGAGCTGCGCCGGCGCGGCGGCGGCATCGGAGTGGGCACCTTGTGCGCCGGCGGCGGCATGGGCTCTGCAACGGTGCTCGAGGTGCACGCGCCCGCCTAAGGCGCCACGTCGGACGGCGGCCGCGGGTCCGGCCGCGCGCTCGGGACGCCAGTGGCGTCCGTTCGGGACCCACACCACTCCCAGAGCAGCCGGCCATCTGCGGGGGTGGCGCCGCAAGCCGTCCACGGCAGGTGGTGCTCGCCCCGCCGGTGCCGGTCGTGGAAGAAGCCCTCGGTCAACGGAAGGGCCGGGTCGTGGCGCGCCTCCCCGGCGGCGAGCCACACCACCGTGTCCGCCCCCTGAACCGGGGTCCGCAGGAGCGGACCGAGCTGGGCGAAGGCGGGAAGGCCGCGGGCCAGGCCGGGGGTGTCCACCCAACCCGGGTGGACGGCATAGCTCGCGACTCCGTCCGCCCCCCAGCGCCGGGCCCATTCGTGGGAGAGGACGACCTGGGCCCGCTTGGCCCGCGCGTACGCCGTCGTGCCGCGGTAGGCGTCCGCCGGCATCTCGAGGCGCCCGAGGTCAAAACGCTCCGTGTACATCCCGCCCGACGAGACCATCACGATGTTGGCCTCACCGGATCGACGGAGCAGCGGGCCGAGGAGACCCGTCAGTCGGAAGGGTGCCAGCACGGCGGTCGCCAACGTGAGCTCGCTGCCGTCGGGAGCACAGCGGTAGGTCGGGAAGAGCGCTCCGGCCGCATGCACCAGCACGTCCACGTGGTCGTGGACCGAGGCGATGCGTTCGGCGAACGACTGCACGGCGTCCGCATCGACCACGTCCAGCACGACCGGCTCGATGCTTCCGCCCGCACCCAGCGCGTGGGCGTCGCGGGCCACGGCCTCCGTGCGGCCCCGGTCGCGCCCGAGCACCCAAGTGGTCGCGCCGAGGCGCGCCGCCCCGAGGGCGACCGCCCGCCCGATCCCCGAGGAGGCACCCGTCACGATCACCACCCGTCCCGCCAGCCCGGCCGGCGGCCCCCAGTGCTCCAGGCGGCCCCGGACCGCGCAGCCGACGCGGCTGAAGCTTCCGGCGACACTCACCTCGAGCGCGGCGTCAACCAGACGGGGCAGGCGGCTGTGCGCCCCTCGACGGCTCATACCAGCCTGCGCCGCAGGCCGGCCGCGGCCCGATCAGCCATCTTCCCGAAGACACTGCCCATGAGCGGACCCGCAACTCGGAGCAGCCCGCGGACTCGCAACACGGCGACGTAGCGCACCCGGGACCCCGAGTACAGCGGTTCCACCGTGATGGTGTCCGACGAGACCAGCCCGGCGCGGCGCGCCTCGAGTACCACGCGGTGGGGCCGGTCCAGCGCGACGACCTCGTAGTCGAGCGGCACGACCCGGCCGGCGGCCCGGACGCCGAGCCGGTACACCGACCCGATCTCGGCACGTCCTGCGGACAGCGGCTCGGCCTCCGCCACTGATGGGTCCCAGTCGCGGGCATTGCTGAAGGTGGCGAGGTACTCGAACACCTCCCCCGGGCTCCTCGGTGAGTCGATCTCGGTGCGGTACGTCGCCATCGGGCTCCTCTCGTGTGCCGCCGAGGGACGATACCCGCGACCGTGCTAGTTTAGTGCTAAATACCGTCCACCACCCGAGGAGCCTGATGCGTCTCGCCATCGTCGGAAGCGGCATTGCCGGCATGACCGCCGCTCATCTGCTGGAGGAGCACCACGAGATCCATCTCTTCGAAGCGGACGACCGGCCGGGTGGGCACGCGCACACCGTCACGGTGGATCTTCCGGAAGGCCAGGTCGGAGCCGATACCGGCTTTCTCGTCTACAACGAGCGGACCTATCCCCTGTTCACGCGGCTCCTGGCGCGGCTCGGGGTGGCCACGCACCCGAGCGACATGAGCTTCAGCCTTTCCGATCCCCGCCGCGGGCTGGAGTGGCGCGGCACGTCGCTCTCCACCGTCTTCGCCCAACGCCGAAACGTGGCACGGCCGGCCTTCCTGGCCATGCTGGCCGACGTCGCCCGGTTCAACCGTTCGGCCCGCCGGCTCCTGGCGGATCCCGAGTCGTCCCCGTCGGGCAGCCTGGCCGATTTCCTGGCCGCGCACCGGTGGTCCCGTGGCTTCCTCGACTGGTACCTGATCCCCCTCGGCTCGGCGATCTGGTCGGCCGACCCGGAGACCTTCACGCAGATCCCCGCCCGCACGTTCGCCGAGTTCTTCAGCCGGCACGGGCTCCTCGGCCCGGGCCACCAGCCCGCGTGGCGCACGGTGACCGGCGGATCGACCCGCTACGTCCAGGCGATCCTCGGGCCACTGGCCCGCCGGGGCGGGCTGCACCTGCGGACCGGGGTCGCCAAGGTGCGACGCCTCCCGGACGGCGTCGAGCTCTTGACCCCGAACGGGCCGGCGACCTTCGACCACGTGATCATGGCCACGCACAGTGATCAAGCCCTGGGTTTGCTGGCCGACCCCACCGATGAGGAGCGGCGCGTGCTCGGTGCGATCCGCTACCAGCAGAATCGGGCCACGCTGCACACCGACACCAGGTTGCTGCCGGCCAACCGCCGAGCGTGGGCGTCGTGGAACTACGTGCGGGCCGACGATCCCGGGCGACAGTCCACGCTGACCTATTACCTCAACCGGCTCCAGGGGTTCGACGCCGATCAGCCGGTCATGGTCACGCTCAACCGAGAGGGGGCGATCGATCCGGAACAGATCGTGGCCCGCATGGACTACGCACATCCGATCATCGACGAGGCGGCGGTCGCCGTCCAAAGCCACCAGGAGTGCCTCAGCGCCGGCTCCGTGTCCTTCTGCGGTGCGTACTGGGGCTACGGATTCCACGAGGACGGTGTGCGGAGCGCGCTGGCCGTCAGCCGCCGCTTCGGCGCACGCCTGTGAGCTCCGCCCCGTCTCCTGCGCTGCGCAGTGCACTCTACGAGGGCACCGTCACCCACCGGCGGTCCGACCCTCCACGTGCGTTCAGCAACAGGGTGGCACTCCCACTCCTGTTCCTCGACGAACTGCACGACCTGCGGAACGTCCACCCCCTCGTCGACCTCGATCCCGACGCGCACCGGCGGCGGCGGCCGGCCGCCATGCGGCTCCGGCGCCGCGACTTCCTTCCGTCAGAGGGGCGCTCACTGCTCAGTGCCGTCACCGACGTCGTCGGTGCCGCGGGTGGGGCCGTGCACGGGCCGGTGGCGATGCTCGGTCATGTCCGTACCTGGGGATGGCTGTTCAATCCCGTCACGCTCTACTACTGCTTCGACGCCTCCGGCCGGTACGTCGAGACGACCGTGCTCGAAGTGTCCAACACGCCGTGGCACGAGCGGTGCCGCTACGTGGTCGGGCCGCCCGGGGTGCACCGCTTCGCGAAGGGCATGCACGTCTCGCCGTTCCTCCCCGACACGGCCACCTACACCCTGCGCTACTCGGCGCCAGATGACGGGCTCCGGGTCGGGCTCGATCTCGACGCGCCGACGACGACAGTGCCGTATGGTCGAGGGGACGAACCCGACCCGGAACTGCCCGCCCCGCAACTTGCGGCGTCGATGGTGCTGCGACGTCGACCGCTCGACCGCGCCGGCCTGGGGCGCCTGCTCTGGTCGCACCCACTCATGACGACGCGGGTCTCTGCCGGTATCTACGCCCAGGCGCTGCGACTTGCCACCCGGCGCGTCCCGTTCCATGCGCACCCGGGCCCGGCCACGCCGTGCCCCGCGCTCCTGCCGCGGGAGGTGGCGGCCTTGGAGCACGTCCATGGTTGACGCACGCGCACACCTGGTGATCGACCTGGCCCGGCGCGCCGCGCGTGCCGGAGCCGGCACGCTCCGTTTCGAGGGCGCCGGGACGCCGGACGGACAGCCGATCGTGACGGGGTCGGGCGGCCCGGTGGCCACCGCCGACGTGCACGACCCTCGGGCATGGCGAGCCGTCCTCGGGCGGGGTTCGCGCGGACTCGCCGAGAGCTACGTCGACGGTTGGTGGGACACGGACGACCTCACCGCCCTGCTCCGCGTCGCCTCTCGGCGCACGACGCCACTGCGCGAGCGCCTCGACGCCTGGGCCAGAACGGCCGGTCCATTGCTGGCGGCGATGAAGTGGCGGCGGACGCCGAGCAAGAGCGACGACCGGCGCAACATCGCCTCCCACTACGACCTGTCGAACGACCTCTTCGCGCTGATGCTCGATCCCACCATGGCCTACTCGTGCGCCTACTTCTCCGAGGAGGACACGACGCTGGAGCAGGCCCAGGTGGCCAAATTCGAGCGGATCGCCTTCAAACTCGGCCTGGGACCGGAGGACCACGTCGTCGAGATCGGCACCGGGTGGGGTGGATTCGCCATCCACGCCGCCGAACGCCACGGCTGCCGCGTCACCACGACCACGATCTCTGAGGCACAGCGATCGTATGCCGAGAAGCGCGTCGCGGAACACGGCCTCGCCGACCGGGTGACGGTGCTCGGGGCCGACTACCGGGACCTCGAAGGGCGCTACGACGCGCTGGTCTCCATCGAGATGATTGAGGCCGTCGACTGGCGGCATTACGACCGGTTCTTCGCCACGTGCGCCCGGTTGCTGACGGACCGAGGGCGGATGGCGCTGCAGGCCATCACCATCGCCGACGGGAGCTTCGAGCGGGCCAAGCTGCACGACGACTTCATCCGCGCCATGGTGTTCCCCGGTGGCGGCCTGCCCTCGATCGCGGCCATTGCGGCGTCGGTGGCCCGCACGTCTGATCTCCGGATCGTCGACCTGGAGGACATCGGACCCCACTACGCCGAGACGCTGCGGCGCTGGCGGGGCAACCTGGAACACCGGCGCACGGAGGTGGATCGCCTCGGCTTCGACGACCGCTTCTGGCGACTCTGGACCCTTTACCTGTCGTACTGCGAGGCGGCCTTCATGGAGCGGCACATCTCCGACGTGCAGCTCGTCCTGGCGAAGCCGCACGCCACCGCGCGGCCGGGACTCCCGTGGTCCGCGGACGTCGTGGTCAACGGGAACGATGGTCCAGGCTCTCGATGACCTCGGCGAGGCTCCGGGCGTCGCCGCCACTCCAGACCGCACCCAGTGGCGCCGCGTGCTCGTCGCCGTCAATGCCGCCGCCCCCCACGAGCACCGGCAGGCCGGGGCGGGCGGACTGCACGGCGCGCACGATCGCCCGCAGTGAGCGGTCGTGGTTCCCGGAGGTCACCGCCACCGCGACCGCCAACGGACGCGGTGTCTTGGTGACCGCGGCCCCGAACGCATCGGCGGGTACGTCCGCACCGAGGTCCACGACGTCGTAGCCGCGGCCGCGCAGGAGGTTGGCGGCCATGGCGGTGGGCAGGCCATGGAGCTCGTGCGGCGGAGTCCCGAGGATGATGCTCCGCCGGTTGGGTCCCCGCTTGGTGAAGCGGGCTCCGAGGCGAGCCACCATCCGCATCGCCACCCCTGAGGCCCTGTGCTCGTCGTCGACCGTGTAGTCACCGGCCTCCCACCCGTCGCCGACGGACCGCATGGCCACACCCAACTCGTCTAGCAGCACCTCGTCAGGCGAGGAACCCGAACCCAGTCGTCCCTCGATGATCGCCCACGCCCCGGGCTCGTCGCCGGCCACGAGCCTGTCCTCGAGCCGCTTCGCGGCAGCCAGCCGCGAGGACCGCCGTGTCACCGCGCGCGGGCGACCGGCCACCGCCTGCCCGTCGCCGGCTCCGGCGAGGTCCTGCGGGTCGACCCACCATTGCGAGCCGATCTGCACGGCGCGCAGCCGGCCGGTCCGCACGTAGCGGTAGGCGGTCATGTAGTGCACCTCGAGGCGGTCCGCGGCCTCCTGCAGGCTGAGGAGCCCGGCGCGGGAACGAGGGTCCGGCTCCTGCGAGGCCGATGGGCGCACCATTTACTGGTAAACCCTACTCCCTGGGCCCCGGCGGCGCGCACGGCCCGACACCGCTGCCCCTTGGTCAGCTCCGCCGGCCGGGCGGCCGTCAGTAGTGGCGGAGCTCGACCAGGTGGTCGTTGGGATCGAACAGATACACGGTAGGGCCGAGGCCACGCGCCCCGGCTTCCTCGCCCGGGCCACGCATGTTGCCCACGTCGTGGAACGAATCGCCGTAGGGCAGTTCGGCCGCCCGCACCCGGGCGAAGGCGGCGTCGAACTCTTCGACGGAGAGGGCGAAGGCCAGGTGCCCACCGCCCTCGGTGCCCCAGGGCGCCAGCTGCAATGTGGTGTCAGGGCTGACCCGGACCACCGAGAACGGTCCGTCCTCACCCTCGTGAGCGAAACCCATGATCTCGGTGTAGAAGCGGACGCTGGCGTCCCGGTCGTTCACCGTGAGGATGAGGTGGTCCAGCGTCACCACAGTGGTGTCGCAGGCTATTCCTTCTCCTGCGCCCCGTCCACCATGTGGTCCTTGATTGCATTGACCACTGTCGGGTCGAGCAGCGTCGTCACGTCCCCGAGCGGCCGGTCATCGGCGACATCGCGCAGGAGCCGCCGCATGATCTTGCCGCTGCGGGTCTTGGGCAGCTCCGGCGTCAGCATGATCTGGCGCGGCTTGGCGATCGGGCCGATCTCGCGGGCCACGTGGTCGCGCAGCTCGGCCACCAGGCGCTCCCCCGCCTCGCCGTCGACGTCGCTCGCCCCCTTGAGGGTGACGAAGGCCACGATGGCCTGCCCGGTGGTGGCGTCCGTGGCACCCACCACGGCGGCCTCGGCCACCGCCGGGTGGCCGACGAGCGCGTGTTCGACCTCGGTCGTCGAGATCCGGTGGCCCGAGATGTTCATGACGTCATCGACGCGGCCGAGCAGCCACAGGTCGCCGTCCTCGTCACGCTTGGCGCCGTCGCCGGCGAAGTACCGGCCGGGAAAGCGCGCCCAGTAGGTCTCCATGAACCGCTCGTCGTCCCCGTAGATACCCCTCGTCATGCCCGGCCACGGCTCGGTGAGCACGAGGTAGCCGCCCTCGCCGTTTCCCACCGAGTTGCCGTCGTTGTCGATGACATCCACGGCCACCCCGGGGAACGGGGTCATAGCGGCTCCGGGCTTGGTGGCGGTGATCCCCGGGAGCGGCGTGATGAGGATGCCGCCGGTCTCGGTCTGCCACCACGTGTCGACGATGGGGCAGCGATCGCCGCCGATGTGAGTGCGGTACCAGATCCAGGCCTCGGGATTGATGGGCTCGCCCACCGACCCGAGCAGACGCAGGCTCGTCAGGTCATGGGAGGCCGGGAGCTCCTCACCCCACTTCATGAAGGTCCGGATGGTGGTCGGCGCCGTGTAGAGGATGTTGACCTTGTACTTGTCGACAATGCTCCACCAGCGGTCGCGGGCGGGCGTGTCGGGGGTGCCCTCGTACATGACCGACGTCGTGCCGTTGGCCAGCGGGCCGTAGACGATGTAGCTGTGCCCGGTGACCCAGCCGATGTCGGCCGCCGTCCAGAACACGTCTCGCTCGGGCTTGAGGTCGAAGATGAGCCGGTGGGTCGCCGAGACATGGGTGAGATACCCGCCGCTGGTGTGGAGGATCCCCTTGGGCTTTGCCGTCGTGCCGCTGGTGTACATGATGTAGAGCGGGTGTTCGGCATCGAAGGCCTCGGCCTCGTGGGTCTCGGGCTGGCGAGGCACCAGGTCGTCCCACCAGACATCGCGGGAGTCGTCCCAGTCCACCTCCTGCCCGGTCCGGCGCACGACCAGGACGTGCTGCACGTCCGGGCACTCACGCACGGCCTCGTCGACCGCCGGCTTGAGGGCGCTCGGGACGCCCCGGCGGTACCCGCCGTCGGAGGTGATGACGAAGTGGGCGTCGCAGTCGAGGATCCGGCCCCGCAGGGCGTCGGAGGAGAACCCGCCGAAGACCACCGTGTGCGGCGCGCCCAACCGGGCACAGGCCAGCATGGCGACCACGGTCTCGGGGATCATCGGCATGTAGATGGCCACCTTGTCCCCCGCCCGCACGCCGAGCTCGGTCAGGCCGTTGGCGGCCTGGCTCACCATGGTCAGGAGGTCGGCGTAGGTGATGGTCCGGGTGTCGCCGGGCTCGCCCTCCCAGTGGAAGGCGACCCGGTCACCGAGGCCGGCGGCAACGTGGCGGTCGACACAGTTGACCGCCACGTTGAGCTTGCCGCCGACGAACCACTTGGCGAAGGGGAGGTTCCACTCCAGGACGTCCGTCCAGGGGGTGTCCCAGGTGAGCCGCTTCGCCTGAGCCGCCCAGAACGCCAGAGGGTCGGCCTCGGCCTCCGCGTAGATACCGGGCTGCGCGTTGGCTTCCTTGGCCAGGTCCTCCGGAGGGTCGAAGGTCCTGGTCTCGTGGAGCAGGGCGGACAGCCCTTCCTCTTTGATCTCGCTCACGGCAGCCTCCTTCCGGGCCCGTCCAGGCCGGACGCCTTCCCTCTGATCATTACCTACCCCGCTGACTGCAGGTTCAACGGCTTGCCGACGGGGAGGACCTTGCGGGAGGCCATGCCGTTGATGACCCCGGCCGACGAGGCGTACCAGGCGGCCGCGGCGGTCACCACGCCGGCGATGCCCCCGGCCTTCACGATGCCGGTGTGGTTGGAGAAGTTCCCGATGGCCAGGAGGATGAACGTGACCTCGAGGGTCAAGAACACCAGGAACACGGCCCGGCTGACGAACAGGCTCCACAGCATCATGTAGGTGTTGAAGATCACGAAGGCCACGGCGATCCAACCGAGGTCGTTGGTCAGTTCCAGCGCCGTCGGCTTGAACTGCGGGACGACCAGCAGGAAGTAGACGGCCACGCCGATCCAGAAGGCGCCATAGGTGGAGAACGCCGTCGCCCCGAAGACGTTGCGGTTGCGGAACTCCCACATGCCGGCCAGGAGCTGGGCGATGCCGCCATAGGCCAGCGCGAAGCCGAGGAAGGCGACCGTTCCCTTGGTCCATCCGGCGTTGAACGCCGAGAGCAGGAACGTGGTGAGTGCGAAGGCCGCCAGCCCGAGGGGAGCCGGATCGGCGACGGAGGGCGTCTCCTTGATCGCGATCTCCTGCAGCGACATCACCGATTGCTGTGAGCCGTTGTGCCCCGTCTGTTGCGGCGGGCCGTCCTGCGCCGTCTCGTCCTTGATTGCCATGACGTCAGCCTCCTTGCTCGGGCGTGGAGAACGAACGTCCCCACGCGCCGGTGGGTGGGACGACCGGGCTGGCACCAACCCCTCGCCCCCGGGTCGTGTCCCACCAGCTTCTCTTCGCCCCTCAGAGAGGGACCTCGGGGTCATTGTGCGAACACGTTTCGTGCAGCGCAACGGGCGGGCGGTGAAGTGACGGGTTCGTGCGACGAACGGTCATCCACGTGCGACGAGCGGCGCCGGCACCATCTTCGGGTGACAGAACGCCCACGTCGGGAAAATGGGTATGGCACACTGCAACAAAGTCGCAGTGACATCATCGACGGGGGTGGCCCTCGGCCACCTTCGGATGCCAAGGGGGGTTCGATGAGAGAAGCCCTGTGGATCGCCCTCGTGGGCGTCGTGGTGGTGATCGTCGTCGTCATCCGGTTCGCCGTGCGCTCCGAGCGTCGGCTCGGCACACCGACCCAGCGCGCCGCGCTCGCCACTCTCCACACGGCCAATCTGGCCGCTCCTGCCCTGCGCACGGGCCTCGACAAGGATTCGGCCGAGCGCTCGATCCCCCACCTGCGCCAACTGATCGGGACGGAAGGCATCGCCATCGCCGACACCTTCGGGATCCTGGCCGCCGAGGGCATCGATGCCGCACACTGCGCGCTCGTGCATCCGTCGGTGCAACTGGCCATTTCGAGCGGCCGGCCCAAGGTGCTCTCCCCCCATGACATGGCGTGCGCGTTCGCCGGCACTTGTTCCCTCCAGGGCGGCATCGTGGTGCCCATCACGACCGACGACGTCGTGGTCGGGGCGATCGTCGCCGTCGATTCCTCCGCGCCGGCGAGCCTGCTCCGGCTCAGCGGGGAGGTCGCCGAATTCGTCTCCACCCAACTGCAACTCGCCGAGCTCGACCGCTCACGCCGACGTGCCGTGCAGTTCGAGCTACGTTTCCTCCGCGCCCAGATCTCACCCCACTTCATCTACAACGCGTTGACGGCGATCGAATCCTTCGTCCGTTCCGACCCGGAGCGGGCACGCGAGCTCCTGGTGCAGTTCGCAGACTTCATCCGCTACAGCTTTCGCAGCCACGGACAGTTCGTGACGATGGCCGAGGAGCTCCGACTGGTCGACACCTACCTCGACCTGGAGCGGGCGCGGTTCGGTGAGCGCCTGGACGTCACCCTCCGGGTGGCACCCGAGGTGCTGAGCGTCATGCTCCCTCCGTTCGTGCTGCAGCCCCTCGTCGAGAACGCGGTCCATCACGGACTCGAACCGAGCGGCAAAACGGGGCGCCTCGAGATAACCATCATGGACGCCGACAACGACGCTGAGGTCTCAATTGAGGACAACGGTGTGGGCGCGGAACCGAGTCAGATCCGGCGCGCCCTGGCGGGGACGAGCGACGAGGAGGGCGTCGGCCTCCACAATGTCGACGAGCGTCTCCGCACCGTCTTCGGCGACGAGTCGCGCCTCACGATCGAGACGGCACCCGGAGCGGGCACCCGGGTGACCATCCGCATCCCGAAGTACCGCGTGGGCGTCCTGTCGTGACATCCGGCTTGAGCGTCCTGGCCGTCGACGACGAGAGCCCCGCGCTCGACGAGATGGTCTATCTGCTCAAGAACTCCGCCATGGCATCCCATGTCCGGGCCGTCAGCTCGGCGACCGACGCGCTCCACCACCTCCATCACGAGCGCTTCGACGTCCTCCTCCTCGACATCGCCATGCCGGGGATCGACGGGCTCGAACTCGCACGAGTGGTGGCGCAGTTCTCACACCCACCCGCGATCGTCTTCGTGACGGCCCACGAGGAACACGCACTCGCAGCCTTCGACGTGGGCGGGTCCGGCTACCTCCTCAAACCGGTGACGCAGGAGCGGCTGGTGACGGCGCTGAACCGGGTGGCCCTGCCGCGCCAGGAGGACCACACGGACGATGCCGCGCTCGAGACCATTCCGGTGGAGATCGGCACCCTCACGAGGATGGTCGCCCGGGACGAGGTGTCGTGGGTGGAGTCATCGGGTGACTACGTGCGCCTTCATCTGCGCGACGGAGCCCAGCACCTGGTCCGGCTCCCCATGTCGATGCTCGAGGAGCAGTGGCGCGACCATGGATTCGCCCGGATCCACCGCAGCTACCTCGTGTCGCTCCGCGATATACGGGAGATCCGGACGTCCCAGGCGCACACCGTCGTCGGCGTCGGCACGTTCGAACTCCCAGTGAGCCGCCGGCATTCAAAGGAGCTCCGGGACAGGCTCGTGCGGCACGCGCGACGGTCGCCGGCCTCATGACGACGGAGCAGATCCCGACACGTCAGGTCGTGCGCAGCCAGGCGCGGCGACCGGGAGGACGCGCCCCGTCGCCCGCACTCGACGACCTGTACGAACCCGACGCCTACGGCAGGGAACTGCTGGCGTCGCTGATGCGGGCGCAGGGCGGTGCCTGCGTCACCGTGCTCCTGCCGGCTCTTGCCCTCCTGGCCCTCTATCCACTCCTCACGGCGATCTTCCCGTGGTTGGCCACGGCCCAGCTCTTCGGACTGCCGCTGACCCTGCTCGTGCTGGGCGGCGGGATCTACCCTCCGTTGGTCCTCCTCGGGTACTGGTACGTGCGCCGGGCGGAACGACTGGAGCAGCAATTCGTCGAGCTGCTCAAGGAGCAATGACAGAGCCGGCGTCGATCATCGCCATCGTCGCGGTGACGGCCGTGACCGCGATCATCGGCGCGCGGGGCGTGCGGGTCGCGCGCACCCCGGCCGACTTCCTGGTGGCGGCCCGACAGGTGCCGGCCCCGCTCAATGCGTCCGCCATCTCCGGGGAATACCTGTCCGCGGCGTCCTTCCTCGGGGTGGCCGGGCTGGCCGTGCTCGAGGGCCTCGGGGCGCTCTGGTACGCCGTCGGCTACGCGGCCGGCTACCTCGTCCTACTGGCAGCGGTGGCCGCGCCGCTCCGCCGCTTCGGTGCCTACACCATTCCCGACTTCGCCGAAGGCCGACTCGGCTCGCCCGCGCTGCGGCGCGCGGCCACGGCCACCGTGATGCTGATCTGCGGTTTCTACCTGCTTCCCCAGCTGAAGGGGGCGGGTGTCACGTTGCAGGTCGCCGTGGGCGGACCGGAGTGGATCGGCGTGGTCGTGCTCGGCGCGATCGTGACCCTCGGTATCGCCAGCGGCGGCATGAAGGGCATCACCTTCGTGCAGGCGTTCCAGTACTGGCTCAAGATCGTCGCCATCGCGGTGCCGGCGCTGGTCCTCCTGGCCTTCGTCCAGCACCCGCCGGTCGCGACAGTGAGCGGCTCGGCGCCACCCACCTTCGCGCACCACACCACCGTGCAGTTCCCCCAGTCCGAGGTGATCAGCGTGACCACGGTGGTGGAGGTCACGGCATCCGGCAACGTCGACGGGGAGTCGCGCCACGGGCCGCTGGAGCTGACGAAGGGCAGGCACACCGTTGAGTCCGGCGCGTCGCTCACGTTCCCGGCGGGTTCACGGGCGCCACACGTGGACACCACTCCGGTCATGAGCGGGGCGGCGTGGACCTCCCCGCTCCTCCAGCTGGGCGGACGGCCCGACCACGCGCTGGCGGCGACCTACGGCGTCCTCCTGGCCACGGTTCTGGGGGCCATGGGTCTCCCGCACATACTGGTCCGCTTCTATACCAACCGCGACGGCCAGGCGGCCCGCCGGACCACCGCCTTCGTGCTGCTGCTCCTCGGATGCTTCTACGTCTTTCCGGCGGTGTTCGCCGTGCTGGGTCGGATGGAGGCTCCCGGTCTCTACACCTCGGGCCAGACCGATTCGGTGGTGCTCGTGCTGCCCCGCATCATGGCCGCCGGCAGCCTCGGTGTGATCCTCGGAGCGCTGGTTGCCGCCGGGGCCTTCGCCGCGTTCCTCTCGACCTCGTCCGGGCTGCTCATCAGCATGTCCGGCGCGCTCTCCCACGACATCATGGGGGGCGGCGTCAGGGCATTCCGCTTCTCGGCCATCGCCATCGGCATCGTCATGACGGCGCTGGGTCTCGCCGTGCTCAACATCGCGATCAACGTGCTCGTCGGGTGGGCATTCGCCATCGCCGCCTCGACGTTCTGCCCCCTCCTGCTCCTGGGGATCTGGTGGCGCCGCTTCACCTGGGTCGGCGCCATCGGCGGCCTCCTCCTCGGTGGCCTGGCCTCGTCCGTCGCGGTGCTGCTCACCATTGTGGGGGTCGGCACCTCGGGGTGGCCCGCAGTCCTACTGAGCGAGCCGGCGATCTGGACGGTGCCGCTCGCCTTCCTGACGATGATCGTCCTCTCACTGGCGACGGCGCGCTCGATCCCGGCCGACGTCACGCAACAGTTGTTGGCGCTGCATCTGCCCGAGCGGGTCCGGCTGCCCTCAGCGGCGGACCGGGGGCTCATCGCTCAACCGGAGCCGGCGGAGTCCTGACGGAGCTCGAACCCCTCGAAGGTGAAGGCCGGCGTCACCGTGGCGCCGACGAGGGCGTAGCGCCCGAGCGGGCGGGCCGACTGCCAGACACCGGCGCCGACCACCACCTGGGGCACGTGACCGGACGCCACGTCGGGCCCGACGACCTGAACGTCTTGCCGCCCGTCGGGCCACTCGCGGCGTAGCTCGAGCGGGTCGCCGTCGTAGAAGTGCCACAGCTCGGTGGCGTCGACACGGTGTGGCGCGGAGGACTCGCCTTCCAGGAGGAGGTAGTAGATGGCGCTTCCCGCCGGACGTGTTCCCTCCTCGGCGTCGGCCACCCAGGTGCGGCGGTACCAGCCGCCTTCGGGGTGCGGCGCGAGGTCGAGCGCGGCGATGAGGAATTCCCCGGGACGCACCCGTCAGTCTGCGGTGCGTCGTTCGGGGACGAGACCCAGGGTGGCGGTGATGGCAACGGAGTGCTCGGCCGAGCCGCCGAAGAGGGTTCCGTCGGTCGCAGCCCTCTTGATGAAGAGATGGCCGTCGTGCTCCCACGTGAAGCCGATGCCGCCGAGGGTCTGGATCGACTCGCCTCCCACCAGCCGCTGGCAGTCGTCGCTGGCGGCCTTGGCCATGGAGACGGCGGTGGCCCGGGTCGGCGTGTCCTCGTCGATGGCGGCGACGGCGAAGTAGCACAGGGCGCGGGCGCGCTCGATGGAGAGGAACATGTTGCTCATCTTGTGCTTGACGGCCTGGAAGGAGCCGATGGGGACGTCGAACTGCCTGCGGTCCTTCACGTAGGCCAGGACCATCTGGAAGAGAACGTCGCAGGCGCCGACGGTCTCGAGCGCCAGCCCGAGCGTCGCCTCCTGGAGCGCCCGGGAGATCCCGAGTGTGGACATGGCGCTCCCGGGCTCGCCGAGGGCGCGGTCGTCGGTGACGAGGACCCGGTCGAGCGTGACGGTGGCAAGGGGTCGGCTCGCATCGAGCGAATGGACGGCGGCCAGACCCGCGTCTGTCGCGGGCACCACGAATGCTCCCACGCTGTCGCCCGCACGGGCGATGACGACGACTTCCGTGGTCCCCGCGTCGGCGAGCACACCAACCTTGGTCCCGTCGAGGACCCAGCCGCCATCGGCCCGCTCCGCAGTCATGGTGACGTCGTCCAACGCCCAGCCCCGCGGGTGGTCGGCCAGCGCCACGGTCCCGGTGACCGCACCGGAGGCGACCTGCGGGAGGAACCGCTGCTGCTGCTCGGGGGTGCCGACTTCACGGACCATGGGGGCGAACTGGGTGACGGTGGCGAGCAGCGGCCCGGGGGCGATGGCCCGACCCAGCTCTTCGGCCACCACGGCGGTCTCCAGGATGGTCAGGCCGATGCCGCCGTACGCCTCGGGGATGGCCAGGGCGGGCCAATCGAGGGCGACCATGGAGCCCCAGAGCTTCTCTGGCGCCTCACCGGTCTCGACGACGCCACGCACCACATCGACTGGGCACTCCTTTTCGAGGAACGAACGGACGGAGGATCGCAGCTCTTCCTGTTCATCCGTGAACTCGAGCTCCACCGCACTCCCTCCCCGCCATCGCCGGTCACCTCTCCGATCCCGGTCCACGCCTCCGGCAGATCGAGGCGAGTGTACCTGACACCGCTGTCAGCCTTCGGGGGGTCTGTGCTACCTTCACGCCACCCCGTTTTCTGGGAAGAACGTCGTTGGGGGTTGCCCTTGGGGCGTCGCCGGCCCGTGGCTAGGCCTCGGGTCGGCGACGCGAGGGCGGCACCGTCGGGGGAGCCAGCCTCCCGAAGGCAGGGGTCCCCTCGCCTACACTCTCCGGTGCGCCTCTAGCTCAACGGCAGAGCAACGGACTCTTAATCCGCAGGTTTCGGGTTCGAATCCCGAGGGGCGCACGAGAAAGTCCAGGTCAAGGGGCCTCTAGTACTCGGGATTAAGTGCATCGGGTTTCCTCAAGTGGGGATTGACCCAGATCCACCTTTCGATGCACCTATCGATACACTTAAACCGTGGGCCGAAAGGTCGAGGATTTAGCGACGCGATTTGACCGGCTGGTCGACCGCACGGGCGAGCACCACCTCTGGCTGGGCAGCCGCAATTCCGATCGTGGAACTGGCCGGATCAAGGTCGGCAATACGGTGGCGACCGCGCACCGCGTGGCTTGGGAACTGGCCCATGGCCCCTTGTCGCCCAAACAACGAGTAGTCACGTGCCCCTTGAGTCCCGCCTGCGTGCGCATGGATCACCTCAGTCTGGAGGGCGCCCCTGCAGACAGCCCACCGAGCCGGGGGCGGGCGCGCAAGGGAGCTGGCTCGATGCGGATCGTTCGACCCGGGACATGGGAACTCCGAGTGACCATCGGCCGCTGGGATGACGGCCGGCCTCGATCGCTCACCCGCACCATCACAGCGAAGAGCGAGTCCGCCGCGGCTGCTCTCCTGGGGGAATTCGTCGATGAAATGACCGGTTCGCACCTCCCAGAAACTCAGGATCTACGGGACCTCACAGTCGACCAGGCAGTCGATCGCTTTCTGGATGAGTACCTCGCAGTCGAGAAGGGTCGAGCGGAGAAGACCATCAACGACTATCGCTACATCCATGAACGGTGGTTCTCCCCCACCATCGGAGCTCAGCAGGTCAAACGGATCGAAAGCGCCACCATGGACCGGTTGTTCGGCACGATGCGCCGAGCCGGTTTGAGCGCTTCTCGCCTTAATCAGGCCAAGAGCCTCTACGCACCGTTCTTCCGGTGGGCCAAACGACGAGGAATGACGACGCGCAACCCCATGGCCGAATTCCAGCTGCCGACAAGCACGTATCGCTCTGAAGAGCGGACGCCGCCGGAGGTCGAGGAACTGTCCATTCTGCTGTCGACCGCGGTCGAGGTCACTCCCGATATCGCTCCGCTTCTGGTTCTCGGAGCCGTAACAGGACTCCGACGGGGTGAGCTTGTCGGCATCCCCGTGTCCGCTGTGGCATGGCGAAAGAACCAAATCACGATTGCTTCGGCCGTCACCTCCTCAGGCAAGATCAAAACGACGAAGACACGCCGGAGCAGGACATTCCACATCGACTCCGAAACAACGGCCATGCTCAAGCGCCACTACAACCAGATGAAGGAGGGGGCCGCTGCCGCAGGAGTCGAGCTCGCCGCAGACTCCTTCCTCTTCAGCCTTACGCAAGATTGTTCGACACCCATGCCGCCGGACTACCTCACGAAGCGAGTCGCCGTGTTGAAGGGCTACTTGGGGATCGAGGACAAGGACCCAGACGTGGTCGTCCTTGAAGACGAGGCCCTACGGTTACGGCGGTCCACTCCCCCCGCTCGGCCAGCCGGGAAAACTGGACCACTGCCAGGCGGCGGTTTGTCCTATAGAGAGATCGGTGTCGCGTTAGGTCGCAGCGAGCGATGGGCGAGTGTTGCCGTGGCGGCAGCCGAACGGCGCGAACACAGCCAGACGTCAGGCCATGGCGACCTCGACTTCGACGGTTCGATCCTCGCCCTCCGCAAGTTCACATCCTCGGAGCTGCTGGATGCCGGATTCAATGTCAGCGTGGTGGCACAACGGCAAGGACATGGGCCCCAGGTGCTCACGCGCCACTATTCGAAGTCGCGCGCTTCATCGGACAAGCGCGCCGCCGAGCACCTCGGTCGCGTCGTGCACGGGAAGGGCCAATGACCAGACTCCGATGAGGATTCAACGCGCCGCCGCGGTGTTCCTGGATCCCCCTGTCCTCTTCCTGGCCTCCTGTGGTAGGTCGCAGGGGACGCAGGCACTCGCGACCAGTTCAGTAGCCATGTCCTCAAGGCCGCTGACTCACGTTGCAACCGCCTCGATAAATGTGCAGTCAAGCAGTCCGACGCCGAACCGGCAGACGTGACTCAGGGACGCAACCGAGTGCACCGACTGTCGATAGCGACTCGGTCGAATGCGCGCCGTCCCGGGCCGGCATGGACTCCACATTGGCCGCCGGATCGGTGGGCGCCTCCGCAGAATCCAAGGGGGCTAAGCAGTTGGACGCCCTCGCTCCAACGTCGGCGTGGGGTTGCAGTTGACGTTGGACACCACCGAGTACGTCTATCCCCTGGGGACACCCGAACGGCCCCCATCCCTCATTCGGAGGGGCACCGGCGGCCATCCTGGGTCCATGAGTCAAACAATTGGCCATTGCCCACTTTGCGGCGAGGATGCCCTTCTTGAGTACACCGGCATCACCACTGAGGAGATGACTCAGCCCGCGATACGCCTAACCGACGTCGCGTGCAAGAACAGGGGCTGCAAAAACTACGTCTCGAGCGACCGCGTCGTGACGGCGTTGGGGCGTGACCCACGCTAAATATGCCAAAGGAGTGCACGGAGACTTCGACGCGCCTACTCAGGTGCGGGAAGCGGCATGAAACCGGCGCAAGCGAATGGGACGCGCAGGTTAATAGCCGAGAGTGACATTTCGGGGCTGAGCTCGCTAAATCGACCCACCGATGCCTCCGGATGAGCCCGCCCAGAGCCCGGCCCGCAGCTCTGGGAGCATCGCCTCTGGCGCCATGAGGCCGCCGGCCGGCCAGATCCGACGGGACCGGCGCCTCGTGTCGCGGGCCTATGCGCCGCTCACGGCCTTGGCGTTCACCGGGGTGCCGATGCGACCGGTATTGCCGATAAGCACAATTCGCATGCCCTGAGACTAACGATCACACCTGGGTCACCTCGAGTGAAGCGCCAAAGAAGAAAGGCCCGGGATGTCCACTCAGTTCAGGACGAGCCGGCAGCCGAAACCCCTCAGACCACCGGAGCTTCACGGCGTCAAGTCCACGGCTCGGCTCACAAGAACTTCTGGCGGCTTCGCGATCGTTGAAGTTCGCCCTGCGGGCGAACCCGCCAGAACTTCTTGCTCGGCCCAAGGGCTGCCCTCTCCGGAACTTGACCCCGCTTCGCTGCCGGCGGGAGTCGCCGTTCATCGAACGACGCAGCGGCGTCGTTCGCAAGGAACGAAGCCAAGAGCATAAGGAGCAAGACACCATGAGCAACTCGACCACCATCACTGGGAACCTGACTCGGGAACCCGAAATCCGCTACACCAGAGAGGGTCAGGCCACGACCCAGCTCGGCGTGGCCGTCAACCGGCGCTGGCAGGACCGGACCACCCAGGAATGGCAGGAGACGACGTCCTTCTTCGACGTTGTGTGCTGGCGTGACCTGGCCGAGAACGTGGCGCTCAGCCTCTCCAAGGGGATGCGCGTGGTGGTCACAGGCCGCATCGAGCAGCGCACCTGGGAGACCGACGACGGTGAGCACCGTTCCAAGGTCGAAATTGTGGCCGACGAGATCGGCCCATCCCTGCGCTTCGCCACCGCAGACGCGCAGCGGACCCGCCGTCAAGGCGCCGAGGAGGTGCCCGAGTCAAGCGACACCGAGGCAGCTTCGTTCTGAGCATACGGCGCCTGACAGCGAGAAAGGCAACACCAGGCAACAGCCCCGGCTCAGCCGGGGTTGTTGCGCGTCTCCACGCGCTTTCGGAATCCGCACCCTGGAGGTCTGACATGTCGCCGTCGAAGAGTCACGCAACCCGAACTTCTGCGAATCCGCAGAACGTCATTTCGCCCCATTTACAACCGCGCCCTTCCTACCCACATCCCCCTCCGTAGCTCCCGAGCAAGACCACTACCTATTGGCCGTCCATCAAACACATCAATTTTGCTTCACACGTCTGGCACCCGAGGCCCGTCCGGGGGTCGATTGTGGTCAGCGGTCCCGATGGAACCAAGGGACGAGGGTCGTCCCGGCGACGGAGGTAGGACGTGATCTCGGTACGCCGGATGAGCTTGGGCGCAGGGTATCGGTACCTGATGGAGTCCGTGGCGTCGGGCGACGGGGTCCGGGCTCAATCCACGAGTCTGACCGACTACTACGCCCAATCGGGTACCCCACCTGGAGTGTTTCTCGGCGCAGGCCTGGCCGCCCTTGACGACGGTCGGGGGGTGGAAAAGGGATCGATTGTCAGCGAGGAACACCTCTTCAATCTGCTCGGCATGTGCGCCGATCCGATGACCGGCGAGAGCTTGGGTCGCCCACCGATTGGTGCGCCCCTCTCGCTGGGCACCCAGCCAGCGGGGCGGTTAGAGGCCGTTGCACCACGCGTCGACGTAGCGGGCCATGAGGGACAGAGGACCTGCATCGAAGCTTCCGAACCTGCTCGAGGGGGACCGCGGCGTGCGCCGGTGGCCGGCTTCGACCTGACCTTTTCACCGTCCAAGTCGGTCTCCGTGGCCTGGGCATTGGCCGACGCGGATACCAAAGCGGCGATCTATGCCTGCCACCGCCAGGCCATCGAGATCGTTCTCACCTACGCCGAACGCGAGGTCTTCCACTCCCGTTCGGGCAAAGCCGGTGTAGTCGAAGAGGACATCGAGGGCGTGGTGGCGACCGCCTTCACCCACTGGGATTCTCGGGCCGGGGACCCCCAGCTCCACGACCACGTCGTGGTAGCTAACCGGGCCCGATCGGTCTCCGACGGCGTGTGGCGAACGCTCGATTCGAGGGGCTTGTTCAAGAACGTGGTTGCCCTCTCCGAGTTGCACCAGGGCGTGCTCTCTGACTTGTTGACCGGGGCCTTCGGCTGGGGCTGGGACGGCCGGTCGCGCCGCCACTCGGACCGACTTCGCTACGAGGTGAACGGGGTCCCCGAGGCCCTGATGGCTGAATTTTCCCAGCGAGCCGCCAGCATCGAAGCACGCAAGACGGTGCTAATCAACGAGTATGCCGCCGCCCATGGACGCCAACCAAGCACGACCGAGGTCATAAAGTTGCGCCAACGAGCGACCCTCGAGACCCGCGCCGCCAAGGAGCAGCACAGTCTCCACGAGTTGACGACTGGGTGGCGAGGGCGGGCCGCGCCCTACATCGGAGATGACCAATGCGCATGGGTGGCTGAGCTCGCCGATCGCAACGACTTGCCGCTCCTTTGCGCCACCGATCTGGCCGAGGAAATCCTGGTCGACGCCGCCCGCGTGGCGGTCCGCAACGTCGCCGAGCGCCGCGCCACCTACAGCCGGGCCAACGTCGTGGCCGAGGTGCACCGCCAATTCCACGGGGTCCGTTTCGCCTCTCCGGATGCCAGGATCGCCGTGGTCGAGCGCACCGCAGACCTCGCCCTCGAGCAGTCATTGGTCGTCTCGGCCCCCGAGCTGCACCACACCCCCGAGCGACTACGTCGGGCCGATGGGAGCAGCCGATTGCGGCCCAAGGGCCCCCACATCTACACGACCGCCACCCTGTTGGAAGCCGAAGCCCGACTGCTCACAGCTGGACAAGCATTGCATGGACCAACCGTGACGCCAGACGTTCTCGCCATGCTCACGGTCTCGCCACTGCGCGGCCGCGAGCATTCGCTCAGCACCGACCAGGCGCGCGCGATACGCCAGATTGCCACCTCGGGTCGCTCACTCGACCTGTTGGTCGGCCCGGCGGGAACGGGCAAATCCACCACGATGGCCAAGCTGCGTTCTGTCTGGGAAACCGCCTATGGACCAGGTTCGGTGCGCGGGCTGGCCCCTTCTGCCACTGCGGCCGAAGTACTGGCCGCGGAACTCGGCATCGAGACGGAGAACACGGCGAAATGGCTCTACGAGCACCGCCGGGAGGCCGAGCGGCTGACCACCCTGAAGCAGCTCCGCTCAGAAGTGGGGGCCAATGCCATGTCAACTGACGCGGGCTCGCGACGCCACCAGCGGATCGCCGTGGCGGAGCAAGAACTGGCACCTTGGAAACTCAGGAGGAAGCAGCTCGTCATCGTCGAAGAAGCCAGTCTGGCCGGGACCTTCGCCCTCGACGAACTGGTGAGCGCGGCGACCCAGGCTGGCGCCAAGGTGCTCCTGGTTGGCGACCACGCCCAGTTGGGTGCGGTCGAAGCCGGAGGGATGTTCGCCGCCTTGGTCCGAGACCGCGGCGCTCTGATCAGCGAACTCAGCGATGTGCGGCGGTTCCACCACGACTGGGAGAAGGCGGCCAGTGTCGCACTCCGAGAGGGCTCCCCCGCCGCCATCGATGCCTACGAAGATCATGAGCGCATCACTTCGGGCGACCGGGATCAGATGCTCGATGCCCTCTACGCGGGTTGGAAGGCGGACACCGAGGCGGGACACACCAGCCTCATGATCGCCGGCGACCAGACCAGCGTGGACGAGCTCAACGCCCGGGCGCGGGCCGATCGGGTGGCCGCCGGTCAGGTCACAGGCCTCGGCGTTGCCATTGCCGAAGGCGCAACGGCAGGCGTCGGGGACCACGTGGTGACCCGCCAGAACAACCGTCGCGTGGCCACCGGACGACGCTGGGTTCGCAATGGCGACCAGTGGACCGTCCTCGCCACGCACGCCGATGGATCCATGACGCTCCAGCGCGCCAAAGGCGTGGGTGTGGTGGTCTTGCCGGGCGACTATGTCGGCGAGCACGTCGAGCTGGCCTACGCGACAACCGCTCATCGAGTCCAGGGCAAGACGGTGGACACCACGCATGCCCTGGTGTCGCCGACGACCACCCGAGAGGTGCTCTACGTCTCGGGAACCAGGGGCAGCGAGTCCAACACGTTCTACGTCGACACTTTCTACGACCCCGATCCCCAGACCTCCCACAACGACGCCGGCGAGCCGATGACCGCCAAAGAGCTACTGCTCGGGGTGCTTCGCAACGAGGGGGGCGATGTGGCGGCGCACGAAGTGATCCGCCGCCAACTCCACGAGGCGGAGAGCATGGAGCGCTTAGCAGCCGAGTACGTGACGCTGGCTGCCCTAGCCCAAGCAGAGCGCTGGGACGCGTTGGTTGCCAGGTCCGGGTTGAGCGAGAGTGAGCTCGCATCGGTCCGGGCCAGCGAGGCGTATGGCCCGCTCCAGGCAGCACTGCGCCAAGGCGAAGCCCGCGGTCTCGACGTCGAGGCCGCCTTTCCCCGTTTGGTGGCCGGTCGTTCTCTGGCCGATGCGGGTGACGAGGCCGCGGTGCTCCACGCACGGGTGGACCGCTGGGTCCGAGCGGCCGGTGGGCGGCGGCGATTGGGACAGAACCTGATCGCCGGGCTGATTCCCAAAGCACAAGGTGTCACCGATCCCGACATGGCCAAGGGTCTGGCCGATCGCGAGGTGGCCATGGAAGAGCGGGCCCGTGCGCTGGCCGAGCAGGCAATTGTGGACTCGCTTGACTGGGTGATCCGCCTCGGGCCGGTGCCACAGAATCGGGCTGCTCGGTCACGCTGGCGGCGCGAGATCTCCACCGTGGCGGCCTACCGGGACCGTTGGCATATCACCGACTCTGCCAACATCGAAGGCAAGGGCCACGTCGCAAGCGCCGAGCAGATGAGCCAACGCACGCGTGCGCTGGCTGCGGCCGAGCGTGCGGCAGCTATCGGCCACAACGCTCACGTCAAAGAGGCACATCCCACCTGGGAAGCGCAGATCGAAGTTGTCCGAGAAGTCGAGCTCTAAGCAAACGCCAAGATGCCGCTGCTCGGACCCGAGTCGTCCCTCCTCAGCCGGCCGAGTCGAGACCCACCATGGCCAGCAGGGCGGCTTTGGGGACCACGATGCGCCGACCCAGACGAATGACCGGGAGTTCGCCGCGGGCGACGAGTTCGTAGGCGAAGGCCCTCGAGATTCCCAGCAACTCCGCGGCTTCCCCAACGGTGAAGACCAGGCGTTCACTTGCCAGACTGTGCGATGAGATTCGGTGTGACGTCGGCATAACTATTGTCGGATGATGGACCATGCATGACCCCCCTCGTGTTCCCAACCCGAAGGCGAGGCCAAATGGATCCGGGTCGGCTCGTTCCTCGCCGCCATCGTCGGGTCGATGTGCCGGGTGCTTCTAATAGTGGTCGTCCGCATCGAAGACGCGGTGGTCGACAGTTGTCGTAATGAGAATTCCCCCAGAATGCCAGTGCGTTGGTGCGAAGTAACTTCGGCCACACCTCGTCCTTGCATCCCACCGTGCCGAGCCGCCTCGGCGAGTCTGAGCAAGCTTCAGCTTCGATCGGGTCGCTGGACAGGACCTGCGTCGGCTGATCTACGAGTCCAGGCTCGTCGCACCTTCTCGCCGATCGGCTCGAATGCGAACTGATTCCAGCCGTCGGGATCGGAGGTGCTACTGCTGCCGTTGCCAATGCACCCGGCTACGACGACTTGGACTGGGCCCCATCTGACTACCCGCACAGATCGGCGACGCACGGGGAACTCTCGACGAGTTGGCGGAACTGGCTGTGGCAGGCCTATCACCGGACGGGCTCGAGGGCGCTGAGCGACCCCAGCTCGCAGTGACTCACCGTCCTGGTGGTATCGCAGCTCTCGTGCTGTATCAGGGAACCCATGAGGGCCACGTACTTTAGGTGTGGGCATGATCCGGGCAGTCGACGGAAACTCGAATGCACCCTCCGGCAGATCTCGGACCCACATTCGTCACTAGGGAATTGTGCCGAACCAAGTCGAAACGTTATGGAATAGTTCTCGCCCGGTCGGTGTGGTGGTAGTTGCGGCGGCGCAGGCACGGCCCGATTGTGACCTTGTCTCCGCGACGGGTTCGATGTCACGTCACTACGCTCGGTGCGCGAATGCGACCTTGG
>CAVTPE010000020.1:0-8889 GCA_963736515.1 uncultured Acidimicrobiaceae bacterium | reverse complement strand
TCGCATGAACCTCAGTCCGTCTGAACCTCAGCGGTGCCGTCGGCGGCGACACCGTCGAGCCGGCCCGGCCGAGCTCTAACGGTTGCGAGCCTCCGTCCGGTAGCGCTCCAGCCAATCCACGAGCTCCGCCGGTCGGGCCAGAGCCGGCAGATGGCCGCCGCTCATCTCGTCGGGCGCGATGCCGAGCCGCTCACGGACCACCCGTCGAAGGAAGGGGGCGGGGAAAAATCGGTCGTCCCGGCAGAGGAGGAATCTCGTGGGGACGGCAGGCCATGACTCCAATGGCCACGGCTCTGCGAACGGCGTGTCGGACTGGCGGCGGACCCTCGTCGCCAGTTCCGCCGCCAGGTCCGGGGGGAGGTCGTGGGCGAAGACATCTTCCGGGTCGAAGGGCTCCGGAAAGACGTGGCCGGTGTTCGACCACCATTCGCCGGGCGATTCGCCCGCTCGGGGCACCATGGCCGCTACGAGGACGATCAGGGACACGTCCAGCCGGTCGCAGACCAGCGGGGCGGTGAATCCACCCAGTGACTGGGCGACCACGATCACCTCCCCTCCGGCGCCGGCAGCGGCAGCGGCATCGACCACGCAGTCGGCGTACTCCGACAAGCCGGACCGGTCGTCATCGCAGGGCAGGTCGACGGCAAACACGTCGTGACCCAGCGCGGCGAGCCGTGGCCCGACGAGGTGCCAGTACCACGAGTCTCCGCCGGCGCCGTGAATGAGGACGTAACTCGCCACAGGGTCCTCCTTTTCGGTCCGGCGACACGCAACAGTACCGTCGCGCACCTTGCCCAGACCCGGGTATCCAGCGGGGGTGCCGGTGCGACTTCCCGTCGGTCGCCGCCGTCCGTCCATCGACGCGGATCGTTACGGGCCCGGTGCCCGCCTCCGTCCTCGATACGTGCTGAGGAACAGGAACGCGGCAGCCACCAGCGGCAGCAGGATCGCGCCCACCAGCCGGGGACCCGCCAGCAGGAAGGCCAACCCCACGATGGCACCGGTCGCCACCGCCAGCTCGGGCGTGTCACCGACGAGGAAGTCCCACCAGAAGCGGCCGAAGGCCCGGACCGCCCGCCCCACGATCGTCACGGCGTCGACTTCTCCGTGACCGGTGCCGGCAGCTTGGTTCGCATGTACGCAGTGAAGGCGAAGTAGACGACGACGAAGAACCCGACCAGCACGGGGATGGCCAGGTCGTCGCCGGGCCAGTGCACCCCCGCCCCCTCGCCGACCCAGAAGACGCCGAAGCTGGTCAACATGACGCCGACGAACGTCTTGATGGTGTTTTCCGGGACCTCGCTGAGCTGGCGCGCCACCACGAGCCCGACGACTGTCACGAGAACCGCCGCCGCGGCCGCCGCCAGCGCGGCCAGGCCGAGCCGATGCTGCGCGGCGCCGAGGCTGATGACGATGAGCACCACCTCGGTGCCCTCGAGGAAGACGCCCTTGAAGGCCACCGCGAAGCCGACGCTGTCGCGGCCTTTGGGCCCCGCCGCCCGATCGTGCGTGGTTGCCGCCGACCCGTCCCCGGCGTTGAGATCGGCCACCGTCTCGGCGTAGATCTTGTCCTCGTCGTGCAGGTCCTTGTGGCCGCTCGCCCGCAAGATCGCCTTGCGCAACCACGAGAGGCCCAGCACCAACAGGAGGGCCCCCACGACCACCCGCAGCGCGTCGAGCGGGATGTAGCGGATGAGCGGCACGCCCACAACGACGACGAGGACCCCGAGGACGAGGGCCGCCGCCGCGGCGCCCTCCAGGGCCGAGCGCCAGCCCCGGCTCACGCCGGCCGCCACCACGATGGTCAGCGCCTCGACCATCTCCACCAGGCTGGCGGCGAACACCGCCAGGACCAGGACGAGGGTGGAGGATGTGTGCATCTTGTCCGCAGAAACTACCGGCGGCGCGGCCCGCCTCCCGACAGACGGTGCCGGCGGTAGTGTGCTCGTGCACTGACCAGGACGTCCGTGGCGGGCGTCCTCTGTCCGGTGTCCGTGTCCAGGGAGGGCGTTGCATGGGTGAGGGAGCGGCCACGGCCGCGCAGGGCCGTAACTATGTGGTGGTGTCGGCCGACACGCACGCCTCACCGGACAGCCTCGAGCACTTCCTGTCCTACGTGGACCCGGCGCAACGCGAGGCCGTGGCCGGCTTCGGCGACATGTCGAACCTCGCCATCTCCATGTTCGGCGGCTTCGATCCCGGCGAGGTGGACGAGTCGGATTCCGTGCGGGCCACCGCGGCCCGCCGCCTGGCGGGCATGGGCGTCGACATCGAGGCCGCCAAGGGCTGGCTGGCCCACTACGGCACCGACTGGGTGGTGCCGGGCGACGGGGACGGGCGCCGGCTCGCCGTGCTCGAGGAGCAGGGGATCCATGCCGAGGTCACCCTGCCGGGACCAATTCTGGCGGGCGGACTCAGCCCGGCCATGTACCTGGGCGCGACGACCGACAAGGGGCTCGAGGTCGTGTGGCCCGCGCTGCACGGCTACGTGCGCTGGCTGGCCGACTTCTGCGCCGCCGCCCCGGGCCGCCGCGCCGGCTGCATGCCGATCGACTTCCACGACATGGACCGCGCCGTCGAGGAGGTCGTCTGGGCGCGCGACAACGGCATCTTCGGCGGCGTGATGCTGCCCGCCATGTCGGTCACCTCGAAGCTGCCCGGCTACGCCGACGACTATTACGAGCCCTTCTGGAGCGCGTGCGAGGAGCACGGCATGGTCGTCAACCTGCACACCGGCGCCTCCGGCTCGGCCACCGACACCAAGTTCCTCTACGACGCCGAGCACGGGGGCATGCTCGGCCTCTACGAGGTTTTCGTCTTCACCCGCCGGCCGTTGTGGTTCATGATCTTCGGCGGCGTGTTCGACCGCCACCCCGATCTCAAGGTCGTCGTCACCGAGAACGGCGTGCAGTGGCTGCCCTCCCTCATCCGGGACATGGAGTCGTTCTTCGACACCCACGGCGGCGCCCCGGTGCGCTCCTACCTCAAGATGCGGCCCCGGGACTACTTCGAGAAGCACGTCTGGATGGGCGGCTCGCTCATGAAGCGCTACGAGGCCGAGATGCGCCACGAGATCGGCATCGAAAAGCTCATGTGGGGGGCGGACTACCCCCACCTCGAGGGCGCCGCCCCCGTGCACCGTGAGACCCTCCGCTACATCTTCGGCGGCCTGCCCGAGGACGACCTCCGCCGCATCCTCGGCGCCAACGCCGTCGACCTCTGGGGCTTCGACGACGACCTGCTCCAGTCCGTGGCCGACCGCGTCGGACCGACCGTCGCCGACCTGGCCGAGCCGTTGGCGCTGGCCGACATCGAGGACACGTTCAGCTGGAGCCTGGCCCGGCCGGTACCGCTGCTCGCCGGCGGCGCTTAGTTTTTCCTTTCTCTTGGCGGCCGCGCCGGTACTGCCGGAACGGTTCCGGCGGGCACCGCCGGCACCGCGCCCACCGCCCACCGCCCACCGCCCACCGCCCACCGCCCACCGCCCACCAATTTGAGAAAGCGCCCCCCTGAAGAACGGTCGCCCGCGTGTACGAAATGTCAGTGCAATTTGCGCTCATTTCGGACGATGAATGTGTGACAACCGCGTGCTTCCATCGATGCATGGAGTTGGAAAACTTCGCAGATGCGCTCGATGCACTGGTGGCGTCGGGTGCTGACAACTACGGCGACGGCGCGTCGATTGAGGAACTGCACCGTTTGCAGTCACGCCTCGAGTCCTTCGTGACCGAATCGACGGCGGTCTTCGAGGCCGGGGATCAGTGGGCGGCGGATGGGGCCAAGACGGCCTCGGCGTGGATCGCCACGCGTTGTCGGGTCCCCGCGCGCCGCCGCCAAGCGCCGGGTGCGTCTCGGGCGGGACCTGCGCCACCTACCTGAGACCGCCCAGGCGTGGCGTGACGGGGCTATCGGGGTCGACCAGGCCCGGGCCATCGCCTCGGCCCGGCGCCACCGCACCGAGTCCTCCATGGCCCGCGACGAGGCGATGCTCGTCGACCAGGCCGCCCAGATGGGCTTCGAGGACTTCTACCGGGCCCTGTCGTATTGGAAGCAGCTGGCCGACCCCGATGGGGCCGATGCCTCCGACGAGGAGCGCAAGGCGTCTCGCAACGTCTTTCTAGAGTCGAGTTTCAGCGGAATGTGGTTGGGCCAGATGACGCTCGACCCGGTCTCCGGATCCATCGTGGTCAACGAGCTCAACCGATTGGAGCACGACCTCTTCGAGGCCGACTGCGCCGAGGCCAAAGAACGCCTGGGAAGGACACCCCGGGCCGACGAGCTGGCCCGCACCTCGGGCCAGCGCCGGGCCGACGCCCTGGTGGAGATGGCCACGCGCAGTGCGAGCGCCCCCGCCGACGGCATCCGCCCCGCCCCGCTCTTCTCGGTCTTCGTCGGCTACGAGACCCTGCACGGGCGCATCTGCGAGCTCGAGAACGGGACGGTGCTCGCCCCCTCGGCCCTCACACCCTGGATGGACGCGGCCTACTTCGAGCGGGCCATCTTCTCTTTGGGCAACAGGATCGACGTCAGCGTGCGGGCCCGCCTCTTCACCGGCGGGACGAGACGGGCCATTGAACTACGCGACCGCATCTGCACCCACCCGCACTGCTACGAGCCCGCCGAGAACTGCCAAATCGATCACATTCAGACCTACGCCGAGGGCGGTGAGACCACCCAGGAGAACGGCCGGCTGCTCTGCGGGTTCCACAACCGCCTGCGCAACCAGCAAGAGCACCCGACCCAGGGCCAGCGCCCGCCGCAGCGCCCGACCCAGCGCCCGACCCAGCGCCAGCGGCCACCCCCGAGTGCGGCCTGACGGGGCGGCGGGTCGCCCCGGAATCACGTCGGTCGATTAGGCCCGGCGCAGTCGAACACGAAGTCATGCGGCGCTTCGTCGCGCCCGGGACGGGTGCACACCTCCACACCACGAAACTGGGCGGTGCAGTTCATTCGGACGCGATTACCGCCGTACCGACGTCGGGGACACTCTGATCGCACGATGGCTACGACATCCTTGAGTGTCGGCGACCGCCAAATGGCCCTGACCGTCGCCAGATACATTTCCTTGCCGTTGCCCTTGCCCTTGCCCTTGCCCTTGCCCTTGCCCTTGCCCTTGCCCTTGCCCTTGCCCTTGCCCTTGCCCTTGCCAATATCCCGAGCAAGAGATCAAAGCCCCTCACTCGTCCGGTCCTCATGGAGATCGGTGAGAGAACTGGGCCCGTCGCTGTTACGGAGCCGTCGCATTAGCCCACTGATCCGGTGTAATGGGACAGGTAGACCGACGGTGGGCACGCCGGGTTCAATCTGGCGGACTACGCCCCGTTCAATCTGGGCAGCAGTCGATACACGATGAAGCCCGGCGTACCTTTGACAACTTCCAAATCGCGGGGGTATCGCTTGAGTGCGTCGGGACTCGGCTGTGGCTCACCGAGCCGATCGATGACGAATCCGGCATCGGCAAATGCCTCGACCACGGCGGTCAGGGGTCGGCGCCAAAAGTGCTGGGTCGCTTTGACGGTGGCCTTTTCCCAGGTCTCGGTCACCAATTCGGTGTCGAAGTAGCCCCCCTCCTGGGATGGCAGTGGAGGACAGAACGGGTGGTCGAGGGAGAGCACAAGCCATCCAGTCGAGCGAAGCGCAACCCGAAACGAGTGCAAAGGCACATCCCAATCCCTGAGGTAGTGGAGAGCCAACGAGCAGGTGATCCCGTCAATTGTCCCGGGCTCCAGGGGTAGCGGTTCGGCGAGGTCGGCCACGAAGACGTGTGCCCTCTTGCCGCATCGCCGCTTTGTCTCCTCTACCATCGCCGGGCTGAGGTCGATCCCAATGACGTCCGCGCCTTCGTCCAGCAGCCATTCGCACTGTGCTCCTGATCCGCAACCTGCGTCGAGCACGACCTTTCCCGCAAGCGGTCGAGGGACCAAAGAGCGGAGAGCTGGACGCTCAAGGAGCCCGTTGAATGGCCCATCGTCGGTCGTCGAGGCCCACACCGGTGCCAGCTGGTCATATGCATCTCTGGTGAGCCGGGTATGTTCCGCTTGGTTGGAAGGTGGCTCGGCAATCATCTAGGGCTTTGTAGCAGAACCGGCTGATGGGGGAGGGGGCACATCCGGACCGGCCAGCAAGCCCGTAGTCCAGCGAGCTTGTGCTCGGGCGGCCTTTCACTCGGGCGGGCTTGTGAAGGACGAATCAACGGGGCCGCGACGAGGTGGCCGGGATTGGGGCATCGATCATGGGATTACGGTGTTGTGTCTGAGCTGATGTCGCACTGTCCTCTGTCAGTCGGAAGCCGTGGGGGCCGCTCGGTAGCGCCCGGCGATGCCCCCTGACGAGGAGTGATCTCTGTAGCGAGAAGGCCTGCCCCCTGAGGCGGCGTCGCGGTGAGAGTACTGTGGGACGCAGTTCTCATGGGACGACAGCTACCTTGAAGTCGCTTTGAACATCTGAGCGGGCCTCCCTATGAGCGACCGAGTCCATGGAGGGAACCCGCCAGCTATCGAGCTTCTTGGCCTCGCCCACCGGGTCGGGCCGTTCGACAGGATGTCAGAGCAAGCTCGAGCCCGTCCGGGATTCCCCGCTCACAGCGTCGACTTCGACTCGGAGGGAAAACTCCAGGTCGATCGCGATCGGAGCCCGAATGTACCAATCAGAAGGTATTGACACGGCCCCACTCCTTCAGAACCGCAGGGCCTCTGCGAGCCGCCATCCCCTTCGGACCTTCACCCCTATCTCCGACGTGCCCGCATGGTGGCACTCCTTCCCAGCGATTTGGGCTAGCCGCAGACGTCGCGGACCAACGACGTTCCGGCGAATGGCATCGACCAGGTGGCCGAATGCGTTGTTGACCATGCACCCACCTCATCGTGGATGGCGTGGTCTCTACTTTTGCGGGCTTAGGACTGATCCCATTTAGAAGCTTGAGGGTGTGAAAGCCGCCCACGGTCCGGCATCGGACTGGGGCGCAGCTGGGACCTAGTTGCCGACCGTGATCGTGATACCGGGGCTGGTGCCGCAGACCCCGCCCGTGTAGCAGGCCACGCTCTCGAGGGTGTACGTGCCGTTGAGGACGCTCGTCGTGTTCCACTGCCCGAGCCAACCGTAGATGGTCGGGAACCCGGCCGAGATCACCAGGTTGGTCAGCGTCCCGCCGCTCAGCTCGAAGCTGACGCTCGTCACGTTGGCCGAGGCACTGGCGTCCACGAGGGCGGCCGTCCCCGACTGGGTCGCTGTGTTGGACGGGATGACCACCGCCGTTGTCGGCGGGGGGTTGTTCACCGTGACGCTGATGGGCGCGCTTGGGGCGCTCTCAGCCACGGTGTCGGTGGCCACGCTCTGGAGGCTGTAGGAGCCGTTCGGCACCGTCGTCGTGTTCCACGTGGCCAGCCAGCCGTAGATCGTGGGGGTGGCGGTGGCGACGACCTGGTCGCTGAGCGTCCCCCCGCTCACCTCGAAGGTGACCGACGCGATGCCCGCCGGGCCCGAGGCAGAGGCGTCGATGAGCGCGGTGGCGCCCGACATCGTGGTCCCGCCTGAAGGGATGATCACCGCGGTCGTGGGTGGCTGGTTGTTCACCGTGATGGTGATGGGGGTGCTGGTGTCGGTGTTGGCAGCGGTGTCTGTGGCCACACTCTGGAGGCTGTAGGAGCCGTTCGGCACCGTCGTCGTGTTCCACTTCGCCAGCCAGCCGAACAGGGTCGGGGTCGCGGTGGCGATCACCTGGTTACTGAGGGTCCCCCCGCTTAGTTCGAAGACGACCGAGGCGGCCCCGGGACCGTCGGCCGCCCCCGCATCGAGGTAGGGCGCACCGGCGAGGGCCGCGCCGTCGGAGGGGATCAGGACTCGAGTGAAGTACTGGGTCGTGGGGAGCACGTTCACCCGGAACGTCCCGGTGGCGACATTGTTGTTGGCGTCGAGGACCTGGCAAGTGACCGTGCTGCTGAAGAGCGGAAAGGTCGATCCCGGCGAAGCAGTGCAGCTGCCGGGCGTGGCCCCTGGGATGCCTGGCGGGGTCGACCACGTCGCTACGGCGCCGGCCTGACTGGTGGCCGTGACGCTTTGGTTCGAGGGAACGAGGATGGTGTTGGTGAAGTTGGCCCCGGTCAAGTTGGCACCTACGACCATAGGCCCAAGGGAAGTGTTGGTGTCCTCAAAGTCGGCGTTCAACAGGTTGGCACCCGCCAGGTTGGCGTCGGAGAAGTTGGCAGCGCCGTACTCACTGTTGCTCATGTTGGCACCGCTGAGATTGGCCCCATTGAAGAAGGCGGACCCGCTCGCCTCGCAGGGAAAAGATCCGCATTTGCCGCCCGCGGCGTCGGCAACGTCAATGCCGGTCAGGTCGGCATCCGTCAGGTTTGCGTTCGTCAGGTCGGTAACGCTGCAGGAGGGTGGGACCTCCAATGGGGGCGGGCTGCCGGAGAAACACTCTGCAAACCGCGCTCCGCTGAAGTTCGCGAATGAAAGGTTGAACCCATTGAGACTCGCGCCCGAGAGGTCCTGTCTCGGACAGTTGGTGAAATGCGTCGGGGTGGGGTTTGAGACGATGCTGCAGCCATCAATCACCGTATCGGCTGATGCCGGCGACGGCGCCGACATAGTCAGCACGGGAGTTACGAGTCCGACGGCGACGACGAGAACAATGCCCGCTATCCGCAGAAGACGTCCAATCATCCCCACCCCCGATTACTCAGTGCTCGTGACATTATTATCCGTATCCCCGTGGTGCCTGATTCGCTCGCGGACACCCAGGCCCCGCGACAACACGGCAAGATCCCTCCGTCGTAGGAGCTGCCAAGCATCTTGTGAGAATGTCGCACGATCCGTTTGTTGATTGAAGTTTCTGCAGCAACGGGCGCCTGCAGGTGCCGTCTCAACCGCCTTCAGCTCTGGTCC
>CAVTPE010000019.1:0-342509 GCA_963736515.1 uncultured Acidimicrobiaceae bacterium | reverse complement strand
GTCTAGGAGCTGGGCGGCGAGGGCGCGCACATCGCCAAGATTGCGATGCCCCTTCCGACGCTCTTGCTCGGCACGCAAGAGTTCGATCAACACCTCCGCCTCCCGGCGGGCAAGCTCGTCCACAGGGTTTCGAGAGAAGCGGGTAGGTAGATCAAACGGGTGTCGTCAACATGTTGGCCCCCGTCGATTCCCACCGCCCGCACGCTGCCCAGAGACCGTTCGAGCCGGGCACGTCAGGCTTGGTGGACCCTCGGACCGCCCAAGCAGCGACAGACCGAGCGGCCCTTCGGGACCGGTGCCGCCGAACTCAAACGCGATATCGATCGTCCGCGGATTGTCACCAAGAACGGCCGACGAAGAGCGCCCGCACGGTGGGGAAGCTGTGGACGTGCGCGAGGTAGAGAGCATCGCAGACCGTCGTTTTGCCCGCATTATTCTGCCCAAGAAGAACGCTGAACCTATCCGGAAACCTGCACGTGAATGCTCGCGTGGCGCTGGCTCGAAAACCGTTGATCGTGACAGCGCTCAAATACACGTCGTACCCCGAAGAGGGAGCACACACAACCCCTTCCATGGTGTAGCTGCGCCGCCGTGCCCTCTGATGAGGTACGTCCGCCGACGGTGTCGAATCGGTCGACGGATCCTTACGAGGCCTGACGAAACGCGCAAGTGCGCCTGCGTTTTCCGGTGTTGGCCGTGCCCGCCCGGATGTGGGGCGTCGTATCCGCCCCTCGCGAGAGCAAAGTCATGGTGCTCAACGCCACCAACCGCAACTCGAGCCGGATGGCTCGTGTCATTTACGTCCTTGTCCCGTCTCCGACGGGAAGTGATCGTGCTCACCGCTCCCTTGGTCACCCTCCCATGGCGGCGCTCTCCTCGGCGTGCACCTCGCCCGTTGGCGCTCTGCTCCAGGTCCTGATCGATTCGCTTGGGGCAGCGCACTAGCGCTGACCCACCAATATCGATTGTGTCAGTTCTCCGCAAAACGCCTTGGCGAGAACGGACTGCAAGGTTCGTTCAAGCCGTGCCATTTGACGCCTCGATGTGATCCTCCACCGATTGGGAAACGTCAAACAGATTGGCTGTTAGACGCCAGCAGGCGATTTCCGCTTGCTCGTCGACGGGTGGAACAGGGACCGGGATCGGCGCGGGCGTCCGCGACGTTGATTCGGGGCATCGCCAGGCCGACGTACTGGTCCTTCATCCATCGTTGCGCATACGGGCTCTGAAGGTAGGCGGCGAGGTAATGACCGGTAACCAGCTGACCGGGACGAATTCGAACCATACCTTGCGTGATGTTCGCTCCATCCAGCCCGGCTGGGACGATGGCAACCCTCAAGTTCCGGATAATGCAAGAAGAACGTCGCCCTCACGTAATGACGGCCCGCGAATGCTTGTCGGCTATTTCCGGCGTTGTCCGGCCAAGAGCATCGAAGTGAACTGTCCCTCCGGCAACATCCTGCTGTCTAACGTACGGAACGCCATTAGGGACTTGCGGTCCCGGCAGCACGATTCCGTAGCTGATGATGGCATCGGGGTCGTTGAGGGTATCCATCTTCTGGTAGCACCACGTGGTCGGAAATTGGCGGCAGCTTCAAGACAACACCCGACCCATCAGTCGACGCATCGATGCGCGGCACAGACCGGCGCCAATCTGCCGTAAGCCGGCCGGAGCACGCTGCGGCGAGAACGGCCTGCCGAAAACGTTGGATTACCGCGCCACCGCGGCCTCGAAGTGACGACCTGCGGAACCAGCCTCCCCGTGCGCCCTTGCGAGAAGGTTCGCGACTTGCCCTTGAACTCCGATTGGCGCCTCGGGTATTAGCGTTTCGTCGGCGAAGTCCCGAGTTATTCCGCCTTGAGCGCTGCCTTTAAAGTGTTCAAGGATTCGACGCTGACCCTCACGTGAGTGGGGAACCAAAAGACATACTCACCCTCTACCCGCGCATTTGGCCGACACACAAACAAGTGCTCGTTGCGCGACAGCCTCCTCGTATGGGAAGTCGCTGCCAACGAACGAGACCTTCCCCTGTCGTGGCACCATCCTTGACGATCAAAACATCTCCACGGTCGATTCGACCTCGTCTCATGCGCTCGTAAAAGTACCGCGGAACATATTTGATCGAGGAGAAGTTCAATCCGCCGTCCGCTCGTATGTGTTCGCCGCCGAGACTCGGTACTCCGTCGACAATGCCCTTCACCCCACCCCGGGGTCGAGATCCGCTTTCCATGGATTCAAGAAGTTGAGATAGCGGCACCTCTAGCCAATCCTCGTCGGCGGCCGAATCGACCGCCTGGTCACGAGGTCGACCCGTCGCCTTCGAGCAAGGCGCTGGATGTCGGCAAGGTCGTCGAGCGCGAGCTGGAGCTCCTCCATTGCCTCTGTGATCAGTTCCTCGGGCTCGGGCAGTTCGTCGGGATCGTCGAGTTCCTCGTCACGCAACCACTTGAAGCGCATCGAGCTTGTAGTGGTGGTCCTTGACCTCGTCAATAGTGAAGCTTCGCCACCGTCCTCCGTATGGACCGCTCGGCTCGCGCGCTCAGCCCGTTTGGATCGGTTCCGTAGCATTTCTCGAACTCTGCGAAGTGCTGCAGACAGAGTGGTCGGCTCTTCTTGGTGATCTTCGGCACGTTGGCTCGGGCGTCGTAGATCCACGTCCGCTCAGTCGGTCGTGCCCTTCGTGAAAAAGATGACGTTCGTCTTCGTGCCCTCGGTGTACGGACTGAATGTTCCTCGCGGACAGCGCAGCACGGTGTGAAGGTCGCAATCCTCCATCAGCACTTCGAAAACCTCACCAGCCTGATGCGCAAACAGCACGTTGTCGGGCACGACGATCGCGGCACGGCCGCCGGCTTGAGGATCGTGAGGACATGCTGAATGAAGTTGAGTTGCTTGTTGCTCGTCTGAACGACGAAGTCTTCACGGTCGGGTGCCTGATTCGCCCCCTTGGTGCCGAACGGCGGATTCGTCAGGACGACGTCGTAGCGCTGGGCTGGAATCTCGTAGATCGAGTCGCCCAGCGCGATGTGCGGCTCGACCTGATGGAGGTACATGTTCATGAGTGCAAGGCGACGCGGACGCGCGACAAGTTCCTGGCCAAAGTAAGTCTTGGCTTCGGATGCGCTTGGCAGTCTCGCGGTCGAAGGCGCCGCCGGTCTCGTCCTTCAGCCACTCGTAGGCGGCGACGAGAAATCCGCCCGTGCCGCAGGCTGGGTCATCGATGGCGAAATCTTTGCTGACCCGCGGGTCGGGCTTGATGCAGCGCACGATGGTCTGGATCAGGATGCGCGGCGTGAAGTACTGGCCGGCTCCCTTCTTGCCCTCGCTGGCCGCCTTCTCAAGCAGCCCCTCGAACGCCGCCGCCTTGATGTCCGTGTCGAGTGCGATCCACTCGGTCTCGTCGATCAGGCCGATGAGCTTCTGAGGTTGACTGGATTGTGAAGCGGTTCTGCGCACCGGCGAAGATGTCGCCAAGGATCCCCCGCTGCTTGCCCAGGGTGCGCAGCGCCTCGATGTAGGCGTCGAGCAGGTCGGTGCCGGACTGCTTGCGCAGGTACGGCCAATCGCGTCTCGGCGGGTACCTCGATGCCGCGCTCGTCCGCCATCTTGAAGAACAGCAGGTAGGTCAGCTGCTCGATGTAGTCGCCGTAGTCGATGCCATCGTGACGCAGGGTGTGGCAGAAGCCCCAGAGTTTGTTGACGACATCGGTCATGCGGCCACCAGCTCCTCGTTGAGTTCTCGAGCAGTTCGGCGAGTCTGCCCGTCGAACGCCCGGTTCGCCCGCCCCCATCCGCCGCGGTCGGCGAGCACGGGGATGTCGTCGAAGTCGTCGGGCTCGATGGACAGGTTCTGCGACCAGGTGCTGGCGGATGTACTCCATCCACTTGACCTGGTCCTCGGTGAGAGTGCGGCCCGCGGTCACCGTCGCGACAGCGGCATCGACTCGTTCCTCGGCGGTGAGCAGCGGAGATGTCTCGGTGGCCGCCCGCTTCACCATCGAGATGATGTCCACCAGCGCCTTGTGGTGGGTGACCTTGAAGGCCCTCTGCAGGTTCGCCTCCGTGAAGTGCTCAGGGCCTGGCTGAGCTTCTCGCGCAGTTCTCGCGAGCGGCTCGGCGCCCCACTCCGCCGGCCGCGACAGCAGGATTCGGATGGCCCGATCTCGTCGGCGTGTTCTGCGATGAACCGCTCGAACAGCTGGAGGTAGTCGTCGGGCTTGTACTCCTTGCCGACGCCGCCCTTGATGAGCCACTCGGACTCGACCGTGTCGGTGACGCTCGGCTGCGACGATGAACGTGCGCTGGGCCCGCGGGTAGTCCGTGAGCAGATCGAGGAAGTCCTTGTCGCGCAGGACTGTCATCGTGCCCGCGAAGTCCCTGCGGAGCTTCGCTGGCAGCTCCTCGGCGAACCGCGCCATGTCTCCGTCCGGGATGAAGCGAGCGAACAGGTCGCGGGCATCGCCGCTCATCTCCTTGTCGATGCGTTGGAGGCGCTTCACCAGGCGCCGGGTGTTGTAGTCGCGGTCGCGGTTCTGCCAGATCTCCTCGATGATCTGCTCGACGGCTTGCCGTCGCCCTCGGGCGGCTCGACCGTCATGCCGGTGGCGCTTCGGAAGTACTCGAGGAGCGTGCCGTCGAAGCAGTCGAAGACGACGAAATGGTCCTTGCCGGGAACAGATCCGGCGCACGTCGGGTGCCGCGGCCAAGCATCTGCTCGAACAGAATGCGGGACTTGACGGGGCGCAGAAAGACCAGGAACTCAAGATCGGGGATGTCGACGCCAGTCGTGAGCAGATCAACCGTGACGACGACCTTCGGGTTGGGCCGATTGCGGAACTCGCGGATCTTCTGCAGCGGCCGATCGACACGGCCGGTGATCTTGCGGACGAAGGCTTCTCCACGGCCGAACACGTCCCGCGCCGGTCGACCAGCTGGTCGGCGTGCGACGTGTGCGGCATGTCGTTGACCGCGAAGATCAGGGTCTTCGGGAAGCGACCGGTCTGCGGCCTCGTGCTCCTCGGCATATCGCTTGATTTCTTCGAGGATCTTGCGGTTCGAGTCGGGCGCAGTGATGTTGCGCTCCACCTGGCTGGCGTCGAAGGCTCGCTCATCCTCGAGCAGGTCGAGCTGCCGGGCGCCGGTGTCGGGATCGACCTTGTCGACCTGCTCCCCCTGCTGAAGGAACACGCCGTTCATGCGGACGTCGCTGTTGACGCGACGACGTCGTAGTCGACGAGGTAGCCCTCGCGGACGGCACGCTCGTATTCGTAGCGGTACACCATGTTCTCGAATAGGCCATCGTGTGAGCGGCGGGCGTGGCGGTCAGACCGATCTTGATGGCGTCGAACCAGTCGAGGGTGTTGCGCCAGACGGACAGCTCCTTGGTCGAATAGCCACGGTGGCACTCGTCGGCGACGATGAGGTCGAAGGCGTGGATCGGGATGTCGAGCTTGCTCGGCATCTTCGTCGACCGGTCGCCTTCGCCGAAGTCGAATGCCCGCTTCCCGACCGAAGAGGTTGATGCTCATCCGCTGCACGGTCGAGACGTAGACGAACGCGTCGCCGAGCTTCGGGATTGGTCAGCAGGAGTTCGGCATCACGTTCGGATCGAACTTCTCGTCCTCGTCGAAGTCGGTCTGCTGGAATCGCTGCGAGTAGACGGGGTAGATCTTGTCGAACTTGAGTCCGGGCTCGGCCTCGAAGCTGGCGAAGGCGCGGACTGTCTGAGCTGCCAGGGCGCGCCGATCGACGAGGAACAGCACGCGACGAGCGATACCGGACTTCATCAGGCGGTAAATCTCGTTCACCGTCATCAGCGTCTTGCCTGTGCCAGTGGCCATCGTGACCATCATCTTGCGTTGCCGAGCCTCGATGGCTTGCTCGATGGCTGTGTTGGCTTCGACCTGGTACGGCCGAATCACCTCGTGCAGAGGAATGGTGCGCAGCTCGCCAGCTCGCTCTCGTTGTCTCGGTCAAGCATCTCGCGCAGCGCCTTGGTCGTGTGGAATGCCGCAATGCGCCGGGAACGGTTCAACTCGCGGCGGACATCGTGGAACCAGATCTCTTCGCCATTGGTCGAGTACAGGAACGGAACACCGAACTCCCCTGCCAGGGCTCTTCGCGGGATCGCTCTGGCGTAGCGCTCGGCCTGCGGCAGCACCCCTTGCGGGCCAAGGGTCAGCTTCTTGGCCTCGACGACGCCGAGCAGGTCGCCACGATCGGCCAGCACGTAGTCCGCTGGACCCAGGTCTGTCTCGTATTCCTCGATCGCGAACCGATGGCTGGGCGACCGGGTTTCCTGCCGCAGGAACGACCGTCCAATCGGCAGCGGAAGCTTCGGGTCAACCCTCGTCTTGCGCGTTTTGCGCTCGCTCTCGTGCTCAGTCATCTGGCGGCGCCCGTCGGCGAGGGTTGCGAAGTCGTCAACGGCCATGTGCGGCGACCTTTCTGGACTTGGATGGTGCATCCATAGCGGTGTGCTCGGCAAAGGTCACGACGAGGTCGGCGTCGCGCAACTCTTCGAGACATGCCGTGACCGCGCGGTGGGATTGGACTGCGGTCTCGAATGCATGGAAGCGTTCGCCGATCTCTCGCTGATCCTCTAACGATGGAACCCGGAGAATGAGAGACGTCAGTTCTTTGATCGGGATGCGCTGAATGCCCGCGCCCCGAGCCAGCCGTCGCAATTTGCTCACGTGCAGGCTCGGTTGCAAGCCACGCGCCGAGATACCAGGGGTCCAGCCTTGTGGTGTCGACCACCCGCAACGTCGCCGCCTGCTGAGAGGGAACGAACTCCTCGATGCCATCCGGCACCACGAACGTCTCCCCCACCGTGCCCCCTCGATCGCGACGAGGACATCACCTGGCTGGGCGAGTTGCAGGCCCAAGTCAGCAATCTCCTCGCGGTCAGCGAAATACTTCGGCGACGACGGCGTTTCGCAGCGCAGCCACCGACATCACGCGCACGTCACCTTCTGGCAAGGCGCGCTGCGTTGGGAATCCCTTAGTAACCATGAGAATTCGGGCAAGGTCACCGAGACGCATCTCTTCAAAGGTTGTCATCGACGCGCCCCCAAGATCTCTTCAATTTCTCGTCGGCGTCGCGGCTCGCCTGAGTAAGTGATTCCAAACGATCAGTGAGCCGGACCTTTCCGCACAGCCTCGTCAAGGTCCGGTGCAGTATGTGGCAGGGAGAGATACCGACCCGGGTCGATCACGAAATCATTGGCTGCAAGATCATCGAAGGTGGCGACTGCCGCCACTGCTGCGTTCTCCGGAGCAGGTGGATTCCATCCACCCAGCGCCGGTACACCGCGGCGACGTCTATCGATCAAGTCGCTGTCCAGAGTGGCGGAGCGACCCCCGTGCACGTCGGCTGATTCGGTGAGATCGACCATGAGTGTCGACGCTGGTTTGCCATCGACATCTGGACGTCCCTTCGGAAGACGAGCAAGGTGCACGGCATTGCGGTCCAGGCGAACAGGCCGGGCGGCAATGCGAGCACAGCGTCGAGCAGTCCGGCCTTGACGATGCGTTGCCGGATGCGGCCCGCACGACCGCTCTCGAAGAGAGCGCCATTCGGAAGAACGATGACGGCCCGCCCGTCGTCGGCAAGGTGGGAAAGACAGTGCTGAATCCATGCAGCGTTGCCATGGTTGGGACCGGGCTCACCCCACACCCACCGCGGATCGTCGACGAGGACATCAGCGTTCGACAACCTCTGGTTCCACGGTGGGACGGAAATGACACGATCGGCGCGGAGCTGTGGGTACTTGTCCTCCCTGAAGACGTCTCCCAGACGCGACGTCTGCTGCTACGTTGTGGATAGCAAGGTTGAGCTGAGCCATTGCCCAGGTGCGCTGGTTGATCTCTTGGCCGACAAGTTGGATAGGCGTCGACGTTGGTTGGTCGCTGCTTCGATCATCAGCTGCCCCACCCCGGTGGCGGGGTTGTACACGGTCCCGGTCGGCTCCGCGATCGCGACAACGAGCTTCCGCACCGAAGGTGGAGAGAGAAACTCGCCGCCACGAAGACCGAACGTTTTGGCGGCTTGCTCCAGGAGAGCGTCCGCCATGACGCCGACCCGGGGACGGTCAAGGCTGGACAGTGTTTCGATGGCTCGGGCGACCGATTGGACCGGGAGCTTGCCCGGCGGCATGACCTCGTCAACGAACGGGAACAGCTCGTGGGCAACGGCGCGAAGAGTGGAATCGAGGTCATGGGGTGGGGCGTCCAACACCCGCTTCCACTCCGGGCCGGGCGCCTCTGACATCACGGCCAGGAGCAGGAGGAGCAAGGGCATGGTGCCCTCGGTCTCATATCGCCGCGAAGTTGATCGGCAAGGTGCCAAACGGCGGTGACCTCGGGCGAGCGCTTGTCGAGCCGGTTCGTCGACTCCAACCAGGCTGTGACTTCGGCCCGGTCATACAGCGGGCCGCGAAGACCGCGGCCGCGCTCAGGGGGGAAGTCCTCGGGGTTGCGGGACTTCCAGTTGCCAACGGTCGCCCTGCTCTGGCCGGCGAGCCGGGCGATGTCCGCCATGGAGATGAGATCCTGCTGCCCTTGCGCCATCAGTTTGCGCCCCCGGTAGCGGCAACGACCGGCGTCCCGGACGGCAGGAGCGTGACGTATCGGGCGGCGAGTTGAGCCGTGCAGCGAGGTGGCCGGGCAGCGAGATTGACGGCGACATCGACGTCAGCCGCGGCCAGCCAGGCAGCGCTCGCCGCGAAGATCCCGTCCCCGGAGCAGATGGTCACACGCTCGAACCGCTCGTCCACGCGCTCATTCTCCAGCACGTCGAGCAGGGCCAGGTCGGCTCCGTTCGGCCCCGAGCGCCACAGGTGCCTCGCTCTCTGAAAGGCGAAGGCCACCGTGGGGGCGGCGTGGTGGCTGCAGGCGACGATGTGCTGGGCATCGTCGAACCCGGGCACGACCAGGCGCAGGGCGGCCTTGGCCATCTCGACATCCTCGCAGGTGGGACTCGGTGTCCCGGTGAGGTTCTCGATGTCGATCAAGACCAGCTGCCGTCCCGCCTTGTGGGCAATCCGTGTGTTCGTCATGTAGGGCAGTATGATCGTTCACACGTACACTGTCAAGTCCACACGTACACATTTTTCTATTCTTCAATCGTACACGGCCTATAGGCCCGGTGCAGCCGCTTCGAATTACGCCGGGAAGGCAGACCCGGCGAGGACCGGAACCGAGCCCGCCTGACGTTGCCTCTGGGGACATTCCATGACCCGGGGGTCGGGGCGGTCCACTCCCCCACACCGTCAACAGGCGGTCGGCCCGGCCCCTCGCCGCTCCCGTCACCGCGCGCCGAGGGGCTGCAGCTCGGGGCGAAGATCCGGCCCGCCCCTGCATTGTTGGCCGCCGAACATATGGGGGCACTCCTCGTAGGGCTTTGAATGACGGTCCGTAAGAGGATCCCCTTGCCGGTACCGTCGGCAGCGATGGCGATGGTCCCCAACGACGACGGCCCGAGCCGGAGGATCCGCTGGAGCGTCTTTGCGCCCGTCTGCGTCCTCGGCCTCCTGCTCGTCGGCGCTGCCCTTGGGCTGAGCATCATGTGTGACTGGGCGGGCATCTGGATCGACTTCTTCCTCACCTTCGGGGCAACCATTCTCCTTGGCGCCGTTCTGTACGTCGTTCAGGGCTCCTTCCTGACGACCGTCAGGCAACAAGCGGACCGGGTCATCCAGAACGTCGAGACCGAGGCCACAGCCCTTGAGGCGAGGATTGCCACCCAGGCGCGCCGCATTGACACCTTGGCGAACGAGGTGACAGGCGACCGGGCGGAACGTCGCACCGCAGAAGACGAGGCCCTCGCGGCCGTCACCGACGACATGTCCTACGAGGCGGTGAGCTCGGCGATCCGAGAACTCGACGACCGACACGCCATCTCCTACGCCTTCCGTGTCCCGGCGTCGAGGGACCTCCGACAGATGCATGTCTACTTCAAGAACACCATTCTGATGGACCAAATGAGCGGTGGTAGCCCACGCGTGACCCTGACCCCATGGTTCATCGACGTCCGGAACGTCCAGAGCGTGGCTTGGGAGCCGGGCGAAGACGTGACCGCAGTCATCGCTCGGTTGGACCGAGAGATCGAGTCGGTCAACCTCACCCCGTCGATGGTCTGGGACCCGACCATTTTGTTCGCCACCCTGCGCGCCAGCTTGAGCTCGCCACTCACTCCCAGCGGGGAACAATCACCCCGGCTGCGTGGACCCCTGCTTGAGCTCCTGAACGACGAGTGGGCCCTGACGGATGAAGGGCTCGAGTCGTCTGACGAGTGAGTACATCGTGCCCATCACCGCCTTTCCCGACACGATCCGTCAATTCCAGGAGCCCAGAACGCCCCCGTTCAGCCCGCCCCCGGCACCCGAAGTTCGACCCGACCTCTGGAGCCTGATGATCGAGACAGCCAGAGTCACCTACATCACCTACGGCACGCGGTCGCCGAGGCGACGGGGGTTCTCAGGCATCTGACTGTCCGAATCCTTTGACATCGGCATCGGCGCTACCGTTCCCACGCGTGGCGAGGCTGCGTGCAGCTGTGGCCGCAGGACGGCCCGTTCAAGAGGCCTGGGAACACCGCACCGATCGCCAGCGCCGCCGGCATGAACCTCGGCCCCGGGGTCCCGCCGAAAGCGCACGCCAGCCGATCCACACGTACAACGTGTGATCGAGCGCCGGTTCGGCGTCCGACGACTCGCGCGCCGCCTCGGCATGAATTCGGACACCAGCGGCTGAGAGGAGGACGACGCATCGACCCGCGATCTCTGTGTTCCGGCGTCCGTTGACTGTTGCTCGCTAACCAGTCCTTGCTCTTCCGTGATCAAGGGTTCGATGTCCGGAACGCTCAAGAAGTGCCCGATCGCGTGGGGTGCAGTTCCGATTTTGCTGCTTTCGCAGTTCCCTTTCGCCCGAAGCCGACTCCAACCGGCGAGTGAATCACCTCAAAGTAGGTGGAGGAAGATCACCACTGCTCCGTATAGGAAGATCAAGTTGACAACCAGCATTTGATACCGACCGACAGACTCATTGAACAGATCGATCTCCTGATTGATCTTCTTCACTCCTGCATCGATAACAGTCGCACTGCGGAAGAGCCACGCTGCAACGCTCTCCAGCCGAACACGTATCTGATCACTCGGCCTATCGGCAGACTCGATGTCAGCCTGATCTTCAGGTAACAGCTCATCTGTCAGGTCGATACTGAGCGCCCATTCAAAGACATCACGGTTCACCAGATCGGCAATCCGCTCCGCCCCTGTCGGAATAACCGCCTCGACTCTCTCGACGATGGTATCCAGATTGTTGAGGTTTATCGATGAGGCCGAGCCGCTCTGAGACCAGCTGGAACCCCGCCAGTTCGGAGATCTCAATCTCAGGAATACTCGCTGCAGACGTGAGAGCGGCTGACAAACTCGACGTTGCAGTCAGCGTTGGGTTGAAATTTTCTGCGATCTGCCGCCGCCGTCATTGGCATCGCCACACCGAGCTGAGACGAAATCGCATCGAGCTGATGCTGGGTGGGCATGGCCGCAGCGATTTGCGAGGCCATCGCCTCGAGCTGGCGCTGGGTGGGCATGGCCGCAGCGATTTGCGAGGTGATCGCCTCGAGCTGGCGCTGGGTGGGCATGGCGGCGGCGATCTGCGAGGTGATCGCCTCGAGCTGGCGCTGGGTGGGCATGGCGGCGGCGATCTGCGACGACAATTTGGCGATGTCAGCGCTCGCCGGCATCGTCGCGGACATGCTCGCCGAGATTGCCGCGAGCTGCGACGCTGCAGGCAGGACGGCGGAGACGTCAGCCTCAAGGCGAGCGAGAGCGACCAAGTCAAGAGAGCCGGCGTCGGTAGCCGGGGCCTTCTTGGCCGGGGCCTTCTTGGCCGGGGCCTTCTTGGCCGGGGCCTTCTTCGCCGGGGCCTTCTTGGCCGGGGCCTTCTTGGCCGGGCCTTCTTGGCCGGGGCCTTCTTGGCCGGGGCCTTCTTGGCCGGGGCCTTCTTGGCCGGGGCCTTCTTGGCCGGGGCCTTCTTAGCCGGGGCCTTCTTCGCCGTGGCCTTCTTGGCCGGGGCCTTCTTGGCCGGGGCCTTCTTGGCCGGGGCCTTCTTGGCCGGGGCCTTCTTGGCCGGGGCCTTCTTGGCCGGGGCCTTCTTGGCCGGGGCCTTCTTGGCCGGGGCCTTCTTGGCCGGGGCCTTCTTGGCCGGGGCCTTCTTGGCCGGGGCCTTCTTGGCCGGGGCCTTCTTGGCCGGGGCCTTCTCGCCCGGGGCCTTCTCGGCCGGGGCGGCTGTCATTTCTTCAGTTCCGCCTTTCGAGGACGCAGCGGCTCCCTTGAGCCACCAGAGCCTGCGGCGGAGCCGGCAATCCAAGACCCATCGAGGACCGATCGGTGCGGTGATCTCATCACCGTACTGGTGCACCGCTCACATCGAACTTCGCCCGCTGCTCCTCAACCTGATCGGACTCCGCCGTCTCCGGCGCCTCCGCCATGAGATCAATGCAGCCGCCGAAAGCAAAGCGAGAGGGGAGCGGGAACGGGAATCCTCAGTTGCGACGCCACGAACTGCACTGAAATTCTCCCCCAATCGCCCCACAGGCAAGTGCGCTACCAACTGCGCCAACGGCCCGTCGAGTGAAACCTTACCACTGGGCTAATTCCGTTTTTGGCCCCCGTAGCCGGAACCCCGGACGAAATTGAAGGATCCTCCCTACAATTGGGCCTGTGACACCCAACGAGAGCGAATCCGACAACGGCACCATCAACCCACTCGAGGACTTGGAATCCCACCTGACGCGCATCGCCGAGGACGGTTACACCATCCTGCCCAATGCCATCGATCCGGATCTGGTGGACGAGATTGACGAGACACTCCTCAAGCTGGAGCACGACCTCGGAACCGTCCCCGCTGACAATCTCTTCGAGGGAGCGCGCACCATGCGCGTGTACAACCTGCTCGTCCACGGCGCCACCTTCGAAAAAGTCCCGGTGCATCCCAACGTGCTTCCAGTCGTAGAAGCGGTTCTCGACCCAGGGCTCTTGATCTCGTCACTCTCCTCGATCGCCATCGGGCCCGACGAGCAGCCGCAACCGATCCACGCCGACGACCAACTCATCCCCCTCACCCGTCCCCATGTGCCGATCATCTGCAACACCATGTGGGCCATCACCGACTTCACCGAGGACAACGGGGCGACCCGCTTGGTCCCGGGGAGCCATCTGCTACACGAGGCGCCAAATCCGCTGGAGCTCTACGAGACAATCCCCGCCGAGATGCCCACCGGCAGCGTCCTTGTCTGGGTGGGAAGCCTCTGGCACGGCGGCGGAGCCAATCGCACCGGCACCCGCCGGGTGGGCATCGCCATGAACTACTGCGCCGGGTACATCCGCCAACAGGAGAACCAACAGCTGGGCATCCCACCGGCGCTTGTCAGGACTTTTCCCCGCCGCCTACAGGAATTGATCGGCTACTCCGTTTACAACGGGCTCGTTGGCCACATCGACAAGAAGCATCCTGCCAAGGTCGTCCTTTCCGAGAGCGAGGGTGTCGAGATGGTCTGGGACCTGCTCAAAGCCTGATCGGACCTCAAGCGGCCGGCAGCAGCGCCGGGGCGATCGGCCACACGTAATCCCGAGGATCGATCGGGACCATGCCCTCGGACAGTCGCCACGAGTCGTACTTCGCGGTCCACTCCCGATGCCAGCCAATCTGGTCGTTATGGATTCGGGCGAGGTCGCATTTCCACAGCGCGTCGTGCCGCAGGGCAAGGGCGAACAGGACCTCGATGGAAGCTGTCGCGTCCGCCGCGGCGTCATGCGCCTTTCCAATCTCGATTCCGTAATGCGCACACAGGTCGACCAGCGTCCGCCTCCCTTCGCGTTCGGGGTCGAAGTGGCGGTCGATCACGACTGCGTCGAGAACGGGCCCACGCCAGCCCCGCTCGACGAGACCGAGCCCGCACAGGTCCCGCGCCAGGATCTCCAGAATGGTCAGGTCGTAGTCGAGTTTCATCCCGGCCAGCGGCACACCGCGGTGCGACGCGGCCACCACCGCGTCGAACACCAGCGCAACAGCTTCGTCGAGCGGCATCCCTACGTCTCGGACCTGCTCCGTCGAGATGCCATGTACCTCGGTCGCCTCCGCTGGGATCGGACGCCCGGGGTCGATGAGGCCGGACCAGCTCCTGACAACCACCCCTTCCACCACCGACACGAGGGCATACGACACCGGGACGTCGTTGAAGCGGTCGATCCCCGTCGTCTCGAAATCGAGTCCCAGCACCTCGCCGGCCGGCCACGCACCCACGACGCCGAGCATCGCAGTTGGGTGTAACACAACCGCGGATACTCGAGGGGTGCGACTGCCGCCCGTACTCAGCATCGAGCCTCCGACGCCCACAGGCCGAATCATCGACCCAGGGCATCGTGTGGGTGGGTGTGCATACGTGCGCGCGGGTCCGTGTGTCTTGTGGCTGTGACGTCGCTCAATCCTCTGACCTGACTAATCACCAAACCCGACGTTGGCATTTCCCTGAGCGTCAAATCCCGCCGGCAAACCGAAAGACGCGAAAACCTCGGAATCTTGGAACACCGAATTCCTGCTGATGCCCTCGGTGGTGACGGTGAAGATCTGCAGCGTGTGCAACTCGTATGCGCCTCCAACGCGCCGGTAGGCGGCGAACCCGGGCTGGCCGTTGGCCGCCACCGCCTTCAGACACCAGTCCGTTCCGGCCTTCCCGAAGACCCACTCCATGAACACGCCGTAGTTGCCGGGGCCGGCGAACCAGTTGAGCATTGGAGGCATCTCCATGAGCACGTCCTCGGTGAGCAGCCGCTTGAGGCCCTCGATGTCGGCGCGTTCAAACTCCTTCATGTAGCGATCGACCCAGGCGCGCTGCTCGGCAGCGGACGGCTCGCTGAGACGTTCCTGCCCGAGCCCGACTTCCTTCAAGCGGGTACGCGCCCGCTGCAGGGAACTGTTCACCGAAACGACGGTGGTACCGAGGATTTCCGCCGCCTCGGAGGCCGAGAAACTGAGGACGTCACGAAGGATCAGCGCACCACGCTGACGCGCCGACAGGTGCTGCAGGGCGGCGGCGAACGCCAAGCGCAGGCTGCTCCGGTCGATCACGGCTCGAGCCGGATCGCCCGCGTCCAGCAACGAGTCCGGCAAGGGCTGGAGCCAGGCGACGTTCTCTCCCCGGACAAGCGGCTCCAGCGGGTCCGTCGCGGCCACCAGCCCCGAAGGCACCGGTCGGCGGCCGCGGACCTCCAGGGCGGTCAAGCAGGCGTTCGTCGCGATCCGGTAGAGCCAGGTGCGCAGCGAGCTACGCGCCTCGTCGTACTGCTCCCGGGCACGCCACGCCCTCAGGTACGTGTCCTGGACCAAGTCCTCTGCGTCGTGAGCCGAGCCAAGCATCCTGTAGCAGTACGCCAACAGCTCCGCCCGGAAGGGTTCGACCAGGCGATCGAAGCCTTCTACCTTCGTCGTCACGCCCACACCCGTTCTCTCCTGCTATCGGGGGTTCACTGCCCAGACGCCAGCACCGGGCTGTTGTGATAGGCGGCGATCAGCCACTGGCCGTCCCGCTTCTCTAAAACCCAGGTCGCGTTCACCATACCGGTGTCCCGAACCTCGGTCTCGCCGGCGAACAGGATGCCGGATTCGCTGACGACGATCGCGGCGTCCCTACCGACGAAGCGGAGGCTGAGCTGCTTGTTGTAGGTCGAGCTGCACTTGAGTGGCCCCTCGAAGGCCTGGGCCATGTTCTCGCGGATCACGTCTCGGCTATCCCGGAGCGAGCCGGTCATGATGGCGGTCGCATCCGCGGTGTAGTTGGCGACCATGCCGTCAGCGTCGCCAACCTCCCACGCCTTGTAGGAGTCAACCAGTACAGCCTGGATGGCGACCTCTTCTTCTGCACGACTGTCTGACATCAGATTCTCCCTTGTTATCGGTTCGCCCGGCGTATTCCGCCGAACTCGTCAATACATACCGGCGGTGGGGTCGGAACTCGATCGCGCCCGCGGCAAAGAGGTATTGAGGCGTGCTCGACAGAGGTTGCCCTAGCAGTGGCCGGCGTGAGCAGCGGATATGCAGGTTGGGGGGTGGGTGTCGACCGCAGATGGTCGGCCGTCCGAAGCGTCGGGACAAAAGGTGGGCTGACCGACGTGGGAGTAGCACCACTTCCCCCGTCCTGGATGGCGCCACGCTGGTCCCGTAGTCAGCCCGGGGCCACAGATGACCAGGTGTCCGGCCCCACGCGCTACAGGCAGCCCGCTGGTGCCACTCGGTGCGGGGTAGGAGGTCATGCCGCTAAGGATGTCCGGCGCGCCATCAGCCATTCGATTCGCGGGCGTCCGGTCATCATGTTCGGGGATGTCCTCTTCGAGTCGCACGGCGAGTCGGGGCCGCGCTGTCTCTCACCCAGGGCTCAACCTTCACAGACTTCACAGGAACGACCTGTACGAGTTGGAGTTGTTCACCAAACTGCAATGCAATGCTCAGGAACCGCTCAAGGGCTCTTAACTTCCGCCATACCTCCGTCGATCACCATGGGCTACCAGGAGGAGGAACCCACTCCCGATGGTTCCCACGAAATCAATGGCACTCTTGATGATCAGCATTCCCCTGATGGTCCTGGCAGTCGCGCTAGCTGTCTTGCCGCTAGTTCTGATGTCACACGCCGACCACCGTCGTACGTTGGAAACGAACTCCCGCTGCCATCGGACTCAGAATGAGTCCGCCACAGGCGTTGACACGGTGGGCGTGCCCCTAGCGGCCTGACTGTCTTGACTCAAAGAGGATTCGGAGTGAGTTCACCCTCCTGGCGACGTGGGCACGCAGGTCAAGGCGGGTAGCCGCAGCCGCTCGTTATCCCCGAGTGGCCCACGAAAGCGGTCCCGATCACAGTCTCCGAACATCTTCATGTCAGCCTGGATTTTGGGGCGGGGATGATGCCATGAGGACGGAGCTGAGGCTTCCAGACAACGAAAGGCCCCACCATGGACTGCGATCAGTCAGGTGGAAGGACATACCTTGCCGCTCACGTTCGCTCTCTTGCCGTGGCCCTAGTGCTGATGCTGGTAGTGGCCCTTTCCTGCGCCTGCGCACCGATCCACTCAGACCAGGTGAGCGGGTCCATCGTCTCGACGCGGGACCCCCAACACTCCGTCACTCAGGACGCGCCCGTCACATATGGCCTCGATGTCAATCCGGCCGACCCGACCATCGGTCTTGCCCGCGTACCCCAGGTTCTCCACTTGGTTCAAAGCGCCGGTGCGTCGGCCGTACGCACCGGCGGTAACTGGGCTTCCGAGGAGCCGTCTCCGGAGCACTACAACTTTTCCGAGGTCGACCAACTTTTCACTCTGGCCAAGGCCGACAGACTGACCGTTCTCTTCGAATTGGGAAAAGAGCCAACGTGGGACGCGCTCGGAGGCAACATCAATGCTCCGCCATCAGACTGCGATTCTCCGGCTACGAGCTGCGCCTCGGTGACACGATATGTGACGGCCCTGGTGGATCACGCAGCTCCCGAGGGTCTCCGCTACCTCATTGTGCGCAACGAACCTCAGGATTTCAATAAGAACTGGGTGGGCGGCGACTCGGTGTCGTATGCACACTTTCAGAGTGTCGTCTATCAAGCGGCACACGCTGCAGATCCCGTCATCAAGGTGCTGAACGGCGGCACTGAGGCCATCACACATTCTCTTGTTCAGAAGCTCGCGCCGCAGGCCACCCAAGACGCGAAGGCCATCGCCTTCGCGACCGCTCTGTACTCCGATCCCACTTGGTGCACCTCGCTCGATATCCTCGACCTCCACGTTGGGAACTTCGGTCCGGTGTGGTCGCCCCAAATCGTTGACGCGTCGGAGCGAGCCATCCAGGCGTGCAACGGAGACAGGCCCATACCCATCTGGGTGACCGAGGTCGGCTATTCATCCACACCGCTCCTCCAGGCGTCGCCTGTTTACGCCAAGGAACTGGAAGATAGGTACCAAGGCGGTGAGACAGGGCAGGCACGCTTTTTGACCGATACATTCAGAGCGCTTGCAGAGGACGACAACGTGGTCGGCATCAACTGGACATTCGCCGTTGACCCAAACATGACCCAGGCGCCGCCTCCAGGAACGAACGGCAAGACGATCTTCGGTGACGGATTTGGAGACGGCCTGGTGTACTCGAGTTATGTGACCAAGGCCTCGTACCGAGCGTTCCAGCTGATCTCCGCAGAGGGTGGTCTCCGGTAGGAGGGAGGGGGTGAAGGAGGAATAGGTGACGCTTTAACGACGACCGTGGAATGCCCATCAACAGTCCGATGGCCACGTTTCAGCGCCGTTGGCTAACCAAGGTAAGAAGGCATCTCCGTCTTATCGTCGAACCCGACGATACCCACGACTTCCCACTCCTGACGGTCAGCACCTGAAACCGAAGTGCCGCTCCGCCACGCTCTCTAGCATTCTCTGTTCCTCGCACACTCATACTTACGAGAAGTCGGTCACCGAGGATCTTCACGTCGTTCGCGCTCCCCCGGACGCCCGCACCTCGACCCCGGTGATACCACGCCAGCACCTGCTTGGGGTTCTTGCAGCTGGGATTTCGAGACCCCGGCGCTCCCAAGTCACGTCCCGATCAACGAGTTCCGTGAAGGCTGGCGGGTCCTCCGCTGCCAGGGCCCTTCTCAAGAACCGCAATCGTTTCCATGCCCGTTGTCACCGAACCAATTGTGACATTGGCCAGCTCGTGGGCTACCCCCGCCGTGGGACGTCAGATCGTCCAGATCCACGAGCCGGACGCCAACGCTCAATCGGGTCGCTTCTCGCTTCAGGAGCATCGTTCCGGGACGGTCGTCAGTTCGCTACGAGGTGATGTCGGAATGCTTCTTGGATTGGTGGCGAACTACGTCGCGTGAGTTTCGCAGCATCGGTTATCGACGCGTGAAGGTCAAGTGGGTAACGCCACTCGGTGACGAGACCGCCTCGATGTCGTAGCGGTCCTCGACCCCCCCGAGGCCGTCCCACAGGCGAACGCCGCGGCCGAGCAAGATCGGCACCTGTACTACATGGAGCGTGTCAATGAGGTCGGCGGCGAGGAAGTCGCGGACGACCGTCGGGCCACCGCCGATGCGCACGTCGAGGTCCCCAGCTGCCTCCCGGGCGAGGTCGAGTGCTTCCTGCGGGCTGGCGTCGACGAAGTGGAACACGGTGCCGCCCTCCATCTCGATCGACGGGCGCTGGTGATGAGTGAGCACGAATACCGGCGTGTGAAACGGCGGGTTCGGGCCCCACCAGCCGCGCCACTCGTCGTCAGTGCCCATGTCGGTCCACGGCCCGGTCTGCACACCAAACTTGCCCCGGCCCATGACCTCGGCACCGATGCCGAGGCCATGGCGGTCGGCAAACGAGTGGTCGACACCCGAGGTGCCACCCGGCTCGCCGACCATCGAGCGCCAGAATCGGGTGGCGAACATCCATTCGTGCAGGCGGTTCCCGGCGTGACCGAACGGGGCCTCGAACGTGATGCCGTCGCCGGTCCCGAACCCGTCGAGGGAGATCGAGAAGTTGTGAACACGGACCTCGGACATGGCGGCCTCCTGACAGTCGAATCCCCAAACTCGCAGGTTCGCACGAGCTCGTCTACTCCGACGATCGCGCGCTCACCGCCGCTCTGGGAGCACCATTCCGCCGGGCGAAGCGCGCCTATGTCTGAAGTGCCGCAGGGTGGCACCGGCGAACGGCCCCGTCCGACCGCCACGGATCTGGTCGTTCTGACGTAGAGCGACGGGCGTGTAACCGATGTGCGCAGCGGGGCCGGCGGCGGTTTCGGGGGCACGGCTCCGACATTGCCTCTAACAGCAGCTCCCTGTCACCCACAACGCTCGGTTGCGGGATCGTAGAGGTGTGGGGGTGAGACGACGAGCTGTATCGAAAGCATGCGGACGACCTGACAAGGTTGGCTGCAGGCCTGGTCCGTCCCTCCGATGCCCCTTGTCAGCGCCTCGTCCTTATCGGAACACCTGGGCAACGCCAGCTTCTTCGTGCTCTCGTTCGGACGCGAACGAGGACCTTGCTGCGGACTATGTCTGGTAAGCGTGACCTACAGCGTGTCGACGCCTTCTGGACCGACATTGATCGACGACAGTCCATCCATGACGATCCAGGACAAGGCGGGCGAGGCGATGCCCCCTTAGTGCGCCTGTGCGGGGGCTAGCACTGATCCCTTGCTTCAGCCTTCGGACCCTTTTGGCCATACCTCCGAGCGCGGACGCTCAAGGACGGACGGACGACGGGACTTGGCTGACCACCTTGTAAGCCCGCTCGCGCACCCGGTCGATGACGCCGGCACTGCTGGGCGCCGGATCGTCACCGACACGAGGGGGCAAGACGAAATCGGTATACATGACGCGGCGTTCCCGCCCGACGGGCGCATGGCTCATGTGCAGGGTGCACGAGCAGTGGACGGTGACGTCGCCGGTGCGGGTCGGGAGCGGGACCGCGGGCAGCCCCCACGAGTCGCGGAAGAAGGCGGGCTGGACGAGGGCCCGGTGGGAACCGGCCACGACCCCGAGCTGGCCCGAGCGTCGGTCCGCGCCGGTGACCGAGATCCCAACCGTAAGGCTGCAGCAGCGCGAGGAGTGCCGCCCGAGGCTGCAGTCCTTGTGCCATGGCAGGTCGGAGATGCCCTTAACGACGCCGATGGGCTTGACCAGCGCCTCGATCTTGTTGCCGCCCTGGTCCCGCGGCACGTGCCCGTCGCCCGTGACCGAGGCGAGCCGAAGGAGCCGATCGTCCTCCAGCAAGGCCGCGGTCGCAAGGCTCTCCTCTTGGAACCCCTGTAGGCGCACCGCCCGCTCCTCGCCGTCGGCGGTGGTGGCCCACCAGGACCGGCCGTCACCGTCGTGGTAGCGCGGGAGAGCGGCATCCATGTCGGCCGAGACCTGCGCCATTTCGTCGGTAGTGAAGACCTCGGCCAGGTGGAGGTACCCCGCCTCGCCAAGGTAGTACGCCAGCTCGGCCGGATCGTCGTCGACCGTGAACGAGCGCTGGAGGTCGAGGGGGCCGCCGTCACGGTCGGTGAATCTGACGTCACCCGCGGTGTGCACGGCGCGGGCATCGAGCAGCGAGCGGAGGACGACCCACCAGTCGAGGAAGTCGTTGATGTCACCGATCGGCATGTCGAGCGTGGCGGCAGCGAGGAGCGTCATCGGCGTTCGGCGGTCGTGGACGATATCGGTGATCTCGTCCACGTCGAGGCGCACCGCGGCATGCCCACCGCCGCCGGGGCGCACCCGGACGGCATCGTCGTCAACCGACAACGTCCAGCTGCCCGCGGTCGTCTCGATCGTAAACGGCCGGACACCCAACTCGCGCGCGCCCGGGACGGCCAGCGCAGAGCCGTCCGCCGCCAGGTGGGGCAGCTGGGTCCCGAAGAAGTCCGCGACGTCGATCGTCTCGACGTCGACGTCGTTGCGGGTGCGGAAATCGATCGTCATGACGGGCCAGGCTAGCGACGGGGTGACATCGGCGCAGGGGCGTCTGAGGAGCGCGGCGTCCGACGGGTTGAGCAGAGCTGCCGGGACCACGCTTCTGCGCCGGTGGCGACGAGAAGGCTCTCGAACCTTTCGTGAGCTCGGCCAGTTCGTCGTCGAGCCTGCTGGTCCGGCGGGTAAGCGAGGACAGCGATGCCTTGGTGGTGGCGGTCACCTGATCGAGAGGGCGGCCGGGGCGCAGCCCCTTTCCCCCTTCAGCGACGAGGGCGGGCACCGAGAGGCCCTTCATGGGGCAACGAAGCTGCTCAGGAGCGCTGCATCCGAGATGGCGCATCTGGACCAAGGCCTTACCCCTGGATGGCGGGCCGAGCGCCTGGCGGCACGAAGACCCGGAAGGCCTCGACCGCACCGTCGCACAGGCGTGCCGATTTCAATGTGCCGCTGGTTGGTCTCGGTCGACGACGTTTTGCAACGTCACGGGACTCCAAGTCAGGCCGGACCCACCAGCACTCCCGAACTTATTGAGAACCAGAAGTGAAGCGGTGGACCCTGGGCGAGAGAACTATCAATGAACTGGGACACCATCGCCGCGAGCTCAACGATCGCTGAGCTGAGTGACTAATCACCTACCTGGCCGTCGATGTTTTCACGCATCAGATCAAGATGACCCGCATGTCGGGCGGTTTCTTCCAGCATGTGGACCATGATCCAGCGGAGGCTGACTTGGCCCCGATGGAGCGTTTCGTTGGCACTCAGGGCATCTAGTGAGGGCGTATCCCTGGACACGCGCTTCGACTCTTCCACCTCGGCTCGGTAGAAGCCCATTACAGACTCGACGGTGTCGTCGTCGCCGATGGCGAACTCGGGCGCGTTATCACCATCCACGTCGATTGCTTCAACATCTTCACCGGCGAATGTCTCTCGAAACCAACCCCGCTCGACCCAGCCCAGGTGTTTGAGGACTCCAAGAGCCGACATGCCAGTTGGCGTCATTGCCCGCTTCGCATCATCAAGAGCGAGCCCATCGACTTTTCGCTCGACCACGGCTCTGTACCAGTCCAGGGAGCCTTCAAGGGTTTCGCGCTCACCTCGTCGCGCGCCCAGGGGGTCGTCCATGGCCGAAGTTTACGTTCGGACAACTCGTCCTGTCCGACTCTCTGGCAGCTCGCCCACATCGGCGTAATGGGACAGGGGGGTCTGCCTACTCGAACGTTCTCAAGACCGATTCACAGATTCGCTCCGGCAGCGGTCCTACTCGGTACTGACCCTCTCGAGCCTCTCCAGGCTGGCCGTCATGGACTCAAACACCGAATTGGTTCCATTGATCCACGCCCCGCCGTCACTCAGCAGGTCCTCGGGCAAGGGGCCGTAGTCAAAGACCTCGGTAACGACGGTGGCGTCGTCACCGTCTGGAGCGAGGATGTAGCCCCATCGGTAGCCCGCTGGAATGCCGACCTTGGATGGATCATCACCCTCAGCCCGAGAAGGGTCTCCGGGAGCCGGTTCCCAAAATATGCGCCGATCCGGCTCGAACTCCACCACATAGTTGAGCATGAGGTAGTCGTCTCCGAGCCGATGCATCTTCATGGTGAAGGTGTCGCCCACCTCGGTGATGGGACGGTCGAGGACTGCTCCCCGGAGCATGTGGGATCCGTCGAACTCCACGTGACGTTGCGGATTCGCCAGGATCTTGAAGATGAGGGCCGCCGGTGCTTCGATTCTGCGTGACACTTCGACCGGCTTGGTTTCCTCTGCCATGGTCCAGTCCTCGCTTTCTCTCTGCCTCTCCACTCTGTGTCTGCTCTGCCGAGCGCACGTCAGTGGTTTCATACAGTTGGACGTTGCAGGTCCCGCGAATTCATTCATCGATCAGAAATCCGCATTCTGACCGATTCGATCCGTCCCGGTCCGAATCCGTGCCTTCAGTCGTGTGGCCCGGGTGTGGCATCGAACAACGGCGTCCAGCGAAACGCCTCGGGGAAAGGCGCTTCCAAAAGGAGGAGCGAAACAAGGCGGCGGGCGGAATCGAACCGCCGTACGGGGCTTGTAGTTACGAAAACGGGGTTCGTCGCGGATCGCATAAGACAGCAGTCCTGGTCGGAGTACATGCCGGTGCGGAGCGGTTCAGCATGATTCAGGACTCAGTGCCATCCCTGTGCCATAGAGGGCGGACTGTGGAGACGGAACTCCGGGCCGACATTGCCCACCCCAGGGCACGTCCCCGGGAAATTGGTGTATCATAGGTGTATGAGTCGCACCAACATCGACATCGACGAGGAGGCCTGCGACGTCGTCATGCAGCGGTACCACCTCGCCACCAAACGAGAGGCCGTGAACTTCGCTTTGCGGAGTCTGGCAAGCGAGCCGCTGAGCCTCGAGAAAGCCCGCCGGCTTCGCGGATCCGGTTGGGAGGGTGACTTCGAGGAAATGCGCTCTGCACGCACCCCGTGATCATCATCGACACCTCGGCGTGGGTCGAATTCCTCCGTGACACGAGCAGCCCCGTCTGCGACCGCGTCGACGCACTCTTGGACGACGAAATCGCCACGTGCCACCCCATCCGAATGGAAGTGCTCGCCGGCGCACGAGACGAGCAACACCTCAACGACCTTCGAGGACTGCTCGCGCGCGCCTCTTTGCTGCCCACCGAAGCGACCGACTACGAAGACGCAGCCGCGCTGTACCGCTCGTGTCGCCGGCACGGGGACACAGGGAGAAAACTGATCGACTGCCTCATAGCCGCCATTGTCATCCGAACTTCTTCGACCCTGCTCCATTGCGACAACGATTTCGACGTCCTGGGTCGCTACACACCTCTTCAGACCGAACGTCCCTAGACAGGGCGGCGCACGGCCTCTCCACGATCCGGGGATGGTGGCGAAATCTTCGACGTTGGCGTAGAAGATCGTCGTCTTGACGAGCTGAGCCATGGAGGATCCTGCAGGCTCCAGAATGGCGGCCAAGTTCAAAAGCGCTTGTTCCGTCTGCTCTGCGACTCCATTGCGGAGCGCTCCGGTCTGGGGATCGATGCCGACGGTTCCGGAGCAGAACACGAAAACCGTTCGCGACGATTGCTTCACTGTAGGGACCGAGTGCTGCCGGTGCGTTCTCTGTCGAGATGCTGTGCCTCTCCATCTGACCCTCCTCCTCTGACGGCGACTGGTCAAGGCGCCCAAACGGTAGCGGGGTCCCGCGCAGGTGCGACGTAGTCGGACTCATCGGGCCACGAGTGGTCATCCCGGGCGGACGGAGATCAAGCTACAAGCAGGCGAAGGCCGAGGTCCGCCGCTTCGAGATCGAGGAGGTCCCGGTTGCGTTCGGCCCACCAACCTGATGCGAGATCATCACGGAGGCGGCGAACTGCCCTCTTCTCAGCCTCCGGCCCGACTCTGGTCCACACCGATATTCCGCGGCGAACGTTCTCGTCGAGGTATGCCTCTGGTCGGCGCCAGTACGCCTCGAAGAAGCCGTCAACGCAGTCCCAGGGAATGAGCACCGGCTCAATCCGGGCCCCGATGGCGCTGGCCAGCTCGATGGCAAGGCCGATACGGGAGGCAGTAACCTCGGGCAGGTAGTCACGGGTCAGCCAGAACGGACGGCGCCAGGCCAGTTCACTGGTGTCGCAGGTAAAGATCACCACGCGACGAGCCACGCGTTGCATCTCGCGCACCCCGGCGAGCGGGTCCTGCCAGTGATGAACGGTTGCAAAAGCCATCGCCACGTCGAAGCGCTGATCCTCGAAGGGCAGGCTCTCCGCGGTGGCAGCTATGCACCGCGCTGGGCCCACGGGACGCTGCGCACGCATGACGGCTGACGGCTCCACCGCGGTGACGTCACGGCCGAGGGGCTCGTAGCTTCCGGTACCGGCGCCGACATTCAGCACGGTCTCTGCACCGCCGAGCGCAGCCCAGACCTGCGCGGCGATCCGCGGCTCCGTGCGCCGCGTCGCGGTGTAGGTGGCCCCGATGGTGTCGTACAACTGCGCGCTGGACATGGGATCTCCGTGACTGGCTTTCATGAACATAAGCGCCCGGAGCGCCGGCCACACTGCCGGTCGCGTCCGACGACCCGGGGCGACCTTGAGGTGGACACCCCGCCGGAAGCTAAGCCGGGTTGAGCAGTTTCTCCCTGATCTCGTTCGCAAAGCAGGACTCAGGCGCCAGTTCCGGCCCGCAGGTCATGGCGGCGATAAGCATGAAGAGATCCGAGTCTCGCATCATGAGGTTCTTGCGTCGTCGCCGCTCGGACACTGCGTCCGGCCCGAGCGGGATGTGGGCATCGGTGAAAACCTGCACGATGAAACGAAGCCTCCGCATCCGCTCTGCCCGCTCTTCTACGTACGCACGGAAGGCCTCCTCCGACCAGTCTTCGCCACCGATGAGGACGTCGCGAATCATGCGGGCGTCGCGCAGCGCAACCGACAAGCCCTGGCCAATGGTGGGGTCGCTGAAGCCGGCGGCGTCACCAGCGAAGACGACGCCATCTGCCACGACGGCATCAGACCAGGAATCGAACATGGGGTAGGCGGCGCACGGTCCGGCCGGGTTGGCATGGACGAAACGCTCGCAATCGGGAATTGCGTCCACGCGGAACGCCTCAAGAAACGTCTTCGCCTTGTCGGCGCCCGCCAAGCGGGTCTTGTCGTCGATGGAGTAACCGATGTAGAGCCGCGCTTTATTCTCATTTTGGGGGAATACGAGGAGGATCGCGTCACCGGACGTGCCGGTGACCGAGTCACTGCTTGGCCAGTCTCGGACGCCGTCGACGAGCATGCCCGCGAGGAAGATGCGAGGGTCTGTCTTCTCGAGCTCGATACCGAGCTGGCGCCGTGTCGACGACTCGCGTCCATCGGCGGCGACAACGAGGCGCGGTCGGACCTCGTGCTCGCTGCCGCCGTGCACGTACCGGACTTCGGGGTTCTCGCCAGGCGTCACCTTGACCTGCTCGACGCCGCGGAGTGCCTGCGCGCCCGCCCGCACCGCGGCGTCAAAGAGCGCTTGTGAGGCCACGGGGTGTCCAATGCCCAGGGCCCCTGGGACACCGGGCACGATGCCCACCAGAGGCAGGGTGGTGGACTCAGCCTCCCCTGGCGAATACACCTCGTCATAGCCGACGAAACGTGAGATCACGTTACCCCCAGCCCTGGTGAGATCGTCATACAGGCCGAGCTCTATGGCTTCAGCGACCCCCCAGGGGTGCATGTACTCGCCCCGCACGTGGTCGACGAACTCCTCTGTTCGCTCGAGGACGAGGACCGGGATGCCGGCATTCGCCAGTGCGGCGGCGAGCGCACTGCCGGCAATGCCCGATCCAATGATCGTGACCGCCGGCTGCTCCGCACTCATGTTGGGTCCAGCGTTGGGAACGGTCCGAAGAAGCCGACTATCCGCTCAAGCCGCCCGTCGTCGGCCAGATGTCCGTAGTCCATGCCTTCGAGCGCCACTGAACCGTCAGCGCTGTGCATGACCCATCCGAAGCGCACATGGTCGTCGTGGTCATCAGTACCAGTCACGAGGTCGATCGTATGGCCGGGCATGGCAGCCTGAAAGGCGCCAATGTGGGCCACCAGCGCCTCTCTGCCTTCGAGGTTGGCCGTCGGGTCGCAGTACGTGCCATGGTCGGCCCAGGCCGACTCGAGCAGCCGCCGCCGGGCGGTCTCATCAGGTTCGTTCCAGGCCGAGCCGTAAGCGGTTACAACTGCTCCAACATCCATGCTGCCCCTCCCCTGCCGGCGAGGGTGCCAAGCGTAGTGGGGAAATCGTCGGCGAACTTGGGCCACCCAATGCCAGTGGTTCACAATGTCTTCGTGACCCGCTCGAGGCTCGACTCACTTCTGCATGAGGGCGAATCGACGTCTGTTGTTGGTTGGGACTTCTCGTGGTTGGAAGGAAGGGCGACCGAGGAACGCCCCTCGTGGGGCTATGCCCAGATGCTGGTCTTGCAAGTGGCGCAAGCATCGTCGGTGCTCGACGTACAAACTGGAGGCGGGGAAGTCTTCGCTGAAGTACTCGCTCAAGTCGGTGACCGCGCATTGCATCTCGCAGCAACCGATTCATGGCCTCCAAATGCCGATGTCGCCCGATGCACCTTGCATCCCTTTGGTGTGTCGGTTGTCGAGACTCCCGACGATGCGCCCCTCCCGTTCCCTGGCGAGAGCTTTGATCTCGTGATCAGCCGGCATCCGACCCTGACCAATTGGGAAGAGATTTCACGGGTCCTACGTCCGGGCGGAACCTACTTCTCGCAACAAGTCGGAGCCGGGACGAACCGTGAACTCACCAACTTCATGATGGGACCCCAGCCCGTGTCTGACCGCAGAAGCCCAGAGCGGGCGACAGATCTGGCCGCACAAGCGAACCTTGAGGTGGTCGATCTGCGTGAGGCGTCCTTGAGGGTCGTGTTCTATGACGTCGGGGCCGTTGTGTACTTCCTCAGAAAGGTTCCCTGGACAGTTCCAGGCTTCTCGGTCGATGCCTATAGGGCTCAGCTCGCAGCACTTCACGAACAGATCGAGAAAGTGGGAACCTTCGTCTCTCATTCTCAGCGGTTCCTCATCGAAGCCAAGAAAAAGGGTGAGTCGGTGTGGCTGCATCAGTAGCCACCGACCCGGTGTCAGGGGCAGCAGAGGTGTAGCAATTGATGGGTCCGAGTCTTCTCGCTTGGTGACAACCCTCCCGACGCTTTACGAATGGGCCGGTGGAGAGGACGCCTTCTCCCGAATGATCGATGCGTTCTACCAAACGCCGGCTTCCTTAACCGGGGTGCCCCGGTGCGGGGGCACCCCGCCAGAATCCGAGAGCCATTCAAGATCGCTCGCAAGAGTCGGTAGCTCTTCGCCGCCTGATCTCTCGGGGATTCCGCGGTCTCGGCGTACCACTGGCGAACACGCTCTGGCGTGATCTGCCGTTTTCGTGTGGCTCCGAAGGCAGGGTTGAGGTGACGCCGGAGCAAGGCGCGGTAACCCTGCCGCGGTGGCCGCGGCTAGGGATGCATTTCAATCCGCCACGAACCCGGATCCATAATCAACCGTCGACGAGGACCGGCCTGATCGATGTCTCCGTCGTCGTAGGCGACGTCACCTTGCCAAAGAGCGGTCATCACGCCGCCGTGGGTACGCATACGGGTGGCAAATCGCTCGGGATCACGTGACCCAGCTGCGGCAGTAGCCCCCTGCGAGTCGGTCTGGTCTCTCAGCCACCACAGGGTCGCGAACGTGGGAGGCGCCATGGCCATTTGGGCGGTGTTGACACGGGTGATCGCCGTCGCCGGGGTCATCCACTCGGACCGGTGGATCTCCATCTGGTCAACCACCACGGCGTTCCCGTCATTTGGCACCTCGATGAGGAAGAACCAGGTGGCGAAGCGCTTCGGGCCACCAAGCGGGGGGACCCAGAACGAGAAGGGCACCAGGCCAGAGGGGTCGAGGTGGAGCGATGCTTCTTCAGCCGCTTCGCGCACGGCAGCAGCTCGAGCTGCTGCCATTTCAAAGTCGGCATCGTGGCCGATCACCGAGCCGGAGTCATCAGGGTCAACCCGACCGCCGGGAAAGACCCACATGTTCGCGAACTGCCCCCGTGAGTTGCGCTGGAGCAGTAGTACCTCCATACCAGCGGGACTCTGCCGCAGTGGGATCACCGTGGCCGCCTTTATCAGTTCCGCTTCAGCTACTGGCGCCTCAACGTCTGGGGCCGACGCGCCGCTGCTCATGCCCTCGTGTTCGTTCGACATTTGGAGACCGTACTTCCGGTTCCGCCTGCCGGCCACGTGGACGACGATCGTGTTCAAAACGTTGACCGGCTTCCGTTTCGCCCTGACTTCGAACGAGCTCGGCCAGGGGGCCGGACTCGTGCAACCGCTGTGGGGTGCCGCTAGAGTCTCGCGAAAATCGGTGGGGAGGGAACCATGGTTCGCTGGCTCATACGGCTCGCTGGATCGGTCGCGCTCGTCTCTGGGATGCTCGCCTTGCCTTCCGTCCTCTCGACCACGACGACGGCCTCTGCCGACACGGTGATCGACGGTTGCACGATCGTCTCGAATCCGACCCCGACAGATTTCACGGACTGTCCAAACATGAACTTCTCGGGTCTCAACCTCTCCGGGTTCAACCTGTCGTACGCAAACCTGGCCGGCGACACATTCGCGCAGTGCCCGAGCGGGTCGTGTGCTGCGGTCGACCTCAGCCGAGCGAACCTGACGCAGGCCAACCTCTCCGGTGCCACCTTCGGTGCCATCTTCGTCGCCACGCCTACCACGACGGCGACTATCGGGGCTGACGTAGAGAACGCAATTCTGTCCGGAGCAAACCTCGCGGGCGCGAATCTTGTCTTCGCAAACTTCTTCGGTGCAACTCTCGACGCAGCCAACCTGAGTGACACCCAACTCGCTCGGACCAGCCTCACCAACGCCAACCTGTCCGATGCGAACCTCACAGGCGCCGTACTGGTAGTGCAGTTCGTGTTCCCCAACGGTGGTCCTACCGTGAACCTCTTTGCCGACCTGACGGGCGCTACGGTCACCGGCGCGATCTTCACCGACACGGTTGAGGTGCCTTCGAACCTGACCGTCACGACGACAAGCCCGGCTGGGGCCGTGGCGACGTGGGCGACGCCCTCACCTGGAGTGTCAGGCGTCACTCCAGGAGCCTGCACACCGGCGTCGGGATCCACCTTCCCGCTCGGCCAAACTGCCGTCACCTGTCAGGTCGTAAACGGGCAAGGCGACGTCGCCACCGGGACCTTCATCGTTACCGTCAACCCGCCGTCGGACACCACGAGCGTCTTGGTTCCCTCGAACGGCGCCGTCCTCGCCGGTGCCCCCTACCTCGACGCCGCGGCCTCCAGTCCGGTCGGGGTCACCAACGTCGTCTTCGAGCTGAGCGGGAACGGCCTCACCGACCAGGTGATCGGAACGGCCACGCCGACGCTCTTCGGCTGGGTGGCCAAATGGAACACGACGAGCGTCGCCAACGGCACTTATTCCCTCCAGAGCGTGGCCACCGATACCGAGGGCTTCCAGACGACCAGCGCCCCCATCACGGTCACGCTGAACAACCAGCCGCCGAGCACCGCGGTGCTCATCCCCTCGGGAGGTGCGAGCCTCTCGGGGACCAAAGCGCTCCTCGACGCGTCGGCGTCGAGCGCGGTGGGCATCGCCTCGGTCACCTTCGAAGTCAGCGGGGGGACGCTCAGCGACCAGGTGATCGGCACCGCCACCCCCACCATTTACGGCTACCTCGCCCAGTGGAATACGACGGCAGTGCCCAACGGCACCTATTCCCTCCAGAGCGTGGCCACCGACACCGTTGCTGAGACCACAACAAGTTCGCCGATCACCGTCACGGTGGACAACCCGGCGCCCACGACCACCGTGCTCATTCCGTCGAATGGGGCCACCCTGTCGGGGACGGCCGCCCTCTTGGACGCCAGCGCTTCGGCCAACGTGACCAGCGTCAAGTACGAGCTCACCGGCGGGACGCTGACCGACCAGGTCGTCGCCACCGCCACGGCCACCTACTACGGCTGGCTCGGTCAGTGGAACACGACGACCGTGCCCAACGGCACCTACACACTCCAAAGTGTCGCTGCCTATTCCGGTGGCGTGACCGGGACGAGTCCGGGCGTCACCGTGACCGTGGCCAATCCGGGCCTTGCCGACCTTGCCAACTCGTCTTTCACTGCGACGGGGTCGGATGTTGTCGGTGGAAACGGCTGTAGCTTCGTGTATGGGACGATCGACGCGGTCTACCCAGGCAGCGCGGCCGTGGGTAACGTGACCCTCCACATCGCCGGCTGCGTTACAGATCCCTACCACTACGCCGGATCCTTCACCATTACGACCGGCGTTGGCACGCTGAGCGGCAGTGCCACGGGCTCGATCACCTACATTGGAGATACGCTCGACGCGAACTATCAGATAACTCTCTCCGTGGCGACGGCGACCGGCTCCTTCACGGGAACGACGGGGAATCTGCTGTTCTCCGCGCCGTATCAGACAACCGACTCTCTCACCGTTGAATAGTCCATCTGGCCGCGCAATGATTCCCGGCCGCCACCCTCCCGATGACCCGAGCTGGTGGACGCCGAGCGAGGCCGGCGGCGGGCGCTGTGTCCAGCACGGCAGAAGACTCTCGTCAATGCATTTGTCAACGCAACTCGACCCACCGACTACGACTCAGACCCACTAGACCAAGTGGCTCCGTCGCCAGGAACCGTACCTGACCACGCACAACTCATCGAGACCCAACCAACTCATCGAGACCCAACCAACTCATCATCATCTTGGAGCGTGACCTCGGACCACAATAGGAATCAGAGGTGCCCCAGTTCGCCGGTTATACATGTGATCCACCTCCTGGGATAGGCATCCGAGGGATCCTCCTCGGGTGCAAACCCGATCAGGAGGCGTGCGGTGAAGTGGAGTCCGTCATTCGAGTGTCACGTCCGCCCCGACGGTGAGCGCGTCTATCGGATCGGCCATCAGCTGGTCGACGAGTTCTTGGAGTTCGTGGTGGGGCGGGCCCGCCAGAACACGGTTCGGGCCTATGCCCACGACCTGAGCGTCTTCTTCACGGTGGTGGGCAAGGACCCACTCGAGATCAGACCCAAGGACGTCATGGCCTTCGTTACCGCGCAGCGGCGCCCGAAGCCCGGAGCCGAAAACGTGGTGCGCATCGCCGACGGTTCTGCAGGACTTTCGGCAGCGACGATCAAGCGCCGGCTGGCGGCGCTCTCGAGCTTCTATGGCTACCTGGTGGTCACAGCGTCGTTGACCGTGTGCCAGTCACAGGCCAGTTCTGCTGCCACCTCTGAGACCGTGCGGCCCCCGCCCACCTGTCTGGTCGCCCACTTGGCCGCCCGCGTCGTGAGGAGGCAGCTCTTGGCCGCGATGCGGTGGTCCTCGATCGTCCAGGTCCCTTTCGCACAGCGTGGCTCCACACAGCGCATCCGATGCTTCTTCCAGGCCAGCGACATCGGGACGCCGTAGACGGGGAGGTCGACGTAGTGCACCACCGGGCGCTCTTTGACCTGGGCCGGTCCCTGGCAGCCCGGACAGCGCACGTCTCGGGTCACCTGCTCGATCATCAACTCGACGTCGGGCCCACGGCGTTCGTAATGGAGGACGACCACGTCTTTGAGGCCCACGAGGGCTCCGAGTATCTCGCTATGGTCGCGAAGAACGAAGGTGCTTCTTGGTTGTTGGCTCACACCGCAAGCCTGAAGCGCCTTCGCCTATTTCTGGGTGACCCTCAGCGAGGACAGCTCCCCGCCAGAATCCGAAGAGCCGCATAAACGCTGGAGGCGGCGCCCGGATTCGAACCGGGGTAGGGGGCTTTGCAGGCCCCTGCCTAAACCACTCGGCCACGCCGCCGTGTACGGACACGAGCGAGCGACCAGCCTAACGGCCGGCGTTCCCGACTCCCAGCCCCCCAGCCGAGCGGAGCCTCAGCCGAACTGGCTCCCTAGTTCCGAAAGCGGGAGACCAGCCAGAACACCCCTGCGATGAGGGCGACCACCACCGCGATCTTCAGGAAGAAAAAGATGATTCCGGCCAGGCTGCTCAGGATCCAGAAGGCCACGATGATCCCGACCACGCCGACCGCCGTCATGGCGACGGCGTGGGTGAAGGTCATCGGGGTCTTGCCCTGCGTTGGTTCCACGTCTCTGCTCACACCCCCAATGCTACGTTCCCGCCATGGTCGCCGATACGTCATTGCGTGACCGGCGGAGCCGCCTGCTGGCCCAGCCCGGGCTGCAGGGCCAGGAATTTTGCCGCCGATACGCCGCCGAGGCCGATGCCTGGCTCTCGGGCCTGGCCGAACTGGCCTTGGGCGACTCCACGCGGCATCTGGCTCTCGTCGCCGTGGGCGGGTACGGCCGAGCCTCCCTGTGCCCCTACAGCGACCTCGATGTGGTGCTGGTCCACAACGGCCACCGGGAAATCGCGAAGGTCGCCGACGCCATCTGGTACCCGGTGTGGGACGAGGGTGTGCACCTCGACCACTCGGTTCGCCGCCCCTCCGAGGTGCTGAGCGCCGCCGCCGAGGACGTGCGCGTGGCGCTCGGCCTCCTGGACGGCCGGCTGGTGTGGGGCGACCCCCGAGTGGCCGAGCCCCTCCTCGACAAGGCCCGTGCCGCTTGGCGCGACCGCCTGGGTACCGGGTACCTCCCTCTGCTCGAGCAGCAGATGGCCGAGCGCCGCGCCACGGCTGGCGACGTCGCGTTCCTCCTCGAGCCCGATCTCAAGGAGAGCCACGGCGGCCTGCGCGATGTCAGCGTGCTACGGGCCATTTCGGCCTACGCGCCGCTCCTGCCCGAGTATGCCGACCTGACATCCCTGGAGAGTGCAACGGCGCTGCTCACCGACATCCGGGTCGAACTGCACCGCCTCGCCAAGCGCGAGCACGACAAGCTCCTCCTGCAGGACCAGGACCAAGTGGCGTCGGCCCTCGCCTTCACCGATGCTGACGCCCTGATGCTGGCCGTCTCGACAGCGGGACGCCAGATCGCCTGGGTGAGCGACGACGTCTGGCGGCGCCGGCGCCTCTGGGATCCCACCCCGCCACCGAAGCGCCGCTTCCGCCGCTCCACGCCCAATCGGGGCACAGGCCCGGCGCCGGCTCAACTCGGACCGGACATGGTCGAGATCGACGGTGAGATCGCCCTCACGTCACTTGCCCCCGTGTCCGACGACGCCTCGCTGCCGTTGCGGCTCGCCGCCACCGCGGCCGAGGTGGACCGTCCCATCGCCAAGGGCTCGCTGCACCGCCTGGCCGACCGCATGCCCCCGCCCGGTGACCCGTGGACGGACGAGACGCGTGCCGCGCTCATCACGCTCCTCGGGCTGGGGCGGCCGGCCATCGACAAGATCGAGTCGCTCGACCAGCATGGCCTGCTGGTCCGACTGATACCGGAGTGGGCCGCGGTCCGCAACAAGCCGCAGCGCAACGCCTACCACACCTTCACCGTGGACCGTCATCTCCTCGAGGCGGCCGCTCTCGCCGCCGGGCTGACCGAGACCGTCGAGCGGCCGGACCTCCTCCTCGTCGGCACCCTGCTGCACGACATCGGGAAGGGCTTCCCGGGCGACCACACCACGGTCGGCATGGAGGTGGTCGAGCGCATCGGGACGCGCATGGGGTTCCCACCGGCCGACGTCGCCGTCCTGGTCGATCTCGTGCGGAACCATCTCCTGCTGCCCGACACCGCCACCCGGCGCGATCTCGACGATCCCACCACCATCGCTCGCGTGGCCCAGGCCGCCGGGAACCCCCTGACACTGCACCTGCTCGCCGCCTTGACCGCGGCGGACAGCAGGGCGACCGGCCCCTCCGCCTGGGGCGCCTGGAAGGCCGGTCTCGTCTCGGATCTCGTCGAGCGCACCGACCGCATGCTCCAGGGGGAGACCGAGCCGGCCGAGCCGGATCGCATCGTGACGGCCAACCGTGCGCTCATGGCAGAGGTGCGCGGGACGGGGCTCCCGTCGGTCTCACTCCAGCCGCCCCGCGTCATCGTGGCCGCGCCGGACCGGCCCGGCCTCTTCTCCTCCGTCGCCGGCGCGCTCGCGCTCAACGGCATGGACGTGCGGGCCGCCAACGTCAGCGGCGAGGACGGCGTGGCCGTCGAGGTGTTCACCGTCGAGGTGGCCCGCGGGACCTGGCCCGACACGGCCAAGCTACGCGGGGACCTCGCCGCGGTCCTCTCGAACCGCATGGCCCTCGGCGAGCGGCTGTCGGAGCGCGAGCGCACTTACTCGCTGCGGCGCCGCTTAGCGGCCCATGTGCCCGGGAGCGACGTCAGCGTCGACAATGAGGCCTCGGAGACGGCCACGGTGCTCGAAATTCGAGCACCCGACGAAATCGGGCTGCTCCACCGCATCACCCGGGCTCTCTTCGAAGCCGGCCTTGATGTGGTCTCCGCCCGGGTCTCCACCCTCGGCGAAATGGTCGTTGACGCCTTCTACGTCCGGGAGTCCGGCGGCTCCAAGGTGACTGATACCGGCCGGCTCTCGGAGATCATGTCCGAGATACGCAGCGAATTGGGACTCTAGGCCCACGAACTCCCAAGTAGAATCCCGGCTGCAATGCCTGGGGAACACGTTCGCAGCAAAAGGGGCCCAGGGCGGTGGGTCATCGTCACCGTCTGCGCCGCCGCGCTCGTGCTCGCGGCCGGCGGCTTCGTGGCCTACGACCGGATGCACAGCAACCAGGCCTCCGCGACCCCGGCCGCCCCGCCTCCCGCCCTGACCGTCATCTCCGTCTCGCCGACCGGTACCAACGTCTCCGCCGGCTCCACCGTCGCCGTGCAATTCTCGACCGCTCTCGCTCCCGGCAGCCCCATGCCCACGCTCACCCCGCCGGTGGCCGGCGCGTGGGCCGTTCTGTCGCCGTCGCTGCTCGAGTACGAGGCGAGCGGGCCGCTCGTGCCGGACGGCAGCGTGACGGTCACCGTCCCCGGCGGGCCATCCGGCGTCGTGGGCTCGGAGGGCCAGCACCTGGCACAGACGGTCACGTCGCAGTTCTCCGTCGCTCCCGGCTCCACCCTCCGACTGCAGCAGCTGTTGGCGGAGCTCGGCTATCTGCCCGTCACGTTCACGCCCGCATTGCCCCTGACGTCGCCCACACAGGAGGGCAACGACCAGGTGGGGTCCTTCACCTGGCGCTGGCCGAATCAGCCGCTCTCGTTGCTGACCCTGTGGACGCCGGGCACCAACAACGTCATCACGCAGGCCGCCGTGATGAACTTCGAGTCCCAGAACGGTCTGAAGACCGACGGCGTCGCCGGGCCCCAGGTCTGGACGGATCTGCTGGCGGACGTGCAGAGCGGGAAAGGCAATGCGCTCCCCTGGGACTACGTCCTCGTGAGTCAATCCTTGCCCGAGACCGCCACCGTCTACAAGGACGGCGTCGCCGTCTACAGCACCCCGGTCAACACGGGCGTGCCCGGCGCGACCACCGAGAACGGGACCTGGCCCGTCTACGCCCGCTACACCGTCACCACCATGAGCGGGACCAATCCGGATGGCTCGCACTACTCCGACCCCGGGATCCCCTGGGTGAGCTACTTCCACGGTGGGGACGCCCTGCACGGGTTCGTGCGGTCCCACTACGGCTTCCCCCAGAGCGACGGGTGCGTCGAGATGCCCATCGCCAACGCCCAGACCGTGTTCCCACTGACGCCGCTCGGAACCCTGGTCACCGTCCAGGCCTAAGGAACGGGCGAACGGGTCTCGGCCTCCGGCCGCTCTAATCTGCCACCGATGTCTACGTCTCGGCGGGTCGTTGACGTCTTCGGGAGGGTCCTCATCGGGCTCGGTGCCTTGTTGCTCCTGTTCACCGCATACCAGATCTGGGGCACCGCGGTGCAGGAGTCCCGCACCCAGTCCGGGCTGCGGACCCAGCTCCAGCAGGAGACCAACAGCGACGCCATCCGGAACTCTCTCGCCCAGGAGTCCGCGCTCGACACATTGCCGACCGGACCTCCCGTGACGGCGCCGCCCACGACCCCTCCGGCTGAGGGCAACCCGATCGGGAACATCCGGATCCCGGTGATCGGACTGAACCAGGTCGTGGTGGAGGGCACGAACACGGCCGATCTCCGCAAGGGGCCGGGGCATTACACGGGAACGCCCATGCCGGGGCAGGCCGGCAACGCCGCTGTCGCCGGACACCGCACAACCTACGGCCACCCGTTCTACAGCCTCGACTCGGTCAAGGTAGGCGACCCGATCGTGTTCACCACGCTCCAGGGCATCTTCGTCTACGACACCACCAAGAGCTTCGTCGTCCCGCCGACTGCCACGACCGTGATCGCCAACGTCCCGGGCAACCAGCTCACCCTCACCACGTGCAATCCGCGCTTCAGCGCCACGACCCGCCTCGTCGTCCAGGCCACGCTGGCCCACTCCCAGCTGTTCCCGAATTCGGGCCTCCCCGTGAACGCGGGCGTCCTCCACGCGGATCCGAGGAGTCAGAGCCTGGCCGGCGACTCCGAGGTCGGGCTCGCCGACACACTCTTCTGGGGACTCCTGACCGCCTTCGTCGTGGCCGGCGTGTTGTACACGGCCTACCGCTACCGACGGCGGCGTTGGCTCATCTACGGCGCGGGAGCGCTCGGCACCCTGGTGCTGCTGTGGTTCTTCTTCGGGGCCATCAGCCCGCTGCTCCCGGCCAGTTTCTAGGGCCATGTTGGTCGAGGAGCCGCTGTCCGACCACTTCCGCGGCTTCGCCGCCGTGGCGGAGCGAGACGGCAGCACCACCTATGCCGCCATCTGCCGGGAGGTGGCCGACGACGAGCGCGTGCTGTCGGTTCTCGACGGCGCGCCACTGCCGCAGCGGCGCCCGCTCCTGCTCCTGGCGGCCGTGCACTTCCTGCTCCTCTCGGGCGTCGAGCACCCGCTGGTCGCGTTCTACGACACGGTCGCCACCGTGCGCCGCACCCCGGCGGCCGCCCGTCCGGCCGGCGACGCCGCCGCGGCCTTCGCGGACTTCTGCGAGGTGCACCGCGCCGAGGTCGAAGCGCTGGTGGCCACCCGCTCGACGCAGACCAACGAGGTCGGCCGCTGCACCGGCCTGCTGCCGGGCCTCTGCCACATCGCATCGGGCTACGACTGGACCGAGCCCCTGTCCCTGCTCGACCTCGGCACCTCGGCCGGCCTCAACCTGCTCTTCGACGACTACGCCTACACCTACCGGTCCGCGCGGGGCGACGCGGTGCGTACCGCGGGCGCCACCAGCTCGGCAGTCGCCCTCGAATGCTCAGTGCGGGACGACCTCACGCTCCTCCCCGAGCTCCGCCTCCCGGTCATGGCCGAGCGGGTCGGACTCGACCTCGCACCGCTCGACCCGTTCTCCGACGACGACGCCCGGTGGCTGCTGGCCTGCCAGTGGCCCGACAACCCAGGTCGCTTCGGACGCCTGCGCGCCGCGCTGGCCAACGTGCGCCGGGCGGTGCACCCCCCGCGCCTCGAGCCCGGCGACATGGTCACTGACCTGTCTCGCGTGGCCGGCACCATCCCCGGCGACGGCCCCCTGGTCGTGTTCCACTCCTGGGTCGCGGCCTACCTCGACGAGCAGCAGCAGCGCAGCCTCGCCGAACAGGTCGGCGCGCTCGGCACACACCGGCCCGTGCACCACCTCTACTGCGAGACGCCGTTCGAGACCCCCGGCCTGCCCACCCCGCCGTCGCCGGTTCGCCGTGAGGGGCCGGATCTGGCCACCACGCTGGTGCACATCGGCCCCGGCGGCGCGCCCGCCGTGCGCCTCGCCGACACACATCCGCACGGGTATTGGATCCGTTGGTGGCCACAATCCGACCCCGAATAGATCGCGTCCGACCAGCTCTGCACCCGGGCCCAAGAAGGGCGTGGCCGATAGCATCTCGCGCATGAACGCCGATGACATGCGGGATCCCGGTGGGCCTGAAGATCATCGAAGGCTCAGCCGCCGAACCCTCCTCGGGTATGCGGGCGCGGGCGCTGCTGCTGGTGCCCTCGGGCCGGTGCTCTCCGGCGGAGCCCTCTCCCGGGCTACCGCGGACGGGCCGGTGCAAGGAGGCGTTCCTGTCAGCCCCTCGTCGCCGCAGTATGCGGCGCTGAGGGTCCTCGGGCGCAAAGGCCTGCGGCTCCCTGACTCGCTCCCCTTCCCGGATTTGCCTGCCGGCACCGACACCATGCCGACCATTGAGCACGTGGTCGTGATCATGATGGAGAACCATTCATTCGACAATCTCCTGGGGATGCTCGGCCGGAGCGACGGATTCAGGTTCGGGCCGGACGCACGGGCAAACGCGACCAACCCGTACGCCGATGGCCGGATCCAGCACGCGTTCCACATGCCGACGACGTGCCAGCTCTCCGGTGCCCCGGGCCAGGAATGGTCGACGTCGCACGTGGCGTACGACAACGGCGCCATGGACGGCTTCGTCCGTGGCTCGGGCGGGGTGGCGATGGGCTACTGGACCCAGGACGACATTCCCTTCACCTACAGCCTGGCGTCGTCGTTCCCCCTCGCCGACCGCTGGTTCTGCTCAGTTCTGGGGCAGACCGATCCCAATCGCCGCTACCTGATCGCCGGGACCTCGGCGGGGATGGTCGACGACGTCGGCCTCCCGTCACAGACCGCCCTCCTGTCGCAGCAGGCGAACGGGACGATCTTCCAGAGACTCACGACGTACGGGATCGATTGGGCCAACTACGTGTCCTCCTTCCCGTTGGGTGCGACAGCGGAGCTCTACCCTTTCAACGACACGCCCCTGGAGTCGGGTTCGCACCTCCGGCCGTTCGACCAGTTCTTCACCGACGCGGCGGCGGGAGCGTTACCCAGCTTCTCCTTCCTCGACGAGGACTTCGACACCCAGTCCCAGGAGAACCCCCAGAACATCGTCGTGGGCGAGGCGATGCTGGCCCAGGTGGTCGAGGCGGTGGGCAACGGGCCGGGTTGGGCGCGATCGTTGCTCGTCATCACCTATGACGAGCACGGCGGTTACTACGACCACGTGCCGCCCCCCGTTGCCCTCGCGCCCGACGCACTGGCCCCCGTCGTGCTGCCCGGCGAGAGCACCTATGAAGGCTTTGAGCGCTATGGGTTCCGCGTGCCCGGGCTCATCGTGTCCCCGTATTCGCGGCGAGAGCACGTCAGCCACACGGTGTTCGACCACACGTCGATCCTCGCCCTGGTGGAGCGGAAGTGGAACCTGCCGGCGATGACCTATCGCGACGCCAACGCGAACGACCTCACCGATCTCATCGATCTCTGGGCCATGGCCCGAAGCCGGCCGACCTTCCCAGTGCTGCCCCCTTTGGCGGCTGCGGGCAACACTCCAGAGGCTCTGGCGTGCTCCACATCGGGTCCCGGGACGATTCCGCCACCGGACAGCATCACGGCCGCTCCCTGAGGGAAGCCGGGTGATCGTCCCGGTGCGCTCGGGCTAGTCGTCCGGTCCCCACGGTGCGTCACGCCGGGCGGGCACCTGCACCCCCTCCTCGGTGACCATGGACGCGGCACCCACCGCGCCGCGACCGAAACGGTTGCGGATGGCGTCCACCGTCGCCGTGACGTCCGACCAGGACTGCTCCCGCGCCACGGCGCTCGGGTTGTCCTCGGCGAGCCCGTCCCCGAGGTCGAAGGAGAGCTGGTCCACCCAGCCGGCGGCGAGCCCCGAGGCGCTCACCCCGAGGAGCCGGATGCCCTCGCCCGGGTCCACGCCCGACAGCAGGGCCGCCGCCACCTGCCCGATCGCCCCACCCGTCGCAATGGGTCGCTCCATGGTGTGCGCCCGCGACACCAGTGAGAGGTCCTTGAACTTGACCTTGACGGTGATCGTGCGGGCCGAGCTCGAGGCGCCGCGCAGCATGGTCGCCACCGACTCGGCCATGCGCAGCACGTGGCGCTCGAGCTCGTGGGGGTCGACGAGATCCTGGCTGAACGTCTCCTCGTGCCCGATCGACTTGCTCGGTCGGTTCGGGTTGACCGGATCGGGATCATCGCCACGGGCCAGCGCCGCCAGATGGGCACCGCTCGACTTGCCCAGCCGGCGCACCACGCTGTCGAGCGGCAGGGCCGCCAGATCACCTACCGTTCGGACCCCCAGGCCGTGGAGGCGCTCGGCCGTCGCCGGGCCGACACCCCACAGCGCCTCGACGTCGTGGCCGTGCAGGAACGCGAGCTCGTCGGCGGGCTCGACGAGATACACGCCCGGGCCCGCTTCCAGCCCGGCCCGGCTGGCCCGCGGCTTGGCGGCCCGCGACGCGAGCTTGGCGATCATCTTCGAGCGACCGATCCCGACCGCGCACTCCAGGTGCAGCTCGTCATGCACGCGGCGACGCAGCCCGTGCGCGATGTCGGCCGGCGGGCCCAGCAGGCGCACCGCGCCGGCCACGTCCACGAACGCCTCGTCGAGACCGATCGGCTCGACCATGGGCGTCACGTCGGCTAGGACCTTGTGCAGTTCGGCACTGACCTCCGCGTAGCGGCTGTGGCGGCCCGACAGGAAGATGGCCTCGGGGCAGAGCTGGCGAGCCCGCACGGAGGGCATGGCCGAGTGCACCCCGTACATGCGCGCCTCATAGGTGCACGACGCCACCACGCCGCGCGCCCCGGCGCCGCCCACGATCACCGGCTTTCCGGCGAGGGATGGGTCGTCGAGCACCTCGACCGACGCGAAGAACGCGTCCATGTCGATGTGCAGGATGGTGGGGATGGCCGGCCGCTCAGCCACCGAGGGTCAACCGGCGGAACCCCTCGGCGTAGGCGACGCCGACCCTCCGGCCCTCCTCGGCTGCCCGCCGCCGCACCGCCTCGCCGGCCCATCCGTCCTGGTCGGCGAACTGGGTCCGGTGGCACTCCACGGCCAAGGCCTTGATCTCGATGGTGTCGGTGATGTCCACCCACTCGTCAGGCTCGAGTGTGGCCGACAGGAGCGCGGTGGACACCTGGTGCGGCGGGCCGGCGTCGGGAAAGTAGTGCGGGAGTGCCGCAGCCGGGGCCACGGCGTCGAGCAGCGCCGCCCCGGCGATCCGGTGGTCGCGGTGGTTGAAGTAGTCCCGCCCGAAGAAGACCGCGGTGGGGTCGTGGCCGCAGACCGCGTCTGGACGCAGCGCACGCACCCGCTCGACGAGTGTGTGCCGGAAGTCGTCCGAATCGGTGAGCTCGCCGTCGGGGAAGCCGAGGTTCTCGACGCTGGCGAGGCCGGTCAGAGCCGACGACGCCTCCAGCTCGGCGGCCCGCCGGGCCGCAAGCTGCACGGGCACGACGGTGGGATCGGCCGTCCCCTTGCCGCCGTCGGTGCACACGACCAGGTGCACGGCTCCCCCCGCCTTGGCCCAGCGGGCCAACGTGCCGCCACAGGCGACGTCGGCATCGTCGGGATGGGCGTAGACGGCCAGGACGACGCCGGGCGTCTCCCCCATCACTTCCTCTTCGGCTCCGTCGTCTTGGTCAGCAGGCCCGCCTCGCGCTGGAAGTCGCCCGCCTCCTCGAAGCCCTTGTAGACACTGGCGAAACGGAGATAGGCGACGTCGTCGAGGCCCTGCAGGCGCTCGAGGACGGCGACCCCGACCTGCTGGCTGGTCGGCTCAGTCGTCTCCGCCCGCAGCGCGTCCTCCACGGCCTGGGCCAGCTCCTCCATCTGTTCGTTGCTCACCGGTCGGTTCTTGCAGGCCGAGCGGACGCCCTCGACGACCTTGGCCCGGTCGAAAGGCTCACGTAGGCCGGTGCGCTTCACGACCCACAGCGGGACCTCTTCGACCCGTTCGAACGTGGTGAAGCGACGCTCGCAGCCGAGGCATTCACGGCGACGACGGATGGCACCACCCTCTTCGGCCTGGCGTGAATCGACAACGCGGTCGTCGTCGACACCGCACCAGGGACACCGCACACCGCCGACGATAGTCAGGGAATGAAGATGTGCTCCCCCGGTACGACCTGGCTCGTCCCCGTCTCGCGGACCAGCTGCCCGGTGAGCGAGGCGGCGTGCGCGGGGTCGGCTCGGGTGGCGATGGAGGCCAGCGTGTCGCCCGCCTTGACGATGTAGCCCTGGCCCTGGGTCGGTGCCGCCTGGGCCAACGTGCTCCCGCCGAAGGCGCGGATCGGGAGGGCGAGGAGGACGAGCAGGGTTACCACTACTGCGCCCACGACCACCCGGCGGCGGCGCACCCGGGGGGAAGGTGCGGTCCGCGCCGGCTGGTCGGGCAGGACGTACAGCCGGGGGCGGTACGTCTCGAAATCGAGCTCATATGCGACCGTCATGCCGTCTCCCTCTATCGAACACCTGTTCGTTTCCTGCCCATTCGATCACGAACACCTGTTCGTCGTCAACACCTTTTCCGAACAGCCGTTCGCACACGGCCACCATAGAGATCGGGTGTGACTGGGACGCCCTTTGCCTTACTTGACAATCCCGAGGGATTTAGTCAGGATTAGCCCACCCCGATCCCCCGAGAGGAAGACCATGACCACCGCCACGTCCGTCCAGCTCGACATCGCGCCCCTCTCAGGCACGATCGGCGCGGAGATCCGCGCCGTCGACCTGCACCACCCGCTCGACCCCGAGACGCTGGCCGCAGTCCGCCAGGCCCTCCTCGACTACAAGGTGATCTTCTTCCCGGGCCAGCACCTCTCCGCCGAGGAGCACAAGGAATTCGCGTCGGCCTTCGGCGAGATCACCGTGGCTCACCCCGTCATCCCGGGGCTCGAGGAGCACCGGGAGGTCTTCGAGATCGACTACACGAAGGCCCGTGCCCTCGTGGGGGGCGTGGGGTCCGACTACGACGACCGGGAGAACTGGCACACCGACGTCACCTTCGTGGAGACGCCGCCGCTCGGCTCCATCCTCAACGCCATCGTGATCCCCGAAGCCGGTGGCGACACCCTGTGGGCCGACACCCAGGCCGCCTACGAGGGGCTCTCGGCTCCCATCCGCCAGTTGGTCGACGGGCTGACCGCGGTGCACGACGGCATCCGCAGCTTCGCCAAGGCACTCGAGGCCGTGGGACAGGGCGAGTGGGACGGCGAGACGTTCACCGAGCTCGTCCAGGTGGAGCATCCGGTCGTGCGCACGCACCCCGAGACAGGACGGCGCAATCTGTTCGTCAACCCCGGGTTCACCAAGAGGATCAAGGACCTGACCGCGCGTGAGAGCGACGCGATCCTCCAATTCCTCTACCGGCACATGACGAAGCCCGAATACGTGGTGCGCTACCGCTGGGAAGAAGGTGACCTCGGCTTCTGGGACAACCGGACGACGATGCACTACGCGATCCACGACTACGGCACCGCGCACCGCGTCATCCAGCGTGTGACGATCCGAGGCGACCGGCCCTACTGACCCGGGGCGCCCGGCCCCTCGACCCGCCGCACACACCAGCCCCTCTACGCCCGTCGCCCCGGCGGCGGGTCCCCGAAAGGAAACCAACCCAGTGTCCCCGACGCCTCCGCGCGCCAGCACCACCCCGTACCGCGTTCTGCCCCGTCTGTCCTCCCGCCCGCGGCGCCTCGTCGGCGCCGCCGGGTTGATGGCCGGCCTCGCCCTCGGCGCCAGCCTCACCGCCACCGCGACCACCGCAGAAGCGCGCACGGCCAAGACGGCCTCGCTCGCCGGCGTCAGCATCACTTTCGGCGACCAGCTGAAGGAGTACCAGTCGATCTTCGCCGCCACCGACGCGCTCAAGGGCGCCCAGTACACGGTGAACTGGGCGAACTTCGTCGGCGGGCCGCCCGTCATCGCGGCCGAGACAGGGAGCTCCGTCGACATCGGCGACATGGCCGAGACACCAACCATCTTCGCCCAGTCGGCCGGCGACCCCGTGAAGGTGGTGGCGGCCACCGAGGGCATCAACCCGAAAACGTCGCCCTACGACATCGTGGTGCCCAACGGCTCCCCCATCAAGACACTGGCGCAGCTCAAAGGGCACACCGTGGCCGTGCAGGAGGGGACCGTGGAGCAGTACTTCCTCGTGCAGGCCCTCGCCAAGGGCAATGTGCCCTACAGCGCCGTCAAGCTCGACAACCTGGCGGTGACCACCGCCTCCACCGCTGTCACAAACGGCCAGGTCGACGCCGCGGTCATAAGCCAGCCGCTCACCGGGCTCGACACCGCAACCGGAAAGGTCCACATCCTCGCCAGCGGCGCCGGCCTCCTCCAGACCTACGGTTACCTCACGGCGAGCACCGCCGCGCTGGCCAACCCACAGAAGGCTGCCGCGCTGCTCGGACTTCATCGGTCGCTTCTACAAGGCGATCGCGGCGCTGGCGAAGGAGCCCGGCGTCGCTGCGGCCACCTACGCCAAGACCTACGGCGTCCCCCTGGCCGTGGCCCAACAGGCAGCCGCTTCGGCCCAGTCCAAGGGCGTCCCGATCTCGCCGGCCATCGTCAGCTACCAGCAGAACGAGGCCAACACGTTCCAGAAGCTGGGCCTCATCTCGTCGCACCTCGACGTCAAGGGTGTCTTCGACCTCCCGTTCAACAAGGTGGTCTCGAACGCAGCCGGACTCCAGTCGTGAGGCGGCACGCTCGATGACGCAGCTGGCCACGCCCACGCTCCGCCGGACCGCGACCCCGGCGACGGACCCGGTGCCGCCGGGCAACGGACTCGTCCGCCTGCCCACCGCAGACGCCACACCGCGGCGCCGGCGCGGCGCCGTCGCCCTGCGCCTCCTCATCCCCGTCTCCATCTTCGCCGCCTGGTGGATCCTCACCGGCACCCACGTGATCCAACCCACCACGTTGTCCACGCCGAGGGCGACGTGGGACTCCTTCACCTACCTGCTCAACCACCAGGACCTGATCGGCGACATCGGCGTCTCCGCCCGGCGCGCCATGCTCGGCCTCGCGCTCGGCGCGGGCGTCGGGCTCGCGCTCGGGATCGTCGTCGGTCTGACCCGTCTCGGCGAGGAATTGTTCGATGCGCCGCTGCAGATGCTGCGGATGGTCCCCTACCCCGCCGTGATCTTCCTCTTCATCATCTGGTTCGGCATCGGCGAGACGGCCAAGGTGCTCCTCATCGGCCTGGCCACGCTGTTCCCCATGTACCTGAACACCTCGAACGGCGTGCGCAACGTCGACCGCCGCGTCGTCGAGGCGGCGCGCAGCTTCGGGTTGGGCGGTCGCCGCCTGGTCCGCCAGGTCGTCGTCCCCCTCGCCATGCCGTCCATCCTCACCGGCCTCCGCTTCTCGGCCGGGATCTCGGTCATCGCCCTCGTCTTCACCGAGAGCATCGGGGCCAACCAGGGCATCGGCTATCTGGTGAGCCAGGCCGACAGCCTGCAGCAGATCCCCGTCCTCGTCGTCTGCATCCTCATCTACGCGCTGTTCGGCATCGCCGCCGACCTCCTCGTCCGCCTGCTGGAGCGCGTCGCCATGCCGTGGCGGCGCCACAGTGCCGTCCGATGAAAGGGGCTGTTCGATGAGAGGGACAGTCCGATGAAAGGGGGAGTCCGATGACGCTCGTCGGCACCTCACCCGCCGCTGTCGCTCTCGGCGTCGGCAAGTCCTTCGGTGAGCGGACCGTCCTGCATGACCTCGACGTCACCGTCGCCCGGGGGGAGTTCGTCGCGCTGCTCGGCGCGTCGGGCAGCGGCAAGACCACCCTGCTGCGCATTCTGGCCGGGCTCGAGGCGGCGTCGGCCGGCGAGGTGCTGGTGCCCGAGGTACGGACGGTCGTCTATCAGGAGCCCCGCCTCGTCGCCTCTCTGCGGGTGTGGCGCAACGTGGTCCTCGGGCTGCCCCGGGCGGCCGGCCGCCGGGTTGCGGCCGCAGACGCGCTGCGCGAGGTCGGACTCGACGAGCGCGCCGATGCCTGGCCGGGCACCCTCTCGGGCGGCGAGGCCCAACGGGTGGCGCTCGCCCGCGCCCTCGTGCGCGAACCGGAGCTCCTCCTGCTCGACGAGCCCTTCGCCGCCCTGGACGCCCTGACCCGCCTCAAGATGCAGGACCTGGTGGCGGACCTCTGTGCCCGGCACCGCCCGGGCGTCCTGTTGGTCACCCACGACGTCGAAGAAGCGGTCCTGCTGGCCGACAGGGTGTTGGTGCTGCGCGAGGGGCGGATCTGCCTGGACGTGGACGTCGACCTGCCCCGGCCGCGCCCGGTCGGCGGCCCACCCTTCGACGCGCTACGCGACTGCCTGCTGGCCGAGCTGGGTGTGCACCGGGAGCCCGCCACCAGGTAGTTGCCACTCGCCCCGACAGCTCCTTGGAAAGAAGCATGCGCGACGCTTCGGTGCCGACGAGTTGCCGGCGGCTTCGATCTCCGCCGTGGCGAGTTGCCTCCTCCGGGCCGTCGAGCGGGAAGCCTGGGCGCCAGCTTCGTGCCACACTTCGTCTGATGTGTCGTGGGGTGGTGTTGTGGGCAGGCCGGCCAGCCCGACGAGAGTAGACGAGGGGTACGCGACGCGGCCCCGACTCATCTCGGGTGGGCCCGTCCTGATCTCGCTCATCTTGATCGCATTGGTCGTGGCCGACTGCGGAGGCTCTACCGCAGGCAATCCATCGGCTCGCGCCACGGCACCCCGCACCGGTCAGTCGGCGTCGGCCACCGCCGCCTCGGGGACGAGGGCCGAGTTACGCCTCAGCTCTACATCGCTCGTCGTGGGCCAGAGTGTCACGGTCAGCGGGTCGCACTGTCCGGCGCCGTCCGGCGGTGTGGTCGCCCTGTTCCAAGACCCGACGAGCGGACCGCAGGCGACAGACTCCTCGGGGTTCGGTCCCCTCACCCGGAACACGGTGATGTCCGCCCCCGACGGGTCCTGGACGACGAAGGTCACGATCCCGGCGGAACTCATCGGGCCGGTGTCGGTGGGCGCCATCTGTGAGGACACGTATGGCAGGACTCAGTTGACCTACCCGATGGTGCCAGTCACCGTGACCACGCCGTACGAGATGCACGTAAAGCCCGACGGCCCGGTGAAACCGGGCACCGCGTTGACGGTGACATCGGTCGGCGGAGGCTGCCCTGGGGCCTGGGCGCCCGTGGTCAACCTGTGGAGCTCCTCCACCCGGCCACCGAACCAGCCCACACCCGGCGCCGTCTACGGCCAGACCGGCGGCGGCCCGATATGGACGCTCGTGCTCCCGGTACCGTTAGGCACGGCTCCGGGTCAGTACGACGTGGTCGGCCGGTGCTCGTACCTACAGAGCTTCCCGGTGACCTACGAACCGGTACCGGTCCTCGTGACGGCGGGCTGACCAACCTTGCCGGCGCCGGGCGGGCGACCACCTCGGCGAGCGCTGCCGTTCAGCGGCGAACAGATGTTTGCTTTGGGCCGCCGACATGGGTATGTTGGACCGTCACGAACGGATGTTCGCCCCCGGGAGGGGCCCGGCGGCAGGCCGGGGTGGGCACCAAAGGAGACGCCGATGGCCGAGGTCCTGAGCGGGAAGCGGCTGCAGATCCTCAATTTCATCGCCGATTGCCAGCGGGACCGGGGCTATCCCCCCTCGGTGCGCGAGATCGGCGAGGCGGTCGGGCTGGCCTCGTCGGCCACCGTGCACACCCACCTGGCCGTGCTCCAGCGCGAGGGCTACCTGTCCAAGGACCCGAGCAAGCCCCGGGCCATCCAGGTCCACTTCGACCCCGACACGTCCTCCCGCCTCCCGGCCTCCGCCGTCCACAACGTGCCGCTCGTCGGCGAGGTGGCGGCGGGAACCGGCGTGTTGGCCGAGGAGAACATCGAGGAGCTCCTCCCCATGCCCGCGCAGTTCACCGGCAGCGGACCCTCGTTCATGCTGCGGGTGCGCGGTGACTCCATGACCGACGCGGGGATCTTCGACGGCGACTACGTCGTGGTGCGCCAGCAGCCCGAGGCGCACAACGGCGACGTCGTGGTCGCCGGCATCAACGACGGCGAGGCCACCGTCAAGACGTTCAGCCGCAAGAACGGCCGGGTCGTGCTGACTCCGGCCAACACGGCCTACGAGCCGATGGTCTTCGACGGTCCCGACGAGGTGACGATCTTCGGCAAGGTCGTCACCGTGGTGCGTCAGCTGAACTAGAGCGCCGGGGATCGCCCGACATCCCCCCTCATCCGTCGGGGCCCCCGTCTCGGCCCCGGCCCCGGCCCCGGCTCGCCATAGTCCGCACTTCGCGGGGCCCGATACCTGTCCCGCTACGTGCCTGCCTTCAGCGCTTGCCCGGCGAGACCTCCTGCGCTCGACGAGGGTCCGACCGTCACCGCTCACTCGAAGGGTCGGAGCCTCGTTCATGAGAAGGTCTGACGACTGAAAGGAGAGAGGGATGAGTGATGTTCAGTTAGCCACGCCGGTCAAGACACACCGCCACATCGGTCAAGCGATCAGTATTCGCGGATTGCGAGACGACGTCAAGAGGGCCGATGGAGTCAATGCCAAGATCGCCGTTTTTCTCACCAACATCGTTGGGTCGATGTGGTGCGCCTATGTGTTCGGGGTCATCGCCCTGATCGGGTTACCGCCGGCGTTGAAGCCTGGCGGTGAAGGCATCATCGCCTGGATTGCGCAAACGTTCCTCCAATTGGTGCTGCTGTCGGTCATCATGGTCGGCCAGAACGTGCAGAGTGTGGCGAGTGATGTCCGATCACAACACACCTACGACGACACCGTGCTGATCCTCGATCGGCTCGACGTCCACACTCAAGGTGGGCTGAAGGATCTGGCTGATCGAATCGACGGTCTGGAGGCCGCCCTGAAGCAGCGGGGCAGTTGACCGTGGGGCGGAACCTCGGCCGCGCCCCGGCGCGGCTTACTTGAGCAGCCGGGAGAGCCGGCGGTCGGCCAGCACCTTGCCGCCCGTCTGGCAGGTCGGGCAGTACGACATCTCGTAGGACTCGAACGAGACCCGACGCAAGGTGTCGCCGCACGGGGTCGGGCAGGGCTCGCCGAAGCGGTTGTGCACCCGGAAGCGGCCGCCCAGCTTGGCCTCCGACAGCCCGCCCTCCCGCCCGCGCTCGAGCTCGAGCGCGTCGGCCAGGACGTCAAGGGTCGCCGCCAGCAGTGCTTCGCGCTGGTCCGGGCTCAACGAGTGCAGCGAGGCGAAGGGCGACAGCTTGGCCCGGTGCAGGATGTCGTCGCCCCAGCCCCGGCCGATGCCCGACACCACGTGCTGGTCGCGCAGGTCGGTGGTGAGGTGTCGCCGCGAGTCACTGGTGCGGAGGAACGCGGCGAACTCCTCGCTCCCGGGCTCGGGGCCCAGTCCCGTCAGGGGCCCTTCGTCCCCCGGCTCCAGCATCCACCACGATGCCTTGCGCTGCGTGCCGTACTCGCGCACGAGCACGGCGACCGGCGACGGGCTCTCGCCGGCCGTGGTGAAGGTGAAGCGGGCCACCGCACCGCGCGGCTTGGTCTTCTTGGGCGGCGCCTCGATGTCGAGCCGGCCCGCCTGGGAGAGATGGAGCACCATCCGGTTCCCGTCGTCGAACTCCCAGACGAGGTACTTGGCCCGGCGGCCGACCGAACGGAGCTGGTGACCGTAGAGGTCCTCGGGCGCCGGCGCGTACGTCTTCAGCGACGAGAAGCCGAGCAGATCCGCCCGTTGGAGCGTGGCTCCGGCGAGCAGGGCGTCGAGACGCTCGGACAGGGCTTGCATCTCGGGTAGTTCGGGCACGCAACATACTCCCTGGTAGTAGTGTAATTCCTGTCAGCCGGGAGGGTTATCAGGACCCTCCACGCGTGCTCACGGCGTGAATTCTTGGCATCCGTAGTACTGCTGGCCGTACTGCTCCGCATCCTGCATGGTGCAGTCCCGACCGAGCATCTGTTGACAGACCGGACTCAATTCCGCTTCCAAGTCGGCCACGCTGCAACTGCGGAGGGCAGCGGTCGTGGTTGTGGTCGGAGGGGGCAGAGTCGTTGTCGGGCTGTTGGGGACCGTCGACGTTGTCGTGGGCGGCACCGTGGTCGTTGTCGACAAGCTGGTCGTCGTCGCCGAGCTGGTCGTCGTCGCCAGACTGGTCGTCGTCGCCAGAGCGTGCAGGATTGCTCCACCAGCCTGGCGTCGTGCCTTGGCGCACGCATCGTGTGGATCGACCGGATGCGGCACGCACGTGGCGGGATCGACCAATGTCGATGTTGAGGTAGTGGGTTGCGACGAATGATGATCGACTTCGAAGCCCACAGCCCCCGCCAAGACCGCGACGGCCACGATTGCCCCTGCCGCCATCCAGGCCCTTTTCCCCGGACTCATGCTTTTCCTGTGCTTCATTCAGCGGCGACGGTAACCGGTCGTCCCCAGCCGCCGCCATCGACCCGAAGGGGGGGCGCCGTCGCTGCGTCGTCCGGCCGAGAATTGGACCCTGTGTGGCCCGACCGCCCTTGCACCCTCGAGACCGGCGCCCGTTCCATGCCCATCAGGGCCTAAGGGGAGGTGGGGCACACAAGCCCTGGTAGAGCAGTTGATCACCTACAGAGTCGAGTTGATCAACACCGCGTTCAAATGCATCTCGGGCAATTCGGACGCGCCACAATGTATGCATGACCTACACACACGGGCACCACGAGTCGGTGCTGCGCAGCCACACCTGGCGCACCGCCGACAACTCGAGCGCATACCTCCTCCCCCACCTGCGTCCCGGTCAGCGCCTGCTCGACGTGGGCTGTGGCCCGGGGACCATCACCGCCGACCTCGCCCTCCTGGTGGCCCCGGGGGAGGCGACCGGAGTGGATGCGGCCGCCGACGTCGTCGCGCAGGCCGAGGAGCACGCCCGCGGCCTCGGCATCGAGAACCTGCGCTTCGACGTGGCGGACCTGTTCGCCCTCGGCTTCCCAGATGCCTCCTTCGACGTGGTGCACCTGCACCAGGTGCTCCAGCACGTCGAGGACCCTGTCGCCGCCCTCGTCGAGCTGCGTCGCGTGCTGGACCCCGAGGGCGTGCTCGCCGCCCGCGACTCGGACTACGGGGCCTTCACCTGGGCGCCCGACGACGCCGTCCTGGACCGCTGGCTCGAGCTCTACCTGGCGCTGACGGCACGCAACGGCCACGACGCCCGCATCGGGCCCCGGCTGCTCGGGCACGCCCACGCGGCGGGGTTCTCCGACGTGACGGTCTCGAGTTCGACCTGGACCTACGCCGACGACGAGGCACGAGCCTGGTGGGCCGGGCTGTGGGCCGACCGGGTGCGCTACTCGCGCTTCGCCGAACAGGCCGTGGAATACGGCCTGAGCGACACCGAGGAGCTCGGGCGCATCGCCGCGGGGTTCCTGCGCTGGGCGGACTCGCCCGACGGGGTCTTCGTCGTCACCCACGTGGAGATCCTCGCCCGCGGTTGACCCGGGCCACCGCGTCTCGGGCCGTTCAGCCCGGCCAGAGCTTGTCGGTGTAGGTGTCAGTGCCCGGGATGGTGGGGATGAACGGGAGAGCGGCCACCACGGTGCCCTTGCCCGCTCCCTCGAGCCGGCGCCGGTGCTCGGCGATGACGGGTTCCCAGGCCACCTCGGGGGGCGTGTTGAGGAACCACAGGAGGACGGTGCGGTTGTCCCGCGCTTTCTCGCGGGGCACGTCGCCCGGTGCGTCAACCTCGAGCGCGATCGGCGTGAACGCGGCCACCAGGTCGGCGTCGCTACCGGGCAGCAGCGCGGGCAGGTGTTCCGTGCGCAGCCACGTCCAGAGGTCCTCGTTGGACAACGAATCGGCGCGGTCGATGAAGACGGTGACGAAGCCGCGGTAGGGGTGGTCGAGGGCGAGCTCGACGGGGACCCCGTCGGGCTCACGGCGGTGCTCCCACGCGAAGTTGTAGAGGAGCGTGTGCACGTGGTCGCGCTCTTGGAACATCCGCCCGGCGGCATGCAGCGCGTTCACCTGGCGCAGGGCCCACTTGTTCCACACGTCGAAGTAGCCGTCGAGCACCCAGTAGGCCGAGATGTAGGACCCCCGGGCCGGCTCGCCCGTGATGGCCGACGGGTCAGGGTCGCGCAACGCCTTGAGACCCGCGGTGGCGACGAAGCGGCGCCCGGCGAAGTTGTACGGACCCACCATGCAGCCCGAGTAGAAGTGGTCCCGCTCGTACCAGCGGTTGTAGGCCACCTCGTGGCCCCGGTGGGGCTCCACGAGCGTGAGCAGCATGGAGCCCAGCTTGACCGGCTCCGCCTCCGCGCCTACTTCGATCGGCCGGCGTTTCTTGGGTGCGTCTTCTTCGGACATCAGGAGGAAACTAACAGCTGTGCGCGGGCGTCAGACGGTCCCGGTCGCGATGATCGGGGCCGTCGGGACGACGGACCCGCCCGCCGGCTCGGCCGTGATGGCCAGCTGTGAAGGACGCGTCGAGCCGGCCATGGTGAAGGCGGCCCGGCGCGGCGAGGCCCCGAGGAGGCCGAGGGAGATCGGCTGCTTCCCCTCGACCGCCCACAGCTGGTAGGTCCGGCCGTCACCCAGCGAAGGCAGCTTCGACGAGACGAGGTAGCCCTGCCCCGAGGGCACCACGACCACCTGCGCCAGCGCCGCCTGCGAGCCCGAGTCGAGGGTGATGAGCCGGTGCCCGGGTGCATGCAGGGCGGCCGTCACCGTCGACGACCGCCCGGCTTGGGCGGACTGCAGGTTCGAGACCGTGTGATCGGCACGCATCAGCCCGATGCCGAGCACGACGGCCACGGCGGCGGCGGCCACGGCGAGGGCGCCGACAGTGGTGACGAGAGCGCGCTTCTGGCGCCGGCGGACGTCGGCCGGCGGCCGGGAGGGTGCCCGGCCCGCCGATTCGAGCCGCGGCATCGGCGGGGGCTCTTGATCCTCCTGGCGCTCGGGCAGGCGGACGGCGATGTTGGACCACAGCCCCTCGGGCAGTGGCTCCACCGAATTGCCCATGGCAGCGGCCACCTCGCGCTGACTGTCGAGCTCGGCGCGACAGCGCGGGCAGGTCTCGAGATGCTCCTCGAGCTCAGTTCGCTCGACGCCGTCCACCGCATCGAGCGCGTACGCCCCCACGAGGTCGCTCGCTTCGTCGTGGGTCATCATGCGTCGGCTCCTCGCACCCCAGCGTCAGTCAGGACGGCGCGCATGCGCCGCATGCCGTTGCGGATCCGGCTCTTGACGGTGCCCTCCGGTTCGTCGAGCAGCCGCGCCACCTCGCGGTAGGTGCGGCCGTCGAAGTACGCCAACTCGATCGCCCGGCGCTCCTCCTCGGGGAGCTCGCCCATAGCCCGTGCGACATGGTCGGCCACCGCCAGGTCCCACACCTCTCGTTGCATGTCGTAGGCGGCCTCCGCGGTGCGCATGGCGTCGCGAGCCTCACGCTGGCGTCGCGAGCTCGTCGAGCGCACGGAGTCGACGGCCCGACCATGAGCCTGCGCCAACAGGAACGAGCGGAGGGACCCGCGCGCCGGGTCGAAACGGTCAGGCTGGTTCCAGAGTCGCAGGAAGACCTCCTGGGTCACGTCCTCGGCTTCGGTCGGGTTGAGCAGGACCCTCTTGGCCAGGCCGAACACGGCACCCCCGTGGCGCCGGTACGCCTCAGCCAGCGCCACCTCGCTGTAGCGGGCGATGGAGGTCACCAGCTGGGCATCGCTCACTTCGTCGATAGGCGGCATATCGGAACTGTTCGGACCCGCTCCTCGCTCTGGATGTCCCCGCATTCGCCCATCCGGGCAGGGCCTGCGCTCCGAATAGTAGGCCGTATGCGAACCACCATCGACTCTTACAAGACCCGGGCGGGCCGCTTGGACCTCGAGGGCATCGATTTCGACGACTTTCGGGACCAGTCGCTGTCATCTGACGCGTTGCGTTCGCTGCGTTACATGCACGACGTGGAGCACCACACCGTGTGCTACCTACGCGATCTCCTGCTGACGCCGGCCCACCAGGACCCGGGCGTCACCTCATTCCTCTCCTGCTGGGTGTTCGAGGAGATGTGGCACGGAGAGGCCATCGGGCAGGTGCTGGAAGCCCATGGAGAGTCGGCCGGGGCGCCGCGCATCGCCGCGCTGCGCCGGGGCCGCCGGCGTCGCCAGGCGGCCAGCACGCTGAGCACCATCGCGTCGGCCGCCTTCGCGGGGCGCGCCTTCATCGCTTTGCACATGACCTGGGGCGCGATCAACGAGTGGACGACTCAGGCCGGCTACTCCCGACTCGCCGAGACGTCCGGTCACCCCACGCTGCGCGAGCTCCTGCGCCGCATCATGAAGCAGGAGGGCGGGCACATCGACTTCTACGCGTCCGAGGCGACGCGCCGGCTCGGCGACAACCTCAAGGCACAGAAGATGACACGCTTCGCGCTGTCGCATTGGTGGCGACCGGTCGGCTCGGGCGTCATGCCCGAGCGCGAAGTCGGGTTCCTCGTCAACTATCTGTTCGAGGGGAGCAAGGGCGCGGAGCTCCTCGAGCGGATCGACCGCCGCGTCGACCGGCTACCCGGACAGAGCGATCTGCACCTCCTCACACGCGCTGTGGCACGCCTCTCTCCTTCGTAGCTCCGATCGTTCAGGTGACCGGCAGAGCCCGAGCTCGCCACCGGTTCGACCCTCAAATAGAACCGGCTGTGAAACTCGATACATAATGACGAGCGTGGCCACGGGAATCGGAGTGATCGGTGGTGGGATCGTCGGCCTGGCGGTGGCACGCGAGCTCCTGGTCAGGAATCCCGGGGTGAACCTGGTCGTGCTCGAGAAGGAACAGGCGGTCGCGCGGCATCAGACGGGTAGGAACAGTGGGGTCGTCCACGCGGGCTTGTACTACACGCCCGGATCGCTGCGATCGAAGCTGTGCCAGTCCGGTGCGAGAATGCTGAGGTCGTACTGTGCGGATCGTGGGTTGGCGTTGAACGAGTGCGGCAAGCTCGTGGTGGCCCTCGACAACGATGAGGCAGTGAGTCTGCGGTCCCTTGAAACGCGGGCAATTGAGAACGGTCTCACGGGCGTGCGGCTCGTCGGTCCGGCCGAAATGGCCGAGATCGAACCACATGTGCGCGGCGTGCTGGGACTCCATTCGCCCACTACCGCCGTGGTGGATTTCAGAGCTGTGGCCGAGGCCCTGGCCGACGACATCGTCCGGGCCGGCGGAGCGATCCGTTTGGGGACGGCGGTCCGCTCACTGCACGTCGATGACGCGGGCAGGAGTGTGCATGTCGAGCTGGACGATGACGAGATCGTTCTCGACTGGGTCGTGATCTGCGCGGGCCTCCACGGAGATCAACTGGCGATTTCGGCCGGCGATGAAGAGCAGCCGCGTATCGTGCCCTTTCGGGGCGAGTACTACGAGATGGTCCCGAGTCGGAGCGATCTGGTGCGTGCTCTCATCTACCCGGTCCCGAAGCCTCGTTTGCCGTTTCTCGGCGTCCATTTCACGCGACACGTCGACGGATCCGTATCCATCGGGCCGAATGCGGTCTTGGCGTTGGCGCGCGAGGGCTATCGCAGACGCCAGGTCGACACCGCAGCGCTCGTCGAGCTACTGAAGTACGACGGCTTTCGGAAGATGGCCCGGACCTACTGGGCCTCTGGTCTTTCCGAGATGGCCGGATCGGCCAGCAAACGGCTCTACCTCCACCGGGCTCAGCGGTACATCCCCGAGCTGACGGCATCAGATCTCGGAGCCCGGTCGGTCGGAATCCGGGCGCAGGCGGTCGATCGCAGCGGCCGGCTGGTGGATGACTTCGTGGTGCACCGCAAAGGGCCGGTCGTCGCTGTTCGCAATGCGCCGTCCCCGGCTGCCACCGCGTCGCTGGCCATCGCCTCGTACTTGTGCGACGAATTCCTCAATGATCTTCCCTGAGCTCGAGGTAGCCGCGCCGGGCGACGGAGTGATCGCGAAGCGACCGGATTCGGCTTGCCCGACCAATGCGGCATGGCTTCGTCGGAGTTGAAGGGAGAGCGTAAGGGGACCATCGTCGTCCGCCGACGGGTGGGCTAGGTGATCACGGCAAGCAGGACGTCGCGGGCCCGCTCGAGCTGCGGCGCCGACACCCGCTCGTCCGGATGGTGGGCCAGTAGGGGGTCACCGGGCCCGAAGTTGGCGGCCGGCACCCCGTGCTCCCAGAACGAGGCCACGTCGGTCCATCCCACCTTCGCCCTGGGCGCGGCGCCGCTCTTCTCCACCAAGGACCCCAGCAGCGGGTGCCCCAGGGAGGGTGGCGCGCCGTCACTGGCGTCGAGAAGCTCCCAGGTGTCGCCCGTCCCGGGCTCCCAAGTCCCCTCCAGGAGGTCGAGCAGAAATGCTCCGGCCTCCTCCGCGTGCCGATCCGGTGCGAAACGGTGGTTCAGGGTGACCCGGGCCTGGTCGGGGACGACGTTGGCCGCCACTCCGCCGTCGACGGCCACCGCCTGGAGCTGCTCCGCGTAGGTGCACCCGTCGAGCACGACCTCGCGTCCGGGCCAATCGGCCACACGTCGGAGCAGCGGGGCCAGGCGATGGATGGCGTTGCGCCCGGTGAAGGGACGGGCCGTATGGGCGCGCACCCCGCGCAGCGTGATGCGCACCCGCATGGTCCCCTGGCAGCCCGCCTCCACCAGCGCGCTGGTCGGCTCCCCGAGCACGGCGGCATCACCCGCGAGCAGGTCCGGCCGCTCCTGCCAAAGTTCGAGCAGGCCGCTGTCGGCGCGGCCGATCTCCTCCCGGGCGTAGAAGCACCACGTGACGTCCACTGTCGGCTCGCGCACCGTCGCGGCCAGATCGAGCATGACGGCCAGGCCGCCCTTCATGTCGGACGCGCCCACCCCCCACACGGTGTCACCCTCGAGGGTCGGTGCCTGGTTCCCGACCGGTGGGACCGTGTCGAGGTGCCCGGCCAGCACGAGGCGCTGGTTGTGGCCGAGCGCGGTCCGGCCGACGACGTTGTCCCCGATGCGCTCGACGTCGAGCCAGGGGCAGGCGCGCAACGAGTTCTCGACGAGGCCGGCGAGCGCGGCCTCGCCCTGGCTCGGAGAGGGGACGGCCATGAGATCCCGCGTGGCCGCGAGGAGACCGTCCATCGGATCAGGTGCTGGCGCCGTGGTCCCGCAGGACCTGGTTCAGCTGCGCCTTGTCGTGGCGCTCCCCCTCGCCCAGGCGCTTGATCACGAGGACGCACGGCACGAAGAACTCCCCGCCCGGGTACTCACGCCGCCGGCTGGCGCGGATGGCCACGCACCAAGAGGGCACCACGCCCCGGGAGATCTCCTCGCCGGTCTCGGCATCGATCACGGGGATGGAGGGGTCGAGGAAGCTTCCCGCTCCCAGCACCGCACCCTTGCCGATCCGTGCCCCGCCCGTCACCATGCAGCGGCTCCCGACGAAGGCGTCGTCCTCGACCACCACCGGCACGGCGTTGGGCGGTTCGAGCACGCCGCCGATGCCCACCCCGCCCGCCAGGTGGACCCGCTCGCCGATCTGAGCGCACGAGGCGACGGTGGCCCAGGTATCGACCATGGAATCCGCACCGACCCAGGCGCCGATGTTCACGTACGACGGCATGAGCACGACGCCGCGATCCAGAAACGAACCCCAGCGCGCTGAAGCACCCGGCAGGGCGCGCACGCCCGCCGCCGCGAAACCGTGCTTGAGGGGCAGCTTGTCGGCGTACTCGAACGGCCCCGTCTCGATCGTCTCCATGCCGCGGAGCGAGAAGAGCAGCAGGATCGACTTCTTGAGCCATTCGTGGACGACCACCTCGTCGGTCGCGGCGTCGACCTCGGCCACGCGGGCCTGCCCAGTATCGAGCAGCTCGATGGCCTCCTCGACCAGCGCCGCCGCGTCGGTGTCGGCCGGGGACAGCTCGGACCGGCGTTCCCACAACTCCTCGATGCCCGCCCGGAGATCAGCCATGCCGCACCCTAGCCAGGCGCTCGCCCACCAGAGCCAACCGCTCCATCGGCTGGACGACGGCCACCCGCACGTGTCCCGCACCGTCCTCGCCGTAGAGGTCGCCCGGGCTGACCAGGAGCCCACCGTCGGTGGCGAGCGCTTCCGCCATGGCCCAGGCGTCGGGCCAGCGCCCGGCGGGCATCGGCACCCACAGGTAGAAACCGCCCTCCGGCAGGGCCACGGGGCAGCCGTAGCCGCCGAGGACGCCGGCCAGGAAAGCCAGGCGTTCCCGGTAGCGCGCCCGCTGGACCTCCACGTGGTCGACATCGGACAGCGCCGCCACCCCGGCGGCCTGGGCCGGGCCGGGGACCATGAGGCCGGCATGTTGGCGCACGGCCCGGAGGAACTCGACGAGCTCGGCATCCCCGGCGTAGAAGCCGACCCGCACACCGGCCATGTTCGAGCGCTTGGAGAGCGAGTGCACGGCGACCACGCCGTCAGGACCGTGCTGCAAGACCGACCGCGGTGGGCCTTCCCAAGTGAACTCGGCGTAGCACTCGTCGGAGAACAGGGGAACGCGGTGGGCCCGCCCCCAGGCGGCCTCCGCCCCGAGATCCCCCAGGCCCCCGGTCGGGTTCGACGGCGAATTCGACCACAGGAGCAGGGCGCGCCCGGCGTCCTCGGGATCGATGGCGTCGAGCTGCAGCCCCCCGAGCCGTCCTGGGGTGGCCGGGACCGGGACGGCGCGGCAGCCGGCCAGCTCCGCCCCCATGGCGTAGGTCGGATAGGAGACGGCGGGAAACAACACGGTGTCGCGCCCCGGCTCCCGCAACCGAAGCAGCTGGGGCACGGAGGCGACGAACTCCTTGGTCCCCACGCAGGCGGCGACCGACGACGGCGGGAGATCCTGGAGCGCGAACCGACGCGCCAGCCACCCGGACGCGGCCTCGCGCAACTGCGGGCTGCCGGCCGAGGCCGGATAGCCCCGCTCGGTGCCCGACGACGCCAGGGCGTCGATGACAGCGGGGAGCGGCGGATCGTACGGGGTGCCGATGGAGCAGTCGACCATGCCGCCCTCGTGCGCGTCGGCGACCTTGGCCAGGCCGCTCAGGCGGTCGTAGGGATAGGGCGGCAGCCGGAACGTCACGGTGCCGCCACGAACTCGGCGAAGCGGGCGCGGCCCACGTCGTCCAGCACCACCTGCAGCGTGGCCGACTCCTCGCCGTCGCTCTGGCCCACCACCTCACCCTCGCGGTGGATGGCGGCCAGCACATCGCCGCGCGCCCAGGGCACGACCAGCTGCACGACCAGGTCAGAGCCGCGCAGGCGATCGCCCAGCACCCGCAACAGCTCCTCGACACCCTCGCCGGTGCGGGCCGAGAGAAGGACCGCGCCTTCGCTCGCGTGGGCGAGGGCCTTTGCGTCCTCGGGCGCGGCGTCGGCCTTGTTGACCACGATCAGCTCGGGGACGTGGGATGCGCCGATCTCGGTGAGCACCTCGCGCACGGCCGCCATCTGCGACGCCGCGTTGGCCGCGGTGCCGTCGACGACGTGGAGGATCAGGTCGGCCAGGCGCACGGAGTCCAGGGTGGAGCGGAACGCCTCGACCAGCTCGTGGGGGAGCTTGCGCACGAACCCGACCGTGTCGGTGACGAGGACGGTCTCGCCGCCGGGAAGTGAGAGCTGCCGGGTGCGCGGGTCGAGCGTGACGAAGAGCCGGTTCTGCGCCGGGACACCGGCGTCGGTCAGCCGGTTGAGGAGCGTCGACTTCCCGGCGTTGGTGTAGCCCACCAGGGCCAGCTCACGATGACGCCCCCTGGCGCGGCTCCGGCGCTGCAGCGCCCGGGTGCGCTCCACCTCGCGCAGCTCCGCTTCCAACTTGTGCATGCGCCGGACGAGGCGCCGGCGGTCGACCTCGAGCTGTGTCTCGCCCGGACCTCTGGTCCCGATACCCCCCGCCTGCTGGCTCAGCGCGGTGCCGCGGCCACGCAAGCGAGGGAGCCGGTAACGAAGCAACGCCAGCTCGACCTGGGCCTTGCCCTCGGGACTGCGGGCGTTCTGGGCGAAGATGTCGAGGATGACCGCCGTCCGGTCGATGGCGGTGCGGCCGAACAGCTTCTCCAGGTTCCGGTGCTGCGCCGGCGTCAACTCGTCGTCGAAGACGACCGTATCGGCGTCGAGGGTGCGGCTCAACTCCGCGATCTCCTCTGCCTTGCCGCGGCCGACGAAGGTGGCGGCGTCAGGCGCGTTCCGGCGCTGCACGACGCGGCCGACGACGTCCGCACCCGCACTGTCGACCAATTGGGCGAGCTCGTCCAGCTCCTCGGCAACCATCTCGTCGGTCAAGCCGGGGAAGATGACCCCCACCAAGATGATCCGCTCCCGGAAGGTGCGCTCAATGAGCGTTCCCGGCAACAGGTTGCTCAAGAGAGCATCCCCGGATGGATGTCGACGTCGGCCACCTTGCGGACCGGCCCCGCCAGATACGTGGTCGCCGCCTCGTCGGCGCCGAGGGTGACCTCGAGGATGCCCCCCGGATTGTGCACCCGCACGGTGCCCTCGTCGCGCAGGGTGGCCCAGCTGCGCGCCGCCGCTGCGGCCGCCACGCTTCCGGTACCGCAGGCCAGGGTCTCGCCGACCCCCCGCTCCCACACCCGGAGGTCGAGGAGCTCACCCTCGTCGTCACGCCCGATGGTGATCCACTCGACGTTGATGCCGCCGTCGAAGGCGGCCTGCAGCTTGGGCCCGAGCTCGGCGATGTCGACGGCGCCGGTGTCGGGGCCGAGCAGCACCAGGTGCGGGTTGCCGACGTCGACCGTGCGGGCCCGGCGGTCGTCGAACTCCTGCGGCTGGTCCGGGCCGAGGCGGGCCGGCCCCATGTCGACGCGGGCCTTCGCCCACCCGGGCTCGCCCCCGGCTGCGTAGTCGACGGTGCGGATGCCGCCGGCGGTGGCGACGGTGAAGCGCGGCGGGGACACCAGGCCCGCGTCGACGGCGCCCTGGGCCAGGCAGCGGATGCCGTTCCCGCTCATCTCTGCTTCGCCCCCGTCGGCGTTGTGCAGTTCCATGGAGAGGTCGCAGCCGTCACGACCCGGCCCGACCCGGATGATGCCGTCGGCGCCGATGCCGCGGCGGCGATCGGCCAGCAGGCGCACCTGGGCCACCGAAAACCTGATGGCGTCGTCGGGGTCCAAGACGACCAGGAAGTCGTTGCCCGCTCCCTCGTGCTTGGTGGCCCGCATCGCACCAGTCTCGCAGCTGGCCTGCTTCAGCCGTGCACGGCCAGGGCCTCGTCCAGCAGGGCCAGGGACTCTGCGCTGCTCCCGGCCCAGGTGACCCGCGGGTCGCGGCGGAACCATGAAGCCTGGCGCCGGGCGAACTGCCGGGTCCGGCGCACCGCCTCCTCCAGGCAGTCGGGGAGCGGGGCGCCCCCCTCCACGTGGGCCAGGACCTCGCGGTAGCCGAGCGCCTGGCGCGCCGTGCGCGACATGCCGCCAGGGCGGGCGGCCAGCGCGCGCACCTCGTCCACCAGGCCGGCCTCGACCATGCAGCCGAAGCGGTCTTCGATCCGGCGGTCGATCGCCTCCGCCGGCAGGGACAGGCCGACCTGCGCCATGCCGGTGGCGGGGTAGACCTCGAGGCCCGGGCCGAACGCGGAGAAGGGGCGGCCCGAGCCGATGGTCACCTCCAGCGCCCGGACGACCCGCCGGCGATTGGTCGGCTCCATGCGGGCGGCACCCACCGGATCGAGGGCGACGAGGCGGGCGTGCAGGTCGGCGACTCCGGCGCGCCCGTCGTCGAGGTCCGCCTCCAGCGCAGCGGCGACGTCGGGGTAGCGGCCCGGGATGGCCAGGTCGTCGACGACTGCCCGCAGGTAGAGCCCCGTGCCCCCGACCAGGAGCGCGTGATGCCCGCGACGTTCGATGTCGGCGAGGGCCGCGCGGGCGGCCTGCTGGAATTCGGTGACGGTGAAGTCCTCGTCGGGATCGACAAGGTCGAGGAGGTGGTGCGGCACGGCCCTCCGGGCGTCGGCACCCGGCTTCGACGTCCCGATGTCCATGCCGCGGTAGACGCACATGGAATCGACCGACACGATCTCGCAGTCGCCCCGCCGCCGGGCCAGACGGAGCGCGGTCTCCGATTTTCCCGAGGCGGTGACTCCGACGAGTGCGACCGCAGTCAAGCGCTCGCCACCGGGATGCGCATGCGATGCCGGGGCCGCGCCGTCACCTCCTCGAGACGGCCGGACAGGTGGTGCGGGTGGCCGGCGGTGACCGACACCCGGGCCAACGAGCCCGGTGCCGGCGTCCCCGCTGGCGTGCCCGCCGCGAAGTGGATCAACTTCCCCTGGCGCGTCCGGCCGTTCAGCATCGACGCGTCCCGGCGGCTCACCCCTTCGACGAGCACCTCCTCGGAGCGGCCGGCGCGGGCCTGGTGGCGGGACAGGGCGGAGCGATCGATGACCGTCTTGAGGCGCTCGAAGCGCTCGGCGACGACGTCCGCCGGCACGAAGCTCGACTCCATGGCGGCGGCCCTCGTCCCCGGTCGGGGCGAGAAGATGAAGGTGAACGCGCTGTCGTAGCCGGCCTCGGCGCACACGGTCAGCGTGTCCTCGAAGTCCTCCGCCGTCTCGCCCGGGAAGCCCACGATGATGTCGGTCGTCACGGCCAGATCGTCGATCGCCGCGCGCGCGGCGGCCAGCCGTTCGAGATAGCGCCGCGCCGTGTACCCGCGCCGCATGGAGCGCAGCACCCGGTCGCTCCCCGACTGGAGCGGCAGGTGCAGCTGCTCGCAGACCTCGGGCGTCTCCGCCATGGCCTCGATCGTCTCGGGTCGCAGGTCCTTCGGGTGCGGGCTGGTGAAACGGACGCGCCCGATGCCCTCCACCGCGCCCACGGCACGGAGCAGCTCGGCGAAGAGCGGCCGTCGCTTCGTGATGTCGCGGCCGTAGGAGTTCACGTTCTGGCCGAGCAGCGTCACCTCGCTGACCCCGCTGCGGGCGAGCAGTCCCACCTCGGCCACGATGTCGTCGAGGGGACGGCTCACCTCGGGGCCGCGCACGGACGGGACGATGCAAAAGGCACAGGAGTTGTCGCATCCCGTCTGGATGTTGACCCACGCCGCGTAGGGCAGCGCACGGACGGCGCCGGGCCCGAGCAGCGGATTGCTCCCCGACTCGGGCCCCGGTGCGTCGAGGATCTCCATGACGGGGCCGCCCTCGGTCTCGGAGCGCCGTAGGAGCCCGGGTGCGCTGGTCAGGTTGTGGGTGCCGAAGACGACGTCGACCCAGCCCACCTTCTCCTGAATGCGTTCGCGATCCTTCTGGGCCAGGCACCCGCCGACGGCGATCTGGAGTCCGGGCTTGGCGTCGACCAGCTCTTTCAGACGTCCCAGCGTCCCGTAGAGGCGCTGGTCGGCATTCTCCCGGATGCAGCAGGTGTTGAGCACCACCACGTCCGCATCCTCCATGGTGGCGGCGGGTGCCAGGCCGTCGGCGACCAGCAACCCGGCGAGACGCTCGGAGTCGTGCTCGTTCATTTGGCAGCCGAACGTGCGGATGAAATAGGTCCGGGCCATGCGCGGAAGTCTAGGGAACAAGGGCCGCCGAGATTTCGGCGGTGGACAGACGGGCGACGCAGACACCAATCCGGGCGATTCACTCGGCCAGCGACGCTCCCCCTCAGAGCGGGACGTCGGCCTCGTTGCCGTAGACGATGCCGCGCCGGTCGGCCTGCAACACCAGCGTCCGGCCGGGCACGCCCGCCGCCTCGAGGGCCGCCTGCGCCCCGGAGCGCACCGACGCGACCGACCCGGACCGGACGATGCCGACGAGGCTCGGTCCGGCACCCGACCAGCTGGCCGCCAGCGCCGCCTGCGTCGACCAGCGCGCCCAAAAGCCCGGGTGCCTCGGGGAACAGGGCGGTGCGGGCCGGCTGGTGCATGCGGTCGTCGGTCGCCTCCGGCACGAGCGCGTCCGGGTCGGCCAGGCCGGCGACGAGGAGACCCATCCGGCCGAGATTGAACACCGCGTCGGCCCGCGTCAGCGTCTCGGGGAGCACACCGCGGGCTTCGGGCGTCGCCAGGTTGCGCTCGGGGACGATGACGACGAAGGCCAGCTCCTCGCCCAGCGGCAGCGCGGCGGACACGGGACGGCCGTCGACCATGGTGGCGGTGACGAGCCCACCGAAGACACTGGCCGCGGCGTTCTCCGGATGGCCGTCGTACGCCGCCGCCACGGCGAAGGGGTCCTCGGCGCCGGCGGCAGCCGCGGCGGCCGCGGCGAGCGCGGCCGAGGAGCCGAGCCCCCGGGCGACGGGGATCTGCGAGCGCACCGACACGGCGAAGTGATCGTGTCCCAAGACCTCGGCGGCCACGCGGGCGGCGAGGTGCGACGCGTCGTCGAAGAGGCCGGAGCCCTCGCCCTCGCTGTGCACGTGCAGGGACGCCGCTTCCTCGAGGTCGACGCTCACGTAGCAGTCCAGCGCCACCGCCAGCGTGTCGAAGCCCGGCCCGAGGTTCGCCGACGACGCAGGGGCTCGGGCGCGCACGGCTCAACGCTAGGCGGTCAGAACACCCGCTGGAGAAGCGACGGGCGGGGCACGTCGCGCTCGAGTCGCACCGGCACCGTGACGCGCTGCGTGCCGAGGGTGACGACGACGGTGCCGACCTGCGTGCCCCGCAGGGCATGATCGGTCACGTGGCGCGCCGGCTCGAACACCCGCGTCGCGGTGACCCCGGGCCACGTCAGCATGGACGCCGACGATGTCGTCCGGGCGTCGACGCTGGTGCCCGCCGCGCTGACGTGCGCCGCCACCTGGTTGCCCGCCACCACCGGAGTGGAGCCGATCAGCGGGCTCAGCGCATCGACGAGCGCCAACCCGTGCAGTCCGGCCTGCACCAGCACCCCGGGGCCCTGCTGCCCGGTGACCGCGGCCAGCAGGAGGACCGGCTTGCCCTGCACGACGCGGACCACGGCGACGACGTCACATCCTCCGGCCGCGGTGGTGAAGCCCGACTTCACGCCGATGATCCCCTGCAGGCCGAGGAACGGCGTGTAGGTAGAGATCGTCCCGGCGACGGGCAGCGTGATGGACGGCATCTTCACCATGGACGCGAACACGGGATCGGCCATATCCGGAGCGGCCACCTTGAGCAGATCCGAGGCGGTCGACTCCGAAGCCCCACTGACCCCGCTGGCGTCGGCGAAGTGCGAGTGGAGCATGCCGAGGCGCGCCGCGTCGGCATTCATCTTCGCCACGAAGGCGGGGATGCTCCCGGCGTCCCAGCCTGCGAGCAGGTCGGCGTAGTTGTCGGCCGAGTGCACCAGCAGGCCGCCGAGCACCTGTTCCTCGGTGATCTGCTCGTTCAGCGTCACCTGGGCGTTGGAGTCGTCGTCAACGGTGGCGTTGTCGTAGTCGGCGACGTCGGCCGGGCTGACGGTGATGGTGGGACCGGGCTGGTTCAGCGCGAGCGGGTGGTCGTGCAGCACGACGTAGGCGGTCATGAGCTTGGTCAAGCTCGCCACCGGCACCGGCTGCTCGGGCCCCGACGCCACGTTGATGCCGATGGACGGCACGGCGATCGCCCCCTGGCCCGTCGTCGGCCACGGGAGCGTGACGGGCTGGGCGGGCGCGCGCACCGTGCCGGCCAGGACCGGCGTGACCGCGGGCGCCGGATCCGGGCTGCGCAGCCGCACACCGACGAAGGCGCCGGCCGCGGCGACGAGCAGGAGCAACAGCGCGAGGAGCAGTGCCCAACGCCGGCCCCGCCGTCGGCGGCGGTGTGAACGCACGGAGTGCCGCCCGTCCGCGGGGGCGGGCGGGACCGCCGGTGCCGGCCCGTGCAGCGAGTCGAGCGTGAACGGCGCCACCATGAACGGTGGCGCCGGAGCCTCCTGGCTCACTTCCGGCTCAACCCATCGAGCTCTTCTGGGGTCATCAGGACGGCCCGCGCCTTGGAGCCCTCGCTGGGCCCGACGACGCCCGCCTGCTCGAGCAGGTCCATGAGGCGCCCGGCCCGGGCGAACCCGACGCGCAGCTTGCGCTGCAGCATGGAGGTGGACCCGAGCTGGGAGCGCACCACGAGATCGCGGGCCTGCCGCAGCAGCTCGTCGTCGTCGTCGTCGAAGCCGTCGCTGGCCGACGGCCCGTCGTCGACGCCCTCGATCCCCACGATCGGCTCGGCCTGTCCACCCTGGGCGCGCCAGTGCCCGACGACATCGCGCACCTCCTCTTCCGAGACCCAGGGGGCCTGGAGGCGGCGTGGGATGTTCGAGGACGCGGTCAGCAGGAGCATGTCGCCCTTGCCGATCAGGCGCTCCGCTCCCGGTTGGTCCAAGATGACCCGGCTGTCGGCCAGCGACGACACCGAGAAGGCCATGCGGCTCGGGATGTTGGCCTTGATCACCCCGGTGATGACGTCGACCGACGGGCGCTGGGTCGCGATCACCAGGTGGATGCCGACGGCGCGCGCCATCTGGGCGATCCGCACGATGGAGTCCTCGACATCGCGGGCCGCCACCATCATGAGGTCGTTCAACTCGTCGACGATCACGAGGATGAAGGGCAGGGCCTGCGGCCGCTCGGGCTCGGGTTCGAGATCGGCCTCGTCGGCCACCGCCGCGTGGTCCTCACCGAGGGCGCGGGCCGCGACGTCACGCATCCGGCGGCGGTCGGACGGCGCCGCGGGCGCGATGAGCCCCTGCTCGATCAGCTGGTTGTAGCCGGTGATGTCGCGCACGCCGTTCTCGGCCAGCATGTCGTAGCGGCGTTCCATCTCCTTCACGGCCCAGGCGAGCGCGTTGGCCGCCTTCTTGGGGTCGACGACGACGGGGTTGAGGAGATGCGGCAGGCCGTCGTACTGGCCCAGCTCGACGCGCTTGGGGTCGACCAGGATCATCTTGACCTTGTCCGGGGTGTCCCGCATGAGTATCGACGTGATGATGGAGTTCATGCAGGACGACTTGCCCGAGCCGGTCGAGCCGGAGATGAGGATGTGCGGCATTTCGGCCAGGTTCGCCAGAACGGCTCGCCCGGCGATGTCGCGCCCCATGGCCACCTCGAGCGGGTGGGTGGTCGGGGACGGCTTGGCCTCGTTCGACTCGAGGATGTCGCGCAGGGACACCAGCTGACGGGTCCGGTTCGGTACCTCGACCCCGATGGCCGACTTGCCGGGGATCGGCGCCAGGATGCGCACGTCGGGCGACGCCATGGCGTAGGCGATGTCCTTGGAGAGGCTGGTGACGCGGGCCACCTTGACCCCGGGCCCGAGCTCGAGCTCGTAGCGGGTGACCGTGGGCCCGACCCGGCAGCCGACCAGCCTGGTCTCGACCCCGTGGGCCTCCAGCGCCCGCACGAGGTCCTCGCCCAGGGCGTCGATCTGGCGCTGGTCCTGGCGCATCTTCTTGGACGCCTGCAGCAGGGAGAGTCTCGGCAACACCCACTCGCCCGGGGCCCGCGGCGACGCGGCCGCGAGGGGGAGCGGGGCCGTCTCGACCGGCGCCGGCTCGGGATCGAGGGGGATGTCGATGTCCGCCTCGGGCTCGTCCACGGGGTCCCCGTCGGCATGGAGGTCGTCCTCCGCATCGAAGGGAGGCGCACCGGGCGAGGCGGCCTCGACCGCAGTTTCGGGCCCGAGGTCCGGGGTGATCACCAGCGGCTTGCCGCGCCACAGCGCCCCGGCCGTGCGCCCCGTCGCCGTGACGGCCGCGCCGAGGGCCCGGCCGACCGAGGCCAGCGAGACGCCGGTCGCCGCGAGCACGGCCACGAGCACCACGGCGACGAGCAGGACGGCGGCGCCGGCCGTGCCGAGGCCGGCGTGGAGCGGGCGGCCCACGGCCCCGCCGAGGTAGCCGCCGGCGTCGCGCAGAGCGTGCGAGTCGGAGAACGAGGGCGCGCCCTTGGCCAGCTCGGCCAGGCCGCAGACACCGAGCAGGCCGAGCAGTGTGCCGACCGCCAGGCGCCACGGGTCGGCGCCCTCGTGCTCCTCGTCCCCGTCGTCGGGCGTGCCGCGATGGAGCAGCAGCACCAAGCCGGCGCCGAAGGCCACCAGCGGCAACAGCACGCGAGCCCAGCCGGCGAGGTACGCCAGTCCGGTGTCGGCGGCGTGGCCGATCGGGCCGAGCTGGCTGCCCCACAGCGCGAGGCCCAGGAGGACGCCGAGCGTGATGAGCCCGACCGCCCACAGGTCACGGGCCTGGACGCGCCAGAAGGGCGGCCGAGGGGGCGGCTGGGAGCGCTTGGCGCGTGCGGTCGGCTTCTTGGTGCTACGTGCGGCCGGGCGCGTCGGGGCGCCCCCGCGGGTCTTGGTCACCACAGTGGGGCTGAGATTACTGGCTGACCTGGTCCTTTTTGTGGACACCCCGCCCGTTGAATTACGAACATGTGTTCGCTATCCTAGCCTGCATGGCACTGCGCTGGGCCCTGGCCGAGAACGAGGGGGGCGGCACGCTCTTCGCCGACGAGCGGGTGGCCGAACGGCACGTCGGCAAAGGGGCCTACAGCGGGATGGAGTTCCTCCACGTCAACGCCCGCACCATCATCAACACGGTGCCGCCGGAGAGCCAGATGCCCTTCCGGCACACGATCAATCCGTATCGAGGGTGCAGCCACGCCTGCGTCTACTGCTTCGCCCGGCCGACACACGACTACCTCGGTCTCGGGATCGGGACGGACTTCGAGCGCAAGATCGTGGTGAAGGTCAACGCCATCGAGCGGCTGCGGGCCGAGCTGCGCGCGCCCGCCTGGGACGGCGACCACATCGCCATGGGGACCAACACCGATCCCTACCAGCACGCCGAGGGCAAGTACCACCTGACGCGGGGCATCGTGGAGACGCTCTCGGGGGCCCGCAACCCGTTCAGCATCCTGACCAAGTCGACACTGATCCTGCGCGACGCCGCGCTGCTGGCCGCGGCGTGCGAGCGCACGGAGGTGGGCGTGAGCTTCTCGGTAGGCACGCTCGACCGCTCGGTGTGGTCCCTGACCGAGCCCGGCACTCCCCCGCCGGACCGCCGGGTCGAGGCGCTGCGGCGCCTGACCGCCATGGGGATCCCGTGCGGCGTCCTGGTGGCGCCGGTGCTGCCGGGGCTCTCCGACTCCGACGCGCAGTTGACCGAGGTGGTCGAGGCCTGCGCCGACGCCGGCGCGGTCTCCGTCTCAGGGGTGGCGCTGCACCTGCGGGGCCCGATGCGGGGCCACTATCTCGACTGGCTCCAGGGAGAGCGGCCCGACCTCGTCCGCCTCCACCGTGAGCGGTTCCAGCGCGGCGCCTATCAGGCGGACGACGAGCGGCGGCGGATCGAGGAGATCGTGCGGGCGGCGGCGCGGCGATGTGGTGTGAGCGGGCGCAACCGCTCTCGCGGCACGCCGCCCGTGAGGACGCAGGCACAGACCCCGGGTCCGGCGGCCGGGGCGGGCGAACAACTCAGCCTGCTCTGAAGGGCACGCCGACGCGGGCCGGGCCCCACGGAACGACTACAACCAGATCGTGAACTCCGTGCCGGCCATCGCCATCGCCCACCGCGGCGAACCGGTCGCTCACCGGGAGAACACGCTGCCCGCCTTGGCGGCGGCCGTGGCGCTCGGGGCGGACATGGTGGAGATCGACCTGCGCCGCACCCGCGACGGCGTGATCGTCGTCCTGCACGACCAGACTCTCGAGCGGCTGTGGGGGGTGGCCGCCTCCGTCGGCGACCTGGACCTGGCCGAGGTCGCCGCGCTGGGGGACGGCGATGTGCGCATTCCGACCCTGCGGGCCGTGCTCGACGCGGTGCCCCTCCCCCTGATGGTCGACTTCACCCGGCGCGAGCTGGTGCCGGGCGGCTTGGAGGCGGTGCTGGCCGCGGGGGCCCTCGACCGCTGCCTGTTCGTCTCGGGCAACGTCGGGGCGTTGCGCCTGCTGCGGGGTCTGTCGGGGGCGGCCCGGATCGGTCTCACCTGGGTGGAGGGCCCCGAGCCACCGCGGGCGCTCCTGCGCGAGCTCGGGGCCGAGTACTGGAACCCGATGTTCGGCTTCGTGACCCCCGACGGCGTGGCTGCGGTGCACGAGGCCGGCTCGCGGGTCTCGACCTGGACCGTCGACGAGCCGGCCGACATGACCCTGGTGCTCGACGCCGGCGTCGACGCGGTGGTGAGCAACCACATCGGGGCGCTGGTGGCGCGGCTCGGGCGGTAGCCCGACGTCCGCTACCCGAAGAGCCCGCCCGGGCCGTCGGACCCGCACATCGCCGCGAACAGGCCATGGATGCGGCGGTCCGGCGTGAGCTCCGGATGGAAGCACGACGCCAGCACCGGGCCCTGGCGCACCAGGACGGGCACGCCGTCCAGTGTCGCCAGCACGTCGACGTCAGCCCCGACGGAGACGAGCAGGGGGGCCCGGATGAAGACAGTCGGCAACCGCGGGCCCTCGCCGGACCCGAACACCAGGTCGGCCTCGAAGGACTGCCCCTGGCGCCCGTAGCCGTTGCGGCGCACAACGGCGTCGAGCACGCCGAAGGTGCGCTGGTCCGGGCGTCCGTCGAGGACCTCTCGGGCGACCAGAACGAGGCCGGCACAGGTCCCGAGGACGGGAAGGGGACGGTCCGAGGTGGTGATCCGCTCGGCGATGGCGTCGAAGAGACCGGTCGACTCGAGCAGCATCGACAGCGTGGTCGACTCGCCCCCCGGCAGCACCAGGCCGGCGAGACCCACGAGATCCGCCGGACGCTTCACGGTGCGGGCCGGACAGCCCACCTCGGCCAGTGCGGACAGATGCTCCCGCACGTCCCCCTGGAGGTCGAGGACTCCGATGACCGGTCCCGCTACCACCCCCGGTCGGCGAGGTGCTCGCCGTACTGGGACGCCTCGAGACCCCGCATCGCGTCACCGAGACCGCGGGACACCTTCGCCACGTGGTCGGCGTCGGTGAAGTGGGCCGCGGCTTCCACGATCGCCGACGCCATCCGGGCGGGATCGGACGATTTGAAGATCCCCGAGCCGACGAACACTGCCTCCGCACCCAGCTGCATCACGAGTGCGGCGTCCGACGGCGTGGCGATCCCGCCGGCGCAGAACAGCGGCACCGGCAGTTTCCCCGACGAGGCGACCTCCTGCACCAGGCCGATGGGCGCGCCGAGCTCCTTGGCCCAGCCGTAGAGCTCCGCTGCGTCGGCCTGGGTCAGGGCGCGGATCGAACCCAGGATGGAGCGCAGGTGGCGCACGGCCTCGACGATGTTCCCCGTCCCGGCCTCGCCCTTGGAACGGATCATGGCCGCTCCCTCGGACACGCGTCGCAACGCCTCGCCCAGGTTGGTCGCGCCGCACACGAACGGGACCGTGAAGGGCCATTTGTCGATGTGGTACGCCTCGTCGGCCGGCGTCAGCACCTCGGACTCGTCGATGAAGTCGACGCCGAGCGACTGCAGCACCTGCGCCTCGGCGAAGTGCCCGATGCGGGCCTTGGCCATGACCGGGAGCGTGACGGCCTCGATGATCCCCTCGATCAGCACCGGGTCGCTCATGCGCGCCACGCCGCCGTCCCGCCTGATGTCGGACGGCACCCGCTCGAGCGCCATGACCGAGACGGCGCCGGCGTCCTCGGCGACTTTGGCCTGCTCGGCGTTGACGACGTCCATGATGACGCCGCCCCGCAGCATGTCGGCCAACCCCCGCTTGACGGTGAAGGTCCCGGTGGTCATCGACCCAGTCTACGAGGGTCGGCCGACCCCTCTCACCACTCGCTCAGCGCGGCGGCCCTCACCGAGGTGGCATCGAGGTCCCCGGGGGCCACGGCGTCGTTGCGGTGCCCGACCGAGGGGTCGATCCACACCCATCGGGTGGGCCCGAATCGAGCGGGAGAGGCGAAGAACGAGCCCTCGGTGGGGGCGGGTGCCTCCATCATGTCGCGGAGCGCGGCCAGCAGGCCACGGGGGAAACGCACGGCGGAGGCGCCCACGACGTCGGCCCGGTACTCGCGGCTCTCGCCCACACAGCGCCGCAGCGTGGACTCGCCACCGAGGATCCTCCCGAGCGTGATGCCGATGCACGAGACCCCGTTGTCGCCACGCTTCACGTGCGCCAGCTCGTGCGCGATGACGCCCTCGAGCTCGATCGGGTCCAGCCGGCGCAGCAGGCCTGTCGTGACCACCAGGACGGACCGCCGTGCGTCACGCCCGAGGGCGCAGGCGTTCGGCACATCGTCGTCCAGCACATGGAGCGACGGCATGCTCAGCCCGAAGGTGGCGCACAGTCCCTCGGTGACGTTGGAGAGCCGCGTCTCGTCGTGCTCGTCGATCGGGACGGCGCCGATGCGGCGGAGGGCCACCGACGGCGCCAGCCGCCACAGCGCGTACATGACCGCCGCTCCCGCGAGGACGAACGCGACGGCCGCCACGATCACCGAGACCGTCACCCAGAGCAGCGCACCGAGCACGAGCGCTGGGGGCACGGCCGCCACCGCACACAACCTGATCGCGCGCCGGCGGTTGGCCGCCACCTCCCCGGGGTACACCACGGGGGCGCCGAGGCTGGGCGGCACATCGAGCGGCTCGGGGGGTGGGGGTGGCGCCAGTGCCACGGCCGAGCGCGGCGCCCCGCTGCGCGGGCGCCCCGGGGGGCGGCTCCCCCGCCCGCACCCGACCCCTGGGGGCCCGATCCCTGGGGGGCCGAGCGCTGACCCCCGCCGCTCTGGCCCTTCCTCTGCGAGGTCTGGCCCGACCGGGCCTTCGAGCTGGTGCCGCCGCCGGATCGGCTGTTCCCGCCCGCCGCACTCCCGCTGCCTCCGGTGGAACGGCTCCGGTTGCGATTGCGGTTCCTGTTGCGGTTCCGGCTCCCCCCGCTGCTGCCACTGCTGCCACTGCCGCCGGCGCTCCCGCCCGTCCCGCTGCCGCTTCCACTGGACGCCCGGGGCGGTGTCCCCGAGCCCTCGTTTTGATCGGCCATGAGGACCAGCAGCCTACGACCTGCCGGTCGCCGGCTCCGGCGCCGGCGTCACGGCCCGGTACGGGAGGCGCCGATGGCCCGCGCGTAGACGTCGAGGTACCGTTCGGCCAGAGTGTCCATCGACCAGGCCCGGGCGTACTCCGTGGCCGCCTTGCGCGCCTCCATTGAGGACTGCCCCACGCCTTCGACGGCGTCGGCCAGGGCGCTACCCAGCGAGCGGGCCAGCGCACCGGCGTCACCGGGGGGCACGAGGGCGGCGTGACCGCCCGACGCCGTGCGGTAGCCCTCGATGTCGGAGGCCACCACGGCGCAGCCGGCCGCCATGCCTTCGAGGAGCACCATCCCGAAGGACTCGCCCTGCAGGGAAGGCGCGCAGAGCACGGCGGCCCCCGCCAGTCGGGCGGCCACCTCGTCGTCGCTCAACAGGCCCAGCCAGTGCACCCGATCCGAGCCGGGGTACCGCCGCCGCTGCACCTCGGTGGCCGGCCCGTCGCCGGCCACCCACAGGACGGCACGCCGCTCGAGCATGGCAAAGGCATCGAGAAGGACGTTCAGCCCCTTGCGTTGTTCGTGGCGGCCGAGGAACAGCACCGCCGGTCGGCCCTCCTCGTCGCGCCGCGGCGGCGCGGACTCGAACCGCTCCATCTCCACCCCGTTGAACAAGACCTCGAAGTCGCCCCCGCCCGAGCGCAGTCCCGTCTGGCGCGCCGCCTCCGAGACCGCGATGCGGATCTGCATGCGCCGCCCCACCAGCTCCGCCAGCGGCTTCAGCACGGGCACCCACCGGCTCACCCCGGCCCGGTGGTAGGTGCCGACCATGGGGAGCGGTGCCGTGAGCACCAGGCCGTAGGCGGCCATCGGGGCCAGGGGCTCGTGCAGGTGCGCGACGTCGAAGCCGCCCTTGCGGACGAAGCGCTCGGCGCGTGCCGCCGCGCTCGGCCAGAGCGCCACGGGCGCCACGGACCCGTTCGAGTGCAGCTCGGTCGGCCGGCCGATGACGTAGTGCTCCCCGACCGCGCCGGGAACCTCCTGCTCGCCCGCGGGCGCGACCACCGTCACCTCGTGACCCCGGGCCCGCAGGGCCTGCGACAGCCCGATCACCTGTCCCTGCACGCCGCCCGGACGCGAGAGCGAGTACGGCGAGAGCATGGCGATCCTCATCGGGGATCACTCGGCCAGTTCGGCTGGTAGAGGTGCCACTGCTCGGGGCGGGCGCGGATGTCGTCCTCGAACGTCCTGGCCAGGTCCTGGGTCACCCGCGCGATGTCCTCGCGCATCCGGCCACGGCGGGTCGTGTCGAGCGGCGGGTGGATGACGCCAGTGTGCCAATTCCCCGGCCCGGAATAGACCACGACGGGGAGCAGGGGTGCCCCGGTGCGCAGGGCCAGCGTGGCGGCGCCGGCCGGCAGCGTCGTCCTCTCTCCGAAGAACTCGACCTCCACGCCATTGCCGACCATGTCGCGGTCGCTCACGAGGCCGGCGACCTTGTTCGCCTTGAGCGCCCGCAGCAGCGCCGAGCTCGAGCCGTCGCCGAGCGGCACCGCGGTCAGCCCCATGGCGGCGCGCTGCGCCACGAACCACTCGAAGAGCTGCTCGGGCTCCAGGCGCTCCACGACAGCCGTCATCGGCATGCCCTCGAGCCCCAACCAGTAGCCGCCCCATTCCCAGCTCCCGACGTGGGGCAGCGCCATCACGATGCCGCGCCCGCCCGCGATGGCGCCGCGCAGGTGCTCCCGGCCCTCCTGGAGCCGCCAGCGGGCGCGCACGCCGGCCTCGGTCTCGTAGGGCAGGCGGGCGCCATCGCACCAGTAGCGGGCGTAGGAGTCGAAGGTGCGCCTGCTCCAGCGCCGAACGAGCTCCGGATCGGGTACGACGCCGTCGACACAGTCGCTGACCAGCACGCGCCGGATGTGGCGCTCGCTCATGGTCAGGGCCGGACCGCCCCGCAGGGCCATGACGCGCGCCACCCCGCGGGCGACACCCTCGGCCAGCGGCTCGGGCATGTGCCCCATGCCGGCGGCGAGGCCGCGGTAGGTCAGGTATTTCGCCGTGGCCCGCCAACGCGGGACGTCGGTCACCCGGACTCAGAACGGTCGGCGGTGAGGGGCGAGGATCAGGACGCGGGCGGCGTGGTGCGGCGGGTGGACCGGCGCGCGCTCGTGCCGCCGGCGTGGCCCCGAGCGACGCGGCGACGCTCCCTGAGGGTCCGGCCGGAACGGCTGCTCAACGCCTCCTGCCGGCGAGCCCGCCAGCGCCCCACCGGGGCACCGGTGGTCCGCGCCAGGTCGCGTCGGGGCACGCCGCTCGATTCGCGGGCCTCACGCCGGGCCCGCCAGCGCGAGTCGACCCGCCCCTCGCGCCAGGCGTCGATCCGGCGCCGGATGACGGCGTCGCGACCCGAGGCCGCGTTCCAGACCTTGACGAAGCGCGAGATGGCGGTGCACGAGACCAGAACGAGCAGGGTCCAGAGCACCGGCACGAAGATCACGGCGCTGAAGAAGCCGACGCCAAGCAGGAACATCCGCTCGCCACGCTCCATGAGACCACCCTTGGCCGAGAGCCCGAGCGACTCCGCCTTGGCCCGCTCGTAGGAGACCAGCGCGGTCACGGCCAGGATCGCCATGGGCAGCAGCGCCAGGTGGCCGTCCCCGCGGTCGAGCAGATACCACGCGCAACCGAGCATCAGGACGGCGTCGGCGATGCGGTCGGTGACCGAGTCGAAGAAGGCACCCCGGACCGACGCCGTGCCGGCCGCCTTGGCGACGGGGCCGTCGAACAGGTCGTGCATGCCCGTGATGATCAGGAAGATGACGGCGAGATGCAGGTGGCCAGTCGCCACCAGGACGGCGGTCGCGGTCGCCGACACGAGGCCGGTCGCGGTGAGCACATCGGCGGTGATGCCATGGTGGTGGAGTGCCTCGCCGACCGGACCTGTGGTCCGGTCGACAGCTGTTCGCCAACGACCGTCGAACATGAAGCTCCTCGTCGTGCGCGGCCCGGGAGGGGTTCCGGCGCTGCGCACACAACTTTACCATCCGGACCCCCAAACCCGGGCCCCAACGGCCGGGCGCCAAGCCCGTTGGGCCGAGCCCCGTGGGCGCCGCGGGAGACCGCCAGGGTGCCGCACTCCTGGTCACAGCCTTCTGGCGCGGTACGGGCCCAATCCCGAACTCCGTCCGGCCCGTACCCACCAGTATGAGATCAGTGCGACACCGACCGCAGACACACGCCACCCGACGTACCGCCACCCGGCTCGCCACATTCGCCGCGCTCGCCGCGGGCGCCGCGGGCGCCGCGGGGGCCACCCTGACCACGGCCGGGCCGGCCTCAGCCGCCCCGGGCGCCACCACGGTCAAGGCCGTCGAGACCGACTTCCACATCAAGCTCTCGAAGACCGCGTTCACGGCGGGCAAGTACGTGTTCGTGGTGCAGAACAAGGGCCAGACGACCCACGCGCTCGCGATCACGGGACCGGGGCTCTCCAAGGCGACCTCGAGGAACATCCAGCCTGGGCAGAGCACCAGGCTCACGGTCACGTTCAAGAAGGGCGCCTACGACGTCTTCTGCCCCGTCCCCGGGCACAAGGCCCTGGGGATGAACATGAACATCTCCGTCGGTGGCGCCACGACCACGTCAAAGAGCAGCAGCAGCACCGCCGGGGGCGGAGGGGCCGCTTTCTGACCCTGGTCGGCGGCATCGTCGGGTATCCTCGGCAGCCGAGATTGCCACGCGGGGCACGCGTGGGTGCACGTGAGGTGATGGTGCCGGAGCCCGAGCCGAGGAGCGCCCGAACGCCCGGGCCCGTCCTCCCCGATCCCACGCTCGACGTGTCGATCGTCGTGCCCTACTACAACCCCGGCGACCGCTTGCGGGTCACGGTCGAGGAGATGGTGCGCGTGCTGGCGGCGTCGGGCATGACCTTCGAGATCATCACGGTGTCGGACGGCTCCACCGACGGCAGCCCCTTCACGCTCGACGACTTCCCCGGCAGCGTGGTGCGACGGATGTCGTTCGCCACCAACGTCGGCAAGGGCCACGCGCTGCGGGCCGGGCTCTCAATGGGGCGCGGCCGGTATCTCGGCTTCATCGACGCCGACGGCGACATCTCCCCCGCGCTGCTCGCCCCCTTCGTCTCCATCATGGTCTCCATGGAGCCCGACATCATCATCGGGAGCAAGCGCCACCCGGGCTCATCGGTGCACTACCCGCCGCTGCGCCGCCTGTACTCGTGGGGGTTCCAACACCTCATCGGGCTGCTGTTCCGCCTGCACGTCAAGGACACCCAGGTCGGGATCAAGCTGGTGAACCGGGCCGTGATCGCCGACGTCCTGCCGCTGTTGCGCGAGAGCCGCTTCGCGCTCGATCTCGAGCTCCTCGTGCTCGCCCGACGACTCGGCTACACGCGCGATCGTGGAGGCCCCGGTGCGCATCCAGGAGCGGTTCGGGAGCACCATCTCGCTCAAGGCCGTGTGGCTGCTCCTGTGGGACACGATCACCCTCTTCGTCCGTTACTCCATCCGCCACGAGTACGACGCCGACCTGGCCGCCGCCCGGGCTGGATCGGGCGACCCCGCCGCACCGGGTCCCGGCTGAACGGGGCGGCCCCCCGAAAACGGCCCCCGAGCGGCGAAACACGAGCGGTCCTACACTCGAACCAACGAGCCTGTTCAGGGCCACCTGAACGGACGGAGGACGGAGGACCAGGTGCCACTCGACCCGACCGCTATCCGCAACGTCGCCCTCGTCGGCCACCACGGTGCCGGCAAGACCACGCTCGCCGAGGCGCTCCTGGCCGCCACCGGGTCCATCGCGCGACGGGGCTCGGTGGAGAAGGGCAGCACCGTCATGGACTTCGAGGCCGAGGAGGTGGCGCGCCAGCTGTCCATCTCGACCAGCCTGGCCCCGTTCACGGTCAACGGGGTCAAGGTCAACCTTCTCGACACCCCCGGGTACGCCGACTTCGCCGGCGAGATGGTCACGGCCCTGGCCAACGTCGACCTGGCCGTCGTCGTGGTCAGCGCGACCGACGGCGTGCAGGCCCAGACCGAGGATGCCTGGCGGGCGGCCGTCCGGCTCGGGGTGCCGCGGGTGATCGTGATCAACAAGCTCGACCGCGAACGCGCCGACTTCGACCGCACCCTGGCCGATATCCGGGCGTCCTTCGGTGCCGGCGTGGCGCCGGTCGAGCTGCCGATCGGGCACGAGGCCGAGTTTCACGGCGTGATCGACCTGCTCGACGACACCGCCACCCACTACGACACGTCCACCGCCGGCGCGCCGTCCGACGGCACCGTGCCCCCGACCGGGCACGAGGGGCCCATCCCCGACGACCTGGTCGACGAGGAGCACACCGTCCACGAGCAGCTGGTCGAGGGCATCGTGGTGGGCGACGACGACCTCATGGAGCGCTACCTCAACGGCGAGACCCTCGACTACGGCGAGCTCGAGAAGAGTCTCGCCGGCGGCGTCGCCTCGGCCAGCGTGTTCCCGGTCCTGTGCTGCTCGGCCACCAGCGGGGTGGGCGTCGACCGGCTGGCCCGGCTGATCGAGGAGCTCTGCCCCAGCCCGGCGTCACGGCCACCGCTCCTGGCCAGCGCGGGCACCGAGACGGCCGAGATCCCCTGCGACCCCGGCGGCCTCACCCTCCTGACGGTGACCAAGACCTTCAACGACGGCCACGCCGGCAAGATGTCCCTCTGCAAGGTGGTCTCGGGCACCCTGAAACCCGACGCCGTCCTCGTCAACACGCGCACTCGTGAAGAGGAGCGCCTGCACGCGCTGCAGAGCATCGCCGGCCGCGCCACCGCGCCCGCCACGAGCGTCACGGCCGGCGACTTCGTCGCCGTGCCCCGGCTCAACGGGACGCGCACCGGCGACACCCTCGCCCCCAAGGGACAGCCCGTGGTGGTGCCGGCGCCGACGTTGCCGGCGCCGGCGCTCCGGGTGGCGGTCAAGCCGGCCACGCGGGCCGACGACGACAAGCTCATGTCCGCCCTCCAGCGCATGTGCGACGAGGATCCCTCGCTGACGGTCGCCCGCGACGACGAGACGCACCAGACCATCCTCGGGGTGAGCGGCGAGGTGCACCTGGCGGTCACGGTGGACCGGCTGGAGCGCAAGTGCAACGTGCACGTCGAGCGCGAGGAGCTGCGCATCCCCTACCGCGAGACGATCACCCGGGCGGCCCAGGCCGAGGGCAAGCACAAGAAGCAGTCGGGCGGCCACGGGCAGTTCGGCGTGTGCCACCTGCGCCTCGAGCCGCTGGCGCGCGGTGAGGGCTTCGCCTTCCGGGACGAGGTCGTCGGGGGCGCCATCCCCCGCCAGTACATCCCCGCGGTCGAGAAGGGTGTGCTCGAGACGTTCGGCGCCGGCGGCGTGCACGGCTACCCGGTCGTCGACATCGCAGTGACGGTGGACGACGGCAAGGCGCACTCGGTGGACTCCAACGAGGTGAGCTTCAAGATGGCCGCGGCACTGGCGGTGCGCGCGGCCATGGCCGAGGCCGGCCCGATCGTGCTGGAGCCGATCTCGCGGCTGGAGATCACCATCCCGGCCGACTGTCAAGGGGACGTGCTCGGCGACCTCCACGCGCGCCGGGCGCGCATCATCGGGACGGATGCGGCGGCAGACGAGGGCTACCAAACGGTGACCGCCACGGCTCCCACCGCCGAGCTCACCCGGTACGCGGTCGACCTGCGCGCGCTGACCGGCGGCCGGGGCTCCTTCACCGTCTCCCACGAGCGCTACGACGCCGTGCCCGACCACCTCATGGCGTCCATCCCCGACCTCGAGCGCTGACGTCAGAACGGGTGGGTGTGCTCGAAGCGCGCCGGGAGCTTGGTCAGGATGAGCGTGCCGAGCAGCCGGTTGGCCGGCGTCGTCACCACCGCCACGGCTGACGTGCCCGACGGGCGCCCCAGCGGCCTCGAGACCGACGACGCCGTGAAGTGCCCCGTGTACGCGGCCAGGCAGACCGCCTGCTTCGGCCCCACATCACCGTGGGCCAGCTGGACGTAGAGGCGCGGCGCCATCCCGTGGAGGCTGCTGAAGGAGAACTTGCGCACGCCCTCGAGGTGCCCGTGACCGCCGACCGCCTTGGCCGCCGTCGGCAGTGCCAGGTAACAGGACTCGTCGGTCGTGCCGAGGTCGCTGCGGGCCGACGAGCAGGACGCGAGGAGCAACGCGGCGACGACGATGCCGGCGGTCAGGGCGCCGGCCCTGGTCCGGGGCCCGGTCCGGGTCCGGGTCCGGGTCAGACGTCTCACCCGGCGCCTCCCGAGCCGTAGGCCACCGGGCCCGCCTCGACGTCGCTGGCGAGGGCCTGGCGGCTCCAGCGCCCGTGGCGGACCTGCAGGGCGAGCTGCCCGATGAAGAGCCACCCGATGACGAGGATCATCCAGAAGCTGATGATCCGGTACAGCAGCACCGCGTAAGCCGTGGTGGCCTCGGCCCCGCCGAAGGCCACGAGTGCCACGGTGATGGAGCCCTCCACCACGCCGAGACCACCGGGCGTGATGGGCAGTGACGCAGCCAGCTGGCCGGCACCGTAGGCGAGCAGGAGGCCCTTCCACGGGATGGGCACGTCGAGGGCCAGGAACATCATGGCGAAGCAGGCGCAGTCGAGCAGCCAGTTGAGGACGCCCCAGGTGATGATGCGCCCGATCTGGCCCCAGTCGAGGCGGACGGCGGTCATCCAGGCGGTGATCCGGTCGATCAGGACCACGGTGTCGCCGCGGGGCCGCCCGGTGACGGCCACCGAGAGCTTCAGGGCCCAGGAGACCACGGCGTGGAGTGGGCGCTCGTAGACGAAGAGGGACCCGATGCCGAGCGTGACGACGAAGGTGCCGATGAGCACGGGCACGAGGTCCAGGGAGGCACCCTCCTGGGTCGCCACGCCCAACCCAAGTATGGCGATGAGCGACAGGCTCACCACCGCGGCGACCAGCGTCCCGGCGAGCGCCCACACGGCCAGGGTGTTGTCGGCGCCGAAGCGACGGAACCAGCGGAAGCCGTAGACCGACGCCACCGCGTTACCGATGGGCAGCGAATTGGTGATGGCCTGCGACGCGAACGTCAGTTTGACCAGGGGCGTCCAGGGTGCGCGCAGGTGGCCCGCCTTGAGGAGCTCGAATTGCATGGCGGCAAAGCACAGATACGATCCGATCTCGGCCACCACCGCGGGCCCCACCCACCACCAGTCGAAGTTCCGGAAGATGGTGCTGAACCCATCGAGCTCCGAGCTCTTCGAGGAGAGCACCCACAGCGCGGTACCCACCAGGCCGAAGCCGATGACGATGCGCGTCGCCGGCCATGCCGTGCGGAGCATCCGCCGCAGGCGCCGGCGCCGGCGGCTCGGTGTCGGCGAGGGCGGCGCGGGCGGCGCGGTGGAGCCGGACGTGTCGGTGGCCGTGACGGCGTCCGTCGTGACCGCGTCCTCCCCGCCCGTTGCGGGGTCCTCGGGGCGCGTGCCGACTGCGCCCGCCGGTTCTCCGGGCCGCTCGGGCGGGGGCGGTGGCGGCGGCGGCGCGCTACCGGAGCCAGGCGTCGTTGAGCCTCTTCCAGGACAGCTGCAGCGTCTCGGGCATGACGCGGGTCTCGGCCACCGTCGTCATGAAGTTGGTGTCGCCGGACCAGCGCGGCAGCACGTGCAGGTGGAGGTGCGACGGCAAGCCGGCGCCGGCCGCCCGGCCCAGGTTGGCGCCCATGTTGATCCCGTCGGGTTCGTAGGCTGCCTCGACCGCCCCCACTGCCGCCTGCGTCGCCGCCCACAGCTCGGTGGCCTCGTCGGGGGTCAGGTCCGCCAACGACCCGGCGTGCCGGAGGGGCAGGACGAGCACGTGCCCGCTGGCGTAGGGAAAGGCGTTCAGTACGACGAAGGTCGCCTCGCCCCGCCACACCACGAGGTTGTCCTCCGAGGGCGGACCGCTCGCCGCCAGACGGCAGAAGACGCAGTCGGCCTCGTCCTGCGAGATCCCGCCGGCGCGCTCCCGGGCGGTCGCGTCCACGATGTAGTCGCGGCGCCACCCGGCCCACAGGTGCCCGAGGCTCACGGCGACGGCGCGATCACGCGCTGGCCGGGGCGGGCGCCCGGTCCTCGGGGAGGCCCTTGGCGGCCACCTCGTCGGCGACCTCGGCCACCAGGTCGGCCACGGGCACGCCCTGCTCGGGCTTCGTCGTCCAGCTCCGGCGGTTCACGCCCACCGTGCCGGCCGCGACGTCGTGGTCGCCCACGACGAGCACGTAGGGGACCTTGGCCAGCTTGGCCCGGCGGATCAGCGCACCCATCTTCTCGCCGCTGCCGTCGACCGTGGCCCGCAGGCCGGCGGCGGCGCAGGCGTCGACCACGGACCGCGCGTACGCGGCGTGGGCGTCGGTCACCGGGATGACGCGCACCTGCTCGGGGCTCAGCCATGTCGGCAGCGCACCGGCGTAGTGCTCAATGAGCACGGCCATGAAGCGCTCCACCGACCCGAACAGGGCCCGGTGGATCATGATCGGCTGGTGGCGCTGGTTGTCCGCGCCGATGTACTCCAGCCCGAAGCGGTGCGGCAGCTGGAAGTCGAGCTGCACCGTCGACATCTGCCAGGTGCGGCCGATGGCGTCGCGGGCCTGCACGGAGACCTTGGGGCCGTAGAAGGCGCCGCCGCCCTCGTCCATGACGAGCTCGAGGCCCATTTCGAGGGCCGTGGTGCGCAGCGCCTCGGTGGCGATCTCCCAGTCCTCGTCGGACCCGACGGCCTTGCCCGGCGGCCTGGTCGACAACTCCAGGTAGAACTCGTTGAGCCCGTAGTCGCGCAGCAGGTCCAGGACGAAGTGCAGCGCGCGAACGAGCTCGGCGTCCATCTGCTCGCGGGTGCAGAAGATGTGCGCGTCGTCCTGGGTCATGCCCCGGACGCGGGTCAGGCCCTGCAGCACGCCGGACTTCTCGTAGCGGTAGACCGTGCCGAACTCGAAGAGCCGCATGGGCAGTTCGCGGTAGGAGCGCTGGTGGCTCTTGTATACGAGGATGTGGAACGGGCAGTTCATCGGCTTGAGGTAGTACTGCTGGCCGCCGTCGAGCTCCATCGGCGGGTACATGCTCTCGGCGAACCAGTCCAGGTGGCCCGACTGCTCGAAGAGGGCGCTCTTGGTGATGTGGGGAGAGTTGACGAAGTCGTAGCCCGACTCCACGTGGCGCTGCCGCGAGTACTCCTCCATGAGCCGGCGGATGGTCCCGCCCTTCGGGTGGAAGACGGCGAGGCCCGAGCCGATCTCCTCGGGGAAGCTGAAGAGGTCGAGCTCGGCCCCGAGCTTGCGGTGGTCGCGCCGTTCGGCCTCCTCCAACTGGTGCAGGTGGGCGGCCAGCGCCTTCTCGGACTCCCAGGCCGTCCCGTAGATCCGCTGCAGCTGCTCGCGCTTCTCGTCGCCCCGCCAGTAGGCGCCGGCCACCCGCATGAGTTTGAAGTGGCCCAGCCGGCCCGTCGAGGGCACGTGCGGCCCGCGGCACAGGTCGATGAAGGCGTCGGAGTTGCGGTAGGTGCTGACCACCGGGCCACCGGCGTCGACCTCGTCGGCCCCGGTCTCGACCGCCTCGATGATCTCCTGTTTGAAGGGCTGGTCGGCGAAGATCTCCAGCCCCTCCTCCAGCGTGTGCTCGTGGCGGACGAAGGGCTGGTCCTCCTTCATGATGACCCGCATCTCCGCGTCGATCCGGTCCAGGTCGTCGTCGCTGAAGTGCGCCCCGTCCGGGAGCTCGAAGTCGTAGTAGAAGCCGTTCTCGATCACCGGGCCGATGGCGTACTTGGCACCCGGCCACAGACGGCGGACGGCCTGGGCCATGACGTGCGCGGTGGAGTGGCGGAGCACCTCCCGGCCGGCGTCGGAATCCGCGGTGACGACGGCGAACTGCGCGCCGTCGGGCAGTGGCGACTCCAGGTCCACCTCCCGGCCGTCCACCGTGGCCACGACGGCCGCCTTGGCCAGGCGGGACCCGATGGACCGGGCGAGCTCCAGGCCCGTCGTGCCCTCAGTCAGCTCCCGCGTCGAGCCGTCGGGAAGACCAACCGAGATCACGCCTGGCATCGTGCACCCTTTCCTGCTCAGCCGGCCGATTGCTCCTGGTCCGGACACCGTTCGTGGTCCTCCAAGGGTACTGGACCACCCCCGCGGCCCCGATCGCGCTCAGAGGGCGATGCCGAGGAGGCGCGCCCCATCGGCCACCGCCCGCCCGGCCGTGGCCTCTCCGTCGAGCGGCGCGCAGGGCGGCGGGTGTGTCGAGATCGGCATCGAGCGCTGCCCGCACCGCCGCCAACCCCGCCGCGCCGACGCCGTCGCCGTCGCCGTCGCAGGGAGCGCTACGCCACAGCGCCAGTCGGGCCGCGGCCGCCGGCATGTCCCCGTCGGTCCGCCAGTCCCAGTCCTCCCGGTAGTGGTGCCCCAGAAGGGCCAGCCGCACGGCGGCCGGGTCCCACTCCTTGCACAGGTCGCCCACGAAGACGAGGTTGCCGAGGGACTTGGACATCTTGGTGCCGTCCAGTCCCACCAGGCCCACGTGGAACCACAGCCGGACGAACTGCTCGCCCGTCACCGCCTCGGACTGCGCCGTCTCGCACTCGTGGTGCGGGAACACGAGGTCGCGGCCGCCGCCGTGGATGTCGATCGTCTCGCCGAGCTCACGCAGCACCAGGGCGGAGCACTCGATGTGCCACCCGGGTCGTCCCGGGCCCCAGCGCGACTCCCACGCGGGCTCGTCGGGCAGCGACGGCTGCCAGAGTACGAAGTCGAGCGGGTCGCGCTTGTTGGGGTCCTCGGGGTGACCGCCGTGCTCGGCGGCCAGCTCGAGCATATGGGCGCGGTCGAAGCCGCTGATCCGGCCGAATTCGGGGAAGGTCGCCACACTGAAGTACACCGAGCCGCCGGACTCGTAGGCGTAGCCGCCTTCGAGGGCGTCGCCGATCAGCGACAAGATCTCCGAGATGGCGGATGTCGCCCGCGGCTCGGAATACACGGGCAGCAGGTTCAGCAGGCCCATCTCGGCGTCGAAGCGCGCCATCTCCTCGGCCGCCAGGTCGAGGTAGTGCACGCCGAGCTCGCGGGCCTTGCGCAAGATGTCGTCGTCGACGTCGGTGACGTTGCGCACGCACCTCGTCTCGTGCCCGGCGTCCTGCAGGCGCCGCTGCAACATGTCGAAGTAGAGGTATACGGCGGCGTGGCCGAGATGCGCGGCGTCATACGGTGTGATGCCGCACGAGTACATGGTCACGAGCGGCCCCGGCTCGAACGCCACCACCGCCCCGCGCGCCGTGTCGTACAGCTGCACAGCTAAAGACCGGCGATCCTCAGCGTCGAGTGCGCCTTGTGCCGGATGTTGAGGGTGATACAGACGGCGGTGAACGCCTCGATGGCGGCGGCCTGACTCAGGCTCCCGGTGTCGAGCGGGCGCAGGCCTGGCATCAGTTCGATCAGCCCCATGGTGGCCAACGTGGCCTCCCGATGGTCAGAGCACACGAGCACGTCTGCTTCCAACCCCGATTCGAGGTTTTCCATTTCCGAGGCGGGAAGGTGATGGAACGCGGCCGCCACGAGGCTGTCCGGCACCGCGGCCTGGGCGGCGGCGGCCACCGAGCCGCGGGGAGGCACCAGGGCGAGCATCTCGCGGCCTTCCTTGACCAGGGCGTTGGCCATGGAGACGACGACCTTGCCCTTAAGCGGCTCCCGCAGCGACCGGACTGTCTGGATGGCGCTGTCCCATGGCGTCGCCACGATGACCAGGTCGGCCGCGGCGGCACCGGCATTGTCCGACCCCTGCAGCGCCAGGTCCGAATCGGGCCAGCGAGCCGCCACGTCGCCGGCCACCTTGGCCGCCCGCTCCGCGTCGCGCGAACCGATGGTGACCCGGATGCCGGCGTCGGCGAGCCGGACCGCGACCCCGCGCCCGGCCGGACCGGTCCCACCGAGGATTCCCACGTGCACGTCCCTACCTTCGCATAACCTCGCTGGCGCAGTGGGACTCCTCGACGGCAAACGGCTCCTCATCACGGGCGTCCTCACCGATGCCTCGCTGGCCTTCTCGGTGGCCCGGCTCGCCCAGGAAGAGGGTGCGGACGTCGTGCTCTCGGGCGCGGGGCGCGCCCTGTCACTGACGCGGCGCACGGCCCGCAAGCTGCCCCGGGAACCCGAGGTCCTCGAGATCGACGTGACCTCGCCCGAGCAGTTGCACGCCGCGGGGGCAGCCCTGGCGGCCCGGTGGGACCGCTTGGACGGCCTCCTGCACGCCATCGGCTTCGCGCCGCCCGATTGCCTGGGTAGCGGGATGTTCGCCGCCGGTTGGGAGGACGTCGCGACGGCATTCAACATCTCGACCTACTCGCTCAAGGCGCTGGTCGACGCCTTCCTCCCTCTCCTCGAGGCGGCGGGGGGCGACGGTGGCGCATCCGTCGTCGGTCTCGACTTCGACGCCTCGGTCGCCTGGCCCGTCTACGACTGGATGGGCGTGGCCAAGGCGGGGCTCGAGTCCCTGTCCCGCTACCTCGCCAAGGAGCTCGGGCCCCGTGGCATCCGGGTCAACCTCATCGCGGCCGGCCCCGTGCGCACCATGGCCGCCAAGTCGATCCCGGGGTTCGGCGCCTTCGAGGACACCTGGGCCGACCGGGCGCCCCTCGGGTGGGACGTCCACGACTCGACGGCCGTGGCCAAGGCCTGCCTCGCCCTCTTCAGCGATCTCTTCCCGATGACCACGGGCGAGATCCTGCACGTCGACGGTGGCGTCCACGCCGTCGGCGGCTCCGCCTGACCAGGTTTGCGAGGCGCCGACAGTAGGTTGCAGGCATGAGTATGCGGGGCCACGCCATGGGAGGCGGCCGCGGTGGCGGCTGGGGCGGCATGCGCTCCATGCGCCAGGACCGGGCCGTGCTCGCGCACCGGGTGAAGAAGGGCACGGCACGGCGCATGCTCACCTTCGCCGTCCCCTACCGCAAGATCCTCGCCGTCTTCATCCCCGTCGTCATCCTCGACGCAGCGGTCGGCGCGGTCACCCCTCTCATCCTGCGCGGCATCATCAACAACGGCATCCTCAAGCACGACGCCGACCTGGTCGTCTGGTTGTCGGTCCTGGTGGCCGCCCTGGCCGTCGTCGATGCCGGCCTCGTCCTCACCGAGCGCCGCATCTCGGCCTACATCGGGGAGAGCCTCATTTACGACATGCGTTCCAAGGTGTTCCGCCACATCCAACGCATGCCCCTGGCCTTCTTCACCCGGACCCAGACCGGTGCCCTGGTCAGCCGGCTCAACAACGACGTGATCGGCGCGCAGCAGGCCTTCACGGACCTGCTCTCCAACGTTGTGGGCAACTTCGTCACCGTGGTCATCGTTCTCGGCGCCATGTTCTTCCTCAGCTGGAAGATCACCCTGGCCGCCCTCGTTCTCGTGCCCCTGTTCCTCGTCCCGGCCCGCTTCGTCGGCCAGCGCATCGGCTCGCTGACCAAGGAGGGCTACAACCTCAACAGCGAGATGAACATGGTCATGCAGGAGCGCTTCCAGGTGGGCGGGGCCATGCTGGTCAAGCTGTTGGGGCACCCCGAGGCCGAGGCCACCTCGTTCGAGGCGAAGGCGGGGAGGGTGCGCGACATCGGCATCTCCCAGGCCACCTATTCACGGGTGTTCTTCGTCTCGCTCACGTTGACGGGGGCCCTGGCCACCGCCCTCGTCTACGGCTTCGGTGGCGTGGCCACCGTGAACGGCGCGATGTCACTCGGCACCCTGGTCGCCCTGACCGCGTACCTGACCCGCCTGTACGGGCCCCTGACCCAGCTCTCGAACGTCAACCTCGATGTCATGACCGCCCTCGTCTCCTTCGAGCGCCTCTTCGAGGTCCTCGACATCGTCCCGATGATCCAGGAGGATCCCGACGCAGTCACCATCAAGCGCGGCAACGCCTCGGTGGAATTCGACAACGTCAGCTTCACGTACCCGAGCGCCGACGATGTCTCACTGGCCTCGCTCGAGTCGGTGGCGGTGCTCGAATCCGGCCTCCGGAGCGAGGTCCTCCACCACGTCTCGTTCAGGGTGGAACCGGGGCAGATAGTGGCGCTCGTGGGGCCCTCGGGCGCGGGCAAGACGACGATCTCGAATTTGGTCCCGCGCCTCTACGACGCGACGGGCGGGTCGGTCAGGCTCAGTGGCGTCGACGTGCGCCACGCCACCATGGCGTCGGTACGCGACGTCGTCGGCGTGGTCACGCAGGACCCCCATCTCTTCCACGACACGCTGCGAGCCAACCTCATGTACGCCCGGCCCGAGGCAACCGAGGCGGAAGTCCACGCCGCGCTCGACCAGGCCCAGATCGGGAACCTGGTCGCCGACCTTCCCGACGGCCTGGACACCGTCATCGGCGAGCGCGGCTACCGGCTCTCCGGCGGCGAGAAGCAGCGCGTCGCGCTGGCCCGCCTCATGCTCAAGGCGCCGGACGTGGTGGTCCTCGACGAGGCCACGGCACACCTCGACTCCGAGTCCGAAGCAGCGGTGCAGCGCGCGCTGCGCGAGACGTTGTCGGGGCGAACCTCGCTCGTCATCGCCCACCGTCTTTCGACGGTCCGGGAGGCCGACGAACTGCTCGTGATCGACGGGGGCCGTATCGTCGAACGCGGCACCCACGCCAGCCTCCTCGCCGACAACGGCCTCTACGCCGAGCTCTACCGGACGCAGTTCGCCGATCAGGAGGAGGAGACCGAGGCGGCGGGCGCCTGACCGGGCCTGACGTCGCGGGCGCAACACCCGCGGGCGCAACACCCGCGGGCGCTGCTCGGCCACCGGTGTGAACTCGGGCACGGCCCAGCCCGCCGGGTTGCTCGTTTCAGACTATAAACCGATCCGCTTATGGTCTGGGAAGATGTCTCCGGGCCGGACCTGCATGATCGGCCGATGAAAAGTAGAATCTGTTCTAGTGGCCGGGGACGCCCCGGCCAACCAGTCTCCATCTTCGTGGCAATCGTCAACGGAGACCCAATCAACCCAACGAACAATTAGGAGGAATCCCCGTGCACAACGAGCTGTGCGAACGCCTGGGCATCGAATTCCCGATCTTTGCCTTCACGCACTGCCGTGACGTCGCCGCCGCGGTGAGCAACGCCGGAGGGCTCGGGGTCCTCGGGGCCGTCGGGTTCAGCGCCGACGAGCTCGAGGTGGAGCTGACCTGGCTGGACGAGCACGTGGGCGACCGGCCCTACGGGGTCGACATCGTCATCCCCGGCAAGTACGAGGGCATGGGCGAGCTGGACCCGGTGAAGCTAGAGGAAGAGCTGCGGGCCATGATCCCCGACGAGCACCGCACTTTCGCCAAGAAGATCCTGGCCGACCACGGCGTGCCCGAGCTCGAGGGCGGCCCCCGCCGCGAGCTCCTGGGCTGGACGGCGGCCACGGCGGCGCCGCTGGTCGAGGTCATCTTGCGCCACGACAAGGTCAAGCTGGTGGCCAACGCGCTGGGGACGCCCCCCGACGACGTCATCGAGCAGGTCCACGGCCACGGGATGCTGATCGCCGCGTTGGCGGGATCGGTCAAGCACGCCCTCAACCACAAGGCGGCCGGGGTCGACATCGTGATCTGCCAGGGCTCCGAGGGCGGTGGGCACACGGGCGACGTGGGCTCCATCGTCCTGTGGCCCGAGGTGATCGACGCCGTCTCCCCCCTGCCGGTGCTCGCCGCCGGGGGCGTCGGGTCGGGACGGCAGATGGCCGCCGCCATGGTCATGGGCGCCGCCGGCGTCTGGACGGGATCGCTCTGGTTGACCGTCGAAGAGGCCGACGTCCCGCCCAAGCAGATGGAGTCGTACCTCAAGGCGACGTCGCGGGACACCGTCCGCTCCCGGTCCTTCACCGGGAAGCCTTGCCGGCTGCTCAAGAACGACTGGACGGATGCCTGGGAGGCACCCGGCAACCCCAAGCCGCTCGGCATGCCGCTGCAGATGATGGTGGCCATCGACTGCGTCTCGCGCGGCCACGCCTACCCCGAAGAGGCCAGGGACGTGAACTTCAACCCGGCAGGGCAGATCATCGGTGCGGCAACGAGCGTGCGCCGCACCAAGGATGTCGTGCTGGGGATGGTCGAGGACTACATCGACGCCGTCGAGAGGCTGCAGCAGGTGAACGAGGGCGCTTCGGCCTGACCAAAGGTCCCGCGATCGATCCGGTGGCCGCCGGCGCGTCACTGAGCAGCTCAACGACGCGAGCGGCGGTCTCGTGTCTCGTGTCTCACGGACTCACACGGACTCACACGGTCTGCACCAATCCTCTGAATCAGATCGTGTTCGCCGGTAATGGGCGGTGCGATGGTCCGACCCCTCCGCGACCGGTCCGGCCGACGTAAGGTGCCGGGCATATGGATCTCCACGAAGCGCTGTACACGACCCGCGCCATGCGCCGGGTCCGGCCGGACCCGATCCCCCTCGACGTCCAGGCCCGCATCCTCGATGCGGCCATCCGCGCCCCGTCGGGCGGCAACCAACAGAACTGGCGGTTCCTCTGGGTCGACGACCCCTCCCGCAAGGCCGCCCTCGCCCCGCTCTACCAGCACGCCATGGGCGAGCTCTGGAAGACGGTGTACAAGGCACAGCTCGAGGCCGCCCACGCCGACCCCGAGGCGCCCGAATCGGTACAGATGTTCAAGGTGCAGCGCTCGGCCCAGTGGCTGGCCGACAACTTCGAGACGGTGCCGCTGTACCTCTTCCCGTTCAGCCAGTACGACCCCACGGGCGGTTCCATCTACCCCGCCGTGTGGAACGCCATGCTCGCGGCGCGCGCCGAGGGCGTGGGGACCTGCCTGACCGCGCTGTTGCAGTTCTTCCACCCGACCGAGACCTACGAGATCCTCGGCGTCCCCGACGACCAGGGCTGGCTGCTCTCGGGCACCGTCAGCTTCGGCTACCCGACGGGGACCTGGGGCGTCGCACCGCGCCGCCCGGTGCACGAGGTCTCGTACCGGAACACCTGGGGCACCGAGGTCGGCTTCGAGGTGCCCGCGCCCCTGTGGCAGGGCTGACCGCGCTCACGGCGCCGTTCGCCGGCACCGTGCTCCGCGTTGCCGTCGCTCCCGGCGACCGGGTGGCGGCCGGCGCCGTGCTCCTCCTGATCGAGTCGATGAAGATGGAGCACGTCATCGAGGCGACGATGCCCGGGACGGTCGCCACCGTCGCCGTGTCCGTCGGGGACGCGGTGCAGTCCGGGGACGTGGTGCTGTCGATCGACGGGTCGGAGTCGGAGTCGGAAACGGAAACGGCGAACGGGAAGGCGCCAGAGGCCGGGGCCTTCGCCGAGCAGCCCAACGTCGTGCGCCCCGAACTCGAGGAGTTGCGCGCCCGCGTCGCCGCCACGCTCGACGAGGGTCGCCCGACCGCCACCGAGCGGCGGCACGCGGGCGGGCGGCGGACGGCGAGGGAGAACATCGAGGACCTCTGCGACCCGGGCAGCTTCGAGGAGTACGGCGGCCTCGTCATCGCCGCCCAACGGGCGCGCCGGAGCACCGACGACCTCGTCGCCAACACGCCGGCCGACGGCCTCGTCGCCGGCATCGGCCGCGTCAACGGCGACCTCTTCGACAGTGAACGGTCGCGCTGCGCGGTGTTGTCGTACGACTATTCAGTCCTGGCCGGCACCCAGGGCCAGATGAACCACCGCAAGAAGGACCGCCTCTTCGAGCTCGTCGAGAGGCTGCGCCTCCCCGTGGTGCTCTTCGCCGAGGGCGGAGGCGGGCGTCCGGGCGACACGGACATGGCCGTCGTCACCGGGCTCGACACGGAGGCCTTCGCGCGGTTCGGCGTGCTGAGCGGGAAGGTGCCGCTCGTCGGCGTGGTGTCGGGACGCTGCTTCGCCGGCAACGCCGCGCTCCTGGGATGCTGCCACGTCATCATCGCCACTCCCGACGCCAACATCGGGATGGGGGGCCCGGCCATGATCGAGGGGGGCGGGCTGGGCGTGTACCGCCCCGAAGAGGTCGGCCCGGTCTCGGTGCAGGTGCCGAACGGGGTCGTCGATGTCCTCTGCGCCGATGAGAAGGAAGCCGTCGAGGTGGCCCGCCGCTACCTGTCCTACTTCCAGGGGGACGTGCGGGACTGGACGGCGCCGGATCAGGACGAGCTGCGGGGCGTGGTGCCGCCCGACCGGCGGAGGGTGTACGACATCCGGGGGGCGGTCGACATCCTGGCCGACCAGGGTTCGGTCCTCGAGCTCCGGCCGCGGTTCGCCCCGGGCATGGTGACGGCGCTCGCCCGCATGGAGGGCCGGGCGGTCGGCGTCATCGCCAACAACCCGATGCACCTGGCCGGCGCCATCGACGCCGCCAACGCCGACAAGGCGGCCCGCTTCCTGCAGCTGTGCGAGGCGTTCGGGCTGCCCGTCCTCTCTCTGTGCGACACACCGGGCTTCATGGTGGGCCCCGAGGCGGAGGAGTCGGCGCTGGTGCGCCACGTCAGCCGCATGTTCGTGGTGGGGTCGTCGCTCACGGTGCCGTTCGCCTGTGTCATCACGCGGAAGGCGTACGGGCTGGGCGCCCAGGCCATGGCGGCCGGGAGCTTCCGCCGGCCGCTGTTCACCGTGGCCTGGCCGACCGGCGAGCTGGGCGGGATGGGGCTCGAGGGGGCGGTGCGCCTGGGTTTCCGGCGCGAGCTCGACCTCATCGACGACCCGGACGAGCGGGCGACGGCCTTCGACGCCATGGTGACGCGGGCCTACGAGCACGGGAAGGCCGTCCACGTGGCGGAGCACTTCGAGATCGACGACGTGATCGACCCGGCGCTGACGAGGCGGCGCATCGTGCACGCGTTCGAGGCGGCGGGACGTCCCGGGCCGGCGGATGGCGGGCGGCGACCCTTCGTGGACACGTGGTGACGACGTCGGGAGGCGAGGCATGACAGAGGGCCTGAACGTGGGCGTGGGCGTGGACGTGGAGTCGGAGATCGGGCGCCTCGTCGGTGCCATGACCCTCGACGAGAAAGCCTCCCTGACGGCCGGCGCAGGCATGTGGTACCTGCCGCCGGTGGAGCGCCTGGGCATCCCGGCGCTCAAGGTGTCCGACGGCCCGTCGGGCGTCCGCGGCGACAGCCTCATCGGGCGACGCTCGCTGTCGGTCCCCTGCGGCATGGCCATCGGGTCGACCTGGAACCCCGACCTCGTCCGCGAGCTGGGTGACGTGCTGGCCGCAGAGGCGCGCAGCAAGGGCGTGCACGTGCTGCTCGGCCCCACCGTGTGCATCGTGCGCACGCCGCTGGCGGGCCGCACCTTCGAATCCTTCTCCGAGGACCCCCTGCTCACGGCGCGCACCGCCGTGGCCTACGTCGAGGGCGTGCAGGCCGGCGGGGTCGCCTGCTGCATCAAGCACTTCGCCTGCAACGACCAGGAGCACGAGCGGATGACCATCAGCGCCGAGGTCGAGGAGCGACCCCTGCGGGAGATCCACCTCGTCGCCTTCGAGCACGCCGTACGGGAGGCCGGCGTCTGGTCGGTGATGACCGCCTACAACAAGGTCAACGGTGTGTACTGCGGGGAGCAGCCCGATCTGATCGGCGGTGTGCTCCGTCGTGAGTGGGGGTTCGACGGGCTCGTCATGTCGGACTGGTTCGGGACGCACTCCACGGTGGCGGCGGCGCAGGCCGGGCTCGACCTCGAGATGCCGGGGCCCTCGGCATGGCTCGGGCCCACCCTGGCCGACGCCGTCCGGGACGGCGTCGTCGACGAGTCGGTGATCGACGGCCAGGTGCGCCACGTGCTGCGGCTCATGGGGCGGGTGGGGATCCTGGGTGGGACGACGGCGCCCGACGAACGGGAGGAGGACGATCCGGCGCGACGGGCGGTGGCCCGCCGGGTGGCGGCGGAAGGAACCGTCCTCCTGGTCAACGACGCCCTGCTGCCGCTGGACCCAGGGAGCGTGGCCAGCGCCGCCGTCATCGGCCCCAACGCCGGCCAGCTCGCCATGGGAGGCGGCAGCTCGGAGGTGACCCCGTACCGGCGACGGCGGGTGGCCGAGGCGCTGGCCGAGCGGCTCCCGGGTGCCTCGATCTCCTCGGAGATCGGGTGCCGGATCGAGCGCGGGCTACCGCCGATCGACCTCCGGCTGCTGGACGGCGACGGCGACGGCGACGGCGACGGCGACGGCGACGGGAGCCTTCTCATCGAGTACTTCGACAACCCGGAGTTGGCCGGCGCACCGGTCGCGACGGAGATGGCGCACACCGCACGCGTCCTGTGGATCGGTCCCCCTCAGCCGGGGCTCGCCGTCGGCGAGTGCTCGGTCAGGCTCTCGGCCACGTTCACCCCCGACGTGTCGGGTGCATGGCAGCTCGGGCTCGAGAGCGCAGGGAGGGCCGTGCTGCGCCTGGACGGTGACGTCGTCGTCGACAACACCGAGCCCACCCGGGGCTCGAGCTTCTACGGCGCCGGGAGCGAGCCCGTCGAAGTGACGCTCGACCTCGTCTCCGGGCACTCCTACGAGCTGGCGGTCGACGTCTGGCCGCGGTCGTCGTCGTCCCCCATCCTGGGCGCCCGCATCGGCGCCTCGCCACCGGACACCGGAGACGAGTTCGAGCGTGCGGTGCGCGCCGCGGCCGAGGCGGACGTCGCCGTGGTCGTCGTCGGCTCCAACGGGCAGTGGGAGTCCGAGGGCCACGACCGGCCCGACCTCTCGCTGCCCGGGCGTCAGCGGGAGCTCGTCGAGGCGGTCCTGGACGTCAACCCTCGCACGGTGGTCGTCGTCAACGCGGGCTCCCCTGTCGAGATGCCGTGGGCACCCCGGGCGGGAGCCGTGCTCATGACCTGGTACCCGGGCGAGGAGGGTGCGGACGCGCTGGCCGACGTGATCGTCGGGATGGCCGAACCCTCGGGGCGGCTCCCCGTGACCTTCCCCGCCCGCGTCGAGGACGGGCCGGCCGGGCTGGGCGTCGAGGGCGAACGGTATCCAGGCGTCGAGGGCAGGGTCGTGTACGGGGAGGGCGTCCTCGTCGGCTACCGCTTCTTCGAGACGGCCCACCTGGCGCCGCTGTTCCCGTTCGGCTTCGGGCTCTCCTACGGCGACATCGCCTTTGAACATGTGCACGCCGACGGGGACGAGGTGACCGTCACGCTGGTCAACCACGGGACCCGCCGTGGCACCGAGGTCGTGCAGGTCTACGTGCGGGCACCGGAGTCCCTCGTTCGCCATCCCGACCGGGAGCTGGTCGGGTTCGCCAAGGTCGGCGTCGACGCCGGCCGCCGGGAGACCGTCCGAGTGGAGCTGGGCGCCGCTGCCTTCCGCTACTGGGACGTCGAGATGCACGCGTGGCGAACGGACCCGGGCCGCTACGAGGTGCTCGTCGGTGTGTCGTCGCACGACATCAGAGCGAGCGCCGTGGTCACGTGGGGGGGCCCGCCGTCGACGTGACGGGCCGCGGCGGGGAGCCCGACGGACCGCGTCCGTGGACCTGGACGTGGGACCGGCTGCTGGTCGAGCCGCGGCGACCCGAGGTCATACGGGAACGGAGCGACGCCCATTGGTTCGCTGTGGCGGCCGTGTGCGTCGGCGCGTTCATGGGCCAGCTCGATGCGTCCATCGTCACCGTCGCCCTCCCCACCCTGCAGCACACCTTCGGCGTCTCCGTCGGCGCCGTCACCTGGGTCGGCCTGTCGTACCTGCTGGTCCTCGTGGCCACCGTCGTCGCCGTCGGGCGGTTCGCCGACATGTGGGGGCGCAAGCTGCTCTACGTCTACGGCTTCGTGATCTTCACCCTGGCCTCGGTGCTGTGCGGGCTGGCCCCGAACCTCCCCGCGCTCTGCGTCTTCAGGGCCCTGCAGGCGGTGGGCGCGGCGATGCTGCAGGCGAACAGCCTGGCCATCATCGTGCTGGTCGTTCCGGCTCGGGCGCTGGGGCGGGCCATCGGTCTGCAGGGCACGGCCCAGGCCCTGGGTCTCGCCCTGGGCCCGAGCATCGGCGGCCTGCTCCTGGCCGCCGACGGCTGGCGCCTCATCTTCTTCGTCAACGTCCCGTTCGGGCTGTTCGGCGCCGTCGCGGCAATCCTGCTGGTCCCGCGCAGTCGGAACCTCATGGCGCGGGTGCGCTTCGACTGGACCGGCCTCGGGATCTTCTTCCCGGCCGTGGTGGCGCTCATCTCGGCAATCTCCTTCGGGGCGGAGCTGGGTTGGAGCTCGAGCCTGATCGTCGGCCTCTTTGTCGCCGCCGCCGCCCTCGGCGGGCTGTTCGTCTGGCACGAGCGGCGGGACAGCGACCCGATGCTCGACCTCAGGCTCTTCGGGAATGCCCGCTTCTCGACGGGGATCGCCAGCGGTGTCGGCTCGTACCTCGTGATGTTCGGGGTGCTGCTCCTGATTCCGTTCTACCTGGAGCGCGGTCTCGGGCTGGGCTCGGCGCGGTCCGGCCTGGAGTTGATGGCCATGCCGCTGGCCTTTGGGATCGTCGCCCCGCTGGCGGGACGGCTCGCCGACCACGTCGGTGCCCGGCCGCTCACCGTGAGCGGGATGGCGCTGGTCACCCTGGGCCTCGGTCTCCTGGGCGCCCTGCGGCCGTCGACCGCCTGGTTGCTCCTCCTGCTGGCCGTGATCGGGGTGGGCATGGGCCTCTTCACCTCGCCGAACAACGCCTCCATCATGGGTGCGGCCCCGGGCCGGCAGGCGGGAACGGCCTCGGGGGTCCTCAACATGTCGCGGGGCATGGGGACGGCGCTCGGGCTGGCCGTGACGGGCAGCCTCTTCGTGGTCGCGGGGGGCGAGACGGGCGGGATGGGTGGTGCGCAGCACGCCTTCACCGTCACTGCGTACGTGCTGGCAGCGATTGCGGCGGCGGCCGGCGTGGTGTCGGCCCTGCGCGCCAACGGTGCGCTGGCCAACGCGACGCTTTCGTCGGTCGAATAGCGAAATCCGGCGTCCGGGGGAATCACCTCGACCGTTCCTCCGGTGATGGCCCAGACACCCACGCCGCCGGCGTCAGCGCTCGGTGCCGGCGGCGTGGCTGGGCTGTCCAACGAGGAGCTCGGGGCATACGGCGACGAACTGTTCCGGCAACAGGCCTCGATCGACGGGCGCATCGTCGAATTCCTGGGCGAGGTCGGCCGGCGGGAGTCCTTCCGCGACGAGGGAGCCACGTCCACACAAGCCTGGGCCAGCGAACGCTTCGCCGTCTCGGCGCCGACGGCCCGGGCGTACACGCACGTCGCCGAACGAGCCGGGGATCTCCCCAACCTCGTGGGGGCGCTGCGCGAGGGCGACATCACCTTCGACCAGTTGCGGGCGGTGGCCGACGTGGCGACGCCGGAGACCGACGGCGAGCTCCTGGACATGGCGCGGCAATGCTCGGTCCGGCAGCTGGCCGAAGTCGCCAGAGCGAAGCAGGGTTCCACCCATTCCGGTCGATACGACAGACGGTCGCTGCGGTTCAACGACCCTTGCTGCACCATCGCCGTCCAACTGCCGCCGGAGTCCTACGCCGATACGAGGGCTTGCCTCGAGGCGCGCGCCCGGGACCTCCCCTCCGACGGCGAGACCGGGTGGGACCAGAGACTGTGCGACGCGTTCCTCCTGACGGTCCGCTCGTCGTCCCGGCCGGCGGTCTCCGGCTCGGGGGCGTTCGTAGTGATCCACGTCCCCCTCGAGACACTGGTCGACGAGTCCTCGGAGCTGCCCGGCGAGCTCGAGCGCGACGGGTTCGTGAGCGCCGAGACGGTGCGGCGGATGGCCTGCGATGCCACGGTGACCATCGCCATCGACGACGATGTCGGGCACACGATGTTCGAGGGGCGGGCGAGACGATGGCCGACCGACAGCCAACGGCGCGAGATCATGCGGCGGGACCGGCATTGTCGCTTCCCGGGCTGCACCAACGTGACCTTCACCAATGTGCACCACATCGCGCCTTGGAAGCCGGGCGGCCGCACGGACCTGGACAATCTGGCCCTGATGTGCGAGCACCATCATCATCGGGTGCACAGCCGGCACTGGACCATGTCCGGGGACGCCAACGCGGAGCTCACGTTCGTGGGCCCGACGGGGCGGGTCATGACGTCACGGCCGTCACCACGGTGGACCGCCGTGACCGGTCCGGCCGCGACAACGCGGTCGCCGACCAAACCCGCCTGAACCGGCCGCCTCGGTCAGTCCCACGGGCGTCGCCGACGCTTTCGGGTAGTTCGCGTCTCGGTCCTCGCTCCGAGGGGACGCGACGAACGAGAGCTGGACCGCCCGCTCGAATCCGGCGATCGTTCGGGGACGACGGGGATGGTCCGACGCGGCGGCTGGCCGTGCAAGGTGGCGACGGGGCGTCCGCCCTCACCGATGGAGGGGCGACCGTAGCGGTGGCCTGCCCCCGGGCCTTCGTCTCAGGCCCGGTCGACGAGCTCCAGCATCTTGATGGCGTTGCCACGCAGAATCTTGTAGGTCGTCTGCTCGTCGAGGCCGGCGCACAGCTTCTCGATGTAGGCCTCCGAATACGGCCACGTCGTGTCGGTGTGCGGGTAGTCGGTCTCGAAGCAAATGTTGTCCTCGCCGACCTCCTCGAGTGAGCGCAGGCCGTGGCGGTCGGCGGTGAAGCAGCCGAAGATGCGGCCGTAATACTGCGTGGAGGGGCGGACGGGGATCCGGTCCTTGGTGTGCATCCAGGAGTTGTGCTGCTCCCACACGGTGTCCGCCGGCTCGAGGACGTAGGGGATCCAGCCGATCTGGCCCTCGGAGTAGGCGAGTTTGAGCTTGGGGAAGCGGAGCAGGTTGCCCGAGAAGAGCCAGTCGGCCAGGGAGGCCATGGCGTTGTTGAAGCCCACGGTGGCGCCGACGGCGGGGTGGCTGTCCGGCGAGGCGGCGGGGTTGGACGACGACGATCCGACGTGCATGCAGATGGTGACGCCGTAGTCGTTGCAGACCTCCAGGAGCGGATCCCAGTAGCCGGTGTTGATGCTCGGCAGCCCCAGACGGGTCGGGATCTCGCTGAAGGCGATGGCCCGGACGCCCCGCTCGGCGTTACGCATGGTCTCGGCGGCGGCCAGCTCGACGTCCCACAAAGGGATGAGGCAAAGGGGGATGTTGACGCCGTTGGTGGGCGCACACCACTCCTCGACCATCCAGTCGTTGTTCGCCCTGACGCAGGCGAGGCCGAGCTCCTTGTCGTCGCCCTCGTAGAACGTCTGGCCGCAGAAGCGGGGGAACGTCGGGAACGGGAGTGATCCGTCCTTGTGGTTGCGCGCCAGGTCCTTGACCCGCTCGTCACGGTCCCAGCAGCCCTTGCGCATGTCGTCATACGTGATGGCGGTCTTGGTCATCTGGGTACGGTCGAAGACGAGGTCGCCCTTGTCGTCCTCGGTGACCGAGGCGTCCGGGATGGCCACGAACTTCTTGTGGACGTAGATCAGCTGGTCGTCGTAATACCAGGCGTCGCCCCAGTCACCGTCGGGGTCCTCGTGCATGTCGTACTTGGCGCCCGAGAGGTGCCTGAAGCTCCCCCACTGCTTGCGTTCGACCCGGGGGCCACGCTCCCGCCACCTCTTCGGCAGCCAGGTCTGCCAGACGTGGGGCGGCTCGACGACGTGGTCGTCGACGCTGATGATCCTGGGCAGAGCCATCACGTCCAGGGTACTTGAGACCTGACATCAGTGTCAGGGAACGAGCATCGGTCGGGGCGCCGGCGTCCCGGCCGTTCGGGTGACCATCTCCATGGTCAAGACACTGCACCTCGTGCCGGCGGCAGTCCAGCGCCCGACCGTGATGGTGACGCCTTGGCGTCTACCAGGTGCAACGTGGAACCGGGGGGCCGTCCGGATCCAGAACCGGCCGGTGGCGGCCTCCCGTACGATGGGCGGGTGGCGCCCGCCTCCGACAACCGATCCGAGCGCTCGACGGAAGGCGACGATGGCGCTGTCTCCATAGAGGAGATCGAGGACGCCGTCGTCGACGGGGACTCCCCCGTCCCGGCCCGATCGGGCACGGCGCGGGCAGCCCTGTCGCACCGGACCTTCCGCATCGTCTTCCTGGGCGCCTTCGCTTCGAACATCGGCACCTGGATGCAGAACGTCGTCCTGGGCGCCTACGCCTACGACCTCACTCACTCGGCCACGTTCGTCGGCGTCATCATCTTCGCCCAACTGGGGCCCACCCTGGTGCTGCCGATGGTCGGCGGCCTCCTGGCCGACAAGATCGACCGCAAGCGCTTCCTCATCATCTTGTCCATCGAGCAGCTGGTGTTCTCGCTCGGCGTCGCCCTGGTCGCGGCCTCCCCCCACCCCTCGCACGTCCTGCTCGTGATCATGGTGCTCGGCGTGGGCGCCGGCAGCGCGATGTTCGGTCCCGCCTACTCGGCCGTCTTGCCCGGACTGGTGGGCAAGCGGGACCTGCCGGGCGCCATCTCCTTGAACTCGGCCCAGATGAACGCCTCCCGGGTCATCGGCCCCGTCATCGGCGGCCTGCTGTACTCGCTGGTCGGTCCGGCCTGGATCTTCACCGGCAACGCCGCCACCTACCTCTTCGTGGTGGGGGCGCTGATGATGGTCACGCTCCCCGCCGTCGCACAGACGCCCACCCACGCCAGCCGCTGGCGCCAGCTGACGGCCGGCATCACGGTGGCCCGCGAGGACAAGGTGGTGGGCCGGTGCCTCGTGACGGTGTTCGTGTTCTCGCTGCTGGCGCTGGCCTTCATCGGGCAGATGCCGGTGGTGGCCGCCCACAACCTCGGCATCGACCTCTCGAAGTCGGCGGACTACGGCATCCTGTACGCCTCCTTCGGCATCGGTGCCCTTGCCGGCGCCATCTCCATCGGGACGGTCTTCGCCCAGACCTCCAAGCCCATGCTCGTGCGGGTCTGTCTCGTCGGCTACTCGGTGGCGTTGTGCACCTTTGCGTTGCAGCGGAGCCCGGTGCCGGCGGACGTGTGCGTCGCCGTGACCGGCGCCTTCTACTTCGCGTTCATCACGGCCCTCAACACGACGCTGCAGGCCCGGGTGCACGAGAACGTGCGGGGCCGGGTCATGGCGCTGTGGATGATGGGCTTCGGTGGGTCCGTGGGCATCGGGAACCTCCTCATCGGACCGGTGGTGGAGGCCGTCGGCATCACGAGCGTCCTGCTCTTCGGCGCCGTGGTCGCGCTCGGCCTGGCCTGGTACGCCGACGTGCGGCCGCCGCCCGAGGTTCAGGTGGTGCTCGGGGCCGAGCTCGCCCAGTAGACCTCGCGCAGCGCCTTCTTGTAGAGCTTGCCGTTCTCGCCCCGTGGTAGCGCATCGGTGAAATCGACCGTGTGCGGGCACTTGTAGTGGGACAGGCGGGCCCGGCAGAACGCGATGATCTCGGCCTCGAGCCCAGGGCCGGGAATGGCACCCGGAGCGGGCTGGACGACGGCCTTGACCTCTTCGCCCATCTCGGGCTCGGGGATACCGAACACGGCCACGTCGGCCACCGCCGGGTGCAGTACGAGGACGTCCTCGATCTCCTGGGGGTAGATGTTCACGCCGCCCGACACGATCATGAACAGCTTGCGGTCCGTCAGGTAGAGATAGCCCTTGTCGTCGAGGTGGCCGACGTCCCACAATGTCGACCAACCCTTGTCGTTGAACGTCTGGCGCGTCTTCTCGGGGTCGTGGTTGTACTGGAAGGTGGCGGTGCCGGGGCTGCCCGCGAAATACACGACGCCATCGTCGCCGACGTCCAGTTCCTCCCCGTCGTCGCCGCACACGTGCACCTCGCCCCAGATGGCCCGGCCCACCGAGCCGGGATGCGTCAGGGACTCCTCGGCGGTGATCCAGGTCATGCCCATGCCCTCGGTGCCCGAGTAGTACTCGTGGATGACGGGCCCCCACCACTCGATCATGCGGCGCTTGACCTCGGGCGCGCACGGCGCCGCGGCGTGCACCACCGAGCGCAGCGAGGAGAGGTCGTAGCGGGCCCGCACGTCGTCGGGCAGCTTGAGCATGCGTACGAACATGGTCGGGACGAACTGGGCATGCGTGACCTTGTGCTCTTCGATGAGCGCCAGGCAGCGCTCGGGGTCGAAGTGCTCCATGACGACCACGGTCCCGCCGAGGCGCTGCGCCGTCAGCGACCAGACCAACGGGGCGGAGTGGTACAGCGGCGCCGGGCTCAGGTACACGTCCCCCGGGGTGAAGCCCATGATCCCGCCGAGCATCCCCGACAGGGTGACGTCCGAGCCGAAGGGCATGTTGCTCAGCGGGCGGCGGATCCCCTTCGGGTGCCCCGTCGTGCCGGAGGAGTAGAGCATCGGCGATCCCTCGACCTCCTCGGCCAGCGGCTCACCCGGGAAGGCGGCGACGAACTCGTCGTAGGACGTATGACCGGCCGCGACGGGGTCACCGATCATGAGCCGCAGCTCCATTTCGGGCGTCCGCGCGACGAGATCCGTCGCCAGAGATGCGAGCGCGGCCGACGTGATGAGCGTGCGGGCGCCACAGTCGAGGACGATGTACGCCGCCTCCTCTGCGGCCAGGTGGGTGTTGACCATCGTGTAGTAGAGGCCGGAGCGCTGGAGGGCGAACGCCACCTCATGGGTCCGGTCGTCGTTGGGCAGGAGCACCGCCACGTGGTCCCCTGGCCGCAGACCGTGGGCGAACAGCGCCTGGGCCAGGCGGCTCGAGCGCTCCTCGAGCTGGGCAAAGGTGACGACCCGCCCGGACGCGGTGATGACGGCGGGCCGCTCCCCGTCGCTGGCGGCGTAGGTGGCTGGGCGGAAATGGGTCGGTCGGGTGTCGTCGGGGCTCACCGCCCTCTTCTAGCCGACGCGGCAGCCACGGCGAGGCGCCACTGTCTCGACCAGGATCACGCTGAGCCGGATCTCCCGCCAGACGTCCGCGCGCATGCCGCGGGGGCCGGCTCGGGGAGCCGGGGACACTTGCTGGTCGTGACCGACGCCGCCATCACTTCATCACCGGCAATTCGGCGTGTTCTACGGCGGGCTGACCGGCCGAGCCTCAGCCCCGCTTGGGCGACCACTCCCAGCGCCGGAGGCTGACGATGACGCCGGCGACGCCCCAGAGCGCCATGACGAGCACGTCGTTCCATATGGACGTGCCGGGGATCCCGTTGAACGAGTCGACCGAGGCGACGATCAGGTGGCGGATGGGGAAGAAACCGGTGAAGGTCGACAGACCGGAGCCTGCCGCCACCGGGAAGTAGAGCCCGGAGAGTGCGACCAGGATGAAGAACACGAGGCTCACGACGGGCCCGGCCGCATCGGCGTTCGGCACCAGCGTGCTGACCCCGACCCCGAGTGCCGTGAAGCTGAGCATGCCCACCACGACCACGAGCACGAATGCGGGGATGTCCCGAGGCCCGTGCACGTTGTAGCCGAACCGACCCACCAGCAATATCAAGACGATCTGGATCAGCGCAATGATCATGGAGCTAATGAAGATGGCCGCCAGCAGCATCCAGGTCGGCAGCGGGCTGAGACGCAGCCGTTTGAGCAGCCCCATCTCCCGCCGGTTCACCAGATTGACGGCCAGGATGCTGAAACAGGCTGACATGATGCCGTAGGCGGCAAAGGCCGGCAGGTAGTACTGGCTCAGGAGGATGCCCAACGCGGCGTTCTTCGAGTGTCCCGAGGTGGACAAGAAGATGACGATGAAGACCACCGAGAACCCGATCGTCAAGATCGCGCCGATCGGGTTCAGCCAGAAGGACAGCTGCTCGAAACGGACCTGGCGCGCCACGAGTGGCACGTCGCTGATACCGCGGAACGAACCCTTGACCGGCAGCTCGGTCGTGCTCATCGTTGCATCTCCGGCCCGACGGTCGACGCGCGGGAGCCGTCGGCGCGTCGTGGCCCGTCCTCGTCGGTGAGCGCCAGGTAGACGTCCTCGAGGGAAACACGCAACACCGACAAGCCCGGCAGCGAGAAGCCACCGGACAACGCCCAACCCGTCAGGTCGTGCAGGACCCGGAGCTCGTCCTCGGTGTGAATCTCGACGAGGCCCTCGCCCGACGCCGACGGCACGGCAGGGAGGGGAAGCGACTCCACCGACACCCCCTCGGGCAGCCGGAAGCGGATCGTGACGGCGCCCAGGTCGCGCCCGCCGATGGACGTCGGGGTGCCGCGGGCGACGATCTCCTGGCTGAACAGGACCGCCACGCGGTCGGCCAGCGCCTCCACCTCGTCCATGTAATGGGTGGTCAACAGCACAGTGGTCCCGGCGGCGGCCAGAAGGCGGATGAGATCCCAGGTCTCTCGCCGCCCCGACGGGTCGAGGCCGGTCGTGGGCTCGTCCAGGAAGAGGAGGTCTGGGTTACCGATGATCCCGAGGCCGACGTCGAGGCGGCGCTGCTGTCCGCCCGACAGCCGCTTGATGCGGTCGTCGCGCTTCTCGGTGAGCCCGATCAGCTCAATGACTTCGTCGACCGGTCGCGGGTTGGGGTAGTAGCCAGCGTTGCGGGTGAGTACCTGGCGCACCGAGTAGTAGGGCTCGACGGCCAGCTCCTGGAGCACCACCCCGATGCGCGTCCGGAGCCAACGCTGTGTGCTGTGCTCCGCCGGATCGACCCCGAGCGTCTGCACCCGTCCGCCGCTCCGGTTGCGGAAGCCCTCGAGGATCTCGACGGTCGTGGTCTTGCCGGCTCCGTTGGGCCCGAGGAGCGCGAAGACCTCGCCCTTCTCCACCTCGAAGCTGACATCGCGCACGGCCACGGTGTCGCCGTAGGACTTCGACAGGCGCTCTACGCTCACCGCCGGCATGGCCATCCCCCGTTTTCCCCGCGACGCTCGATTCCCAAACCTGCAACGGCCGGGTCCATGTACGGCGGCACGGTCAGGACGCCGCCACCACCTCCTGGGCGCGCGGCGGGCGGTGGGCGGCCACCGCATCGTCGGTTGCCACGAGGACCTTGTCCAGTAGGCCGCGCAATTGGCGCAGCTCCGACTGCGACAGGGCCGAGAAGGCGGTCGGGGGCACCGAGAGCACCCGGTCGATCTCGGTGGCGACGGCTCTGCCGGCTTCCGTGAGCACGATGATCTTCACGCGCCGGTCATAGGGTGCGGGCTCCCGACGGGCCAGTCCCCTGACGTCGAGGTCGTCGACCAGCGCCGTGATGTAGGAGGGGTCGCAACCGATGCCGCGGGCCATGTCGCCCATGGAGACGCCGTCCTGTTTGGCCAGCCGCATCAGTGTCTTGATCACGCCGGGTGACAGCTTCATGCGCACGCCGAGCCCGGCCATCCGCTCCGCGTGCTCACCCTCGAAGGCGATTCGGCGCAGGCGCTCGAAGGCTTCCTCGGCCACTCCCATCCTGTGATTGTCGCACCGCGGAAACTCTTTGACAACTCCATACCTTTGAGTATTATTAACTAATCCCCATGGCATCCACCCCAACCACCGCCTTCACGCTGACGCCGGAGGTCCGGCGTACCTCGACCGTGGTCGTCCTGGGATCGATCATGTCGATCCTCGACACCACCATCGTGGCGGTCGCCCTGGCCACGCTGGGCCGGGACTTCCACGTGTCGGTCACCACCATCCAGTGGGTGGCGACGGGGTACCTGCTCGCCCTCTCAATCGTGATCCCGGTCACCGGGTGGGCGGTGGACCGCTTCGGGGCCAAGTTGATCTGGATGACCTCGCTCAGCCTCTTCATCGTCGGCTCGTGCCTGTGCGGCGTCGCCTGGTCGGCCAACTCGCTGATCGCCTTCCGGGTGATTCAGGGCATCGGTGGCGGCATGCTGCTGCCCGTCGGCCAGTCCATCCTGGCCCGCGCCGCCGGCCCCCAGCGCATGGGCCGCGTCATGAGCATCATCGGCGTGCCCATGGTCCTCGGGCCCATCATGGGCCCGGTCATCGGCGGCCTCATCGTGTCGAACTTCAGCTGGCGCTGGATCTTCTACATCAACCTGCCGATCGGCATCATCACGCTGATCCTGTCCAGCCGCTGGCTGCCGAAGTGGGACACCGACGAGCGCTTCCCCTCCTCCTTCGACACCCTCGGGTTCTGTCTCCTCTCCCCCGGGCTGGCCGCCCTCGTCTACTCCCTGGCCGAGGTCGGTACCACCGGCAGCTTCACCAGCATGTCGGTCGTCATCAGCTTCGTCCTGGGCATTGTGCTGATGACCGCCTTCACGCTGCACGCACTGCACATCAAGAACCCGCTGCTCGAACTGCACCTGTTCAAGGACCGCAATTTCGCCATCGCCAACATCTGCATCTTCGTGCTCGGGGCCACACTCTTCGGCTCCATGTTCCTGCTCCCGCTCTACTACCAGATCGCCCGTGGCCAGGAGGCCTGGGTGGCCGGACTCCTCATGGCGCCGCAGGGCATCGGCGCGGCGTGCATCATGCGCTGGGCCGGGAGCGTCACCGACCGGGTCGGGCCACGACGCGTGGTGCCGTTCGGCATCCTCCTCATGGCCGCGGCGACAGTGCCCCTGGCGTTCGTCACCACGTCGACCAGCGAGGTGCTGCTGGCCGGCACGCTCTTCATCCGTGGCCTCGGCCTCGGCCTGACGATGATGCCCGTGACCGCGGCGGCCTACTTCGACCTCAACCACGCGGAGATCCCCAAGGCCAGTACGACCATGAACATCGTGCGCCAGGTCGGGGGCTCGGTGGCCACCGCGCTCTTCGCCGTGGTCCTCGAGCGGCAGATCGTCAGCCAGCTCGGCCCGGCCGCGGCCAAGGCCGGCGGCAGCACCGGCGTCATCTCCACGACGGGCACGCTGCCTCCTCAGGTGGCCGACCCGGTGGCGGCCGCGTTCGCCCACACCTTCTGGTGGTCGGTGGGGGCCATCCTGATCGCTTTCATCCCGACCCTGTTCCTGCCCAACCACGCTGCCCGCGCCGTCCCGGCGCATGCCGAAGAGGGTGAGACAGGGAGCGGTCCGGCCGGCAGCGACCGGGTCGCCGGGGCGATGCTCGACTGACGACACGACCCGACCCCCTCGTCGCCGCGCTGGCGACCCGCCTGGCCCGGGCGGGCTTCGTCGCGGCGGCAGAGGAAGCCGAAGAGCTGGCCGCATGCGCCGGTGGTGACCCGTCGCTGTTGGAGAGGCTCGCCGGCCGGCGCTTGTCGGGAGAGCCGCTCGCCTGGATCACCGGCCATGCCGCCTTCGGCGACCTGACCGTGCGCGTCGACCCCGGGGTCTACGTCCCGCGTTGGCAGAGCCTCGGTTTGGCCCGCCGGGCCTCGGCGCGGCTACCCGACACCGGCATGGCCATCGACCTGTGCACCGGTTCGGGCGCGGTGGCGGCCGCGCTCCGGGCCCGGAGACCATCGGCCCGCATCGTCGCGACGGACCGCGACCCCCGGGCCGTCGCCTGCGCCCGGGAGAACGGGATCGAGGCCTATCGCGGTGATCTGTTCGCTGCCGTGCCACCAGACCTGCGGGGCAAGACCGACGTCGTCGTCGCCGTGGTTCCGTATGTACCGTCCACCGAATTGCGCCTGCTTCCGCGCGACACCCTCGGGTTCGAGGATGCCTCCCACTACGACGGGGGCCTCGACGGGACCGATGTGCTGCGGCGGGTCGTCGTCGACGCGCCCCGCTACCTACGGCCGGGCGGGGCCCTGCTGCTCGAGCTGGGGGGCGCTGAGGCCGATCTGCTCCGTCCGACGCTGGGGCACCACGGGTACACCACGGTGCGGACCTGGACCGACGAGGAGGGCGATCTGCGCGGCCTGGAAGCGACGCTCGGCGCCCGACCGTGAGCCGCCGGCCTGAGCCTGAGCCTGAGCCTGAGCCTGAGCCTGAGCCAGGGCGGGCGAAGACCAGCGCCACCGCCGTCCGGTCCGGTTCCGGGTCCACCACGTACCGACTTCACCACGCCGGAGGCGCCTCGCCTGCGCGTGCTACGCGATCAACGGATCCCTCGGCAGACCGAGGATGCGCTCCGCGATCTGGTTCCGGGTGATCTCGGACGTCCCGCCCGCGATCGACATAGCCCGGGTCGCGAGCTGGGAGTACCCGGCCACGGCGTCCTCTCCGTCGAGGAACGCGGTGGACGCGCCGACGAGGTCCGCCTGCAGTCGAGCCCGATCGTGACCGTGCTCGGCCAGCACCAGCTTCGTGACGTTGCCCTCGGGCCCCGGACCCGATCCCATGACGGCGCGTTGCGCCCGGCGCAGGTTCAGCACCTTCAACGCGTGCTCCTTCGTGATGATGGCGCCGATACGCGCCGCCGCGCCCGGCACCCGGTCCCCGCCGCTCTTGTACAGCGCCAGCAGGTCCATCGGCGGGAAGATGCCGCCGATGCCGCCGCCGATAGAGACCCGTTCGTTGCCGAGCGTCGAGCGCGCCACGGTCCACCCGTCGTTTGGCGCCCCCACCACGTCGTCGTCGGGAACGAACACATCGTTGAAGAAGACCTCGTTGAAGCCCGCGTGACCCGTGATCTGTCGCAGCGGCCGCACCTCCACGCCCGGCGCGTGCATGTCGATCACCATCGTCGTGATACCGGCATGCTTCGGCGCGTCGGGATCGGTCCGCACCGTGGCCAGACCGAGGTGACAGTACTGGGCGCCGCTCGTCCACACCTTCTGGCCGTTGACCGTCCAGCCCCCTGTCACCCGGGTCCCCCGCGTCGTCACCGCAGCGGCGTCCGATCCGGCATCGGGCTCGCTGAAGAGTTGGCACCAGACGTACTCCCCCATGAGGGTCCTGAAGACCCATCGCTCGACCTGGTCCGCGGTGGCGTACTGGTTCACCGTCATGATGTTCCAGCCGGTGATGCCGAGACCCGGCACCGCGACCCCGGCTGTACGCAGCTCCTCGTCGATCACGATCTGCTCCACAGCACCGGCGGAGCGGCCCCAGGGCGCCGGCCAGTGGGGCACCAGCAGCCCCGAGTCCACCAACGCCTTTCGCTGTTCCGCTCCCCGATGTGCGCCGATCCGCTGCGCGTCGACCCGGATCGCGGCCCGGATGGCTTCGGCCTCCACCGGGAGATCGAGCGAGACGTCACGTGTCGTCCCACGGGCCACCGCCGCCATCACGTCCTCGGCGTCACCCGGCGAGCCCAGGACCGCGTTGAGGACCATCGCCCGGCGCAGGTACAGGTGCGCGTCGTGCTCCCAGGTGAAGCCGATGCCACCGTGGACCTGGATGTTCATCTGGGCGCTGTGCACAGCCGGGCCGAAGGCCAGTTGAGCCGCCATGGCGGCGGCGAACTCGAACTCCTCGAGGGAATCGGCCGAGGCCCGGGCGGCGTCCCACACGGCCGCCGTTGCGAGCTCGGCGGCCACGAGCAGGTCGGCGCAGTGGTGTTTGACGGCCTGAAACGTCCCGATCGTCCGGCCGAACTGCACCCGCTCCTTGGCGTAGGCCACGGCAGCGTCCGTACAGGCGGCCATGACGCCGACGGCCTCCGCCGCGCCGAGCGTCCGCGCGAGGGCACGGGCGCGCCGAGCCGCACCGACCAGGACGGCCCCGTCGCCGACGGCCACGGAGGAGGCCGTCACCGAGGCCGACCGGCGCGACGGGTCCAGGTTCTTCGTGCCGCCGAACGCCAGTCCCTCGGCGTCTCGCCTCACCACGACGACGTCGTCACCCGCCCGCAGGAGGAGCACCTCCGCCGCGGCCCCTCCGAGGACGACGCCGCCGTCGCCGTCGAGCGTGCCCTCTCGTAGCGTCAGCGCCCCACCGAGACCGAGCACCCCGACGACGTTGCCGTCGCCCAACCCGGGGAGGAATGCGTTCTGCTGCTCCTCGTTCCCGCACGCCGCGATGACGGCAGAGGCCAACACTGTGGGGAGGAACGGGCCCGGCGCGGCCTGACGACCGACCTCGTCGAGCACCACGACCAATTCGCTGATCCCCGCATCCGCGCCACCGTGCGCCTCGGGTAGGTGGAGGCCCAGCCAGCCCAGCTCCGCCATGTCCTTCCAGAAGGACGGGCGCGCCTCGGAGTCCGCCTCGAGCAACGCCCGGTTGGCCGCCAGCGCGCCGTGATCGGCCAGGACACCACGCACGGATGCCCCGAGCTCCTGGTGCTCGTCGTTGATGGCGATCGGCATGCCTGCCCCCTTGTACGCCGACGGTGCGCGTCGGACCGTCCGGGAGCCCGCGCCACCCGGCCGCCCGAGATTACAGAAGCGCGCCGGCCCGTGGACCCCAACGCAGGGGCGGTACACTGAGCGTCGTGAGGTAGAGCTCGACGCGTCCGGCGGCCGCACCACGGTGCGACCGGCCACATCCACCGTCATCGCGCACCCGTCCAGGAGCTCCCTGTGCCTTCTCCCTCCACCGCACCGCACGCGACATTGGTCGCCCGTCATCTCCGCCACGAGCTCGGGGGGCACACCGTCCTCGACGACGTGTCGCTCTCCATCGGGCCGGCCACCTGCCTCGGCGTCGTCGGCCCGAATGGGGTCGGCAAGTCGACGCTGCTGCAGATCCTGGCCGGGCTGCTGGTCCCGACCGCGGGCGAGGTCCGGGTGGACCCGCCCTCGGCCACCGTCGGCTACCTCAGCCAGGAACACGCGCGAGCGGGCGACGAGACCGTGCGCGCGGCACTCACTCGACGGTCCGGAGTGGCTGCCGTGGAAACGGAGCTGGCGGCTGCCGCCTCCTCCCTCGCCGAAGAGGGCGCCGGGGCCGCTGACCGCTACACGGCCGCGCTCGAGCGCTACGAGGCCGTCTCGGCCGGCGACTTCGAGGCCCGTCTCGTCAGCGTGTGCGCGCAGGTGGCCCTCCCCCCGGATGTCGCGGACCAGCCCGTCTCGAGGCTCTCGGGCGGGCAGGAGGCACGGGTCGCGCTGGCGGCCATTCTGCTCGCCGGTTTCGACCTCACCCTGTTGGACGAGCCGACCAACGATCTCGACTTCGGCGGACTGTCCAGACTGGAGGACATCGTGGGCCGGCGGACCGGGGGCATGGTCATCGTCTCGCACGACCGAGCCTTCTTGGAACGCACCGTGACCGACGTCCTCGAACTGCACGAGCACTCCCGGGCCGGGAGCTCGTACGGAGGCGGCTGGGCGGCGTACCGCAGCGAGCGTGCCGCCGACCAGGCGCACGCGGTCGACGAGTACGCCGTCTACGAGTCACAGCGCGCCGAGCTTCGCGGTCGGGCCCAACGCGAGCGCCAATGGGCCACCGCAGGCGTGGCGCGGGAGAAGAGACACCCGCGCGACAACGACAAGTCCCAACGGAAGTTCCGCATTGAGCGGACCGAGAGCTTGGCCGGGCGGGCTCGCCGGACCGAGCGCGCCCTCCAGGCGTTGGAGGTCGTCGAAAAGCCGTGGGAGGGATGGGACCTGCGCTTCGCCATCAGTGAGACGGCCCGGTCGGGCGACGTCGTCGTACGCCTGGAGGAGGCGGTCGTCGAGCGGGGTGACTTCACGCTCGGCCCGTTCACGCTGGACATCGCCTGGGCGGAGCGGATTGCGCTCGTCGGGCCCAACGGGTCGGGCAAGACGACTCTCGTCGAGGCGCTCCTCGGCCGCCTCCCGCTCTCGGCAGGGACCCGGCGGATGGGTCCGAGTGTCGTGGTCGGCGAACTCGCTCAGGACCGACGTCTCCTCGGCGACCATCCCGCCCTGGCCGACGCGTTCACGGCCGCCACCGGCCTCCCCCGCGACCAGGCCCGATCACAGCTGGCCAAGTTCGGATTGGGTGCCGACGCCGTTCTCCGTCCGTCGTCGTCGCTCTCCCCCGGCGAGCGCACCCGAGCTGAGCTCGCGGCGTTCGCGGCGCTCGGGGTCAACTTCCTCGTCCTCGACGAACCGACGAACCATCTCGATCTCCCGGCCATCGAGCAACTGGAGTCGGCGCTGCAGGACTACGGCGCCACGCTCCTGCTCGTCTCACACGACCGGCATCTTCTGCAGGCGGTCACCACGACGCGCCGCGTGCAGCTCCCCGGACGCGATGAAGCGTCGAGAGGCCTGCGCGAGAGCTGACCGCCCATGCACCCCGGCTGGCCTGTCGACCCCGGCGCTCTACGCGAAGCGGTCCCGCAAAGCCACCTCGGCCGCCGCCACACCGCACATCCCATGGACGCCGCCCCCCGGCGGGGTCGAGGCCGAGCAGAGATACACACCCTCGACCGGCGTCCGGTACGGGTTCCACCGGGCCACCGGCCGGAACACCGTCTGGCGCAGCGTGGCCGCCCCGCCGTTGACGTCGCCACCCAGCAGGTTCGGGTTGTGCGATTCGGCCTCAGCGGCCGTGCGCACCGAGCGCGCCAGTACGAGGTCGCGGAACCCCGGGGCGAAGCGTTCGATCTGCGCCTCCATGCGCTCGGTCATGTCCACGGAGGAGCCGTTGGGCACGTGGCAGTAGCCCCACAGCGTGTGCTTCCCCTCGGGCGCACGCGTCGGGTCGACCACGCCGGGTTGGGCCACCAGCACGAAGGGTCGCTCGGCGTGCCGCCCTGCCCGGACGTCGGCCTCGGCCCGGGCCACCTCGTCGAACGTGCCCCCGACGTGAACGGTCACCGTGCGCCGGCAGGCCTCGGCCCCCCAGGGCACCGGACCGTCGAGCGCCCAGTCCACCTTGCAGGTGCCGGCCCCCGGCTTGAACCGTGCCCATGGCCGCGCGGCCCGGCGGGAGAGCTGCGCCCCGGCCAGCGCGACGAAGGCCCGTGGCGAGGTGTCGAGCAGCACGGCACGGGCCGGCGGGAGCTCGGCCAGTGCGGTGACCGGGCGGTCGGTGTGCACCACGCCGCCCAGACGCCGCAGCTCGTTTGCCAACCCCTGCGTGATGGCCGCGCTCCCTCCCGCCACGACGGGCCAGCCGGCGCCGTGGCCCAATGCGGTGAGCAGGAGACCGAACGCCGAGGTCAAGGGGGCCGTGAGCGGCTCCATGGAGTGCGCCGCCGTGCCCGCGAGGAGGGCCCGGGCCGCATCGGTGTTGAAGCGGCGCGCCGTGCGCTGCACCGACGGGGTCCCGACGAACGCGAAGCGGGCGAGAGCCAACGGGTCGCGCGGGATGCTGCGCATCGGGCCCAGGACATAGGCCACGATGCGGTCCAGCCACTCGACGAGGGGCCCCACCAGGTCCCGGTAGGCCGCGGCGTCCCCGCCGAGGTGCGAGGCCGTCGCCGCGACGTCCCGGTACAGCGCGGCGGCCCGCCCACCGCCGAGCGGATGGGCGAAGGCCACCTCGGGCTGGCGCAGCGCGATGCCGAGGGCGGCCAGGTCGAGCGAGCGGAAGAAGGGTGAGGCCACCAGCGACGGGTGCACCGCCGAGCACACGTCGTGACGGAAGCCGTCGAGGGTCAGGGCCTGCGTGCGGGTCCCGCCCCCGATGGTCGGCTCGCCCTCGAAGACCTCCACCCCGAGGCCGGCCCGGGCCAGGGTCAGCGCGGCGGCCAGGCCGTTTGGTCCCGAGCCGACCACGACGGCATCGACACGCTGCATGGAGCGACGTTACCGAGGCGGGCGGCGGCCCGGCGGCGGCCCGGGCGGCGGCCCGGCGGCGGCCGGGCGTCGTCCGCTGGCGCGTCGGCCGCCGGGTCAATAGGTTGCGCTCACCGGCTCGGACGCGCCCCGCACGCCCCGCCCGGCCCATCCAGACGAAAAGGGGGTCCCCATGGCAGAGGTGCACGGAACCTGCGAGCCGCGCTTCGAACCGGTCCGCGCCACGCTGGCCGACCAGATCGACACGGGCGCCGATGTCGGCGCCTCCGTGGCGGTCTTCCTGCACGGGGAGCCGGTGGTCGACATCTGGGGCGGCTGGGCCGACGCCGAGAAGACGCTGCCCTGGGAGCGCGACACCATCACCAACGTCTGGTCCACCACCAAGACGATGACGTTCCTCGTCGCCCTGATGCTGCACGACCGCCAGGAGCTCGACTTCCACACGCCCGTCGCCACCTACTGGCCGGAGTTCGCGGCCAACGGCAAGGAGAAGATCGAGGTGCGCCACGTCATGGGCCACACCTCCGGCCTGAGCGGGTGGGAGGAGCCGCTGACCGCAGAGGACCTGGCCGACTGGGAGCTGTGCACCACACGTCTGGCCGCTCAGGCGCCGTGGTGGGAGCCCGGGACCGGATCGGGCTACCACGCCCTGACCCAGGGCTACCTCATCGGGGAGATCGTCCGCCGCATCACCGGCGAGAGCATCGGCAGCTGGTTCACCCGCGAGGTGGCCAAGCCGCTCGAGGCCGACTTCCACATCGGGCTCCCGGCGAGCGAGGACCACCGCGTGTCCAACGTGATCCCGCCCCCGCCGATCGACGTGGCCGCCATGGAGGGCCAGGTGTCCGAGCTCATGATGAAGACGTTCATGAACCCGCCCCTCGATGCCTCCATGGCGCAGCACGAATGGTGGCGGCGCGCCGAGATCCCCGCCGCCAACGGCCAGGGCAATGCCCGCTCGGTGGCCGCCATCCAGTCGATCATCGCCGGACGGGGCGAAGCCCGCGGGGTGCGCCTGCTCTCGGCCGAGGGCACCGACCCGATCTTCGAGGTCCAGGCGGACGGCGTCGACAAGGTGCTCGGCGTGCAGCAGCGCATCGGAATGGGCTACGGCCTGAGCAACCCGCCCGAGATGCCGCTCGGCCCGAGCGCCTGTTACTGGGGCGGCTACGGCGGCTCGGTCATCATCAACGACCAGGACGCCGAGCTCTCCGTCTGTTACGTCATGAACCGCATGGAGTCGGGCCTCGTCGGTGACCTGCGCGGCACCAACATCGTGGCCGCCACCGTCGCGGGGCTCGCCTCTTAGGGCAGCACCGCCTCGGCTTCGATCTCCACCTTCCAGGCGGGGTCAAGCAAACCCGCCACGACGACCATCGTCGCCGCCGGGCCGACGTGCCCGAGCAGCTCGCCGTGCACGGTGCCGACGGCGTCGCCGTCGCCGGCCGAGGTGAGGTACATGCGGGTCCGCACCACGTCGTCGAGCGAGGCGCCCGCCTCGGCCAGCGCGGCCTGAATGATCTCGAAACATCGCCGCGCCTGGGCGCCCGCCGCGTCCGGGCACCGGCCCTCCGGCACGACCGGACCCGTCCCCGAGACGACGACGCGGTCCCCCACGCGGACCGCCCGGCTGAAGCCGATGGTGGGCTCGAAGGGCGAGCCCGACGAGATGCGCTGACGCTCGGCCATACCGCACATCGTCCCACCCCCGTACGATCGGAGGTCGGATGCGTCGGATCGGTGTCCTGCTGGGAGCAGGGGTCATGGCGGTGGGTGTCGCCGCACTCGTCGGCGTCTTCTCCGGCACCCCGGCGGCGCCCACCGGCGCCCATCACGCGGCGATCGCCCCCGCCGCTGCCGCGACGACCACCACGACGGCGGCGCCCCCGGCCGCCGGCCCCGCCGGCCCGCCCCCGAGCACGATCGTGGCCACGACGCACGGCTCCATCCCGGGCTATGCGTCGCCGCAGTCCGCAACACCCGACATGACCGTGCCGGGCACGTGGTACGGCTACCCCTCGGTCCTGCCCGTGGTCACGACCGAGCCCGGATGGCTCTCCGTCCGCCTGGCCCAGCGGCCCAACGGGTCGACGGTCTGGGTGCGCCAGAGCGACGTCACGCTGTCGAGCACGCCGTACTACATCGTGGTCGACCTCACGACCATGCATCTCGCGGTGTTCGACGACGGCGAGCAGATCTTCGACTTCCCGGCCGGCGTGGGTACGCCCGACGACCCCACGCCGAGCGGGCACTACTTCATGCCGATGCGGTCCCCCTCCCCCGGCACCGGATACGGCCCCTTCGTGCTCGTGACGTCGGACCACTCCGACACCATCACGGACTGGGAGAACTCGGGTGACGCCGTCATCGGCATCCACGGGCCGATCACGTCCTACGACGACTCGCTGATCGGCACCACGGGGGCCGCCATCTCGCACGGGTGCATCAGGCTCCATGTCGCCGACCTGGCGCAGCTGTCGGTCATCCCGGCCGGCACGCCGATCGACGTGGTCAGCTGACCGACCGGTCCCGGTCGACGGGGGTCAGACCCCGACGTCGTCGAGATAGGCGCGCATCCGGGCGAAGGCTGCCGCCGCCTCGGGCACGCCCGCCGTGACGAGCCCCTGCCAGCCGTGCACCATGCCCGGCCAGGACTCGGCCGTCACGGCCACGCCGGCGTCCATGGCCGCCAGCGCGAGCGCCTCGGTCCCCGCCCGGAGCGTGTCGTGCTGCCCGGCCGGGAGGTAGAGCGGGGGCAGATCCGCCAGGTCGGCGAAGGCCGGCGACAGGCGGGGGTCGTCGAGGGCCACCCGCCCCGCCGCGTAGTCCCGCCCGCGGTTGCGGACCCACCCGGCGGTGAGGAACGGATCGCGGCCCCCGTCGACGGGGGCGGCCACCGAGACGTCGAACCAGCCCGAGATCGAGACGAAGCAGGCGGGCAGCGCCAACCCTTCGTGCCGCGCGTGGAGGAGCGCTCCCAGCCCCAGCAGGCCGCCGCACGAGTCCCCGCTGACCACGACGTGCGACGGGTCGGCGCCGCCGGCCAGCAGCCCCCGGTAGGCGTCGAGGCAGTCGCGGTGTGCGGCGGGAAAGGGGTGCTCCGGGGCGAGCCGGTAGTCCGCCATGACCACGCGCGCCTCGAGCTGCTCGGCCAGCATGGCCCCGTAGAAGTGGTAGTCGTCGAGGGGGCACGACACCAGGCCGCCGCCGTGGCAGTGCATGACGACGCGCTCGAGTCCGGGGCCGGCGGTCGTCCTCGTACCAGGCGCAGCGCACCCCGCCGACTTCCGCCTCGGTCACGGTGACGTGCGGCGGCACCGGGTGCCCGTGGAACGGCGCCATGGTCGCCCGCACGGCGCGGTAATCGGCATTCGGGTCGGCGAAGTCGCGCGGGACGAGGGCGAGGATCTCGGTCAGCTCCCGGCTGGGCACGCCGGCTTCAGCCCAACTCGTAGTCGGCCAGGTCGGGCTCCCGGGTACGGGCCCAGTACGTGTGGAGGTCGAAGGGCCAGTTCTGCGTCACGCGCCCGCTGCGCGTTGCGATACCAGGTCGGCACGTCCGCCACGCCCCAGACCATCAATGCGTTGCCCTCCTCCATCTCGCGGCCGTAGCGCTCGTGGACGTCGCGCCGGCACGACATCGTCCGGTGCCCGCCCCGGAGCAGCCGGCCGATCGCCTCGACGGCGTAGCGCACCTGGCACTCGACCATGATCAGGATGCTGCCGTTGATGACGAGGTTGGTGTTGGGCCCGTAGAGGAGGAAGAAGTTGGGGAAGCCCGGCACCGTCAGGCCGAGGTAGGCCTGCGCATCACCGCCCCACTCCTCGTTGAGCTCCACGCCGCCTGCGCCGTAGACCCTCATGGGCGCGACGAAGTCCGACGCGCTGAATCCCGTCCCGTAGATCAACACGTCCGCCGGCCGCTCCTCGCCGTCCGCCGTCCGCACCCCGTGTGGCGTGATCTCGGCGATCGGCGTCGTCACCAGGTCGACGTCGGGACGGCTGAGCGCGGCCGCCCATCGCCCGTCGTCGCGCAGGGCGCGTTTGGCGAAGGGCGGGAAGTGCGGGACCATCTTTCCGTAGAGGGCATCGTCGGCGACCTGGGCCCGAAGGACGTCGAGCAACATGGAGCGGACGAAGTCGTTCTCGGCGCTCACCGCCTCAGTCTGCGCGTCCCATCCGGGGTCGACCCGGGCGGCCACGAGGAGGCCCTCGTGCATCAGCCAGAACTGCCAGAGCCTGTCCCACCGGCCGTAGCCGGGGAGCAGCTGCAGCAGGTCGTGGAACTCGGGCGGAAACGGGTCGCCGTAGTTGTCGGTCGGCAGCAGCCAGGGCGGCGTGCGCTGGTAGACGTCGAGGTGCCCCACCTCGCCCGCCAGGCGAGGGACGAACTGCGCCGCGCTGGCCCCGGTTCCGATCACCCCGACCCGGCGCCCGGCGAGCTCCACCGTGTCGTCCCAGTCCGCCGAGTGGAAGGACGGGCCCACGAAGCGCTCCTGGCCGTCGATGGCCGGAAAGGAGGGGCGGTTCAGCTGTCCCACCGCGCACACGACCCCGTCGACCACCTCGGTCACCTCGGTGCCGTCGCCGGCCCTCACGGTCAACGACCATTCCCGGGCCGTGTCGTCGAAGCGGGCCTCGGTCACCTCGCTCCGGAAGCGGATGCACTCCCCCAGTCCCAGATCCTTGGCCGTCGACTGGAGGTACGCCAGCAGATCGGGCTGGGCCGAGAAGCGGGAGACCCAGTCGTTCGTCTGCGCGAACGAGAAGCTGTAGAGCTGGTTGGGGACGTCGACACGGCAGCCGGGGTAGACGTTCTCCAACCAGGTGCCGCCCACGTCACCGTTCTTCTCGAAGACGGTGGTTGCCACGCCGGCCTGACGCAGCCGGTGCGCGGCCGCCAGGCCCGAGGCGCCGGCCCCGATGACGGCGCACCGGAAGGATCCGTCGGGGTCGATGTCCGCGAGGCGCCACGACGGCTCCCGCGGGTCGCTCCCCTCCAGCGCGAGCTCCTCGGTCAAGAAGCCTTCCCAGTGCTCGGCGACGCCGGGGCCGGTCAGGAACCCGAAGATCCGCCGCCGCTCTTCGGGCGCCAGGTCGTGGTCCGGCCGCCCCGAGTCCAGGTGGTTCGCCAGTGCCGCGGCTGCGAGCCCACGCGCCGCAGACTCCTCTTCGGGCCCGAGGCCGCGCCCTGGCACGAGCAGTTGATGCTGGTCGGGCGCGAACTCCTCTCGCAGCAGCGACAGGTCGCCCGTGCGGTGGGCCACCGCACACAAGAGAGGGTGCACCTCCGCCGCCGCGCAGGCGGCCCGCACGCGCGCGAGTCTCATCGGCACCCGCGCCTTCGGTCGCGACTCCTTCGGGATCCACCCCATCCATGCGGACGAGCCTACGCAGGCGCGTCCCGACGGGTGGTCAGCGCCCCATGTGCTTGCCGAGCTCGGCGATCTGGCTGTTGACCTCGACGGTGCGGGGCAGCTTGTCCATGGCGGCCGCCAGGCTGTCGGCGGTCCAGCGGTCGTCCGTCTCCACGGAGTCGGCGATCGACCAGCCGGCGTAGATCCCGACGGACCCTCCGTACACGCTGAAGACCTGGCCGTTGAAGGGGCAGCCCTCCGAGGCCAGCACCGCGACGAGCGGCGAGACGTTCTCGGGATCGAACAGGTGCTGCTGCATCGACTCGCCCATCCCGGGCGTCTGCATGGTGAGCCTCGTCCGGGCCACCGGGGCGATGCAGTTGGCCCGCACGCCGTAGCGATTCAGCTCCATGGCGTTGACGACGGTCATGGCGGCGATGCCCGCCTTGGCCGCCGAGTAGTTGGTCTGGCCGACGTTGCCGTGCAACCCCGCGCCCGAGCTCGTGTTCACGATCGCCCGGTCGGTGATGGTGCCCGCCTTGGCGGCGTCCCGCCAGACGTCCGCGGCGTGCCGGGTGAGGTTGAAGGTGCCCTTCAGGTGCACCGCGACGACGTCGTCGAACTCCTGCTCGCTCATGGACACGAGCATCCGGTCGCGCAGGATTCCGGCGTTGTTGACCACGACGTGCAGGTCTCCGAACGAGGAGACGGCCTGCTCGACGATCGCCTTCGCCCCGTCGAAGGAGCTCACGCTGTCCGTGTTGGCCACGGCGTGGCCACCCGCCGCGGTGATCTCGTCGACGACCGATTGCGCCGCCGAGATGTCCGCGCCCGAGCCGTCGACCGCCCCGCCGAGGTCGTTCACAACGACCTTGGCGCCGAGGGAAGCGAAGAGGAGGGCGTGCTCGCGGCCGATGCCCCGTCCCGCCCCTGTGATGATCGTCACTCTGTCCTGCAACATGATCCAGTCGTCCTCTCGCGCTCGTCAGGAACCGGCCGCCGGCGGGCGGTGGTCCGGGCGAGACGATTGCAACGGCACCCCGGCCTGTCAAACCGGCTCGACCGATCCGCCCTCTGGGTCGCGGCCGGGGTCGCTGTCGGGGTGGCTGCCGCTACGCCGTGGCTTCGAGCAGGCGCCGCTCCAGATAACGGCGCTCGGCGTCCGTACCCGCCAGGTCGTGCGCCTGCCGGTAGGCCTCGGCCGCCTCGGTCCGCCGGCCGAGGCGGCGCAGCATGTCCCCCCGTGCGGCGGGCAGCAGGTGGTAGCCCCGCAGCTCCCCTTCGGGCGCGATGCGGTCGATCAGCGCCAGCCCCGCCTCGGGTCCCTCGGACATGGACACGGCCACGGCGCGGTTCAGGGCGATCACGGCCGACGGCGCCATGTCGAACAGGCGGTCGTACAGCGCGGCGATCTCGGCCCAGTCCGTCTCGCCCACGTCCCCCACGTGGCAGGCCGCGATGGCCGCCTGGACCTGGAAGGGGCCGGGACGGCGCAGTCGCAGCGCGGCACCGAGCCGCTCGTGCCCCTCGGCGATGGCGGCGGGATCGAACAACGAACGGTCCTGCTCCGCCAGCACAACCAGATCCCCGTCGCCGTCCACCCGGGCCGCGCTGCGGGCGTCGTGAAAGAGCATGAGGGCGAGCAGTCCCAGCGCCTCGGGTTCGTCTGGCATCAGCGTGCACAGGAGCCGACCGAGTCGGATGGCCTCCGTGGTCAGGCTCCGGCGGACAAGGTCGGTGCCCGAGCTCGCCGAGTACCCCTCGTTGAAGAGGAGATAGAGCACGGCCAGCACGGCGGCCGTCCGCTCCACCAACTGGTGCGCCGGCGGGAGCACGAACGGGATGCCGGCATGGCGGATCTTGCGCTTGGCCCGGACGAGCCGTTGCGCCATGGTCGCCTCGGGGACGAGGAAGGCTCGAGCGATCTCGTTCGTGGTCATGCCGGCCAGCGTGCGCAGGGTCAGCGCTACCTGCGCCTCGAACGACAACGCGGGGTGGCAGCAGGTGAACATCAACCGGAGCCGGTCGTCGGGCACCTCTTCGTCCGGCGCGAGGTCCTCTTCACCCATTGCCATCACCGCGACCTCCCGCGTCTTGGACGCACCCGTCCGGGCGCGCCGCACCCGGTCGACGGCGCGGTGGCGCGCCACCGTCGTCAGCCAGGCGCCGGGGCGGCGCGGGATGCCATCGCTGGGCCAGCGCTCCAGCGCCGTCGCGAAGGCATCCTGCGCGCACTCCTCGGCCAGGTCCCAGTCTCCGGTCAGTCGGACCAGGGTCGCCACGACCTTGCCCCATTCGGCCTGGAAGGACTCTGCGACGGCGGCCTCGACCTCGGGGGTCACAGCTCCCAGATCGGCCTCACTTCGATGCTGCCCATGCGGGCGCCGGGGATCTTCGCAGCCACCTCGATGGCCTCGTCCAGGTCCTTGCAGTCGACCAGGTAGTACCCGCCGAGCTGCTCCTTGGTCTCGGCGAAGGGGCCATCGGTCGTGAGCACCTCACCGTTACGGACGCGCACCGTGGTGGCGTCGGTCGTGAAGTGCAACCGCTCGCCGCCCTGCAGCACGCCGCGCTCAGCCATCGTCTTGCCGAATTCGGCGTACTCGTTCATCATGGCCGCGCCCTGCTCGGCGGTGGCTCCTTGTATCTGACTCTCGTCGCCTGCAATGAGCAACAGATATCGCATCAGTCCTCCTGGTTGGGGTTGGTTTCGCTCCTACGACGATCGGGGACCGCCCGGATCGACACCCCGGTACCGAAATCTTGACCAACTTCGCCGTCCTACGCTCCCCTGCCATGGCGCCCCCCGAGAATCCCGGCGTTTTGGAGCTCGAGGTGGGCGCCGTCGCGGCCGGCGGGGGGTGCGTGGCCCACGCCCCCGACGGCAAGGTCGTCTTCGTCCGCCACAGCCTCCCCGGCGAGCGGGTGCGGGCCCGGGTCACAGCCAGCACGACCTCGTACCTGCGGGCCGACGCCGTCGAGATCCTGACCCGCTCCCCCGATCGTGTCGACCCTCCCTGCCCGCACGCCGGACCCGGGCGGTGCGGCGGCTGCGACTTCCAGCACGTGGATGTCGGGGCCCAGCGACGCCTGAAGGCGTTCCTCATCAGGCAGCAGCTGGAGCGCCTGGCCGGGCTCCGGCAGGCCGTCGAAGTGGAGCCGGTGCCCGGTGACGCCGCGGGGCTCGGCTGGCGCAGTCGGGTACGGGTCGCGGTGGACGGCCGCGGTGCCCTGGGCTTCCGCCGCCACCGGTCCCACCGGCTCGAGTACGTCCGCGAATGCCCCATCGCCAGCTCGGCGGTCGCGGCGACTGGAGCCCTAACGGTCCTGTGGCCGGGCGCGAGCGAGCTCGAGGTGATCACGGGGACGGAGGCGAACGAGGCGGTGGTCACCGTGACGCCGCGCGGGAAGGCGGCGTCCCACCTGCCCGACATCGGCACCGGGCTGGTCGTCGGCGGGAAGACCCGCCGGGCGCCCGGCGCGGTGCACGCCGTCGTCGACGGCCGCAGCTACCGGGTCTCTGCCGGGGTCTTCTGGCAGGTCCACACGGGCGCCGCCGCCGCGCTGCTCTCGGCCGTCCTGGCCGTTGCCGGCGACTGCCGTGGCGCCGCGGTGGTGGACCTGTACGCCGGCGCCGGGCTGTTCTCCGTGGCTCTGGCCGACGCCGTCGGCCCGGCGGGATCCGTCCTCGCCGTGGAGAGGGACGGGCGCGCCTGCGCGGACGCCCGGCACAACGGTGCCGCTTTCCCCAACTTGCGCGTCCTGGAGGGCGAGGTGACGCCCCTGCTGGTGGAGACCGGCCTGGGTCAGCCCGACGTGGTCGTGCTGGATCCCGCCCGCCAGGGCGCCGGCACCGACGTCATGCGGGCCCTGGCGCATCATGCCCCGAGCGTGCGCACGGCGATCTACGTATCGTGCGACCCGGCGTCGTTCGGGCGCGACGTCCGGGTCCTCCTCGACGAGGGTTGGCATCTCACCGTGCTGCGCGCCTTCGACATCTTCCCCATGACCGAACACGTGGAGCTCGTGGCGGCGCTGGAGCCACCCGCTCGCTCGCCTCGCTGATCGCACACGCCACCTGCTCCAGCTACGCGTGCCCGCCGAGCTCGTGCTCGAGGTGCCCGGGCGACTCGAACTGCAGGGTGGAGTGCGCCACGTCGAAGTGCCCCGAGAGGCACTCCTGCAGATGGTCGAGCACACGTCCCGCTTCCCCCGTGGTGAAGCACTCGTCGGTGACGACGACGTGGGCGGTGAGGATCGGCAGTGACGAGGTGAGGGTCCATGCGTGCAGATCGTGCACCGACTGCACCTCGGGCAGTTCCATCAGGTGCCGCCTCACCTCCTCCACGTCGATGTCGTCGGGTGTCGCCTCCAGCAGGATGCGCAACGCCGGGCGCAGTAGCTGCACCGCCGCCTTCAGCATGAGCAGGACGACCACGAGCGAAGCGATGGCGTCGGCACGGTCGAAGCCCCAGACGACGATGACCGCGCCGGCGACGAGGGTGCCGGCAAAGCCGTAGAGGTCGGTGAGGATGTGGCGGTAGGCACCCTCGATGTTCAACGAACGCCGATCAGCCCGGGCGATGGTCACCGTCGCGGCCAGGTTGACGGCCACGCCCACGGCCGCCACGGCGATCAGGACGGCCCCATCGACCGGCGACGGGTGAGCGAGGCGGACCACGGCGTCGTAGGTCACCAGGGCCGAGACGATGAGCAGGGCGATTGCGTTGGCGGCGGCGGCCAGGATCTCGGCCCGCTTCATGCCATAGGTGTGCGACCCGGTCTCGGGGCGTGCGGCCAGGCGTATGGCCACCAAGGAGCCGGCAATCGCCCCGACGTCCACCAGCATGTGCCCGGCGTCGGCGAGCAGGACGAGCGAGTTCGACGCGACGGCCGCCCCGACTTCGAACACCATGAAGGCGACGAGGAGGACCAGCGCGATGGTCAGGGCGCGGCGGTCGGTGTCCACCGACGGCGGCCCGGCGTGATGATCGTGGCCGTCAGCCATCCGCCGTCACGTGATCAGCGTGGGACAGCACTTCCTCGACGAGCCGCCGGACGTGCGCGTCGTCGAGCACGTAGAAGATCCGGGTGCCCTCGCGGCGGCTGCGCACGAGCCGGGCCAGGCGGAGCTTGGCCAGGTGCTGCGAGACGGCAGCCGGCTGGGCGCCCACCAGCTCCGCCAGCTCGTTGACCGGGTGCTCACCCTCGAGCAGGGCGCAGATGACCCGGAGACGCGTCTCGTCGGCCAGGAGCTTGAGCATCCCGACGGCGGAGCGGAACTCCTCCCCGGCGACCCTTCCAACTACCTGCGTAGTCATGCAGATAGCATACAGGCCGCGAGAGGTGACACCGGCCGGCGGGCCTCAGGGAGCCGAAGTGAAGCTCGAGGTCGGGACCGGCTGTACGTTGCAGGGCTGGCTGACGGAGCTCTGCGGCACGGCGGCCTGGAGGACCGCGTTCATGATCGGACCGGCGACGTGGGCGCCGTCCAGGCTGTTGGACTGCTGCGGCACCACGACCGCCACGGCCACCTGGGGGTGGTTGGCCGGCGCAAAGCCGATCATCCAGGTGTCGGTCAGGCCGGTGGTCTTGTCGGTCTGCGCGGTTCCGGTCTTGACCGCGGCGCAGAGGTAGGCCGGGAAACCGACATGGTCCGCCGTGCCGCTGGCCACGACGCCCTCCATGAGGGAGGTGACCTGCTGCGCCGCCGGCGCGGTCGCCACCGTGGCCGCCGCCTTGGGCGTGTAGGTCTGCACCACCGAGCCCTGGGAGTCGTGGATGGACGTCATCAGGTGTGGCGTCATGAGCACGCCGCCGTTGGCGATCCCGGCGGCAACCATGGCGTTCTGCAGCGCCGTGGCCGACACGTCGAACTGGCCGATGGCGCTCTGACCGAGATGCGACTGGGATTTGTCGGGCAATGTCGGGAACACCGACTTGGCCACGTTCGGGAGGTCGATACCGGGCACCGAGTTGTAGCCGAACAGCTCGGCCTGCTTGGTCATGATGGGGACGCCGAGCTGGACACCGAGCTCGGCATAGCCCGGGTCACACGAGAAGGGAAGCATCTGCGTCATCGTCCCGCCGCACGGCCCCGACTGATCGCAGAGTGGCTGGCCCGGAGCGTCGGCGAACGACTGGCATTTCTGGACCGGGTAGTCGAAGCCGGCCAGCGCCGGCTTGAGGTTGTAGGCGGCGGTGCTGGTCACCACCTTCATGGTCGAACCGGGGGGGAACGCGTAGCCGGTGGCGATCGGCTGCAGTGGCTGGAAGCCCTGGCGATCCTTCTGGACGTAGCTGTAGTAGGCCAGCTGCTCGGCCTGCAGCGACGTGCTCGTCAGCCCGTTGGGGTCGAACGTGGGGTTCGACACCATGGCCAGGATGTTCCCGGTGGACGGCTGGATCACCACGACCGCACCGTCCTTGTTGGCGCCCGGCGGCAGTGTCGTCAGGGCCTGCCAGGCCGCGTTCTGGAGTTGGGGTTCCACGGAGAGCGCGACGTCGTCGGTGGTCAGCGGCTGCTGTTGTCGGAAGAGCAGCTGGCTCAGCGTCTGGGGAGGCTTCTGGTGCGAGGAGAGGTAGGCGTCGTATTGCTGCTCGATGCCGGCGGTGCCGTAGTAGAGGGCGGAGTCGTACCCCGTGATCCCCGCGTAGAGCGGGCCTTGGGGGTACTGGCGGACGTAGTCGTAGAGGTAGTCCTTCGTCGTCCCGGCCGGCGTGGGGACCGACTGGGCCAGCACGGTGCCGTCCGCGGCGGAGATCGTGCCGCGCGGGTTGACGTACTTCTGCGAGGACACCCGCGGATTGAACGGCGAGGCCTGTAGCTGTTTCCCCTTCACCAGCTGGATGTTGACCAGCTGCGCGACCACCAGGCCCAGGCAGGCCACCATGATGACGCCGAGCCACCGGATCCGACGTCCCATCAGCCAGCCAGGCAGATCGTGGACGATTCGGTCACCGGGAGCATGGTACGTCGCGGCCCCCTTTCCTGGGCTTCATGCCTATCGGGGACGACTCCACCCCGGTGCGACCAGGCGCGCGACGAAATTCGGTTCGGCGAGCGATCCGCGCGACAGCTGCAGGCGTCACCGTGTGACCCTTGGGTACAGAGTTCGGAGTTCGAGACCCCATGCTGCTGCGGCGCCGCTGTTCCCGTCGGTGGGCGTACCCTTCGTGTCTGGCCCAGTGTCCGGCGGTCCCGGCGATCGGGAGGTGCCGATGGGCGGGCGGCCCGGACCGCACCGAACGAGAGAGGAGTGACGTGAGAGGTCGTGCGCGGAGGTTCTGCCTCCCGGCAACAATGGTGGCTTCGGCCGCCGGCCTGCTTCTGGCTCCCGCGCTCCAGGCGGCACCCGCCGCCCAGGCTGCCGAGGTGGCGCACGCGGCAGGTTTCACCGCGACCCTCACCTGGAGCACGATGCTCAATGACGCGAACAACCCCATCGCGCTCTCCTCGCCGAACGTCGCCAACCTGGACGGGCAGCCGGCGGTGGTCGTCGGCGACCGCGCCGGCCTCGTCTACGCGTCCCACCTCAGCAACGGCTCGACCGTCGGCGGTTGGCCCTACAACGCCGGCGCGCCGGTAGATTCGTCGCCCTCGGTCGCCCCCGTCTCGCCCAACGGCACCGACTCGGTCTTCGTCGGCACCGGCAATGCCGCCGCTCCCACCGTCGGTGGCTACCAGGCCATCACCAACAAGGGGGGAGACCAGTGGTTCGTCCAGGAGACGAACCCCGACACCGACCCCACACCCCATTCGGGTGTCGCCGCATCGCTGACCGTCGGGTCCTACGCCGGTGGCTATGGCGTGGAGGCGGGCTCGCTGGGACAGAACACGGATGCGCTGGGCGCCGGCAACGGGGCGATGCTGGGCGGATTCCCCTGGTTCCAAGGCGACACGGTGTTCTCTACGGCAGCGGTCGCAGACCTCTACGCCGACGACGACAACGAGATCATCAGCGGCGGCGAATCCAGTGCCGGCGTGGCGTTCGGGCAGACCTACGCCAACGGCGGCCACATCCGCATCCTGTCGAGCGCAGGCAATGCAGGGTCGACGAATCCGGCCGGCGGCCTCATCTGCCAGTACAACACGAACCAGAACATCGACCGCTCGTCGCCGGCAGTCGGCCAGTTCCTGGCCGGAGGCGCGGTCGGCATCGTGGTCGGTGACGGGAGCTTCTTCTCCGGAGCCTCGGACTCCAACAAGGTCTTCGCGATCAACACCGGCTGCGGGCTGGCCTGGAGCGATCAGCTCAACGGGATCACCGCCGATTCACCCGCCCTGGCGGACGTGCTGGGCAACGGGCAGCTCGACGTCGTCGAGGGGACGGCGGCGGGGACCATCTACGTGCTGAACGGCACCAACGGAGCCGCCATCTGGTCTGCTTCGACCACCGGGCAGGTCATCGGCTCACCGGTGACGGCCGACCTCACCGGAGGCGGCTACCAGGACGTCATCGTCCCCACCACCGACGGCATTGACATCTTCGACGGCCGCTCGGGCGCGCAGGTCACCACGCTGGGCACCAACTTCGGGTTCCAGAGCTCGCCGCTGGTGACCGACGATCCGGACGGCCACATCGGGATCACGGGCGCCGGGTACGTTGACGCCGGCGGGGCCGCAACCGGGTACATCGCGCACTGGGAGATCGACAACACGAGCGGCTCCGGATCGCGCGTCTACGAGGCCGGGGCGTGGCCACAGTTCCATCACGACCCCCAGCTCACCGGTGACGCCGGGACGCCGGCACCCACCGTGGAGGTGCCCTGCAACGCACCGGCGGGCAGCCCTGACGGATACCTCCTCTCCGGCTCTGACGGGGGCATCTTCAACTACGGGAACATCCCGTTCTGCGGGTCCACCGGCAGCATCCACCTGAACCGACCCGTGGTCGCGTCGGCGCTGACCCGTGACGGCGGGGGGTACTGGGAGGTGGCCTCTGACGGTGGCATCTTCGCCTTCGGCAACGCGGGATTCTTCGGCTCCATGGGCGGCAAGCCGCTCAACGCCCCGATGGTCGGCATGGCCGCCACCGCGGACGGTCGCGGCTACTGGCTCGTCGCGTCCGATGGCGGCATCTTCAGCTTCGGCGACGCGGGTTTCCACGGCAGCGCCGGCAGCATCCATCTCAACCGCCCCATCGTCGGGATGGCCGCGACGCCCAGCGGCAACGGCTACTGGCTCGTCGCCTCGGACGGCGGCATCTTCAGCTACGGCGACGCCAAGTTCTCCGGCTCCATGGGCGGACGGCCGCTGAACTCGCCGATGGTGGGGATGGCCGCAGACCGGCAGACGGGCGGGTACTGGGAAGTTGCCGCCGACGGGGGCATCTTCTCCTTCGGTGCCCCGTTCCACGGCTCGACGGGCGGCACGCGCCTCAACGCACCGATCGTCGGCATGGAGGCCACCGGCGACGGCTCGGGGTACCGCTTCGTGGCGTCCGACGGCGGGGTCTTCTGTTACGCCACGCCGTTCTTCGGGTCCATGGGTGGCAAGCCGCTCAACAAACCCGTTGTCTCCATGGCCGGAACGTGAGGCCGCCGCGCTGAGCGCTCCCACGGTCGACCTCGGCGCCCTCGCCGGAGCCAGTGATCCCACTCGCCCCTCCCCCGGGCGTCTCCACGAAGACCACTGCATGAACGGGCAGTAGCCTGACCTTCTTTCCCAGCTCTGCCTTCTCCCAGCTCAGCGAATCGGAGGTGCCCGTGACGGATGCGGACGACACACGCCATCGCGTCGGCACGAGCCGGGTCGGCCGCGTGCTGATCGTCTCGATGGAACGAGATGCCAAGCGCAACGCCATCGACCGGGCGATGGCCGACGACCTCGACGACGCCCTGAACCGACTGGACGACGACGAACAGCTGTGGGCGGGGGTCCTCACCGGGAGCGCCGACGTCTTCTGCGCCGGCAGCGACCTGACCGCAGGGGGTGACTACGTCACGTCCCGCGGCGGCGAGTACGGCATCATCCGTCGGCGGCGTCGGAAGCCGCTGATCGCCGCCGTCGAGGGCCCCGCGCTCGGCGGCGGGCTCGAGGTGGCTCTGGCGTGCGACCTCGTCGTGGCGGCGAGGACCGCCAGGTTCGGCCTGCCCGAAGTCGGCATCGGGGTGGTGCCGACCTGCGGCGGCCTGTTCCGTGCGCCCCGGGCGCTCCCGCTCAACCTGGCCCGCCAGCTCATCCTCAGCGGCCAGCCGATCGATGCGCGGCGCGCCTTTGAGGTGGGCTTCGTCAACGTGCTCACCGAGCCGGGGGGTGCCCTCGCCGAGGCCCTGTCACTGGCACAGGAGCTCTGTGCCAACGCTCCGGTCTCCGTACAGGCGTGCCTGGCCGCCGTCAACGACTTCATCGCTGCCAACGATGACGAGCCGGGCTGGGAGCAGACGGGGCTGGCCCTGAGTGCGGCCGCCGGTTCGGACGATGCCCGGGAAGGTGTCGCCGCCTTCTTGGAAAAGCGGGCAGCGGTCTGGACCGGGCGCTAGCGGGTCCTCCGGGTTCCCCTGAAGTCCCCGGCGGCGTGCCCGCGGGCTGCCGCATCGGCGGGCAATGGCCATTTCAATCTGCCGGGCCACGCGCGACCCGCGGCCGGGGGCCCGGGGCAGGAGCGTTTCCCGGGGGCCTTGTGACGGTCATCGGCCGGGCCGGCCGCCGACCCCACCAGATGCAGAGGTCCGTCCTACATGTGGTCGGCCATGGCCCCCCGACGGCGGTACCCACGTCCTCAGGCCGGGGGCCGCAACCTGACTTTCCATCACGCCGATACGGGCCACGCAGGCGCAAAGGCGGGGCCCGACCTTGAAAATGATCCCTGCCGGGCACTTGTCCGTAGTAGCTCCTGAGGGAAAACTCAAGACCGACGCAGGAGTGAATAAACATGCAGAAGAACCGTCAGTACCGGGAACCAACTCGAAGAGTCGCTTTGGCGCGATGGGCCGGTGCGATCGTGGCCGTTGGCGGGATATGCCTGTCGGTGATCGCCTCGACCGAGGCCGGCGCTGCGACCGGTGTGACCGTCTCGACGGCCAAGAACACCAAGATGGGGACCATCCTCGTCAGTGGCAAGACCGTGTACACGCTGAAGCCGAGCACCACTGCGTGCACGGCGGCGTGCCTGAAGGTCTGGCCGGCGCTCGTACTTCCCGCCGGTGTGACCAAGGCAAAGGCGGGGCCGGGCGTGAAGGCGGCCAAGCTCGGCACTGTGAAGCACAACGGGGTCGTGCAGGTGACCTACGGCGGAAAGCCGCTCTACTTCTTCGCCGGCGACAGCACCGCGGGCCAGGTGAACGGAAACGTGAGCGACGCCTGGGGCAAGTGGACCGCCGTCGTGACCAAGAAGGCGGCCGGGTCCGGCTCGACCTCCAATTCGGGATCCGGTAACTCCAGCGCCGGAGGCGGCGGAGCAGCCTTCTAACCAGGGAGTCGCTGAGACCATGGTCATGTCCACTGTGCTCCTGGCTCCCGGCCGGCCGGCCCAGACCGAACAAGCCGAAACCGAGCAATCAGAGGTCGCCACGCGCGGGAGAGACGGGACGCAGGTTCGCCTGCGGTCGCGCCTCTACCTCCCCGCATTCTCCATTGCGGCTCTGGCTCTGCTCCTGATCGCCTTCGGGTGGTCCGTGCACTGGGGCGGCACGAACTTCACCGGGTCGGTGACCCTGCTTCGGGTGGTGTTGGTTGGTCCGTTGGCATTGGTGATCCTTGGTTGTTTCATGGTTGTCGAGCGGATCTGGCCGGCGCAGCGACGGCCTCTCGTCGCCCGTGGCCACCGCCACGATCTCCTGCTCACCATCATCAACGCGGTGCTCGTGGCGCCGCTCGTCACGGCGCTCACCCTGTCCTTTGTGGCCCTTGTGCAGCGGGATCTCCCGTGGATCGTCCTGCCGAGAATCGGCGCGCTCCCTCGCTGGGGGGCGATCATCGCCATCCTCGTGGTGATGGACTTCTGCAACTGGGCGGTCCACCTGGCGAACCACAGGGTGCGGCTGATGTGGCGCTTTCACGAGCTCCACCATTCCCAGGAGGACATGAATGTCCTGACGGTCTTTCGCACGCATCCCTTGATCCACGTCTCCTATCTCCTTGCGCTGCTACCCGGAGTGGTCCTGCTTGCGAACGGTGCACTGTCGGTCACCGTGCTGGTCCTCTATGGAGGGATGGTGGCCTTCGCTCACTCCAACACACGCTTGGGCTTCGGGCCTTTGGAGCGGGTCTTCGTGAGCCCGAACTTCCACCGGATCCACCACAAGTTGGATGGGCCGCAGGACGTCAACCTCGGCTTCGCACTGACCATTTGGGATCAGCTGTTCCACCGGGCGGTCTTCCCGACGGACGAGACGGTCAGGACTGACACTGGGCTGCCTGGCCGCCCGCTCGTCGTCGAACAGGAATCGGCGCGACCACATCACTTCTCGGTCCTCCTCGCCCAATTGGTGGCGCCTTTCCGCCCCGCGCGCGAGCTCTCCCCTCAGACCACCGATGCGCCTGCCGATGCCGTGCCGGAGAATCGGCGGCCGGAGTTGCAGAGAGCGCGTACGCTCGGTAGGTCCTGACCGTGGTGGACACACAGAAGACGGAAGGTGGTTCCGTGGAGACCGCTTCAGTCGAGACGCAGCGACGCTCATGGCAGACCGTGCTCGCCGCCGTCGTGAGTACCCGGACCCCACAGCTCCCCGTGGACTGCGCGCTGCTTATCGCACGCATCGTGCTTGCGTGGATCTTCATCTATTACGGCGGCGGGAAGCTCTTCGGGTGGTTCAACGGACTCGGCATTCATGGAACCTCCATTTACTTCTCGCAGTCGGCCCACCTCCACCCGGGTGGCCTCTTCGCCGTGCTGGGCGGGGTGATCGAGTTCTTCGGAGGAATCGCCGTGGGACTTGGCTTCTTCTCACGTCTCGCGGGCATTGCGCTGTTCGGTGACATGGTCATGGCGATGATCACGATTACCTGGGCCACCGGGATCAACTCGCACACCGCGCCTCCTGGCTATCAACTGAACCTTGCGCTCGCCGGCTTGGCCCTGGTCGTGACGTTTCTCGGCTCGGGCCGGTTCAGCCTCGACGCGGTGGTCGAGCGACAGCTCACGCGCCTCGGCGGCGGCGCGGAGCCTGTCGGGACGAACGAACTCGGACCCCCGCAGCAATACGTGAGCTGAGTCGTCCGTGTGGACCAAAGAGCCCCGCCTGCTGGAACTCGAGACCGCCGATTCCAGCCGGACCCAGCTCGACGGTCCGGCCACGGATCCGGGCCACCAGCAGAGACCCTCCGTGACACGAGGAACCCGGCGGCTCGAAGAGATTCTCAGCTCTCCGCCGTTCGATCGGCCCATCAGGATCGCGGCGAACCTCATCGGGGCAGCCGGCGCGGCATTCTTCGCGCAGGCCACCCTGCAGCGCTACCTCGAGTACCACCAGCTCATCGGTGGGGTGTTCCTCGTCGAGCAGATGTGGGTCGTTGTCGCCTATCTCATCCGACGGCCAGCCCGTGCGGTCAGCCGGCGGACGCAGGACTGGCTCCTTGCATTCGGCGGAACGTTCGGTGGTGTCCTGTTCCGGCCCGACGGTGCCCATCCGGCGTGGGGCCTCACTGCGGGCCTCTGGGTGCAGCTGTTCGGACTTGCGGTCTGCGTGACGTCATTTCTTGCTCTCGGAAGGTCATTCGGATTCGTCGCCGCGGACCGCGGGCTGATCAGACGAGGGCCATACGCAATCGTCCGTCACCCGATTTACGCCTCATATCTGTTCCTTCAGGCGGGATATGTCCTCCAGAGCATCTCGATTCGTAATGCCCTCGTGATGGTGTTCGCGTCCGGCTGCAATGTAGGTCGTGCCATCGCTGAGGACCGCATGCTGGCCACGAATGACCTGTACGAGGACTATCGCAGTCAGGTCAGGTGGAGGCTGCTCCCCGGTATCTGGTGACAGAAACGGGCCTCGAACGCTCCGGGTCCTCCGGTGGTGAAGAGATTGGGAAGTACCGCTCGCATACCTCGTTGCTGATCAGGGTACGCGCAACGGTTCGTGGAGACACCAACCGACCACGGGCGGGTTATGTGCGCACCGGTGAACCCGTCCTACCGTGCAGGCTTCGACCCCATCCATGCTCGTGGTCCCCCTCTCCCGAATGGGCCCGCAGGCTGAGTCCGGGCCGCCCTCACGCCGCGTCGTGCGCCGTCCGACCTGCCGACCGGCGGTGCGTCAAGCCAATCAAGTCGGCGGAGCCTCTTTCCAGCCCTGAAGGACGTGTTCGAACCACCACTGAGGCGCTGCCGCGGTGAGGACGTTCATGTCCCAGTAGTCCCACCATCTGATGATCTTCCCGTCGCGGATTTCGTGCACCGATGCCACATCCAGAGCCATGGCCTCCCCGGTCGGCCATTCCCAGTGCTCGACATGCTCCGTCATGACGACATGCTCCCCCGCGACGAGGTGGCGAGGCTCGTCGTAGAGCTTCGACAACTTGTCGAACGCGAGACGTAAACGTGCGGTGATCTCGGCAGGACCGCGGGCGACGTCGTCATCAGGAGTCACGATGTCCGTGTACTCCCCGTTCGGGGCAAACCGCGCTCCCAGCGCAGCGAAATCCTGTCGATAGAGGTCGACCCAGAATCCCTCGATGAGCTCGCGATTCTCGTCCATACGCGTCACGCTGTCCTCCTGTCGCCGGTTCGACGAGATATTAGGAGGCGGGGCTCTCGCGGAGCGGTGGCTCCGGTTCGGCGCTTCATCCGCCGTTGCTCCAGCGCGCATTGGCCTCCTCGAAGAGCCGGCGGGTGCGCTCGAGGTCCCGCGGTCGTTCCTCGTGGGTATCCGCGTCCCATTCCGACCGTTCGGTGGTGAAGAAGTCACCTCCATAGACATGCAGTGCGACGGCATATTCCCGACGAGTGTTGGCAACGGAGTGAATGACGTCGTCGCCGAGCAGCAGCACCTCACCGGCTCGGAGCTCGCGCCCACCGGTTGATTCGAGCCCACCCGGACTCCGCCGGAAGAATGCGTTGTCCTCCTGGCCGCCGTACATGCCGATGACGGCCCACATCCGGTGCTCGTGGGGGTAGAGGGCCATCCCCGGCGTCCATGCCACGTGCAGAACAGTGAGATCAGCCGCATTGTGCAATGTCGTGATGCCACCACGCTCCACCGGCCCGAGGGCCTCTTCGAGCGCGGCGGGATCGGCGACGAGCTCGGCAGCGACGTCCCGAACGGCCAGAACGGGAGAGTGCTCGCCGAGCGCTGACTGGCAACGGGCAACGATGGCATCAACCGTGAGTCCCATGTAGCCAGATTAGGACCCAGCGCAGGTGTCTGCGACGCCCAGACAGCAGCGCCGATCGTCGCCATCTCGTCGATCTGCTCCGTGAGCTTGATGTGTCGACCTCTGTGCCCATGCGTATAACTGGTCTGTCAGGGAGGCGACCGCGACCTCGCCCACGGCATCACAGATGAACCGGGATCCGGCGAATCCCACACATGTCGTATTCGAACACGAGGGACTGTCTCTCCGTGTAAATCATCTTCGGTTCACACCTGCGATCTGGCGCAACACTTCGGGAGCGCAACGACCAATTCCCCGATGGCCTCTTCCGAGCATCGGCTCGGCAGCTCGTAGCAAATGAGACGCAGTGCCGGCCGAAAGGGTGATGACGGCATCCGGGTCTTAGTCGACCACTGCACTGCGCCGTGACAGGCCATGGCCACTGCCTCGACACTGAGGCTCATTGAGTCTCAATTCGTCGTCCCCTACGCGGTACCGCACCACCCACCCTGCCATCGGACCGCATCGGGGTCGCGTCAGCGGCCGTTGTCTGAACCGCTGTACGAGTCCATTCATCTACTGCACCGTGAGGCAATGCGCCCTCCCGGAGAAGCCGCTCTCAACTCGCAGAACCACAAGTGCGTTTCCCATCAGCTCGGTCGCAGAGAGAAGCGCTGCCGCCCTTCCCGAATCGGATGTCCATGAAGGGCTCGTGAGCGGTGGACATCAGCACCTGATACCTTGCGCAGGAGGATTCACATATTCCTGCGGCCTTCTGTTCGCTGGAATCGAAGAACTCCTGACCTCTCGCTCGCTGACACACTTGGACGAGATGCCGCCTCGTTGTTCCTCGTCCCTGTCATCTCGACGGGGCCCGCAAGGCTCCTTCACCTGACGGGTGTGAGTTCACCCCCATGACGCCAATCTGGCGTGAGAAGCACCGAGACGGAGGAGATCCAGAGTGATCGCTGTATATGTGAAACCAGAGAGTTTGACCCTTGAGCAGTACAACAAGGCTCGCAAGGGTCTCGAGGCCTCCGGAGCAAACCTTGACGGGCGGAAGCACCACTCGTGCTTCGGGGAAGACGGGCAGCTCATGGTCTTCGAGATCTGGGATTCACAGGAGAATTATGACGCTTTTGGCAAATTCCTGATGCCTGTTCTTCAAGATGTCGGGATAGTGCCTTCGACACAAGACATCATGCAGGTGGCGAACCTCGAGCAGTAGGGCAATTAGGTCCGACCCGGTCAATGACGGCGAGGATCGACTCGAAGGCCGGTTCGCCGTGTCCGGATGAACACCTAGGCAGCGAAGATGGTGTTGCGCGACGGCGCCTGTGCCGTCTGTGACCGCTTTCGCCAATGACGTGGTGAGGCGTCCGAAGAACTGGTATCTCCCTGGTCGGTCAACAGCTCAGCTGACCATCGATCTTCCTTGCCGGATGACGAGCACAACAGAGAAGTCGTCCGTCCTGGTGTGTCATCGCGGGAGATTCACCGGCGCATGGACGTCAACGAATCCGGACTGATCCCCGTTCCTAGCCTGATGTGACACGGAGGCGTTCCGAGATCCGGACGTGGTTCCCTACGGACCCCCAGACGTTTCACGTCGCAATTGCCGAACCTGCTACCTGGACAAGGCGTTCGGGCTAGAAAATACCCAACAGAGGAAAACCGCATTTCGCTTCGTACTGGTGTCCACGTCGGCGACGTCAACGAGGACGATTGTGTTCTGGTCTTGTCTGTTTAAGTAACTCTGTGAGTCCTCGGCGGCGATCACACTGAGCGCGGGGATTGCCCAGACTGGTGGGCACATCGGGAACCGAGTCATGGTCAGCATGCTCGATGAGTTGTCATCTGCACTGCTAACGATCCACACTCCCTCCGAGTCCGTTCAGCCGGATTGTCGATTCGATCGTTTCAATAACTGGGTCTGTGCGTATGGCTTCTTTGAATCGATATTGCTGGGAGCGGCGGAGTTCACGACCGGATGGCGAGAAGGCCGGCCATGAGACCGGTCATCACGGGTCCAAGTGAAACTCTTGGCAGGCGGTGCAGAAACACATCGATGCGCAAGCGCTCGGATCTTGGAAGCCGGATTGGATTCCGTCATCTCTCGCTTCCTCCTTCGGTGCACCTTGCCTACATTCGAAACCCTTCTTTCAGGTCGATCGGATGTTCTGGACGAGGGTACGGGTGGGCAGTACGGCGCGGGCAACGCCATGGGTGGCGTGAGATGACTAACCGTTCTTGCGCGCTCGGTTATCCGCCGAACCGACGCACGCGGCATCCAGCGCGGTTCAGGGATGGATGTGACGTTTGAATGCGTTCATCGAGATACACCCGAGTCGCGCACTGAAATTCATCTGCTACGCGCGTCGGCGCCGGACGTCTGACCCTCACCAGTCAGCCTTGTCGATGCGTTCACGCAACAGCATCTCGGTCTTATTTCCGGACTGATCGTCGTTGCCCCCGCGCTGGCTGACCGTGCCTGTTCCGATGCATTTGGTCGACCAGAGGCGTCCGCTGTTCGCGTACTCGCGATGTCGTTGGGGTTGACGGTCTTACAACTGACGTGTTACAACGGGTTTGGCTAATTCCTGAGGAAAAGGAACGGTAGAGGGGGACCGTGCGTGTTAGCGCAGCTGACGCATTTAAGCCTCGGCCTTACATTTCCAACGGTAGCTGCTCCACACCCTAGATGTCGGACACGAACGGTAATGCTTCGGTGTTTCTGCGCGCGCCCGCATCACTACACAAGGAGAAAAGGAAATGGCGCTTAGCATTGCAGAGCTCGAGCACGAGTCCGGCGCAGTACTGCCTGCTCGTGACACCATGTTCATCATCAACTTCGGGATCTCGCGGCGAGCTCACACGTCAACGCGAACTCGCTCGGCGTTGTGATCACCAACCGGGCCGGTGGCACCTTTGTGCAACAGCAGGTTGGTTCTCAGGTTGAAGTCAATCAACTGGTGATCTCGTAGCACTAAGGGATTAGCAACGAACACAACTCATCGGTACGTGGAGTGGTCGTTCGGGCCACTCCACGTGCTGGTGTGTCTTTGGCCGAGGTGCAGTTCGCATCCCTCAAGCCTGTGAAGAGATCTTGATGATTCAGTACGTGAAGTCATTGGCGACCCTGCCACAATTGGCACACTCTCGTGTCGGAAGATAAGGAGCAGCGAATGAGTCTTTCCCAAGACCTGCTGGAGGCGGAGGCGGGAACCGTCCTCCCGTCACGTGACACCCTCTCGAGGTTCACCTTTACCAACCAATTTGCCTTTGTCTGGGCGCCGAGTACATCGGTCGTTGTGATCAGCCACGGGAGCTTCAACAACGCGACCGTGTTTGCCGGATCCTCCATCTCGATCGTCCAGGTCGCAGGCTAGGTGGAGTGAGAGAGACCGGCTTGGGTCCCTTCGCCTCTCCCAGCTTCGTCGAGGAGCATCGTGTCGACACTCGAGTATTGCGCAGCGCATTCCCGGCCCGTCAGGCTCGCTGTCGGGCCCGGGTCGACGGGTGAGGATCTGTCCGGCGAACCTGACCGGACCGCCGGACTGCGGCCCCGTGGCGGGGTCGAGCTGGTTGGCAAGTATGAGGGCTCAGGCCGCGAGACCGAACGCTATCTTGCTCGGCGCCCGGACGGAGCTTACGTAGAGCTCACGAGCCTGCTGTACCTGGTCATATCGACCCTGGATGGGCGTCGGACCCCGGGAGAAGTAGCCACTGTCATCGGCGAGAAGACTGGAATGGACATCTCGGCTGAAAACGTCGAGTACCTGCTCCAGAAGTTGCATCCACTTGGTCTGATCGAGGCCAACCCGGGCCAGGAAAACGAAAAGACGCTTGATCGGCCCGAGATGGTGCTCGGCCTGCGAATCAAGAAGCACGTTTTACCCGCCCGGTCAGTGCGGGCCACGACCAGGGTGCTACAGCACTTGTTCCACTTGCCGATCGTTGCCGTGGTCGTTGGTGCCTTTGTCGCGCTGGTCATCGACATGGTCCTGACCGGGCATCTCAGCACCAGCGTCACCGCCTTGATCAACCGTCCTCAGCTCACTCTGGTGCTGTTGGGATTGGTGCTGGTGTCAATGGTCTTCCACGAGTTGGGCCATGCTTCGGCCTGTCGCTACGGGGGGGCGACCCCGGGGGAGATCGGCGGGGGTCTGTACCTCATGTGGCCATCGCTGTACACCAACGTGACCGACGCATATCGTCTCGGGCGAGGTGGGCGGGTCCGAACCGACCTCGGTGGTGTCTATTTCAACGCCGTGTTCTGCGTCGTCCTGGGCGCGATCTACCAAATCACCGGCTATGCCCCGCTGATACTGGCTGTCGCGACCACGGCAATTCTCATGCTGGAACAACTGTTGCCGTTTGTTCGCTTCGACGGATATTGGATCGTGAGCGATCTGGCCGGCGTACCGGATCTCTTCCCCAGGTTTGGTGCCGCGCTGCATTCTCTCGTGCGGGGGCCTGGCTCTCACGGTCGACACACGAGGAATCACCGTGAAGTCGGCGGGCCGGGAATCGACGATCTACGGGCTAACCCACGGCGGATCATTGTCCTCTGGGCCGCTGTTACCGCCGTGGTCCTACCACTCGAGTTGGCCTTGACCTTGTTTCTGAGCGCCACGCTGTTCGTCTCGTTTGCGCTGGGTCTGGCCTCTCACTACGACAGCCTTCAGCAATATATCGCTGAGGGCAACATCGCCGGTGCCGCGGTCGACGTTATTCAGGGGTTGCTGTTGGTAGTCCTCCTGGTTGGCCTGACCTATGCCCTGTGCTTCGTGGGCTACCGGATTTGTCGATATGCGGTCCGACGATTTGGGAGGGGACTGTGGTCCCGTGCCGCAATTGCAGTCTTCGTCCTCGGAGTGCTCGTCGCCCCGGTCGTCTGGTCGGCGATGCAGGTTCGTCTGGTGCACGGAACGAGCTAAGGGTGGCGTTATCAGTGCACTCGGTCGGGTGGTGACGAGACGAGACAGAGCTTGAACACGGTGGAGTAACAAGAACAAGACGGGGTTAGAGGATCAAGTGTCGGAACAACAAACACAAAGGGACGGATAAATGCGTACATTCGGATTTTGCGGGGTTGGTGCGCGACATGCGCGCCCAGGCCGCCACGGATTCAATTTCGGCGGTAGAGCGGCGAAGCTCGGCGCCGTTGTCGCGGTGGTCGCTGGGCTGTCGATTGGCTTGGGGGGCACCGTCGGAGCGGCGAGCGACGCGAACCTTGTATTCGCGAGGTCGCAAGGGAATTTCGCATTGACGTGGGGCTTCCCCGGCATCCCCTTCCACGCTTCGTTCGGGTCGAAGGCCGCAGTCATCGTGTCGTTCCGGGTGAACGGCCAGGCTTACGGTCATGGCGGGTTCAGTGTTCCCGCTGAGCAGGGACCAATTCTCGGCGACCCGAGCTCCGCCACCGCTACGAGTTCGTACTGCCAAGGCTGTCTCACCAACGCGATTGCCATCAATGTGAACGTGGTAAGCGGACCAACGAATGCTGTGTATGCGCCCACCAAGGCGGTCGCCACAGATACCCATTGTACGGCCTGTAACACGCTCGCGGCGGACTACACGTTCGTCGTTGCCCCCGGCGCCGTGGCGTTCCTGACACCGCAGGGTCTCAGCGACCTGTACGCCATTGCTTCGACGGTGGTGGGCGAGGCCAATACTGTCGAGCCTTCGCCGGTACTGGCGCAACAGGTGGCCTCGGCCCTCGGAGCGATCCAGACACTGCTCGCGAACCCGGCCGAGCTGGATCCCCTTCCGTCACCCCAGCCGGCGGCAGTCCCCGCGGCCCAGCCGGCGGCAGTCCCCGCGGCCCAGCCGGCGGCAGTCCCCGCGGCCCAGCCGGCGGTAGTCCCCGCGGCCCAGCCGGCGGCAGTCCCCGCGGCCCAGCCGGCGGCAGCCCCCGCGGCCCAGCCCCAGCCGAGCGTGCAAACGTTCGGTGCCACCCAGTACTCGACGGCGGTGACCGGCTAAGCGCCTGCCCATATCGAACTGCCGGAAGTCGCCCGCACCGCGGCGGAGCGGCTTCCGGCACGAGTACGACGAGTCTGGGCGGGAATGCCGGGCCGCCACGGAACCCCATGAACACCTGGTCGCGCTCAGCGGCGGATGTCGGCCGCACCCAAGTAACGGCCGTTCGGACTAGCCGAGGGCCTTTCGTTGCGGCCGCAGGCTGCGGTGTGGTCACTACCCGATCGGCAATCGGAGTCACCATCGGGCGTCGTTTGTGGGCGCCTTGCCCGAGCACGCGCCGACAGCCGTGGCTGCCGGTAGATGGCGTAACGTCTTTCCGTGGGCGCTGTGCTTCGCGAGGTGAGCTTCGACTGCCAGAACCCGCGCGAGGTGGCAGAGTTCTGGGGGGCCGTTCTCGGATGGGACGTCCAAGAAGAAGGTGATGTCCTCTGGATGTCAGAGTCCGGCGCGCCGTTTCCGGACCTCCTCCTCGTGTTCGTCGCTGTCCCCGAGAGCAAGACCGTAAAGAACCGAGTGCACCTCGACGTGAGCCCTGTCGGCTGCGACAGGGACGAGGAGGTCGCCCGACTTGAAACGCTCGGCGCGACTCGGATCGACATTGGCCAGGGCGAACCCGGCTGGGCTGTTCTGGCCGACCCCGAGGGCAACGAGTTCTGCGTCCTCGGTCGGAGAGCCGACGTCACCTGAACCGCTCCGTGCTCAAGCTCGCGCCCCGGTCCCGGCGGCCGGTCGTCCCAATATGCGAGTAGGTGACCGACACCGATCCGCCTGGGGTTTCCGGACTCCCGGACATCCTGCAACGCCTCGAGCAGGCCTGTGAAGCCATCCCTACTGCAAAGCCTGCTTGGGCGCCTGCGAGGTGCGTCCCCTGCGCCACTTCCTACACGGCCCGGACCGAGTGAGGAACTCGACCAAGAGGTCCGCTTGCCAGTGGCGGGGATCTACGTTCGCTGGGAGCTCGAAGCCCCCGTCGCAACCCTGGAGTGGGACCTGAACGTGCTCGCGGACCCGACGAGCTCGGTCGGGATATACCTTTCCCTGGCCCAGGGCCGCATCGACGGCTCGACTTTCTACCTCGGCCTGCAGACCGACATCTGGGACCCGGGGCGCGTTCGAGGTACCGGCAAGGGGCTCATCTTCTCCACGTGGTGGACCTTTGACGCCGGCGCCACCCGGCTGGCCCCCGAGGGCTTCCGGGAACTCGGCACCCACGAGGGTCGCTTCGTCGGAGTGCGTCGGCCCTTTCCATGGGTTGTCGGGGACTACCGGGTCACGCTGATACGTTCCGAGCCTGCCGCCCAGTTGCACGTTCCCGCCGACTGGTTCGACGTCTACATCCAGCCGATGGCTCCTCGAGGCACCGGACCGGGGCGCCCCGAACTGATCGGCGTTCGGACCTGGATCGGTGGCCTGGCATTTCCCCGGCGACATGCCTCCATGCCGGCAATGACCGAGGAGGCCTCCACGGCATTCATGGAGGTCTACAGCCGTGCTCGACGCTGGGGCGACATACCCCCCTGGGACGTCGATCTCATGGCGTACGGCGACGGGCAGCCCTGCTCCCGAGGAGCGACCGAGTACCCCGTTTTCCCTTTCGGGAACAACCGCCCGATGCCCAACGTCAACGCCCGCTATGACCTGGCACGCGGCCTGGTCGAGTTGCGCTACGGCGGCTCAACGAACCGAGTCGACCCGGCGGGTCACTGGCCGTAGTGATTGCGCGACGCTCCGCGAGAACCATCCCCACCCAAGGGCAGTCTTCCTACCACGCCGTGCCGCGCTGCCAAGCCAGTGAACGGAGACACCCGCCGCACAACGCCCGAGCGGCGCCCCCAGAAGACAACACCGGCCCCCAACATGGGCGACGGCCGATTCAAGAACTCTGAGACCTCGCTGACGGCCTGCTCAAATCTCATTCTCCAATTCAGGGTTAGCGACGGTGCGCGCCGATGTTGACAGCCCGAATCCACTCGAGAATAGGACCAAGCGTGCCTCACGCTTGCGACGTAGACAACGTCGAACGAGCGCCCGGCGGAATGCCAGTCAGTCCATGGAGGCGAGGCTGGTCATGCTCATGGTCGACCCATTGCTGGCTGAACGCGTCACGCATCTCCAAAACGACGTCAAGCGCCGACTCGAGCCACTCTTCGTAGACGAGCGTGACAATGTGGGTTACATCACCAACTTCGACGAAAGGGTCATGGGCTTCATTGCCCGCCGAGCTCGCGAACATCGCCGTATCCGGGCAATTGCCCGAGCAACACTCGTGAAAGGGGTAGCGGATCGACATAATCGAAAAGAACCCACCCGGACGTTCAGCCGCAACTCTCCTCCTTGTTGGCGCCAGTCACAGGTAGGAGACAGTCCTCGAAGGGGTAACCTGTTAGCCCAGATAGCAGGTGCCCGCGAGCCTCCGCGTCGAGGAAACTGGCTGGAATGACTTCGAGGTTGCGGCCGATCTCAGGACAAGGCCGTCCAGTCACGTTGAAGCAGCGGCGACCGTTGTTCTTTTCTGACGGAGGTCGTATCTGACGCAAGACTAGGGTCGGATGGACGCCCGCTCACGATTTGTGGTTCTGACGCTCACCTCAGCTGTACACCTGCGCACCGAGTCACTTGCCTTGGAGGGGGTCCAGCAATGAGATTCGTTCACGCCATCGGGCACGCACTGACGGTGGCCGGTGGGATGACCTGGCAGATTCTGTGGTCGCTCATATTGGGGTTTTCCCTGTCCGCGATCGTCCAAGCCCTGGTGCGCAAGGGCACGGTTGAACGCATGCTGGGGAACGACTCGCCCAAGACGCTCGCGGTGGCGACCGGACTGGGCAGCGCCAGCTCGTCGTGCTCCTACGCCGCCGTAGCCCTGGCCCGAGGGCTCTTCCGGAAAGGGGCCAACTTCACCGCCGTCATGGTGTTCGAGATCGCCTCGACCAATCTGGTGATCGAGCTTGGGATCATCATGGCCTTGCTCCTCGGCTGGCAGTTCACCGCAGCCGAGTTCGTCGGGGGGCCGATCATGATCGTCCTCATCGCGGTGCTCTTCCGCCTGTTCCTCCGCCAGCACCTTCTTGACACGGCCAAGCGCCAATCCGATCAAGGGCTTGCCGGCTCGATGGAAGGCCATGCCGCCATGGATATGAGTGTGAAGGCAGAGGGAAGCCTCCTCTCCCGCCTTTCGTCAACCGAGGGATTCACCTCGGTCTCCCATATCTTCGTGATGGAGTGGGCGGCCGTGTTGCGAGACATCGTGCTGGGGTTGCTGATTGCCGGCTCCCTCGCGGCTTGGGTGCCCGACAGCTTCTGGCAGCATCTGTTCTTCACCGGGCACCCGTTGCTCGCCAAGATCTGGGGTCCCCTGCTTGGGCCCATCATCTCGATTCTTTCTTTCGTCTGTTCGATCGGAAACGTTCCGCTCGCCGCCGTATTGTGGAACGGCGGGATCAGCTTCGGTGGGGTGATCAGCTTCATCTTTGCCGACCTGATCATCCTGCCCATCCTGGTCATCTACAAGAAGTACTACGGGACCAAGATGATGCTGTTCATTCTGACCACCTTCTACATCACCATGGTTGTCGCCGGCTACGCCGTCGAGCTGATCTTCGGTGCTGCCGGACTCGTTCCCGCCTCCCGCAACGCCACCGTGCTCAATCCGACCATCGGCTGGAACTACACGACCTACCTCAACATCGTGTTCATCGTGGCTGGCCTCGTGCTGGTATGGCGGTTCTTCCGCACAGAGGGCGCCATGATGCTCAAGATGATGGGCAGCAGCCCCGAACCGGCCCCGATATAGCTCAGACATGTCGAAGGGTGGCCCCCTCGGGGCGGCGTTATACGGCAGTTTTTGACAGCTACCGCACTCTCGGGCCTGGCCGGACCTGGACCGAACGCTGGCGGATTCGACGCCTTATGGGTTCAGTACTCGCCCTTGATCACGAAGTACGAACCTCGGATTGTCCCTGCAAGCTTCGATTTCTGGCGCGCAAACTTGAACGAGCCCAACTCGGCGGGGACGTCCATCCCTTCGGAGAGCTTGAACCCGACCGCCCGCTTCGGATCCGGTCCGTCGAGCGTATACAGGACGTTGATCGAGAGCCCGCTCTCGTAGAACACGTAAGTCCAGCGGATGTTCTCGACCTGGAACGTCGTTGCCTCGAGCGGGGGCGACGCGATGACGATTGCACGTTCCTCCTTGAGGATTCGATGCACCATGTCGATGTCCTTCTTGGCCTTGGCGGCAGGCTCAACGGTGAAGACGTGGTCGTACTTGTTCTTGAAGTAGCGAGCCTCGTTCGCACGCAGGCCGGCCAACGCGGCCACGACGGGCGACGACTCCAGGCCGACAGTAGATACATTGACGAAATCAACGGGATAACTCACAGGTAGTGAGTATAGGTGGCAACACATTTCAACCGAGGTTTGATTGACCTACGCTTCGAGCCGATCCCGAACGGCGCAAGCGCCCGCCATCCCAGCGATCGGAGGCACCCCGGTTCACACCTTCCCGACCTTCCCGACCTGCCCGCCGCTGCAACCTTGCCATTACCCATGATGGCTAGTGTTCTCTATTGCGGAGCTACACACTTCGCCGCACAGCGGACACTTCTGACCGGAGGTGATGGTGGCGAGCGATTCGGCGATGGGGCCGGCGGACAGCCCAGATAGATCACCGCTTCCTTCGTCCCGGGAAGAACGGCGAAGCCTGGCGGCGGCGAATGAGCTGGAATGGCTCGCGTTCCCAGCACTGGAGGGCACGCATCTCAGTTGGAAAAAGGGCAGAGCTGTTGGCTGGGATTTGGTATCAGCTGATGGCGCGATCTGGGCAACCCGCCGCGGCAGTTCGATCGTTGCCTCAGGTCAGAATTACGAGATCCAAGCCATCTTCAAGAACAAAAGAAGAAACTACATCTACGATCGACACGACAGGCAGGAGTTAGTGGATGCTGCGGGATCAGTTGAACTCAACTGGACCGGAGCCCACTATGCCGGGCGTGCGAGGACAGTCTTATCTCTTGGGGGGACGGACTACGAATTCCCTATTAGAGGAGGCAAATACAAAGCCAAAATCGTCATGCCAGCGGTGGAGATCGGTGGATCCGCTCAGCCGATCGCACGATTCCGATTGACCTGTGGCTGGTATCGGGCGGCACAAGGTAGGAGTCCTCGACCGGTCGAGGTCGTCGTGAGTCCGGATTCCATTTCGACCGACCAAATGGGTTTGGTGATCGCGGTCGCTTCGTCCTGGCTCCGAAGCTTCTTCGATTCTCCGGGTGCTAGCTAAGTCGCAAGGCTCGTTATGTCTCACCGCTTTGGTGTGTGGCACACTCCCGGCGGTCGGGGACACCCTCGGTCTGCTCGATGCATCGGAGGGCGATCGTCAGTTGGCACCTCCCGCCCAAGGGCCCACGCCGCCGATCCGGTCGATGGAGTACCGCACGATGTACCCGGTCTGAGACTGGTCCGGGTACTCGGCATCGTGTCCGACGTAGGCCTTGGCGAGTCGTGTCAGCAGTGGCCCGGTTAGACCGAGGGTCCCGATGGTGGCAGTTGCGTGGATGATGGCGTGGGGGCTCATCCAGTCACCGGGCTGCTGGGGCGGGGCGAACGACAGCACGACGCGGGGGTCGCGTTGCATGTTGCGGAGCTTCGCGTTGTACCGCATATGGGTACTGATGAGGTTGTCTCCGTCGAGCCCGATCCAGATCGCGGTGACCTGGGGGCTCCCGTCGGCATTGACGGTTGAGACGTACGTCAGCGGGCCCGATTCGACGAGATCTCTGAGCTCTTCGGGCAGGGCGGCGGTCACTGCCCGCTCGCTTCGATGTCGAAGTGGGACTGTCCGCTCGACCACACCGGTCGGAGGTTGAGCGTCTGGAACCGCCACCCATCGGAGGTGCGGAGGGCATCGGCTTCGAACACGTTGGCGATGACGTACGGCTCGGGCGGGGTCGACTCCGGGTGTACGTGGATAGCCAGTAGCTGAGCCCGGAGGTGGGCTCGGTCGCCATCGAGCTCGACCTGAGTGTTGGTGCTGATGTGGAAGGTGCGGTCCCAACCGTCCCGGACGAAGCGGTTGCCGACGGCTAGGTCCTCGATGCCTTCGAGCGTGAAGCCCCGGTGTTCAACGCGAACATCTTCGCTGAAGATCGAGCGCGCCCACTCGGCGTCGAGGCCACTCGCGTCGTCGAGCGTGGCGAAGTAGCGGTTCATGAGCGCCATGATGCGATCCCGGTCAAGGAGCCCTTGGAGTTCAAGTTCTGTGATCTGTTCCATCCGGGTGGTTCCTTGCTCGTCGGGTGGGCGTTGGTTTGATTCTTCTCACTTGCAAATCTAGGGCGCCTCCCTCCCTGTTCGGGGACAGTGTGGGAGTCATTGACTGTTGGCGTCGGCCACCGCCTACCCCGCCCGACGCTCCGGCTGGGCCAGATCTGCTGCAGGTAGATGTAGTCACTCCCAGATGCGTTCACCTTGACGCTCAATCGTCAACGCGGCATCGAGGTCGAGCGGCGGCGTGAACGGGAGCCGGAGCACCATGACGCCACGTTGGTCTGGCGTCGGGATCAGTCCATCGTCGCTCCGCCCGGCGAGTAGCCCGCGCCACTCTTCCCATCCGAGGTGTGCGTAGAACGACGTTCGGTCGGTCTGCAGGCATCCGATCTCGTAGTCGCCGATCTTCTCAGCGAGGCGTTGCATGGTCGCGCTGCCATAGCCCTGGTTCTGGCGCGACGGCAGAGTCGAGACCGCGTCGACGAACGCTGTACGAAGGATCGGGAGTGCTCCGGGCTGGACACCGCGCGTCGAGACAACCGCGTGACTCACGAGTGTGTCGCCGTCATACGCGAGGAAATGCCGCGCGCCTGACTGGAAGTATTTGGTGAACATGTATCGGAATTCGTTGTTTTCGTGTGCAGCAACGCACACGTCGATAACGGCTTGCCGCAACCCCGCTGCGGCGAGCTCCGCGCTCGTGAAGACCTGGACCGAAGGGATGCAGCATTGTTTCATCTACGGAGCGGCCCGACCAAAATGAGTCTGGCGGACGGGGCGCCGAGTCGGAAACGACTTTGAAGAACCGTGCATCCCCGAACCCGCGTTCGGAGGCACCCTTTCAGTAGCATTCGCGCTGTGGGGAGGTGAGTGCCTGTGGTGAGTGTCTGTGGTGAGTGAAAGGACCGAGAGCCGCCATTGAGCACCAAATGAAATGGGACACCAGCATGATGAGCATTGCCGAGCGAAGAGATGCTGCCCAGGGTTCTGACGAGAGATCGTGGAGTTCGCCGACGACATTGGGCACATCCTGAACGAGCGTGAAGACATCAGTGTGGACATGGCGGAGCATGACTCGAAGATCCGCCGTGAGTACGGACCCGGTGGTGAATCCCTAGTCTCCTGACTGCTCTGGGACTAGAGCTGGAGCGTGCCGATCTGCCCCACCGAACCGGCCGCGTCGTACTGGGGCACTCTCGTCCCAACTCATGGCGGCGATGATCGAGAGACGGAGCCCTACTCATCGTCGATCCGCAGGGTCCGTCCCTGTCGTTCCGCCCATCCAGCGACTGCGGCGAGCCGCCACAGCTTCTTGCCGGGGCCGAGACGGGAAGGCATGGGATTGCAGTGCCTCCACCGCTTCGTCGAAGGAGACGGTCCCGTGGTCCGAAAACAGGTCACGCATGATCTCGACCGTGTCGGCGATGGGCGCGACGCGCTCGACCGGATCGGGGAAGCCCTTGCGTGCACAGGGCACCGATGCCCGCTGCTCGGAAACCCCGAGCATCTCGGCAATCTCCGAGACGCCGACAAGGACGAACGAATCAGCCATCCTTCGCAACGCTCGATGCCTTGCCTGGGGTTTCCGATGAGTGAAGGGGTTGATCACGTGGGTTGACAGAGTCCCCTACCCTTGCGACACTTGGGTTGCAAGGTTGCAACGGTCGGGGACGGGCCGGCGAGACCCTCGGCGCGATCGCTCAGGGGCATGGGGTAGCGGGGATCCTCCTCGCGGGCGAGACGGAGGAATGTCATGACGAGAAGCAGAATCAGGGGCGTTCGAACGCGACGCAGCGTCGCCGATCCGTTGCCGGAAACGGGGGCGCGCAGACTGGTCATGCGCTTCTTTGGTTCATGTGCTCTCTTCGTCGCGGCCCTCGTGAGTTTGATGGCAGGCGGTTCTCTGGCGGTTTCGGGTGTAGCCCCTGCGGGCGCGAGCCCCGCCGGGATCACGGTGAACTGCCCGGCCGACAACTTGCAGGATGCGATCAATTCCGCGCCCGCCGGCTCGACGCTCCTCCTCAACGGAACCTGCACAGGGAACTTCTTCATCGTCAATAATTTGACGTTGTCCGGCCCAGCGATTCTCGACGGTGGCAGCAACCCGGCGGCGCAGTTCGGGGCGACGCTCAACGTCATTTCTGGAACCGTGGTCTTGAACAACCTGGTCATCCAGCACGGCGTTGGTATCGACGGCCTTGGCGGTGGCCTCTGGAACAGTGGTCAGTTGACCCTGAACCACTCGACTGTGACGCACAACACCGCCAATGGCACAGGCGGCGTGTTCAACATGGGTCAGTTGACCCTGAACGCTTCGACGGTGTCGAACAACACCGCCAATGGCAACGCCGGCGGCATCTTCAATTGCGGCGACAATCCCAGTTTCCAGGCCTTCGGTCTCTGTACGGGTGCTCCCGGCCGCCTGACCCTCAACAATTCCGTCGTGTCAAACAACGTCGGGGGGTCCGGTGACGGCGGTGGCATCGTAAACGACGTACAAGCGGTCGTGACGCTGAATTTCTCGAGCGTGTCGGGTAACAGCACTGGCAGCAGCGGCAACGGCGGCGGGATCGAGAATCGCGGCACGGCGGCGCTCAGTTTTTCGAGCGTGTCGGGTAACGTCGGGGGTGCCGGCGGCGGGATCAACAACAACGGCACGGCGACGATCGACGCGTCCATCCTCTCGAACAACTCTTCAATTGGTGGGTCGGGATGCTTGTGCGGCGGCGGGGGGTTATCCAACGGGCTGTCCAACACGGGCACGACGACAATCAACAACTCCATCATCCGAGCCAACAATTCGGTATTCGTCGGCGGCGGCATCTTTGCTGGGGGGGGTCCGATGAACATCAACAACAGCATCGTGACGGGTAACTCAGCGTCCACCACGGGTGGCGGAATGTTCGTGTGGGACGGACCAACGACGGTCGCGTACAGCGCGGTTTGGCACAACTCCGACCCGGGCCTCCTCATCCCCGACAACCCGGCGGGCGTCTCGGTTGCCCCATCCAACTCCTTCGGCTTAGGCAACAACCCGACCTTTACAACGACGCACTCCACGTACAGCTAAGGCGGCCGACAGAGCGAGTCGGGGTGGCGACGCACGCCGCCCCCGACTTGCAATTCGATTTCGGCAGGAGGGCGTACTAGGAGAAACGACCACTTCGGGCCGCCCAAGACCCGTGCCGGTCGGCGCAGCGTCTCAGCTCAACCTCTGGCGACAGCGCTTCTGGGTCCCCGCCGTGCGCGACGCCGGGCTGGCGCTCCTGCGGCTGCGGCGACTTGCGGCACACGGCCGTGGCACTGGGGATAGGCGCCGGCGCCGATCCGAAGGAGGTGGCGGCACGGGCAGGGCACACGTCGGTCAGCTCCACGCTCGACCGCTACGAGCACATGTTGCCGGGTTCCGAGCAACGTCTCAACGTCGCGCTCGGCACGTTGGCGGAGCGCGCGCAACCGAGGGCTGAGGTCATTGACGACACCGAAGACGCGTCGAGTGCGCCAGAAAAACCGATTTCGTTGGCGCACGTAGCGCACACGCCGGACGACGGTGACGAGAATGTCATCGACGCGCAAGCCCCTGACCAGGGTGAAACAGTGGGCGCTGCGGGACTCGAACCCACGACCTCAGCCGTGTGAATCCGTCCTGGGTGGTTTCGGTGACCTGGGGATCTTACGGAAAGTCCAGTTCAGAAGGCAAATGAGCTGTCCGCTGGTATCCGCCATTACCCCCTATTTTGCGCTGCTTCGCGCACGTAGCGCGCACGCCGAGCCGCTCTTGGGTGACCTCTCCTGCCGACGCCCGCGCAGTCATAGACAATCCGCTATAGGCTAAGGATCATGGAGGAGTCAGCACCCCTCTCTCCAGGTTCGCTACTTCGAGAGGCCCGCACCCGCTCCAACCTGTCGCAGACCGACCTGGCTCGTCGAGCTCATGTTGCCCAGAGCGTCGTGAGTGCGTACGAGTCCGGACGTCGAGAGCCTGCATTCGGCATGCTCGAGCGCCTGATTGCCGCCACCGGGCATCGGTTGGACGTCCGGCTCGAGTTGTCAGAAGACGCTCGTCCCGGCTTGCCCGACACCCCACTCGGACGCCGTCTCAGGCAACGACGTCGGCAATTGCTCGCTGCTGCAGAGAAATACGGTGCAACGAACGTGAGGGTGTTCGGAAGCGTTGCCCGAGGAGAGGACACCCCCGACAGTGACATCGACATCCTCGTTGATCTGTCGCCACGGTCAAGCCTGATCACGCTGGGACGATTGGAGCGGGACATCCGTGATGTCCTTGGTGTCCCCGTCGATGTCGTGCCAGCGGAAGGTTTACGACCGGCCGTGCGTGCGGAGGCAGAGAAAGAAGCGATCCTCCTGTGAGCCGTCACGACCACGAATGGCTAGCCGACATCATCGATGCCATTCAAGCGATTCGTGATTATCAGGAGCGAGGCAGCCTCAGTGATGGATTGATCTTCGATGCTGTACGTCTGCGATTGATTGAGATCGGTGAGGCCGTGAAGCGACTGAGTCCAGCCCTGCTGTCGTCTGAACCTGACCTTCCTTGGGAGGAGATCGCTGGCATGCGCGATCGGCTCGCCCATCGGTACTTCGACACTTCGCGTGCCATCGTCCAAGCCACCATTGACAATGACATTCCAGAGCTCGATCTCGCCGTGAAGCGCCTGCTCTCGCAACCCTCATGAACCCTAGGACGCCCCTGAAATAGTCGCACCCAAAGGCTCGCGATTTGTGTCCCGGTCGGCAAGAATTTGTCCATGGCACTTGGTCGGGCAAAAGTCCAGCAGCGCTTCGAGAGCCCGAGGGAGATCCTCGGTGATCGGCTGAAGGTGGGTTCGCTCTATCGCCTCTTGGCCGACCACGGCCACCAGCTCTTCGGCGACGACTACTTCGCCGATCTCTATGCCGAGTCGGCCCGGGGACGACCGACCATCGCGGCCCGGGTGATGGCGACCGTCATGGTGCTCCAGGCCTTCGAGGGCCTGAGCGACGCCGAGGCGGTCGACCGGCTCAGCTTCGACCTGCGCTGGCAGGCCGCCGCCGGAGTCGACGCCGGGTATGTGGCCTTCCATCCGACCTCGCTGGTCGGCCAGCGCAACCGCCTGCGGGCGTCGCAGCGCCCCCGGCGCCTCTTCGAAGACACCAAGGTGGTGGCCCAAGAGACCGGGGCGATGAAGGGCCGCGCCCGGTCCTCGACTCGACCCCACTGCATGACGCGGTGGCCACCCAAGACACCGTCACCCAGCTGCGCGCCGCCATCCGCAAGCTCCTCGTCGCCCTCGACCAGGCGGGGAGTCCCTTGGGCGCGACGGTCCGGAGCGCCCTCACCCGCGACGACGAGTACGACACCGTCGGCAAGCCACCGTGTGACTGGGACGACAAGGGTGCCCGCGACGCCCTCGTCGACGCGCTGGTCCGTGACGCTTTGGCCGCTCTCTCGGCCATCGACGAAGAGGCCCTGCCGGCTGGGGCTGTCGGGGCGGCCGAGTTGCTGGCCCTCGTCGCGGGACAAGACACAGCCGAGGGCGACGACGGGGTCTTCCGCATCGTCCAAAAAGTGGCCAAGGACCGGGTCATCTCGACGGTCGACCCCGAGGCCCGCCACGGCCACAAGTCGCGCAATCGCCGCTTCGACGGCTACAAGACCCACCTGTCCATCGACCCCGACTCAGAGCTCATCGACGAAGTGGCCGTCACCCCGGCCAACACACCCGACCGCGATGCGGTGGGCGATCTGCTCGAAGGATTGGCCGATGCACACGACAAGCCCGAGATCCTGGGCGACTCGGCCTATGCCGACGGAGCCACGCGAGCGACCCTGACCGAGGCCGGCTTCGAGGTGGTGGCCAAGGTGCCGCCAGTGCGCAATGCCACCGGACTCTTCACCAAGGACCGTTTCAGCGTCGACCTCACAACCCAGAGCGTGACCTGTCCGGCCGGCCAGCGCGTCGCCATCAACCCCACCCGCGACGGCGGCGGACGGGCATCGTTCAAGGTCCACTGTAAGGATTGCCCGCTGCGCAGAGCGTGCACGAAGTCACGCTCGGGGCGCACCATCACGGTCGGCCGCCACGAGGACCTCCTCCAAATGGCCAGGGTTCAACAGACCACCCCCGAGTGGCAGGCCCGCTATCGCGCCGACCGCCCCAAGGTCGAGCGCAAGATCTCCCACTTCGCTCGGCGACCCTGGGGTGGCCGCAACGCTCGGGTGAGGGGACGTCGACGGATCAGCACCGACGTCGACACCCGCGCCGGTGCCATCAACCTGGCTCGCCTGGCCGTCATGGGCTTGAGTTATCACACGGGTCGATGGAGCGTGGCGGCTGGATAAAGGCCCTCGAGGGCGCCGTGGATCCCGCCCATTTGAGCCCAGGATCGCTCTGTCATCACGTAATCCCTTGGCTTGGGGACTTCTCCGCGTCCGAGCAAGGGGTCCAAAGAGTTCATCGGTCGGTGGCGCATCGAGGAGATGGATCTCTGGGACCGAGACGCACTCGATCTCGTCGCTCCCGCCTTCATCGAGTTTCGCTCCGACATGACGGGAAAGTTTGGTTTCATCGCCGTCGAGGGCTGGATGGATTGTCGGGAGGCGGCAATCGACGACCGGCCCGGGCTGGAGTTCTCCTGGGACGGCAATGACGAATGCGATCCAGCCAGCGGTCGTGGGTGGGCTGTTCTTCAGTCGGACGGATCTCTCACGGGACACATCTACTTTCACATGGGCGACGACTCGGCATTTCGGTCCGAGCGGGAGTGATCGTGGGTGTCTCCAGGCGGCGAACGGGGGCACTGGAGGTCAGCTCTTCTCAGCCCCATCGGGCGAACAGAATTTCGCGCCGCCCGACGCCGGCACATTTGCGGATACCTGTGCAGGGCTGCAATTAGTTCGGCTGGTTGTGAGCGCTCGCATCCGGCGGCTCCTGCTTGCCCGAGGGCCCCGGCAGGGGGCTTGAGCCGGTAGCCTCTGTGGTCTCGTCACCCTGTTCTCGGGGCCGCGCCAAAGGCGGTCGAACAGCACCACTACCGCAACCAGGACTCCCCCGATCGCGAACACAATGGCGACGACTCGAATCATCCTGACAAGGCGTCGCCCCACGCTGTGGGCCCGGTCTGCGACCTCGAGCACCTGCTGGGCGGTGTCCAGAGCAGACTGAACTTGAGCCAGGTCGGTTTCGGCCCGGGTGATCGCGCGATCGAACGTGGTCATGGCAGGGCCTCCTGTCGGGTAGGTAGTCCGGCAATTCCGGATTGAGCCAGCGTTCCACCGGGTCGTTTGTGAACGCCGATACGAGTGTGCGACAGGTCAGGTGCCGTTGGACTTGGGATACGGAAGCAACAGTCCGGTCATCCATGCTCTGCAGGATATGGTCTGCTGCGAAGGGATGCCTACCCAACTGCCCCGTCGTGCGACAAGGTGGCACCCAGTCCCGATCTGGGATACTCCAAAAAGTCTTTCCGCCCAGGTCTCAGTTGCTCACAGTGATGGTGATCGGTGGGCTCGCGCCGCTCACGCCACCGGCATAGGCAGCGACACTTCGGAGGGTATAGGTGCCGTTGGGCACCGCCGTGGTGTTCCACTGGGCGAGGTAGCCGTAGAGAGTGGGGGTGCCTGTGCCGATCATCTGGTTGGTCAACCCGTTACCGTTCAGCTCGTAGGTGACGCTGGTGACGCCGACCGAGGCGCTGGCGTCCAACAGCGCGGCCGCCCCGGACTGGGTCGCCCCGGCAGACGGGATGAGCACCGTCGTTGAGGGTGGCGCGTTGGCCACGGTGACGCTGACCGGCGTGCTGGTGGTGGCGTTGCCCCCGGTGTCGATGGCCACGCTTTGGAGGGTGTAGGTGCCGTTGGGCACCGCCGTGGTGTTCCACTGGGCGAGGTAGCCGTAGAGGGTGGGGGTGCCTGTGCCGACCATCTGGTTGGTCAACCCGCTCCCGCTCACCTCGAAGGTCACAGAGGCGATACCAACTGCGCTCGTTGCCGACGCGTCGACGAGGGCTTTGGTACCCAAGACCGTCGCGCCGCCCGCGGGGATGAGCACCGCCGTCAGAGGGGGCGGGTTGCTCACCGTGATTGTGATCGGAGCGCTCGTGGTGCTTGCGCCGTCGACGTCCCTGGCCACGCTCTGGAGTGTGTAGGTGCCGTTGGGGACGCTCGTCGTGTCCCACTGAGCGAGGTAGCCGTAGAGGGTGGGTGTGCCCCAGGCGATGTGCTGGTTGCTGAGGGTGCCCCCGGTGAGGTTGTAGGAGACGGACGTGATGCCGACCGCGCTCGAGGCTGCCGCGTCGAGGAGCGCCTTGGCACCCGAGATCGTGGCACCGTCAGAGGGGATGAGCACGGAGGTCGTCGGTAGGGGTCCCACCACCTGGGTGAGGATCGGAGACGTCCCTTCGCCATAGAAGGCCTGGATGTCGTGCGCACCGGTGACGTTAAAAGTCGTCGAGCAGGTGGCGCTACCACCAGAGAGGGGCACCGCGGAGCACCCCGCGAGGGAGGTCTGAGTGCGATTGTCAAAAAACGTGACGGCGCCCCCGCCCGGGTCGGGGCTCACCGTGGCCGTGAAAGTCACCTGTTGGCCGAGCACCGAGGGATTCGTCGAGGACGAGAGGCTGACGGTGGTTGGAGGTCCGTTCACCGTAACCGTGAAACCCCCGCTGGCCGCGTTGCCGTGGTCGTCGAGGACCTGACAGATGACGAAGTTTGGGGTGGGCGGGAAGATGGACCCCGATGCTGGCGTGCAGGTGCCAGGCGTCGCCCCTGGCAGCGACGGAGGAGTGGCCCAGGTGACCACAGCACCGTTTGGGTTGGTAGTGCTTACCGTCTGGTCAGCGGGAACGAGAAGTGTGCCCGTGAAATTGACTGCCCCACATGCGCTGGAGCCCCCGGGGGCCGTTCCGCAGGCGCCCAAAGTCGCGTTGGTGAAGGTGGCGCCGGTCAGGGTGGCGTCGGCCAGGGAGGCGGATGGACAAAATTCCGAGCCCGCGGGTGGGAATACAGCACAGAAGACCAGATCCGCACCAGTCAGGTTGGCCGAAGTCAGGTTGGCACTCGACAAGTTCGTCCCTTCGAGGGCTGCCGAGGACAGATTGGCATTCGACAAGTCATCCCCGCTGAGGTTGCTGAGCCTCACATCCGCTTCGGGACAAGGGTTGGTGTCTGGAACCGAGCAGTCGATGAACGACGTGCCGGCAAGATTCGCGAAGCTGAGATCGACGCCCGACAGGTTCGCCCCCGCGAGGTCGACGCCGGGGCAGTTCGTGAAGTTCGTAGAGGTGGGATTGGAGACGATCGTGCAGCCGTTGACGACAGTGTCGGCCGAGGCCGGTGTCGCTGTCGCCGTGGCCAAGACTGGTGTCACGAAGGCGACAACGATCACCAGAGCCGAGCTGCCCACCCGCAGAAGACGTCCCAACATGACCCTCCCCCAAACCCACGATGGTCCGGTCATGGTAGGCCGGTCGTGCGGCTCTTGCCCAAGGCGGAAAAGAGTCAGCTTTACCCGCCAGGATTTCCTCAGAAACGGCTCATATCCGGCGACGCTCCTATCACTTGTCAACCCCTCTTTTGGGGCTCGGGAGTGAAAACAGCGGACAGAACATTGATGAGTCACTCGAGACGAGGACAGGCTCTTATTAGGTCACGCGATTTCGAGATCGTGGGCCCGAGCTGAGGGTCGGCGTGTCGCTGGGTAGTCAGCCCCGGAGGGCGACAGAACTGGGGAGAGCCAGACCCTCAGCCCGAGGACTCAGCCGCGAGGGAGGTAGCGATAGACCTCGCGGGCGACGTAGCGCTTCAAGATGCGGATGACCTCGTGCTTGGTCCGACCTTCCTTCACCCGGCGCTCGAAGTAGACCTGGGTCCGTTGGTCGTGCGCGATGCGAACCATGACGATGCGCCACAGCGCACTGTTGGCTTGGCGGTCGCCGCCTTGGTGGGCTCGGACCTTGCCGCTCTTCTTGCCCGACCCCGTCGGGATGGGCGACACGCCGCACAGATGGGCCCAGGCAGCTTCTGAATGGAGGCGCTCGGGGTTGTCGCCGGCGGCCATCACCAGTGCCGCCGCGGTGTCGGGGCCGACGCCGAAGCACTCGAGCAGATCGGGAACGGTGGCGACGAGGAGGGCTTCGATCCTCGCGTCGAGCTCGGCGAGTTCACGGTCGAGCGCTTCGATCCGATGCGCCAAGGAGGACAACGACGCCTTGGTGGCAGCAGTCACCGGATCGGGTGACCGAGCCGGCCGGAGCGTCGTCGCTTCGGCCACCAGGGCCGGCACCGAGAGACCCTTGAGGCGGCAACGGAGCTGCTCAGGTGCGCTGTAGCCGAGGTGGCGCATCTGGAGGAGCGCTTTGACTCGGGCCTGCCGGGCCGAGCGCTTGGCCACGACCAACACCCGGATGGCCTCGACCGCACCGTCTCTGGACTTGGGGCAGCCGGTCGCCCGACCACTGAGAGCCGCTCGCGCCGCTTCGACGGCGTCGAGGGGATCGGACTTGCCACTGCGGCGGCGCTCTTCTCGATTGGGTCGGTCGACTTCGATGACCTGGACACCTGCCCTGCGCAGGTAGCGAGTCAGGCCCGAACCATAAGAACCGGTGCCCTCGATGCCGATCTTGGTGACGTCGCCGAAGCCCTCGAGCCACGACAGCAGCGCCTTGTAGCCGGCCGAGTCGGTGGAGAAGCTCTCGGAGCCGAGCAGTCCGCCCAGTGGATCGAGCGCTGCTGCCACATGCACGTCGCGGTGCGTGTCGACACCACCGGTGATCCCGCGCGCAGCTTCTACGATGGTCATGGTCATCCCTTTCTCTCAAAGGTGTGAGGGATGGCACGGCCGTTCCGGATCGGAGCGACGGGAGGTCTGGGTTGTTCCTGCAACCCGGACCAATCACCCCAACTCGGAGACGGGACGTGCCGTCTTTCAATGTGCGGCTGGAAGGTCTCGGTCGACGACACCCGAGGGTGTCACGGGACTCCAAGTCAGACCGAACCTGCCAGCACTCCCGAAACTATTTGGGACCAGCAATCAAGCGGTGGACCCTCAGCTTGCGATTAAACCTCAGCCGTTTGCTCAGGCGGCCTTTTTGACCGCCGGATAGCGCTTTCTGGGTGGTTTTCGAGTTCCTTTCGGCCGTCCCGGTCCGGCCGTCGTCGATTTCGGTGCACTGGCCGGAGTGCTGATGGTTGCACGAAGTTGTCGAAACCCCCGCCGGATGCGCGCTGGGGTGAGGGTGTTGGGGTCTCGCTGGCGTTCCCAGGGCAGGCGGAGGTCTTCGACCGAGAGCGGCGGGCGAGGCGGAGTTGGGTGTAGGCCGCCACAATGAGCCAGCTCCAGCGGTCGGCCTGTTCGGGCGTGCAGACCGACGGTGTGGTCCAGCCAAGCGTTGACTTCATGAATCGGAAGGTGTGCTCAATGTCGAAGCGCCGCAGATAGGCCCGCCAGCACCGATCGAGATCAGGTTCGCCAGGCCCCGACCAAAATAGCCACAGTGTCTTTTTGGTCCGCGAGCTCGGCTTGGGCAGGTGCGTCGACTTCTATGCGGATCACGCTGCCGCGGACAATCGGCGGTGCGCCGTGGTGCTCGGACCAACGGCCTCGACCGCGCACGCGTGGGTGCAGACCGTGCCAGGCACTTCGACGCTGGACGGTGCCATAACGGGGGTCAGACGCCACTGAGGCTGCCGATCTGGTTTGGCCCAGGTACTCGGGTCCGAGCACTTGAACCTCCGTCCCATGCCGCGGCGGACGCCCCCGGTTCCCGAGGGCCGCGTTGAGGCGAGGAGGGGGATCGGAGAAAAAGACGCGGTCGTCACGCATGCGCGTGAGACCTCGCAACGGACCTCGGCGAGGTCGTGACCGAAGGCGATCGGGTTGTAGCCGGCGTCGAAGACGAACAGCGGAACTTCTCCAGCGTCCGGGAGGAGTCCGACCGAGTCTGGCGGATCTGTGCGGCGGTTGCGGTAGAAGGGTCCTGGTCTGGTGGGATTCGCATGACGTCGAGCGGCGCCGTCCACGAGTCAAAGGCCCAGTTCAACTGGCAGATCCACTGATAGTTCCAGCCAGCCACGATGGGCTGGCCGGCCGAATGCTTCGACGCCGAGTAGTAAAAGCCCCGCTCGGGGCTGCACTCGGCGTCACAACGATCCCAGGTCGAGGCATCGACCGCGAAGACGAGGGGCCAAGCCTTTGGACGGTGCGCCACCAGCAGCGAGCGCAGCCGATCCTCGTCGATGCGGCCGCGTTCGAGCGCCTTGTAGAGGCTGCCGTGAGAACGGCGGAACACCGGCTCGAGGCTGAGGGCGGGCACCGAGGCCACCGGTGACGGAGCGCACAAGACAGCATCGGCCAAGCTCGAAGAGGGCGTCGCCCCAGCGCCAGCAACAGCGATAGAAGCCCGCTCGGAACTCGACCAACTGGCTCAACGCATACCCAGCTTGGATGGTGCTCTTGGCATGTCCGATAGTATTATTACTATCGGACAGAAAAGTTGGGATACTGGGGGCGGAGGCAGCGATGGCAACCATGAGGACGACCACCCGACTCGAGACCTATGAGCGGCGCTATCGCGAGCTGGCCCGTCAGCTGGCCGACGTCGGCTACATCGCTTCGGGGAGTGTGGCTCCTCGCTACAACCGGTGCGGGAAAGAGGGTTGTGGTTGTCACGCCGACCCGCCCCGACTCCATGGGCCCTATTTCCAGTGGACGGCCAAAGTGGATGGCAAGACAGTCAACCGAAGGTTGACTCCAGACGAGGCCGCGCTCTACAGCGAATGGATCGGCAACGATCGACAGGTTCGCGCCATCATCGCCGAGATGCGTGAAGTGGCGGCGCAAGCCCAGCAGCTCATGCTCGAAGAAACCCAGAGCAAGGCCGGCTGAGGTTTAATCGCAAGCTCAGAGAAGTATCAATGAACGGGGGCACGACGCATACTGGTGACGTGCTGATTCGCATCGAAGCCCACGACCTCCCTGGGCGATCCTGTGGTTCATCCCCTCGAGCGTCCCGAGGGCCACCACGGGATCGAGGTGGGTGTTCAACGCAAGAACAAGCCGGGTGAGCTGATGGGACAGGTGAGCGCGGGCGTACAGTCCGTCACCTGGGAGTTGGAAGCGACTCCCGTATCCTCCAACGTTGCCGACTTCACGGGGCCGTATATCTCGGGACCGCCCGGTGGCCGTTTCATCTATCTGTCGTGGGGCGTCGTCGAGGAGCCAGGGAGCTTCGAGATGTTCAGGCGGGCCAAGATTATGTTCGACGGCATCCCCGCTGATGTATTGGCGACAGCTCAGAAGTCGGGCGTGCTCGTAGGCCGGTTGGGCCTCACCGACCCCAAGGGGAACCCGACTTGTGCGGCGGTGCGACCACCGCTGATCGAGTGGACGAGCGCCGTCGAGTAGTTCCGACCGGGCCGTTTTATTTGGAGCCTTCCCGGTCAGTCATCCTGTCCCAGCGCCGTGCTGCTGTCCCGGCGTAGTGGGGCAGTCGGCTACCCGATGGTCGTTTGTGCTATCCAGACAGCGGAGACGAAAGCTATGCCCCTCGACAGGTGGACCACAGTAGGCCAGGCGCTGGCCTCCATGCTCCTACTCGCATCTGGATTGTGGCTGCCCTGGGCGACCTATCAGAGTCAGAATCTGTCATTGAGCTTCCGTACTGGGTGGCTTGACCTGATCCTTGTCGTCTGCGGTGCTGTGGCGTTGGGCTTGGTTGCCCTCTCCTTGATATGGAATCACTCCACAGTCCAGTGCTTTCTTCTAGCGACCGGTTCCGTCGCGGTGATCACCTCCGTGGCCCTGGCATTGACCAAGATCAAAGAAGCGAACGACACCGCCGTGACCCACGCTGGAGGGTTCGCTCAGACTTCCTATGGAATCGGCTCTGTCCTAGGAGTAGCTGCGTCGGTGCTGTTGATAGTGCTGAGCGTCATCCAGTTCAATCGTGTCCGGAGTCGGAGGGGTCAGCTCCGCACCAATAGTGGAACGGAGCGAGTTAGGGGGTAGGTCGCCCAGGTGCACCACTACCCGGCGATCTGGGGCATCCTGACACGCCCCTTGTCGGGAGCCGACCGTCTGCCTATCGTGATGCGATGGCGAGCATACGTTTGGGCTCCATCGCGTTGGACTGTGCTGATCCGGGACGTTTAGCCTCCTTCTGGGCAGACTTGCTCGGAGGTGAGGTGGCCTTCACCAGCGATGCTTTCGTTGCGGTCAAGGCCGACCGAATCTGGCTCGCTGCCACCCGCGTCGAGGACTACCAGCCACCAACGTGGCCTGAAGCCCACATGCCAAAACAGATGCATCTGGATCTGGCCGTTGACGATCTCGCGGAAGCCGAGCGGCAGGCGACTGCGCTAGGTGCTGTGCGAGCTGCATCACAGCCAGCTCCTGAGCGATACATCGTACTGTTCGATCCAGCAGGTCATCCGTTCTGCCTATCCACGCAGATTCCGGAGTAGCGGCCGAACCACAAGCGGTCGACCTTGCTGCAGTCCCGGCGTTTCGGGGCAGTCTGCCGTCGAGCTTTCGGCAGAGTGGCGGAGGGGAACCTGTTGGCGCTTGAAGGGTTGGGTCTTCGGGCGCCCCCCAACCGCCTGCGAGTCGGCAGGCTGACTAGCCGGAGATCGTCCCCGACAGGTGGGTCAGTCTCGAAGCGACTGACCGTCGACCGTTACCTCGGTGCGGTCGGGGTAGAAAGACAACATCCCTTTCACTTCGGCGGCCTGAGCTATCGGCGTCTCGTAGCTCCACGCGATGCCGTCGTGGATCTCTCCGTCGATGTCGAGAGACCAGTATGACGCCTCACCCTTGAACGGACAGTTGGTATGGAACGTCGTAGGCGTCAGGAGATCCATCTGAACGTCGTCTGGCGGCAGGTAGTAGCGAGGGGGCAGCCCGGTCTCGTCGAGCTTCATGGCCCGGTCGGTGGTGGCGAGCAACCGGCCGCCAAGTCGGACTTCCACATGAGAGGCGGTTGGGGCGATGTTGATCGTGTGGCCTGGCGTCATCAAGCGACAGGCTACCGGTGGGTCCCTGCTCCTGTGACGCCCACAGCCGGCGTACTGAGGCACCCGAGGGTTGGGCATTTTAAAAGCAGTCGGCCCGAATCACCCGTTCTTCTGAGATTGCAAGATTGAGTCTTCCGGGCTTGTAATCGAAGTGAAATGGTGGTTCAAACGGGATGGCGATCAACCGAACGTCAACGATCCCATCTCGCTCCGCCTCCTCAACGGCCTCTTGGGTTGCCATACCGCAATAGCGCTCGTACTCCGTGTTAGTAAACCACCCGTCGAGCCATCGAGGAATGCCGTCCGAGGTAACCACAGCAATCGGAGGGGCCAGATTCCCCAGTAGTACGTCGGTAACCTCGGCCTTATCGACATTGCGATGGCCGTCGTCGTATGGCGGCCGACCAAAACTGCGCATGACGCGTGCCATGCGGTCATGTTGGTGGCGTCGCACTCTCTCAGGAGCGGCCTCATACAGTACAAACATGTTTGAGATTGCCACCTGGCGCAGACCGATGTGGTACTCCAGCGCCTCTTGCAGTTCGTCCCGTTCAGACCGCAGGGTTTCGAGGTCGAATAGGTCCAGATTCGTTCGAAACAGCAGCTCCTCGTGCGGGTGTGGGCCAAGCGGCAGCCCCCTCCGGGCGCGCCTCTCTTCAGCAGTTCCGTCTGGCTCATAACCGCGAGTCCGGTCTACGTATGGCTCCCAACCAGTAGCCCAACGCACCGGGGCGATCCGGTCATCGATCGTGCGAGCCAGATCCTCTGGAACCGATGACACCGCGTAATACCACAGGATCTGTGACACGGCTCCACCCAGCGTCCCCGTGATGCGGAACAGTCTTTCTCGTAGCTCGCCCCGTTCGGCGCGCAGGGCCTTGATCTCATTGACTGGCTCGGTCATGAGGACCCCCTCATCCACCGCAAGATAATGCCGGGTGCGTGCTGGCCGCTCACGCTCTCCTGAGTAGCCCGAAAGTGCCGTTAGGGGGCAGGGGTTACATGGGTAATGCGCAGTACGGGGACAGGAGTCTCGAGCACGTGATCAGCGGCGGTCATCAAGGGAGGCCGAAGGCCAGCGAAGCGGCCCTTGACGGCTGCGGCGTGACTACGTCCGAAGTCCCACAATGAGTTGGCCGGGCGCCCAGCGGCCGGCCTGGATGCCACCCTGGGGTCGTCTGGAACAGAGGTGCTGCACGCCAGACCGAGGTTCCGTGCCGGTTGGTCGGCAACGAAGATCGGATGCGAGAGGGCCGACAGTCCGTGCTGCCGCAATCCCGACACGCCGCCGTGGGTGACGGATCTCCATTGGTGACGATCTTGGCCGGCGCAGGCTGAAGGCCGGCGCCGGCCCAGGGCCGGCGACCGAGTGGATGGGCGGGTCAGTACTGCATGGCTCCGTCGATCGCTTCCGGCTCGGCTCCTTGACTGGGTAGAGGAACTCCTCACAACCCGTCTCCGTCCTTTCAGGTCACCCGGACCTCGGGAGCATGGCGCCCGGGGCTGCCTTGGTATGCATCGAGAGCCCCGAAGCGCCCTTTGCCGGTCAGCCCGAAAATTTCTGTGGATAACTTCATTATCCGCTGGTGCATGCCAGTACTCGTTGGTATGTGTGCGTGGGCGCTCGTACGCGCTGTTTACGCCTTTGAGCTGCGACGATGCTTGACAGCTGTCACACCGAGGGTGCACCCTGCTCGGCATGTCGCCACCAGACCTGCATGCGGACGATTGGGAAGCGTTACGGGCCGTCGGTCGCCGGCTCCGAGCCGACCAGCTCGACGGCTTCACCGCCCAAGGCGAAGGGTGCGGCTGGTGCCGCCATCCCATCCGCCTCCGGGGATCCGTCATCGCCCGCACGGGTGACGAGCGGGTGCGGGTCTTCACGACAGGTGGACTCCCCGACGGAGTGTTCCTCAAAGCCTGTGGAACCCGACGCGAGACTCGGTGCCCGGCGTGTGCCGCCGTCTATCGAGGGGACGCCCGGCATTTGGTCCGGGCCGGGTTGATCGGCGGCAAGGGCATAGATGAGTCGGTGGCCGAACGACCCGCCGTCCTGCTCACGCTGACCGCCCCGAGCTTCGGTCCGGTCCACTCGTCCGGCCGCCATCCCTGCCACCCCCCGACGGCTCGCTGTTTGCACGGCCGGGCGCTCTCGTGCTCGGTGCATCATGACGAGGGCAATGCCATTGTCGGTTCACCGTTCTGCGTGGACTGCTACGACTTCGCCGGCGCCGTCCTGCAGAACGCCTCCACCCCAGAGCTGTGGCGGCGAACCACCATTTACGTGTTGCGCCGCCTGGCCGGCACGCTCGGATGGTCACAGCGTGAGACCAAAGAACGAATCCGCTTGTCATTCCTTCGAGTGGCGGAGTACCAACGACGAGGCGTCGTGCACCTGCACGCCGTGATTCGCGCCGATGGTGTCGACGGGGAGCCGCCACCGCTCGAATCCGGGGATCTGGCCGAGGCTGCGCTGTCCGCCGCCCGAACGGTCTCCCTAGCCCATCCGCTGGGCGTCGCCCGTTGGGGCAACCAGGTCGACGTCCAGGTCCTCGACCGCTCGACCGGCCAACGGGCCCAGCAGGTGGCGGGCTACGTGGCCAAGTACGCCACCAAGAGCTCCGACGGAGGCGGAGCCCTTGACGCCCGCATCGTCTCGGAGGAGGACCTGGCCCGCCGCACGCTCCCCCCGCACCTTCGCCGTATGGTCGAGGTGGCGTGGGCGCTCGGTGGCGACGAGGCCTTCGAGTCGTTCCACCTCCGCCGCCACGCCCACGGTCTCGGCTACGGCGGTCACTTCCTGTCCAAGTCCCACCGCTACTCCACCAGCTTCGGCGCCCTGAAGGAGGCCCGGATCGCCTGGCGTGAGGCGAACCGGCAGAACGGTCGACGGGCCCGATGACGGCGCGGCAAGGGTGGCAGTGACGGCCGATGACGGCGACGGTCAGGTTCTCCCCGACCGTTCTTTCGTACGCCGGTCTTCGTACGCAGGTGGCATGCGGTCGGGATCGGTTGGGCCAACCGGGGAGAGGCCCTGTGGGCCGAGAGCCAACAGCGGCAGCGGCACGAGGAGCGCCGGATCGGCAACGAGGAGTGGTACTGCCGGACAGTGCAGGACACGGAGCATCTCGGAGCAACGAGGAACGGAGTGATGCTGCGATGAAACGACGACAGTTCGGATCGGTGCGGAAGCTTCCTTCGGGCAGATGGCAGGCCAGCTACTGGCACCTCGGCCGCCGCCACATCGCCGAGGTCACACTGCTCACCAAGGCCGACGCCAACGCCTACCTGGCGGCGATGGAGACCCAGATCCGGCGGGGCAGCTGGATCGATCCTTGGGGCGCCCAGATTGGCTTCGCCGACTGGGCCGAGGAGTGGAAGGCGACCATCGTCGACCTGCGACCATCGACAAAGGCCCGTGACCTCGGGTACCTCCAGCGCTACGTCCTGCCCCGCTTCGGGTCGCTCGAGCTCGGCGAGATCGACCACATGATGGTGCGGTCATGGGTGGCCGAGCTCAGTGCGTCGGGGCTCGCGCCGTCGACCACGACCAAGGCGGCCCAGCTCCTCGGCAAGATCATGCGCTCGGCCGTGCAGGCGGGCTACCTTCCGAAGTCGCCGTGCGACGGCGTACGGCTGCCCCGCATTGAGCGAGTGGAGATGCGCTTCCTCGATCCGAGCGAGGTGATGGCGCTGGCCGACGCCATGGACCCGCGCTACCGAGCGACCGTCCTGCTTGCCGCCTACGGCGGACTGCGAGCCGGCGAGCTCTTCGGGTTGCGGGCCAAGCGGGTGGATCCGCTGCGCCGTACGGTCACCATCGCCGAGACGGTGGTAGATGTCGGTGGCCATCCCTACTTCGGGCCGCCCAAGACCCGGGCCGGCCATCGCAGCGTCCCACTCCCCCGGGTGGCGGCCGACCCGCTGGCCGAACACCTGCGCGCCTACGGCCGTCAGCCCGACGACCTCGTCTTCACCGCACCCGAAGGTGGCCCCGTGCAGCTCAACATCTGGCGCCAGCGCTTCTGGGCTCCCGCCGTGCGCAAGGCGGGGCTCGCACACCTCCGTCCGCACGACCTGCGGCACACAGCGGTGGCGTTGTGGATGGCCGCCGGGGCGAACCCGAAGGAGGTGGCGGCGCGAGCGGGACACACGTCGGTGAGCTTCACGCTCGACCGCTACGGCCATCTGCTGCCGGGTTCCGAGCAACGTCTGAACGACGCACTCGACGCATTGGCGGAGGGCACTCGGGCAACGGCTGAGGTCGCGAACGACGGCGACGACTCTTCCACTGCGCGCGAAAAAACGATTTCGTTCGCGCACGTAGCGCGCACGCCGGACGACCGTGACGAGAGTGTCAGCGACGCGCAACTCGCTGACCAGGGCGAAAACAGTGGGCGCTGCGGGACTCGAACCCACGACCTCAGCCGTGTGAAGGCTGCGCTCTAACCAGCTGAGCTAAGCGCCCTGGCGGATTGCCGAATCACAACCGTAGCCTGCGTGAACCCAGCCATCCTGCGGGTCCGGGTGATTTTGGGCACTCCATCGGCCCCGATACCCTGGAACCGACATGTCGCCCATCGGAAACGGCTCCAGCAACCTGCAGACCTGGAGCGCCCGCATCAAGGGTGCCTTCACCGGGCCGGCGACTGCGAAGGGATCCGACGTGAGAACGGATCCCGGCGAAATCATCCCGCCCGAGGAGCGCAAAGCGGTGATGTCCACCCTGAACCCCCTGGAGGCCAAATGGTCCCTGGCGGGGCTGGTGCTGGCCACCGTTGCCGGCATCGCCATCCCTGCGTACTTCATCGCTGACAACAAAGTCACCAAAGCGGGAAAGAACACCATCGCTGTCGCTCCCGACGCCAAATTGCTCGGGGGCCTCATCTTGGTGCTCTGCGCCATCGGGTTCGTATCCCTGTGGAAAGGAAAACGCACCCTCCTTACGTTCGCCTTCTTCCTGATCGGCTTCGCTTTCACGATCTTCCTCGGACCAGTCGGATTCGCCTTCATCCTCCTCGGCGGTTGGCTCATGCTGCGGGCCTGGCGTATCAACAAATACGGCACTACGAATTCCAAGACGATCGCCAGGGAGGCTGCGGCTCGCCCGCGGGGACGGGATCGGAAGGCCACCACTCGATCGACATCCAAGGCGACCTCGAACCCGGACGTCCGGAAGCCGCCGAGCGCCAGCAAGCGCTACACGCCAAAGGCGCCGCCTCGGAAGAAGATCCCGAAGGCGACTGAGTAAACGGTCAGCGACATCGAGCGGAGCCGAGCGACGTCAGCTGGGCGGCTCGATCAGGAGCGCCGACCGCAGCAACCGGAGTGCGTCGGTTCGGCGGCGCACCAGCGAGCGAGCCGAGGGCTCCTCCCCCAATGCCCGCAGCACCTCGACTTCCGTGACCATGCCGATGACCGTGGAGTAGATGGCCAACAACAACAGCCGGGGATCGTGGCGACGCATGGCACCGGCGTCCATCTCCGCCTCCAAGAACGACGAGGCCCGCTGCACCAGAGGTTCGAGGGCGATGGTCATCTGCGTCGCCGCCGGAGGCCCCAGCCGCCCGACCTCGCGGAGGAACCCGAGCAGGTCCGGCTGGCGTGCGGCCAAGCGGAACACCGAGCGCACGACGGCTTCGATCCGCTCCCAACCCTTTCCAGCTCCCCGAAGGGCCGTCTCAAGGGCCGACGAAAGATCATTCGCACTGCGGGCTATCACCGCCTCCAACAGAGCATCCTTGGACGGGAACCAGTAGAGGATCGACTGCTTCGTCAGGTCGAGCCCCTTCCCGACGGCATCGAGGGACGTTGCCTCGTACCCCCTGCTGGCGAAAGAGGCGAGGGCGGCGTCCAGGATGCGGTCCTTGGTCGTCGAGCTGGGCACTTACCAAATGGTAGACAGAATCGGCGAGCGGTGGTAGACATTTCTGATGCCCATTGAGCGGGTTCTCCGTGGGAAACGCTTCTTCATCACCGGCGCCACAGGGTTTCTCGGCACCGCCCTGGTCGAGCGCATCCTCCGCTGCGTCCCGGATGCCGACGTGACGGTGCTCGTGCGGCCCGGGCGCCGAGCCGATGCCGCCGCCCGACTCGCCCGCGAGGTGATCAAGAACGACTGCTTCGACCGCTTGCGCGCGGAGCTTGGAGACGGCTTCGGGGGGGAGGTAGCGCGCCGAGTCCACGCCGTCGCCGGCGATGTGAGCCGCGACGGCCTCGGGCTGGACGAGGAGGGGCGCGGCGCGTTGACCGCGGCGGACGTGGTCATCCACTCGGCGGCCACCGTCTCCTTCGACGCTCCACTGACTCAGGCCGTCGAGATCAACCTTCTCGGCCCGTCCCGGGTGGCGGCCGCCATCGCAGAAACCGGATCGGCCGCACATCTCGTCGCGGTCTCGACCGCGTACGTCGCCAGCACCCACCAAGGCGAGGCCAAAGAGGAGCTGCTCAGCGAGAACCGCTTCACACTCGATGTCCCGTGGGAAGCCGAGGTGACCTCGGCCCGACGCCTGCGCGACGACTTGGAAGCCGAGTCGCGCAAACCCGACAGGCTGCGCGCGTTCACCAAGCAGGCGCGCGCGGACATCGGCGCCGCCGGCGATCACCTGATCGCCTCGAAGGCCGAGAAACTCCGCGACGAATGGGTGAGCAGCGGGCTGGTGTCGGCCGGCACGGCGCGCGCGCTCTCGCTGGGGTGGCCTGACGCCTATCCGTTCACGAAGGCACTCGGCGAGCGGGCCCTCGTCGAGCAGTGGGAAGGCCGCGTGCCGATCACGCTGGTACGGCCTTCGATCATTGAGTCCGCGCTGGCGGAACCTCGGCCCGGCTGGATCCGCGGCTTCCGGATGGCGGAACCCATCATCGTGTCCTATGCCCGTGGCTTGCTCCGCGAATTCCCCGGCGTGCCCGAGGGCATCGTGGACGTGATCCCCGTCGACCTCGTGGTTGCGGCCATCCTGGCCGTGGCGGCGCGGGGCCCGGAGAAGGGGCGGCCGAAGGTGTACCACGTCGCCTCGGGGGTGCGGAACCCGTTGCGCTATGGGCACCTCGTCGAGCTGTCGGAAGACTTCTTCAGCCGCAATCCCCTCTACGACGAGCGAGGCCAGCCCATCAACGTGCCGGAATGGTCCTTCCCGGGCCGGGGGCGGGTCCAGCGACAACTCAAACGCGCCGATGCCGCCATGACGTTCGTGGAAAAGGTGATCACTGCCTTGCCGATCCGAGGCAAGCAGGCGCAGCTGGCCGCCCGCATGGAGGACAGACACGCGTTGGCCAAGCGAGCCCTCGGCTACGTCGAGCTGTACGGCGCCTACACAGAGACCGATGCGCGCTACCGGGTGGACAACCTGATGGAACTGTGGGCGGCAGGCGACGCCGACGACCACGGGCGCTTCGAGTTCGATCCAGGCGCGATCGACTGGGACCATTACGTCCACGAGATCCACCTGCCTTCGGTACTCGAGCACACCCGGGTGCGCACGAAGCCCGGCCGGTCGGTGGTGGACAAGCGGCCGGACCGGCAGCGCCGGGCCATCCTGGCGCCGGAACGGCACCTCGCCGTGTTCGACCTCGAGCACACGCTGATGTCCTCCAACGTCGTCGACACCTACGCGTGGCTCGCCAGCCGCCACCTGTCGCCGTCACGACGGGCTCACTTCGTCGCGGATCTCCTCCGGCAGGCCCCTTCGCTGCTGGCGCTGGACCGACGCGACCGCGGTGACTTCCTGCGCTCCTTCTACCGGCGCTTCGAGGACGCGCCACTCGATCGGTTGCGGGAGGACTCGTGGGAGCTCTTCCACCGCCAGCTGATCACCCGGTCCTTCCCCGAGGGGTTCGCCCGTGTGCGGGCGCACCGAGCCGCCGGCCACCGGACGCTGCTCATTACGGGAGCGCTCGACTTCATCATTGAGCCGATACGGCCGCTCTTCGACGACATCGTGTGCGCGGTCATGGAGTCCCGTGACGGCCGCCTGACGGGCCACCTGACGACGCTGCCGCCCATCGGCGAAGCGCGGGCCCTGGTGCTGGCCGACTACGCAGACCAGCACGGCCTCTCGCTCGAGGAATCCGTGGCGTACGCCGACTCGGCCAGTGACCTGGCCATGCTCGAAGCCGTCGGCTTCCCGGTGGCGGTGAACCCCGAGTCCCGGCTCTCGGCCATCGCCCGGCGCCGGGGCTGGCACGTGGAGCACTGGGCCAAGGCGGAGGGCGGCTCGCACCGCCCGCTCCCGCTGGGACCCTTCGACGTCAAGCAGCCCAAGGCGGTCATGGGCCGGTGAGCACGCTGCTGTTCGAGCGGTCGCTGCCCCGGTTCGCGGCGGCGCGTGTCGTGTCGTCCTTCGGCTCGGGACGGGGCGCGGGGGTGGGACCGCTGCGCCTGGTCGAGCGCGACGCTCCCGTGGCGCCGGCGGCCGGTTGGGTGCACGTCGATCCCATCCTGTCGGGAATCTGTGGGTCCGACCTGGCCACGCTGGACGGCCGCAGCTCGCGCTACTTCGAGGACATCGTCTCCTTTCCCTTCGTGCCCGGCCACGAGGTCGTCGGAACGCTGACCGAAGATGCCACCGGCGCCGAGGGCGCGGCGCTGTCCGCCGGCAGCCGGGTGGTGCTGCAACCTGTGCTCGGCTGCGCGGCCCGTGGCATCGAACCGCCGTGCCCTGCCTGCCAAGCCGGGCTGGTGGGGAACTGTGGCTATGTCGCCTTCGGGCACATCCGCCCCGGTCTGCAAACAGGCTTCTGTGCCGACACCGGAGGCGGCTGGTCGAGCTCGGGACTCGTCGCGCACTCCAGCCAGCTCTACGCGGTGCCCGACGGGCTCAGCGATGAGGACGCCGTCACGGTCGAGCCGGTGGCCTGCGCAGTGCACGCCGCGCTCGGGGCTCCAATCGCTGACGGCGACGTGGTGGCGATCGTCGGGGCGGGCACACTGGGCCTGCTCGTGACCGCCGCCCTGAGCCACCTCGCCGGGGTGGGGCGTTCCCCGACGCCGTCAGCCGTGCTCGTCGGGGCGCGCTACGCCCATCAGCAGAGCCTGGCCCGCCTGCTGGGCTGCACGGAGGCACTCCCGCCCGATCAACTGGCGCGCGCGGTGCGCCGCCATTCGCGTTCGCTGTCCTACGGCGGCGCATCGGGGATGACCGCGACACTCTCGGGCGGAGCGGACGTGGTGATCGATTGCGTCGGGAGCCCCGATTCGATCGCGCAGTCTCTGGCCATGGTGCGTCCGAAGGGCACCGTGGCTCTGGTCGGGATGCCGGGCAGAGTGACCGTGGACCTGGCGCCGCTGTGGCACCGGGAGGTCCGGTTGGCCGGGGCGTACGCCTACGGGACCGAAGGCCAGCCCGGCGTCCACGACGCCGTTTCGACCTTCTCGCTGGCCTTCGACGTGGCCGCGGCGCAGCAGACCGGGCGCCTGGTCTCGGCCACCTACCCCCTGGCCCGCTTCGAGGACGCCGTCGCCCACGCCGGCGGCGCCGGCCGCCGCGGGGCGGTCAAGATCGCATTCGACGTACGGAAAGGACCGATCCGATGAGTCGCCGCCCAGGCTTCGTCCTCGAGGTGGACAGCTCGACGCCACCGACGCTCTTCTGGAGCGGCGAGGGCTTCGCCCTCGAGACGCTGCCCGAGGGCAGCCGCGTCATCTACGCCCCCGAGCCCATGAAGGCCATCGAGGATCCCTACCGTGCCATCCGCCACGCCCTGCTCCACCCCGAGGGCGACCGCGACCCGTTGCCCGCGCTCCTGCGGCCGGGCATGAAGCTGACCGTCTGCTTCGACGACGTCTCGCTCCCGCTGCCGCCGATGGAGGCACCCGATATCCGCCAGATGGTGATCGAGACCGTGCTCGACATGGCGGCGGAGGCCGGTGTCGACGACGTGGAGCTGATGGCTGCGCTGGCCCTGCACCGCCGCATGACCGAGCAGGAGCTGCGCCACGCCCTGGGCGACCGGGTGTACGACGCCTTTGCCCCCCACGGCCTCCTGACCCAGCACGACGCCGAGGACCCGGACAACCTCCTCTTCATCGGCGAGACCGACCAGGGCGAGGAGGTGGAGATCAACAAGCGGGCGGCCACCTCGGACCTGCTCGTCTACGTCAACATCAACCTGGTCGCCATGGACGGCGGACACAAGAGCGTGGCCACGGGCCTGGCCAGCTATCGCAGCCTGCGCCACCACCACAACCCGCAGACGATGCGCCACTCGAAGTCGTTCATGGACCAACCGTCCTCCGAATTGCACTCCTCGAACTGGCGCATGGGCCGCCTCATCGCCGAGTCGGGGGTGAAGATCTTCCAGATCGAGACGACGCTCAACAACCACACCTTCCCGTCGAATTTCCTGTTCCTGCAGAAGCGGGAGTGGGAGTGGTCGCTGCGCGATCGTGCGACATACGCCGCCACATCGAAGGCCTTGTCGACGATGCCGCCGCATCTCGCCCGCCAGGTCTTTCACTCGATCCGATCCCCCCACGCCCTGACCTCGGTGCAGGCGGGCGAGGTGGAGGCCGTCCATGCGATCACGACGGCCAACGTCTGGGCCCAGCAGGGTGTCGACGTCGAGGGCCAGACCGACATCCTCACCATGGGATTGCCCTACATCTGCCCCTACAACGTGAACTCCATCATGAACCCCATCCTGGTGGCCTGCCTCGGGCTCGGCTACTTCTTCAACATGTACCGCGGCAGACCCCTCGTGCGGGAGGGCGGCGTCGTGATCATGAAGCACCCGACGCGGCCCGAGTTCCACCCCGGCCACCACCCGAGCTACATCGACTTCTACGAGCAGGTGCTGACCCAGACGGTGGATCCCGTGCAGATGCACAAGGAGTTCGAGGAGTCCTTCGCGACCGACCCCTGGTACGTGCACCTCTACCGGACGGGACACGCCTACCACGGCGTGCACCCCTTCTACATGTGGTACTGGTGCGCACACGCGCTGGCGCACCTGGGACGGGTCATCGTCGTCGGCGGGGACACCAAGGCCGTTCGGCGACTCGGCTTCTCACCGGCGAGCTCGCTCGACGACGCGCTCGAGATCGCCTCCGACGTCGTCGGACCCTCCCCCACCCTGACGCACATGCACAACCCACCCATCTTCATGTCCGACGTGCACTGATGACGGGCTCCGGACTCCTCGGCCGGGTGCGCTCCGCGCGCTTCCCCCTCGCCGCCCCTTCGTGGCCGACATCGCTCGAGCGGCCCGATCCCGAGCGCAAGGTCGGGCTCGACTACGACCACGAATGGTCGCGCCGCTACCCCGTCCGGCTCGCCCGCGCCATGGTCATGGACACTGTCACACGGCCGACCGCCAGGCTGCTGGCGCCGGCGACTGTGCGGGGTCTCGAGCACCTCCAACACACCGAGGGGCCGGTGATCTTCGCGGCCAACCATGCCAGCCACATCGACACGCCGCTGTTGCTCACGACACTGCCGGTCGACTTCCGCCACCGGACGGTCGTCGCGGCGGCCTCGGACTACTTCTTCGACCGCACCTGGAAGTCGGTCCTGTGGTCGTTCGCGTTGGCCGCGATCCCGATCGAGCGCAGCAAGGTGAACCGCAAGTCGGCCGACACCGCGGCCGAACTGCTCGAGGACGGTTGGAGCCTGGTGATCTTCCCCGAGGGCGGCCGGTCACCGGACGGCTGGACGCAGCCGTTCCGAGGTGGCGCCGCCTACTTGGCCCGACGTACGGGCCGCCCCGTGGTGCCGGTGTATCTCCACGGGACGCGGCACGTGCTGCCCAAGACGGCGGACCCCGGGGCACGCGCTCCCGGCGGGTCCGGCACCGAGGGCCGACGGGGCGGTCGCCTGCGCCGCTCCCCCATCGCCGTGCTCTTCGGAGCGCCGATGGCGCCGGACGAAGGTGAGAACGCCCATCGCTTCTCGGACCGGGTCGAGGCGGCGGTCGCCACACTGGCACGGGAGGTGCACTCCGACTGGTGGCAGGCCAGGCGCGCCGTCAGCGCCGTGGCTCCGCTCGAAGGTTCGGAGAACGCGCACCGCGGGCCGGTGGGATCCCCTTGGCGTCGGGCCTGGGCTCTCGACGAGCCGCCCACGCGGGGGCGGGGCACCGGGTGGCCCCGCTGACCGACTGACTGCCCTTCAGTCCGGCACGTGACAGCATCAATGACGGACTCCCGTGAGAGGTGTCCATCTGCCGGCGGCCCTCACCCGACAGGTTGGATCGTGTGCATCCGGCCGGCGGATCGCAGCTCGCGTGTGTGACGAGGTCAGAGCAGGGAGCGGGAGACGAGAATCGTCGTCTCAGCCAGGCCTGCATCGCGGTGGACCAGGCCGGCCTGATAGTCGGGGTCCCGGACCATGTCGATGAAGGCGTCGATCCCGGGATACTGCATGACGGCGATCTGGTCCCAGTGCCGGGTGTGGCCGATCAGGACCTGGACCACGTCGTTGTAGAGCGTGAGCAATCCCCCTCGTCGGACGACGTGGTCGAGCGCCACCACCCCGTAGCGGCCGTAGGCCTCGGCGCCGGTGAGACCGGCGAACGCCAGCTCATGCCCGTCCGGGTAGGCGGCACGAGCACGGTATGAGAGGAGGTTGACGAACTGCAGCGGCCCGTCCTCGCCTGACCGCAGCAGGGACCGCAGCTGCTCCTCGTCGGGGTTGATCCCTCCGAAGCCGTGCCGACCCAGCTCACCGAGCAGCGCCCGCACGTCGACCTCGCTCCACTTCGACACGAGAGCTCCTCCCCGACGTCCTGACCGCGGCGGCATGGTAGCAACGGTGGCAGGCCGCCCGCGGCCGCGCCCTCTAGGGTTCGCTGCGATCCCGCATCCAGGAGGCAACCCGATGCAGACCATCATCCTCGGCAGTGGCAGTCCGCTTCCCGATCCGGAACGCGCCGGGCCGTCGACCCTCGTACGCACCGGAGCCGGCGACCTTCTCTTCGATTGCGGGCGCGGCGTGCTCATACGCGCCGCCGGCGCGGGATCGGCCGCGGGAGCCCTGCGAGGGCTCTTTCTGACCCATCTGCACAGCGACCACACCACCGATCTCAACGACATCATCACGTCGCGCTGGATCACGTCGTTCCAACCTCATCCCCTCGCCGTGTACGGTCCGGTCGGCGCGGCGTCACTCCTGGCGGCCACCGATGCGATGCTCGAGCTCGACATCGGCTACCGCTTGACCCATCATGACGACCTGCAGTGGCGGCCGTCGGCGGATGTGGTCGAATGCGAACGCGGCGTGGTCTTCGAGGACGGACCGGTCCGCGTCACGGCCGCGCCCACCGACCATGCACCGGTCCGACCAACGGTCGGATTCCGAGTCGAAGAGGGCGGGGCATCTGTGGTCATCGCCGGTGACACGGTCCCCTGCGAGGGACTGGACGAGCTGTGTGCCGGAGCGGACATGCTCGTGCACACGGTTGTGCGGCCCGACCTGATCGAGCCGATCGGCCTGCCCCGGCTGCTCGACGTACTCGACTACCACTCCTCGGTCGAAGATGCGGCGCGCACCGCGGCGCGCAACGGAGTGGGGACCCTCGTCCTCACCCACCTGGTCCCCGCGCCTCAACCGGGCACCGAGCCCGAGTGGATCGCGCTGGCGAGTGGACACTTCGACGGCCCGGTCGTCCTCGCCCGGGATCTCCTCACGCTCGAAGTCGGCCCGGCTTACTGAGCTGCTCCGATGGCCGACGCGTTCCGTGAAGCTTCGCCGTACTACATGGTGGGCCGGCCGCCCTACTCCCGCCAGCTCCTGCCCGTCCTTCGCCGCGAGCTGGGCCTGAACGGAAGCGGGCTCCTCCTCGACGTCGGCTGCGGCCCGGGCGCGCTCACGGTCGAGCTGGCCCCGGCGTTCGCCGAGTGCGTGGGCGTCGATCCGGATTCCGGCATGCTCGCTGAAGGCCGGAGGCGGGGTGAGGAAGCGGGACTCTCCGGTCTGCGCTGGGTCCAGGGGACAGCAGAAGCACTCGGGGAACTCGAGCTGGCCCCCTGCCGATTGGTCACCTTCGGCCAGTCCTACCATTGGACAGCCGGCGTGCCAGTGCTGAATGCCGTGCACCGGTTGCTGGAGCCAGGGGGCGCGGTCGCGTTGATCGGCCACCGTGCGCAGGGGCGGCCCGAACCGGCTGGGCCGGGGCTGCCGCGGATCCCGGAGAAGGAGATCGTGGACCTCGTCGGGCAGTTCGTCGACGACGATGCCGACCCCGGACCGGGCCCGCAAGCTCGACGCTCGACGCCACATCTCCACGAAGGCGACGTCCGAGCGTCCCGCTTCGCTGTCTGCCGGACGGTGTACGCAGCCGGACGGCCCGACATCGTGCGCAGCATGGACTCGGTGCTCGCGGGCTACTACTCCACGTCGTACGCTGCACCGCGCCGCTTCGGCTCACGTCGAGCGTCCTTCGAGGCCGCCGTGCGGGCGCTGTTGCTCGAACGCTCACCAGCCGGGCTGTTCTGGGACTGGCCGGGCGACACCGAGATCGTGCTGGCCACCGTGTAACGGGGTGCCGGAGGCGGGCTCCCCCGGCGGGCGCCACCAAGCGCTGCGTCAGGAGACGTTGTCCCCCGCCCGGGCGCCGGGATCACTCGACGAAAACGATCCCCTTCGGCTCAGGCTCCTGTCGAACTCATGCCCACCACCGGTTTGTTGAGCGGCGTCCCTCCCATCGATCCCAGATAAGGAGCGGCTCCGAAGCTGAAGATGCCGCCGTCGGTGGCTACGAAACGGTACCCGCCGCCGGTGGCGGTGGCGGCCATACCGACCACCGGGGCATTCAGGTGGATACTGCCGGTGGAGCCGAGGAAGGGAGCACCGAAACTGAAGACCCCGCCGTCTGCTGCGACCAGCCAGTAGCCATGGCTAGCGGCATCCACGGCGATGCCCGCCACCGGTTTGTTGAGCGGCTTGCCGCCCATGGAGCCTTGGAAGTGGGCGTCGCCGAAGGTGAACACGCCGCCGTCTGTCGCCACCAGGTAGTAGCCCTGGTTGTCCGGCGTGGCGGCGATGCCGACCATTGGCTTGTTGAGCGCCGCGCCGCCCATGGAGCCTTGGAAGTGGGCATCACCGAAGGTGAACACGCCGCCGTCCGCGGCGACCAGGTAGTAGCCGCCGCCATCGGGCGTCGCAGCGATGCCGACGATTGGCGAGTTCAGCGGAATCCCACCCATGGAGCCGTAGAAGGGCGCCCCAAAGGAAAATATGCCGCCGTCAGAGGCGGCCAGCCAGTAACCGCCTGCGGGCGTGCTGGCGATGCCGACCACTGGCGCGTTGAGCCGGGTGCCGCCCATGGAGCCGTGGAAGGCGACGGCACCGAAGGTGAACACTCCGCCGTCTGCCGCTGTGAGCGAGTAACCCGGCGCGCTGATCGTGATCGTCAACGCCTGGGTGGAGGTGCCACCAACTGAGTCGGTGGCCTTCACCTCGAACGCGAAGGTGCCCGCGACGGTGGGGGTGCCGCCGATGGTTCCGGTCGGGGACAAGGCCAGGCCGGGCGGGAGTGATCCCGACACCAGCGACCAGCTGTAGGGCGGTGTCCCCCCGACGGCGCTGAGAGTCATGGAGTAGGGGCTGCCGACAATGCCGGTGGGCTCGGTGGTAGTGGTCACACAGACCGGTTGCGCCGGCACTCCCTCTAAGTCGGTCTTCCAGCCGCTGAAAGAGTTGCAGGTCACCGTGGCCGACGAATCGGGATCCACGTCCACTCCCAGGCCGAAACTGTCGGGCCCGTCGGGGGCGGTCCGTCCGATCTGATTTCGGTCGATGATCGCGCCAGTACTGGCGGAGGTCACATTCACGCCGACGTCAGTTCCCGCGCCCGTGGTCGTATCGCCCGTCAAGGTGACGTTTGTCGCCCCGAACAGCAGCACCGCCGCGTTTGCGTTGCTGGCATTGCCGAAGCCATTGCCGAAGATGGTGCTGCCGGCGGTCGTGCCCGTGGCACCAGCTTGGTACACCAGTCCGTTCTGACCGAGACCCGGGTTGGACCCTGGCGGTCCCATGGTGCTGTCCGAAATGTTCATGGTCATCCCCGACGCCTGGATCCCGTTCTTCTGGTAGCCGCTGACGGTCGTGCCGGTGATCGTGAGAGTCTGACCAGCAGTTCCGGTGGCCACGATCGCCCGTCCGACTGCACAAGTGTTGTTCTCCGTTATGCCCGTGATAGTGACGTTGGTCACCGAGCCGCCCGCACCGTTGAAGAAAAGGCCGTTCAATGTCCCCCTCGCACAGCTGGGGTCTGTGAACCCGGTGCCCATGATCGTCAGGTTCTCGACGTTCATTGACGTCCCGGCGCTGGTCACTACTCCGCCGTCGAAGGATCCAGGTGTGGTGTCGTGGGCGGTGATGGTGTGTTCCGCGCCGTTGACGGTCATACCGTCGGGGACCGTGAGCGGAGCCGTCGCGTCGCAGTTGGAGGTCAACGTGAACGTTGACCCGCTCAAGGTTCCCGCGCAGGTCTCGATGCTCGGGTCGGTGGCCGCCCCCGCCACACCGCCGCCCGTCAGCGCAATCGGGAGGAGGCCGGCGGAAACCACGCTCGCCAAGCACGCCAGGCCGATTCGAAAACGCACCATGGCCATGAAGGACCCCCCTACGTCACGATCCGAAACTTCGGAATTGTGGTGACTTTATTACACCAGGTAAGCAAATGACAACACAATGCCAACAGGGCGCTGGGGTTTCACCACGGGGATGCCAGTAGAGGGGTGAGCCGCGGCCACCCCAGGCAGAATCCAACGGCCATGACATCCCTGGCGGCCTCGCGCGCTCAATGAGCGGCACCTGCACACGATTAACTCGGACGAGACTTCAACACACCCGGCGACCCGGCGCTCGGACACATCGGCGTCGTCAGTGCACGTGGCCCCGCCCACAGGCTTCAACGCGCGCCGAGTCATGAGCGGGTGTCCGCGTCACTGACAACTCCCGTAGCCGGGCCTCATGGCGTACGACATGGTCCATGTGAATCCGGTCCTAGGGGCGGCTTGCAATCCGAGGCACAGCGCCACGTCGAGCGGATCGGCGAGAACCGACCGACATTCCGGGAAGGGACCCATCCTTGGCATAGTGGCCGACCGCCTGCGCTACCCGCGGCAGGTTCAACTTGAGCGGCGCCCACAGCCCGTCGTGTCGATGGAATGGCGTGCCCGATGGGAAAGGACAGGTTGTCGTGCCACCACAGCAACGGACTTCGGGACGCCGCACGAGGCTCGCAGCGAACGCGCCCCGATCGCCCGGGACTTCCTCACGCTCGACGTCGGACCAGCCGGCTGAAGCCGGTGTCCGGCGTGTGCGGACGACGCCGCGTCAGAAGACGATGGCCCCCGCCCGGGCACGGGGATCACTCGTCGGAACGATCTCCTTCCCCAGTGGGGCGATCGCCACCGCGGCGAGCTTGAAGTTCCCGAGGCCGAGAGGGATGCCGATGATGGTGACGCAGAGAAGCGCGCCGAGCACAAGGTGGGCCAGCGCCATCCACAGTCCCGCCAGGACGAACCAGAGGACATTGGCCACGGTGGAGGGTGCGCCGGCCTCTGGTTTGCGCACCACGGCTCGCCCGAACGGCCACAACACGAACGCCGAGAGCCGGAAACAGGCCACGCCGAAGGGGATCGTGATGATCAGGAGGCACAGGACGAGGCCGGCCAGCGCGTAGCCGATGGCCAGCCACAGACCCGAGAACACCAGCCACAGCAGGTTGAGCACCGTCCGCATCGAAGTCCGTCCCTTCCGTCGCTTCGGCCTCCGGCCGAGTCCTACTTCTGCCGGCGCTGCCGGCTCTGCCGGCTCTGCCGGCGCTGCCGGCGCTGCCGGCGCCTGCCCCCCACCGCGGCGAGGCGCTCCTCGCGCAGGCTCTCCGACGCCCCGTCGTCCAGCGGTTCGAGGAGCGTGTCGCCGAGCGCCCAGGAGAGCAGGTGGTCGGCCAGGGCCGGGTTGCGGGCCAACACGGGACCGTGGAGGTATGTCCCGACCACGCGGCCCTGCACGGCGCCCTCAGTCCCGTCGCCGCCGCCGTTGCCGACGCCCGCGAGGACCTGACCCAGGGGGAGGGTCCCGTCCCCGAGCGACGTCGCCCCACCGTGGTTCTCGAAGCCGGTGAGGACGGGCAGCGGTCCGAGAGGCGAGGGATCCACCTCGACCAGTACTTCGCCCACGGCCCGCGGCCCGGGACCTTTGACCGTGTCGATGTCCAGCAGTCCAACGCCCTCGTGGACACTGCCCGCGGCACCGGGAAAACGCCGTCCCACCACTTGAAACCCCGCGCAGACGGCCAGGACAACGGCGCCGGCCTCCACACGACGCGCCAGCATGCCGTCGTCGATCAGCGTCCGGGCAGCGCGTACCTGGGGTCCGTCCTCCCCGCCGCCCAAGCAATAGACGTCGGCCTCGGGCAGCGGGCGGTCGGAGGAGGCCTGCAGCAGGGTGGCCTCGAAGCCGCGCCATTCGGCCCGCCGCGCCAGGACGAGGCCGTTGCCCCCGTCACCATAGGTGCCCAGCAGGTCGGGGTAGACGACCGCGATGCGCAGCGGGACGGCCATCAGGGCGCACCGAGTAGATCGTGGAACGCGGTGTAGTTCCCGATGACATCGACGACACCGTCCGATCCGCCGGCGGCGCTGACGACGGCCTGCACCGGATCGGGCTCGCTGGTGTGCGCGACGCCGCCGTAGAGGAGGCGGACCGAAAGGTCGCGGCGGCGGTCGCCGGTGGCGACCACGGCACGACCGGCCAGGCGCTCGTAGGGGACGTCCCACAGCCAGCTCGGATCGGCCCCGTCGGCGATCCGCGCGTTGATGCTGACGACGAGCGGCGCCTCCGAAACGGCCACGAGGTCGAGGAGCTCGTCCCAGCCCGCCGGGTTCTTGGCCAACATCAGCCGTGCCCGCGCCTCGCCGAAGGCGCGCACGGTGAAGCGGCCCGCGACCTCCTGCACGGACTCCATGGCGACCAGCGCGGCCAGCGCGTCGACGCCGCAGGCCTCGGCCGCCACCGCGGCCATCAAAGCATTGGAAAGGTTGAAGCGACCGGGCAGCGCGAGCCGTATCGGAGCGCTCCTGCCGTCGGCCCACTCGCCGCTGGCCGCACCGTCCGATGCCACCACCAGGGTGGCCTCGGGTACCGGCCGGGCGAAGCCGCAGTTCGCGCACGACCAGCCGCCCTCGGTGAACTCGATACGGCCCTCGCACGACGGGCAGCCCACCGCATCGTGCTGCCAGCGGAGGCCGGCCGCCACCCAGTGCACGTCTCGGGCGGCCCCGGCTCCCCATGCCACCAGCGGGTCGTCGGCGTTGGCCACGACGTGCGTATGCGGCGCGGCCGCCAGCGCGGCCCGCCAGCGTCCCGCGACCATCCGCACCTCGTTGGTCCGATCGAGCTGGTCCCGCGACAGGTTCAACAGGATCACCGCGGCCGCCGCGGTGGACGTGAGCACCCGCGGCAGGTAGACCTCGTCGGTCTCGAGCACGGCGCGAGGCGCGTCCGTCCCCACCAGGGCGGCGACGTGGCCGGGGGGCATGTTCGAACCGGTCTCGTTGCTGACCACGGCGTCACCCGTCGCGCCGAGACCCATCACGAGGAGCCGCGTCGTCGTCGTCTTCCCGTTGGTGCCCGTGACGAGTGCGACTTGGCGTCCCGCGCTCAGGTGCTCGAGCAGCCGGGGATCGAGGCGGAGTCCAGCCCGGCCGCCCGCCACGGTTCCCTGGCCTCGTCCGAGATGACGCGAGGCGGCGTTGACGGCGCGCGTGGTGGCGCTGGCCAGCCGTGCCCTCACCGAGGGGGCTTGCTGCGAGCCAGCTCCTCAGCGGTCGGCTCGTGGCGCACCCGCGACTCGGGTGGCAGCAGCGCGCGAATGGCCTCCATGATCGCGGCGGTGTCCGCCTTGGCGTCGGTGAGCGACAGGGACACCGGTCGTCCCACCCGTACCGTGACCTTGGGCGGGTTGCGCACGAGGGTGAAGTCGGGCACCCGCGCCGAGCGCGGCCACACCTTCTCGGTCCCCCAAAGCCCCACGGGCACGACGGTCGCACCGGTCGAGGCCGCCAGCCGTGCCGTCCCCGTCTTGCCGTGCAGCTCGGGGTCGAAGAAGTCGTACCCACGAGGGATGGTGCCCTGTGGGAGGACGATCACGACCTCACCCGCCTTCAGCGCGGACTCGGCCGCCCGCAGCGGCTGGCCGGACCCGCTGCCACGATCGACGGGGATGCCGCCGATGGCGCGCGCAATCATCCCCACGACGGGCGCGCCGAAGATCTCCTTCTTGCCGAGGAAGCGCACAGGACGCCCGATGTCGCGCGCCACGAGGGCCAGCGCGGCCACGTCAAAGTAGCTCCGGTGGTTCGAAGCCAGGAGCACCGGGCCGCGTGAGGGCACGTGCTCCACGCCCGCGATGTCGAACCGCGCGTAAGGGAAGGAGCAATTTACGGACGAACGGACGGAGCATGTGGTACGGCTCCAACCCCACCATGCTGGGCACGCCCGGGGGGCGGTCCCAATGTTCCACCGGCCAGCGGCGTGCCGTGGCCACGACGGTCAGCGACGGATCGGGATTGACGGCATGCGGCGAACCCACACTCGACAGCAGCGGTACGTCGAAGATGCTGTCGCTGCAGGCGTGGCAGTCGGCCAGGTCCATGCGTTGCTCATCGGCCCAAGCCCGCACGGCGCGCAACTTCCCCGTCCCCCAGACGAAGCCTTCGTAGAGCCGGCCCGTGTACCGGCCGTCCTTGGTCTCGTATGCGGTGGCGATCAGATCATCGAAGCCGATGGCCTCGGCGAAAGGGGCGATCATGTCGACCGGTGTCGTCGTGGAGAGCACCAGCCGGTGACCCTCGGCCCGGAAGGAGGCCAGGCGCTGCGGGGCGAAGGGGGCGACGATTGCGCTCAGTGCGGACACCGCCCGCCGGCCGGCCGCCTGGACCTGCTCCTGGCGCCAGCCGCGGGCCACCCGGGCGGCCGCCCGCACCAGACCCATGGAGAAAAGGTTCTCGCCCAAACGGTCGTTGACGGCGTACAGGATCTTGTCGCCAGGGAGTGAACGACCCTCAGGCAGCACGCCTTCCTCCACGAGGGCACGGCTCAGGATCTGGCCCGACGCCCGCCACAGAAGGGTGCGGTCGAGGTCGATGAAGACGGCGCTCTTCGCCACGGTAGGGAGCCTAAAGCAGTTCGATCGCTGGTCGGAGGGCTACGGAGTGCCTCCCGAAATCGGGCCACAATTAGGAGAAGGGATCGCTGGGGGGGAGCGATCCCTTCTCAAGACTCATCAGGGTCAGAGGGGGGCTTCCGAATCCCTGCGGTCTGAGAGATATTTTGGCAGCATCCCGGCAATCAGTCAAGCAGCTTTGTCAGATACTTTCCATCAGTTATAGTGATCGACAGTGCAACTCTGGCAAGCACCTTCGGGAGGAGCGGGCCCACGGAACTGAAACATTTGCAAGCACTCTTGGGCATCGCCGACACCGGCAGTTTCTCCGCCGCCGCCACCTCAATCGGCACGGTGCAATCCAACGTCTCGGCGCACGTGGCCCGCCTGGAGCGCGAACTCGAAGTGCAGTTGGTGGATCGGGCCTCGGGACGCCTCACCGAGGAGGGCGAGGTCGTCGTCGCCCGGGCCCGGCAGGTGATGAACGAGCTCGAAGCCATGGTGTCCGACGTGACGGCACTTCGGGAGGAGGTGATCGGGACGGTCCGCCTCGGCATGATCGGGACCACCGGACGGTGGCTGGTGCCCCAGCTCTTCGACCTCCTGCGGGTGCGTCACCCGCACATTCACCTCAACGTCGCCGAAGGCTCCAGTGTCCAGCTCGAGCAGCAGCTGGCCTCGGGCCAGCTGGACCTGGCGGTGGTCACCTTTCCCTTGAGCGGTGACGAGATCATGGCGGCCCAGCTCTTCGACGAGGACCTCGTGGCCGTCCTGCCGCCGGGGCACTTCCTCGGAGACGAATCCTCGATCCCACTGGAGAGGCTCTCGGACGTGGAGCTGCTCCTGCCGGCGCCGGGCACTGCGCTCAGGGCGGAGATCGACAGCGCCACGGGCCCGGCCCGCATCGTCCTGCGACCCGCCATGGAGCTCGACGGCGTCCGCCTGATCGCCTCCCTGGCCTTCGACGGCTACGGGGCGGCCATCCTCCCGGCCACCGCAGTGCCGGGTCATCTGCGAGGGCGGTTCTCGGTGCTGCCGGTCACAGGTCTCCCCCGCCGGCGGGTGGGCGTGGCGCAGCGGCGCCGCGGGCTGCCCTCGGCGCCGGCACGGGCGGTGATCGACGTCCTCGGCGTCGTCGTCAACGATGCGCTCTCCATGCCGGAGGGGATCCACCCCACCTGACCGGGCCTCTCGCCACTTGATCCGGAGGGGCGGGCCGGTGGCCCGAGAGCGGCATGCGTTAGCGTCCGTGTCCATGCAGCGTCTGGCCCCCCCGTCGCCATCTGTCACGTCTCCGTCCCCTCCTAACCCGGGAACGTCCGACGGTGCTTCTCACGACCCCGGGGTAGACCCGGCTCGCACCACCCGGTGACCGCCACGTGCTGAGGATCGGGATCCTCGGGGCGGCCCGCATCGCCCCCGCCGCCGTGATCAAGCCGGCCCGCAGGACCCGGTGCGCCGTCGTCACCGCCGTGGCGGCCCGCGATCACGACCGGGCTTCGGAATTCGCCCGTAAACAGGGCATTCAACGTGTCTTGGGCAGCTACTCGGAACTGATCGAGGACCCCGAGATCGACGCCGTCTACAATCCCCTCCCCAACGGTCTCCACGGGCACTGGACCATCGCCGCCCTCAAGGCCGGCAAGCACGTCCTGTGTGAGAAGCCGTTCACCGCCAACGCCGACGAGGCGCGAGCCGTGGCCGAGGCGGACAACGGGAACCCCGGTCTGGTGGTGATGGAGGCCTTCCACTACCAGTACCACCCGCTGTGCAAGCGGCTGGTGGAGATCGTGCGCTCGGGCGAGCTGGGCAACATCAGCCGGGTCGACGTGGCGTTCTCCGCCCCGCTCTGGAAGAAGGGCGACATCCGCTACCAGCTGGCACTGGCCGGCGGGGCCACCATGGACATGGGCTGCTACCCGGTCAGCCTCCTGCGCCTGCTCGTCCCGGGGCCACGGGTGATCAGCGCCGAGGCCAAGCTCTCCTCCCCCGGTGTCGACCGGGCCATGGACGCCCATTTCTCGCTTCCCGACGGCGGGAGCGCCCACATCGGCTGCTCCATGTTCTCGTCCTCGGTGCTGCGCCTGCATGCCGAGATCACGGGCGACAACGGCAAGATCTCCATCTTCAACCCCTTCAGCCCCCAGCACGGGCACCGGATGAAGGTGACGACGTCGCTCGGCACCCGCAAGGAGCGTTTCAGCCGGAAGGCGTCGTACGACTTCCAGCTCGAGGCCTTCGTGGCCGCGGCCGAGGAAGGCTCCTCGTTCCCGACGACGGCGGCCGACGCAATCCGTACCATGGAGCTCATCGACGCCATCTACAACGCCGCGGGCCTTCCCCTACGCCTGCCCACACCCGTCGACTGATGGCGCCGGGGCCGCTCGCCGCCGACGAACTGACCGCACTGGCGGACGCCGCGCTCGACGCCGCGGCGGGCTGCCAGGCGGCCGAGCTGCGCGTCGAGCGCATCCGGAGCCAGACGGTCCGCCTGCACGATGCGCACCCCGAGACGACGGCCGACGACACCAACTTCGGCATGGGCGTGCGCGTCGTGGTCGATGGCGCAGTCGGTTTCGCCGCCACGGTCGACGTGCGGCCGGAGGAGGCGGCCAACCTGGTGCGCCGGGCCCGGGAGATGGCCGCGGTGACGAGCCGGGCGGGAGGCGGTCATGTAGAGCTGGCGTCCGAGCCCTCGCACGGTGAGGTGACGTGGTCGAGCGCGTTCGAGATCGACCCGGTCACCGTGCCGCTGGCCGACAAGGTCGCGCTGTTGGCCGAATGGAGCAGGCGCCTCGGCGACCACGCGGCGGTGTCGCACACGTCGGCCTCGCTGCTCGCCGTGTCGGAGCAGAGCTACCTGGCTGACCTCAACGGGACACGGGCCACCCAGCATCGGGTCCGGCTGCAGGCGCAGCTCGAAGCACTTGCACTGTCGGACGCCGGCTTCGAGACGATGCGCACGCTGGCGCCGCCCGTCGGCCGTGGATGGGAATTCCTGGTCGGCCCGCCGTCCGCGGGCGCCTGGCACTGGGACGCCGAGCTGGCCGAGCTGCCCGAGCTGCTCGCCGAGAAGGTGGCCGCGCCCTCGGTGCAGGCCGGGACGTACGACCTCGTCCTCGACCCGTCGAATCTCTGGCTCACGATCCATGAATCGATCGGGCACGCCACCGAGCTCGACCGGGCGGTCGGGTACGAGGCGGCTTACGCGGGAACGTCCTTCGCCACCTTCGATCAGCTCGGGTCGCTCGCGTACGGCTCCCCCGTCATGCACGTGACCGGTGACCGCACGGTGGAGCACGGGTTGGCCACAGTAGGCATCGACGGGGAGGGCGTGGCGGCCCAGTCCTTCGATCTGGTGCGCGACGGGACACTGGTGGGCTACCAGCTCGACCGCTCCATCGCCGCCGCCATGGGCTACGAGCGCTCGAACGGGTGCGCCTTCGCGGACTCGCCGATGCACGTGCCGATCCAGCGCATGGCGAACGTGTCGCTGGCGCACTCCGGGGACACGGGCCCGCGCACCGAAGATCTGATCGCCGGTGTCGACCGCGGCCTCTACATCGTGGGCGACAAGAGCTGGTCGATCGACATGCAGCGCTACAACTTCCAGTTCACCGGGCAGCGCTTCTACAGGATTGCGGACGGGAAGCTGGCGGGCCAGGTGAAGGACGTCGCGTATCAAGCGACGACCACTGACTTCTGGGGCGCCATGGAGGCCGTTGGGGGCGCATCCACCTGGGTGCTCGGGGGCGCGTTCAACTGTGGCAAGGGTCAGCCCGGGCAGGTGGCTCCCGTCTCGCACGGCTGCCCCTCGGTTCTGGTGCGCGGGGTCCGGGTGCTCAACGCGCTCGAGGAATCGGGACGTTGAGCGTGCGGGGCAACGGCGCGGACGCAGGGCGCGTGGTGGGCGAGTGATCCCGGCGCAGGAGCTCGTGGAGCGCGGCCTGGCCTCGGCTGGCGCGCTCGGCGCGGACGGGTGCATCGTGCTGGTCGACGAGAAGAGCCATGTCGATGTCCGGTTCGCGCTGAATGCGACGACGACGAACGGGGTGCAGCGCGGGCGCTCGGTCAGCGTGATCGCGTTGTCAGGAGAATCGGTCGGTTCGGCCCGGCGGTCCGGGGTGGTCGGTGCGGAAGGGGTGGCGGAGATGGCCGCAGCGGCCCTGGCCGATGCGCGGGACGCGGCACCTGCCACGGACGCCTTCGCTCTCGTCGAGCCGGCAGAGCCTCGGCCGGGACGCGACTTCGGGTTGGACCCCGAGGAGACGGACTCCGGCGCCCTCGAAGGCGTCCTGGCCGCGCTGTCCGGGGCGTTCGGGCGCGCGCGGGCCCGCGACGCGGTGCTGGCCGGGTTTGCCGAGCAGGCCGTGGCCACCCTCTATCTCGGCAGCTCGACGGGGCTCCGTCTCTCCCATGCCCAACCGACTGCCGCGGTCAACTTGGTTGGGCGCACGGCCGACGGGAGCGGCTCGGCCTGGGTCGGCGAGCCCACGATCGCTCCCTCGCTCGAGCGGATGGAGCGGGAGATCTGGCGTCGGCTGGACTGGGCCACCACCAAGATCCCGCTCGAGGCCGGCCGCTACGAGGTGATCATGCCGCCATCCGCCGTGAGCGACATGATGGCGATGTTGGCCTTCGACGCGCTCGGGGGCCAGGACGCCGAAGACGGTCGCACCGTCTTCTCCAAAGAGGGTGGCGGGACACGGGTCGGTGAGACGATCACGCCGTTGCCCTTCTCGCTCTACAGCGACCCCGACGAGGGGGGCATTCAGTGCACGCCGTTCGTCGCCGCCGGGGCCAGCGGGTCAGAGGTCTCCGTCTTCGACGACGGCCTGCCCAGCGGGCGCACCGACTGGCTCAACGGAGGCGTGCTGACCCGGTTGCGCTACCACCGCGCCGGCGCGGCGCGCTCCGGTGTCGAGATGGCGCCGTACATCGACAACCTGGTGCTCCGCTGCCCCGAGGTCGACGGAGGATCGATCGACGACTTGGTGGCGCGCACCGAACGTGGCCTCCTGCTCACCTGCCTCTGGTACATCAGGGTGGTCGACCCCGCCATCCTCCTGACGACGGGGCTGACGCGCGACGGGGTCTACGTGATTGAGGACGGTGCGGTGGTCGGGGCGGCGAACAACTTCCGCTTCAACGAGAGCCCGGTGGACCTACTGACCCGTGCCACCGAGGTCGGCACACCCGTGCGCTCGCTCGGGCGCGAGTTCGGCGAGTACCTGAACCGGACGATCGTGCCGCCGCTGCGGATCCCCGACTACAACATGAGCTCGGTGAGCCAGGCCAGCTGAGCCGCCCGCACCGCGCCCACCGGCCAGCCCTCTCAGGTGTCCGAACTCACAAGTCCGTGGGTACCTGGCCGATGACGTGGGTGAGCCCGGACGTGCCCGGGTGCATCTCGTCGAGCTGCACGAACATCGAATGGTTGTTGTGGTTGTTGTTCCCGATGCTCCGGACGACGTTCTGGCCGACGAAGATGATCGAGCCCCAGACGATGGCGAAGATCATCCAGGTCCGCGCCGCCCCCTGGAGGACGAGGGTGCCCCAGGGGGGCAGCTCATCCTGCGGAGACGGGGTCGACGTGCGCTCCCATTGCGACGGGGGCGGCATGGGAGCAGGGGCACCGGGCAGTGGGGCGGGCTGCGGTGGCGGCCATCCGGGGGCCGCGGGGGCGTCCTCGCGCTCCGGCGTGGCGAGCTGATCGCCTGACGTGACGGGGTAGGCGAACGGCTGGGGCGGGGGCGGCTGGGGCGGGGCGGCGTCGCCAGGGGTGGTCCCGTGGAGGCCGCGGGGGGTGGTCCCGTGGAGGCCGCGGGGAGTGGTGGGACGAAATCGCCGAGCATGCCCCACGCATACTCCGATGTCAGCATCGAGAACCACGAATGGAGGCGCGCCTGGTAGCGCACGAACGCGGCGTAGGCGTCGTAGAGCGGTGGGGGCAGGCTCCCCCGGACCAGGACGACGATCCACATGAAGAAGAGCAACGGAAACGTCAGGCCGTTCAGCACGATCTCGTAGAAGACCGCCGCCGGGATGACCAGGATGATGCGGAAGAAGACGGACACGCGGTTCAGCGGGCCACGGGCGGGCAGGACCGGCCGCACCGGGTACTCCACATCTGCGAGCGAGAAAGGCGGGTAGCTGTCGGTCAACAGGAACACGTATGCGCTGACCCGCGTGTACCAGCGGATCACGCCGCCCAGAAAGGTGTGCGCCCACTCCGGCAGCCGGCCGGTGAACAGCGCGGCGAACCATCCGATCACCATCACGAAGAGGAACGCGATGAAGAGGACGTACAAGACGATGAATTGCGGGATGGCCAGGATGACCCGGAAGGCCACCGTCCATCGGTTCTGCGCTGAGGTGCCGGCGAACCACATCTCGACACGCCTGCCCGGCACGACCATCGGAGCGTTCGTCACGTCACCCCCTGGCACGCCATCCGTCTCCGGAGGCGACTGCCACCCCAACGTTAGAACATCGCCACCGTCCCCGGGGCCACCCACGAGCTCGAGATCCGCGTCGGTCGAACACCCGGGCAGCGCCAAGAGGCGTTGCGCATCAGAGCGACTCGTACAGCGCGTTGATCAGCGCCCGATTGCGCGTGCTCTGCCAACGGGGGATGACGTGGTTCATGACGTAGCCGAAGGCGACGCGCCCCGCGGGATCGGCGAACCCGACCGCACCTCCGGTGCCGAAGTGCCCGAAGCTGCCGGGGTTCGGGCCGAACCGGCGCCGCGGCGTCGTCGGTGTGAATCCGAGCCCGAACGTGACCTCGTCGTGCAGAATCGGGCAGTACCCCTCGGATTGGGCCGAGGTCGCCTCGGCCAGGATCTCGGGCGAGAGCAGCCGTCCGGGCTCCAGCAGTGCGGCGTACAGGCGCGCCACGCCGCGCGCCGAGCCGTGGCCGTTGGTCGACGGGACCTCGGCCGCGCGCCAGGCCGCCGTGTTGACGACACCCATTGATGAGAAGCCCGGAGGGTTGAAGTAACTCAGCAGCTCCATCCGGGCATCCTCGTCGAGCCCCTCGAGCGCATCGCCCAGGGCGTCGGGCGGAGCCGGCGAGTCGAAGAGCACCTCGGCGCAGCGGCCCTGGTCCGGCAGCGGGACACCGACGTGCACGTCGGCGTCCACCCTCCCGGCCAGTGCGGCGAGGCGCCGCCCACACGGCTCGCCGCCCACCCGGCGCACCACCTCGCCGATCAGGTGCCCGTAGGTGTTGGTGTGGTAGGCGTGCCGCATCCCCGGCTCCCACCAGGGCGCGGTGGCCGCCAGCGCGCCCGCCATCCGGTCCCAGTTCCACAGGTCGTCGTTGGTCAGCGGCTCGCGGATGGCGGGCACCCCGGCGCGGTGGCACAGCGCCTGCCGCAGGGTCGCGCCCTCTTTGCCCGCGGCGGCGAACTCCGGCCACACGGCGGCAATGGGGTCGTCGAGCGCGACCGCCCCGGCGTCGACCAGCTGGAGGGCCAGGAGCGCCACGAACGCCTTGCCGACCGAGTAGAAGTCCACCAGCGTGTCGTGCCGCCAGGGTCTGCGCGCTGCCCCGTCGGCCCAACCGCCGGCCAGGTCGACGACCGTCGCCCCGTCGATCACGACACACACGGCGGCGCCGAGCTCACCGCGCTCGGCGAAGTTGCGGGCGAACTCCTCCCGCACCGCCCGGAACCGGGCGTCACAGTGGCCGGACACGGGGGCGTCCACGGACGTGACTCTGTCCCGACCGCGCCGGCGGCGCAAACGCTTGTGGACGATCGAACACCGAGCTGCACCGAGCCCCCCCACTCCATGTCTCGAGGCTCGAGGTCCGACCGGGCGCTTCAGCCCCCGGTCGCCCCGGCCCGCCGGGAGACATCCCGCAAGAGGGGTATCCAGCCGGCGAGGTCGCCCACCACCAGACCTTCGACCTTCCCGCTGTCGTCGGCCCGGCGCAGCGTCACGGCCTCGCGCGCCCAGGGCCGGGCCAGGAAGGCGGCGGCCCCCTCCTCGCTCATGGCACCGCCCTGACGGCCGAGCGAGACCACGCTGTCGGTGGTCAGCACCCCGCCGTAGCCGCCCTCGGTCGCCACGAGATAGCGCTTGGCCGCCACGTGGAGCCCCACCGTCCCGGCCACCCGCTCCCCGAGCACGTGTCGCACCGCGGCCGCCGCGTCGGAGGCGTGGGTCTCGTCGGCGCCCCCGGGCAGCAGGTGGCCGATGTCGTGCACCAGCCCTGCGACCGCCAACTCGTCGTCCCCCGGATGGAGGTGCGCCAGCAGGGCCGCCGTCTGGAGGGCATGGTCGAGCTGCGAGACGGGGACACCGGGGCTGAGGGGGTGGTCGGCGCCGGTGCTCAGCACCTCGACCATCGCGTCCACGTCGAGTTCCGGCCCGGGCATGTTCATCGACCGCTTCCCATCCGACCATTCTCCCCCGTTGCCGATACGGTGGCCCCCCGTGCCCTGGGTCCCCCCGCCACGCAGCCCGTGGGCGGACAAGCTGGTGGCACTCGGGCACGACCTGGGCGACGGCGGGCGCTCCGTGATCTCGCTCCGGCCCGAGGACCTCACCGCCGCCGCCGTGGCCACCACCGGACTCGACGACTTCGGCGATGCCTGGTGGGAGGAGCCGTTCCGTCGTCTCTGCGCCTCCCTCGACAGCGAGGCCCGACTCCACCTTCCCGGTCGCCTCCGCACCCGGGGTGAGCTGCAGGTGATCCTGCAGAACAGGTTGCGCATGGTCGACCTGTGGAACCGGGAGCCGGCGGTGCTGCGCCAGCCCGTGACCGCGCCCATCGTCGTGACCGGCCTCGGGCGCTCGGGCACCACGCTGTTGCACGAGCTGCTGGCGTGCGACCCCGCCAACCGCCCCCCGCTGCTGTGGGAGCTGCTCCACACCGTCCCCTACGACGACGCCTCGGGCGACCTGTGCGACGACGAGATCCGGCTCATGGACGAGATCATCCCCGCCTTCACCGCCATGCACGAGAACGGCGGCCGCCTGCCCACCGAATGCATCTTCGCGTTCGCCCACCAGTTCTCGAGCGACATCTACACCGGTCTCTACAACGTGGCCGACTACACGGTGTGGCGCAGCGGCCGGGACCAGGCACCGATCTACGAGTGGCACAAGCGCCACCTCCAGACGCTGCAGTGGGTGACCGAGCGACCGACGACGCGCTGGGTCGTCAAGGCGCCCTCCCACCTCTCCGCCCTACCCCTCGTCTTCACCACCTACCCCGATGCCCGCGTCGTGGTCACCCACCGCGACCCGCTGCGCGTCATCGGGTCCCTGTCCGACCTCATGGCCACGCTGCACTCCATGCACTCGGAGCACGTCGACCACGGCGTCCTGGTCGAGTTCATGGCCATGGGCCTCGAGATGCAGATGGACCACGTGACCGCCGAGCGGGACGCCGGCGCCATCCCCGGGGACCAGATCGCCGACGTCGTCTACCGCGACCTGGTGGCCGACCCGGTCGCAGTGATCGAACGCCTCTACACCGGGTGGGAGCTCCCGGTCACGCCCGAGTTCCGCTCGGCGCTCGGGGCCTACCTGGCCAGCCGCCACACGGGCCGTGCCGGCGGGCACGACTACTCCTTCGCCGACACCGGCCTCGACCTGGCCACGCACCGCGCCCTGGTGGCGCCGTACCAGAAGCGCTTCGGCGTCCCGTCCGAGGTCTGATCGGCGTAGCCTCCGAGCATCACGAGGGGGGAACCACGAGGAGGCAACATGGACTGGAAGCTCGAGACAATCGTGGTGCCGGTCGCCGACGTCGACCGCGCCAAGGCCTTCTACGCCGACGCCGTCGGCTTCCACGTCGACGTGGACCACTCGGCCGGTGAGGACTTCCGTGTCGTCCAGCTGACCCCGCCCGGCTCCGGCTGCTCCATCTCGCTCATGAAGAACGAGGGCGCGGCCGGGACCCTGCAGGGGCTGCAGGTCGTGGTGCGGGATGTCGACGCCGCCCGGCGCCAGCTCGTCGATGGCGGCGTGGCGGCCACCGAGGTCTTCCACTTCGCCGACGGCGTCCAGGTGGACGGGCCCGACCCCGGCCGGGTCGACTACGGAACGTTCCTGTCCTTCAGCGATCCGGACGGGAACGGCTGGCTGTTGCAGGAGGTCCCGAGCCGTCCCTCGTAACGCCCCTGGCGCGCTACGAGACGGCGAGGTCCTCGATGTTGACCACCTCTGCCGTCGGGTGCGGAGGACCGTCGGCCAGGACCCAGCGCACCAGCATGTAGCCCTCCAGCCGGCCCCCGGTGTCGAGCCAGTTCCCGACACCGGGGTCCGACGGCGCGATGACCATCCGCCACGACCCGTCCGGCGAGCGGTTGGCCGTCTTGTTGTTCAACGCCGTCGTCGTGTAGCGGTAGTCGAAGCTCTCCATCCACGGCGAGGTCAACGTCAGCCCCCAGTAGAGGAACGGCGTGTCCGGTTCGCGCACCGTCACCACCAGCGCCTCGCCCGGCTCGAGGCGGAAGCGCCCACCGTGGTACGTCATCTCGGCGTTGGAGTGGGAGCGCACCTCGTCCTCCTGCGCCTCGACGTGCGCCGAGCCGGCCTGGCCCCCGAACGTGTTCATGTTGGTGGCGGCGTCGTGCCACATCTGCAGAGCGGTCCCCCCCACGAAGGTGAGGAACATCGCCGCGAACTCGAGCTTGGGCGCGAGCTCCCCGGCGGAGAGGATCGGTGGCGCCACCACCTCCCCCGGCTCGGGCACCAGCTCCATGCGGAGGCGGGCCAGCCGGTCCGCCCGCTTCTCGAAGTACGTCTCCCGTATGGCCAGCTGCGCCGTGCCCGGCTCGAGGACGACCGCGTTGCGCGGCCGGGGGTCGGGCATGGCGGAGGCCGGCGCGATCAGGATGTCGACCTCGCCGTCGGGGCCCAGCTCGAACTCGTCGATGTGGGTCTGGGTCTGCGTCCCCGTGCGGCCCGCCACCGGACCCTGCCCGAACGGGGTGCCGAACGTCATGCCGAGATACGCGCTCTCCCCCCGGTACCCGAGGAGCCGGTAGGAGCGCGAGTCGTCGAGCACGCAGAACGTGTAATGGACATCGGGGTTGTCCACCAGCAGCTTCTTGTACTCGTCCTGGAGGGTGAAGAGCTGGGGGTGGAGCGGATCGGACCGCTCCACGATCCAGTCGAGGGCCAGTCGGGAAAGCCGGGTCACCCACCGGTAGCCCTCGGCCAGGTCGACGTCGCTCTCGGGCACACCGGTCGCCTGGCGCACGACATCGAGGGCTGCCGTCTGGGCCTGCGCCCAGGCGTCGAATGCTGCGTCCAACCGGTCGTCGTGCACCCGGGCGACGCTACCCATGTTCGGGCGGAGTTTCCCGGCCTATGGCGCGCCCGGTAGCTTCGGGGACGTGACCGATACCGCGATTGAGACGACGCGGACCGACGAGCTGCTGAGCGAGCTGCGGTCCTGGCTGGGCAGCAACTGGGACCCCGACCTGAGCGTGGCGGAGTGGTGGGAACGGATGGGGCTGGCCGGCTGGGCCGCCCCCGGCCTGCCGGTGAACGCCTACGGCAAAGCGATGGCCCGCTCCGACGTCGTCCTGGTGCAGCAGGAGATCGCCCACTTCGGCGCGCTCGGTGCCCCGGCCGGTCTGGGGCTGCTGCTCGCCGCCCCCACCATCGCCACCCACGGCACCCAGGAGCAGATCGACCTCTACGTGCGCGACATCGTCACCGGCCAGAAGGCCTGGTGCCAGCTCTTCAGCGAGCCGCAGGCGGGCTCGGACCTGGCCGGCCTCCAGACCCGGGCCGTCAAGGACGGCGACGAGTGGATCATCGACGGTCAGAAGGTGTGGACCTCGGGCGGCCAGTACGCCGACCTCGGCATGCTCCTGGCCCGCACGAACCCCGAGGCGCCCAAGCACCAGGGCATCTCCTACTTCGCCTTCAACATGCTCCAGGACGGCGTCGACGTGCGACCGCTCAAGGAGATGACGGGCCACGCGCTCTTCAACGAGGTCTTCATCACCGACGCCCGGGTGGCCGACTCGGCATTGATCGGCGGTGTCAACAACGGGTGGGCCGCCGCCAACACCACGCTCATGAACGAGCGGGCGGGCCTGGGCTCCGGCGGCGGCAACGCCGCCGGAGGCGGTATGGCCCAGCCGGGCACCGTCATGGGGATGCTGCCCCGGCGGGTGGGCGACCTGGTGGCGTCCGTCCCCTCCGCGGGCGGCAAGAGCAAGAGCAAGAGCAAGAGCAAGAGCAAGAAGACCGAGCAGCCGACGGGAGCGCTCGGCGCCATGCGCGGCGGCGCCGGCCTCCTGATCGGCCTCGCCCAGTCGCGCGGGGTCAACCACAACGCCGGCATCCGCCAGGACCTGGCCCGTCTCCACACGCTCGGTGAGCTCGGTCGCTTCAACGGGCTACGGATCAAGGCGGCCAAGGAGCAGGGGCGCGACATCCCCGGCATGCCCAACATCGCCAAGCTCTCCATGAGCATGATCGTCCGGCTGACCCGTGACCTCGGGCTCCGCATCGCCGGCCCGTCGGGGATGCTCCACGCCTACGACAGCAACGAGAAAGACGCGCTGAAGCACGCCACCGGCGACCCCTTCGCCGGCGGCATCACCGAGATGGCGCTGTTCGCCCAGGCGCCGCCGATCTACGGCGGCACGGACCAGGTCCAGCGCAACATCATCGGGGAGCGGGTGCTCGGCCTGCCGAAGGAGCCCAACAACGATCGCGTGACGCCTTTCTCGCAGCTGCCCAAGAACGCCTGACCGTCCGCGGCGGGTTCGGGCGTGTCGGACTGGGCCGGGAGGCCTCGGGGGTGAGTCGGGAAGACCGCAGCCTGCGCGGCGCCGCGGCCATCGTCGGCGTCGCCGACGACGTCTCACCGACCGGGGAGCTCGATCGCACGGGCCGCGAGCTCGAGGTGGCCATGGTGCTCGAGGCGCTCGAGGACGCCGGACTCACGCTGGGTGACGTCGACGGCGTGTGCCATCCCGAGTCCGCCGTGGCCTTCGCCGAGTACCTGGGGCTGCACCCGACGTTCATCGAGTCGACCATGACCGGCGGCTCGAGCTACGAGGTGCATGTCGAGCACGCCGCCGCCGCCATCGCGGCAGGCCTGTGCGAGGTGGTCGTGAGCGTCTACGCTTCGACGCCGCGCAGCGACCGCACCCGCCGGCGCGCGCGGCCCCGCCGTGGCATGACCGGGCCCAACCCGATGGCCGAGTGGGAGCTCCCGTTCGGCCTCCGCCTCCCGATGGGCCCCTACGCCCTGGCGGCGGCACGCCATATGCACGAGTTCGGCACGACGTCCGAGCAGCTGGCCGCCATCGCCGTCAGCACGCGTGAGTGGGCGGTGCTGAACCCGCGCGCCCGCTACCGCGACCCGATCACGATCGCCGACGTGCTCGCCTCACCACTGCAGGTCAGCCCCCTCCACCTCCTCGACTGCTGCCTGGTCACCGACGGGGCCGGCGCTTTCGTCATGACGAGCGGGGAGCGGGCCCGGTCACTGCGCAAGCCGCCCGTCCACGTCCTCGGGGCGGCGACCTGCACCGACCACATGGGCATCACCCAGATGCCCGACCTCACCACGACGCCGGGGGCCGTCTCGGGCTCCCGTGCCTTCGCCATGGCGGGCCTCGGCCCGGCCGACGTGGACGTGCTCCTGGGCTACGACAGCTTCACCATCACGGCCCTTCTCCACCTGGAGGACCTGGGCTTCTGCCCCAAGGGTGAGGGTGGCCCGTTCGCCGCCCAGGCCGGGGTGCTGGGCCCGGGGGGCTCGCTCCCGATGAACACGAACGGCGGAGGACTCTCTTTCACCCATCCCGGCATGTACGGCATGTTCCTGATCACCGAGGCGGTACGCCAGCTGCGGGGCGAGGGCGACGCACGTCAGGTCGCCGGCGCCGAAGTGGCGGTGGCCCACGGGTCCGGCATGTTCCTCTCGGTCATGTCCACTGCCGTGCTCGGGACCGAGGCCACGCTGTGAGCACGGGCACCGCGGCGGGCACGGGGCCTGCCCGCTTCGAGCCCCCGGTGGGCGACGAGAGCCGCCCCTACTGGGAGGCCACACGGGAGGGGCGCCTCCTCGTGCAGTGGTGCACGGCCTGTGATCGGGGCGTCTTCTACCCGCGGGCCCTCTGCCCGTATTGCGCCGGGGTCAGCCGGCCGGACGGGGGGGCCGAGGTGGTCGGGGGGGTCGGAGTGGCCGAGGGGGCAGTCGTGACGCTGGAGTGGCGTGAGGCCAGCGGCCGGGCCACGGTGTACGCGGCGGTCGTCGAGCACAGGCCCGAGGCGGCCGGCGTGTCGTTCTCCGGGGGCGAGCCCTACTGCGTCGCCCTGATAGACCTGGAGGAGGGGGTGCGCATGATGACCAACATCGTCGGTTGCCCGCCCGACGACGTCCACAGCGGGATGGCCGTCACCGTCAGCTGGGAGCCGCTGAGCGACGGCCGGCAGCTGGCCCTCTTCCGGCCGGCCGGGGCGGTCGCCGAGCCGGCCGCGGGAGCGGAGACCGAATGAGCGTCCCCGAGGACAAGGGCGCCGCCGCCGCCGTGGGCATGCTGCACGCGTGGTGGGCGGCCCGGATCCCCGACCACCTCGCGTTGATCACCCCACACGGGGACCGCACCTACGCCGACTTGAACGCCGAGATCAACCGCCTGTCGCGGGCGCTGCGGTCCCGGGGTCTGCAGGCCGGGGACGCCATCGCGCTCATGTGCACCAACGAGCCCGAATTCCTCGAGGTGCTCTACGCCGCCCAGCGCACGGGCCTGCGGCTCACACCGATCAACTTTCACCTGACCGGCGAGGAGGCGGCCTACATCGTCGAGAACTGCGAGGCCAAGGCGTTCGTCTGCTCCGGCTCGTTGGGCGACAAGGTCGCGGTGGCCGCGGCGGCGGGCGGTCGGGGCCTGGTCAAGATCAATACGGGGGGCTTCATGCCCGGCTTCGAGATGTACAACACGGTGGTAGCCGCCGAGGACGGGTCCGACATCGACGACCCGGTCATCGGCACCCAGATGCTCTACACGTCTGGCACCACCGGGCGACCCAAGGGCGTGCACCGCCAGACCGCCGCGGTCAGCGCGCTGGCCGCCGTCAACTTCTGCGGGTACGACGAGGACTACGAGGGCACGGTCGACGCCCACCTCCTGACCGGACCTCTGTACCACGCCGCGCCCCTCGCCTTCTCGGTGGCCATCCCGTTCGTCTACGGCGTGCCCGTCGTGGTCATGGACCACTGGGACCCCGTGGAGGCGCTGCAGCTGATTCAGCGGCACGGGATCACGCACACACACATGGTCCCGACCATGTTCCACCGCCTGCTCGCCCTTCCGTCCGAGACACGGGAGCGCTTCGACACCTCGTCCCTGCGCTTCGTGATCCACGGCGCCGCGCCGTGCCCCGTTCCCGTCAAGCAGCGCCTCATCGAGTGGCTGGGGCCGGTGGTGGTCGAGTACTACGCGGCCACCGAAGGCCTCGGCACCATCGTCGACTCGAAGACGTGGCTGGCCCATCCCGGCACCGTCGGCCGGCCCATGGCGCCGGGACTGGTCAAGGTGGCCGACGAGTCCGGCAACGACCTGCCACCAGGTGAGATCGGTCTCGTCTTCCTGCAGGCGCCGGCCGCCACCAAGTTCGACTATTACGGCGACAGGGAGAAGACGGCGGACGCCTTCCGCGGCGACTACTTCACCCTGGGGGACATGGGCTACATGGACGAGGAGGGATTCCTCTACCTGACCGACCGCACGGCCAACCTCATCATCTCGGGCGGCGTGAACATCTACCCGGCGGAAATCGACGCGGTGCTGCTGGAGCACCCCGCCGTCGGCGACGTCGCCACCATCGGGGTGCCCGACGAGGAGTGGGGCGAGACCGTGAAGGCCGTGGTGCAGCCGGCCGATGGGGTGGCGGCGAGTGACGACCTGGCCGCCGAGCTCATGGCCTTCTGCCGGGACCACCTGGCCCACTTCAAGTGCCCCCGCAGCGTCGACTTCATGGAGGACCTGCCGCGGGAGGATACTGGGAAGATCTTCAAGAGAAAGCTGCGCGACCACTACAGGGCGAAGCAGGATCGGACGGCCTCGTCGCCGGACCGACGAATTCCACAGAGTGACAAAAACCAAAGGAGCTGAACGTGGGTATCTGTGACGGACGGGTCGTCGTCATCACCGGGGCAGGCCGGGGCATCGGACGGGAGCACGCCCTCGAGTTCGCCAGCCAGGGCGCCAAGTTGGTCATCAACGACCTCGGGGCCGAGGTCGACGGATCCGGCTCCTCGGACGGGCCGGCCGGCCAGGTGGTCGACGAGGTCCGCGGCATGGGCGGCGAGGCCGTCGCCAACGGCGACGACGTGTCGGACTACGAGGGCGCGGGCCGCCTGATCAAGAGCGCCGTCGACACCTACGGGACGATCGACGTGCTCGTCAACAACGCCGGCATCCTGCGCGACCGCATGCTGGTCAACATGACGATCGACGAGTGGGACGCGGTGATCAAGGTGCACCTGCGCGGCACCTTCGCGCCGACACGCCACGCCGTGGAGTACTGGCGCAACCGGACCAAGGCCGGCGAAACCAACGACGCCCGCATCATCAACACCACGTCGCCGTCGGGCATCTACGGCAACGTGGGCCAGACGAACTACGGGGCAGCCAAGGCCGGCATCGCCTCCTTCACCGTCATCGCCGCCATGGAGCTCGAGCGCTACGGCGTCACCGTCAACGCCATCGCGCCGGCCGCTCTCACCCGCATGACCGAGAACCTCGGGATGGGCACGGCGTCGGCCGAGAAGAAGCCCGAGGAGTTCGACCCCTTCGACCCGGCCAACATCGCGCCCATCGTCGTGTGGCTCGGAAGCCCCGAGTCGGCCGGCATCACCGGCCGCGTGTTCAACGTGCAGGGCGACCACATCAGCGTGGCCGAGGGCTGGGTGGCCGGGCCGGGCGCCGACAAGGGCGACCGCTGGGACCCGGCCGAGCTCGGCAAGGTCGTGCCCGACCTCGTGGCCAAGGCGGCCCCGAACGCCAACATGGGCGGGCGGCGGAAGTAGCCTCGGTCCCATGACTTCGGAGGCCACCCCTCAGGTACCGGGCCGGCGCGACGTGGAGGCGGCCGTCCAGGTCATCCACGACAACGCGGACCGGCTCTTCCTCTGGGACTACGAGCGCGACCGGGGACAGCTCGTCACGCTCTACAACAAAGCCATGGGGTCGCAGTGGAACAGCGTCACGGACCTCGACTGGTCCATCGACGTCGACCCCGAGCGGCTCGTGGCCGAGCAGGACAGCCCGCTCCTCGCAGTGGCCCGGGTGGCGGGCACGCTGCCCGGCTCGCCCATGGCGACGTGGAGCGAGAAGGAGTACTCGCAACTCGGCATCGAGTTCTTCAAGGCGAACCTCTCGCAATTCATGCACGGGGAACAGGGCGCCATGATGACGGCGGCCAAGATCGTCGAGACCGTCCCGTGGATCGATGCCAAGTACTACGCGTCGACCCAGACCATGGACGAGGCCAGGCACACCGAGGTCTTCGCCAAGTATCTCCGCACCAAGCTCGGCGACGCGTACCCGATGAGCCCGTTCCTCAAGGAGCAGATCTGGTCGCTGCTCGAGGACTCGCGCTGGGACATCGCCTATCTCGGGATGCAGATCGTGATCGAGTCGCTGGCCCTGGCCGCCTTCGGCGACATGCTGCGACGCACGGAGGAGCCTCTGTTGACCAAGCTGTTGCGCTACGTCATGTCCGACGAGGCGCGTCACGTCGCCTTCGGGGTACTGACACTGTCGGAGTTCTACCGGGACCTGAGCGAGGCCGAACTGAAGGAGCGCCAGGAGTTCCTGGTCGACGCCACCCTCAACTCGCGCTCCCGGGCCACCACGCCCGAGGTGTGGGAGCGCATGGGCACGACGGCCGAGGAGGTCTTCCCCTTCATCATGCAGGCGGCGGAGAAGGCGAAGCTGAACCCGATGCGGGGCTTCGCCCGCGGCTTCTTCGCCAAGCTGGTCCCGAACGTGCGCAAGCTCGGCCTCCTCGACGCGAACAACGGCTACCTGCGCGAGCGGTGGGGCGAGGCGGGACTGCTCGAATTCGAGTTCGCCGACGACACCGGTTCGGACTACGCGTCCTACGACGCCGTGGCGCAGGACCGGGCGGCTGCGGTGGCCGGCACGGCGTCCGGCGGGTGATCGCGGCGGCCCGTTCGGTGATCGAGCGGGTGCGGGCCATCTGCCTGGCGCTCCCCGAAGCCGAGGAGCGCCCCTTCGGCGGCCACACCGCCCCGGCGTTCCGGGTGCGGGACAAGCTCTTCGTGATGACGAGCGAGGACGGCACGTCCATGACCATGAAGGCGCCCCGGGGCGCGCAGCAGGTCCTGGTGGCTTCCGAGCCGGCGCGGTTCTTCGTGCCCAAGTACGTCGGGCCCAAGGGCTGGGTCGGCGTGCGCCTGGATCTGAGGGCCGGCCCCGACTGGGACGAGATGGCCGAGATGATCGCCGAGAGCTACTGCCTCACCGCGCCGAAGCGCCTGGCGGCACTGGTCGGCCCGCCGGCCGATTGACGGTCCCAGCGTCGAGGGGCTTTGGTGAGAGCCGGACCCCGCTCCGGGCGTCCGTGCGTCACCCGGTCAACCGGTCACCCCGTCACCCGGTCACCCGGTCACCCGGTCACCCTAGGCGATCGGTCGGCGGCGCCCAGGCGACCGCATCGTGCGCGCCACGCTCCTCGCGGACGTCGACGGCGACCGTACGGGCGACCTTGTCGTGGAGGCACTGGTGACGCTTGTCGCCCAGCGGCCAGAGATAATCGAGGATCCAAGCCACGATGAGCAGCCAGCACGCGAAGGCCATGGCCGCACGGCTCCAGGCGCGCTGCCGGCTCGGTGCTTCGAGATTCCCCTCACGATCTATCTGAAAGAGGCGGATCTGCATCCGCCGCATCCCTGGGGTTTGACCGCGCCGCCCGATGAACCAGACCGGGTACAGGACGAACAAGGTCAGCGATGCCAGAAAGCACCAGAACCACACCCACGAGATCAGACCCATCGGGGCGTTCGCATTGTCCGGCACCGAGGCCCCAAAGAGGAAGTCGAAAACAATGGGGGCGGGCGCCATCAGGAGGAGGTCAACGAGAAAGCCGAGCCCGCGACGACCCCAGGGCGCGTACCGGACCTCGGGCGGGGGCGCGTCTTGGGTGGGAGGGCCCCAGGTGAACCGCGTCCCCTGCGCCGGGTCGGGCCATGGTGCTCCCTCTCCGTCGCTCGCCATCAGCCCACCGTAGATGGCGACGGTAAACCCGTGGTTAACGGGCCGGGTCGAGACGGGTGAGGGAGGCCTCCATGTTCTCGGTGTAGTGGACGTTGCCCTGGGTCACGCCCACCGTCTCCTGCTCGCGAACGATCAGCCCGCTGCTCGGGACGATCCAGAAGTCGGTCGGGTTCGTCCCGTGCTCGGTGCCGGTGAAGGTGAGCATCAGCCGCGTGTGGATCACGGAGACCGCCCGGCCGTCCACCACCATGGTGGACTGCCCCAACGCCCGGCCCGAAAGGTCGATCTTCTCAGCCGGGCTGGCGAGTGAGCAGGTGGCACCCCAGCGCTGACCCGGTCGGGCCGCCGGCGGCAGCAGGTAGGTCGAGGCCGGGCACTCGATCGTCGAGGTGGTCGTTGAGCCGGCGATGGACTCGTACGTCACGAGCTTCGGAACGGTCAGCGCACCGTTGGGAGCGTTGCACACAGTCGTCGCCTCGGTGTGCTGGGTAATGGGGACCCAGCTCACAGTCGCACAGCGTCCGTCGGCGACGATCATGGAGGTGCTCGAAGGGAAGGAGCGGTCCACACCGACCAGGTTGAGGCTCTCGCCCCCGCTCGTGCGGTACGTGTAGACGCCGGGGGCGGGCAATCGGTCGCGCAGCGTGGCCAACACCTTGCCCGTCTGCTCCCGCCGGTACATGCGCAGTGCGTCGCGTAGCCCCACCGGCGACGACACCGTGCGGAAGACGAGCGCCCACGCCGTCCCACCGGCACAGCTGACGATCACCAGGGCAAGGGCGATGACCGACAGGAGCCGATGCTGCTGGACCCAGTGCCAGACGAACACGCGCGGAATCATACCCCGGCCGGGGCGCCGTCAACCGAGCGTTGGTTCGGGTGGGGTCGGCCCGGTGAGACCGGTGAGGCCGGTGAGGCCGGTCAGGCCGGGTCGGGCACCCAGTTGCCGTGGAAGCCCGCCGGCACCCGCTGGGGCAGGTCGATGACGGCCTGGGCCTCCCCCTCGACGTCGTCGGCGTTGAGGATGTGCAGGGCGGAGGTGTCCGTCTCGGGCGAGTGCACCAGCAGGAGCAGCCAGCCGTCCGCCTCGGCGGCACCGTCCTCCCGGGGTACGAAGACCGCCTCCCCGAGGCTCGTCCCCGGTCCGAAGGAACGGGCCTGCGTCGCCCCCCGCTCGAAGTCGTGGCGGAGCAGCACCGATTCCGTGCCGACGATGCCGTCCGAGCTCCCCGCGGCGACCGCGTAGCCGTACCGGTGGGGCATGCCCACTCGACGCTCGTCCACGCGCGGGAACTCCTGACCGCGGTCGTCGAGCCGCTCCTCCTTGACCGTGCCCCCGTGACCGTCGAGATGCCAACGCTCCAATGTGGGCACACCTTCGGAAGGCCCGAGGTGCTTCGTCCGGAACATCGACGGGTGGCGCACCACGTCGAGCACGATGCCGTCACCTTCGGGGTCGTCGAAGGCGTTCATCGGGTGGAACACGTAGCACGACTCGACGTCGTGCCAGACCACGTCGGTCGAATCGCCATCTCGAGGCAGGAGGCCCACGCGCGACCGATAGCCCTCCTCCCAGCGGTAGGGGAAGGATGCGCCAGCCGCGGCGGCGTCGAGGCTGAAGGTGACCGGGAGGTCCAGCAGGGCGATGGAGCGCTGGGTGATGGCGCAGTCGTGCACGCTCACCGGCCCGCCCATGGCGACGCGCCGCCTGGATCGCACCTTGGCCTGCGCGTCGATGATCGTCACCTCAATGTCGTTACCCCAGCCGAAGAAATAGGAGACGGCGTAGAGCTCACCCGTGAGCGGGTCTCGCTTGGGGTGGGCCGTGTAGCCGCCGCCGAGCGTGCCATCGAAGTCACAAGGCCCGACGGTGTCGAGCTCGTTGGTCAGCTCGTACGGGCGTGCCCCCGCCTCGACGATGGCGAAGGTGCGGCCAGCATGCCCGATGACGTTCGTATTGGGCGCAAAGTCCATGTCCGCGTGGACCGGACCCAGGTGGGGCTCCTCGCCGAGTACGCGCGCCACCTCGGCGGAACGCACCCAGCGGTTGCGGTACCACTCGGCCCGCCCGTCACGCAGGCGGATCCCGTGCACCATGCCGTCGCCCGTGAACCAGTGGTAGGTGGAGGGTTCGGGAGGTGAAGCGGGATTGGGGCCGTTGCGCAGGTAGCGGCCGCAAAGGGCCTCGGGCACGGTTCCGGTGACGTCCAGGTCGGTCGCCGTGACCTCTTCGAGCACGGGAGCGAAGTTGCCCTGCAGGTACGGATTGGCGGTCACGGTCACGGATGCCCCCTCTGTCGGCCCAGAACTGCCACGGCGGCCCAACCTAGGCACGATTCCTGGCGTGAACAACCCGTGACGAAACGACCACCGATGACCCATACCTCCCCTCCGTCGCCGCAGCGCGCTAAGGTTCTTGTCCGAGGGCACCACCATCACAAGTTTGGAAATCCCTCTAGCTCGCAAGAGCTACCGGCCATGACCCCCGCGACACGGGTCAAATCTGGCCAGGAGAGGAGTGGATTTTCAATGGCAACTGGTTCCGTGAAGTGGTTTAACGGTGAGAAGGGCTTCGGCTTCATCACCCAGGACGGTGGGGGCCCCGACGTCTTCGTGCACTTCAGCGCGATCAGCGGTACGGGCTACCGCAATCTCGAAGAAGGACAGAAGGTTGAGTTCGAGACCAACCAGGGTCCGAAGGGCCTTCAGGCCGCGAACGTGCGAGCCATCGGCTAACGCCGACGCACCAGGATCACGACAGAACCCCGTCTCGCTGTGAGGCGGGGTTCTGTCAATTCCGTCCAATGTGGGAGTAGTCCCAATGTGGGAGTAGTCCCAATGTGGGACGGCCGGTTGCGCGCCGGCAGCGGGTCACCAATACGGCCGGTGCTGTCGCGTCGTGACCGCGAGCACAGCCTCGGCGTACTCCTGGCGGCAGACGACGAGATCGGGTAGCCACGCGTCGGGGTCGCCGTAGCGAAGAGGCTGCCCGTCGAGACGGCTGGCGTGCAGCCCGCTGGCGGTGGCGACGGCCACCGGGGCGCACGAGTCCCACTCGTACTGGCCGCCGGCATGGACGTAGACCTCCGCCGCGCCGAGGATGACCGCGGCGATCTTGGCGCCCGCCGACCCCATCGGGACCATGACGCCGCCGATCGCCTCCGTGACGTCGTAGGCGACATCGGGAGGTCGGCTCCGCGACACCACCACGCGTGGTGCCTCACCACTGCGCAAGGGAGGGAGCACCGGGGCGTCGTCAGTGGCGAGGACGATGTCGAGCGCCGGAAGGGCGATGGCACCCACCACGGCCACACCGCCTACGGCCATCGCCACGTGGACGGCCCAATCGCTGCGCCCGACCTGGCGGAATTCGCGGGTGCCGTCGAGCGGATCCACGATCCAGAGACGGCCGGAGCCCGCCACGTGCTCGAGCCCCTCTTCGGACCGCACGTCGTCGTCGGGGTAGAGCCGGTTGAGCTCGGCCACGAGCAGCTGGTGGGCCATGTGGTCCCCCGCGGCGCCGAGATCGCGCAACGCGGGCGGGTTCTCGCGCAGTTCCACGAGCGCCCGGCCGGCGATCGCGGCCAGCCTCGCCGCGTCACGATGTTCGGTGACGAGGTCCTCGGACATCCCCCCTGTCTAGACCAAGCGACGGTCGGTGGCCCATCTCGTCAACTCGTGACGAGTCGAGAGTTGTAGCTTGCGCAGGACGGAGGAGACGTGTGACTCGACCGTCTTGGCCGAGATGCTGAGGTCGCGGCCCACCTCCTTGTAGGTGTAACCGCGGGCGATCAGACGCAGCACCTCGCGCTCCCGTGGTGACAGCTGGTCGAGCTCGGGGTCGAGTCCCGGTGCCGGTGCGCCGCTCTGGGCGAAGGCGTCGAGCACGAAGCCGGCCAGGCGTGGCGAGAAGACGGCGTCCCCGGCGGCGACGCGGTAGACGGCCTGGAGGAGCTCGGGGCCCGAGATCGTCTTGGTGATATAGCCCCGCGCGCCGGCCCGGATGACATCGATGACGTCCTCGGGGGCGTCGGAGACGGAGAGGGCCAGGAACTGCACCTCGGGGTGATGGGGCAGCACCCCGACCAGGACCGCGTGGCCCCCGCCGCCCGGGAGGTGCACGTCGAGCAGGACCACGTCGGGGAGGCGCTCGCCGATGAGCTCGATGGCGGCCGCCGCCTCGTCGGCCTCGCCCACCACCTCGACCGCGTCGCCCAACTCGGCCCGCACGCCGGCCCGGAAGACCGCATGGTCCTCGACGAGGAAGATGCGCGGCCGGCCGCTGGGCCCGACCTCGGTCACTTCACTTCACCCGCTCCCGCCGCGGCATGGAGAGCTGGACCTCGGCCCCTGCCCCCGGCGCCGAGCGGATGACGGCCGAGCCCCCGAAGCGCGCCACGCGGGCTCGGATGGACCGGGCGATGCCGTGACGGTCCTCGGGCACGGCGTCGGGGTCGAACCCGAGGCCGCGGTCCCGCACGTAGACCATGACCGCGTCCGTCTCTACCTCGGCGTAGACCGAGACCTGGTCCGCGCCAGACCATTTGGCCGCATTGACGGTGGCTTCCCGGGCCGCATCGAGCAGCGCGCGCAACGCATCGTCCAGCTCGCAGTCGCCCACCATGACAACCTGCACGGCAATGCCGTGGTCGGCCTCGACCTGTCGCTGGAGCAGCCCGACGCCCTCGGCCAGCATGGTGGCGTCCTCCCCGATGGCGCCGGGCGACCGGCCGTCGAAGAGCCAGGCGCGCAGTTCGCGCTCCTGAGCCCGCGCGAGGCGCACCACGTTCTGGGGATCGTCGGACGAGCGTTGGATGAGCGCCAGCGTCTGGAGCACCGAGTCGTGGACGTGGGCCGCCATCTGGGCCCGCTCCTCAGCGAGCGCACGCGCCTGGCGCTCTGCGATGAGGTCCCGGACGAGGCTCAGCCACCAGGGACCGAAGATGACGACGCTCGCCGCAATGACCAGGGCGGCGCCGCCGATGGGCCGGAGCTTGGCGACCGTGGTGTGGCCCTCGACCAGAAGCACGATGCCGACCGCCCCGATGAGGACGCCCACGACGACACGAGCGATGAGCCAGCGGCGGCCCTTGCCATGGGTGTCGGCCCCGAGAAGAGGCACGACGTCGTTGTCGATGAACGCCTTCTCCGAGGCGTTGGCGTTGCGCCAGATGAGGATGATCACGCCGGCGGCCAGGAACGTCGGCCATCCGATGAAACCGATGAACGGGACGTGCAGGGAGCTGGTGATGAACTGCACCGCGATGAGCAACGGGATGAGGATGGCGGCGATGGTCCGGATGCCCCGGCGATCGCTGACGGCGCGGGAGTAGATGTTGTCGGTCTCCCCCTCCATCGGGATCAGCAACCAGGCCATCGCGTAGACGAGCACGATCACGCCGCTGGCGATGGCGAGCAGGACGAAGCCGATGCGCACCCACATGGCATCGATCCCGGTCGCCCGCGAGACGGCACCACAGACGCCGCCCAGGACCCGGTTGTCCGGATTGCGGCGCAGGGCCCGCAGCTTCCCGCCGGCGCGGTCGTGACGATGGTGGCGCCAATCGGGCCAGTGCCCGTACCTGTCGCCGTAGCCGTACCCGTCGCCGGAGGTCCAGTGCGCAGTACGGCTGCCCCTGCCCCCGCCCCGGCGCCGGCCCCGGCCGTCGGCGGGCGGACGGGCCCCTGCCCCCGCCGCGGTCCCGGTCCCGTTTTCGGTTTCGTTCCCGGTTTCGGGCGCGGTCCGCCACGGCTCAGTCGGGCGGCCACCCTCGGTGAGCGGACGCATACCGGGATCGGGTGCCTCAGCGATACCTCGATGATCGCGCCGGAGTGCCCATGGGGGCTATCAGGGACTTCCCTGAGGGCTCGCGGATGCTCTCAGGGTCGGACCAGGGTGATGCCGGATTCACGCCTGACCTGCGCACAGTCAGGCTGGACCCATGAACTCCGCACCAGATGAGACACCAGGCACCACAAGTACTGCCGGCACCACGACCACCGAGCAGGCCGCACAACTCCCACCGTCCCCTCCGCCCGGAGCCGGAGCCGCGAGCCGAGGAGCCGGAGCCGGAGCCGGAGCCGGAGCCGAGCAGCGCCTCCACCGTGGCGGCCGCGGCCGCATGCTGGGGGGCGTCGCCCTGGGCGTGGCCGACTACTTCGACGTCGACCCGACGCTGGTCCGGATCGGATTCGTGGCGCTCGCCTTCCTGGGGGGCTTGGCGGTCCCCCTGTACCTGGCCGGGTGGCTCCTCATTCCCGACGAGGACTCCGACATCTCGGTCGCCGAGGAGCTCCTGGCCCGCGAGCGGACCCGCGGGGCCTACTGAGCGGCCCCCGCCCCACTGTTCATCCGACACACCGACCGACGAAGGAGAAGAGATCCGATGCGCTACCGGTGGGACCCCGCCTACCCGATGGGCCGCAGGGACATGCAGGCCTACGACGCCAGCATGCGCGCCTCTGACGAAGAGCGCAATGCCGTGGCGGACAAGCTTTCCCGCCACTACGCCGAGGGTCGCCTCGACGAGGTCGAATTCAAGAACCGCCTCGACACCGCTATGTCGGCGACGACGCGCGGCGACCTCAACGGGTTGTTCGACGACCTGCCCCAGTTGCCCAGCGAAGCACCTCCCCCGCCGGCTCGGCACCGCCGGGTCCTGCCCTGGGTCTTCCTCGTGGCGTTCCTCGCCATCGCCGCGGCGGCCAGCATGCCCTACTACCCCTTCTTCCACGTACCGTGGCTGCTCATCGCCCTCGTCGCCCTGGTGCTGTGGCGCCGGGCCGGAGGGCACCGGCACTCCCACCACTCCCACCGCCACGACCACCCCGGGCGGTCCAGCTCGGTCATGGACCATTGAGCTGAGGGGCACTGTGCGCACCGACACGACCGGCGGGCGGAGGACGCCCGAGGGCGGGAGCGACGGCGACCCGGGCGAGAAGGGCGACAGGGGCGACCGGAGGGAGCCGGGCATGCTGCGCTCGCTGGTCCTGTTCGCCGGGCTGCCCGACGGCGAGCTCGAGGAGCTGGCGACGCGCTGCTCCGTGACGACCGCGCATCCGGGGCAGGTGGTCCAGGCCCAGGACGTTCCCGTCCGGATGTGGCACGTCATCACGGGCGGGCACGCCGTGGTGCAGCGCGACGGCAGACCCATCGGCCTGCTCGGCCGAGATGACTCGTGGTCCGAGCACTCGCTCCTGAACCAGCTGCACTCGTCCATCGCCGTCGTCGCACTGTCGCCCCTGACCCTGCTCACCGTGAGCCGACGAACCTTCTTCGAGATCCCGGACCACCACCCCGTCCTGGCCGGGCGCCTGGTGGCCCGCTCGGCCTTCTCGGCGGACCGCCTCGCCCTCCCGCTGTTCAATGCCCTGGTCCATCGGGCCGATACCGGTCGGACCTGACGATGTCCTGGCGACCAGTACGATTGAGCCCGTTCCCCTGACGCTGGCCGGTGGCGGCGTCGAACGTCCCCGAGGAGATCCCCCAAATGCGCACCCTGGCCGGGTGGTGTGTCCGCCATCGCCGCCTTGTCGTCCTGCTGTGGCTGCTCGTCCTGGTCACCTCGATCTTCACGGTGGAGGCGGTCGGCACCAACTACTCGAACAACTTCAACTTCCCGCACACGCAGTCGTTCGATGCCATCAATCTGCTGAAGTCCGTCGCCCCCTCCCATTCGGGGGACACCGAAGAGGTCGTCTTCGGCACCTCCGGCGATGCCCGCCTGACCGACACCGAGGTCGGCCAGCGCATCAACACGATGGTGGACAAGATCAACGCGCTGCCCAACGTCACGGCGGTGACCAGCCCCTACGACGCCGCCGGGAACCTGGTCAACACGAGCAACATCAACGCCGACCGGACGGTCGGGTTCCTCCAGGTCCCGTTCGACAAGCAGCCCAACAACATCTCGAACAGCGAGGCCAAGACCTTCGTCGAGGCGGCCACACAGACGTCGGGAGACGGGTTGCGGGTGGCCGTCACCGGCCAGCTGGCCGAGCAGGCCAACAACCAGTCCTTCGGCAGTACCGGGCTGGGTGTGCTGCTGGCCCTGATCGTGTTGCTGCTCGTCTTCGGTTCGTTCTTCGCCGCCATCCTCCCGATCCTCTCCGCGCTGCTCGCGTTGGGCACGGCCGTCGGCGTCATCGGCGTCCTGAGCCACGCCCTCGGCATGCCCTCGATCTCACCCGAGCTCATGCTCCTCATCGGGCTGGGGGTTGGCGTCGACTACGCCCTCTTCATCGTGACGCGCCATCGACAGGGACTCGTGGCCGGGCGCGACGTGGAGTCCTCCATCATCAACGCGGTCAACACGTCGGGCCGCGCCGTCCTCTTCGCCGGGATCATCGTGTGCATCGCGCTGCTGGGCATGTTCGCCCTCGGGGTGAGCTTCCTCTACGGCCTGGCGGTGGCCGCCGCCATCGGTGTGGCTCTCACCATGGTGGCGGCGCTGACCCTGCTGCCGGCCATGCTGGGCTTCATCGGCCCCAAGGTCATGAGCCGCAAGCAGAAGAGGAACCTGGCCGAGAACGGCCCCCGCGTCGTCGGCGCGGACAGCAAGGGCTTCTGGCCCAACTGGGCCGACCGGGTGCAGAAGTACCCCTGGCTCTCGGCCGGCGTGGCCATGGTCATCATCGTGGCCATCGCGCTCCCGTTCTTCTCCCTGCGGCTGGGCTCGGCCGACCAGGGCACCGACCCGGCCGGGACGTCGACCCGGGTCGCCTTCGACATGCTCTCCAAGGGGTTCGGACCGGGGTTCACCGGTCCCCTGATGCTGGTCGGGGTTGTGCAGCCGGACCAGCACGCCGTCGTCGACGACGTCGTACACGAGGTCTCCCAGCAACCCAACGTGGACAGCGTCTCAGAACCGGTCTACATCCCGAGCAAGACGGGCGACGGCGAGGTCGTCCTCGTCAACGTCTATCCCGACTCGGCGCCCCAGGACTCCGCCACCACCGACCTGGTCAACCACCTGCGGAGCGACACCGTCCCGCAGGCCGTGGGCAACTCGGGAGTCAACCTCCTGGTCGGCGGGACGACCGCGATCTTCGTCGACTTCTCGAACGTCCTGAGCTCCAAGCTGCCGCTCTTCATCGGCCTGGTCGTGCTCTTGTCGTTCCTGTTGCTGATGACCGTATTCCGCAGCTTCGTGATCCCGCTCACCGCGGCCGTCATGAACCTCTTGTCGATCGGGGCCGCGCTGGGCATTCTCGTCGCGGTCTTCCAGTGGGGCGACCTGGGCGGGCTCATCGGGCTCAGCGGCACCAGCCCGGTCGAGGCCTTCCTCCCCGTCATGCTCTTCGCCATCCTGTTCGGATTGTCGATGGACTACCAGGTCTTCCTGGTGTCGCGGATGCACGAGGAGTACATCAAGTCGGGCGGGGACAACCGCGTTGCGGTGCGCAACGGCCTGGCCGCCACCGGGAAGACGATCACGGCCGCCGCGTTGATCATGATCCTCGTCTTCGGCTCGTTCATCCTGGGCGGGAACCGCGTCATCAAGGAGTTCGGCATCGGCCTGGCCGGCGGGATCCTGGTCGACGCCATCCTCATCCGGATGGCCATCGTCCCCTCGATCATGATGCTGTTCGGCAAGGCCAACTGGTGGTTCCCCGGTTGGCTGGACCGGATCCTGCCCAAGCTCTCCGTCGACGCCGACGATCTCGCCGCTCAGATGCCCGACGACCCCGGGGCCGAGCCGCAGCCCGAGCTGGCCGGCACCCTCAAGTAGGGCACGACCGGCCACTGGCCACAGGCCGCAGGCCGCCGGCCCACCTTGGGGACCCGGAGCTGTCGTAGCCCGATCGGACCTCAAGCCGGTTCGTCCGACGACTCCAGCGGGCCGCTGACCTCGGCCAGAATCCGGTGGGACATGGTCAGGACGGTCCCGAAGGTGAGCCATTGATCCGGATCGTCTCGCCAGCGTTGCTGGGTCCGGCCCACCGCCCGGCCGAACGTCTCGCCCGCAACGCGAATTGCCTCGGAGAGTCGCTGCCGGTCGGCTATCTCGCCCGGAGAAGCGACCCATGTCGCGTAGGCCTCAACTGATGAAGCCGTGGAAACGAGCATGGCGCCGACGGTGTGCATCGGACGAGCATCGGACGCCCCGTCCACCAGAGCCCGAGTGATCGACCGTGACTGAACGGCTACTCGTTCGCCGATTCGCACTGCCTCGTCCGCCCGCTCGAACACCGGGCGTTGTCGACGGGCCCGTGTGTTCCAGCGGGCAGTGAGCTGATGCCCCTCCTGCGTCCGCCTCGCGAGAGCGGTGGCTTGGACCAGTCCGAACGCGTCTTTCCGCCAGCCCTCTGCCTGTTGGAGCGTCCATGCCGAACTGATGGAGGACCCGATGTCGATGAGGAGGTCGCGGCACTGACACAGCGGTGCCACGGCATCAGAGACCACGCGCTCCGGTGCTGGCGCCGAAGGACTCGCGAGCACAGCCAGGACGGCGACGGCGGAGCCGATCAACGTCTCCACCACGCGTTGCCCTCCGTAGCCCGGAATCGCACTACCCACCGCGAAGACAAGAAGGGCGCTGACAGGGACCTGTACGACGCCTGCGGGGCCGAGGCGGACGCTCCAGCCGAGCAGCAGGCCCGCGAAGACGATGATGCCGATGCTCCAGCCACTCGGGGCGAAGAAATGGCTCACGGCCAGGGCTGCCGCCACCCCGAGGACGACTCCGACGATCCGCTGGAATGCTCGCGAGAGCGAGTCGTAGACGGTCGGTTGGACGATCAGGAGTACGGCCAGCGGCGCCAAGTACGGTCGAGTGTTCGGATCGACGGCGAGCGCGACGGCCCAGGCAATCCCGGCGCTCACTGCCACCCTCGCTGCGAGGAGAAGCTGGGTGCGGCTGACGAGGGCCGGCACGAATGGCCCGGACCCGAAGGACCCGCGAATGGCGTGCCAACTGCTTCTCATCTCTTGCTGAGCCTGTTGAGTTGCCGAGCCTGTCGAACCATCGTCATATCTGAGCCCATGGACCGGGGGCGTCGTTGTGTGAAGACAGTCTGCACCGCCTCGATACACCCGGGCGCGGGCTTCCGCTCAGTCAGGCTCGGGTCAACGTCGGTTCTTGGTCAGCCGGCAGCCCCAGCAGCGTCAGAGCCCGCGACCGACCGGGCTCACTCAGGAAACCCTGGATCTCCTACCAGGCGTAGTCCTCCGGCGCGGTCTTGTAGCCGGGGAAGAGCTCGTCGAGGCGGGCCAGCACCTTGTCGTCGAGCGTGACGTCCACGGCGCGCAGCGCCGACTCCAGGTGCTCGGGCGTGCGGGGCCCGACGATGGGACCGGTTACCGCCGGCCGGGTCAGCAACCAGGCCAGACCGACCGTGCCCGGCTCCTCGCCGGCCTCGGCGCAGAGGTCCTCGTACGCCTCGAGCTGGGGCCTCCGGGCCTCGATCGTCTCGGCGGCGCGCCCGGCGTAGCGCCGGCTGCCATCGCGTTCCTTGCGCACGACGCCGCCCAGCAGGCCACCCTGCAAAGGCGACCACGGGATCACGCCGAGCCCGTAGGCCTCGGCCGCCGGCAGCACCTCGCGCTCGACCGCCCGCACGATCAGGTTGTAGATGGACTGCTCGCTGACCAGGCCCATGAAGTTCCGCCGGGCGGCCGCCTCCTGGGCCCGGCGATGTGCCAGCCGGCGAAGTTCGAGGAGCCCACGTAGAGGACTTTGCCCTGGGCCCGCAGGACCTCCATCGCCTCCCAGATCTCGTCCCAGCCGGTGCCGCGGTCGATGTGGTGCATCTGGTAGAGGTCGATGTAGTCGGTCTGCAGCCGGCGCAGGCTGGCGTCGCACGCCCGCCGGATGTTCAGCGCCGACAGCCGGCCCTCGTTGGGCCAATCGCCCATGTCGCCGTAGAGCTTGGTGGCCAGCACCGTCTTCTCCCGCCGCCCGCCGCCCTGGGCGAGCCAGCGGCCGACGATCTCCTCGGTGGCGCCACGCCCCTTGGAGCGGCCGTAGACGTTGGCCGAGTCGAAGAAGTTGATCCCGGCCTCATGAGCCGAGTCCATGATGGAAAACGAGGTCGGCTCATCCGTCTCGGGCCCGAAATTCATGGTGCCCAGGCAGATGCGGCTGACGCGGAGGCCGGTGCGGCCGAGTCGGGTGAATTGCATGGGCGCGAACCTACCGGTCGAGCCGGAAGAGTGCACCGATTGGCCGATATTTTCGGGGTCGCACTACATTGGGAGGATGATTTTCCACCCGAGCTTGGGGGCGTGATGGCGCAACAGATCCCGCTGGTCGACTACCTGGAGCTGGGGGACGACCCGCATCTGGTGGCCAACGAGTGCACCTCGTGCGGCGCCCGCTTCTTCGACCGCCGCAACGCCTGCGCCGCCTGCGAGGCCACGGAGTTCAAGAAGGTGTCGGTGCCGACGAGCGGTGAGGTGCGGACCTTCACCATCGTGTCGTTCGCGGCACCGGGGATCCCCGTCCCCTTCGTGGCCGCGGTGGTGGACTGCGACGGCACCAGCGTGCGGGCGAATCTGATGAACGTGACGCCCGACCCTGAGCACGTGAGCACGGGCATGAAAGTGCGCCTGGCCACCGAAGTGATCGGCACGGACGACAACGGCACCGAAGCGGTCGGCTTCGGGTTCGAACCCCTGGGAGGTTAGGGACAATGGCATCGGCATCGGAAGAACTGTGGGTTCTCGGTATCCACATGACCAAGTTCGGTAAGCACCCGGACAAGGACATCGTCGACCTGGGGGCCGAGGCGGCACGGGGCGCGTTGGCCGACGGCGGCGTGACCATGAAGGACATCGGCATCATCGGCGCCGGCAACCTGATGATGGCCATGGCGCCCACCGGCCAGATGATCCAGAAGCAACTGGGCCAGACCGGGATCCCCGTCTTCAACGTGTCGAACGCCTGCGCCACCGGCGCCACGGCGCTGCGGGTGGCCTGCATGGCCATCAAGGCGGGCGAGGTCGACATGGGCCTGGCCGTCGGCGTGGAGAAGCTGGCCGGCGCCGGCCTCCTGGCCGGGGGGAGCCGCGGCTCTGACTCCAACACGTACACCCCGCACGGTCGCTACGGCGCGGTGGCGCCGGTGGACGGCCGGGTCGGCACCGAGACCATGCCGGGCGTCTTCGCCCAGATCGGCATGGAGTACGGCCACCGCTACGGCGGCACCAGCTTCGAGCTCTTCGCCAAGATCAGTGAGAAGAACCACGCCCACTCGACCCTGAACCCGCTGGCGGCCTACACCAAGAAGATGTCGCTGGACGAGATCATGAACGACGTCATGATCGCCTACCCCAACACGCGGCCCATGTGCTCGGCCAACTGCGACGGGGCGGCCGCCGCCGTGGTCGTCTCGGGGTCGAAGCTCAAGACGCTGTCGCTGGAGCAGCAGAGGCGTGCGGTGAAGATCTCGGCCTCGATCCTCACCACCGACCCGTGGGAGGAGGCGTGCCAGGTCCTGCCCAACGTCAACGACCTGACCCGCAACGCGTCCGCCCAGGCCTACGAGCAGGCCGGCGTGGGGCCGGCGGATCTGAACCTGGTGGAGCTGCACGACTGCTTCGCCACCGCCGAGCTCGTGCACTACGACAACCTCGGGCTGTGCGAGCGCGGCGGTGCGGCCGACTTCTTCACGTCGGGTGCCACCTGGCGCGACGGGACGACGCCGGTGAACGTCTCGGGCGGCCTGGAGTCCAAGGGCCACCCGATCGCCGCCACCGGGATCGCCAACGTGTGGGAGGTGGCCACACACCTGCGCGGTGAGGCCGGTGACCGCCAGATCGAGGGCGCCAAGGTCGGGCTGACCCATGTCATCGGGCTGGGCTCGGCCTGCGGCGTGCACATCTTGGAGAAGTCGGCGGCGTAAGGCGAGCGCGACGTGAGGCCGGGCGCGGCCGGGCAGGCGTGGTCGGGCGGGCACGGCCGGGCTGGGCGTGGTCGGGTCGGGCACGGCCGGGCTGGGCGTGGTCGGGTTGGGCACGGCCCGGCTGAGCGTGGGCGCGGACTGTTGATGCAGTCGCAGTCGCCGGTCTACGACCGCATCGGCGTGGGCTACGTCGCCCACCGCCGGGCCGACCCTCGCTGGGAGGCCTTGATCAACGAGCAACTCGGGGACGGTCGCGGTGGCAGTCGCAGTCGCAGTCGCAGTCGCCGTCGCAGTCGCGTTGTTGTGAACGTCGGTGCCGGCACCGGCAACTATGAGCCGGTGGACGGGGACGTCATCGCGGTCGAGCCTTCGAGCGTCATGGTGGAGCAACGGCCCGTGGGCGCTGCGCCGGCCATCCGGGCCAGCGGCTCCTCCCTCCCCCTTCCTTCCGGCTGTGCGGATGTGGCCATGGCGATCCTGACCCTGCACCACTGGGACGACTGGGCCGCAGGGCTGGCCGAGCTGTGCCGGGTGGCGCCGCGGCGGGTCGTACTGACGATGGACTTCGAGCTGCACTCGCGGTTCTGGTTCCTCGAGGACTACGTGCCCGAAGTGGGCGAGGCCACGCGCGACCTGGGGCCCAACGCCGAAGAGGTGGCGGAGGCCATCGGCGGGGGCACCTCCGTGCCGCTGCTCGTCCCGCGGGACATGCAGGACGGCGTGCTCGGGGCCTACTGGTGCCGACCCGAGGCGTATCTCGATCCGGCGGTGAGGGCCAACTGTTCGGGGCTGGCGCTGGCCGACCCTCGCGTCGTCGCCCGGGGTGCGGCGGCGCTTGAATCGGACCTCGCCAGCGGCGAGTGGCAGCGGCGGCACGCCGACTTGGCCGAACTGTCGGCAATCGATCTGGGCTACCGGTTGGTCGTAGCGGACCAGAGCTGAAGGCGGCTGAACTGGCACTCTCGACAGCGAGGTCATCGGTACTTACGCTTCCGTCGCGGATCCTGCGAGTGCGAGCTGAAGGCACCTTGAGCGCTCGGGAAGGGGGATGTCATGCTCAGCATCCGACGGGTCATCCGCGTTGGTGTCGCTGCGACGCTCCTCGTGAGTGGCGTTCTCGTCGGTGTGCTCAGCTTCAGCCCTATTGCCGGGGCCGGCGGGTTGGCCTGGTCCGTCGTCTCGAGCCCCAACACCTCGCAAACCCAGGACAACGAGCTGAACGCGTGTCGTGTAGCGGCCCGTCAGCATGTGTCGCCGTTGGGCTCCTCCTCCACCCCCGAACCCAATCCGCCATTCCGCACCGCCTATCAGACGCTGATCGAGTCCTGGAACGGCTCGGCGTGGTCGATCGTTCCCAGTCCCAACACCTCACCGACTCAGGACAACCTTCTGAACGCGGTGTCGTGTAGTGGCCAGTCGGCGTGCGTCGCCGTCGGGGACTATTCCAATGCGGGCGCACATCAACAGACCCTGATCGAGTCGTGGAACGGGTCGGCGTGGTCGATCGTCCCCAGCCCGAACAACGGCTCGCCGACCCAGGACAACCTTCTGAACGCGGTGTCGTGTAGTGGCCCGTCGGCGTGCGTCGCCGTCGGCGACTACAACACCGGCAGCGTGGACCAGACGTTGATGGAGTCCTGGAACGGGTCGGTCTGGGCGATCGTCCCCAGTCCCAACACCTCGCCCACGCAGGCCAACGACCTGGAGGGGGTCTCGTGCAGCACCCCGACGGCGTGCGTCGCCGTCGGCCAGTACTACACCAGCAGCGGCGCTTTCTCGCAAACCCTGATCGAGTCCTGGAACGGGTCGGGTTGGTCGATCGTCCCCAGCGCGAACACCTCGCCCGACCAGGTCAACCTCCTGCGGGGGGTGTCTGTAGCAGCCCGTCGGCCTGCACCGCACTCGGCTCCTACGAGCCCAGTAGCGGCTTCGATCAGACGCTGATCGAGTCGTGGAACGGGTCGGCCTGGTCGATCGTCACGAGTCCCAACACTTCTCCCACCCAGAACAATGAGGTATTCGGGGTTTCCTGCAGTAGTCCGTCCGCCTGCACCGCCGCCGGGTACTACAACTTCGCCAACGGCGATCAGGTCAGCGATCAGACTCTGATCGAGTCGTGGAACGGGTCGGCCTGGTCGATCGTGCCCAGCCCGAACACTTCCCAGGTCAACCTCCTGCTGGGGGTGTCCTGCAGTAGCTCGTCCGCCTGCACCGCCGTCGGGGACAACAGCAGCCATCAGACTCTGATCGAGCGTGGCACTCTCGCCCCAACCACGAGCGTTCTCATCCCGTCGAGCGGCACGACACTGTCCGGATCGACGTACCTCGACGCCGCCGCGTCGAACGCCACCAGCGTCGCATTCCTGCTTTTGGGCGGTTCCTACGGCTACAGCGGCAAGGAGTTCTGTAACGCCACGCAGACCCAGTACGGGTGGATCTGCAGTTGGAACACGACGAGCGTGGCCAATGGCACCTACGCCTTGGTGTCCGAGGCAACTGGTGCCGGCGGGACCGGATATAGCAGTGGCGTGAGCATCACGGTCGATAATGCTCCGGCACCAACCACGAGCGTTCTCATCCCGTCGAGTGGGACGACACTGTCCGGAACGACCTACCTCGACGCCGCCGCGTCCAACGCCACCAGCGTTGAATTCCTGCTCTTCGGTGGCACCTACGGCTACTCAGCCCCAGTGGTGTGCACGGCCACGGCAACCGCCTACGGATGGTTATGTAGCTGGAACACGACGACTGTCCCGAACGGTTCCTACGTCCTGGTGTCTGAGGCCTCCGGGGCGGGTGGGAGTGCCTTCAGTAGTACGGGCGTCAGCATCACAGTCAAGAACTGACCGGCAGGCCGTTGCGCTCGACCAGCATCGGACTTCACTGTCACGGTTTGGGCACTGTCCCCTACCGGTGCCCTACCGTCCTCACCCGAGTGACCCATCACTGTTCTGTCCGCTGTTCACACAAAGGGGGCTTGACAACTGACGAAAGCGTCGCCGGGACTGGTGCCTCCTCCCCTGTCGTCCCCGGGCGCGACGAAGCGCCGAAGGACCTCTGGTTTCGAATGCTCCGACGACAATCAGCCGGGGGTGAAGCCGGGGCGGGCCGGGCCAGACGGCGCGCCCCGCCGCCCCGTCAGGCCGCACTCGGCGGGGGCCGCTGGCGCTGGGGCGGGCGCTCGCGCTGGGGCGGGCGCTCGGTGCTGGTTGCGCAGGCGGTTGTGGAACCCGCAGAGCAGCCGGCCGTTCTCCTGGGTGGTCGGGCCACCCTCGGCCCAGGTCTGGATGTGGTCGCCCTGGCAGCTCTCCGCCGGCTCGTAGCAGTAGGGGTGGGTGCAGATGCGGTCGCGCAGCTCGATGGCCCGGCGGGTCCCGCCGGTGAAGAGCCGGGCCCGCACGCTGACGTCGATCCGGTTGCCGAGGGAGAAGATGGCCCGCTCGAAGTAGGCCGAGTCCATCCAGGGGTCAAGCGCCGAGGGGGCGAGCACCGTCCCGTTCTCGAGCTCGCAGATGCGCCCGTGCAGTGTCTCGTAGCCGACGAAGACCGAGAAGAGCGGGGCGGGGCGGATGCCCTCGGCCGGGGCGCTGGGGCTGCGCGTGGCCATCTCGACGAGGGCGTCGGCCCGGCGCTGGCCCGAGGTGCGGGTCAGCTCGTCGATCCGGGCCGTGCGCCCCAGGCGTTCCTTGGCCTCGGCGCAGTCGGCCTCGAAGAGGTCGTGCTCCAAGCGGTTGAGCTCGTCGGCGACGATGGAGCCCGAGACCGGGTCGAGGGTCATCTGGCCCAGCCACATCCCGCTGAAGCTGGCCTCTAAGAACACGTTGCGGGACGCCTTGCGGTCCTCCTCGGCGGCGTCGGCCCCGTCGGGGTCGGCCAGCTGCTTCCAGTAGCGACAGCGCCCGGTAGAAGTCCTCGAAGCCCATCTGGGCGGCCTGGGCGACGAGCATCGCCTCGTCGCGGGCCATGGAGGACTCGGTGCGGTGGCGCCGGGCCGAGGCGATCGCCTGGGCCGCGTCGAGCCCGATGGCCCCCTCACGCCAGGCCTCGGCGCACACGGGCAGGTGGCGCAGGGCGCGCCCGAGCCGCACCCGGCGCTTGGCGGCGGCGCGCGGGACCCGACAGCGCGTGGCGATCCACGCCGACGCCGTCTTGGCCCCTCGGCCGCCCACTCCTCCCCCGCCTCGAAGGCCGACGTCGCCTCGGTGACGAAGGACTCGAAGCGCGACGAGCAAACGGTGCAGCTCCTCGATCGACGCGCCGTCGCCGTAGTTCGCCGCACCCGACGCCACCAGTGCATCGAGCGCCTCGGCGAAGTTCTCCAACTCCATGGGTCGATGCAAGCACGAGGGTGTCACACACGTTCGAGTGCGAAATTGCCTGAATTTCAGTGCACAGCGACGTTCGTCAGGCGCGGGCGACCGTTCTTTGGGCGGAGCCGCTGCGCGGGTGCCGCCGGAATCGGTGCCGTGCAGTGCCGGCGCGGCGGCCGGAACGAGGCAGCAAAAGGCGGCAGCGGAAAGAGAGAGGAGGACTACGCGCCGCCGGCGAGCAGCGGTACCGGCCGGGCCAGGCTCCAGCTGAACGTGTCCTCGATGTCGGCCAGCGCCAACGGCTCGGCCAGGTCGGCGACGGTCGGTCCGACGCGGTCGGCCACGGACTGGAGCAGGTCGGCGTCGAAGCCCCAGAGGTCGACGGCGTTGGCGCCGAGGATGCGGCGGAGGTCGTCCTCGGGCAGGCCGCCGAAGATGTAGCGGAGGGTCTCACGGTGCACGGGGGCGGCGCCCTCGAGGTGGGGGTAGTCCGCGCCCCACATGAGCTTGTCGATGCCGATCTCGTGGCGCATCTCGGCCTCGTAGCGCTTCATGAGCGAGCCGCCCATCCAGACGTGCTTCTCGAAGTAGTCCCGGGGGCGCATCTTGAGATAGGAGCGCACCGGGGCGCCGCCGTGGGTGTCGAAGAACGACTCCATGTCCCGGATGAGGGAGGGCAGCCACTGCACGCCGTTCTCGGTGACGACGACCTTGAGGTCGGGGTGGCGGTCGAACACGCCGCCGAAGATCATGAACCACAGCGGCCGGCGGGTGAAGACGAACACCTCGTAGAGGCCGAGCATGCCCCCGTGCTCGGCGTCGTAGAGGAACTTGGTGTCGGTGGCCGAGCCGGAGGCGCCGGTGTGCAGGTTGACGACCATGCCGTGCTCCTCGCACGCGCTCCAGAAGGGCTCGTAGTAGTCGTCGGCGTAGCCGGGCAGCTTCGAGGTCGACCGACATGGCGGGCAGCATCACGCCGCCGAAGATGCCGTTGTCGCGGGCCCAGGCGACCTCCTCGACGGCGCGGTCCATGTCGTGGAAGTCGATCGGCATGCAGCCGGCGCGGCGGCCCGGGGCGGCGGCGCAGAAGTCGGCCAGCCAGCGCACGTAGCCGTGCAGCGCGGGCCACACGACCTCGAGCCCCTTGTCGGTCGTCGCGCCCAGGTACATGGCCGGGCTGAGTCCGCCCGCCAGAATTGGTCCCGGCAGGGTGACCTCGGCATGGATCCCCTGCTCCTCGAGCACGGCGAGCCGGCGCCCGTCCCCGTCGCCCGGCACCACCCAGTCGGTGCCGTAGTGGGCCAGCCAGCCCTTGGCGGCCTCGATGTCGACGCCCATGCCCGCCAGGCGGCGGGCCGCGGTGGCCCGCACGGAATCCGACTCGTCCACCTCGCCGGGATCGAAGCCGCCGAACATGGAGATGGCGAGGTTCGACATGTCGCCGAAGGCGGCCACGGCCTCGCGGTGCGCCGGGTCCACGTAGGACAGGAAGTGCTCGAGGCTGTCCGGTGAGGCGTGCGTGTCGGCCGACACCACCACGTAGTTACGGCCCTGCGCGGCCGTGGCCGCTCCCTCACCCATGCAACGCCCTCCCTGGACCTGACACCGGACAGAGGACGCCCGCCACGGACGTCCTGGTCAGTGCCCCAGCACACTACCGCCGGCGCCGTCTGTCGGGAGGCGGGCCGCGCCGCCGGTAGTTTCTGCGGGCGAGATGCACACCTCCTCCACCCTCGTCCTGGTCCTGGCGGTGTTCGCCGCCAGCCTGGTGGAGATGGTCGAGGCGCTGACCATCGTGGTGGCGGCCGGCGTGAGCCGGGGCTGGCGCTCGGCCCTGGAGGGCGCCGCGGCGGCGGCCCTGGTCCTCGGTGTCCTCGTCGTCGTTGTGGGCGTGCCGCTCATCCGCTACATCCCGCTCGACGCGCTGCGGGTGGTCGTGGGGGCCCTGCTGCTGGTGCTCGGCCTCTCGTGGTTGCGCAAGGCGATCCTGCGGGCCAGCGGCCACAAGGACCCGCACGACGAGGACAAGATCTACGCCGAGACGGTGGCCGAGCTCAACGCCGAGGACGGGTCGGCGGCGGCCGCGCCGATCGGGCGGCGGGGCCGCGAAGGCCGCGACAGCGTCGGCTTCGCGGTGGCCTTCAAGGGCGTCTTCCTCGAGGGCACCGAGGTGGTGCTCATCGTCATCAGCCTCGGCGCCGCGCAGCATCGGCTCGGCCTGGCCGCGCTGGCGGCGGCCGTGGCGGCGGTTCTCGTGGCAGTCGTCGGGCTCGCTGGTGGCGCGCCAGCTCAGCGAGGTCCCGGAGAACACCATCAAGACGTTCGTCGGCGTCATGTTGACCAGCTTCGGCGTCTTCTGGGTCGGCGAGGGGGCGGGGGTGCACTGGCCCGGCGACGACCTGGCCATCCCCGTGCTGGTCGGGTTCTTCGTCGTCGTCTACTTCGCCTTCACCGCGTACATGCGAACGAAGCTGCCCGGCACCGGTCACGGAGAAGTCGACGCCGTGACGATCTGGGGCGGGCGGTCCGGGCCTTCGGCCACTTCTGGTGGGACTTCCTCGTCGGCGACACGCCCGAGCTGGCGCTGGCGACCGGTGCCATCGTGGGGTTGGCCTTCCTGCTGGCGGGTCCCCGGCTGGTGGGCGCGATCCTGCTGCCGCTGGTGGCTGCCGCGTTCCTCTTCGTCAGCACGTATCGAGGACGGAGGCGGGCACACGGCCGTAGCGGTCCGCGCGCCGGCGGGCGGCGGCGGCGGCGGGGTGTAGGTCAGGCCGCGGCCCAGTCGATGGCGGCCTGCACCTGTGACGGCTCGAAGCACTCGACCTCGCCCGGCATCATGAAGCGGAACACGGAGATGGCGTGGCGCAGCCAGTCATGGCTCGTCACGACGGCGCATCGGCGCCACTTCGACGAGGTCCCGGTGCACGAGCTCGGCGAGGTAGAGCTTGGAGTCCTCGACGGTGCCGCCCGACGCGTCAACCCGGTGTACTCGTCGCCGGACCGAAGAGGCAGCGGATCTCGCCTGGGCGTCGAGTAGCGTGCTCATACACGGGACGAGCACGGTCCGGTAGTCCTCCTTCTCCAGCTTGCCGCCACCTCGTCGGGCAGCACGGTGTCGGGGCCGTCGTCTTCTTGGGCATGACCTCGTTCTCCGTCGGCCTGCCCTGGATGCGACCGGTCCGCGCTTCTCGCGAGCACGCCGACTGCGGAGTCGCATGCCGCTGACCGCCCCCGGCGCCGGTATCGGCGGCGTCGTGCGGCCCTTCCGCTTCGGTTTCCAGTCCACCGCGACGGCACCGCACGTGGTCCTCCGCGCCGCTCGTGCCGCGGAGGACGCCGGCTTCGACGTCTTCCAGGTCGGCGACCACGTCGGGGCCGAGCCGTCCGCCCTCGTCTGCCTCGCCGCGGCCACGGTCCGCACCGAGCGGATCGCCTCGGCACCCTGGTGCTCAACAACGACCTGACCACCCGGAGCCCTGACCCGGGAGGTGGCGACGCTCACCACCTGAGCGGCGGCCGCTGGAGGTGGGCCTGGGGCCGGGCACAGTTCACGAGTACGCCGCCATGGGTCACCGTTCGACCCGCCGCGCTCGCAGAGCGCCTGGCCGAGTCGTGGAGTCCTCCGCGCCTCCTCGACGGCGATCCGTGTTTCCCCGGGCCCACTTCCGCTCGACGGGCGGTCGCCCTGGCGCCCCGGCAGGAGCACGTGCCGTTGCTCGTCGGCGTGAACGGCCGGACCGCGCTGGCCCACGCCGTCCGCCACGCCGACATCGTCGCGCCGACCATGCTCGGCCGGACCGGGAGGACGGGCAGCACCACGACGTCCGCTGGGAAGCGTCCCGTCTCGATGCCACCATCGAGTGGATGCGGGGAGCGGCAGGAGAGCGCTGGGACAGCATCGAGCTGCACGCGCTCGTCCAGGCCGTGGTCGTGATCACGGACCACCGTCGACGGGACACCTCCGAGATCGCCGGGCGGATCGGGATGGACCTGTCCGACGCGATGTCCACCCCGTTCCTGTGCCTCGGGACCCATGCGGAGATTGCGCAGCATCTGCTGGCGTGTCGGGAGCGCTGGGGCTTCAGCTACTACAGCGTCCGCGACATCGACGCGTTCAGCCCCGTCCTCGCCCGCCTGCGCGCCGCCGACGGCAGCCGCTGAGGTTCAGACGGACCGAGGTTCAGACGGACTGAGGTTCAGACGGACTGAGGTTCAGACGGACTGAGGTTCAGACGGACTGAGGTTCGGTGACTGTGCCGATCGGTCGAGCGGCTCCGAACCGGATCCGGGCTCGGGACCTGAACCGGGCTCGGTCGGCTCGGCCTCCGGCGCCTCCAGCGTGCGCTCGGGAAGCAGCAGCACCGCGCCGACCAGGAAGCAGATGGCACCGACGAACGTGCCCAGGTTGGTCAATGCCAGGCTGAGGAGTTGACCGCTCGACGTGACGTAGGAGGCCACCGCGGACACACCGAAGGCGATGGAGCCGACCAGGTTGAGCATGGTGATCCGCCACGAGATGCTGTGCGGACGCCAGGCGAACGGCCCGTGGCACTCCTCGACCCAGGCCAGCCAGCTGGAGACGAGGAAGCAGATGGAGCCCAGCGCGTCGGGGCGCCACACCGGGTGGTGGCTCGACGAGGCGCCCAGACCGACGAGGAGGGCGCTCAACGTGGTCCGGTTGAACCACAGCGTGCCGATCAACTGGATGCCCGCGGCCCACCAGTCGATCCGGTGGTGCCGGATCCGCAGAAGCGACCCGGCACCCTTGCGGTGCGGTTCGACGACGGCCGTCGGTGCGGACGCGACCTCCATGTACTGCAAAAAGGAGGCCGTCGTGAAGAAGATCGACCCGATGAAGTAGGTGAGGTCGTCGGGGGTGGCCCCGACGGCGGTGGCGTAGGGCGGGAAGGAGCCCAGTGCGAAGCAGATCGACCCGAGGGCGAACAGCACCCCGATCCACCAGGCCATGGCGAGGGGTGCCCACCAGGTCGAACCGCCGGGCACGCGGCCGGCGTGCTTGCGGTGCCAGCGCGAATCCCACAAGAGGCGGGTGCCGTCGGGGCGCCGGAAGACCTCCCGCGTGACGAAGGGACCGAAGCCGCGGCTGCCCAGGCGCCGCCAGCCCTCGGGAACCTCGACGTACGCCACAGCCATTGCGGGTCACGATACGTCGGAGCCGGCTGGGCCCTACGGGAGCCTCGACCTCACGGTCGGGGACGAGCCTGCTCTACGGGCCCGGCAAGAACGAGCGCTCGCTGTGTGGGCCAGCCTCCCTCCTCGACCGTTCTGACGACCCGGCCGAGCAGCTCTTCGTCCATGCCGACCCCGACGGGCACCCCTTCGTCCATGCCGACCCCGACGGGCACCCGGCCCCCTTCCGCATCTTCGTCGCCCCGGGCCGAGCCGCCCGGATCGGGCATCATGAGGACGTCGTCAACGAGGGCCTCAACGAGGTCGTCAACGAGGAGGAGCACGCATGGGTACCGAGACGCGCGGTGTGGTCGCCAGGGAGCGGGGCGCACCGGTCACCCTCGAGACGATCGTGGTGCCCGACCCCGGGCCCGGCGAGGCGGTCGTCGCCGTCAAGGCGTGCGGGGTGTGCCACACGGACCTGCACTACCGGGAGGGCGGGATCAACGACGACTTTCCCTTCCTGCTGGGTCACGAGGCGGCCGGGGTCGTCGAGGCGGTCGGGCCCGGGGTCACCGACGTGGCGCCGGGTGACTTCGTCGTCCTGAACTGGCGGGCGGTGTGCGGGGAGTGCCGGGCGTGCCGGCGCGGCCGACCCTGGTACTGCTTCGCGACGCACAACGCCACGCAGAAGATGACGCTGGCCGACGGCACGCCCCTCTCCCCCGCCCTCGGCATCGGCGCCTTCGCGGAGCGGACGCTGGTGGCGGCGGGCCAGTGCACCAAGGTCAACCCGGCCGCCCGGCCCGAGGCCGTCGGCCTGCTCGGCTGCGGCGTGATGGCGGGCATCGGCGCGGCCATGTACACGGGCCAGGTCGGCCCGGGCGACTCGGTGGCCGTCTTCGGCTGCGGCGGCGTCGGGTGTGCCGCCGTGGCCGGGTCCAGGCTCGCCGGGGCGGCCACCATCATCGCCGTCGACCTCGACCCGGGGAAGCTCGAGCTCGCCACCTCGTTCGGCGCCACCCACGTCGTCGACGGCGGTACGACCGACCCCGTAGAGGCGATCAAGGGCCTCACGGGCGGCAACGGCGCCGACGTCTGCATCGAGGCGGTCGGGAATCCCGCCGTGATGGAGCAGGCCTTCCTGGCCCGGGACCTGGCGGGCACGCTGGTGCAGGTCGGCGTCCCGACGCCCGACATGCGCATCGACCTCCCGATGATCGAGTTCTTCGGCCGCGGCGGCGCGCTGAAGCCGAGCTGGTACGGCGACTGCCTCCCCTCCCGCGACTTCCCGATGCTGGTCGACCTCTACCTCGACGGGCGGCTCGACCTCGATCGCTTCGTCAGCGAGACCATCGGCATCGACGGGGTCGAGGCCGCATTCGCACGCATGCAGCGCGGCGAGGTGCTCCGCTCCGTCGTGGTCGTCTGAGCCGGTGAGCCTCCCTCTCGCTCCCTTCGGAGCGCGGACCGGCTTGCGCGGCATGGTGGCGGCGGCCGACCAGCTGGCTGCGTCAGCGGGCATCGCCATGCTGGCCCAGGGCGGCTCGGCGGCGGACGCCGCCGTGGCCACCGGCACGGTGATGGCGGTCGTCGGCCCGCACCTCTGCGGGCTCGGTGGCGACGTGCTGGCCATGGTGTCGGTGCCGGGATCACCGCCCGAGGCACTCCTGTCCATCGGGCGCGCCGGTGCGGGGTCCGACGCGGCCCGGATGCGCTCCGAGGGGATGGCGACCATGCCGCTGCGGGGCGACATCCGCAGCGTGCAGGTGCCGGGCGCCGTCGACGGCTGGCTCGCGCTGCACGAGCGCTGCGGGCGGCTGCCGCTCGACGACGTCCTGGCCCCGGCGATCGAGCTGGCCTCCGAGGGCTTCGCCGCCTCCATCATGCTGGCGCTGGCCAGCCATCTCGTCCATGCGCTGCCCGGCGCGGGCGAGCTCTGCCCGGAGGGGCCGCTCGACATCGGGCAGACCGTGCGCGTCCCGGGCATCGCCCGCACACTGCGCGCCATCGCCCGGCACGGCCGCGACGGCTTCTACCAGGGTGAATTCGGACGGGGCCTGCTCGAGCTGGGCGGCGGCCACTTCGCTCCGGCCGACTTCGCCACCAGCACGGCATCGTGGAACCCGCCGCTGCAGGCCCGCGCCTGGGGCCACGAGCTGTGGACGGTGCCGCCCCCGTCGCAGGGCTACCTCACGCTCGCCGGCGCCGCGGTGGCCGAGGCGGCCGGGCTGGGGACCGAGCCGGACGATCCGCAGTGGGCCCATCTCCTCGTCGAGACGTGGCGCGCCGTCGGCCACGACCGCCCCGCGGTCCTCTTCGACGGCGCGGACGGCGCCGCCCTCCTCGACCCGGCGCGGTTGGCCGCCGCGGCGGCCCGGGTGCAGGCGCACGCCATGGCGCCGCCCGACGTCGGGCCCGGCCGCGGCACGGCGGGCCCCGACGTGGCCCGCTTCGGCGACGGGGACACGACGCACCTCTGCGCCATGGACGCCGACGGCCTCGGCGTCTCTCTGACGCAATCCAACGCGCTCGACTTCGGCTCGCACCTCATTGAGCCCACCACGGGCATCTTCCTGCACAACCGGGGCGTCGGGTTCTCGCTCGTTCCGGGTCATCCGGCCGAGGTCGCGCCCGGGCGGCGGCCTCCGCACACCCTCTCCCCGATGCTCGTCACCGGCCACGACGGTGCGCTGACGCACCTGGTGGGAGCCATGGGCGGCGACGCCCAGCCCCAGATCATCGTGCAGCTCCTGGCCCGCCTGCTCCTCGCCGGCCACGATCCGGCCACCGCCATCACCGCGCCCCGGCTCACCCTCGACGCGCCCTCAGCCGGGCCCTTCCGGCTGTGGTGGGGCGAGGACCTCACCGTGCAGGTGGAGGCTGACGCCCCGCCGGCGTGGCGCGAGGGCCTCGCCGGGCACGGCCACCGGGTGCGGACGATCGGCGCCTTCGACCCCGTCGCCGTCGGCTGCGCCCAGGTGATCGCGGTCGAGCAGGAGCCGGCCGGCGGACGGCGCCTGGTCGGGGCATCGGACCCCCGGAGCCCGGCGGGCGGCGCGCTGGGTCGCTGACCGCCGGCCGGAGCGGCGGCGGAGGGGCGCCGCCGACCCGGCAGGTAGCGTGCACGCATCGAACGCCCGGTCCCGCCGCTCCCTGACGCACCCGCGCCCGCTCAGGCCCGCGCTCCCGCCACCGCATGAGCCGGGCGGTGGGCGATCCGCTGCGGATCGCGTCCCTGGCCAAGCAGGTCCCGCTGCCCGAGTCGCTCCAACTCCGGGACGGCCGGCTGGTGCGCGCCTCCGTGGAGGTCGAGATGAACCCCTACTGCCGGCGGGCCGTGGCGCAGGGGGTCACCCTGGCCCGGGACAGCGGTGGCACCTGCACCGTGGTGACGCTCGGACCCCCGGGCGCGGAGGAGGTCCTGCGCGAGGCGGTGGCCTGGGGGGCGGATGCGGGACTGCATGCCTGCGACGCAGCCTTCGCGGGCTCCGACACCCTGGCCACGGCACGCGCCCTCGCCGCCGTGCTGCGCGCCGCGGGCCCCTTCGACCTCGTGCTGCTCGGCCGCAACTCCATCGACGGGGAGACCGGGCAGGTGGGGCCCGAGCTGGCCGAGCTGCTCGACCTCCCCTTCGCCAGCGGGGTGCGCGAGCTGGAGGACCGGGGCCCGGTCTGGCGACTCCAGCTCGAGCACGACGACGGGACGCAGGAGGTCGAGATCTCACTGCCCGCCGTGATGTCGGTGGCCGAGCGCCTCTGCGACCCCTGCAAGGTGGACCCCGCGGGTCGGGCCGCGGTGCCGGCGGCGAGCCTCACCCGAATGGGCTCGGCCCAGCTGGGCCCGGGGCCCTGGGGAGAAGCCGGGAGCCCGACGGTGGTCGGCGTCACGAGGGCCATGGAGCACGACCGCGCCCGGCTCGTCCTGCAGGGACCGTTGGCCGCGCAGGTCGAAGAGGCGGTGCGCGAACTCGGAAGTCGCGGTGCCTTGACGGCCGGCTCGGCCCCGGGCCCGGGCCCGGGCCCGGATGCGCGTGCGGGTCCGGATGCTGCCGCGGGCCCGGCGACCGCACTGCAGCCGTCGGGCTCCGACCGGACGCGGGGCCAGAGCCCTTCCCGGGTGATCGCCGTCCTGGCCGAGCCCGGCCGCCCCGCGCTGTCCGAGGAGCTGCTCGGCGCCGCGGCGCAGCTCGCCTCCGAGGTCGGCGCGACGGTGCACGCCCTCTGCCCCGGTGCCGGTGCCGGTGCCGGTGCCGGTGCCGGTCCCGGTGCCGGTCCAACGCTGCCCGGGGCGCTGGCGGCGGCCGGCGCCGACGTGGTGGTCGTGCTCGACGCCTCGCCCGTTGCCGAGGACGTGGCCGATGCCGTCGCCTCCTTCGTCCGGGAGAGGGCACCGTGGGCGGTGCTCGCCCCCAGCACCGCGTTCGGCCGTGAGGTGGCGGGCCGCGCCGCGGCCGCCACGGGCTCGGGACTGGTGGGCGACGCCATCGCCCTGTCGGTCGGCGACGGCGCCCTCGTGGCGGCCAAGCCGGCGTTCGCCGGCGCGCTGGTCGCCGACATCACCTGCCGCAGCGCCACGCAGATGGTCACGGTGCGCCCGGGCGTCCTGCCCGTCCCGGCGCGACGGGCCGGCGTGGCCCCGGTGGTGACGCGGGCCGGAACCACGCGAGGACGGGTCCGGGTGCTGTCCGAGCGGCGGGACGACGACGTGGAGACGCTGGCCCGGGCTCAGGTCGTCGTCGGTGTGGGCACCGGCGTCACGCCCGGGGAGTACGAGCACCTCAGCCCGCTGGCGGCCGAGCTGGGGGCCGAGCTGGCCGCCACCCGGAAGGTGACCGACCGGGGCTGGGCGCCACGCGCCCGCCAGGTGGGCATCACGGGCCGGTCCATCGCCCCGCGGCTCTACGTCGCCATCGGCCTCAGCGGGAAGTTCAACCACATGGTGGGGGTACGGGCGGCGGGGACCATCCTGGCCGTCAACGAGGACCGGGAGGCCCCGGTCTTCGAGCAGTGCGACGTGGGCATCGTGGGCGACTGGCACGAGGTGGTGCCCCTTTTGCACGCCGAACTGCGGCGGGTCCTCTCGCCGCGGGGCGCCGCGGCGGTCAGCTGAGGTTCGCCCCGGCGGCGGCCCGCACCGTCGCCACGACCTCCTCGTTGGAGGCCCCGGGGCCGAGCACGGCGGCCACGCCGTCGGCCATGAGCACGCCGACGTCGGCCGGCGGGACGATACCGCCGACGACAACCGGCGTCTCGAGGCCGGCGGCACGCAGCGCACCGACGACTGCCGGGGCCAATGTGAGGTGGGCCCCGTTGTGCATGGACACGCCGACGACGTCGACATCCTCCTGCGCCGTCATGGCGGCGATGCTCTCGGGCGACTGGCGCAGCCCGGCGTAGACGACCTCGCATCCGGCGTCGCGCAGGATGCGCGCCACGACGCGCAGCCCCCGGTCATGCCCGTCGAGGCCGACCTTGGCCATGAGAACCCGCAGCGGCCGATTGCCGTCCGGCTCCGTCATCGCACGCGCGGGGTGCGTCCTCTATCGGCCATCGGGCCAATGCTACGCCCAGCCCGGCGCGTCCGGTTCAGCCTGCCCTCGCGTCCCCGTCCGCGGTAGGTACCGGCGATCAGGCCTCCGACTCGGTCCGCTCCAGATCGCGTTGTCTGCGGTACTCGTGCACTCGATGCCAAATGACGAAGGCGACCGCGATCACCGCCAGCGCCCCGATGACGTACCCGGCGAAGCTGAAGGCCTTCAGCACGTGGTTGTAGCTACTGCCCAGGCTGTAACCGAGCGAGCACAGTGCGGCGCACCAGACCGCGCAGCCGATGACGGTGAAGACACTGAATTTCGCGAGCGCCATCTCACCCAGGCCCGCCGCGAACGACACGAAGGAGCGCAGCAGTGGGATGAACCGCCCGAACAGCACGACGGGCTCCCCGCGGCGGGCGAACCATGCTTCGGCCCGGTCGAGATCCCGGTGCGTCAGGAGCACGTACTTCCCGACCTTGTCGACCAATGCTCTCCCGCCGAAGCGCCCGATGCTGTAGCCGGCCAGTGAGCCCAGGACCTCGCCCAGGGTCCCCACGATGATGACCAGGGCGAGATCGAGCGGCTTGCCAGCACCCGGGACCTGGCCGCTGGCGAGGACGCCCCCGTAGATCAGCGCCACCTCGGCGCCCACCGGCAGGCCCATGGCCGAGATGAAGCTCAGGCCGAAAATCGCTCCGTAACCCGCTGACTTGAGAAATTCCTCCACGACTACCCTGCTTCCGCCGTTGGCACGGCGGTCATTGTGGGCGCGCCCGGCGCTGACTGCAATTCGCAGGCCACCGAGTCAGGAGTGGGCTCTCGACGTTGCGCCGGAGGTCACCACTGGTCGGGTTGTCGTGGTGGTCGGCGGACTGGTCGTGGTCGACGTGGGAATGCTGGTCGTCGGCGTCGGAGACACTCCGGAAACGCCCGGAGCCGGGGTCGTGGCCGGGGCCGGGGCCGGGACCGGGGCCGGGACCGGGGCCGTGGGAACGGTCGTTGGATTGGTACTCGAGGTGGTAGCCGGGGCCGGACCAGGCAGCGGCTGGTTCGCCGGGGGCGTCGATGCCCCCGGGTGTTCCTTCGCCACCGCGACGCCGATGCACGCGGTGGCGCCTCCGGCGAGAACGATCGCCGTCCGCGTCAGCCGCGTGATCCGCGTCTGCACTTTGGCGCGGTCGCTCGAGGCGGCCCGGGCTGGTCCCCGGTTCATGGGCCTGCTCCGCGTCGCCCAACGCGCTCCGGCACGCGATCGTCCGAGTGGTCCACGGTGCGCATCAGCGTAAGGGACGCCCTCCCCGGGACGCATCAACCTCGAGGTGGAACCTCACCGAAGAATTTCAGCCTTCAGGGTGACGCCTGGCAGCCCGCAGACCCAGTTGACGCCGACCGGCGACATCGCGGTGTGCGGGCCGATCTCGTCAGCGCACTCTTCGCGGCAGGAGCGCCCCGATGAACCAAAAGAGGGGCAGGAAGAGGCCGATGATGAACAGCACCCAGTGTCCCTTCCGGATGGAGATGACTCCGAGCGTCAAGAGGAGCACGAAATAGAGGATCGACCAGAGCGCGAGAAAGCCGTTACTGACCGACGCAAGGGAAAGGTTCATCTGATGTCCTTGCCGCTTCGGGGTCATGTGCGGTGAGGCAGTGCTCGCCGCTGATGCCCGGGCACGTTGTCCGGAATCAGACTAGTACTATTCGACCCACTGCCATCGGACTCTGCCGGCCTTCCTGCACACTCAGAAATAGATCGGGTCACACATGGAACACGACGAAGCCAAGGAACTGTTGGGCGCGGAGCGAGCCCGGGTGGAGCAGTTGCTCGAGGACATCGCAGACGCGGCCGCCGCGGACCGGGGCGCCGCCAACCAGACGGGCGACATGTACGACTCAGCCGAACCTCTCACCACCGAGGGTACGGACGATTCCGTACGGGTCGAGCTCGAAGAGCGCTTGGCGGCGATCGAGCGGGCGGAGCGGCGTCTGGAGGCCGGCACCTACGGCTATTCGGTTCGGAGCGGCCAACCGATACCTGATGACCGCCTCGAAGCCGATCCCACCGCCGAACTGACCGTCGAAGAGTCTGTCTAAAGACTAAAGAGGAATCACCACTCTCGAGGGTTGCGCCGTACGCGTTCGTCGGTTCACGCGTCGCGGGTTGGCTCCCCGTGCTCTGCGTTGGGGAGGCCCCGGCGCCAATACGCCTTGGCCGACACGTGATCCGGACCGAGACCCGACTCGGCCAGCACTCGATTGGCCGCGCGCACGACCCCGGCCTCCGCCGCGACGTAGGCGTGCCCGAGCCCGGGCGGCAGCGTGACCGCGCCGAGCGCTTCGAGCAGCAGGGCGGGATCACCCGGTGCCGATTGACCGCGCCGGTGCAGCCAGCGCACGTCGAGTCGCTGCACCTCGTGCGCATCGGGAACGAGTTCGTCGGCGGGACTGTCGATCTCGAGCAAGGCGAGAGCGGTGGATCCGGGAGGAAGCACCTCGATCATCGCCAGCACCCCGGGCAGACCGGTCTCGTCCGCGACGAACAGGTGCCAGGCTGCATCCGGATGGACGGAGATCTTTCCCCGCGGGCCGATGGCGTCGATCCGGTTGCCGATCCCGGCCGAACGGATCCAATCGGTTCCCGGGCCCGCTCCGTGCAAGGAGACGTCGATGGTCACCGTTCGACGGGTCGGGTCGAACGTGCGGATCGTGTAGCGACGGTTGACGACCTTGTCCCCCGCCAGCGGGACGCGCAGCATCAGATCCTGACCAGCGGAGTAGCGAAGCTCCTCGAGCGCGGGAGCCGTCAAGACCACCCGACGCATCGAGGGCGTGAGAGGGCCGGTCTCGGCCACTTCGAGGTGCCAAAGCGCAGCGTCGGCGAGGGGGCCCCCGGGACGCCCGACCAGGTCCATCAATCGATCAGTGGCCATGGTGTGGAGGTCTACCAGGAACGATCCTGCTTCGGCCCCTCCCGTGCGCCCCACTCCCCCGCCTCGACCTCCCAGCGGTCGCGTTGCTCCAGGCCCGGAGCGTGCCGCGGGAACAGCAGCGACGGACCGTCGAGGATCCGGAGGGCCTGATCGAGAAGGGCGAGCGGGTCCTGTAGAGAAGGATCGTCGGCCCACAACGTCATCACCTCATCGATGGCGAGCAATGCCGCCCCAGCCGCCAGACGGGGGGCCAAGGGCCCACAGGATTCGTCGAACCAGGGCCGCAACTCCTCCGCAAGGCGGTCGCGGTTCCGGCGCTGCTCCTCCAACCAGCGGCCCCGGAGGGCAGGCGTCTCGCGCAACATGAATTGGAAGGCCCGGGCCGCTTCGGGGTCATCGATGGCCGGTCCCAACACGGCTATGAACGTGGCCCGGAGCACCGACCCGAGGCTCTCGCTGCCGTCATGGCCGGCCATGTGATCGAGAACGTCGTCCATCGTCGCACTGGCTATGACGGTGATGACATCCTCTTTGCAAGGGAAGTAGCGAAAGAAGGTTCTCGGAGAGACGTCCGCTGCGTTCGCGATGTCCTGCACCGTGGTGGCGACATAGCCCCGATCGATGAAGAGCTGTCCCGCGGCCTCGGCGATGTCCCTTCGCGTGCGCTCCTTGTTCCGCTCCGTCAGGCCAGTGCCCATGGTGGTCTCCCCGTCTGAGCTCAGCTCGAGCATAACAAGATTGCGCCATATTGGCACCTTCTGCCACCATGGCGGCGTGCGTCAGGCTGATCAGGAAGCACCGCGACCCTGATGCCGACCGACGTGCGACGGAAACTCCGCAACAACCCATGGCTGACGCTGTTGAGCGTCTCGCTCGGCGTGATCATGGTCGGCATCGACGGGTCGGTCGTCGCGGTCGCCAATCCCTACATCGGAAAGGACACCGATGCCTCGTTGGCGGACCTGCAATGGGTGACCAACGCCTACCTGCTGGTGATTGCCGTCACGCTGATCCTCGGTGGGAAACTGGGGGACCATTTCGGCCGCCGCCGGGTCTTCTTGATCGGCGTGGTCGGGTTCTCGCTGACGTCCGTGGCCATCGGCTTCGCCGGAACGATCGACGAGATCATCATCTTGCGGGGGATCCAGGGGGCCTTCGGGGCCATGCTGCTTCCCAACACCCTGGCCCTCCTGAAAGCGGCTTTTCCACCCGACGAGCTCAACCGGGCCGTCGGCATCTGGGTCAGCGCCACGGCCACGGCAACCGCGGCCGGACCGATCATCGGTGGAATCTTCGTCGAGCAGATCTCGTGGCAGAGCGTCTTCTTCATCAACCTCCCGATCGGCGCGGTCGCCCTCGCCGTCGGAGTAGTCGTCTTGAACGAGACGAAGGAATCGGTGCGTCAGCGGTTCGACATCCCCGGGGTGACCACCCTCGCGCTCGGCCTCCTGGCCATCGTCTACGGGCTGGTCAACGCCCAGAATTGGGGTTGGGCCAGTCAAAGCACCCTGGGCCTCGTCGCTGGTGGCCTCGTCCTCCTGCTCGTCTTTGTCGCCGTCGAACACCGCGTGCGCTATCCGCTCGTGCCGCTCTCCATCTTTCGCATTCGGGCAGTATCGGTGAGCACCATCATCGTGCTCCTCGACTTCTTCGCCCTGTTCGGCGTGTTGTTCTTCATCTCCCTGTACCTCCAGAGCGTCCACGGGTTCAGCCCGGTTGGTGCGGGACTCCGCCTCATGCCCCTCACGATCGCGTTCGCCTTTGCCGGCCCGTTGGGAGCACGCCTGGTCAACCGTTTCGGGCCCTGGCTCCCGATCACGTTCGGTCTGCTCGCTTCTTCGATCGCCATCTTCTCCTTTGTCACGCTGCAGGTTGATTCCTCCTACATCCACCTCTGGCCACCGTTCGTCTTGTTGGGTCTCGGTATCGGGCTGGTGGTGACGGCGGCGACGGACGCCATCGTCGGCGATATTGCGGAAGACGAAGCAGGGGTGGCCGGCGGTATCCAGACCACCTCCATCCAGTTGGGAGGCGTCCTCGGCACCGCGGTGTGCGGCTCGGTTCTCGCCGCCTCGGTGAGCAGCGTCCTCAAGTCCGATCTCGCGCACGCGCGGGGTGCCTCATGTGGTGACACAACGATTGGTGCACGAGGGTGCGGTCGTTTCCCAGGGGTTGGCGCCCCTTCCCCATGGGGTGCCGGCAAAGCTCGCCGACGCCATCACAGCGGGCAGCCATGCCGCGTTCATGACGGGACTGCATACGACGATGCTCGTTGCCGGCTTCGTCGCCCTGATCGGTGCGGCCATGGGTCCACTGCTCAGGTCGCCGGATTCCCAGGGTGAAGAGAACGCAATCGCACTGTCGGACCTCGACGGCGATCACAGACGCATCCGATCTCCAGAACCCTCCGGTGCGCCGAGCCCGGCGGTGGCCGAATAGCCTTTCGGAGGGCTCACTCGGTGAGCCGGCTTAACCGGAAGGCACATCGATGCTTCAGACGGGCGAACGCCTGCGGGTAGTCGACGCAGACTCGCACATGACCGAGCGGCACGATCTGTTCACTGAGCGGGCACCGAAGGGGTACGAGGACAAGGTCCCGCACGTGGAGCGCATCGACGGCCTGGAGATGTGGGTCATTGAGGGGAAGACGTTCGGCAAGGCGGGGTCCGGAGGCACGGTCGACCACCATGGGAGGAAACATCCCTTCCAGGACTCACAAGGCGGCTCGTGGGGTATCGGAGATGTACACCGGGCGGCCTGGGATCCCAAGGAGCGGCTCCGCCTGATCGACCATCTCGGTATCGACTTCCAGGTCCTCTACCCGAACTCCATCGGCCTCGGTGGCCAGAACCTCTGGAACGCGATCACCGACCCCACGATCCCCCTGCTCTGCGTCCAGCTCTACAACGACGCCATGGCAGAGGTGCAAGAGGAGTCGGGGAATCGGTTCCTGCCCATGCCGATCATGCCTGCATGGGACATTGCAGCATGTGTCCGAGAGGCGACCCGCTGCGCGGCGATGGGCTACCGGGGGGTCAACATGACAGCCGATCCGCAGGATTCGGGATCACCCGACTTGGGCGACCCGGCCTGGGATCCCTTCTGGGAGGTCTGCGCCGGGCTCGAACTGCCGGTGCACTTCCACATCGGCGCGAGCCAGACCGCTCTCGCGTACTTCGGCACGACGTTCTGGCCGAGCCAGGACGACTACGTCAAGCCGGCCATCGGTGGCGCGTCATTGTTCCAGAACAACTCGCGGCTCCTCCTCAACAGCGCCTACTCAGGGATGTTCGACCGTCATCCCGACCTGACCATGGTCTCGGTCGAGAGCGGGATCGGGTGGGTGCCGTTCATGCTCGAGGCCATGGACTACGAGCTCGAGGAGAACGCGCCGGAATGGTTTCACAAGCTGGAGAAGCTCCCGTCTGAGTACTTCCGGGACAACTGGTACGCCACCTTCTGGTTCGAGACCGGCCGGGGGAACCTCCAGCACCTCATCGACGCCGTCGGCGAGGACAAGGTCATGTTCGAGACCGATTTCCCCCACCCGACCAGCCTGCACCCGAACCCGCTCGAGATGGTGAAGGACAAGATCGCCTCCCTGAGGCCGGAGACCCAACGCAAGGTGATGGGCGAGAACGCAGCCGCGCTCTACCGGTTGTAGCGCGCAGTGCGGTGCCGAGGTCGTCCGACCTCGCGCCGGCGCCATGAGCGGCGGGGAGACCGAATTGCCTCCATCGGCCTTGACCGATGGAGGCAATTGTCGGCACGCGCCAAGTGGGAGCGGTGCCCGACTCGACCTCAGACCTTGGCGAGCTCACCCCTGGCGACGCACGCCTCGGCGGCCGTCACGGTGAGCTTGATCACCTCTCCGGGGTGGGAAACCATGGCCACGTGGCTGCTGGCGACCTCTACCGTCGTCGCATCCATGCGCTTGGCGAAGAGGCGCTCGGCGTCGGGTGGGATGGCTTGATCGTTGGCCGCCACCATGTACCACGAGGGCAGCGCCTTCCAGGCGGGGACGCCCATGACGTCTGCCAGCGTCGATGCGGACAGAGCCTGTTGGACGGCGAACATGACCTTCGCCTTGGCCGGAGGAACGTCCGCTGCGAAGTACTTCACAAAGTCATCCTCGGGAATCCAGGCGAAGCCCTGCTCATCGATGTCGAGATGCGCGAGCGCCGGCGTCGGCGGTCCTTGCGCCAAGAGTGCCCCGATCGTCTCGCCTTCGTCGAGTCCGAAAGCGGCGATATAGACCAAGCCGGCGACATGTGGTGCGTCGGTGCCGAGGGCGGTCATGATCTGCCCCCCGTAGGAATGACCGACAACTACGGTCGGACCGTCCTGGCGATTGAGCACCTGACGGAGCCGAGCCACGTCGTCCGCCAACGAGCTCTCGGGAAACTGGGGCGCAGTGACGTGGTATCCGTCACCTTGGAGCCCTTCTACGACGTCGCTCCAACAGGAGCCGTCCGCCCATGCTCCGTGGACGAGAACGATGTTCGGTTTTGTAGTGGCCATGGATCTTTCCTCATTTCTTCCTGAGCAGGCTGGTCCGCGTGCTCGACAATTGCCGACTGTGGTTCACACGTGCCGATGGCGGCGCACAGCCGCGAGAACGGCGACCCGGGCGCGAGCCAGTGCCCCACGATGGGATCAGAGCGAGGGTTCGCCCAATGACCGGCGACTACGGAGCCCCTAGGGTCGAGTGCGTCGGGGTGTACCCGCGAGTCGGGGATGGAGAGTTCGAGTGTGGAGGCCGGGGTTCCACGGAACCCCCCAATCCTCCCCCGTCAGGCGGGGGCGCAGTCGTTCGAATTGAACTGTTCCCAATCTACCACCTCCTGAATGCGTGCACAGGCCCTGTATTCACGCCTTCTGATGCTGAGGGAAGGAACGACGGTCCCAGATTGCCGCGCAGCTGCCAAAGGCCAGGCCGCCTCGGGCCCGTTTCCGCGAAATTGTCAATGAAGATCACGTTGGTGGATCTCCGCGACCAGCTCCAGATGTCGGAAGCAACGACGTCGCGGCCATGCGCCGACGCAACCATTCGGAGTGTCCCGCGGTACAATGGGCTTCTCGCCCCCTTGGGAGAGTCGCTTCGCTTGGGCAGGACGGCCGATTCGGCCGATGTCGCCCCGTGCAGGTTCGACGCCTCGACCGAGCCTGTTTGAGGAGCACCTTTTGCGCGTCGCCAATTCACCCATCGAGCGTCCTGACCATCGCGCCCGCTCGTTCGGCATTCTCAGTTCCTACCCTCCAACTCCGTGTGGTCTGGCCACGTTCAGTGCTGCGCTTGCGGCGGGATTCTCGAGCCACGACACCGAGGTGGGCGTGGTACGGGTCGTCGACACCGGCGGAGAGATTTCGCGGGACGAACGCGTCATCGGCGAGCTGGTCAACGGATCTCCCCACTCTGTGGCCGCCAGCGCGGACGCATTGAACCAGTCCGATGTCGCTGTCGTGCAGCACGAGTACGGCCTCTACGGGGGCACCGACGGAGACGAGGTGCTCGAGATCTTGGGCGACCTCCACGTCCCGTCCATCGTCGTCGCCCACACCATTTTGACCGACCCCACGTCGCATCAGCGATCCGTGCTCAACGAGGTGGCCGCCCTGGCCGACCACGTCGTGGTGATGACGGAGGCCGCCCGCTCCCGCCTGTGCCAGGGCTTCGACGTGGACGCCTCCAAGGTGACCACCATCGCCCACGGCGCCGCCATTCCGAGCGCACGGGCCGTGCCCGACCCGGTGGGACGGCCCATCATCTTGACCTGGGGCCTCATTGGGCCCGGGAAGGGAATCGAGCGGGTCATCGACGCCATGCGGACACTTCACGACCTTCCGATGCAGCCGCGTTACCTGGTCGCGGGCCAGACTCACCCCAAGGTCCTCGCCGCGCACGGGGAGTCGTACCGTCAGGAGCGCATGGCGCAGGCGGAGCGCCACGGAGTGTCGTCGTCTGTCGTCTTCGACGCGAGCTACCGCGATGTCGCATCGCTGACCGCCTTGATCCAGTCCAGCAAGGTCGTCGCGCTGCCCTATGACTCCAAGGACCAGGTGACCTCAGGCGTTCTCGTGGACGCCATTGCGGCCGGGCGCCCGGTGGTGGCAACGGCGTTCCCTCATGCCGTCGAGCTGCTCTCGAGCGGTGCCGGAATCGTTGTTGACCACGATGACCCTGATGCAATGGCCCGGGCGCTGAGGAGAGTGCTCAACAGGCCCGAGCTGGCCGCCAACATGGCGGCCGAGGCGTCCCGGTTGGCCCCGAGCCTTGGATGGTCGGTCATCGCACGCGAGTACGTGAATTTGGCCGATCGTCTTCTTGCAGAGCGACTGTCATTGGTGTGAACCCTTCGCTGGGGACTCAGGAGCTGAACTATGGCCACCTCTTGGCCATGACGGACGAGCGCGGCACCTTTGAGCACGCTCTCTTCAGTGAGCCCAGACCCGAGCACGGTTACTGCACCGACGACATGGCACGGGTGCTTGTGGTCGCCACCCGCGAACGGGACCAAGTCGTGGCGACGAGGAACCTCGCGAAACTCAGCCTTCGGTTTCTCGAGCAAGCCCTGGATTCGCGGGGAAAGAGCAGAAATCGGATGAGCCCGTCTGGAGTTTGGGAGGATGCTCCCGGACTCGATGACTGCTGGGGAAGGACCATCTGGGGACTGGGGACCGCCGCCTCGCGCAGTGACGACGACGAGATACGTCTGGTGTCCCTCCAAGGACTACACCGAGGAGTGAGGCAGCGCTCGCCTTGGCTGCGGGCAATGGCTTTTGCGGCGCTCGGTGCCGCCGAGCTGCTGAGCGTGCGTCCCGACGACATGTTGGTCCGCAGTCTTCTGTCCGATGCCGCCGACTCAATGATGGGGCCCGGCCAACCTCGCGGGTGGCCGTGGCCGGAGCCACGTCTGACCTATGCCAACGCAACCCTGCCCGAGGCCATGATCGCGGCCGGAGCGACCCTCGAGCGCTCCGTGATCCTGCGGCGCGGGTTGGACCTCTTGGATTGGCTGCTCGACCGTGAGACCCGCGACGGGCATCTCTCCGTGACACCCGTCGGCGGCAGTGGTCCAGAAGACCGGAGTCCGGGGTTCGATCAACAGCCGATTGAGGTTGCGGCGCTCGCCGATGCGTGTGCCCGCGCGTACGCGGTCGACGGTGACCAGCGGTGGAGGGACGGGATCACGGCTGCAGCCGATTGGTTTCTCGGTGATAATGACGCAGAGGCCGTCATGTGGGATCCCGCTACCGGTGGTGGCTTCGATGGCCTGGAGAGGGACGGCGCGAATCGCAACCAGGGAACCGAGTCGACGCTGGCTTTCCTCTCGACCATGCAGCACGCCCGGAACGCCGCGAGGGTCCTGCAATGACACTGCTCGGATCGAGCCTCGTTCGCCGCAGCCAGGTTCAAATCGCGGCGGACAACTCGCGGCGTCGTCACTCGCCTTTTCGTCCCGGGTCACGAGGGATTCGATCAACAGGAATCCCGCTCCTCCACCGTACTCCAGCGCGTCTTGGAGCTGCCCGACGATGAGGTGCAGCGAAGCTATGACGATGTGGTCGAGCGGTTCGGGTGTCGCCACCGTGGATTGACCGAAACGTTCCTCCGGCATGCCGTGGAGCTTTCCGACCGCATCGACCCGGAGCACGAACTGTCCCCGACCCGCCGACTCCTCCTTGGGGCCACCTTCACGAGCGAGTTCGCCATTGAGGGCGCCGCTCTCTGTAATCCGAGCATGGTCATGCACCCCGACCAGACCGGAGTCGAGCCCGGCGACATCCGTTTCGTGATGAGTGTCCGCGCCATCGGCGAGGGGCACATGTCCTCCATTGGATTCCGGACCGGCACCGTCACCGGTTCGGGTCACGTCGCATTCGACGTTGCTCCGACCTTTGCCACCAAAGGACGGCTGGACGAGCCGACGCTGGAGACTGAAGTCTTCAGAGGAGAGCTCCGTCGCCTCCGCGCCAGCGTGGATGACTGCGACTACGTCCTCGCTCGACTCGGACCGCGGTTCACCTCAGAAGAGATGGAGGTCCGGCTCAGCCAACTCGCGAACCACATTGCCACTCGAAAGCAAGCGAGGAGGACCATCGGCCAGATCCGCAGGATCGCCGAGCGGAACTACGGTGTCATATTCGAGAGCGACACGCAGCTGAGTGAACGGGTACTCCTGCCGTCGATGAGCACTGAATCAAAAGGCATGGAGGACGCCCGCTTCGTGCGATTCTCCGACGAGGATGCCACCGTCACCTATTACGCCTCCTATACGGCCTACAACGGCACAGACATCGGTCAACAGTTGCTCGAAACCAAGGACTTCGTGCACTTCACCTCCTCACCTCTGGTCGGCGCGGCAGCGGCGAACAAGGGTCTTGCTCTCTTCCCTCGCCGGATCGGCGGCCGGTTCGCCGCGCTCTCGCGATCTGATCGCGAAACGAACACGATCACGTTTTCGGGCAATCTACGCCGTTGGGAAGAAGGATTGACGTGCCAGGAGCCCACCAGATCATGGGAGGTCCTGCAGCTGGGCAACTGCGGGTCGCCAATCGAGACTGATGTCGGCTGGCTGGTCCTCACCCATGGCGTCGGCCCGATGCGCACCTACAGCATCGGAGCCATTCTGCTCGACCTCGATGACCCCACTCGGATCATCGGGCGGCTGCATGAGCCTCTCCTCAGCCCGTCTCGAGAGGAGCAGGACGGCTACGTGCCCAATGTCGTCTACTCCTGTGGGGCACTCGTCCATGCCGGCACCCTGGTCCTACCCTACGGAATCGGCGACTCTGCGATCGGCGTGGCGACCGTGCCGCTCGACGAACTCCTTACTGCTCTACGCGCCACCCCAGATTGACCTACGACCCACCACCAACGATTGGAGCGCGCCATGCCCGACAGATCTCCTCAGAAACCCTCGGGAAAGAAGCCTGGAAAGTCCCTCAAGGAGAAGCGGGGGGCAAAGAAGGAGAAGCGAGAAGAGCGGGACAAGAAGGCTGACCGCCTGGGATCCGGGCGCTGAACGCTCGTGCGCATAGCGGTGCTCGCGCCGATTTCGTGGCGGGTCCCGCCGCGGCACTACGGACCCTGGGAACTCTTTGCCTCTCTCTTGACCGAAGGGCTCGTCGCACGAGGCCACGAGGTGACGCTCTTCGCCGCCGGTGATTCGGAGACCGCTGCTCGGCTCTGCAGCGTGGTCCCTCGAGGCTGGTCGGAGGACGCCGCAATCAATCCGAAGGTGGCCGAGTGCCTGCACATCTCGGAGGTATTCGAACGGGCATCGGAGTTCGACGTGATCCACAACAGCTTCGACTTCCTGCCCCTTACCTACTCCGGGTTGATCTCGACTCCGGTGGTCACCACAATCCACGGGTTCTCGTCTCCGGACATCCTCCCGGTCTACGCCAAGTACAACCACAGCACGTTCTACATTGCCATCAGCGACACCGACAGAGATCCCGCGCTCGACTACCTGGCCACCATTCATCACGGAATCGACATCGGGGCGTTCGTATTCAATCCGGCGGCCGGGTCTTATTTGGCCTTCTTCGGACGCATTCACCCGGACAAGGGAGTCATCGCCGCGATCGAAGTCGCGGAGACGGCAGGGATCCCGCTCCGGATAGCCGGAATAGTTCACGACCAGGAGTACTTCGAGAAGGAGGTCGTGCCCCGACTGGACGCGGAGCGCGTGCAGTTCATCGGATCGGTCCGCGCGCAGGACCGCTCATCGTTCCTCGGTGGTGCCATCGCTCTCCTCCATTTGATCGACTTTGACGAGCCATTCGGGCTCTCGGTGGTTGAGGCGATGGCCTGTGGCACCCCGGTGATTGCCTTCGACCGCGGTTCGATGTCAGAAATCATCGTCGAGGGGTCGACCGGTTCTGTCGTGACCGACATCGAGTCGGCGGCCAAGGCGGTCGGGGGCATCGATCGATTCGACCGGTCGACAGTTCGCGCCGCGGCGGTCCAGCGATTCAGCAGCGATCGTATGGTTGACGAGTACGTCAGCGCCTACCGGCGCGCCATCGCTGAATCTCATGGGCGATCGTCCTCTCGTTCCGTCGGTGCAGGTCCAACGTCGGCTTGAACGACTCTGGTGGCCCCTGCCTGACGCCTTCCTACGCGAGGATTTCAACCACTGGCGGCCGGAGCCGGCGCAGGTGCCGTGGCATCGACGGACGCCGGGTTCGGCTTGATCCACACGGCAGCAACGTACGACACGACGACGGCCACGATGACAACGGGCATGAGCTTCACGGCGTCGGACAAGAAGAGCAGACTCGGGAGCAAGACGGCGGTCATGGGCATCTTCAGCGCCCCCGCGACCATCGCCCCGACGCCCATGGATGCCCCGGCAATCATCGGGAGGCCGCCCACGTGGGACAAGGCGATGCCGCCGGCCGCGCCGATGAACATGCTTGGAAAGATCGGACCTCCTCGGAACCCGCTCAGCGAGATCGCATAGGCCAGTCCTTTGCAGACGAGCAACAGTAAGAGGGCCCCTACGGACCATCCTGCCGCCTGTTGGACGAGCGACGGCAGCGCACTTTGACCGGAGAACAGCACCTCTGAGGAACTTCGACCGGTCCCGGCGGCGAAGGCGACGGCGAGACCACCAACCGCCAATCCAACGACCGGGGTCCAGAGGATCCTGCTGCGCTCCACCAGCGGTCGGAGCATCGCTGCCCCTTTGAAGATGCCGGTCGCCACAACGGCAGCCGCGAGGCCGATGACGATCGCCCAGAGGAACTCGGTTCCGGTTGGGGATCCCACGTGGGGAATTGAGGACACCGCCAACGAGAAGGTGCCGAATCCGGTCAGATTGTCGAGCCCGACGAAGATCAGGGAGCCCACGCCGGCCGCCAGGAGGCCCGGGACCAGGACGATTTCCATCATTGGACCGCCGAGTCCCACCATCTCCATGAGCAGGAAGGCGCCGACCAGGGGTGAGCCGAGGAGCGTGGCGATGGCGGCGAAACTCCCCGCGGCACCGATCACGACGGCGGCCATGGGTGGCGCGTCCCGCTTGACCAGATGGATCGCCAGTGCGCCGAGGCCGCTTCCGATAGCGATCAGCGGTGCTTCCGGACCCAGCACAATACCGAGACTCAGCGTGGCGAACGCGGCCGCGACGATGCCGAACAACTCGACTGGCTGTACCGGTCCCCCGGACTTGAAACCCTCAGAGGGCTCATGGCCGCCCGTGCCCGGCAAATAACGAATGGCCAGAGCGACAAGTACCCCACTGAGTGTCACCCATGGCAGCGGCCACCAGAGCGGCTCGCCATTGAACCCGAGGCTCCGTGGGAGGTCGGTGAAGATCTCCGTTTGAAGTTTCGACACCGCGTACAAGAAGAAATACGCCACCGTGGCCACAGGAACACCGATAACGGCCCCGAGCACGAGGAGGACGAGGTAACGCCGGGATCTGATGACAGCAAGCGGATCGGGGGCGGGTGCTGGATCCGGCGAAACTGAGGAGTCGGTCATAGTCGGAGCCTCGGGCGCCTCGTTGATCCTCGGGCGGCTCTCTCGCCGCTTACACAAAACCCGCGGTCTGAAACCCGTGCCGAATCATTTCGGATGCGGGATCGCTGGGCGAGTGTACTGATCACAGGGATTCAGTGTCCACCCATCACACAGGTCCCGATGCTGCTCGTCACGGCAGGCGCACGCAGTCAGTCCGGCATGTGATTGTGTGGTGAGTCAGCGCGTGGTCGCGAAATCTCAAAGAATCCCTTGTGCTCAGAGAGCACCTGAACGGCGTCCCACAGCTCGAGCGCGGAGGGTCCAGTCGGTGCCGGCGCCATCACGGGTCCTTTGAACCCATGCGGTGGATCGGTTCGCACGACGATCGCCGGAGTCTGTGTCTTCGGTCCGCCGAAGGCATAGGCGACCTCCATGGCCTCGCGGATCGGCACGTCCCAATTCTCGTCGTCGGCGGCCTCCAGCAATCGGACCTCGAGTCCTGCCCCTGCGACGCAGTCGGCAAGGAGCTGCTGGGTCCTCACGTGCTTCAGGGCAAAATACCGCCGCCCCCATTCGGAATAGAGCCGGTCTACGGCATCCTCACCGGCCTCGGCCCGTGCTGCCTCGAAGACTCGCAACATTCGGTGGGAGAACGCATGACCCTCGAGAGCCTGTTGCCGGAATCCCGCCGGGACGGTTGGTGCCACGTCGTAGTCGTCCCGGATCTCCAGGCAGTAGGAACGCCAGAAGACCGTAAGGTCCCGAGCGGGAGCGACCTCGCGTACCCAACATGATGTGACCCAGGCCCAGGGGCAGCTCGGATCGACGAACACCTCGACATTGGTCACAGACGAGAGGCTAAGCCACCTCTCGACGTTGGATGCTCGAGCCATTCACGCCGACTCGGGCTCCACCGAACGACCGGCCGCACGTCTATGACTCGCAAAGCGTCTCTCACTTGGCCATTGAGGCCAGAAGACCCCCGGCACACGTGACCTCCCCTAGCGGCTTACGGCTCGCTCAAGCTCCTCTTTGGTCATCTTGGAACGACCCGTGATTCCCTTGTGTTTCGCCTCGGCGTAGAGCTGGTCCCTGGTACGCCCGCCCGCGCCTCGGTGAGACCGCAACCCCCCTCGCCGACCTGACGAGATATCGCGGGTTGAGGTGGGGCTGGACTGCCTGGATTCCCCGGCCCTGGCACGCTCCTTGTTCACGGTTCTCGCGGCAATCTCCTCAGCGATGTCCTCGGACTCCCCGCGTCGTTGCAGGCCTCCCTTGATGTGCTGGTACTGACGCTCTCGCTTCTGACTCCATAGCTGTAGCGGCATTGTCTTCCCCGTGTTCGGTTCCTCAGATCGCCTGTTGTCGACGTCTGTCACGTTGGCAATACCCAACGCGCCTGATCGGCATGCACCCGTCCGATGCATCGAGATCCGAGGACACGCCCACGCCGCCCTGGCGTGCGTCGGTCAGCCGCTGAATCCGCGAGCGGCGTTGAGACGCGCGGCCAATCGCTCGAGCTGCCCTGGCAGGTCGTCGGGGATGTCTTTGGCAGCGGCACTCTCGTCAGCGAGCGCGTCCAGGGCACGCAAGAGCCCGCTCATCGCGTCCGTGAGATTCGAAGCCGCGGTTTTGATGTCATTATCCTCGTTGCTCATGGGCATTGCCTCTCTGTCGTCCTACAACAGCACACTGATCCCATCCTTGCAGCTCAAGGCGCGGTCGGCCTGGGGCGCTCGTGCGCAGCCCCTTCCCGCTTCGGATGACGGGTCGAACGCCGACAGTCGGGTCGTGACTCGACGTGACGTGACGTGATTCGTCTCATCGCAGCCATCGATTCCCGACGAGGCATCGCGACGGACTCTGGCATACCGTGGAAGCTTCCTGGTGACACTGCCTACTTCCACGAGAAGACAGCCACTGGCGTCATTGTGATGGGTTGGGCCACCTACAGCGAGTTCGCCGCGCCGCTGCATGGCCGGGAGAACTTCGTTCTGACGTCTCAATCGGAACCCTTGCGCACCGGGTTTCGACCGATCGGCAGCCTCGACGAATTGGTCACCGATCATCCGGACCAGGACATATGGGTCATCGGCGGCGCCACGGTCTACCGGGAGACCATCGGCGAGGCCGGCGAACTGCTGTTGACTCAGGTCGTCGGTGACTTCGACTGCACCAAGTTCTTCCCCTCGTACCAAGCTGACTTTCAGCTCGCGGCGCAGCGTGAGGACCGACAGGAAAGAGGGATCACGTATCGATTCGAAACGTGGCAGCGCATCTAGCAACGAGCGACCAGGTTGCGGTGGATTTGAAGCATGCACGGTCCAGATCTCCCAGTCGATGAGGGCCCTGATGGCGGATCCGGCCGCAAGCGTGCAGACGCGACTGCAACGACGAAACCGGTGGCCACGCCCGGCGCCGGCACGCTGAACTTGGCCAAGGAGGGTACAGAGGACATCAGCCACATCACGGAGACGGCGTTCCTCCTTGTACCGGCGACCCCGCTGTCCTGAGGGGCCGGGTGGTCGAGACACAACCGTTCCTACGGGAGTCGGGCTGGCTCACCTAATTGCGGGCGTTCACGACCGGTAGTTCTCGCAGAGCCGAATCAGGGCCAGGGTCTGCTCGGTCGCGTGCTCGAGCTGCGGCATTTGAGCCGACAGATCCAAGAGGTCGCTGGCATCCTCGTGATCTGGACCCCACATGCGGATCATGGCCCAGACCCGCTCTACGTCTTCGCGCGATCTGCACGGTTCGATCAGCCTGTCGATCCAGGGCACGCCGAGCGCCCGAAGGTCATCGAGGAATATCAGGTCCTCGACGCGCAATGATCCGCTGTTCGCCGGTCCCCTGCGCCGGGTTACTTCTTCCATATGAGCACACCTCTCGCGATTCGAACGCACCGAGTGGATGACCGGCGGAGATCCGTCAGTCCTCCCCTTTCCCCCCGTCTCCGGGCACCTCGTCAGGTCCGCACCGATCTCCGCGGATCTCCGCCGGCCTCCCGACCAAGGCGACACGCACTCACGCGGCCAATCCCGCCTTGGTCGCTTCTGGAACCTCAGCCAGCCTTCCCGTCTTCACGTCGTAGATGAACCCGTAGATCACGATGGAGCCAGGAACCAGAGGGTGGTTCCGAATCCGAGTCACGTCGTCGACCACGCTCTGGGCATTGTCGGCGATCGTCAGCCAATCGATGTAGTTCGCCTCAGCTGAGCCGGGACCGCTGCCGACGTCGCGAAAGCCCTCTGGGCCCAATTCGGCCGTCTCGAGGCTGCTCGCCAGCAGACGACGGATGACCTCGTCGGTGAAGAACTCCATTCCGCAGTCGGAATGGTGAATGACGAACCATTCTTTCGTTCCCAGAAGCTTGTACGAGATGACCAGCGATCGAATGGCATCGTCGCTTGCCCTACCCCCGGCGTTGCGAATGACGTGTGCATCACCTTCGCTGAGACCGGCGTACTTGGCGGGGTCGAGCCTTGCGTCCATGCAGGTGAGAATGGCGAAGTGCCGGGCGGGAGGAAGAGCCAGGTTGCCCCTCGACCCGAAGTTCGCGGCATAGTCGTCGTTGGCCGCTCTGACCTCGTCGTAGATGGACATCGGCCTCAACCTCCCTCTTCTGGTTCTTCATTCGCCTGATTCGAAATCGCACCGAGGCCCGTCGCGTAGAGCAGATCCCCGGCAGTCGGCCCAGCCCGGTTCTCGGCATTGCGGTCGGCTCGGGGCCACAATACTATATTCCCGATCGGATTAGTAGTTTATTGTGACGAGTCGCCGGGCCGATTGTCGAGACATGAGCGGCGACACCCGTCCGCGAGCAAGAAGGGCAGGTCGAGGGCATGGGAATCACCCTGCACTGGTTCTTACCAACATCAGGTGACGGTCGAAACGTCGTCCCGGGGCTCGGCGGGCACGGCCGCCCCGCGTCGATCGACTATCTGGGCCAGATCGCCCGCGCCGCGGAGAATCTCGGCTTCGATGCCGTGCTGACCCCCACCGGGACGTGGTGCGAGGACGCCTGGCTGGTGACCTCCGCGCTGAGCCAGCACACGACGCGCCTGCGCTTTCTCGTCGCGTTCCGTCCCGGCATCACCAACCCCACGCTCGCCGCCCAGCAGGCAACGACCTTTCAGCGAATGACCAACGGGCGCCTCTTGATCAACATCGTGACCGGAGGCGATGCGCTCGAACAGCAACGATTCGGTGACTGGCTCTCCCACGACGAGCGCTACGCCCGAACCGACGAGTTCCTGAAGATCCTCAAGAATGCATGGAGCGGGGCGCCCTTCGACTTCGACGGTTGGCACTACAAGATACGGGGAGCAACCTCGCTGGCTCCGCCGGACCCGGTGCCCGAGGTGTACTTCGGCGGCGCGTCCACGATCGCCGAAGAGGTCGCCGCCCGCAATGTCGACGTCTACCTGCTGTGGGGTGAACCACCGGCGATGGCCCGAGAGCGTCTGGACAGAGTGAGGGCCAAGGCGGAGGCAGAGGGTCGGACGATCCGCTTCGGCATGCGTCTCCACGTGATCACCCGCCAGTCCGAAGGTGAAGCCTGGGCCGAGGCCGAGCGGCTCCTCGCCACCATGGACCCGGCCCTCATCGACGCCGCCCAACAACTTCTGCAGAAGAGCGAATCGGTGGGCCAACAGCGGATGCGCTCGCTGCACAATGGCAATCGTGAGGATCTCGAGGTCAGCCCGAATCTCTGGGCCGGGATCGGGCTGGTACGTCCCGGCGCCGGCACGGCGTTGGTCGGGAACTACGAGCAGGTGGCGGAGCGTCTATTCGAATACCACGACCTCGGGATCGACGAGTTCATCCTGTCCGGGCATCCCCACCTCGAAGAGGTGTACGCAGTCGGCGAAGGGGTGCTTCCCCTCGTGGCCGGGGTCGACCACAAACAGCGCGACAACGGGGCGCCGCTCCAGGGGATCGTCGGGCGGCAGCGACGCGTGCCCGCTTCTGTTCGATAGGCGATGACGCGCCTGCGCGACGATTGGATCGAGCCGCGGTTCGTCGGGTCGTCCAGGACGGTGACGTCCCAACGCGCACGGCCAAAGGAGAACACTGCAGCTGATGAGCCGGTCGTCACCACTCTGACGGGTGCCGCGCCGGCCTGTGAGAGAATTGTGTGGGAACAGAGGAGACACCGTTGAGTGGGGCATTCGTCGACAGCTGGGGGAGCCCGGTGTTCGCAACCGACCGGGACTCGGTCGCTCTGCTCGAGCAAGCCGTAGAGGACCTGGTCGCCCTGAACGGCGAGCCACTTGCCCACGCTGACGCGGCGGCGGCCGACCCCGACCTCGTCCTCGCCCGCGTCCTCCAGGCCTACCTGGCGTTGTACTCGACTGCCGAGGCCGGATTCGAGACGGCGGCGAAGCTCGTCATGGGACTCGACGGCTGGGACCTCGGTGCCGGCGAACGCGAGCTCCTCCATGTGCTGGCCGCGCAGTCCTGGGCCAGTGGCGAATGGGAGCGCGCCGTCAACTTCCTCGAACGGGCCCTCCTCCATGATCCGCGCGATCTGCTCGCCCTCAAGGTGGCCCAGGATCTCTATTTCTTCCTCGGAGACAAGCAGGGCCTGCGTGGCGTCGTCGAACGAGTCCTAAGCGCGTGGCCCCAAGATCTGCCTGGCTGGGGATACGTGCAGGGGATGTACGCCTTTGGGCTGGAGGAGAACGGCCAGTACGCGGAAGCCGAAGACCGGGCCCGCGCCGCGCTCGGGGACAATGTTCGGGACGTCTGGGCGGTCCATGCGCTGGCGCACGTATTTGAGATGAAAGGTGCGCAACTCGACGGGATCGAGTTCCTGGCCGGGACCGTCGAGAATTGGGGCGGGAGCTACTTCGCCGTCCACAATTGGTGGCACCGTGCGCTGTATCACCTCGAGATGGGCGCTCTCGATCAGGTCCTCGCCCTCTACGACGGGCCCATCCGTGCCGCGCGGTCGAGCGAATGGCTCGACGTCGTCGACGCAGCGTCTCTCCTCTGGAGGCTGCACCTCTTCGGGGTGGACGTCGAGGGCCGCGCCAAGGACCTGGCCGACGATGTGTCGCCCCTTCTTGGACAGCCCGTCTACGTTTTCAACGACTGGCATGTCCTCATGGTCGCCGGGCTCGCGGGATATCGGCAGGAGTGTGAGCAGATCATTCTGGCGAACCGGTTCGAGGCGGCCGGAACCAATCGCCGCGCGGTCGACGATGCCGGACTGGGCCTCCTCGAAGGCTTCCACGCCTTTGCGCAGGGGGATCCGGCCGGCGCAGTGCGGCGGCTGCTCGATAGCCGCCCGAAGGCACACCGCGTGGGCGGAAGCCACGCGCAGCGCGATGTCGTCGATCTCACTCTCCTCGCCGCTGCCGCCAGGTCGGGGAACGGCTCTCTCTGTGCGACGTTGCTCGCCGAGCGTCTGGAGCGAAAGCCCTCGGCTGGGGCGGCCGCAGAGGACCTGATCCGGGTGAACAGCCGATAGTTCCCGGCCTCGGTCAGACTGCGCGAGCCGGCTGCGGTGACTGCCGGTTTCGCGCGGGCCCCGTCGTTCGTCGGGTCGACTCGACCTATTGAACACAAATGAACACAAACACCAGTTGAACGTGCACCTATTGGCCTGGCCGAAGCCAGTTCGATCGGAAATTCGTCGCCGCCCAATTCGTCGCCGCATGGACTCACCACGATCTCGGTCCGGAGCGCGTCTGTCGGGGTTGGTCGGCAGTAATTGGGGTAGTGGCCTGGAATGTCAAAAATGACTGTCAATGCTGAACGCGAAGTGAAGCTGAATGCGCCTCGGAAGTTTCAGCTTCCCGACCTGCACGAACTCGGGCTGGGCACGGTCCGGCTCCCGGTGCAGTCGCTCTCCACCTCCTATTTCGACACGGAAGACCTGCGCCTTTGGCAACGGAGGATCACGCTCCGCCATCGAATCGGAGAAGACGAGGGAGCCGGACTGTGGACGCTGAAGCTGCCCGGCAAGGAAAGGCGAAATGAGCTGGATCGAACAGAACTGTCGTGGCGCGGTAGTCCCGACGAGCCACCATCAGAAGCGACATGGCTCTTGCGCGGGATCGTGCGCCGGCAGACCCTCAAGCGGGTCGCGGTGCTTGAAACGAAGAGGCGACGGGTGTTGGTTCGGAACGGAGGATCCGCCTTAGGCGAGATCGACGACGATCTGGTGACAGTGGCCGTCGGAAGCAGAGCGGGGCGTGCATTTCGCCAGATCGAGTTCGAACTCGACGACAGCGAGAACCCTCACGCCGACCCGATCGTCGTCGAGAAGATGCTGACAGCCATGAAGAAGGCGGGTGCCCGTATCGACCTTGAACAGAAGTTCGCCAAGGCTCTCGGGACAAATGCACAGAATCGGAACTTGTCCGCAACGAAGATCAGCCGGAAGTCGACCCTCGGACAGTTGGTGCAAACCACCCTTCGGAACGAATACGAGCGACTTCTCGATTGCGACGTGTCCTTACGCCTCCATCCGCAAAGCCCGCCTGAACGAGCAATACACCAGGCTCGAGTGGCGACAAGGCGACTGCGGTCGGATCTCAAGACATTCGCGCCTGTGCTGGACCCGGTGTGGCTTGGACACACCAGATCCGAATTGAAGTGGATCGGCACGGTGCTCGGAACCGTCCGCGACATCGATGTGTTGGACAAGAGGTTCCAGTCGGATGACTCGGCTTCAGACGCTTCTCGCGGTGAGGGCGCGTTGCGCACGAGGCTCGCCGGGCAGCGTCGGGACAACACCGAGGAATTGGTACGTGTCTTGCGGAGTGATCGCTACCTCAACCTGCTCGACCGGCTCGACGCCGGCACGTCCTTGCCCCGGTTTTACGTCAGCCCGCAATCCACAGAGGCGGGAGAGCCTGAAGTCGGGCCGACCGACCTCGCACGAAGAACCCTCCCTCGGCTTCTGGGACCTCATTGGCGGAAGCTACGTCGAAGGGTCCGCAAAGCTGGATCGACACCCAGCAACACACAGCTCCACAAGATACGGATTGCCTCGAAGCAACTCCGATACGGAGCCGAACTGGCCGAGCCGGTGCTGGGCAAGGCTGCCCGTCGAACCGCCCGCCGTGCCGAAGACATCCAAACAATCCTCGGAGAACATCATGATTCCGTCACCGCCGTCGAGTGGCTGGAACAGATCCCGGCAGACAGCACGACGGGGGCCAGCTTCATCGCTGGAGGCAAGGCGGCCGATGCGCGTCGCCACCAACTCGAATCGCGACAGCAATGGGGCCACGCTTGGGACGCGCTGAACAGCAGAACGGTGACGGGCTGGCTCCAATGACCGGTTGGCTTCAATGAAGACGGCGCCGGCGCTCTCAGATGCGCATGCCGACTCAGATTCGTTGGACGTCGATCGCCACCGTGAGCAGTTGGTTGAGCGAAATAATCGAAACCTGAGCGACCTGCTGCAAGAGCTCCGCGTGGCGGGACTGGGCGTGCAGGTGCTCTTTGGCTTTCTCCTGGCCCTCCCATTTACCGTGCGTTTCACCAAGCTCGACGGAGCGCAACTAGACCTCTACAAAGCAACGCTCCTGTGCACAGCTCTGTCCACCGCGTTGCTGATCAGTCCTGTCGCGTATCACCGGTGGGTGTTTCGTCGACACGAAAAGGGTCGCCTGCTGAAGATGGCAAACGTCCTCGCATTATTGGGGCTCGCGAGCGTCGCCTTGGCAATCTCGTTGGCGGTTTGGCTCATCATGAGCTTCATCGGAGCGAGTTGGATCGCGACCGCACTCCCGGCAGCGACGAGCGCAATGTTTGCCCTCCTTTGGTTCGTGCTTCCGATACTCGATCGACTCCGGTCAGACCCGTTGTCCTATGACTGACGGGACTGAGGGGCGCCTCGTCCTATGGCGCACATCCCACGGCGGAGCCGCTCGACCAAATCGGGTCCCAATCCGCGACCCACGTGTCGAGTCCAGTGATTTCCAAGACGCGGTGGACCATGGGGCTCGGACGACACACGATGAGCGTTCCGCCATCCTTGATCGCCACTCGCCTGGCTGCGTGAATGGCACCGAGTCCCGAGGAGTCGATGTAGGTGAGCCGGTCGAGGTCGATCACGACGAGCGAACCAGGAGGTCCGACCAATTGCTCCGTCAACCCTCGACACGTGCACGCGTCGAGCTCTCCCCTCAGGGCGAAGACGCGACCGCCTTCGAACTCGTACGAGGTGACGCCAAACAGGTCCATCGTCATGTGTCTCTCCTGAGCTCGACCATCGAAGCCGCCGCGCCCCTTCTACAAGGGCGGAAAGAGATGAACTTCTCGAGCCCTCCGCTCGTTGTGTCTGCCGCGGTTGCCCTCCCTCTTCGATGTCGGGCTTTGCGCATCATGCCTTGTGCGATCCGGATATGCCTATATCGGTCCCGATCTACCGTCTTCCAGCCTGGTTGAAAGAGGGCCCTCGATCAATCACCCGATGGGGTGATTGTGTGGGCACTGCCCATCGCTCTTAGAGTCAAGCCGTGCCCAAAACGATCCGCGTCGCGCTGGTCAACGACTACATGATCGTCCTGGAGGGTCTGCGCGCCCTCCTCAAGTCCAGTGAACCGGAGATCCAGGTCATCGAGCTCGATCTCCGGAAGGAACCAAGGCAACGGGTCGATGTGACCCTGGTCGACACCTACGGGGAGCTCGACTCCCTCAACGAGAGAGTGAGCTCTCTTGGCGCCGACTCCAGCAACGGAGCAATCGTGGTATTCAGCTTTTCCGATCGACCCGAGGCCGTGCGTCATGCCATGGAGGCCGGTGCTCAAGGCTTCATCTCCAAAGCTGTACCACGGCAACAGATCATTGAGGGCATCAAAGGCACCGCAAGAGGCGACCGGATCATCCTGACCCAAAGGTCGCAACACGCACAGATGGATGCAGCGCTGCGCTGGCCGGGGCGCGAGTTAGGCCTTACCGAGCGCGAAAGCGAACTGCTCTCAATGCTGTCGACAGGCATGACGAACCGAGAACTCGGCAGTCACCTCTACATCAGCGAAAACACGATCAAGACTCACCTCCGTCGTCTCTACGCCAAGCTTGGGGTTCGCAACCGCGCCCAAGCCGCATCGTTGGCCGGGCAGGGCATACTTGGCGATCACCGCCCTCAAACCAAGGCCGTTGACTGAACTCCTGGCCATACTGAGCACGGCGTCCCGCAATGGCACCGAACCCGCAGTGACCCCCGCCGTGACCCGCAGTGCGGCTCGGGGGGTGGTACCCAGGTCAGGCTGCCGACACGAAAGCCTGGATATCCGTGCCGGCGCATCCCGACGTTGGAGTCTCCGATCGCAATCCTGTGTCCATGACCCTCCCGGGGCGGGGGCGGTCGGGCACCGAGTGCGCAGCCGAAGAGGCCCAGGGGCATTTCGTGATGCACACCTCCATCCAGCGATAGGAGGTTTTCCGACGGCGAGGATCAGCGTATTCTCGGGCGCGTCGCATTGAGCGCATTGAGCTCAGCGCGAAAAGCGCCACACGACGACCAGCGAAGGAGGCCCGGATGAGCACGACCGATGGGCAACACCGTGGGAATGACAGGACGCCGAGCACCGGAAGCGTCGACCTGAAGCTCGAGGTGGCGGTCATTCCCGTCGCGGACGCCGACCGCTCGAAGGAGTTTTACTCCAGCCTCGGATGGAGGCTCGACGCGGACTTCTCCTTCGACAACGGCTTCCGGGTCGTCCAGTTCACGCCACCCGGGTCGTTGTGCTCCATTCAATTTGGCACCAAGATCACGACGGCGGCGCCGGGATCCGCGCATGGCCTCTACCTGATCGTTTCCGACATCGATGCCGGACGCGCGCAGCTTATCGATCGGGGAGCCAACGTGAGCGACGTGTTCCACGCGGGAGCACCGGGAGCGCAACTCCAACCCGACGACACGAATGATCGCCTACTCGGGCCCGATCCGGATCACAAGAGCTACAACACCTTTGCCACGTTCGACGACCCGGACGGCAACAGCTGGCTGCTGCAGGAGATCACCGACCGTTTGCCGGGCCGAGTCGACCCGGCCGTTACTCAGTTCAGCTCCGTCGCCGACCTGGCGAGCGCCATGCGACGTGCCGCAGCAGCTCACGGCGAGCACGAGAAGCGCATCGGCAAGGCCGACCCTGACTGGCCAGACTGGTACGCCACCTTCATGGTGGCCGAATACGCTGGCGCAGAGCTTCCCTCGTGAGTGACTACGACGTCATCGTGCTCGGCGGAGGCGCGCCGGGCGAGCAGTGCGCGGCGGCGCTCGCGGCGCAAGGGCAGCGCGTGGCGCTCACGGCGCGAGAACTCGTGGGCGGTGAATGCTCCTAGTGGGCCTGCATCCCGTCGAAATCGCTTCTCCGCCCGGCCGAAGCGGTTCAGGGCCCCCACGGGACGTGGCCGATGGCCACCTATCCCAGGATCTTGGCCTTCTGCGCGTCGAACTCCTCCTGGGTCAGCGCTCCAGAGTCCTTGAGTGCGGCTAGCTGTGTGAGCTGCTCGACGGGATCCGGAGCAGCCGCGGCCGGTTGCGGCTCGGGAGCGGCTGCAGGGGCCTCGGCGGCAGCCTGTTGGGCCTGAGCTGCCTGTTTGTTGGCCATGTGCCCTCCGACCACGGCGGCCGTTCCAACCACCGCAGTCGTTCGAACAGCCGCCCTCGCGATGGGTCGCCTTCTCATCATGTGGATCTCCTCTCGGTGTAACTCAGATCTCGGTGTAACTCAGATCTCGGTGTAACTCAGATCTCGGTGTAACTCAGATCTCGGTGTAACTCAGACTGCTGCCGGAAGATCCGCCAGCGCGGGTGCGATGAGCTCATGGGGAATGCGGGCGCCCTCCAGCAGGATCCCATCGGCCTTCCGCACCGCCTCGGCGAAGCGCGCCGCCCAGACATCCTCCCAGATCAACAACGCGGCTGACGAGTTCGGTTCGAGCGCCGCCGCGGCATACTCGATGTCGGCCGGGCTGATGAGCCCTCCCACATCGCCGTCCAACCGATCGAATCCCGCCGCCGCGTCCAGCTCGTCGATCTCAAAAGCGACGACCGAACCGTCTCCTTCCTTGCCGATGAAGATCAGGTCGAGGATCCGGATCGTGCCGGACTCGACCAGAGCTACCAACTCTGGCGCGATCTCACCCGTGAACTTGTTTCCGGGGAACCCTACGATGATGTACTCGATTGGTCCTATGGTCATCTGATCTGTCCCATCTCTTCGTGTGCTTTGAGATTAGGCGCACCAGCGCCAAAAATCCTCACCCTCTTCGAGTGATTCAACCCGTGAGCTGGCGGCGAGAGCCCGGTGGGACCGCCGGATCGCATCATGGACCGTGACGGTGTCGGATGGCCGGAAACCGCCACGCCGGGGTCACAACCCCGACTTCACGAGGATGCGCCCGTCGGCCGCGGCCTTTTGGAGCGCCTCGTAGTCTCGCTGGTTCTGGTCGGCATAGGCCTCGGAGAACGAGGCGATCGCGTTGTCGAAGGACTTGCCGGACCCCAGGTACGCGGCGATGGCGATCCGGTCGCCCGATCGGGCGTGCGCACGCGCCAGGGTCCACCCGCACAGTCGTCCGTAGACGGCCATGGACAGCGGACTCATTTGATCGGTATCGACCGAGCCCTTCCAGTCCCGCAGCTGGCGGATGTAGAAGTCTCGAGGCACACCATCCATGCCCTCGACCTGGTCCCAGCCCAAGAAGATGTCGCTGGACGCCTGCATGAGGTGCTGACCGGCCACGACCCGCTCACCCTCGTTGACGTAGTGACTCTCGCCGGCGAATTCCGCCAGCACCGACCGTTGCGCCTCTTTGGCCTGGAGCAGTAACGGATCCTGGCCGTTGCTCCCGACCATCAAGACGACCCAGGCCCTGGTGCCCACACTGCCGACCCCGACCACCTTGCGGGCGATGCTGACGAACTGGAACTGATTGAGCAGCTGCCGCCGATCGCTCTGCAAGGTACCCCGATAGCTGTTGATGAACTCGTGCATCCGTTCGGTCAGAATGGCGCTCTGGTCCTCGGAAAGCAGCTCCTCGATCGGGACCAGCAGTGGCGGATCGCTCACGAAGCGTGTCTCCCCGTCGACCACGTGGGTGAGCTTTTCCAGCGCCTGCAGGCTGTCGCGGGTGCGCGCCTTGGCCAGCGTCTTGTCAGCTTGAACCTTGGCTTTGGACAACGAAGGCTTGTCCTGCTTCTTTCCGCTGAGCCCGAGCTCATCCCCCAGGTCTCGCAGCACCCGCTCGATGTCCATGCGGGTATACCACACGTCCAGATCTTTCATGGTGGCCAGCTTCGCCATCTCCGTGCGGTAACCGGAAACCGCATCACGCACCACGTCGGCGCGCTCTTGGTCAGTGAATGCGCGATCGCGCCCGGCGATGGCCAGGCTTGCCGCCAGCCTCTTCACATCCCATTCCCAAGGACCGGGAAGCGTCTCGTCGAAGTCGTTCACGTCGAAGACCAGATTCCGCTCCGCTGAGGCGAAGACGCCGAAATTGCTCAGATGGGCGTCCCCGCAGGCCTGGACCCGCAGGCCGGAGCACGGGGTCGTGGCCAGGTCGGACGCCATGATCAGGGCCGCTCCCCGGTAGAAGGTGAAGGGAGACACCAGCATCCTGCCGTAGCGGATGGGCACCAACTCTGGGACCCGTGACTTGGCCTGGTCCTCCAGCAGGGTGACCGGATCGGGTCGTGTGGCGGATGACTGCCAGACGGCATGGGACGCCCTCGGGGCGCCTGTGCGCGCTGCCTTGCCCAGGGCCACCCGCTCCTCGGTCGACGGGTGGCCGGGAGCGGGCGCCCGTTCGATGGAGGGATCCCTCACTTGGGTCGTTCCTTGGTTCGGCATACAACCAGCATCGCGCCGTTCTCGTCCGCCACCATCACCCGAACAAGACGATTTTGCACGGCGGGGACACCGAGGTGGGAGCCCTGTCAGGACCGCTACTCCCCTCCCGCCGTTATCCGGGTCGGTGTCGAGGTGGGCGCCGGATCATCGGACTCCACGGGAGCCGCGACCTCAGATGGAGGTCCCCCACTGATGCGCTTGCGGAAGATGTAGAGGCTCCATCCCTGGTAGAGGAGTACCACGGGGAAGAAGATGACCGCGACCACGGTCATCACCTTGAGAGAGTACGAATTGCTGGCCGAGTTGCCCACCGTGAGGTTGTACGCCGAGTTCGTGCTGGACACCATCACCCGCGGGAAGAGCTCGAAGAAGATCGACGCCACGACGCTCCCGATGGCTGTGGCGGCGGCGGCGAAGGCCCAACCTTCGGAGCGGGACTCGGCCAGCAAGGCGCCGCCGACCACGGCAACGAGCGCCAGCACGTCGATGGGGTTGGGAAAGAAGCCCGAACCCAGCCCGACGTGGCTCCAGGTCAGCCAGCCGAAGGTGATCGCCACGGCCAGCCAGCCGAGTCGGCCCGACAGACGGGCCACCCGATCGTGCAGCGCTCCATCGGTTTTGAGGGTGAGGTACGCGGCACCGACGAAAAGACAGAGCACGGTCAGAGTGAGACCCGTGTAGAGCCCGTAGGGAACGAGCAGGCCCCAGAAGCTGCCGGTGTAGTTGTGGGAGGAGTTGATGGGCAGCCCATGGAGGAGGTCGCCCAAGGCGGTGCCCAGCAGGAAGGGGATGAGCGCGCTCCCGACGGTGAGCGACCACCGCCAGGTCGCCCTCCACCTCGGGTTGTCGATCTTGCGGCTGAACTCGAAGGAGACCCCACGCCCGATCAGGGCCAGGAGGACGATCACCATGGCCAGGTAGAAGGTGGAGAACATCGTGGCGTACCACGACGGGAAGGCGGCGAAGATCGCTGCACCCGCCACGACCAGCCACACCTCGTTCCCGTCCCAGATGGGCCCGATGGAGTTGACAGCGATGCGACGCTCCACGTCGTCCTTTCCGACGAACGAGTGCAGCATTCCCACGCCGAAGTCGAACCCCTCCAAAATGAAGAACCCCACCCAGAAGATGGCGATGATGATGAACCAGATGTTGTTGAGATGGACCATGTCGTCTCCTAGTAGATGAGGGCCGGGACCCGGTCGTCTTCGGACTCCTCTGCGGTATCGCCATCGCCGTCGGGGCGATCGTCGCCACCGCTTTCTTCGGGACTCGGTTCCAATTGCTGACGGCCGTAGTGGATCATCAGATAGACATCGGCCACCCCCAGCGCGAGGTACAGGAGCACGAAGACGGTCAGGCTGATCCAGATGTCGGTGGACGTTACCGAGGGCGACGCGGCCTGCGACGTCTTCATCAGGCCTTGCACGATCCACGGCTGCCGGCCGCTCTCCGTGAGAAGCCATCCGGCCGTGTTCATGAGGAAGGGGGCGATGGCGAACCAGGGGGCGATCAAGAGGAACCACTTGGCTTTGTCCAGGGTCTTGCGGCGGATGAGCCAGAGCCCCCACAGCGAGAACAGCGCGATGAGCGCCGCCAAATAAGCCATGACCCGCATCCCCCAGTACTGGATGAAAACGTTGGGGATGTAGTCGCCCGGCCCGTACTCCTTCACGTACTGGGCCTGCAGGTTGTTCATTCCCTGCACCTCGCCGTCGGGGTGGTTGGTGGCGAGGATCGAGAGCAGGTCGGGGATCTCGATGATCTGGGTCGGCGTCTCGTCGTTGGGCCCACCGCCGATCTGGACGGCCGAGAACGGGCAGTGGGACGGACAGGTGTTCCACAGCGCCTCGGCGGCGGCGATCTTCATCGGCTGGTACTTGCCCTCGACAACGCCGAGCTCGCTCCCGATGAACATGTTGACGAAGACGGCCGGGGCCAGCACGGCCAACGAGATGATGGCGGTCCGGCGAAAGGCGGCGACCGAGTTCTTGCGCTTGAGGTGCCAGGCGGAGAAGGCCAACATGATGATGGCCCCGGTCACCAGCGAGGCCAGGATCACGTGCGGGTAGGCCCACAGGAACACTGGGTTGGTGAACAGGGCCCAGATGTTGGTGAGTTCGGGCTGGTGCTGGGAATTCATCACGTAGCCCACCGGGTGCTGCATCCACGAATTGGCCGCCAAGATGAACAAGGCCGACAGCATGGAAGCCCCCGCAACGAGCCAGATGCAGGTCAGGTGCAGCTTCTTCGAGAGGCGATCCCACCCGAAGATCCAGATGCCCAAGAAGGTGGACTCGAGGAAGAAGGCCGCCAGACCTTCCATGGCCAGGGGACCGCCGAAGATGTTGCCGACGAACCGGGAGTAGTTCGACCAGTTCATCCCGAACTCGAACTCCTGGACGAGCCCGGTCACCACGCCGACCGCCACGTTGATCAGCAGCAGTGTCCCGAAGAACTTGGTGAGCCGTTTGAAAGTCGGGTTGTCGTTCTTGTACCAACTGGTCTGGAGCAACGCCACCAGGAAGGCCAGGCCGATCGTGACCGGCACGAACAGGAAGTGGTAGATGCTGGTCGTGGCGAACTGCCAGCGGGCGAGGTCGGTGGTCATGGGGTGAAACTCCCGTCGTTGAGGGCGACCTCTCGGTCGGCGGTCGTCGCTGGTGGCGGGCCTGGTGAACGTGGTCTTTCGGACCATCGGGCACCGCGCTCTGTCCTGATCTCCTCCCACCAGAGGTCGGAGTAGCGCCCTGCCTGGTCGAGCAGTTCGTCGTGGGTCCCACGTTGGACCGCCCGACCGTGCTCCATGACCATGATCTCGTCCACGGTTTCGAGCCCGGCCAGACGGTGGGTGATGAGGACGACTGAGCGTCCGCTGGTGACGTCCAAGAGATCGGCCGTGAGCGCGTCGGCAGCCGCAGGTTCGAGGTGCTCGGCCGGCTCGTCGAGCACGAGCACCGGAAAGTCGGCCAACAGGGCCCGCGCCACGGCCACTCTCTGGCGCTGACCGCCCGAGAGCCGGACCCCATGCGATCCCACCTCTGTCCCCAGCCCTTCGGGCAGATCGCCGAGCCAGGCGGCCAACCCGACCCTGGCCAACACGTCGTGCAGTTGCTCGTCGGTGGCGTCGCGCCTTCCGACGCGCAGATTGTCGGCCACAGTGGTGTCGAAGAGGTAGGCGTCCTGGCCGACAAGCCCGACCACGGTGCGGAGGTCGTCCCCGGACAACCGCTCCGCCGGGACGCCGGACACGGTGATGAAGCCGGCCCGATGCGGCAGGAAGCCGACGAGGACCGCGGCCAGCGTCGACTTGCCCGCTCCGCTCGGTCCCACGACGGCGACGCGGCGCCCGTAGGGTAGGGAGAGGTCCACGCCACGAAGAGCGGGCGCCGCCGCGCCCGGGTAGCTCGCCCACGCCGAGCGCACCTCCAGGTCGTAGGGCGGACCCGGTAACGAGGTGGCCACCTCCGGATCGTGGAGGGGCGGCGGGGTGTCCAAGACCTCGAAGACCCGCGCCGCGGCCTGACGTACCCGCTGCAGGGCTTGGGTGGCCACCGGAAGACCGACCACCAGCTCGAAGGCGGCCAGGGGGATGAGCGTGATGACGGCCAATTCCGTGCCGCCGAGCCGGCCGGACAGCACGGCGGGGATACCGACCAGGAGGCAACCCCAGCAGGCCAACCCGGCCAGGAGCGTGGTCAACGCCAACCCGACGCCCGTGGTCCCGGCCGACGCCGCGGCGATGGCGGTCAGTTCCGCATCCCGATTCCTGATGGTACGGATGTGTGCATCGGCTGCGCCGAAGGCAATGAGCTCCGCCGCGCCCTCGGTCAGGTCGACCATGGCCGCCCCGATGTCACCACGCACCGCAGCGAACCGCATCTCGCGGCGCCGGGCCAGCAATCCGGTGAGCCACGGCACGACGGTGGCCGCCAGTACCAGGGACAGGGCCAGGATCAACGCGGCGGCCGGCAGCATCCACCACAACAGGACGACGGTCGAGACGCCCACGACCAGGGCGATGCCGAAGGGGGGAACCACCCGGAGAACCAGGTCCTGCATGGAGTCGACGTCTTGCACCACACGGGCCAGGAGGTCACCACGCCGGAACGAGGGCAGGCCCGAGGGTGCCAGTCGCTCGAGCCGCTCGTAGACCCGCACTCGCAGGTCGGCGAGGAGCCGGAAGGCGGCATCGTGGCCGACCAGGCGCTCCTCGTACCGCAAGAACCCGCGGGACAACCCGAAGAATTGGACGGCCACGATGGCCACCGCCAGGGCGGCCTCGTTCGGGTGCTGTGCCGCCTTCGAGATCAACCAAGCGGCCGTGCCCAGAAGACCGATGTCCGCCGCGATGGCGCCCGCGCCGAGGAGCGTCGCCACGACCACGCGGCGCGACTCCGGACGGGCCACGGCCAGGGTCCGGCCCACCGGGGCGCGCTCGACCGACCCTTTTCCGTCCACATCAGAGGGGATCACGAAGTCACCGAGTCCGGCACAGGCGGTCTCAATCGGACCACCCGGTCACTCACGGCCAAGAGGGACGGTCTGTGGGCCGCCATGACAACGGTGCGACCGACCATGAGCCGCCGCACGGTGGACAACACGCCCTCCTCGGTCGCGCCGTCGAGATTCGCGGTGGGCTCATCGAGCAGCAGAAGGGGGGCGTCTCGCAGGAACGCCCGCGCCAGGGCAATGCGCTGCCGCTCCCCCGCCGACAGCCCGGCGCCTTCGGTGCCCAGCACGGTCGCCAGCCCCCTGGGAAGTCCGGCCACCACGTCGTCAAGGCCGGCATCGGCAATGGCGGAGCGAACCTCGTGATCGGTGGCGTCGGGTCGGCCGAGGCGCACGTTGTCCGCAACGGAGCGGGCAAAAAGGTGGGGACGTTGCGGGACCCAGGCCACCCGGGTCCTCCACGCATCGGGGTCGAGGTCGGCCAGATCGACGCCACCGACGGTGACCGAGCCCTGCGAGGCGGGAACCAGGCCGAGGATGACCCCGAGGAGGGTGGACTTGCCACAGCCGCTGGGTCCGGCGATGGCCACCACCTCCCCGGGCCCAACGGAAAGGGAGATGTCGCGGAGAGCGGGGAGCGGGCGATCCGCGTAGCAGACCTCGAGCTGATCGATCTCCAATTGGGAGGTCGACGGGTCGGGAACGTCGTGACGGCAGCCGCGCGTCGGCACCGGCCGGTCCAACACCTCGAAGACGTCCTCGGCCGCCTTCATCCCTTCGGCGCTGGCGTGGTAATTCGTCCCGAGGATGCGGAGCGGAAGGTACGCCTCGGGAGCGAGGATGAGGACGAACAAGGCGGTGGCGAAACCGACGTGGCCCCCGAGCAGGCGAAGGCCGACAGCCACCGCCACGAGCGCCACGGAAAAGGTGGCCAGCAGTTCGAGAACCAGCGACGAGAGGAACGCCACCCTAAGGGTGGCCATGGTGGCGGTGCGGTAGCGGTTCGTAATGTCGCGGACCGCTACCACCTGGGCCTTGGCGCGGCCGAAGACCTTGAGGGTCGGGAGGCCGGCCACCACGTCGAGGAAGTGGCCGGCCAGGCGTTGGAGCAGACGGGCCTGTCGTCGCATCCGAACCTTCGTCGAGGCGCCCACCAGGCCCATGAACAGCGGGATCAGCGGCACCGTCACCGCAATGATCACAGCCGATATCCAGTCGGCCCCCACCATCACGACGATGACGGTGACCGGGACGATGACGGCCAGGAACAGCTGTGGGAGATAACGGGAGAAGTAGCTGTCCAAGGCGTCGATGCCACTGGTCGACAGCACGATGAGGCGGCCGGAGCGTTCCCGGTCGATACCGGCTGGCCCGAGGTCCACGATCTGCTGCACCAGGGCTGTCCGCAGGTCCGACTTGGCGGATGCCGAGGCCCGTTGGGCCGCACGTTCTCCGAGCCAGGCGACCAGCGAGCGACCGAGGATCACCAAGGGCAGGAGCAGCACCGAGGTGCGGACGTGCGCCAGGCCCTGATGGTGGACGACGACATCGGAGATGGTGTTGGCGATGATCCACGCCTGGGCCAGCACCAGCCCGGCGGTCACGCCCCCGAGAACAACGGTCAACACCAGGTAGCGGCGAGTCCCCCGCGCGTAGTGCAAGAGGCGGGGGTCGACCGGACCGGAGCGGCTCGGCGGGGCGAGCGCTGCTTCCGTTGATCTGTCCGAGGACCCAGGCGCCCGCCCTTCGATGATCGTCACCTGGCCGAACCATCCCCGACCAAGCTGGGATCCCGCAGGTCGCGCGGAGGCTTGCCTCGCAGCTTGCCGCCGCGCCGGGGCCGTTCGTCGGAGCGCATGCCTCCGAGGGTGATGTCCGTCGTCGTCACCGTGTGGCCAAGCACAGTTGCCTCCCGGACGGTAGAGGATTGCGTGGTGAAAAGCGTACCTCTGAGTTATTGGCGGACCATTGCGACCCGGAAACGATCCTCCGACGAGATCAGATACGAACTGTCGTTCGCCCCTTGATCGAGCTGCACCCAGTTGACCGACCCGATGACGCGACTCGTAAGAGGTGTGTACTCGTCGCTGACCGATGTGGGGTGGGCGCCGCTGACGTCGAGTGTCTCGTCATTTGTGCAACCCAGCGACTCGAATAGCAGCGTGGACACACGCACTTCCGGAGTAGGTCCGGAGTAGTTTCCCACGCAGGTGAGTTCGACCTGTAATAGCCTTCGAGCTGATTTCCCGACGGAGCTCGATCTCGAGAAGACCTACATGACGATTGTGAGTACAGGTGGCCAGGGCAAGACTCCCTCTCCGTGGGGCAGCGACACGGCGGGCAACGTCGTCGAGCGTCTTGTCACGGTGGCACCGCGACCGCCGGGCTACAACTTCCTGCGGAGCCGGAACTCCTACCACGGTGGTGTCGCCAATCTCCCGGCCTGTCAATTGGAGATCGCGGCCCTCGGCTGTGCGCCGGGGGACTTCACCGTCCAGCGCGTCTATCCCTGGCTGGGTGGCCGCCCGGGCGTCATCGGCAATCTCTAGGAGAGCGTCCGCTTGAGCGAGGGAACGCGGTGTCGATGTGATTCTTGATCTCCTCCTTATCGGCCTCGTCATCACGCTCGAGCCGATCCCCCTCACCGCATTCATTCTGATCCTGCTGGCCAAGGGCGGGACGCGCAAGGGTGCCGCGTTCATCTTCGGGTGGCTGCTCTCCCTGGCCATCGTGGTCGCGATCACCGTCCTCATTACGGGGAACAACCCTCCGAAGCCGAACACGGAACCTTCACTGGCAGCCCTGGCCGTGAAGATCCTGATCGGCGTGGCCCTGGTGTTGATCGCCGTCCGGCAGCGGCGCCGAATGGGCAAGCCCAGACCGCCGAAGAAACCACCGAAATGGCAAACAGGTCTCGACAACATGTCGCCTTTGTATGCCATCGGTCTGGCACCGCTCACGCAGCCCTGGGGACTCGTCGCGGCGGGCGTCGCTGTGATCACTCAGGCCAAGCTCACGTCGTGGGAGAGCTACGTCGCCCTCTTCCTGTTCTGCTTGGTCGCCACGGCGGTCTACATTGCACTTGAGCTCTTCGCCGGCTTCCGGCCGGACCGTGCCCAAGAATTCCTCGCGCGGATCCGCACGTGGATCGATACCCACACCGATCAGGTGATCATCTTCGTTTCGCTGGGGCTCGGGTTCTGGTTGGTCGGGAAGAGCATCTATCTCATCGTCACGTAACAGCGGGAAGGGTGACGTGTGCGCCGAGATCTTGGAGGAAGCCTTGTGGTCGACTCCGGGCGCTCCGAGGCACGTGGCACGAGACCGATGGCTGCACTGTTCCCGATTGTCATGAGAGAGCGATCCGCTTCCCACCGTCGCGTGTCCAGGAGGATTTGAACCACGTGACATCACACCGCCAACACCAGGGTGGATTACGCCCCCGACCACGTCATGGAATGCTGCGCAAGCGGTAAGGCATTCCCCCGGCCTACAACCCCTCACTCCTGGCCGAGATGGGTAGTCAATCGGCCACTAACGGAGATTATGCTGAGGATGTGAGTCCACCGAACGCCACAACGGTGGAAGAAAGCAGTCCGATTCTGTTCAGCGCGGCACAAGCCCGAGTCATCACAGCGGCTCTCGACCTGTTTGCCCGGCACGGTGTCGGAGGAACATCGCTGCAGATGATCGCCGACGAAATTGGTGTCACGAAGGCCGCTGTCTACCACCAATACAAGACAAAGGACGAGATAATCCTGGCCGTCGCCGAGTCGGAGCTGAGGAGGTTGGCCGCGGTCATCGATGTGGCCGAGAACGAATCATCGCCAAAGCGGGCACGGGATTCGCTCATTGCCGGCATCGTAGATCTCGCCATCGAAAGAGGGCGTCGTGCCAGTAGCATTCTCAGCGATCCCGTGATCGTTGGGTTCTTTGCTGATCACGACGAATTTCGCAACGTCATGCACCGCCTGCGTCATATCTTGGTCGGTGACGATACGGCGCCACAGGCCCGGGTTCGGACCGCCATGCTCATCGCCGCCATCAGCGGTGCAGTCATGCACCCCTTCGTCGCTGACCTCGATGATGACGTGGTTCGGGTTGAACTCTTGCGTCTCGCACGGCGTTTTCTTTCCCTACCCGGCTGAGTCTGGCGAGGCGCCAGACATCATCCCCGGAGTTGTCGTTCGCGCCTGCTGCAAGTAGACGTTCAAACGCCGAATCTTGTCGTGCGTGTCGAATTCGAAGACGGTCATCGAGTTGACGACGTTGACGTTGTCGCCGCGAAAGTGGTGTTCTTCGATCTCGTAATAGACCAGAGCACCGAGCTCCGAGATCCGCCGCACTATGGTCTCGAATGCATCCGTGGTCAAAGCCCAGCGGGTCAGCATTTCCGTGTACTGGTTCCAGTTCTGCACCTCGAGAAACGTGCCCACCCGTTCGAATTGGTCCACAGCGACGATTTCCGCCAGAGGAGCCCAGTCAGCCGGACCCTCGACTCCAGCCACCAGTCGTTTCATGGTCTTGTCATATTCGAAGACCTTGCGCGTCAGAGTGCCGGCACCTTCAACCCTGTCGTCCGTCGAGGCCAGAGTTTCGGTCATGGCGCGACCGTCCATCAACCTTCCACGGGACGAGGACCACGCGGCAAAATGTGGGGGAGGTCCTCCGTCGTGAGCATTCCCGGTCGGGCGCCGCACACGTAGGGGATGGCGTTGACCAGGCCGTTGGCGTTATAGGCGGGGACAAACGATGCGAGATCATCGAGCGGGACCGGAAACGGCATGCTCATGTCGATCGGCGCATCACCGTGGATCCGGATCCGCCAACCTGTCGGCTGCAAGCCCCAATCGGGCTCCACGTCCATGGACACGAAACCGTATTGCGTGAAACGGATCCGGTCGACTCCCCTACTGCGGCCGACGACGATGACCCGCTGTGCCGCCGCCGTCCCGGCTTTGATCTCGCCGGCCACAATCTTCGTGTCTTCTTTCGCTGCCGCGACTCCACCCTCGCCGATCCATTCGTCGATTTCGAAGCCCGCCATGTCCGCCAGCACGCTGAGGGGCGGCTGGTACTCCCCGAACAAGTGGTTCTTGCGGCGCTCGGGATCAAATTCGGCCAGCGGCTTCCCGAATCTCATCTGTTCCATCACCATGTGCGCTGACGGTCGGTGCGACAGGTCGCCGAATTCCTCAATCTCGATCAGATCGACCTCTCGTTGGATCGACAGAAACGCCAGCGGAAGGGTTTCGGTCACGAAACCTGGATCACTTCCGCTTGCCCACACCGATGCCTTGCCCCGCTCACATGCTGCTTGGACCCGGGCCAGGTTGGCGCTGTTCAGGCGGACCCCGCGGGCGAAGAGATCGCTGCAGGTGGAGACCACATTGGTACCTGCATGGAGCAAGGCAACGACGTCATTCACGAGCTCGTCTTCGCTGAGGCCAGCTCGAGTCTGCCCTCTGCCGGTCGCACGCGGCATGTAAATGCAGCAGTCCGCCTCGAGCTTGAGAACCGTGTCGCGGTCCGTCGTGGCAACGACGCCAGTGGGGCTTTCTCCGCACAACTCCCCCGCTTCCACACCGTTCTTGGCCGAGTCGTAGACCCGCACTCCGACGAGGTCGAGGGCGGGATTGCGGATCACCTCTCGAAGAGCCCGCTGACCGGTGTTCCCCGTCGCCCACTGGATGATGCGGTATGTCGGTGCGCCCACGTCGCTTCTTCTCCCCTCTTCAGCCTCGCAGGATAGCCAAACGGCTAGTCACGGGACAATTGCGTCCGCACTGACCGCTCCATCGCTCCATCCCCCCAGAACGAGCGCGCAAGCGAATCGCCACAATGCCTCGGTCGAAGGGGCCGGTCAGCTGGTGACGACCGGAAGAGATTCCCAGCCTCGAACGGTTGACGTGGGAGCTCGCCGGATGTTGTCCCAATCGACCTCCCATTCGGGAAAGCGCGTGAGTACTTCGTCAAGAGTGACGCGACCTTCCATCCGCGCCAGCGCGGCACCCAGACAGAAATGAATGCCGTAGCCGAACGTCAGGTGCTGACCGACGTTGCGGTGAATGTCGAACCGATCGGGATCCTCGTACTTGGCGTCATCTCGGTTCGCTGACCCTGTGAGGCAGATCATGGCGCTGCCCGCCGGCACCGTCTTTTCGTACAACTCGACGTCGCGTGCGACGTACCGCGCGACGTGCGGCGTGGGCGGCTCAAAACGCAGGAGCTCCTCGATGGCGTTCGCGACGAGAGAGCGGTCCTCTACCAACTCGCGGCGTTGGTCAGGGTGCTCTGCGAGCACTTTGCCCATCCAACCGATAAGGCGATTGGTCGTCTCGTTGCCGGCGCCGGAGATCACGCTCACGTACATGAGGACCTCGTCACGCGTCAGGTGTCGCCTTGTTCCGTTTTCGTCTTCAAACTCGACGAACAAGAGCTCCGACATGAGGTCGTCGGAGGGGTGGGTGGCGCGCCAGTCGATGTAGTCGGAAAAGAAATCGGCCTGCCCAATGTTGTCTGCCGTCACATCCATCGGCTTACCCGGATCGGTGCGGAGCGACGCGTTGGCGCGGTTGCGTGCTTCTTCCTGATCGGATTCGGGGACTCCCAGAAGCATTCCGATCGTACGCATCGGGATCTGCTCCCCCAGGTCGGCGACGAAGTCAAGACGGCGTGCACCGACGAGGGGATCGAGGACACGTCCGCAGAACGCGCGGACCTTGTCTTCGAGCGCAAGCATCTTCTTGGGCGTGAACACCCGGGAGAGAAGGCCGCGATGGACATCGTGCAGCGGAGGATCTTCGAAGATCACAATCCCAGGCGGTATTTCGATATTCGCCTTGATGAACTCGAGTACTGAGCCGCGGGCAGAGCTGAAGATCTCCCGGTCGAGTAGCCCTCGCTGCACGTCTTCGAATCGACTGACGGCGTAGAAGTCATGTTGCTCGTTGTAGTAGAGCGGAGCTTCTTCTCGGAGCCGGGCATAGACAGGGTACGGATCCGCGTCGATGCTGCGGTCGTACGGGTCGTAGTAGATGTCCGCCATCATCATCGCTTTGTCTCCTGTTCGGGCGAACGTGGTGAGTCGTCGCCGAGCACCTCGCCTGATAGTAGCCGATCGGCTAGCCTTTGCAGCCGAGGCCGACGGAATGAGTCAGCCACTTGGCTCTGTGCTCTCCCCGAGGACAAGGAGCCGACGTCAGATCCGTCGATTCATCGGAGCAGCCGCCCGTCTACGGCGTCCACCAACGGTAGTAGCGCCGTCGAGTGCCGGTCGGACGAATCGCAGCCTTTGATTGTCCTCTACAGCGCCTCTCAACGTTGCAACCGCCCCCCGGATGCTCGCTACTGGTCGGCGCCCCCGAATCCTCCCCCAACCAACCTGCCGTTAGGCGGTCGCCTCGAGCTCCCGTTGCTCGATGATTCTCATCACGCCGGCGAACCCTTCCGGCGCGCGGCCCTCCCGTCGAGAACTCGTTGTAACGACCGCTCTTGGGTCATGTCGGATGCGAAAGCCTGCGGCCATTGCTCGGTGGCAGAGGTCACGATCTTCACCGCTCGCCAAGCCGCGAAACCCCCCGAGTTCGGCGTACATGGCTGCGCTGAAGCCAAGGCTCGCCCCGTGAACGGGTTCCCGTTCCGCCGCGTAGCACTCCGTCCACTTCTGAACGACGGCGTCGTCGTCGGCAACCTGGACCCTTCCCGCCCACAAATCCACGCCCGACGCGTGGGCTGCCACCTGGACCGTGAGCCAGTCCCGCGGTACGCATGAGTCAGCATCTGTGGTGGCCAGCCAGATCCGAGAGAGGTCCACCTCCGGCCAGCGTGCCAGAAGTGCCAGGCTCCCAATCCGGCGAGCGAGCCCAACGTTCCGGCATTCTCGGCGGATGACGAGCGCGCCGAAACGGGCGGCCCAGCAACTTGCGATGGCCGAGCTGGCGTCAGCGCAACTATCGAGCACGACGACCACCCGGCATCGGATTGGCGTGGAAAGCGCGTCGAGTGCCTGTTCTAGAGCCTGCAGCGAACCCGAGAGCAATTCGGCCTCGTCGTGGACGGGCAGCACGACACCCACAGTGCTTATCACGCGTCGAGGACGGACTTGGCTCAACGTCGCTCCCAGATATCGAGCACAAACTCCTCTTCTGTGTGGTGCACAACCGTGACCAGACCGTGTGTATCGCCAATGATTCTGTGGCTCCGCTCGCCAGTGAGCGGGTAGTCCGTTTTACCGCGCCAGTGGACGCCGACGACGTGGGCTCCCCGCGTGGTGGAGTCGATGACGCATGCCATGACGCGACGAAGGTCGGTCACGTCGAAGTAGTACGCGATCTCACTGAGCACAATCAGGTCGAACAGACCCGGCGGCCACTGGTGAGGAATGGCGCGCTCCTGAATCTGGACGTGGGCCTTGTGTCGGACCCGGGACTCGGCCCGCTGCAGGGCGGAAGGGACGATGTCGCTGGAGAGCAGCCGATCACAGCGAGCGGCGAGCAATTCACTGAGGACTCCAACGGAACATCCCGGCTCGTATGCCGAGCGATAGCGGGAGCGCGGCAAGCTGGCGACAGTCAGGGCATACTTCCGCTGTTCGTACGGGCTGCTTTCGAATCCCCAAGGATCGGCGTCATCGCGGTACATCTCTTCGAAGTACGAGCGGCTCGTGGACGTCATAGCCCTGACTCGATGGATGCGTCGAAGGGTTGCCAACATCGCCACAGCACCAAGACAGAAACGAGCGGTCGTCCGTCGTGGTCCAGCCAGGTTCGTTCACCCGTTCCCCGATGTCCATGGTCGACGACTAGCTCCACGGCCACCCATCACACGCCATGTGGCCGAGGACGCAGGCATCTTGCGGGCCGTGGTACTGGGCCATGTACACGTAAAGATCGGCTGCTCGTCGGGCCTGTTCGAGGTCTTCACAAAGGGGCCTTGCTCCTCCGGCCGCGGCAGTGTGCACCAGCACTTGCTCCGATCCATGATGCACGGCGTGCCGTACTACGAGGGCTCGTCGTCTCGCGGCACCCGTATGATCTTCGGGGTCATCATCGATCTCTTCGGCCGCCTGCTCGGTCACACGGCGCATGAGATCGACGTGGGCCGCAGCATGTCCTAGTTCGGCCGCCACAAGCTCCGACGGGTTTGGACCGATACTTCGCAACACATGTTCAAACAGGCCTCGAGCACCTCCGTACCAGCAGGCAGCGACTCCAGTCGCCCCGAACCAGAAACCTGGGCGCTCCAAATAGAAATTAGGCGGACCGACCGCGGAGCCCTTCGCCAGGGGCGGCCCTCCGAAATCGAGCGTTTCGCTCAGGGAATCTGCCATGCCGACAGCAGGCCAGGATCCAGAATGGATCCCAACCACGTTCTGGGCCACCGACACATCGAACAGCCGATAGCCGTCCGCGCATTCGGCCGTCACGAGGGCCCGATCGATGCGGGTGCTACCAGAGCAGAAGGGCTTCTGCCCCTCCAGGTGCCAGCCATCCGCGGCCAAGCGCGCCGTCGTTCCTGAAGGAGAACGGGCTGCCCAGACGCCGTAGGTGTCACCCGCGATGGGCTCAAGACCCGCTTCCGCGAGAATGGCGAGGGCATCAACGTGGCCCTCCGCCAATCGAGCAAGCGACAGGTCCCGCTCGGCCCAATCGGCAAATGCCCTAAAGCGGGCTGTCGTACCGCCTGAGCCGGGCTTTGGTAGCGCAGAGCCGCAACCAGTTGCGATCTCCTTGAGCTCTGACCAGGGCTTCAACCCGCACCAGCTTCGACTCGCTCGTTCTCCGCCAGCGAGTCGACGGCGGCCTTCACATTCGCGTAATACCCAAGACTTCCACGAACTAACGGGTCGATCCGACGCCGGCGGTTCGCGGCCCCGACTTGCGCGCGTCGCCGTGGATGCCGTGTGGTGATCGTTGCCGATGGGATCGTCTGCCGCACGGAGGCGATCGACGGAACAAGGTCACGGTTCTTTGGAAGGTGGTACCAAAAGCCGGAGGAGGCCCGAGAAGACGGCAGCGACGCCGGCGCCGACCAAGCGTGATCAGTCGAGGTCCGTGGATATTGCCGGAGTCCAGTCGAAAGGCATGAGAATCGACGAGAAGACACGCTGCTACTGGTCAGACTGAACGGGAACTGTCCAGGTCGTCGGGTGCCTTCGGCTCGAACGGACCGAGGAGTAGATAGACCGAGGAGCCGATCCGAGCGGAATACTCACGGTCGTCACGCCCCTCCCCGTCTGAGGATTGGCCGGACCACGTGTGAACAGCCTGTGCACCCAACTCGAGTCCTCAGCAACCCGAGGTTGGATAGGACTGCTCGCGGGTATAGAGCTAGCCCGACCCCACAAGTGAGAGGACACTCCGTGTCAACTGTAGATAAGGCTAAGAACAAAGCTCAGGAAGCGAAGGGTCATGTCAAGGAGGCGGGCGGCAAGGCCACGGGCGACCAGTCGCTTGAAGCTGAGGGCAAGGGTGACAAGGTTGCCGGTAACTTGAAGCAGGCCGGAGAAAAGGTGAAGGACGCCTTCAAGAAGTAGTTGTGGCTGCGCCAGCAGTTCTCGCGGACCGGAGCAGCCAACCGACATTTCGATGAGGCCCAGCGCGTTTCGATTGCGATCGCCAAACAAAGGGCAGTTTAGTGAACGACGAGCGCGGGTGGGAGGAGATCGAGGTGTTCAAGAAGTACGGCTGGAAGGCGATCACTCTGGGCTCTGGAGCGTTGGCCGGTTTGGTCACTCAGCGACTGCTCGAAGTGGCGTGGAAGGCAGTGCGCGGGGCAACTCCGCCACCCATGCCGGCGGATCGGCGCTCCTCTTGGGCCGATGCGCTGAGTTGGGCAATTGCGACGGGAGTGGGCGCAGGAGTCGCGAGGCTTGTCGCCATTCGTACGGCCGCCCGGATGTGGGAGGCGACTATCCACGAAACACCACCCGAACCGGGCCTCGAAGCGCGGGCGGAGATCTAGACCAAAGCCCTGCGGAGAGTTCTTCTGCTGTCTCGGTATGGCGTGATACCTCTGAGCGGCCGACGCAGTCACTCCATTGGGTTAAAGGAGCCCGGCAGTCGTAGAGCGGAGATTTCAGCCTGCGATCCGAGGTGATTCGCTGTAGGGACACATTGAAACGACCTCATCCACCCAAAAAGGAACGACAGATCGTAACGATCCGCCCTTGATCCGCACACTGCCGTCGATGAATCCAAGGAGTCGGAGCACCATCTCCACCATTGGCACCGGTGAGCGAAGTTCGGTCGATGCGAAACCACGGCCCGCAAGCACGAGACGTCTCAAACTTCCAACCCCCATGAACGGCGCTTCGGAAAGGTCCACTACCAGCGATCGTGCTGACCCCTGGCCAAGGCCGTCGAGTGCCTCCTGCAGCGCCGGTTCACAGACCAAGTCGAACTCCCCCGTCAACCGAAGAACGATCGTTTGCGGAGGTTCCTCGTAGGTGTTGATCGCAAAACCCTCCAAATCCATGGCGGTTCCTCCGATCTCCCTAGTTTGTCGATCTATTGATGGCGCCAGTCGAACTGTAGAACTTCTGCGTGAACTCCACAACCCTTGCCAACAATTCATACTTATTATGGCTGATTCTTCCGTGATACCTTCTCAAAAGCTCAAATATCAGCTATCCTGGGCACAATGAAGGACGACCACGACGGCATCTACAGCATCGGGGCGGTCGTCAAGATGCTGGGCGTGCCGGCACAGACCCTCCGCAGCTGGGAGGACCGATACAGCCAGATCATCCCCGAACGAAGCGGGGGCGGCCAGCGTCTCTACACCCGTGAGCAGGTCGACGAGCTCCGATTCGTTCTGGAGGAACTCGATCGCGGCATGCAACCGGGGGTTGCTCATCGGCTGCTCGAGGAGCGAAGGCGATACCCGATTGAACCCGGCCCGAGCGAAGACCAGCCGGTTACGATTCTCATCGCCGAGCGCGATCCGTTTGCTGCTGAGTACTCGGAGTATTTCTTGCGGACCGAGGGGTACGCGGTCCGCAAGTCGTTCGACTTCGAAGGCTCTCGGGTCATCCTCGAGGATGATCCCCCAAGCGTCGCGGTAATCGACCTGCTGATCTCCGGCGGCGCCGGCCTTGGCCTATGCCGGTTGGCGCAAACCGGAAGAGCCGCTCGGGTCCTTGCTGTGTCGACGCTGGACTCACGAGACCAGGCGCTGCAGGCCGGTGCGGATGCCTTTTTGTTGAAGCCGCTCGACCCCCTCCAGTTCGTCTCGACCGTCCGGGACCTCCTCGGGACCAGTGCCTACCTCCGCCGCTCGGTCCGTGTCCCGTGACTGGCCGGCTCGCGAGCGGCTCACCCCGCCTCGACACCGTGCTCGGGGGCGGCATTCTCTGCAACTCGATCAACCTCATCATGGGCCGCCCCGGCACCGGCAAGACGATCCTCGCCCAGCAGTACCTCTTCCACAACGCCACAGCCGAACGACCGGCTCTCTATCTTTCGACGGTATCTGAGCCACTCGAGAAGATCCTGCGATACGGCCAATCGCTGACGTTCTTCGACACCAGCCTAATTGGATCGGGCGTGATCTACGAGGATCTCGGCCAGATGCTGAACGAACGCGGGCTTGAGGGTGTACTCAAGCAGGTCATCGGACTGCTCCGCGAACGCCGCCCCTCCCTCTTGGTGATCGACAGCTTCAAAGCGTTGCGTGCTTTCGCCCCCGGTGATGCCGAGTTTCGCCGGTTCCTCCATGAACTCGCCGGGCACCTATCGGCTGCCCAGATCACCTCATTTTGGATTGGTGAATACGACAAGGCCGAGGCAACCGAGGCCCCGGAGTTCGCGGTCGCCGACGCAATCCTCTCGCTCGACGTTGAGCGAGTTGGCGACAGAGAAAGCCGTGTCCTCCAGGTCTTGAAGCTGCGTGGGAGCGGGTTTACCTCAGGCAAGCACGCATACCGCGTCACGTCCGACGGCATCATCATCTTTCCGCGTCTCGCCGATCATGTTGAAGGCGATACCTATGACTTCCGGTCGGAACGAATCTCATCGGGAGTATCTCTCCTTGACGACATGCTGTCTGATGGCTACTGGCGTGGAGCCTCGACACTCGTCGCGGGACCTTCGGGATCGGGAAAAACCCTCATTGCGCTGCACTTCGTCTTTGCGGGTGCCGACCTTGGCGAGCAGGGGATCTATGCAACGTTCCAGGAGAATCCGGTGCAGCTGGAGCGCATTGTTCAAGGGTTCTCTTGGTCACTCGAAAACTTCAAGATCGAACTCATGTTCCGCCCGCCCGTCGATCTCCTTGTCGACGAATGGGTCTATGAGATCCTTGATGCGATCGAGCGAACCGGAGCAACCCGCCTCGCCATCGATAGCCTCGGCGACCTCCGCATCGCTTGCGGCGACGAGCTCCGATTCCGCGAGTACATCTATTCCCTGCTCCAGCGGTGTGCGAGGAAAAACGTCAGCGTGATCATGACCCAGGAGGCCTCGGAGTTATTCGGTTTGACACGCCTCTCGGAGTTTGGAATCTCCCACGTCTCCGACAATGTGGTGCTGCTCCAGTTCCTGCGGGGAGAGTCCGAAGTGAAACGAGCCATCACGGTGCTAAAGACCCGAGGCAGCGCACACGATCCACTCATTCGCCAGTTCGAGATCACCTCTTCTGGATTCACGCTTGGCGACCCCTTCCTGTCGGACCAGAGCCTGCTCTAGCAATTGCCTTGCATGGACCCATCCTGGGGCCCAGTTGCGAACTTGCGGATCCCGCGTTTTCTCCATGCCCGTATGGGGTATTGCCACCGCAACCTAAAGGGAGGTTGTAAATGATTGGAGCTGGAGGACTCGTTGCGAGCATTATCACCTTTGCGGTGGGGGCCATTTTGGATTATGCGGTAACCGTGAGCCCTGATCAACACGGATTCAACGTGAACAAGGTGGGCATGATCTTGATGATCGTTGGCGTGGTTGGAGCGGTGCTGTCCTTGATCGCCATGTTCGCGGCCAACACCCGCCGTCATCGGACCATCGTTGACGACGGACAGGGCAACGCTGTTCGTCGAGTTGATTCCACCTACTAGAAGCCTCGGGACGCACGCCGAGAATGCGGTCATCCACAACGTGGTTTCGATTGTGCGGGTTCAATCCGAACACGCCCCTTAAAAAGGAGAACGATCATGCTCATAGTCTTGTTGGCTCTTTTGGTACTCATACTTTTCGGCGCAGGATTTGCCGTTCACCTGTTGTGGATTGCAGCCGTCGTGCTCGCCATTGTGTGGTTCGCCAGCTTCGCCCTCAGCCGCGGTGAGGGCGCAAGCCGCAGGTCCCTCCGTCGCTGAGCGATTGAGGGATGGTGATCTCCCTCATCGGATATCGACTCGAAAGCTGGCCCCTGGAAGATCTGAGACGCTGACACAACGAAACATCCGCCACCCCGATTGTCGGAGGGGGATGTCTCGATGCTCGGAACACTCCGCGGTATCGATGTGTCGGCCACAGGACTCAACCAGGATGGCCAGCCTCCCGTTCGATCGGGCGCTAGCAATGGCACTGGGCAGAGTTTGCGTCACAACGTCGGCCAAGAGCGTGTAACTGCTCACGCCTGCCAGAGTTGTTGCCACCTAAACCTGCTTGATCGACTCGACGGCACGTTCTTCCCACGGTTCTGTAGAAGAGCCCGCAATCTGAAAAGGGATCCCGGAAAAGTGCACCGTTCGCCGTCGAAGAAGTCAAACAATCGTCGAGATGGCGGACCTGCGCATGGATTGCTTCTCGACAACACGGGTATTTCTCGACATCACGGGTATAAGGACGCGGTGACTATTTCTCGGCGAATTGCCCGTCCTCTTTTGGCTTCAATCTTCATCGCTGAAGGTTGGAGTGCCATACGAAACCCCAACGCGGCGGGCAAGGCTCTCGAACCACCCAGCCAGCCCGCCGCGAAAGACGGAGCGCCTCTGATCGATGACCCGATTACCGTCGCCAGACTGAACGGGATTGTCCAAGTGGGAGGTGGAGTCCTGCTGGCGATCGGCAAATTCCCCCGTCTGGCCTCGCTCGCTCTCATTGGGTCAATCGTTCCGACCACGTACGCCGGGCATCGGTTTTGGGAAGAACCGGACGCCGACAAAAGAGCCCAGCAACAGACCCAACTTCTCAAAAATCTGGGACTCCTGGGGGGGTTGATTTTCGCTGCAGTAGACACCGAAGGTGCCCCCTCGGTTGGTTGGAGGACTCGGCGTCGTGTACACCAAACGGCAAGCATGCTGACCGAAGGGCGGGGGAGCTCAGAAGGCCCCGCGCTGCAAACTGCGACGAAGGCGGTCGATGCAGGTCGAAACGCGGGACGACGGGCCAATAGAGCAGCCAAGGTGGCTGCTCGTCGAACCAATGCAACAGCAGCCGACGTGGCACGGCAGGCCAGTGAGATCGCTACTCACGCCACCAAGGCCGGAGTTGTGCTCGCTTCACCCCGGTTACGTCAAGCGAATGAGGGCGCCCTTGACGCAGTTGAAGGAGCCATCGATGTCGCCGGTCCCTATATCTCTGCCGGACTCGAACGGGCTGGAGACCTCATCGAAGAAGCACTTGATGTCGCCGGTCCCTATATCTCTTCCGGACTCGAACGGGCCGAGGGGTTGTTGGCTCGAGTACCTGGTCATCCCTCTGTGGACTGATCACAGCAGTTCCTGTCCGTTCGGCTCTTTCCTTGACTCGCATGGTCCTGGGGGGTCCGGGCAACGTGGGCGTTGAATTTGCGACCAACAAGGACATAGAGCCATAAACGCCGCACGTAGAAGGGCTCTCGACGCGGATCAGCGGACGACACATGATTCTCCATGGCTTGAACCGCAGATCCGCACATGTTGTCGGCATTCGCCTGGACACCTCTCGGGTTCCTGCAGTGCGACGTTCAGAGCGCTCGATCTTTGAAACGGCTTTCCGGGCCCGTCGGACGCTCGGGCCCTGCCAGACGTGCTCGCGCATTTCGATTTGCATGGAGGCCATCACACTCGTCTCGTCAGTTGCATGGAGGTTCGGGAGCTGCACCATGGTGAGGCACCTCATGAATTCCGCCTCGACGAGGACGTTTTTCGCCAGCCTCCACCGCGACAGTAGTGACACGTTTTCAACGAACCCGAAAGGGGAACACCCCTTTTGTGCTGTCAGGAGCGGGCTGGATGAAGTCGCCCTTGGGCGAGGAGGATTTCGGGAACATGTGCGACTCGGTCGAGATGGCGAAGTTTGCGTTCCGCGTTTTTATGCGGTGACCGCAGGGCGTCCTTCCTTTTACAGATCATGACCACCTCCCTCACAGCTGAGACCCAAACGGATGAGATCGCCGCCCAGCGCGACGTTCGCGGTTGGGTGCACACGATCGGCAGAATCGGGATTGCGTCCCGGGGTGTCATCTATCTGCTTTTGGCGTATCTCGCCTTCGACATTGCCCGGCACGGAAGTGCACCCGCCCAGACGAGCAGCACCGGCGCCCTTCGGGAGCTCGAGGCCCGCGCTGGAGGGAAATTGCTACTCGTCATTCTGGCGATCGGACTTGGCTGCTACGCCGCGTGGCGACTCTTCGACGCCGTCACCGGTCCGAGTGGCGTCATCAGGCGCATCTCTTCGCTTGGTGTCGCCACGATCTACGGGGCCCTCTGCGTACGGGCCGTGGAGCTCGTCGCCGATCATTCGACGAGCGGCGGGGCATCGAGCAATCCCGAGCCCTGGGTGGCAAAGGTCATGGGCTGGCCCGATGGGACCTTCGCGATCGAGGTGGCGGGCGCGGTGCTTGTGGGGGCGGGCATCGCGCTGGGGGCATGGGGCCTCGTTCACCGCTACGACAAGAATCTTGCCTTGGAGCGCCTGTCGGGTCCGTGGCGAACGGCGGTGAGGGTTCTTGGTGGCTTCGGAGATCTGGCTCGAGGATCCCTGCTCGCCCTCTTCGGGGTTTACCTCATCGACGCAGCGGTGACATCAAATCCGAGCCAAGCAAAGAGCGTTGACCAGACGTTACGGACGCTGGTCCACCACTCCTTCGGGGCGTTGGCCATAGGAGTAATTGCCCTTGGTCTTGCGACGTACGGCGTCTACTCGTTCTTCGACGCCCGCCTCCGGCGGCTCTAGAGATCGTGTCCTCATGAGCACACTGGACACGGCCGGTCTGCCGGGCAGGGGCCCCGTCGACGCTTGCCCCGACGGGGCTACCGCTTTGAGGGATGCCGGGACCCACGAACCCGACGTCCTCATTCTCCCCGGGGCAGTCGAGCGCGAGCTGAGCGGGACCGATGAATCCCTCGGAACTCTCGGCCGGCCGCTCGACCGCCGCAACCCGTTTTTCGTCGGGTTGACGGGGGCGCTGGGTGTCGGCGTGGCCTACCTCCTCTTTCGTGGCCTGTCCGACGTCACCAGCGTCCTCGTCATCGTGGGAGTGGCGCTCTTCACCGCCATCGGGCTCAACCCGATCATCGAGTTCCTGGGGTCCAAGTCGATCCCCCGTGGAGCGGCCGTCGCCATCGTGACCTTGGGGTTCTTGCTCATCGTCGTCTCCTTCATCATTGTGGTCGTTCCCCCAATCGCCCATGAGTTCAACGTGCTGATCACCAACTATCCGCATTACAAGGCGAACCTCATCGCCGGCCGGGGCTGGTCCGGGCGACTGACCCACAAGCTCCATCTCACCGGATATCTCGACGGGAAAACCAAGGTCAAAGTCCCCATAGCCGGCGGCATCCTCGGTGCCGGCCGGATACTGCTCTCCGCTGGCGTGGCCACCGTCAGTGTCGTGTCCCTCACCCTTTACTTCCTGATCGCCCTTCCCAGCGTGAAGCAGTTGTGGTTGTCGTTGATCGCGCGCAGCCGTCGCGAACGGGTCGGGCTCCTCACTGACGAGGTGTTCGTCCGGGTGGGCGGGTTCATGCTCGGCAACCTCTTGACCTCTCTGATCTCGGCCGTCGGTACCTATATCTGGCTTGTCATCTTCGGAGTTCCATATGCGCTGCTGTTGGCGCTCGTGGTGGGGGTATTCGATCTGATCCCGATGGTCGGTTCCACGATCGCCGGCATCATCGTCTCCCTGGTAGCCCTCTCCAAGGGCCTTCCCATCGGGATCGCCACCGCCTGCTTCTACGTGGCCTACCGGTTCCTCGAGGATTACCTCTTGAATCCGCGAGTCATGAAGCACACCGTCAAGGTGACTCCCGGGTTGACCATCATCGCCACGTTGATCGGCGGCTCCCTCTTGGGCATCATCGGTGCTCTGATTGCCGTCCCCATTGCCGCAACGATCCAGCTGCTCCTCCAAGAGGTCGTTTTCCCACGTCAGAGCCAGAGATGAGGGAGCGAGCAATCGCTCTGTTTGAGGGTCAATTCGCAATATCGACGTGAACGATGACACTGGACACAGCTGCTTTGCCTGAACCCGCGCCGACGGCCGGGGTAAAGCGAATTAGGTATCCAAGCAGGCGTTGCTCCTGAATAGTTGGAAATCCGTCCGTGACTGATGGAGCAGAAGACAAGATTCGGACCGCAAACCTCTCTCCTTGGCAAGGTGAATGTTCATCCGTTGAGGTCTGACACGCCCCTGAAGTGCGGTTTCGTCCACTCACGTTCCACCCGGTCAGCCCGTCCGTCGCTGCAGTAGCCGCGACGACGCCCCCAGCCGGCCGAGGCCCCCGAGCACCGCTGAAGGATGAAATCTTGTGGGCAGTTTGCGCGAATCGACTCGTGGGCAGCGTGGGATCCACCTGGTAGAAGCGAACACACCAGCTCCAACCTGGCTCGTGATCGACTACACCAAGGCATCATCCGAAGAAGACCTCAGCTTCCGCATAGAGCTCCGGTGGTACCAACTTGATCGTCGACAGCGCTTCAGAGAGAGGCACGAGGTCAATCGAGGTGCCATGCAACGCCACCATCTGACCAACCTGGTCGTCATGAAGGGCGTCTATGGCATGCAGTCCAAATCTCGTGGCGAGCACCCGATCAAACGCTGTTGGGCTGCCACCGCGTTGTACGTGTCCAAGGACGGTGGTGCGGGCCTCTTTCCCGGTGCGTCGGGCGATCTCGGCCTCCAAGAGATTTCCAATCCCAGAGAGACGCACATGGCCGAAGGGATCTACTTCGCCATCCCGTTGTGGCAACGTACCCTCTAGGGGAAGTGCTCCCTCAGCAACGACGATTATCGGCGCATAGTGACTCGCAAATCGATGTTCGATGAACGCACACACTTCCTCGATATGGAACGGACGTTCGGGGATAAGTATGGCGTTTGCACCCCCGGCGACACCAGAGTGCCATGCAATCCAACCCGTGTTACGTCCCATGACCTCGACAATGAGTACACGGTGGTGACTCTCCGCCGTCGTGTGCAGTCGATCGATGGCTTCGGTGGCAACGGTGACGGCGGTGTCGAAACCGAATGTGTAGTCGGTACCTCCTAGATCGTTGTCGATCGTCTTTGGCACGCCCACGATGGGAAGGCCAATCGCAACGAGCCTGGTCGCGACGCCAAGCGTGTCCTCGCCCCCGATCACAATAAGACCTTCAACTCCCAAACGATTTACTGTGTCGAGAATCCGGCGCTCACCGTTGTCGTCTGTATAGGGATTGGTTCGGCTGGACCCCAGGATCGTTCCTCCCCGCGGGAGGATGCCGCGGACAGCCGCGACATCAAGTGGTACCGAGTCGCCTTCCAAGGTTCCTCGCCATCCGTCACGAAATCCGACGAACTCGTCACCGTAGACCTGGACGCCCTTTCGTACGACAGCTCGTATCACGGCGTTCAGGCCCGGGCAGTCGCCGCCGCCAGTCAGCACTCCTATACGCACTGACGGAGCGTACCCAAGACCGGGGCGCCCAGAAACAGTCTTCCTCGCGGGAATACGTGTGAATGATTAGCTCCACTCCCCCGCCGTGCCGGTCGGTTCACCCACGCCCAGTACGTGGGCTGCGTCCGCCCTTCAGTAGAGCGGTCTAAAACGAGTCGCCAGGGAGGGCACTGCCCATGCACGGCTGTCACAACCCAGATCAGCTGGAACGTCACCTCTTGCGGGACGCGACCAAGTCCGCAATTCCTCGATGACAACTGGCCCGGCCGGTCGGCTCGTGCCACTCAGGCACCGAAGGTAGGAGTTCCACGCCCGATCAGCGACTGAACCGCACGGCCTCTTCCGAGCCCGAGGTGGCGTTCCCTTCACCATAGGAGTGGGCGCCGCTCCCCGCCAGGCGACCGCCGTCCACAATCAGGTACTCCTCCCGGATGGGCCGACCGTCGAGGAAACACTCGAGGATCTCCCGGGTCCCGGCTGCGTATCGGGCCTGAGCCGAGAGCGAAGTTCCCGAAATGTGGGGGGTCATCCCGTGGTGCGGCATCGTACGCCAGGGATGGTCCTGCGGTGCGGGTTGCGGGAACCAGACGTCTCCGGCGTAGCCCGCCAACTGGCCGTTCTCAAGGGCCCGCACGACGGCATCGCGGTTAGCGATCTTCCCGCGCGCTGTGTTCACGAGGAATGACCCCCGCTTCATCATCCCTATCAGGGCGTCGTCAAAGAGGCCCTCAGTGTCGGGGTACAGCGGAGCGTTGATAGTCACTACGTCGCAGTGGGGCACCATCGTCGCCGCGCTCTCGTGAAAGGTCAGCCCCAGGTCGCGCTCCAATTTGTCGGGCAACCGATGCCGGTCGGTGTAGTGAAGAACGACGTCGAACGGCTTCAGCCGGCGCAGTACCGCCAGGCCGATGCGGCCGGCAGCCACCGTGCCCACCGCCATCCCCTCGAGGTCGTAGGAGCGTTGCACGCAGTCGGCGATATTCCAGCCTCCCCGCACGACCCACCCGTAGGAAGGGATGTAGTTGCGTACAAGGGCGAGGATCATCATCACCACGTGTTCCGAGACGCTGATGCTGTTCGAGTAGGTGACCTCGGCCACTGTGATACGAGCGGAGGCGGCCGCCTGCAGGTCGACGTGGTCGGAACCGATCCCCGCGGTGATGGCCAGTTTCAGCTTGCGCGCCTTGGCGATCCGCTCGGCCGTCAGGTATGCCGGCCAGAACGGCTGGGAGATGACCACGTCGGTGTCAGGAAGCTCGCGCTCCAACACCGAATCGGGCCCATCCTTGTCAGATGTCACTACCAGCGTGTGCCCCGCCGCCTCAAGGAAAGCTCGGAGCCCCAGCTCACCTGAGACGCTGCCAAGCAGCTGCCCCGGCGTGAAATCGGCGGCGTTCGGCGTCGGCACGCTCTGACCTCCTGGATAGGACGTGATGGTCGGGAGCTCGTCGCGGGCGTAGGAGGTGGGGTAACCCTCGATCGGGTCGTTATACAGCACACACACGACTTTGGCCATGGGACACCTCCGTAATTTCGGACCACCCGCGACGGTATCGGGGTTTGATCGTTCAGACGACGGTGGACCGGGAACCGACCTGGCGTACATGGACGTAGGGCCTTGGAAGAGATCGTCCTCATCCGCTGATGGGTATCGAGCCCTCCGTCGGTTGCAATGAGGGTAAGCGAGTCGACAGGTGAATATCTTCGGATCAGACGGCACTGTGTCTTCCGTCAACACGGCGAGTATCGTGCCTTCATCTTGCCGTCAGGTAGCTTCCGTAAGGTCGGACTTGGGCCAAAACCCGTAGTGGCCGGGCCGATGGTGCATTCATTGTGCACGCAGTTGATGAGGACCGCGTGTCGTGGTCACTGGGCCCGTTCCCGGACGACCTCATTCGGGTTCTTGTCGTCGCGGAGCCCGAGAAAGCGCGGTTGCCGCAGTCGGGCGCCGCTCGTCCATTCTGCGAATCCGATCTGAGCGACGAGCTTGGGTCGCGTCCAGTGCGTGCCGCGGGGAATCGGTCGCGCGTCCACAAATGACGACTCCGCCGTCTCCAGCCTCCGCAGCCGGATGCCGAGGTCGTGGAGCGTCGCCTTGGGGTAGCCGGTTCCCACCTTCCCGGCGTAGCGGAGGAAACCCTGTTCGTAGTAACCGACGAGCAGGGCACCAAAATCCGTTCGGCCGCCCCCCGGATCGGTGTAACCGCCAATGACAAACTCCTGCTCCCAGATACACTTCAGCTTCAACCAGTCCTTCGAGCGGCCCGCGGCGTAGGGTGCATCGGCGCGCTTAGCGATGAGCCCCTCCCAGCCGGATCGGCATGCCGCGGCGAAACGCTGCTCAGAGTCATCGCGCCAGGCCTCGGTGCGTTGCAATGATGAGCTCGGTCGGATCGCCCTCGTCAGCCGGGCGCGGCGTTCGACGAATGGCCGGTCGGTGAGATCTTCCCCGTCCGCCGCCAACAGGTCGAAGACGCAATAGACGACCGGGTACTTGGCCACCTGCTCCGGAGACGGCCTTGATACCCCGAGACGCTGCTGGAGTCGGGTGAAGGACGTTTGATCACTGTCGTAGGCCACGACCTCGCCGTCCAGCAGGAGATCCCGGGTGTGTTGACCCGCCACAGCGGCGCGGACCTCGGGGTAGGTAGAAGTGAGATCCTTGCCGGTACGCGACTCAAGTCGCACCTCGCTGCCCGCTTTGCGTGCGACGCAGCGCTCACCGTCGAACTTGCGCTCCAGGAACCAATCGTCGCCGAAGTCACGTCGATCGGACAACGTTGCCAACATCAGCCGTATCACCATGCCAATATCGTTTCACGTGGACGTGGAGGCACACGCCACCAGACACCTCGGAAGAAGGGATCTGGTCGCGACACTGTTCGGTGGATTGATCGACCTTGTTCAAGAATGCCGGCATGAATCGTCCCAGTAGTCTCGGATCGGAAGTCCGACCTCTTGACGGTCTGGCCGACCCCGAACGAGCAGATCGGCATACCTGCTTCTGCTGACCCAGCGAGAATCCAATAGAGAAAAGAACGATGAACCTCGAGCGCACGCTAGAAGATGAGCATCGAGACTGGGGGGTGCATGTGACGTGAGGCCAGCCTGAAGCCAGGTCCTTGGTCGGGGAGTTCACTCGAATCAACCAGGAACATAACGAACCAATTCAGCAGTTCCCAGCCCTTGCAACAAGCCCGGTAAGGAGATTGAGCCAACCTATGCCTAGAACAAACTGGGCCGGCAACGTCATCCTTGGAGCAGCACGCGTCCACAGACCCGAATCGCTTGACAGCCTTCGTCGGGTTGTCGATAACAGCAGACGAATACGAGCCCTTGGTCGTGGCCACTCGTTCAGCGGAATTGTTGGTGTCGCCGGGGATCTGGTGCTTCTGGACGGCCTGCCCAAAATGCTCGACATCGATTCGGCACGTTCTACGGTGAAGGTGGCTGCTGGCATGAGTTACGCAGAGGTGGCCTGGGAGTTGGATCGCTCGGGCTTCGCACTAGCGAATATGGCCTCGATTCCCCACATCTCAATCGCCGGGGCCTGCGCGACTGGAACCCATGGATCTGGCGATGATCAATGCGTTCTGGCCGCCTCTGTTGCCGCAATGCAGCTCGTCGGTTGGGATGGGGACCTAATCGAGTTGCGTCGGGATATCGATCGAGACCATTTCCGCGGCTCGGTGGTCGCACTCGGCTCTGTTGGCATCGTGACCCAGCTCACGCTGGATATCGAGCCAGCTTACGAAATGTCCCAGCGCGTTTACCTTGGTGTCCCTCTCCAAGAGATATACGACGAACTGGATGACGTATTCGGCACAGGCTATAGCGTGAGCGTGTTCACGGACTGGAGCAGCGACGAGGCCTGCGTGTGGGTCAAGCAACGAGTTGATCAGCCTGTGTCGAAGTGGACCGCTGGCACGCAAGCACAGCAACGCATCCATCCGGTGCCGGGGATGTCACCGGAACTGTGCACGGAGCAGTTGGGCGTTGTGGGCCCCTGGCATGAGCGGTTGACACATTTCCGCCCCAGACCGACTCTGGAGGCGGGGAATGAGTTGCAATCAGAGGTCTTCGTGCCACGCAATGTCGCGCAACGGGCCATTACCGCGCTCCACGAGATCGGCGGCCTCTTGGCGCCCACACTGCTCGTCAGCGAAATCCGTACACTTCGTGCGGATGACCTCTGGTTGAGTCCCGCTTATGGGCGGGATTCCGTTGCATTTCATTTTACTTGGACTGCCAATGAATCGGCCGTGTTACCAGCTGTCGCGGCCATTGAGGAGCGGCTTATGCCGTTAGATCCCAGACCTCACTGGGGCAAGATCAGTGCGATGGCCCCGCGTAAAGTCATCAGCTCCTACGAGCGCGCTCCCGACTTCGAACAGTTGATGGTCCAGCACGACCCGACATTCAAATTTCGCAATGATTTCGTAAATGGTTTCTTCCCGATCCCTTGAGGAAGCGATTTCTCGAGAGAGCAGTTGGATCTCAGGCGCATCCTTCAAAGGGACCCAAAGTCAAGACCGCGTTTGACAAGAGACCTTGGTCGATAACGCGAGACCACTATTTCGGCACGAGATGCGCGACAACGCACCAGTCTCGCGAGTCGTGACCCCTCTGGTGGAGGGTGTGCCTTGGCCATCGCGGGTCACCAGTGGTCGCGAAGGACGCCCAGGTTTCGACTATCTCGTCACTCGTTCGTGACGCCCCGGGATCCGAATCAAGCTCACCCCTGAGGCGATCGAACACGAATGGTTGATCAGCCCGCTGGAGCGCTCTGACGTCGGGGCCGACCATGACGCCGGCTGCGTATCGCCGAGGAACCGCGCTCGGCCATCGAGAGGTTGACGGCGGTGTTGATCAGGGCGACGTGTGAGAATGCCTGCGGAAAGTTGCCGAGTAGCCGACCGGTCTTCGGCTCGTACTCCTCGGAGAGGAGACCGACGTCGTTGCACAGCCCACAGAGCCGTTCGAACATCTCCTTTGCCTCATCGTGGCGTCCGAGCAGCGCCAGGTTGTCGGCGAGCCAGAAGCTCGTCATCAAGAATGCGCCCTCGGTCCCTTTCAGGCCGTCCACGTCCTCGTCGGTGTCGGTCTGGTATCGACGGACGAGGCCGTCGATGACAAGCCCCTTCTGAACAGCCTCGACGGTGCCGACGATGCGCGGGTCATCTGGCGACAGGAAGCCGACAGGTGCAAGCATGAGCAGGCTCGCGTCGAGCAGCTTCGAACCGAAGTACTGGGTGAACGAGTTGAGCTCAGAGTCGAAGCCCTTGTTGCAGACCTCCGCGTGGATTTCGTCACGCAATTGGCGCCAATGGTCTATCGATTCCTTCGGTATGATGCCCTCCTCCGCCAGCGTGACGGCGCGGTCGAAGGCCACCCAAGCCATCACCTTCGAATGGGTGAAGTGCCGGCGCGGGCCGCGGACCTCCCAGATCCCGTTGTCCGGCTCGCGCCACACCTTCTCGAGGTGTTCGAGGATCGCAATCGCCTGGCCCGGCGAGACGTTGGACTCTTTGGGGATGGGGCTTTGCCAGTACGTAACGGCTGAGTCCAAGACCTCGCCGTAAACGTCGAGTTGAAGCTGGAGCACGGCTTTGTTGCCGATGCGGACAGGCGTTGATCCTTCGTACCCCGGGAGGTGGTCGAGCTCGAACTCGGGGAGCATCCGTTCTCCGTCGACGCCATACATGATCTGCATCTCCCCGGGGGTCCCCGCGACGGCGCGGCGGAGCCAGCCCACCCATGCCGCCGCTTCGTCGGTGTACCCCGAGACCAATAGGGCGTGAAGCGTGAAGGTCGAGTCTCGGAGCCACGAATAGCGGTAGTCCCAATTGCGGTTGCCCCCGATGGTCTCTGGAAGCGAGGTCGTCGCCGCCGCGCAGACCGCCCCGCTGGGCTCGTAAGTGAGGGCCTTCAAGGTGATGAGCGAGCGGACGACTAAGTCGCGTGACCCGCCGTTGTAGGTGCAGCGACCGACCCAGTTGTGCCAATAGTGCCGTGTGTGGTTGCGGGCGGCGAGGCTGTCGAGAGGGAGCGGGGCGTGGGTCTCGGAGGGGAACCAGGTCAGCGAGAAGGAGCGTCGTGTGTCGCCCGAGACAGAAAAGGAGGCAACGGTGGTGTTCTCACTGCCTACGAGGCGGACGGGGCTGTGCAGGCGGAGTCCGTCACGGCCGGCGACGAGGACGAGGCCGTCACCGGTAGCGGTAGCCCAGGGCGTGATCGCGCCGTACTCGTAACGTACGATCAGCTCCATCTGCATCTCGACCGTGCCGCCACGAGCCTCGACAATGCGGTGGATCATCGAGTGGCCGTCGTACGGCGGCATGAAGTCATACACCGACACCGAGCCCATGGACGTCTCGAAGATCGTGTGGAGAATCAAGGTCTCCGGTTCGTATTCGCGGGTGACCTTCGTCACGTCACCCTTCGGAGCGATCAGCCACCGTCCGTTGCCCGCGTCCCCGAGCAGCGCGGCGAAGGCGGCGGCGGAATCGATCCGCGGCGCGCACCACCAATCTATGGATCCGGTGAGGTCGACAAGGGCAACGGTTTTCGTGTCGCCGATGATCGCGTAGTCCTCGATCCTTGAGGGCATTCCTCCTCCTCTGGATTCAGTCCCGGGTCGGCGTGGGCTACGGCTCGACTGAGAAGAAGCGATCAAATGCTGCCTGATCGCTGTAAAAGGATTCAATCCTCGAGATCCGATGTAATCCGTCGTGTTCGGTCACCGAGACGAGGAAAATGACCCGGAAATCGTGCTGCTGGCCTTCGCGCTGCAGATGAATCTGCGCGAGCCCTGCGACATTATCCACTCCGGCCATCCAATCCTCCCATTTGAGAACATCGATTGGGTCTTCCGCGAGTCGGAGAAAGGTTGAAAGGTGCGCCGCAACAGCTTTAGCGCCTTGGAAGATGCCTGAGGGTGGGTGTGTTCCGGGTACGACGTCCACAACTTGAGGGTCGAGGAGGTCGCAGGCGGCTGAAACATTGCCCCCAAAAAACTTCTGAAAAAACTCCTCTGCCACTCTGACGCGGGAATCCGGCATGACTCCAATCCTTCCACTCGAGGTAGGTGGCCCGAGCAACCACTGTGGCCTCCCGGACGATCGCCCGTCGACCGCGCAGCTAGTCCAGCCCTCACGGGAGCGGCCAACGCTCCCTCGACGCTTTCTCTTTCGGCCCTCAGCTGCTCCACGAGAGTCGGCCTGGTCAACCCGAGCAGCGGCGGCCAGAACCTTTCGCGTGCGGGGGTCAGCGCTGCCTCGCCTTGACCAGGAGGTTTCGTTGACCTGAACCCTAAAAGGTGGGCCGCTTGATAACAATTTGACCCTGACCACCAGGAGCCAGAGACGCCAAAGCGCTTCACCGCGGAAATTCGGCGTCACACCTGTGAGCGGATGCTCGCCGGCGAGGCGGCCCAGGACCTCTCAACTGAGAGCGGCATCCACAGTGTCACCCTCTTCAAGTGCCGGCGCCGGGGGCTGATCGAATGGCGCAACGAGGAGTTTCGAGGCCGATCCCCTTGTCCAGTCCAGGCGGCACATCGGAGTCGAGGCCCAGCCCTAGGTGGTCAAGGGCGCCAGTGCCCCTTCGGGGAGGGTGCCGTCGACCAAAGCAGGTACCAGGTTGTCCGAAGGCTGAACAACTTGGGTACAGCGAGCGCCTGCCTGTCGGGCGGCCGGCCTCGACAGCGCCACCTGCTGCGACATCAGCCGCCTCCTGCCTCCCGACGCCATCGCGGACGTCCACCTCCGCTCGCCAGACACCAATCGACGCGCTGCTCATAAGCGAGTAGGGACGTAGCCCCTGGGCAGCGGAAGGGGGATGTCCTCGTAAGTGACGATCCCGGGGGGCGCGGCCACGACGGCCGGGATGGCGTTGATGACGGGCATCGCTGTGAGTATGTGCCCGAGCACCATGAATTCCTCCATTGTCGTCGCCTCGAAGTACGGCGGCGGCAGGATGTCGATTTTCGTGATGATGGTGGGCCGGCCCTGGATCTCGATCGTCCAACCCATTCCGACGTCCCAGTCCGGCTCGAGGGCGTCGCCCTTTCGCCAGCGCACACGCATTTCTACGATGTTCTTGCCGCCGAGTTTGCCGAGCCAGTGGATCGTCACACCGGCGACGGTGTCCTTCCCCAACCTCCACGACCCGAGGTCGAGCTCTTTGGTGGTCTTGGCGTACTCGGCCTCGCACACGATCTCGTCGAAGACGATGCCCAGAGCATCACCCACCAAGGCAACGGCCTCGCTGAAGACCACCGTCGCCGCCGCGGTCATCTCGAGCAGGTCGGGATCGTCGAGGGGCCGGCCGAAGCCGACGGGGATCTCCGTGGGTGGCGAATCGTACGCAGTGGTGTCAGCCTCTTCACTGATCAAGACGTGATCGATGCGATCCGAGCCGTTGGCCAACGCGACAGCGATGAGCTCGATATAGCCCGGGCTCACGCCACTGCCGAACATCGAGCTACCACCCTTCGCACAGGCATCGAGGATCCGTTGCCGCCCGTCGTGGGGATACGACTGGCCGTTGATGAAGGCCGCGGTAGCAACGATGTTGGCACCGGACTCAAGGATGCGGACCATCTCGTCCACGTTGAACCACATCGGGTTGTAGATGACGCAGTCCGGTTCGAGGGCCAGCAGCGCGTCGACGTCGTGGGTCGCAGTCAGCCCGATTGGCGGAAGGCCGCACAACTCACCGATGTCCTTGCCGGACTTGTCTTCGGACCAGGCGTAGCAACCGACCAGCTCGAGATCCGGGCGCTTCACGACCGCCTCGACCGACTGCTTGCCGACGTTGCCCGTCGTCCACTGCACGACACGAATCGTCACTGCTTCCCCTCGATCTCTGCCTCAGGTGATTGCCGTCACACCATAGCGATATTGCGGTGATCCGGGCCCGCACTTTGGAACCCGCACTTCGAGCGAGACCCGACGCCGGCCTTCTTCAAGCGCCATCTTGATGGAGACACCTATTGCTCAGCGATTCGGTCACCGCCACCGGGAGTCCTTATTCGAGGCTTGTGCGTTGAAGTCCGAACGGCCAGAGAGCTAGCTGCCTTTCGCGCCGGCCCTACTCAGGAAAGGTATGAGTTGCTCCACGAAGGCGTTGTTGGGGTACGCGCCGGCTGGGTCGTTATGGGAGTACGTGCTCTGATAGTTCGCCAGGGTCAGGTTGCTCATGGGTATGCCTGACTGCTGCGCCAATATCTGGGCATCCGCCGGCACGCTTGCTCCGCCAAGACGAGCCCCAAACGTGTAGATCAGCAGGTTCTTTGGGAGGCTATGACCCATAGTGGCGTCGACGTTGAGCACGCTCTGGGCAGGGTTGGCGTTCCCGTCGTCCACCGCGCCCGTGTCGTCCGTCAAGCGTTGGGGGAAGTACCACTCAGTGCCGTTGCTGTTCTGGATCCCCGCACCTGAAAACATGGTCGCGAAGCGGGCGATCGGCGTGAGAGCTCCGGCCCCGCTCCAGCCGTGAACCGGTCCAGTTGAGGCGATGCCTTGGCCAAGATGCGCCTGGGCGGCGAGCAAGCTTGACGGCGACGTCGACGCGTTGAGCGCATAACCGTATTGGCCCACATCGGTGACGCGCACCGACGGCACAATGTCTGAGGGCAACAGTCCCGAGGTCTGACCCAGCGAAGGTTCATTCGGGTCCAACAGTGCGGACGCAGCTCCTGTCGCTTCGAACAACCCGGCGTACGGCGCCGCAATCCCGCCAAAGGCCAGCCAGGGGCTCGCGCTCGGGGCGTCGAGCGCCTGGAGCGTCTGGCTCGCTACCGGGTCGCTCTCCGCCGCCGTGCTGCTCCCACCATCGATGTAGACCAACCCGGCGAGCGCGTCGGCTCCGGCGTGGCCGTCGAAGTCCCAGGTGGCATATGCCGTCACCACCGTTCCACCGAGCGAGTGACCGCCGAGAACGACCTTGCCCCCGAGCTTCTTAGCGGCGCCGATCACGACGTGAAGATCCTGGACGGCGACGTTCATTCCCCATTGCTTGGCAAATTCGACCGTCGAGTTCGCGACAGGCTGATAGTGATTGGTGATGCTGGGGTCCTTGAGGTAGCCGAGGTAGTAATCGAATAGCTGCGTAGGCGTGGCCTTGCGCTCCTTGTATAGGTTCAGCTCCGACTGGTCCTCAAGTAGGTTCTCCCGCCGCTCAACAGACCAGACCTGCCAACCACGCGCCTTGGAGACGACCCACTTCGCGAGTGGAACGAAGTAGGCGGCGGCAGCCGAGGTGCCCGGCTCCAGAACGAGCACGTTCTTCGCACCGCTCGGGCCCACCTTGAGAACCCCGACCTTGTTGTACTTGCCTGGAGTGCCCGGTGCGGTGTAGCCCTGCATCCATGTCACGCCCAACGGAACCGTAGATGACCTCGTTTGTGAGCTCGCAGGTGAACTGACCCCCCCACTCAACAGGAGGCCGGCCATACAGCCAAATGTGGCCGCCACCAGCAGACTTCGTTTCGAGTTGATGGAACGTCTTCTTGCGAACATGGTCGGGCAGAAGACGATCAGAGTTCTCGATCGTCGTGGTCTTCAGCGGTTTGATGCCGGGCTAAGGCCGGTTTCTTTTCGACGACGACCAGGTTGACGCCGGAGTTCGTGCCCAGCTCGCGTCCCACTGCGAGAGCGACGATCCCACCACCAATCACGCCGATTCTCTCCGCCATCCTCGACATTATGTATCGAGGGCGAAGCCGAGTGCCAAAAACGGGGATGGATCGGAGGTAACGCCGGCCAATGCGGTACTACTCCGCATCTTCTAGGACAGGATCTCGACGTACCCGTCCGTTCCATTGACGCGGATCCGCTGCCGATCGCGAATCAACCGAGTGGCTTGCTCGACGCCCACGACGGCCGGCAAGCCGTACTCCCTCGCGATGACTGCGCCATGGGTCATCAGGCCACCGACCTCCGTCACCACGCCCGTGATCGCGACAAACAGAGGTGACCAGCTGGGGTCCGTGTATGCCGTGACCAGGATGTCGCCCGGCACGAGATCCGCCTCGGTCAGGTCCAGGATGACGCGGGCCCGCCCCTCGATGGTCCCGGCAGAAACCGGTAAACCAACTAGCGCACCGGTCGGCACGTCGTCGCGTCGGTACGCCCCGGCGACGACCTCGCCGTCTGACGTGAACACCCGGGGCGGCGAGAGAGCTTGATACGACCTGAACGTGTCCTTACGCTGGGAGATGAGCTGATCATCCGCGTGGTTCGTGCGCGCGACGCCGTGGAGCTCCTGGAACGTGAGGTAGAAGATGTCCTCCTTCTCAAGAAGCACATGGGCCCGCACGAGGCGTTCGGCCTCTTCCAGCAGGGCCTGCTTGTAAACGAAGTAGCGGCTGACCATGCCATACTTCGGATACTCCCTATACCCGATGAAGGTCCGGACGCAGTCGATCATCCGTTTGGTCTCATCGGCCTTGCGCTCCCCGTCCGGCAAGTCCCTCAAGCGCGCCAACAGCTCCTGCTCCTTCTCCCAGGCGTCCTTCCGACCTTGCTCGAAGCGCCGCTCGCCGGCTCCCGGCTCGAAGTTCCTGATGTTGCCGAGTATCGGGGGCACGAGCGTGGAGGGGTGTTCGCTCCAGCGTGGCCTGGTGATGTCGATCTCACCGACACAGCGCATGCCGTACTTGTCGAGGTAGGCCCGTATGGCGTCTCGGGCTTCCCGGCCGCCCGAAAGCTCGGCCAGCTCGTCCAAGAAGTCCTCGTCCTCAACGTGCTGCAGGAGAGCCACCACCTCCGGATGCGGACGGATCACGTCCGCGACTCCCAGCAGCGCCAGCCCCATCTCCGACGTGACGTTATGGGGGACGGATTGCGTCAGCGTGTCGGCAGCGTTCTTCTCGCCCAGCATCGCATCCATGTTTTCCTTGAGCCACCACGTGGCCTCCATGGCCGACATGAACACTTGATGGCTCTGCGGGTTCATCAGGATCCTCCTCAGCTCCTGGATGTCCGCGAGGATGAAGTCGAACAATGCGGAGCCGGACATCCCACGGATGTCGTTCTTTAACTTGGCAACGGAAGCCTCACTGCGCGCGATCAGCCCGGTGACGATGGCCGGATCTGTTTCGATGGGTGCGGGTCCGCCACTAACCGGCGCGGAACCCGGACGTTCGTCCCTGAAGGTGGGGATGAAGTCGTCGCGTTCAAGGATGGTCTCTAGCGCGTTCCCGATCAGCGGATCGGATTTCCGCATGACCTCCAAGAGACTGGCGCGGCTCGCTAGCGACGCCAGGTCCGAGGCGACGTCGACAAATAGCCTGCCACCGGCCACGTACATACGCCGAGGTGAGGTCAGCTGCCAAACGGAGAGACCCAAGGGCTTCATAGCGTCGGTCATCATCTGCGCATGACCGACGGACACGTACACATGGTTCTCTTGGTCGCCGGTCGCAGGGATAGGAAACAGTGTGGTGATCGGCCGGCTCTGGACGATCTCGAAGTTGTCATCGACCAGGCACCATTCGATGTCCTGGGGGAGGCCGAAGTGCCCTTCGATCCGGCGTGCCAGCTGCGCGAGCTGCACGACCTGCGCATCCGTCAGTGCAGGCTGGCCCTGACGCTCTGCCTCGATCGGCAGCTCCCGCGTTCCGCCTGCCGGCGAGGGGTGGATGGCCAGTTGCTTGGTGGCGATTGCTTTGGCGACGATTTCGCTTTCGCGCACCCGGTAGACGTCCGAGGGCACCCGGCCCGAGACCACGGCCTCGGCGAGTCCGAAGGCGGCCTCTACGGAGACGATCTTCCGGTTTGATGTGACGGGGTCGGCCGTGAAGAGGATGCCGGCCGCCTGCGGGGAGACCATCTGCTGGACGATCACCGCCATTTGGACTTTGCGCTCGTCGAATCCGTTCCGGAGGCGGTAGGTCACGGCCCGCTCAGTGAAGAGCGAGGCCCAGCACTGGCTGATGTGCTCGAGGATCGCCGCTGGCCCCACGACGTTCAGGTAGGTGTCCAGCTGCCCGGCGAAGGAGGCCGTCGGCAGGTCCTCTGTTGTCGCACTCGATCGGACCGCGTACGCAGCTTGTTCGCCGAGCTGGGCGACCGAGCGGGTAATTTGCGCGGCAAGATCGTCGGGGATGGCGATCGCTTCGAGGATCCGGCGGATCTCCGCGCTGAGCGTGCGGATTGCCTCCCGGTCATCGGGGCTCAGACGCGAAAAGTGCATCGAGCCGGCCGCCGATCGACGGCGCGGCCGCCATGATCCGCCGAAAGGCGACCGTCGTCACACAGAAGCCAGTCGGCACGCGGATGCCTTCGATCCGCGAAAGCTCCCCTAGGTGTGCGCCCTTGCCACCAACGACCGCGACCTGCGATTCGTTGATCTCCTGGAAACTCAGCAGGTAGTTGCTCATCCGTCCACCGTCCCTCGAGCCCGTTCGGGCCGCATTCATTCCGACTGTCGGTCGGAACGACCGCCCGTGGTTCGACTTGCGGCGTGCATTGTCAGCACACCCGGAGTGCTTGCATCAAGACCCCCACCCTGGTGTAGCTTGGTATTGGTGGACAGATTTGAACGTGTCTAAGGCGGTACAAGGCAGGGTCAGGTCACCAAGCCCCAACGCTTCCGGAGCTCCGTGGGGATCGTTTAGCGAACCACTTGCCGCCAGCGGGATCGGCGAGAACCACCACCGAACTCCTGATGGCCGTGGTCGTCGTGGTCGCGTCGCTCTCGGGCATCGTTAGAGGCATCACTGTGGCCGACCGTGCCCGCGACCGCTCCGCTCGTTTCGCCAAGCTCTGGTGCGACTCGGAGTTCAAGCGCACGTTCATCGAGTACTGCGGGCACCACCATGTCCGCGTCGAGGTGGTCACGCGCATCCGCCCAGGCCGATTCAGAGCGCTCCCGAAGCGCTGGATCGTCGAACGTACTTGGGCCTGGCTCATGAACAGCCGGCGACTCCAGGTCGACTACAAGCATGACCCGATAGTGACGAGAGCTTCATCTGGGCTGCCCCCAGTCCGCTATATCCTCCGACGTCTGACCCAGGCTCCGACCACGTGATCGCGCTGGGGAAACATCGCGACAGTCACTCAGAAGGCTTCATGGTCTACGTCTAGCACTCCGGGTTCTCGTCTCCAGCGACAACTTCTGTGGTCACATCGGTGATCCCAGAAAGAACCGCTGCTTGGACCCCTGGATCGGTGAAGAGAGTCGCTACAGCACGCGTGCCAAGGCGATCGGAGGACTCCGCGACGGCAGCGGTCACCAGGTCAGAGCGGCCGACATTGATCCAGGCGGGATGGATATACGAAGACCGGGTGACCGATGCCGAGTCACCCAGCAATGTCGCCGCCGCACCGACGGCGAGTCGTTCTCGCGACCTCGCCGATACGTCCGTTGGGGGTTCGGCTCCAGCAAGCACCGCGACCGCTGCAACCGTGGCACCCCAAGTGCGGAACACCTTGGCGCTCGCTGGTGCTTGGGTGTGTGCATGGAGGTAGGCGTTCACTGCGGCACTCGTCACATGATGTGTTCCATGTTCACCCGTCACAGCAAAGATCGGCTCCGCGTCGCTGCCTGCCGCACTTACAAGCGCGCCCACAATCTTGGATGTCACCTGGTCGTGAACTATGACGGTGTGGGGGAGGTGCTCCTTTCCTATGAAATGGAATGTGATGGTCGAACCGCGTGCGTCGACGTGGTTCCGCCGAAGCGTCGTAAGTCCGTAAGTGTGATTGTCTCGGGCGTACCGATCATTACCAACGCGAAGCAGCCCCCGCTCCAAAAGTCTGACGATGGCAGCGGTCACGACACGTGCGTCGAATGGATCCTGGCGGTACCGACCGATGTCGCGCTCAACCTGAAGGCGTAGCGCAGGCATGGCCGCAGCGAACAGTGTCATGCGGGCGAACTTGTAGTCGCTGGCAAGATGTTGGGCCGCAGGAGAGTATCGATACTGCGTCCGGCCGCGCTGGTCGACGCCTGTCACTTGCACTGACGCATCGGCGTCGGCGGACGCCCACACGTCGATCCACGCGGGTGGAATCGCCAGCCGCCGCAGTCGTTCGAGGACAGCCGGGTCGTCCACTGAACGGCCGGCCTCGTCGGCCCACATGTCGGGTCGTGCGGTGATTCGGTGGAGCCCGGGCAGCCGGAAGGCCCGGGGGGTTGGCAGGGTCCGACCATGGGAGCCGCTCACGGCCCAGGAGCGTTCCGGTCGGCTGCCACCCACCGCGAGACTCTCAGCCCTCAGGAGGTGAGAAGGACCCGACCCCGACGCGCGCTCGAGAGAAACCCGCGGTAGGCATCTCCGGCATCGTAAACGGCGAACGTCTGCGCGACCAGTGCATCTAGCCGACCGCATACATGCGGACCTTTAGCGTCGATTGCGCGTGAAACCGTCACCACCACAGGTCGTTCTAACCGAACGAAACGGGCCAATATGACCAATCAGGACGAGACAGAATCCAAGACGGCACCGTTTCTACAAAACCATGTCGTTCAACGAGCTCTGGGATCAGGTCACGTCTGCAGTTGGTTGGTGCAGGCACGGGTAGCGCCGCCCAAGCCTTCTACTGCCTAAGTCCGTCTCGTCTTGACATTGTCTGCCCGCGCTCGCCAGCTCGACATGCCGGGAGTCCGGGAGTCCGGGACACCGGGACGCCGGGACGCCGGGACGCCGGGACGCGAGTTATTCGCAACGTACGACCGCTCAGGGTTGAGAAACACCCTCTCATCCTGTTCATCAGCTGGGCAACCCTCTCACCTGCGCCAGACTGAACTGAAGACGGGATTCGAAACCTACGACCCCCACCTTGGCAAGGTAATGGTTTTTCGACTTCTGGGTCCGGCCAGTTTGCAGAGGTGCGGTCATATCCACTCAATTTCCGGGCCGTCCCTCCCAAAGGGCCGCGGGAGTAGAGCGGTCTACTACGCCCGAAACTGGGGTGTGGCCCCGTCCAATCGGACAGATAACGAGTTCCGCCTAGCCAATCCGCCCGAGCGGACAACCCGCAAGTGGTGCGCTCCACGCTGCCAAAACGGATGTCCTGGGCGGACAGGCCGCCCGCCGCCGCCCAACGTTCCTCGCCCCAGGGGTTCATGATTCGTTGGAGATTTGCTTGGTACCACACCGCCAGATAACAGTGGGTCGAGGCGAAGCCGGGGGCCGACGTCGGGAGAAGACCCGGGACATAGGGGGTTCACGGGGATGGCGGGTGCCGACAGTCGTGCCGGCGCACGAGGGATCGAGCCGAAGCTTCGGCACTTCCGCGGGCTCAACGGGATTCGCGCGTTGTCGGTGCTGGCGATCATCGCCTTCCACTCAGGCTTGAGCTGGATTCCGGGCGGCTACTACGGAGTTGACTCTTTCTTCGTACTGTCGGGCTTTCTCATCACCTCCTTGCTCTTGGCGGAGTGGGGCACTTCGGGCAGGATCGGCCTGCGGCGCTTTTGGGGTCGCCGAGCCAGGCGCCTCTTGCCGGCGCTGTTCCTGCTCGTCGCGGTGGTCGGAGTTGTGATGGCGACCTTGCCGGACGTCTTCAGCACACCGGACGCGTTCGAGAGCGCGTTCTGGACGGTGTTTTACGGGTCCAACTGGTACCTCATTCACGCCGGTGTGCCCTACTTCTCGCTGTCGAGCCAGCCGTCGCCATGGACCCACACCTGGTCACTCGCCATCGAGGAGCAGTTCTATTTGCTGTGGCCGATCGTGCTTCTCGTCCTGCTCGGCTGGGGGCGTCGGGGTAATAATCGGCTGTCAAGGTTGAACCGAGTCCGTCTTCGCCGTAGACCGGCGCCGATCGATCGCGGACGGGAAGATCGGCGGCGTCTCCACCTACTGTTTCTTCTGGCCTGTGTCGGCGTCTTGGCGTCGGCCGCCCTGATGGCGCATCTCGCTCCCCGCGGCTACGACGCCCGGGCCTACTACGGCACCGACACCCGCGCCCAGGCACTTCTCGTTGGCGCAGCCATCGCGGTGGGAATCACGCTCTGGGGCAAGGCAGTGTGGCGACCTCGGTCCATGCGGCTTGCTTCAGGTCTGGCCATTGCTGGCGTGGCCGGAACGGCGGCGATATGGGCGACCACTGCAGAGACGTCGACCTTCGCCTTTCGGGGCGGGTTCCTGGCGGCCAGCCTGGCTGCAGGCGCAGTGGTCCTCGGATGCGTCGTTGCACCCCGCTCGCTCGTCGCGCGCATTCTGGAGCTACCCCCGCTGCCGTATTTGGGCCGCCTCTCATACGGAATGTACCTCTGGTACTGGCCAACGCTGCTCGTGACAAGCGGCCGACGGCTCGACTGGGGTCCCTACGAACTGTTCGTGCTCCGGGTCGTCCTGACGGTGGCGATCGCCGCCGTGAGCTACGAACTTGTGGAGAAACCGCTGCGCTATGGCACGCTCCGGCGCTGGCGCATGGCCGCGGTGGCTCCTTTCGGTGCTGCTGTCGCCCTGGCTGCTGTTTTCGTCAGCACGCTGGTACCGGTCGGGACCTCTGCGCTGCAAGGGGAGCAACTCCATGCACCGGTGGCCGGCCGCACGGCGACGCCGAAGGTCCCGCCGGGGTCCAACCATCTGTTGGTCGTGCAGTCTGCCACCGCCAAAACCTCCCGGAGTCGAACACCGGCGGGATCCCCGACGACCTCCAGCCCTACCCCGGCCCCGCACATCTCAACGAGCAGACCAGTCAAGGTCCTCCTGGTGGGCGACTCGCTCGCAGGCTCACTCGGTGTGGGCTTAGCGCTCGAGGCGCGGCAATACGACGTACAGATCGTCAATGAGGGATCGCCATCCTGCTCCGTGTCCATGCAGGGCGAAATCCAAGTGCTCTGGTACACGGTACCGCCGAACCCCCCCTGCGACGTGGCGGGCAACGCTGACTCGCTGTTGACCACGTGGCGCCAATGGGTCGACGCCTACAACCCCGATGTGGTCGTCTACCTCGCCAGAGGCGAGACGTTCAACCAGCAGTTGAACGGTGCTTGGCAGAACCTCGGTGAGGCCGCGTTCGACAGCTATGTGAGCAGTCGCTTCAACAGCGCAGCAGACGTCCTTGGTTCCCGGGGAGCGGCCGTGATGTTCCTGACGGTCCCTTACTTCGATAGCGGCGTCTCCGGTGCCGGCACACCGTGGCCGGAGAACAATCCGTTCCGGGTAGTGCTGGACAACTCGATCATGCGGAGCGCGGCGGAGGCGGCCGGCGGGAACGTGTTTGTGTTCGACCTCAACACATTGGTTTCTCCAAGTGGGCACTACTCGCCTGCCGTGGGCTCTGTCAATGTGCGCTGCGGCGACGGGGTGCACTTCTCGCAATCGGGAGGGATCTTCGTGGGCACGGAGCTGGCACCGGAACTGGCCGCGTTGGGTCAGGCGCACGCGCGTTCTTCACCTGGGGGTACGTGGCTCGGACCAGTGCCGCCGTCGACTCCGACGTGGTTCCCGAGCCTTCCCTGCCAATAGTCCCGGCGACGCATCCGATGCGGGATTCGGGCGGCATTTGAGGGGGTGGTCTCACCCCCTGTGCTGGACAATTGGACCCTGGGGGGCCAGATTGTGTCATGCAGAGTGTGACGATCACTCCTGATGCGGGGTCGGTGGGTTGTCGTTGAAGCTCCGCTGGGTGACGTACTTTCTGGCTTCCTGGAGTATCGGTGCGATATGCATGTCGCCACCCGCCGGCGCCCGACCGGTCGATGCGGGTAGCCGGTCCTCCGACCACGGGGTGGGCCTATTGGTCGAGACATTCGTCGATCGGACGCGTTCGACGCCCGCCCACAACGGCGAACGGGCCCTCACCAGCCGGACGCTCACGACGTCCATCTGGTATCCCGCGGCGATACGGGCGTCTGCGACTCCAAAGTCGAACGCCCCGCCGGACACCGGTGGCGGACCATACCCTCTGGTTGTCTTCTCCCACGGCCTCGGAACCGTGCCGCACGAATACGCATCGTTGCTCAGATCGTGGGCCGCGGCTGGGTTCGTCGTGGCCGCACCGAAGTTCCCGTTGACCGGTCTCGGTACGCCCGGAGGGGTCGATACTGCCGACGTGTACAGCCAGCCGGGCGACGTGAGCTTCGTGATCAGCGTCATGCTGCTGGCCTCCGCAGCACACTCGGGCCCTCTGAGCGGCATGATCGCGCCGAATGAGGTCGGCGTCGCGGGACACTCCGAAGGCGCCATCACCACGCTCGGATTTTTCAACACCTGCTGTCGGGATCCACGCGTCAAGGCCGCCGCCGTCTTCTCAGGCGATCCCGAGCTGTATCCGGGCGGTCACTACGTCTTTGACGGACAACCGCCGATGCTCGTGGTTCATGGAACCAGAGACGAGTTCCTGCCCTACGGCCAGATGGTGCAGGTGTTCAACAAGCAGAAGGGACCCAAGGTGCTCTTGAGCCTGATCGGCGCCAACCACGGGAACTGGATACAGCCCCAGAGCAAGTGGTTCACGAGCGTCGCCCGCACCAGCACCGACTTCTTTCGACGCTACCTTGACGGATCCGAGCCGGCGGGGGCACGCATCGCTCACGATGCCCAGCCGGGTGTGACGGCCGTTCAGTACGCCCCGAGGCCCGGCCAGTCACTCACAGTCACGCCGCCACCCACGCCGCGTACACGCCGACACGCCTACGTCACGCCATCAAAGGAACTCGCAAATGGGCAGACGGTCACCGTGCGGTGGTCGGGCTATCTGCCTGGAAACGTCGTCAATGTCGTCGAATGTTCCGACAAGACCGAGAACGATTGTGCCTTTGCGACGGCACGAATACTGGTTCCCGACGCGAACGGATCTGGTTCGACGACCCTGCGCGTCGTAGAAGGTCAGGTCGGCGCTGGAGTGTGCGGTGCGTCGAGTGCGCCGTGTTCTGTCTACGTGAACGACGCCGGACTCCCCTCGCCCGCCGCGACCATTCGAATCCCAATTGCATTTGCCCGTGGCTCGGATCCATAGGCTGTAGGAGGGCCCTACTGTCGCAGGAGGTTGTCGACGTACAGGTTGACAGGTGCTGTGTTTCGATCGAGCGAGTCCGTTGACGTGCTTCATCGCTCGTTCTCGTGGTGGCCGAGTTACGGAAGACCCTTTCTCAATTCAATTGTCAATGGCTGGTGGCAGATGGGGCGGCGAGCCATCACGTGTCAGCCAATCGCACCATTCGACCATGCCTTCGCCGGTACGAGCACTGGCCATGATTATCTCAGTCGTGGGGTTCACCGCGTCGAGGTTGGTTAAAAATGCGTCCAGGTCAAAATCCAGGTGCGGCAGTAAATCGATCTTGTTCACCACGACGACATCTACCGCACGAAACATGACTGGGTATTTCAAGGGCTTCTCTTCGCCTTCAGTCACAGCGAACACCATCGCCCTCGCGTCTTCTCCAACCCTGAACTCCGCGGGACAAACCAGGTTCCCGACATTTTCGATGATCAACAGATCGAGATCGGCCAACGGAAGTCGAGCCAGACCCGACTGGACCATCACAGCATCGAGATGGCACTCCCCTCCGAATCCGGCGCTGGTGTTCACCACTGAGATGGCGGTCGCACCCGCCCCCTCAAGCTTGTCCGCATCGAGGCTGGTGGCAATATCGCCTTCCAGCACACCAATCTGCTTGGCGTCGCCAAGCGTCTCGAGCGTCTTTCGTAGGATCGTGGTCTTTCCGGCGCCCGGGGACGACATCAGATTCACTGCACGCACGCCGCACTCCGCGAAACGCCTGCCGTTGTCGTCCGCTATTCGGTCGTTCTCCCAGAGGAGGTTTTCCAGGATCCTCACCCTCGTGTGGCCAGTTTCTGCGTAACCGGAATGGTCCCCGACGTTCAAGGCCCCATCCACGTGGCCGGGGTGATGATGCTCAGGATCGTGGTCCAGCACATGACTCGTCCCATCCGCGTGGATGTGGAACCTCCCCACTGCTACACGTCCACCAGATCGATCGACACGACCAGGAGCTCTTCGCCGCTGAGCAACTTCACGTCGAATCCCTCGCATTTCTCACAGACCAGAATCGGCAGGTCGAGTGTCGTCCTTGCTCCGCAGTTCGTGCACTCGACCACCGCTGGTACCTGTTCGATCACGAGGGCGGCATCTTTGAGGTCGGTGGCGCTCGAGACGACCTCCCAACTGAATTGGAGGGCATCGGGTACGACTTGGCGCAGATGGCCGATCTGGACAGTCACCTGGGACACCGAACGCCCCTCCGCATGTTTGACCGCAGTGGTTGCAATGGCGCTACAGATGGACAGTTCATGCATGACCGGCACCTCGACTTGAGCATAACTTGCCAGTCAACGAGGAGGACCTCGGTGACGAGGAGAGCGGACGGCTCGTGTCGTTCTGCTCTGGTTGACCTCTACAGAGCAACCGGAGTCGATTGATTTCGCGCAGCGACGCCGGGCCACAAGACCGACCCAGGCGACGACTGCCAGGCGGAGCGGGCAAGCGCCGTCGGGCTGGAGAGGCCTAGGATGGCGTCGGTGGCCGGCTCAGCTGGGAGCTGGTCTCCGTATGGCAGACCGTCTCAGAGCCCCGCCACAGCAGGCCGAGAGCAGCCGGAGACTCCATGGGCGACACGGATGAAACGGGCAACATTGGACGAGATGCACTCGATCACGCGGCTCCATCGGGCACACTCCTTCGTGCGGTGATCGAGTTGACGGACGATGCGGTGATCGCCTGTGATCCTTGGGCCGTCGTCACCTACTTCAGCGACAACGCAGAGAGGCTGGTCGGCCGAACGCCACGCGACGTCGAAGGCGGTCCCCTCGGCACCATCTTTGCGCCACATCTGCAGGAGGAGATTGACGAGGTCATCGCAAGGGTGGGGGCGGGTGAACGCATCCGGCATTTCGAAACGGAGATCGTGCGCCCCGATGGGCTCCCCATACCCGTGTCCCTCTCCCTCGCACCGCTGGTCGACCATGACGGTCTGATCTTCGGTCAGGTTGTCGTCGCTCGCGACGTAACCGAGCAACATCTCGCTCAGGCTTCACTGGCAGAGACCGACGCCCGACTCGAAGAAGCCGAGGCGCTTGCTCACATCGGAAGTTGGCTCTGGGACCTGAGGACGGGTGCTGTGCAGTGGAGCACCGAATTCCACCGCATCCACGGAATAGACCCCTTGGACTTCGCCGGCACGTTCGATTCCTACATGGAGCGGATCAGTGGGGCCGACAGCGGCCGGGTGCGGGACGCCATGATTGGGTCGGTGGGCTCATCCCGGCCGGTTGACCTGGAGTATCGGGTCATCCACCCAGATGAGAAGACACACGTCGTCTGGGTTCATGCCAACCCGACCCTTGGTTCGGATGGCAAGGCCGTCGGCCTCAGGGGTATAGGTCAGGACATCACGGATCAAGTGGGTCCCCGGGAGGACGTGGCCTTACCGCACTGAGTCCCGCGGCCCGACGAACTCAGTCGTCGTCGGACCGCTCCGCTTCCGCGTAGAGGCGCACGCGCACATCCGGGAAGATGCGGAGCATCAGCATGGTGGGCGAGGGAAGCGCAAAATCCCGGATGTCGAAGGCCTGTTCGCCGCTGATCACGATGCGATCGTCCGATGCGGATTCCATGCGCACGGTCCCCTCCGTCCGGCGGGTGATGCCGTGGAACGTCAGCTCACCTCGGAGGCGGTATCGCCGGCCGGGCGCACTCGGCGTGCATTCCTTCAGTTCCACCCTGGCGCTCGGGAAGCGACGGGAGTTGATCCGGCGGTGGAGTTCGGCGTCATAGAGCTTGTTGCCCGAGCTCAATCGCGTCATGTCGATGGTGAGCCAGCCCGTGGGAGGGATCTCGGTGTTCACACCGGACTCCCCCATGGCGGCCTCCAATGCGCCTTGCACTCCCGTCGTCCCGAAACAGATGGGTCCGACCGTCGACCGGGCATCGATCAGCACCGCCGACCTCTCCGGGTCGAGGACGAACCGGCCCATCGTGGGAGCCCTCGGGAGATCTGCCGGCCGAGCGAGGTCCGCATCCGGTTGCGACGCGAAATCCCCCGGCAAGCCGCTCGAAGAGGTCGACCTGTCCGAACCGGGCGACCATCCCACCAGATCGGCCAAGTGGGACGCGGCATCTTCGCTCTCATTCTCCGGTGGCATCAGCCGTCGACGCCACAGAGATGTCGTCGACACGGGTGACCAGGCCAGGTCCAGTTCGGGCACCCATCCACCCTCGACCTCGGACAGGACCGAGTCGATCGTGGCAGTCGCCTGGTAGCGCCGTATGACCTCGCCGAGGTGTGCGTGCTCCTCTCGGACGACTCCCATCCACACCCGCAACACGCGCTCTCCCAGCGGCGTCACCGAGTAGACGCGGCGCCCCTGCCCGTTCTGGTGGTCATTCGCGGAGACCTGCACCAGTCCATCGCGTTCGAGCTGGGCCAGAGCCCGGTAGACGGCGGGACGATCGACGTGCCCGAACCGGAATTCGACGAGCCTCGGCACGAGGCCGTACCCGTATCCAGGCTGCTCAGACAGGAGGAGGAGGATCGCAGGCAGCATGAACCTGCGTGGTGGCGCCAGCTCGAAGCGCGCCACACCGTCCGTTGCCGGCAGCTTTCCGACACGCTGTTCCGTGGCCATCCATCGTCGATCCTCGTCCCACAGGTCCGAAGTGTCAATGGCCATAACGGGAACTCTCACTCCGTGGGCGGTGCAAAACACACTCATTTACAGCGGACGGCACGAGGCTGACACTGCATGAAGCCGCACAACCGCGCGCGGCCGGAACCGGGGAGGGCACATTGACGGCGACTGACACGGCGACCGAAGAAGCAGTGGTCCATGTCCTCTGGATCAACGCCGGACTCAGCTGTGACGGCGACTCGGTCGCGCTCACCGCTGCGACCCAGCCCAGCATCGAGGAGATCGCACTGGGCGCCCTCCCTGGGCTCCCAAAGATCGCTGTGCACTGGCCATTGATCGACTTCGAGAATGGTCCGGTGGGCGGCGCCGACGACTTCATCGAGTGGTTCTTCAAGGCCGATCGGGGAGAACTCGACCCCTTCGTCCTCGTCGTCGAGGGGTCCATCCCGAACGAGGCGATCAAGAAGGAGGGCTACTGGTGTGGTTTCGGGAACAACCCCGACACCGACCAGCCCATGACCACCAGTGAATGGCTCGACCGCCTCGCGCCAAAGGCACTCGTCGTGCTCGCGGCCGGCACGTGTGCCTGCTACGGAGGCATCCATGCGATGGCTGGGAATCCCACCGGAGCCATGGGAGTGCCCGATTATCTCGGATGGGGTTGGACCTCAAAGGCCGGCATCCCGATCGTGTGCGTGCCTGGTTGCCCGACCCATCCGGACAACCTGTCGGAAACGATCCTCTACCTGCTCTACCAGGCCACCGGCCAGGCGCCGATGATCCCGCTGGATGATTCGCTGCGACCCCAGTGGTTGTTCGGCGCCACGGTCCACGAGGGATGCGACCGGGCCGGGTACTACGAGCAGGGCGAGTTCGCGACCGAGTACGGCTCGCCCAAGTGCATCGTCAAGCTCGGCTGCTGGGGACCGGTGGTCAAATGCAACGTCCCCAAACGGGGGTGGATCAACGGAGTGGGAGGGTGCCCGAATGTCGGCGGCATCTGCATCGGCTGCACCATGCCCGGGTTCCCGGACAAGTTCATGCCGTTCATGGACGAACCACCGGGGGCGACAGTGTCGACGATGGCGTCGGGACTGTACGGGAAGGCCATCCGCGGGCTGCGCAAGATCACGCTCCACACGCTCGACGACGAGCCCAGGTGGCGTACACCGGGGAGCGAATTGTCGACCGGCTACAAGAAGATCTGGAGGTAGGGCGCATGGCCACCAAGAAGTTCACCGAGGACGCCAACGGGTTGGTGGAGATGGCATGGGACCCCATCACACGCATCGTGGGGAGCCTGGGCATCTACACCAAGATTGACTTCGGCAAGGGGAAGGTGGCGGAGTGCCACAGCACGTCCTCGATCTTCAGAGGCTACAGCGTCTTCATGAAGGGGAAAGACCCCAGGGACGCGCACTTCATCACGAGCCGGATCTGCGGGATCTGTGGCGACAACCACGCCACCTGCTCCTGCTACACCCAGAACATGGCTTACGGGATTCATCCGCCCGCACTCGGCGAGCAAATCGTGAATCTAGGTGAGGCGGCCGAGTACATGTTCGACCACAACATCTTTCAGGAGAACCTCGTGGGCGTGGACTTCTGCGAGAAGATGGTGGCCGAAACCAACCCGGGCGTGCTCGAGCAGGCCAACAGGACCGAAGCGCCGCATGCGGGGGCCCACGGCTACAAGACGATCGGCGACATCATGCGGTCGCTCAACCCCTTCTCGGGCGAGTTCTACCGCGAGGCGCTCCAGGTCAGTCGGTACACCCGGGAGATGTTCTGCCTGATGGAGGGTCGCCACGTCCACCCGTCGACCCTCTACCCCGGCGGCGTCGGCACGACGGCGACCATTCAGCTCTTCACCGACTACTACACCCGCCTGCAGCGCTACGTCGAGTTCATGAAGCGGGTCGTACCAATGCACGACGACCTCTTCGACTTCTTCTACGAGGCCCTGCCGGGATACGAAGAGGTGGGCCGGAGGCGGATCCTGCTCAACTGCTGGGGGGCATTCCAGGACCCCGAGGTCTGCAACTTCGCCTACAAGGACATGACCAAGTGGGGCCGGGCCATGGGCGTCACCCCCGGTATCGTCGTCGACGGCAAGTTGGTCACGAACGACCTCGTCGAGATCAATCTCGGCATACGGATCCTGCTCGGTCACTCCTTCTACGACGACTGGGAGGACCAGGAGATGTTCGTCACTCGGGATCCCCTCGGAAACCCGGTGGACCGGCGGCACCCCTGGAACCAGCACACCAACCCCCAGCCGCAGAAGCGCGACTTCGACGGGAACTACAGCTGGGTGATGGCGCCCCGTTGGTTCGACGGCACGGACCACCTGGCCCTCGACACTGGAGGCGGACCGTTGGCCCGGCTCTGGTCGACCGCCCTCTCGGGCCTGGTGCACACTGACCACCTCGACGCCACCGGCACGAGCGTGAAAATCCATTTGCCCAAGACCGCGCTCGAGGGGCCGGTCGACCTGGAGTGGAAGATCCCACAATGGTCCAACACGATCGAGCGCGACAGGGCGCGGACCTACTTCCAGGCCTACGCTGCCGCCGCGGCGCTGGACTTCATTGAGCTGGCGCTCAAGGACGTACGGAACGGCAAAACAAAAACTTGGGAGCCCTTCGAGGTGCCTGATGAAGCGATCGGGTGCGGGTTCACCGAGGCGGTGCGCGGAGTCCTGTCCCACCACATGGTGATCAAGGGTGGCAAGATCGCCAACTACCACCCGTACCCGCCGACACCGTGGAACGCGAACCCGCGCGACAGCTATGGCACTCCAGGACCCTACGAGGACGCGGTGATCGACACCCCGATCTTCGAGGAGAACACGAGGGAGAATTTCAAGGGCATCGACATCATGCGATCCGTGCGCAGTTTCGACCCCTGCCTGCCCTGCGGCGTCCACATGTATCTGGGCAAGGGCAAGGTGCTGAAGAAAGTCCACTCCCCCACCCAGATGGCCCACGCGGACGAACTGTTCTGATCGCACGGAGCAATGCCTGAACCCCAGAACCTCCGAGCGAGTGGTGAGCGGATCGAGCAGGCACTGAGCGAGCTGCAGGCGACGGCGGACCATCGTTCGCTCCACCTGGCAGAGGAGCTCCTGCGCCTGGTGTCGGACCTCTACGGCGCCGGGCTTGCCCGGATGGCCGAGATCGCCCGTGCTCGGTCGCCCGAGCTGGTCGCCGACTTCGCTGCCGACGAGCTGGTCGCCAGCCTCTTGCTGGTACAGGGCCTGCACCCCGATCCGCTCGACGTCCGGGTGGAGGGAGCGCTGGAGTCCGTCCGACCCTTCCTCGGACGCCACGGCGGAGACGTGCAGTTGCTCGCGGTCGACGACGATTTGGGGGCGGTCAAGCTGCGGCTTCTGGGCAACTGCGACGGGTGTCCGTCCTCGGCCGCCACCCTGCAGGGCGCCGTCGAGGCCGCCATCTTGGAGGCGGCGCCCGAGGTGACACGAATCGTCGTAGAGGAGCCCAACGTTGACGCAACCCCGGCCGTGCCGATCACTCTGGGCGTGAAGCCGCCCTACGACGCCTGCCCAACCGAGGTGGCGATTCGATGACCGACCCGATCGCGGTGTTGCAACGCATCCGGGCGGGCACACCAACTCCGGAGCCTGCTCGGGTCGAGGAGGCGTGCGAGTTGTGCTCCGAGCCCATCGCCACGGAGCACCCACACCTCGTGGACCTGCGCTCCAGGACCCTTCTCTGCGCCTGCCGTGGGTGCTTCCTCCTCTTCGAGTCGCGAGGGGCGGGCGGCGACCACTTCCGCAGCGTTCCCGAGCGTTATCTGGCGCTTCGGCGACTTTGAGCTCACTCCAGCCCAGTGGGACAGCCTGCAGATACCGGTCGGCGTTGCCTTCTTCTTCCTGAATTCGGAGCTCGGGCGGATCGCCGCCTTCTACCCCGGTCCGGCGGGCGCGACCGAGTCGGAGCTCCCACTCGACACCTGGGCCGATCTCGTCGGGGCCAATCCGCAGCTGGCTACCATGCAACCCGACGTCGAAGCCTTCCTGGTGCGTGCCGCAAGCGACCGGAGCGACCGGGAGGCCGAGTGCTACATCGTGCCGATCGACGCGTGCTACGAGCTCGTCGGGCACCTCCGGATGCTTTGGCGCGGCTTCGACGGCGGCAGCGAGGCCAACCGGAAGCTCGACGACTTCTTCGCCGACATCGGAGCGCGCGCACAGTGACCGACCTGCGATTCGAGGTGGTCGACGCCAGGACCGAACCGCACGCCGCCGTGCCGACGATCATGTTCCGGACCCGGGCAGAGGAGGCGGACGGCATGCGCGTGCATGCGGCCGCCCTGCGCTGCCAGATCCGGATCGAGCCGCAGCGTCGTCGCTACAGCGAGCACGAGCAGGAAAACCTCTACGAGCTGTTCGGCGAGACGCCCCAGTGGGGGAACTCCCTCCGTCCCTTCCTGTGGACGCACGTGTCGTCGATGGTGGGCCGCTTCGACGGAACCACGGAGTTCGACCTGCCGGTCGAGTGCACCTATGACTTCGAGGTGACCGGGGCCAAGTACATGCACGCGTTGGGGGCCGGCGACATCCCGCTGATCTTCCTTTTCTCCGGGACCGTCTTCACCCAGGGCGCGTCCGGGTTCTCCGCCGAGCCGCTCTCGTGGTCGACCGAGTCCTCGTACCGCCTGCCCGTCGGCGTCTGGCGCAGCACGATGGACGCGTACTTTCCTGGGAGCGCCTTCATCCGTATGCGGCGAGACACGCTGGACGATCTTCAGCGTTTCCGGGCGATCCGAGGCCTCCCGACCTGGGACCAGGCCTTCGCGCAGCTTCTCAAGGAGGCGAAGGAGGGCGGCGCGTGAGCGCCACCGACGCGAGAGGCCCCCAAATGCCTCCCGAGCCCGTGGAGGACCGCTTCGAGACGGCGAGGACCGTGGCTGACGCCATCCTCTACGAGGGCTATGTCCTGTACCCGTATCGGGCGTCCTCCCGCAAGAACCAGGTGCGCTTCCAGTGGGGCGTGCTGACCCCACGGGCCTACAGCGAGAGGGACGGGTCCGAGCGCTGGTCGGCCCGGACGGAATGCCTCGTCGACTTCGACGGCCCACCCGAGCGCACCCTTCTCCGCGTGCGCGTCCGGTGCTTGCAGACACAGCGCCGTCGTGTCGAAGCCCACTTGCGCGGGAACGTGGTCGCCTCCGCCGGGCCTGCGTTCGGGCCGGCTGAGGCCCTCGACGTGGACGGGACGTCCCATGTGGAGTGGGACGAGGCGATCGACCACGTGGTCGACCTGCCTCCTCTTGTCATCCCCCCTGACGGCATGGCCGCCGACCAGCTCTCGTTCCACCTCGAAGGCGGATGCCAGACCGAGCTCGTCCACCGAGCTGACGGCACACTGGCCGGTCGCTTCGTTCGCGAGCGCATCCCCATCGAAGGCGCGGTGCGGGTCATCACGGCCCCCGAAGCGTGCGGTTCGCCCTACGCAAAGGTGACGGTGACGGTGGAGAACGCCACCACGTGGCAGCGACGAGCGCTCACTGAGGCCGGACATCGTGGCTCAGAGCCTGGTGGCCGTGCACACCATGTTGGCGGTCGACGGCGCGACGTTCGTCTCACTCCTCGATCCGCCCGACGGTGCCGACCAGGCTGCTCGGTCCTGCCGGAGCGATGGCACCTACCCGGTTCTCATCGGCCGCGACGACGTGGTGCTCTCCTCGCCCATCATCCTCTACGACCACCCCGAGGTGGCAAAACAGAGCCCGGGGGATCTCTACGACGCACTCGAGATCGATGAGATCTTGGCGCTGCGGGTGATGACGCTCACCGACACGGAGAAAGCCGAGGCCCGCGGCACCGACTCTCGTGCCGCCGCCATCATCGACCGATGCGACTCGCTGTCACCGGAGACCATGAGCCGCCTTCACGGCCAAATGCGCCCGGTCGAAGCCGAGTGGTCCACATTGACGACTCCCGGGATCGAGGCCGCCCCGTGGTGGGACCCGTCGTCCGACGAATCGGTCGACCCGTGGACCGATTCGGTCTGGGTGGAGGGCATCGAGTTGGCGCAGGGGTCGGCTGTCCGGCTCCACCCGTCGGGACAGGCCGACGCGCAGGACATGTTCCTCGATGGCCGGTGCGGGACCGTGGCCGGAGTGTTCGCGGACGTCGACGGCGGAGTCCATCTCGCCGTCAGCCTCGACCACGACCCGGCAGCATCCGAGCTGGTGTGGCAGGGCCGCTACCTCTACTTCCGGCCCGACGAGGTGGAACCGATGCCCGACCGGCAGAGCGCGGAGGCCCGGCCGTGAACGGCCGCGTTCTCGTCGCAGGTATCGGGAACGTGTTCCTCTCGGACGACGCCTTCGGCGTCGAGGTGGCTCGCCTGCTCTCGAGCCGGGCGCTCACGGAAGGGATCCGAGTCGAGGACTATGGGATCAGGGGCATCCACCTCGCCTACGACCTCCTCGAGGGCTACGACTCGTTGGTCGTGATCGATGCCGTCCCCATGGGTGAGCCTCCGGGGACCCTCGCGCTGATCGAACCCGAGCTGGCCAACGGTCCGGCGACGCGGTGTTCGCCCCCTTCCGACGGTGACGGCGTCTCGACCGTCGACGCCCACACCATGAGCCCGGACGTCGTCCTCGCCACACTGGCCCGCCTCGGCGGCTCTGTCGAACGCATCGTTATCGTCGGATGCCAGCCCGGCGATCTCGACGAGGGCATGGGGCTTTCCCCTGCCGTCCTGGAGGCGGTCCCTGCCGCGGTCGACCTGTGCCTCGAAGTCGTTGCCGACATTGCCCGACCCGTCGAAAGGGGAATCCGCTGATGATCCGTCGATTTCTTGCTTCGTTGCTCCTGGCTGCAGTCGCCGGACTGGTGATCAAGTCACTCCCCGACATTGCCCGCTACCTCAAGATGCGCGAGATGTGAGATGAACATCGTTCGGTACGTGTTCGTCGCATTGATCGTCCTGGTGCTCGTCTGCGTCGTGGCGGTCGTCGCCCGGTCGCTTCCCGACATCCGCCGTTACGAGAGAATGCGGCGGATGTAGCCGCCGTGGCCCGCTACTCCATCGTCCCGGACCGCTCGCAGGTGTGGATCGAGGCCCGCTCCAACGTGCACCCGATCCACTCGAGCACAAGCGGCCTCGAGGGCTATGTCGAGCTCGACTTGGCGCCATCGGGGACGGTCGACCCGGCCGGGACGCCGGCGGGATCGCTCTCCCTGGCTGTCGACCGCCTGAAGTCGGGCAACCGCATGGAGGACCGGGAACTACAAAAACGGATCGATGCCAGGAAGTTCCCCCGGATCGAGGGCCACCTGGAACAGATCGCACCCAACGGATCTGAGGCCAGCTACCGGGTGAGCGGTGAAGTGACGTTCCGCGGTGTGTCACGCCGATACGAGGATCGTATGAACATCACCCCGGTGGAGCACCGGACCATCCGCCTGACGGGTGAATCGAGCTTCGACATAAGGGATTTCGGGATGCAGCCACCCAAGGTGCTCCTCCTCAAGGTTGAGCCCGAGGTCCAGGTGCGAGTGGAGATCTACGCAGTGAGGGACGAGTAGGAGACGCGACAGCCATGTGTCTTGGAATTCCGGGGCAGTTGAAGGAGATTTCGAGTGTCAACGTACATCTGGCGCGGGTGGACGTGTCGGGCGTGACGAGGGTCGTCAACATCGGCCTGCTCGAGGACGAGGCCCTGGTGCCCGGCGACTGGGTGCTGATCCACGTGGGTTTCGCCATGTCGAAGATCGACGAAACCGAGGCCGAACTGGCCCTGGCCTCCCTGCAGCTGATGGGGCAGGCCTATGACGACGAATTGGACGCCTTCTGGCGATCGAAGATCTCGAGTCAAACGGGAGGTACGTGATGGGAGTGGTCATCGGCGTCATGGTCGGCTACGCGCTCGGCTGCAGGGCAGGCCCGAACGCCTGGTCCGAGTTCGAAGAGGCCTGGCACACGATCTCCACGTCGAAGGAGGTCAGGGACTTCGCTGACGGGGCGCTCGCCATTGCGCGCGATCTCCTCGAGAAGAGGGTCGAGGTGATCATGGGCATCCTCAGTGCCCCGGACGACTCCTCACGTCTGCGTCCGGTGGCTTAGGAGGACGAGGAGGGCAACAGGAGGGCACGCTGACTCATGAGGTTCGTCGACGAATACAGGGACCCGACGACAGCCGGTGCTCTGGTGGCACAGATCACCGCGCTGGCCGGTGACGACGCGTTCAAGTTCATGGAGGTGTGCGGCGGCCACACCCACACCATCTACCGGCACGGGATCGAGCATGTCCTGCCGGCCAACGTCGAGCTCGTGCACGGCCCAGGGTGCCCGGTCTGCGTCATCCCGATGGGACGGGTGGACGACGCCATTGCGGTGGCACATGAACCCGGCGTCATCTTCACCTCGTTCGGCGACATGATGCGCGTGCCCGGCAGCAAGGGCAGCCTGCTCGACGCCAAGGCCGGCGGGGCCGACATCCGCTTCGTGTACTCGCCTCTCGATGCACTCCGGATCGCCGTGGAGAACCCGGACCGCTGTGTGGTCTTCTTCGCAGTCGGCTTCGAGACGACGGCCCCGTCGACCGCGCTCACGCTGCTCGAAGCCCGGGCTCAGGAGGTCGCGAACTTCTCTGTTTTCTCCAACCACGTGACGATCGTCCCGCCCCTCCGGGCCATCCTCGAGTCCCCGGACCTCCGCCTCGACGGCTTCCTCGGGCCCGGACACGTCTCCACGGTCGTCGGGCAACGGCCCTACAGGTTCGTGCCCGCCGAGTACGGACTGCCGCTCGTCACGGCCGGCTTCGAGCCCCTCGACATCCTGCACGCCATCGCCATGCTGCTCGCACAGATCCGCGAAGGCCGCTGTGAGGTCGAGAATCAGTACTCGAGGGTCGTGCGCGATGAGGGCAACCCGCGCGCGCTGGCCGTCCTGGCCGAGGTCTTCGAGCTGCGCCCCCACTTCGAGTGGCGGGGGCTGGGATTCATCGCGCAGAGCGGCCTCAAGCTGCGGCCGGAGTTCGCTGCCTTCGACGCGGAGCTGCGCTACTCAATTCCGAATGTCAGGGTGGCCGATCCCAAGGCGTGTCAATGCGGGGAGGTACTCAAGGGCGTGATCAAGCCCTGGGAATGCAAGGTGTTCGGGACAGCCTGCACCCCCGAGACCCCCATCGGGACCTGCATGGTCTCCTCGGAGGGCGCGTGTGCGGCGTACTACAACTTCGGGCGGATGCATCGCGAGGCCGCGGTCACGCTGGGGCGCCGCAACGGATCGCCGGCATGAGCCACGTTGCCACGTCGGAGGCGGCGCGCCTCCGCCTCCGCGTGGGCGGCCTCGTCCAGGGAGTCGGGTTCAGGCCCTACGTGCACCGGCTGGCTACAGAGCTCGGGCTCACCGGCCACGTCGGCAACGACACTCGGGGGGTCTTCGTCGAGGTGGAGGGCGAGAGGCACACGACGGAGGAGTTCGTTCGCCGGCTGGTCACGGAGGCGCCCGGTCCGGCCCGTATCGACGAGGTGCTCACCCGTGCGATGGCGCCAAGTGGATCGACGGGCTTCACCATTGTCGAGAGCCGGCGCCACGGCACAGTCCAGACGTTCGTGTCACCCGACATCGCGACCTGTGAGGACTGCCTTGCCGAGCTGTTCGACCCCACCGACCGACGGGCGCGCTACCCGTTCACCAACTGCACCAACTGCGGGCCCCGCTTCACGATCACCCTGAGCCTTCCCTACGACCGACCGAACACGACCATGTGCGGGTTCGCCCTGTGCGAGGCCTGCGCATCCGAGTACGACGACCCCGCGGACCGGCGCTTCCACGCGCAGCCGATCGCCTGCGCCGACTGCGGCCCGCGCCTCTGGCTGGAATACCCGGCCGGGTCCGATCCGATCGTCGGCTCGGACACGGCCATCGCCGGCGCCCAGGCGGCGCTCGCGCGGGGGGAGATCGTCGCCATCAAGGGTCTCGGCGGGTACCACCTGGCCTGCGACGCAGGCTCCGACGCGGCCGTGCAGCGACTCCGCGCCCGGAAGCACCGCTTCACGAAGCCGTTCGCCGTCATGGCCCGGGACCTGCACACGGCCCGCACCCTTGCACACATCGATGCCTCCGAAGCCGAGCTCCTCACGTCGGCGCAGCGGCCCATCGTCCTCCTTGGCCGGCGCCCCGGGTCCGCCGAAGTGACCATTTCGGCGTTGGTAGCCCCGGGGAACCCTCGGCTGGGCGTGCTGCTCCCCTATACGCCGCTGCATCACCTCCTCTTCGCTCCGGTCCCGGGGTCCGGTGACCTGACCCCAGTGCCCGACGTGCTGGTCATGACCAGTGGCAACCTGACCGACGAGCCGATCTGCTACGAGGATGACGACGCCCGGCGTCGTTTGGGTGCCATCGCCGACGCTTGGCTGCTGCACGACCGCCCGATCCACGTCCCATGCGACGACTCCGTGCTCGAGATCGATCCAAGCGACGGGGGCGAGCTGCCGCTGCGGCGGTCACGGGGCTACGCTCCCCTGCCCCTGCGGCTCCCGTTCTCGGCCGGACCGACGCTCGCCGTTGGGGGAGAGCTGAAGAACGCGTTCTGCCTCGCGACGGGCCGGGACGCGTTCATGAGCCAGCACATCGGCGACATGGGCAGCCTTGAGACGTGGGCTGCCTTCGAACGTTCGACCCGTCAGCTGTCCGCCCTGTACGGCGTCCGGGCGCCGGGCCTCGCCGCCGATGCGCACCCGGGCTACCAGACGAAGCGATGGGCCGAGGGAGCCTCCGCGCGGCCGGTGGCCGAGGTGCAGCACCACCACGCCCACATCGCGTCAGTGATGGCCGAGAACGGGGTCCCCACGGGCCGGTGCGTCATCGGCATCGCGTTCGACGGGACGGGGTTCGGCACGGACGGCACGATCTGGGGAGGGGAGGTCCTCGTCGCCGACTACGGGGAGTTCGAGCGCGTCGGACACCTCAAGTCGGTGGCGTTGCCCGGTGGCGATGCGGCCATCCGCCGGCCCTGCCGCACGGCACTGGCCCATCTCTGGGCGGCCGGGATCGAGTGGGCGGAGGACCTGCCGCCGGCCGGCGCCGTCTCGACGCAGGAACGGGCGGTGTTGGCACGCCAGCTCGAACGCAAGACCGGTTGCGTGGCGACGTCGAGCATGGGACGCCTCTTCGACGCGGTGAGCTCGCTGCTCGGCCTGCGCCACCGGACGACGTACGAGGCGGAGGCCGCCCTGTGCTTGCAGTGGGCGGCGGAGGAGGCGCGAGATACTGGCGTTTCCGCCCTCCCGTACCAGTTCGACCTGACCGGCACCGAGTGGGACCCGTCCCCCGTCCTCCGGGCGCTGGTTGGGGACCTACGCCGCGGTGCCGACACGGGCGCCATGGCCGCCGGCTTCCACGCCGCCGTTGCCTCCATGATCGGCGACGCGGCGGAGCGCCAGAGGGCAAGCACGGGCATCGACGTGGTCGCCCTGAGCGGCGGGGTCTTCCAGAATGCGCTGCTGCTCGGCCTCGCCCGTCGCGAGCTCGAGGTACGCCAGTTCCGGGTCCTGACGCACCGGGTCGTGCCACCGAACGACGGCGGCCTCGCACTGGGACAGGCGGCGATCGCGGGCTACCGCGCCGCCGCGGCGAGGAACGGGGGCAGGGTGACGGTGAACACCACTGGGAGATCGCCGAGCGGAGCCGGACCGGCCGAGGACCTGGCGCCAGCTGCTCTGGCCATGGCTCGCCGCTTCGCCGCCGGGGCCACCCTGTGGTGCGTGGCACCGCAAGGGCCCGCCCACGCCGCGCCACGTCGCCGTGGAGTTCGTGCACCCGGTCATCGTGGGCAAGCGTGCCTTGCCTGCGGTGAGCATCGACGAGCCCGGGTCCGCCGAGTCCGTGCGGCTGCTCTCCCGCCCTGGCGACCTCCTTTTGTGTATCGGCACAGCGGCTGACCCCGTGTTGCGCGACCTGGTCACCCGGGCGGACGCCTGGGGCCTGACCTCCCTCTGGCTCGGTAGCGGCCCGAGACCCGGGCGGGTGGGCTGTGACGCAGTTGCCGACCATGTGGTGTGGCTGGAAGGTGCGGAACCGGTACGTGCCGCGCATTCAGGCGAACTCGTGCTGCTTTACCACCTGCTGTGGGAACTGACCCATATCGTCTTTGAGCATCCGGGGCTGCTCAGCCAGGAGGCCGAATGCATCGACGAGATCTGCGTGACCTGCTCGGACGAGGGCCGGGTGGCCGAGGTTCGCGCCGTTCTGCCGAAAGGCCGTGTCGAGGTGGTGGCCGGCGGCCAGGCCGAGCAGATCGACGGCCGACTGATCGACGGCCTGCGACCCGGTGATCTGGTCCTGGTGCACGCCGGGATCGCCGTCACCAGCCTCATGGCGGAGCGGCGGTCATGAGCGCCGGCGAGCCGACAGGTTTCCTCTATCCCTTCATTGAGGCGGAGGAACAGGATGCGGGGGCCCTCATGACGGAGCTGGTGAGGTCCGCCCAAGCCAAGATGCGGGAGTCGGCCTCCCTCCGCGCCGCCACACTCGAACGTTGCGGGGATCAGGTGGAGCGCGCCGCGGTCGGGATGGCCGAACGCTTCGCCGCGGTGGACGCCTCTTCAGCTTCGGCAACGGTGGCAGCGCCACCGATGCCCAGGGGACGGCGGAGTTGTTCCGTCACCCACCGCACGGGACGCCGCTCCCTGCCTTGTCGCTGGTTGACGACCAAGCGGTCCTCACGGCGCTCTCCAACGATGTGGGATTCGAGCTCGTCTTCTCGCGGCAGCTCATCGCCCATGCTGGCGAAATCGACATGGCCATCGGCTTCTCGACGAGCGGCGACTCGGTGAACATGCTGCGCGCTTTCGAGGAAGCGGCGCGCCGTGACGTCCTCACGGTCGGCCTGTGCGGCTACGAGGGATCCGGCATGGCGGTGAGCGATGCCGTCCACCACTGTCTGGTCGTACGCTCCGAGAGCGTCCACCGGATTCAGGAGGTCCAGAAGTGCGCTGACGCTGGCGCTGTGGGAGTCCGTCCAACGGCACCTGCCCGTGACCACGGCCGCCGGTGCACGGGGGGACCCATCGTGACCGGCGCGGCGCCCGAACCGGTCGCGAGCAACGGCAACACTGCGCCGGGCGACAGGGAGGCCGCTGTCTTCGGGCGCATCGAGGCGTTCCGGCGCCGACGTCCTCGGCTACGCGACGACGTCGTGACCCTGGCCCACGGCGCGGGTGGCAAGGCGTCGGCCGCCCTGCTCGAGGCCGTCTTCCTGCCCGCCTTCTCGCCCGGGGACGAGGAGGGCCATCGGCCGGCCCAGACCGACGCCGCCCTGCTCGAGCTCCCTTCGGGTGACCGACTGGCCTTCAGCACCGATTCCTATGTCGTGAAGCCCCTACGATTCCCCGGCGGCTCCGCTGGCCACCTGGCCGTGCACGGGACCATCAACGACCTGGCCATGATGGGGGCACGGCCGATCGCCATCTCCGCCGCCTTCGTGCTCGAGGAAGGTCATGGCGATCGACGTCCTGCGCGAGGTGGTGGCCGACATGGCCGAGGCGGCGGCCCTCGCCGGGGTCCCCATCGTCACGGGTGACACCAAGGTGGTCGACCGTGGCGCGGCGGATCTCATGTACATCACTACCGCTGGCGTGGGAGTGGTACCCGCCGGCCGGGAGCTGACTGCGGCGAAGGTCGCGGTCGGCGACGTCGTGCTCGTCTCGGGCACCATGGGCGACCACGGGACCGCGGTCATGCTGGCCCGCGGGGACCTGGCTCTGGAGGCGGATATCGCCTCGGACACGGCCCCGCTGCACGACCTGGTCGAAGTGCTCCTCGCAGCCGCTCCCGACACCCGCTGGCTGCGCGACTCCACCCGTGGGGGCGTGGGCACCGTGTGCAACGAGCTGGCGCGTGACGCCGACCTCACAGTGGTCCTCGACGAGGGGTCCTTGCCAATCCTGGCCGCCGTCGCCGCCGCCTGCGAGCTGCTGGGGATAGACCCGCTCTACGTGGCCAACGAGGGGAAGCTCGTCGCGGTCGTTCCATCGGACCAGGCGGATGCGGCTTTGCACGCGCTCCGCACGCACCCACTTGGCTCGAGTGCGGCGCGCGTCGGCGAGATCCACGCCGAGCCGCCGGGGATTGTGGTCCTGCGGACTTCCATGGGCGGGACACGCATCGTCGACATGCTCGTCGGCGACCCTTTACCGCGCATTTGCTGACGGGGCCGTTCGTGAGTCCTGGCACGGGGCGAGACTGAACCTGGTCCCGCCGTGCACCCGCACGCCGCATTGTCGCGATGCCGACTTCGATCGTCGTCCGAAGAGCCGCGCACCCCGGCCGATTCCGAAGAGTCCCTGCCGGGCGAACACATCGACCTCCCCCGATGGAGTCGACCTCACGGCCCTGGCGGCAAGAGGACATTGGGGTTCAAGATGCCCGCAGGATCAAGTGCCCTCTTCAGACGTCTGAATGCCGCGAGCTCCGCTTCGCTCCGGTTGAGGTAGAGCCAGGGTCGCTTCGCCGTTCCGATGCCGTGCTCAGAGCTGATACTGCCACCGAGCTCAGCGACGTAGTGCATGACGCGGTCATCCACCCTTAGGTCGTCCGGTTCGAGCCCGGTCACGTTGACGTGGACGTTGCCATCGCCGACGTGGCCGAATAACCACGTCGTCGCCTTGGGGTCGGCACCCCTGACAACGTCTGGCGCATGGTCGATGAAGGCGGCCAACGCCGGCGCCGGAAGCGTCACATCGAGCTTGTGGGGCGCACCGAGCGCATTGATCGCCTCGGTGTGGCCCTCGCGGTAGTGCCACAGCTGCGCCCTTCTCGCGGTATCGATGGCCACTGCGACGTCTTCGACGGCGGGCACCGAATCGAGCACTGCAGCCATGGCGGGCATGGGGTCGTGCTGGGCCGCCGCCTCGGCCAACAGATAGGCCCGGTGCGCTCCGGGGAATGGTGCGGCGGTGCCGCTCGCTCGACAGACGAGGTCCAGGCCGGGCTGGAGGAAGAACTCGAGCGATTGAAGTTCGGGCAGGGTCCGGCGCAGGAGTGAGGCCGCATCGACCGCGGCCGCAGTCGAGGAGAAGGCCAGGATCGAGGTCACACGCTCGGGGCTCTGAGGTACCAGGCGCACCCGGGCGGCCGTCACCACGCCGAGCGTTCCCTCGCTGCCACAGAGCAAAGCGCCGAGGTCGTACCCCGTGTTGTCCTTGATCAGACCGCCCATGTGCGAGACGGTTTCGCTCGTCCCGAGCACAGCTTCGAAGCCCACGAGCTGTGCCCTCGTGGAGCCATGGCGGAGCACCTGAAGTCCGCCAGCATTGGTGGCGATGGTGCCACCGATCGTCGCACTGTCACGGCTGCCGAGATCGACCCCGTAGGCCCAGCCGGCAGACGTTGCGGCCGCCTGGACGTCGGCGACCGTCGTCCCGGCACCGACGGATAGCTGGCCGCCCAGCGGGTCGACGTCGGTGACGCCGGCGAGCCGGCGCAAGCTGAGCACGACCTCGCCGGCGAGCGGGACGCCTCCGCCGACGAGCCCCGTGTTGCCCCCTTGGGGCACGAGGGCGACTCCGGCCTCCTTGCACACGGAGACGACCGCCGCCACTTCAGCGCCGTCACCCGGACGGACGACGGCGCTCGGATGACCCCGAAAGCGCCCGGTCCAGTCGATGCCGTAGGAGGCCATCACCTCGGGTTCGACGACGACGTGCGCAGGCCCAACGGCCGCGCCGAGTTCCTCAGGAGGCCCGTGGACATACCTCCATCCTCGCGCCCGCTCCCGTGAGCTGACCCTTGACGCGACGGCACTGGAGGGCGGCCCTGCAGGCGAGAGACGGATGCAGGGGGTTTGATGGGTAGGCGCCTGGCTGACAAGCTGGCGGGTCGAGCGGGACTTGGAGGGTTGGCTGTGACCGACCGGACGACGGAGGAGGGCCACCTGAAGGGCCTGGTCGATCAGCTCCGCGAGCGAGGCGTCATCCGATCGGACCCGGTGGCCCGGGCGTTCGCCGCCATCCCCCGCCATCGCTTTCTTCCGTCCTTCCGCTCGAACGGGTGTACCAGATCGACCAGGCGATACCCACCCACTTCGACGGGGAGGGCTGTCCCCGTCTCCTCCTCCAGCGCTCCGGTCATCATGGCGGTGATGCTCGAGATGCTCGAGATCGAGCCGGGTCAACGAGTGCTCGAGGTCGGGGCGGGGACGGGCTACAACGCTGCTCTGATGGGCCAGCTCGTCGGCGAGGACGGGTCGGTCACCTCCATCGACATCGATCCGGTCGTCACCGGTGAGGCGGCGGCCAACCTGGACCGGGCAGGCATCGGCGGCGTCCATATCGTGACCGGGGACGGTTGGCTCGGAGAGCCCGGGAGAACCTTCGACCGGGAGATGGTCACGGCGGAGTGCTGGGACATCTCGCCGCACTGGGTGGACCAGCTCGCGGAGGGGGGCTTCTCGTCCTGCCGCTCTGGCTCCGCCCGGGACTCACGCTTGCGGTGGCCTTCGAGAAAACGGGGCGGCATTCTCGTCAGCCGCTCGCTGGCCATCTGTGGCTTCATGGCCTTGCGGGGGCCGCACGGCGGTCCACCCCGACGGGCGCTCGTATCCGCCGTCCCGTGGGAGAGCGGCGACGGCGCCGGGGAGAGCCATTGGATCGCCGTGTTCGACGAGGCCTCGGACGGACCGCAGGAGACGCTCGAGGATCTGCTGAGTGGGGTCGGGTCGGCCCGAGCCGCCCCTCCACCCTTCGCAGGGTGGAGCCCCGCCTGGCACTCGAAATCCCGATCCGATCTGCTTCTTTCCGGCCGTACCCGGATTGGCTCGGTTCGCCACTGGGCTCTTCGACCCAAACGTACGGAGCCTGGCGGTCGTCGCCGGTGAGACCCTGCACTGGTTCGGAGATCCCTCTTGCTGCGAGCGTCTGACCGCATTCCTCTCCGAACCCAACCCGCTGGACTTGGCGGAACTGGAGATCACGGCAGCACCCCGAGCAGTCGTTCACGGAGTCGGTCAACGGATCGGCGCGCCTTGTTCGGGAGCACTTCGACTTTGTCGTGACTGAGGCACGCCGGGGAGACAACGGGGAGGATTTGACGTGGAGATGTGGGAGGCAGAACGTGACGAGATGCTCGACCTCGCTGAGCGACTCACCGTGCTCGATGACGAACAGTGGAACTCTCCTTCTCTGTGCGCCCAATGGCGCATCAGGGACGTGCTCGCGCACGTGACCGCAGGCGCGGAGGGTGCCTTCGGATTTGGCGCGACCTTCAGTGGGATGCTTCGCCACGGCTTCAACTACAACCGATGGGTAGCTGCCGATGGGCAAGTACGCGGCCAGCAGGAGCCAGCGGTCCTTCTCAAGGCTCTTCGCAATGCCGGCGCCAACCGCAACGCGCGGCCTGGAGGTCGGCCGGTCAGGGGCCTGATGCATGTCCTGATCCATGGTCAGGACATGTGTCGACCTCTCGGCATCAGACGCGATCTGCCCGAGGCCCACCTCGTTCCAGTGGCGGACTTCGTCAAGGACGACGTTCATCTCTTCGGTGCCAAGAAGCGCATCGCCGGATTGAAGCTCACGGCTACCGATATGGACTGGTCTCACGGCCACGGACCCGAGGTGACGGGCCCTGCAGAGGCGTTGGTGATGATGATGGCCGGCCGCTTGGTTGCACTCGATGATCTCTCGGGCGGAGGGAAGGCCGATTTGGCTACCAGGCTTTAGCTCCTGAATATCGCCCCCTGCCGGCGTGCGGGGCAGGGTTGGCCGCTGTCGATTCGGCGGATGGTCGACGGTGATGGTGCGTGGCGTACGACGGTGCGCCCTCGGGATGCGCCTCCTGGCGGTGAACAATCAGCTTCACCCGCTATTTGGGCGGACGAGCACCCCGCCGAAGCCTCAAGAATCATCAGCGAACGAGCGGACACCTGAGGGCGGATATGCGCGGACGCTGGTGAATGCCGAGCGCGTTCTCCTTTCACGGTCTGCCTGACAACAGCACACCCCACACCAGGACGGCGAAGGTCTTAGCCCAGTACCCTCTCCGGACTGGCTGCTGCGGATTGGCCCTGGCCGACCACATCGACGATAGATTGCGGCGATGGACTGGAAACTTGAGCTTGTGTCAATTCCCGTAACCGACGTCGATCGGGCTAAGGACTTTTACGTCAACCAGGTTGGTTTCTCTGCCGACCACGACCACCAGGTCAACGACGCGTTGCGCTTCGTACAGCTCACCCCTCCCGGGTCCGCCTGCTCAGTGGTGCTGGGAACAGGTATCACCGATATGACGCCGGGCTCTCAGAGAGGGGTCCAGGTTGTCGTCGAAGATGTCGCGGGCGCTAGACAACACCTCATAGCCAACGGCGTCGCAGCGAGCGAGGTGGACGTTCAGCCGTGGGGCTCCTTCGTCACCTTCAGTGATCCAGATGGCAATACCTGGGCGCTGCAGCAATTGCCAGCGCGATAGCTCAACACACTCGCCACAGCCCAGCATCGAGGGGCACGATTCACTCAGTTGGTCAGGTCGAGCCACGTAGGATGGTGCTCGACGCGGAGGGACCCGTGATCACCGGGAAGCTCGCCGCTGAACCGCGGCCGGGAGGCACCGCGGCCCGCCGGTAGGTTCGACCCTCGGGATCGTCTGTCAGAACCACGAGGACACCCGTCTTTCAGCCGATTCGATCGACTGCGGGTCGCTCCTACGCGGTCCTCAATTTTTGTCTCGTCAGAATATCGGTGGCGACAACTCGAACAGTCCCGGTGCCGGAGCATCCTGCCCGGGTAGCCTCGCTCGGATGGACGTCGGACCATCAGCGATTGAAGCTGTCGAAGGACGGGTCACCCGGCTCTTCGCCATGGTGTCACAGGCCCTGGCAGGCGCCACTGAAGCCCTTCTCGGCAACGACATCGCTCTCGGCACGGCGGTCGTCGACGGGGATCTGGAGGTCGACGACCTCACTGCCGAGGTCGAGCTCTTGGTCTGGCCTCAACTCGACGCCGCGGGCATGCCAAGCGCCGCCTTGCGCCGCCTCGTGGGAGTCCTGTTGATCCTGCCTGAGCTCGAAAGGAGCGCTGATTTGGCCGAGCACATCGCTCAGCGTGCCGTGACCAACGTAGGCGCCGAGATGAGTCCTCTGAGTCGGGGAATCGTCCAGCGGATGTCCGAGGTCGCTTTGGAGATGTGGCGCGACGCAGCCGACACATATGTCGATGGTGTCACCCGAGCAGACGCGCTCGCCGAAGACGACGAGGAGATCGACATTCTTCATGAGCGGCTGACGCGAGAAATCGCTGCGGGGACTATGCCGACGGCTGTCGGTGCGCAGGTGACGTTGGTCGCTCGCTTCTACGAACGGATAGGTGACCACGCCGTGAACCTCGCACGTCGGATCGAGATGTTGCAGGGCAAAGGTGATGCCACCGAGGGACGGTGACGCTTCTTGACCGGGCGCCCCGGACAGGCTCGCGTTGGTTGTCCGCAATTGGTGGATGTCACTGTCAAAGGCCAGAAGGCCGAGGGTCCGAAGACGCATCGGAGTAGTCTTGCTTCGTGGTCGACACGAATGGCGGTGAGCCTCGACGTTCTCCCGACGTACGTCGAAAAGGTCATGGCGGGGTTTGGGCCATCTTCGGCATTGTCGCGATAGCAGTTGTTGCGATCCTCGTTGCAGTTGGTTACTCGTACGTCCAAGGCTCAACTTCATCGGGGCAGGCTGGCAATGTCGTCGCGAACCAGGCGCACGTGGTATCGACCGCAATAGAAAACAGCCTTCACTATGACTCTGCAAAAGCGCTGGCATGGGAAGCCGCAGGGGCCAGCCGTAATGACGGCCCAGTCGGCGAACAAGTCCTGGTAGCTCGCGGCAGCGTCCGCCGTGGGGGTGCCACTCTGGTAATCCGCTTCACGGCAACTGTTCAAGGCGACGAGTTTCAGGGGACAGCCACCGTCACTCGCTGCTACGAGTACCATGCCGAATTGCAGCACCTGGCCAACGCCGGAAGAAGTGGCTTGCCCGAACAATTTGCCCATCACCTTTACGACAGCTCCGACCACATCGAAGCCAGAGTGATCCCCGACAATTGCTTGGGACGCTAAAAAGATCCTGGGCCGTTGGCCCAGCCAAGTCTCTACGCGATCGGTCATGCCTCGGTTGGAAGGATAAGAGGGCAGTCACGGAAGCGGCTCAACGGCAGCAGCTCGAACAGGTGGCGGACCACGCGGACGAACTGAACCCTTTTCCCGTGCACGATGAGCTACGACAACGGCAGTTTTGCAGGATTCATTGAGGTTCGTCCTCGGCCTGAACCAGGGCGGGTCTCGATTGGCTCCTGGCTCGATCAACACTCCCGAGACCAGGGGTCTGGTCACGAAAGCTGCCCACGCTCTGATCGGCGTCGCCGTCGCGATCCCCGAAATCGACGGTGTCGATATTCGATGTGACTCCTAGAAATTCGATGTGAGTAAGCGAACCTGCGGAGTGTTGCGGTCGCGGAGCGTCTCGGCTTCATCCTCGTTGAAATACGGGAACACAGCATCGACGTGCCAGGCCACAGCGGGCGATGCATTGCGTGACACAGGAGAAACCACAAGCCCTGAACTGGCCTCCCTACCAACGACGGTTTGGGGACATGCAGTTGTTTCGAATCGGCCCACTTGACTCTCACCATCGGGGAGGGTTCAAGCTTCTGTGGTGGACGACCTCATGGCAATAGGCGAGTTCTCGGAGCGTTCTGGTCTCTCGGCCAAACGGCTCAGGACGTATGCGGCCCAGGGCCTCCTCGGCCCAACAGCCGTGGACCCGGGCTCGGGGTACCGCTACTACTCCGCAGGCCAGTTGGCTGACGCCCAGGTGATTGACGCCCTACGAAAGGCGGGCGTGCCGCTCACCGAGATCCGCTCATTCATGCGTCAGCCCTCTCCCGAACATCTCGATACCTGGGCGAGACGGCTCCAAGACGATGCGGACCACCGCCGGGGCGCCCTCGACCTTGCCCGCCATCTGCTCGAGGTGCACGAAGACCCAATGTTCCTGACCACCAACCCAGGTTCCCAGGAGAGGCCCATGATCACACTTCGAACCGCGGGTCGAACCGACATCGGACAGCTGCGCGAGAACAACGAGGATGCCATCGTCACCAGTGATCGGCTTGCGCTCGTCGCCGACGGGATGGGAGGTCACCCAGGTGGCGAGATCGCAGCGAATGCCGCCGCGGGCGTGGTTTCGGCGGTCTTTACGGGCCGATCAATAGACGAGCTCGAAGCGGCAGTACGGGCAGCCAACTGGGCCATCCGGGATCGTGCGATGGCCCAACCCGGATTGGACGGCATGGGCACCACGATCTGTGCGGCTGGGCTCCTCACCGACGGACACATTGGAATTGTCAACGTCGGCGATAGCCGAGCCTATCTATGGCGTGACGGTGTGCTGACCCAGCTTACCCAGGACCACAGCGTGACAGCCGAACTCATCGAACGCGGAGAGCTGCGAGGGGAAGACGCGTCTCGGCACCCTCATTACGGGGTCCTGACCCGAGCACTTGGGGTCGGGCCGGATGTCGATATCGACCGCAGAACTCTGCCGGTCGAAGACGGGGACCGAATCGTCGTCTGCACGGACGGTCTCTTCAACGAATTGTCCGGCGAGGAGATCACCAGCGCCATGGTGGGGGGCGGAGACATGACCGCGATCGTTGACAACCTGATCGAGAAGGCCATTACTCATGGAGGTCGCGACAATGTGTCAGTCGTCGTCGCTGAAGTGGCAGCCTGAGGCACTCGAACCCGGTCAGTCAACCCGATCATGGGCATCCCCATTCTTTTTCGAATTGTCCCACCGTCGAGGTTGCCCGTGCTCCACCACTCCCTGCGAGCCACCAAACCGGGTGCCCACGGTTGTCGATCTTCGCCGAGAGCACCACGCCACAGGCTGCAAAACGTTGTAGTTGTCAACCTTCGTTCTGTGAGGAGGGAGACGCTTCCACGAAGAAGCCTCGGATCAAGGGCTCATAGTGGTCGAGCGGCGGTGTCGAGTACTCGTCATCAAAGGCGAGCATGTCGTATTTGCGCACGAACTCTTCGGCCAGATCGTAATACTCATGCTCTTTCAACGCGTCACGGGCATTGCGATCAGCTCCGATGTGGTGCCAGAAGTAGTAGCCCTGAAACACGCCGTGTTTCTCTACCATCCATTGGTAGGCGGCGGGGACCCATGGTCGTAAAATGGCGGCTGCAATGTCGGCGTGGTTGAGGGGCGCAAGCACGTCGCCAATGTCATGAAGCAAGGCGCAGACAAGGTACGCGTCATCCCGCCCGTCGATCTCGGCTCGATGGGCCGTCTGAAGGCTGTGTGTGAGACGGTCCACTACGAAGCCACCCGCATCGGAATTGAGCAAGCGGAGTTGATCGAGAATCCGGTCCGGAAGGGCGTCAATCATGCCATCGTCTTGTGCCTCCATGAGCGCCCATTCCTCGGCGGTGGACTCGTCCATACGCTTGAACTTGGCTCGAAATTGCGTACTCGGCGGATTCATGACGGCACTCAACATTCCATCTCTCGGCCATCCCGGTCGGCCGGTCGCGGTCTTCGCCATTGTAGGCCGCACCCGGGCTACTCCGAGCCCCTGAATAGCTCTGCCCAAAATTCATAGAAGCAACAGATTCCTGCCCCAGGATGCCGAACTGACCCACCGTCCCGGCGGCAATGTACGAAGGTACCCCGTGAAGTTCCAGGGATGGTGGTCTGGCCTGATTGAATATTCATGTGAGGTTCACCTTCTTAGTGTTGGTCGCCTTCGTGGGACTGTCGTTGGTTCTCACGGGCTGCGGATCATCGAGTCCTGCGAAGCCGTATCAGCAGGGCTGGGACCGGGCGGTTACTTCACCGGGGTACGACTGCAAAACCGTCCCGGCGGGAATCGCATCGCCCACCGATTGGACGAAGGGCTGCGTCACTGCGCAGAACTTTCTGAATATTCACGACACGACGGGGCATTATCCGACCTCGACCCCGACCACATATCCCGGCGATCCGTAGACTTTGGCTCTTTGAAACGTGCCCGCGGGTGGGTGACAATGCCTGCTAATCCGGCGTTACGTTCTGGTCCGTCGGCGCTCCTGCCCGCTCGCTTTCCGGCGCGGTCACACAAAGCTGTGGCCACGAAGCAGGCAGCTCCCAGGATGACCAAGTAAGACCAGTGGATGCTCGGTGTGTACCCCTGGCACGCCGGGTTGGGCGCATAGACATCCGCAGTGCAGTGGTCCCTGCGCATGACCAACGTCACCGGCGAAGCAATTCCAACAACCAGCAGCAGGCTTCCCGCCAAGACCAGATAGAGGGAAGAGCGCCTCTTCATGGTCAAAAGCGCTACCGAGATATCGCATGTTGGCCCCGTCGAAAATGCTCAAGTGCCGTCGGGCTGGCGCTCGTGAGCACGCTGTCGTACGGAGCCGGGTTCAACCCGGACCTTCGACGGCTCGCTCCGCTCGTGAATGTGTTAAGAGTTCACCTGTCGGACACCGCCGGCGACCCTGGCATTCCCTCCAGGGGGGGCAGAGGAGCGAAGCCAGAATGCGAGATGAGTTGGGGTCCCGGAGGATGGACTGGCTCGTTCTTTTGTTTGTCTGTGCTGCACTTGTTTTGGGCACGAGTTTGGGAGCTCAGGCTTCGGTTGGCGCCACAACCGAGGGTCTTGGCTCGCCGCGTTCCGAAAGCGGCATCGCTGGTTGGACTGCGGTCGGGAGCTCTGTCCAGAACACGCTTTTCGCCGGCGAGGGTCTTGCGACCGTCTCCCCACCTCGTGACAAGACCCACCAGGTCTACAGAGGTATCGCGTCGATATCGAGCAACCTAAAGGCTCAGGGCTGGGCCCACATCGGGGATCCTGACTCGGTCCACGGATACGTTTTCGACGCCTATCAAGGTCCGAGCTCTGGAAGCTCGAAGATGTTCCTTGTCACGAACCCGTCTGGCAAGAGCTTCGAGTATCGGCACACCCTCGTACGGGGTGAGCTGTACAACAACTCCTTTGATGCCATCTCGCCCGACACCCAATGGTTGGTTGCCGGTGAGTGGGGAACGATGAGCCATCTCCAGATCTACCCGACGCCTCTCCTCAACCACGAGTCACCCTCTCATGGTGGTTCTCTACAGCTGGCCGGATACATCAAGCTTGATCACAAGGTGAACGACGTCCAGGGTTGCGATTTCGTGACTCCCGTCAGACTGATTTGCGCCTCCGACGATGATTCACGAGCTCTGTTCTCTAACGAGAAGCCGTTGTTAGAGGTGGATCTGCTCACGTCGCTTCACGGCACCAACGTGAAAGGGCATGTTGTGGATTTAGGAGCAATCCCGCAAAAGAGCAGTTGTTCGGGCACTTTCGAAGCAGAGGGGGTTGACTTCGACACATCAACCGACATTTTGCGGGTAGAGATCATCCAGCCCGGCTCTTGCATTCTCAAGACGACCGTCTATGAGTACAAACCGACTGGCGGACGCGGCTAAAGCTCGACCTTCAACCGCCGGGCATCACGGGAATCGGATCGACCACTGACTCTTTTTCGCCTGACAACAAGGTTGTGGAGCCGGACCAAGAGTTTCGTTGGAGCGGAAGGCGAGACGAACCCGAGACCCTCATCTTGGCAAGGTGGAGGCTTCCGTCTCCGCACTCGACGTCACACCCTTGTCGTGCTGTCCCGTCCACCCAGTTTCCACCCAGTCCACCGATTCCGTCCCTGTAGTCGAGCGGCCTACTATGCCGAAGCTCAAGGTCTCGGGCGTGATGGACTCATGGGGGATCAGTCCGAATGGATGCCCAGGTGTGGCTCTATGAGAATCACCTTGGACCGATGTGCGTGCCACCCCAGAAGCTCGTCTTGCCTTCGTGAGCGAGTGACTCCGCCATTGGATCAATCGACGAACGACCTCCACGATGAAACTGACGACGAAGGCCAGACCCAGGGCCACGACGAGGCCGAGCCAGGGTTTGCTCGCAAATGTCGTGCCCCCGATACGGCCAATGGCGAAGGCATAGGAAGCCCAGATCGCCCCGGAGAGCAACGTCGCCGAGAAGAACCGACGCCATGGATAATCGACGGCGCCGCAGGTAAACGTGACCACCGTCCGCCCACCTGGAATGAACCGACACACGACGATCAAGCGAGCACCGAAGCGATCAAGGGTATTTTGGGCCCACGACCGACTTCGGGCGCCCCTCTCGCTGGCAAAGAACCGCCGGTCGACCCATGGACCGAAGTACCGCCCGATAACGAAGCACAGGTTGTCGCCGACGACTGCACCGCACGCGGCCAGAATCACCAAGAGGATGAGGCGCGGGTCAAAACTCCCCGCCGTCGCGACACCCAATGCGACGATGGCGGACTCGCTCGGCAAGGCGGGGACCACGGCATCGAGTGCAGGAAACAGAAAGGCGATGAGGTACGAGAGGATCGAGTCGGGCTGGAGGTCGGACAGATGGGTCACGACCCCACCTCGACGCTCTCCGCTCCTCGATCGGTACGCGGCCCGCACGCCGCTCGTGCCAGACGCTGGCGGCGATGGAACCGCTCATGATCATGATGATGACGGCCACGCTGGCGAGGATCGGGACCGTAAAGAAGGGCTCGAGCAGCATCTTGCACCCGATGAAGATCAGGAGTGCCGCAAGGCCGACATTGACGTACGTGAAGCGATCCATCGCACCGGCCAGGACGAAATAGAGCGATCGCAGGCCGAGCACAGCGAAGGCATTTGCCGTGAAGATCACAAAGACATCGGTCGTGATCCCAAACGCAGCGGGAATCGAGTCCATCGCGAAGACGAGATCCGTACCCTCAATGGCGAGGAGAGCCAAAAGCAATGGCGTGACCATTCGCACCCCGTTCACGCGGCACAAGAAGCTCTGACCCATGTAGTCGGGCGTCACCGGGAGTACGCGACGGAGGACTCGGATGGCGGGGTTGCGATCTGGGTCGACGAGCTCACTCCCACGCACCATCCGGGCTCCCGAGACGATCAAAAGGAGGCCGAGGATGTAGAGGACCCAGTCGAAATGATCAACCAAAGATGCCCCGACTGCGATCAACGCCGCACGAAGGGCCAGCGCACCGAATACCCCGTAGAACAGGACGCGGCGTTGCGATACAACCGGTACCGCGAACGCTCCGAACAGGATGGCAAAAACGAAGATGTTGTCGATGCTGAGCGACTTCTCCGTCAGATAGACAGTGAAATACTCCCCTGCACTCTCCCACCTTCCCAACAGACCCAGTGCCAACCCGAAGACCACGCTCACGCCAATCCATGCACCGCTGACAATCAGGGCCTTGCGGAGGGTGGGCCCGCGATCCCCTCGATGCACTGCAAAATCGACCGAGAGGAAACCCAGGATCATTGCACCGGTCGCGAACCAGCACCACAGAGGAGTCTGCACAGAACTAGCCCTAACAGGTGACGAGAGGATCGTCGGGTCTCGCGTTCGGGGCTTCTACCCTCGAGGTTGGAACGACGCTCTCAGGTGAGAGAGACCGTGCGAGCGGCCATCTGCATGCCTCGACCGACCACCAGACCTCGATTCTCCCTGTCGTTGCATCCATTTTGTCCCTCTCGCAGGGGTCTCACTCCCTCTGGGACACCTAACCATGGTGCGATGAAGCGGGCGTGTGAGTGATGTGGAGACGGCGTGAATATCGACTCACCGTCACCGAGGTCGCCTGCCGCTCGGACAGCACTCCCCACCGGATCCCAGTGGTTCCTCAGGAACGCTGGCCGGTACCCGAACACGCGGTCTGGGCCCACAGATGAGGAAGCTCCACCGAAACTGCATACACCGACCACGAGCGAAACACATGACAGAGGTTTGCTCGCACTCAACGTTCGAAACAGGAAGGAGCAGGACAACATGGCCATTCATCATTGTCCTCGTTGCGAGTTCCAGTTCAGCTCGAGCTCGGAAGTGCGGTGGCACCTCCCGGAGGATCACGACTGCCAAGCTCTCGTGAAAGGCGCCGCTGTGTCCACACCAGGCCCATGCGGTCTCCGCCGCGAACACATGCATCTTGAGGCCGATTCGATTGGCTCCACCGAACCGGCGGATCGTGCCACTCAATCCGCCGCGCCGATCGAAGAAGTCGAGGTCGGCGGAAGCCGGCCGGCCTGGCGGGGTCCAGAGCGTCTCGCGAGACCTGTCCACGATGTCTCGCGACATGACCTGTGGTTTCGGTGAAAGTGGGCGACGGAAATCGAACACCCGCGACCCTCACCTTGGCAAGTCGGTGATTTCGGTCCCTCTGGGTCTGCGGGTCCCCAGAAGTGCGGCTCCGTCCACCCGGTTCCAGCCGCGCGGTACCTCCGGCCGCTGGCCTATGACGAAGTCGGCGACGACGTTCCCTTGATATCCGTTCCGCAGACAGGCTGAGAGGATGAGGGCACGAATCCGCTCTTTTCCGCCCGAAGCACCCACACGCACTGTTCTGCTGGATCGTGGCCAAAGTTGGTGGTGTAGTCAATGGGTTTGGGCAGCAACCCGTTGGCTGTGTAGTTTTTGACACTGCGCAGGTCCTTGATCACGGCCGCTCTCGTCGGGTTGGCTCCCGCCATCTGCAATCCCTTGATCATCAGGTCGGCACCCGCCCAAGACTCGTACTGGAACAGGGTTGGGAACTGCGTTTTCGAAAAGTGCTGATACTTCTGGAGCGCCGCCGCCATCTGCTCCGTCCCCGCGTTCGGGATGGAGAATGGCCGGTAGATGGACAAGAACTCGTCGCCTTGCAAGTAGCTCCACGAAGGCGAGTTGACGACGTCCGGCGCATAACCCGTGGCGAAGACGGCTGACTTCAACTTCACACCCGCCTGTACGAGAGCTGTTGCCAGGGCAAAGTCAGAAGCATCGATCATCGTGGGGAACAGCGCGTTGACATGATGCTGCTTGGCAACGAGAGCGGTGCTGGTGAAGTCCTGTCCGCCGAACGGCACCGAGGTGTCGAGAACGCCCAACTTGCCGCCTTCATGTTCGAACGACTTGACCTCTTGGCCTGCCTCTCGCGACGAACTCGGGGAGATGCTGTAGCCGTAGGAGCCGAGCACCGTTCCGCCATATTGCCTGAGAATCTTCCCCTCAAGAGTATTGACGGGATAGGAGGGATTCACGCTGCCGAGGTCCGACGAGAACATGTTGGTGTAGGGCTGCTGACCCCACTCGGGTCCGTCCGTGTACGACCCGGTCACGGGCACACCCTGCTGCTGCGGGTACTTGGCGGCGAGGAAGAACAGCGGGCTGGCCGACACGATGCCGAACGCTCCCTTCGACATCGCGCTCTGGACGCCTGTCACGATCTCCGATGGGCTCGTCTGGTCGTCGATCACCAGGGGCACGAGCTTGTGTCCGTTCACGCCTCCCTCGGCATTCTGGAGCGCGATGCGCGCCAAGAAGCCGGCGGGATCAGAAGCCGTCTCCGGGGCACTGGGGCCGGTGAGCGACGTCACGAGCGCCAGCGTGATGGGCGCCGGGGACGCAGACGCTGGCGGCGCACTCGGACTCAGCGCTCCGAGGACCGGCGCCAGGACGGCCACCACAAGCATCGAATTTCGGATTCGCCGTTGCATCTTCCAACCCCCCGGTGTCGAAGGAACACCTTCGACGATGTGTGACCTGATATTTGTTCCGCAGCCTAGGAGCGCCTCTCCGTAGCGTCAACAGCGCCCTGGCTCGTCAAGAGAGACGGTCCGCCATCAAGGACTGAGTTGGCCAGTCGGGCGAACCACCAACTCGTTCACGCAGATCCCCTCGGGCAAGCTCATGATGAACGTGATGCAATCCGCCAGTGCTTCCGGATGTGCAGGACCTCCACCCTCGACGAACATGGGTGCGTCCGTGACGGGGACATCGCCGTCGATGATGACACCTTCCAATGTCAACCCCTCGGTCTCGAACATGCCGGGCATGACGAGGCTCACGTTGATGTCGTGATGCGCCAGCTCGAGGCGGAGGCTGTCGAATGCCGCTTCCAACCCGCGCTTGGATGCGGCGTAGATGCCGACGCCGGGCATCGGAGTCAGTGCGCCGGTTGACCCCACGATGACCACGTCGCGCCGCCCGGACTGGGGGAATCGAGTCGTCGCATAGCGCACGGTGGCCAGCGGGCCGATCAGGTTGAGATCGATCAACTCTCGCCATCGTTCCGGGCTCCCGGAAGTGATCCCGCCGGCCATCATGCGGCCGGCGACCGCGACGACGCCGTCCAATCCTCCGAGAAGATCAGCTGCTTCGTTCACGCTTGTCTCGAGTGACTTGAGGTCGGTGACGTCGCAGCACACAGCCATGGCGCGCTCACCAAGCTCTTCGGCCAGCTCCTCGAGTCGCTCCTTTCGTCGAGCCAGCATCGCCACCGTTCCGCCCCGGGCAACGACAGCCCGGCAGGTCGCCGCACCAATGCCACTCGAAGCCCCTGTCACGAGCACGCGTCGACCACTCAGCTCAGGTGTTGCGCCCATTCGTTCCCTCTCTGCCCACCACTTTGACGCCCATCCCCTCGATGGCTACCGTGTGAACAAATCTTAGGTTAGCGGGGAGGCGTCGTGGAATCGGGGGCAGGAGCGTCGGCATTGCCGGTGGCTGGAACAGGAAGACCCGACGAGGACGGCGACGAGTTCGGCCTCTTCGACGACTCTGTCGCAGGAGACGCCAGAAACCCTTACCCGGAGCTCGCCCAGGCGAGACGGGAGCATCCGGTGCAGAGGCTCGACACGTCGGCGATGCCGCATGACGAGGCGCTCCCGGTCTTCTTCGTCTATCGGTTCGAGGACATCGCCCGCGTGTTGCGGGACTCCGAGACGTTCTCGTCGGGTCACATCATCGACATGATCATGGGCCCGGTGATGGGCGAGCACATCATCTTGGGCATGGACGGTGAGCGACACCGTCGGTACCGGGCCTTGGTGTCGTCCGCCTTCCGGCAAAAGGTCCTCACCGAGTCAGAAGACCAGCTGGTGGCGAAGGTGGCCAACGAATTGATTGACCGCTTCGCAGACCGGGGCCGGGCGGAGCTGGTCAGGGAATTCACGTTCCCCTATCCGACCCAGGTGATCGCGGGCATCCTTGGGTTGCCTCGAGAGGACTACAAGCAGTTCCAGCGGTGGTCGATCGCCATCCTGAGTTTCCTGGCCAAGCAGGACGAGGCCATCGCCGCATCCCGTGAGGTCGAGGAGTACATGGCCGGCATTCTGGCGGATCGTCGTCGTGCGCCGCAGGAGGACCTGATCAGCGCGCTCGCCCACGCCGAGATCGATGGCGAGAGGCTGAGCGACGACGAGATCTTCTCCTTTCTGCGCCTGCTCCTTCCCGCTGGAGTCGAGACCACGTTCAGATCGACCGGAAACCTCCTCTACCTGCTGCTCTCAGATCCGGAGCAACTACACGCTGTCCGTTCGGACCGATCGTTGCTGCCTCAGGCGATCGAGGAGGCATTACGCCTCGAGACACCCCTGCTCAACATCACGCGGCTTGCGACCAGGGACACCGAGATCGACGGTGTGGCGGTACCGGCGGGCTCGACCATCATGTTGATGCTCGCTGCGGCCAACCGTGATGAGGCTCGCTACGACGAGCCCGACCGTTTCGACATCAGCCCGAGTCAATCCCAAACCACACATGTCATTCGGTCACGGCCCCCACGTCTGCCTCGGAATCCACCTGGCCCGGGTGGAGATGCGTGTTGCCCTCAACCTCCTCTTCGATCGCCTGCCCGAGTTGCGTCTCGATCCCGAGGCGGACGATCCCCACATCCGAGGTCAGGTCTTCCGCTCTCCGACGTCCGTCCCGGTGCTCTTCGGCCGCTCAGCGACGGGCGCACGGGAGCAGGCATGGATATCGAGCAGCTCCTGACCTCGACGCGATCAGCTCGGCGGTCGCTTGATCTGACGGCGCCGGTCGATCCCGCTGAGTTGCGCGAATGCCTGCGGATCGCCCTCCATGCGGCCAATGGCTCGAACCAGCAGTCATGGCGCTGGATCGCCGTCAGCGATCCTCACCTTCGCCGCGAGATCGGGAACCTGTACCGCGAGTCCTATTTGCGCATGACCGGTGGGGGGATGGTCTCCGAGATCCTTCCGGATGATGACTTCGGGCGCTTGATGTCGTCGACAGAATGGCTCGTCGAGCATCTGGCGGAGGTACCGGTTCACGTGATCCCTTGCTACCAGCCATACCTGCCCGATTTCGGAGACGGCGACGGCGCCTTCCAGGCGGCGACCTTGTACGGGTCGATCTTCCCCGCCGTGTGGAATTTCCAGTTGGCCCTCCACGCCCACGGCTTCGGAACGTGCATCACCACCATGCATCTGCTGCACCAGGACCAGGTCGGTGCGCTACTGGGCATTCCGAATGCCTACGTCCAAGGCTGCCTGCTGCCGGTGGCCAAACTGCGACCTGGAGCCACGTTCCGACCGTCGCCGCGACGTCCTCTTGAGGAAGTCGTCGTCCTCGATCGTTGGGACGGAGCGTCGATTTCGACGCCACCGGCAGAGGAGACCTGATGGACGGCGAGACGGAACGGAGGCTCCTCGAGCAGTTGGATCGAGCGGAGATCCTGGACTGCCTCACCCGCTACGCGCGAGGGATGGACCGGCTCGACAGGGAGCTGGCTCGCTCGGCGTACCACGAGGGTGCGATCGACGATCACGTCGGCTTTGTCGGCGAGGTCGATGACTTCCTCGACTGGGCCTTCGCCTACCACGGAGGGCAGGCTCGCCATCAGCACTACGTCACGAACCACCACGTCGTGCTCGATGGCGACGAGGCACACGCCGAGACCTATTACATGTTCATCGGCACCGAGTGCGACCCCGCTGCGCCGCTCACCGTCTTCGGAGGCCGCTATGTCGATCGATTCGAACGCCGTCAGGGGAAATGGGGCATCGCGGTCCGTCTCTGCCTGGTCGAGTGGGCAACGGACCCGAAATCGCTCCTGCCCGTCGATGCTTCCGATTTCCTGGCTGCAACTGGGACGGTTGCACGCGATTCCACGGATAGCTCGTACGAACGGCCGCTCATGCCTCGTCGATCAGCGATGACCCAATGAGGCGCTCGATCAGGAGCGAAAGCGTCGGGATTCCGGAGGACGGACGTTCCCTCCAAGCAGAGGGGGCGGTGCGGGTGATCCGCTTCGATGGGCAGGCGGTGATCGTCACCGGAGCGGGGCGGGGACTCGGGAGACTCTACGCACTTGACCTCGCCCGCCGTGGCGCGTCCGTAGTCGTCAACGACCTCGGAGGTTCAATGCGCGGAGACGGAGCGGACTCCCTCGTCGCCGAACAGGTCGTCGCTGAGATCAGGCGGGCTGGTGGGGTGGCCGTAGCATCGTCTGACTCGGTCGCCAGCCCGGAGGGTGGTGAAGCCATCGTGCAAACCGCACTCGACCGGTTCGGTCGCCTGGACGCGGTGGTCAGCAACGCCGGGATCTTCAACACGATTGCATTCGACGCACTGCCTGCGGAGGAGTGGCGACGAATGCTGAACGTGCATCTCGATGGGGGTTTCTATCTGAGCCAACCAGCCTTCAAGGTCATGAAGCACCAGGGATACGGACGTTTCGTCTTCATCGCTTCATCGGCCGGCCTCTTCGGGCAGCCAGAGTCAGCCCACTACGCCGCCGCCAAGGCCGGCCTCGTCGGCCTCACCAACGTCGTGGCCATCGAAGGCGCGCCACACGGAATCCTCGCCAACAGTGTGCTGCCCTTCGGCTACTCACGGATGGTGACCGAGACGGTCGGCGATCGAGACCAATTCCCGGCTGAGTCCTCCTTCCTCCATGCCATCGAACCAGACCTGGTCGTCCCGATCGTGGTGTTCCTCGCCAGTCGGGAATGTGCGGTGACGCACCACAACTATTCGGCCTGCGCGGGTCGCTTTGGGCGCGTCTTCGTCGGCCTCGGGCGAGGGTGGATGGCCGATGCCGCTAGCGAGTTCAGTGCAGACGACATCGCAGAACACTTTGCCGAAGTCTCTGCGGTCGAGCCGTTCTCGGTCCCCGATTCCATCTTTGACGAGGTGGCCGAAATTTGCGAGCGCCTCGGGATCACTGGCTGATCAGCCGGTCAGGCGAGTCCCGGGTCTACGAATGCGAACGGAGCGCCTTTGAGCGTTGCGCCGCGCTTGGCTGCACCCCGCAACATGGTGTCACGGACGTGCACGAGAGCTGTGCGCCTACCGTAGGTACGCAGGATGCCCTCTGGAACCCAGGTGAGGTCCACGATCGAACGGGCGGTGAGCTCGGTCGAGGGACCCTCGATCTTGAGCTCGCCCGCCCGAGCGCCGTCCCTCAACATCACCTTCAGACGCTGCAACAGCCCGGGAAACGACCATGCCATGTCGGGCGTATCGGGGGGTGACTGCCGCAGCCACGCCAGCTGGATCTTGAACTCGTCATGGAAGCGCTCGAGCACGTTGATCTGAAGCCACGCCACAGCGTCCAGCTTCTCGACACTGGTGGACGTGGAGGTCAGCGCGGCATCCCATCCGGCGACAACCTTCTCGGAGAAGGAACGCATGATCGACACCAACAGCTCCTCCTTCGAGCCAATCTCCCGGTACACGCTGCCGGTACTCATCTGCGCTGCCCCGGCGATGTCCCGGACCGTGGTGGCCTCATAGCCTCTCCGACCGAATTCAGTTCGGGCGACTGCTTTGATCAACGCCGATCGATCCGACTCGTCTGAGACGGAGCTGTCGTCCCACGACCGCATGACCTCCTCGACGGCCCGCATGGCCTTTGATCCGTCCAGGAGACTGTCCCGAGGAGCCCGCGTCGCGACTCCGAAGAGAACCATGCCGCAGAGATGGTCGGCCACTCGGTCGACAGAGCGGTAACGGTGGTACAAGCCCAGTCCAACGTGCAACATCGTCTGAGTGAGCCTGTGGGAGAGCATCCCCAGATCGATGTCATCTCGAAGGAACCCGGCGGCGTGCCCAGCCTCGAGGGTCTTGAGCATCGCCCTCTCGGTCGCCGTTGGGGCGCGGGCCACCAGCAGGACCAGCTCGTGGCCGGCGCTTACCGGAGGGTCGTAGAACGAGAATTGCACTGCCGCGCTGTGGCGGGCCGCGCACTGGGCGATCGCAGTACTGAAGGCCGTGATCCGGGCGGGAAGATCGCCTGGAGCGCTTTCACGAAGCTCCTTGAGAGCGACATCAGCCTGACGATCGAGGTCGGCGTGATACCGCTTGACTAGCTCGATGACGATCGCTTCTTTGGATTCGAAGTGGTGATACAAGCTTCCCGGCTGGATGCCACTCGCCTCGGCGATCTCCTGCAGCGTCGTCCGGAGGCCGGACGAAGCGAACACGCTGGATGCCGTGTCCAGGATTTCATCCCGGCGCTGCGTGTCCAACGCGTCCGCTGAGTCAGGCTCCACCGCATGGGGGCCACGCTTCGCCGTGCTCATGTCAGATCCCGCTTGGGGTTCTCCGTCGAGTACACGGCCGGAGAACAGTGGTCGAATCCCCTCGGCATCGTGATTTCTCGACCTGTCCCTTCCCCAGTGCCCTCCCTGAGCAGGTTACTGCGGGCATCCGACCCAACGTTCCTTCTGGGCGCCGTGCAGCTATCCGCTGCCGTCGACGTTCTTTGGACTGCACCGCCCGTCAGGGTTGGTCGCAACATTGGGTCGCCCCGATTGGGCTGACTCCCACCCGTCCCAGATGCCCGCCATGTACGGACCGGGTTGACCGGCCTCGGCGTAGAAGCCCTGTGGGTCGTAGACCTTGGCCTCGGGGAAGGGCCAGGGGCAGGCCACTGACGTCGCAGCACCCGTCGCCCTGATCACGCCGAAGCTGGCGCCGTAGCAGAAGTACGCGACATTGAGAATGGCGAACATGACGGTGAAAGTAGCCAACGCGGGCCGTGCCCGGAATGGGCGGAGGGGCGAATGCGCTGCGCCAGCTTCTCGGCCTGTGTGCGCCCCGTGTCGTCGCGGTACAGCAGGACTCCCGCGGGGATCATGACCCAGCACACGAACGTTGACTCCCACAGCAGCGGGAACTGATACGGCTTGCCGGTGAAGAGCGATCCGAAGGGAATGACCTGCGAGTAGATGTACAGCTGCGTGCGGACGAGGATTGTCTCGAAAATGGCGTCATAGATGAATCCGATCACCAGAATGAGCAGCGCCAGACTGATGAGCGGATGCCGCCAGGCGAACGAATCGATCGGGCGGCGTGCTTGGATCCGGCGCAGGACCCAGATCGCTGGGAAGTAGGCCCCTAGGTAGAAGGTTGCGTAGCCCAATCCGATGAACGGTTCCACGGTTGGCGACAGCGAGGCCAGCGGCCACGTCTCTGGGAAGTGCGTCAGTTGGGGGTTGTAGGCCGCGTACGGCGCCCAGTTCATGATGGGGTCCATCCACACGATGGCCGTCGTGACGATCACCATGAGCAGCACCGGATGCTTCGGATAGCGCCGCCACATGAGGACGAATATGACCACGAGCACCACGAGACCGAGGGCCGTGCCAACCTCGAGTGTGGGGATCCAATCGTGATGGAGGAGTGGAGCCACCGGCCTCGGCGCGCCGTGAACGGCGGGGTTGGCGATCCG
>CAVTPE010000018.1:0-10748 GCA_963736515.1 uncultured Acidimicrobiaceae bacterium | reverse complement strand
CAGCGTGGATTCAGGGTTATGACCCCAGACGAAGCTGACATGACTCCGTAACAAATGCGGAGCCTGAGTGAAAAAGCGGGTGCAATGAAGATTCTGGTTCTGGGAGGGGATGGCTACCTGGGCTGGCCGACGGCCTTCCACCTTTCGGCGATTGGCCATGAGATCACCGTTGTCGACAATCTGGTGCGCCGGGAGTACGACCGCGAAATGGGCGTGGACAGCCTGGTACCCATCGCCTCCCTCCAGGACCGGGTGACACGCTGGGAGCAGGTGTCCGGACATGCCATCGACGTCCGCATCGGGAACCTGACCGACGCCGCCTTCACCTACCGCGTCGTGGCGGAGGGGAAGCCCGACGCCATCGTGCACTTCGGCGAGCAGCGATCGCGCCGTACTCCATGATCGACCGGGAACATGCCGTCTACACGCAGGTCAACAACGTCGTGGGGAACCTGAACGTGATGTACGCCATTCAGGAAACCAATCCGGACATCCACCTCGTCAAGCTGGGGACAATGGGTGAGTACGGGTATCCGAACATCGACATCGAGGAAGGGTTCATCGAGATCACCCACAAGGGCCGCACCGACGTGCTGCCCTACCCCAAGCAGCCGGGCTCCTTCTACCACCTGTCGAAAGTCCACGACAGTCACAACATCATGTTCGGTTGTCGCATCTGGGGCCTGCGCGCCACGGACTGAACCAGGGGATCGTCTACGGCCAGTCGACCAAGGAGACGGACGCCGACCCGCTGCTGGCCACCCGCTTCGACTACGACGGCGTCTTCGGCACTGTGCTCAATCGCTTTTGCGTGCAGGCCGTCACGGGCCACCCGCTGACCGTCTACGGCGCCGGCGGCCAGACACGAGGCATGCTGAACATCTGCGACACACTGGCTTGCGTGACCCTGGCGCTCGAGAACCCTGCTGATCGCGGCGAGTTCCGGGTCTTCAACCAATTCACCGAATCGTTCTCCGTGCGCGACATGGCGCAGATGGTCAAGCAGGTCTGCCCGACGCGGGTCGAATCGCGGAGGGCTTGTCCAACCCGCGGGTCGAGAACGAAGAGCACTACTTCCACGCCTCCAACACCAAACTCCTCGACCTGGGCCTTCAGCCGCATCTCCTGACCGACGAGGTCATTGGCCAGATTCTGGAGCTCGTGGAGCGCCACCGGAACCGGGTGGACGCACGGGCCATCGCCCCCACGGTGCAGTGGAGGAAGAGCGCCAGCACGCTCACCACGTCCGGGGAGACCCCGGACGCATCCTTCCTCGCGGTGTAAAGCCTCTGCTGTCGCAGTAGTTTCCTCTGCCGATGCCGCCACGCAGGCCACGCCGCCGCGCGCGCCGTCGATCCTCGGCCCGACCTCTCATCCTGCTCGTCGCAGCGGTGATCGTGCTCGCATTGATTGTGGGCGGTCTCACCCAGGTATCGCGGCAGTCGCAGGGCTATGACGCCAACTCCGACCGCTCCCTGGCGGCGCAGGGCACCGTTGTGGCCGACCAGTCCAACGCCACGTCGGTGACGGTGCGCCGGGTCGTCAACAACCTGCAGGCGCAAACCCGGCAGGGGTTGCAGGCGACCCTCGACAGCGCGGTGCAGCAGACCTCCGACCAGTCGTCACGGGCGGACCTCGCCGCCGGGGCGACCCCATTGGGACCGGTGGCAACGCAGCTCACCGCCGTTTTCGCCGAGAGGGCCGAGTCCATGAGGCAACTGCGTGCCGCCGTGGACGGGTTTCTCGGCATGCAGCCCATACCGCCCGCTGACACTCCGTCGGATGCCACGGCGACCAACCCTGGTCGGGGCCCGCTCCTCTCGGCGGCGCAAGCGACGAATCGCATCGCAGCGGCTGGCGCGCTGCTCACCCGATCCGATGCGCTCTACCGTTCGGTGCGGCACTCCCTGGCCGTCGATACCGGTCACGGGAGGCTTCCTCCATCGGTCTGGGTGACCCACCCGCAGGTCTGGCAACTCGGGAGCGTGGCGGCGCAGGTCGATCTCCTGGCCACGTCGTCCACCCTGTCGGCGACGCACTACGTCGTGCTGCGGACGGTGCGGCTGAGCCCGCCCGCCCTGCCGACACCCCAAGGCGTGTCAGCGGCCGTGTCCGTGCTCAGCCCCACCTCCCAGATCGGGGTGACCGTGGTCTTGGCCAACCAGGGCTCGTCCGATGAACCGCACGTCTCGGTCCGGTACTCGCTGGCCGATCAGACGACTGGCGCGGCGACCAGCCAAGCCCGGGGGACGTCCCTCGCCCTGGGTGCCTCCATCACGCTCCCGGAGGTGACCATGCCCGTGAAGTCGTCGACCGCCTATGTGCTCACGGTCCAGGTGATACCCCCACCCGGGCAGACCCTCACGGCCGGCACCGCCGTCCAGCAGCAACTGCAGGTCGCTCCCGCAACTTGAGCGTCGGACCCGGTCTTGGCCGCGCGATCCGCGTATCGACCCGACCTGCCGCTGGTCCTAGGATCGGGACGCACAGAATTCAGGGACTGGAGGGCTCTTCACGTGGCCGAGAGCATCACGATCACGGACAACCGCAATGGTGAGTCCATTGAGATTCCGCTCGTCAACGGCGGGGTCGCAGCGGAGGATTGGGCCAAGCTCCTGCCCGGGGTGTGGTTCTTCGACCCCGGCTTCATGTCGACGGCGGCCTGCGAGAGTGCCGTCAGCTTTCTCGACGGGGACGCCGGCATCCTGCGCTACCGGGGCTATCCCATTGAGCAACTGGCAGAAAACTCGACCTACCTGGAGGTGGCCTATCTCCTGCTGAAGGGCGAGCTGCCCAACGAGGAGCAGTTCGCGGACTGGCGCCACGATGTCACGTACCACACCTTCATCCACGAGAACGTCCGCAAGCGGTTCCTCGAGGGCTTCCACTACGACGCCCATCCGATGGGGATGTTGGTCTCGGCCGTCGCCGCCCTGTCGACCTTCTATCTCGACGCCAAGGACATCTTCGATCCCGATTCCCGCAACAAGCAGATCATCCGCCTCATCGCCAAGATGCCGACCCTGGCCGCGGCGGCGCATCGATTCAGCGTGGGCATGCCCTTCGTCTACCCCGACAACTCACTCGACTTCGTTCCCAACTTCCTCTCCATGCTCTGGAAAGTCGCCGAGCCGCGCTTCGAAGCCGACCCTGTCCTGGCCCGGGCCCTGGACATCCTGTTCATCCTGCATGCCGACCATGAGCAGAACTGCTCGACCACGGCCATGCGCGTGGTCGGGTCATCGCACTCCGACCCCTACTCGGCCACGGCCGCCGCGGCCGCCGCCCTGTACGGTCCTCGGCATGGGGGCGCCAACGAGGCGGTCATTCGGATGCTGACCGACATCGGGAGCATCGAGAACGTGCCGGACTTCATCGCCACGGTCAAAGCGGGGACGGGCGGCCAGCGGTTGCAGGGCTTCGGGCACCGTGTCTACAAGAGCTACGACCCACGGGCCACGATCATCAAGCGGACCGCGGACGAGGTGTTCGAGGTGACAGGCAAGAGCCCGCTCCTCGACATCGCGCTCAAGCTGGAGGAGATTGCGCTCAACGACGAGTACTTCACGTCACGGCGGCTGTACCCGAACGTGGACTTCTACTCGGGTCTGATCTACCAGGCCATGGGCTTCCCGCTCGAGATGTTCCCCGTTCTCTTTGCCATCCCGCGCACGGCGGGGTGGCTCGCGCACTGGCAGGAGATGCTCGACCAGGACTCCAAGATCTCGCGGCCGCGCCAGCTCTACATCGGCTCCGAGGAGCGCGACTACACCCCGATGCAGCAACGCTGAATCAGCGGGCGCGCCGTGTGCGCAAGCGGACCAGACCCTCCTGAGCGAGCGAGACGCACAAGCGCCCCTGGCGGTCGAACAGGAAGCCACGAGCCAGGCCCCGCCCCTGGGCGGCAATGGGTGAGTCCGTGTCGTAGAGCAGCCATTCGTCGGCCCGGAAGGGCTGATGGAACCACATGCAGTGGTCCAGGCTGGCGCCCATGAACTCCGGGTCGTCCCAACTCGTGTCGTGCGGGGCGAGGATGGTGTCGAAGAGGGACATGTCCGAGGCGTAGGTCGCCACGCAGGCGTGGAGGAGCGGGTCGTCGGGGAGCTCGCCGTCTGCCCGGATCCAGAGGCGTTGAAAGGGCTCGCCCTTTTCCTTGGAGTGCCAGGGGAGCACCCCGATGTGCCGCTGGTCGATGGGGTGGGGCCGGTCGAACCACTCGGTCAACTCGTTCTTCCACGGCTCCAGCCGCTCGTAGAGCGGCGCCAGCGACTCGGGCTCGGGCACCTCGGGCATGGGCAGCTGGTGCTCCAGGCCCTCCTCGAGGTCGTGGAAGGAGGCCGAGAGGTTGAAAATGGCTCGCCCGTGCTGCACAGCGACGACGCGACGAGTTGTGAAAGAGCGCCCGTCACGGATCCGGTCGACTTCGTAGAGGATGGGAACGTTGGGGTCGCCGGGCCGCAGGAAGTACGAGTGCAGCGAATGCACCCGGCCGTGCTCCACCGTCCGCCCGGCCGCCATCAGTGCCTGCCCGGCCACCTGGCCGCCGAAGACGCGCTGGCGCTCCTCGTTGGGCTGGATACCCCGGAACATGTTGACCTCAATGGGTTCGAGGTCAAGCAGGTTGACGAGGAACTCCAAGGACGCGCCCATTCGCCCATGTTCGCAGGCTGCCGCAGCGGGCGCAGCAGAGCATGGACGACGCGACCCCAACTACCCTGCGGCGGTGTGACCGCAGCGAGACAGCAGGCCAAGGAGGACGAGCTCGTTTTCCCAACCGGGTTCGTCTGGGGTGTCGCCACGGCGGCGCACCAGATCGAGGGCGGCAACGTGAACAACGATTGGTGGGCGTGGGAGCACGATCCCGCATCGGGCACCGTCGAACCGAGTGGGGATGCGTGTGACTCGTTCCATCGCTGGCGGGAGGACATCCAGCTCGTGGCCGACATGGGCCTCGGCGCGTACCGCTTCTCGCTCGAGTGGAGCCGGATCGAGCCGGCCGAAGGTGAGTTCTCCCTCGCCGCGCTCGAGCACTACCGCCGTGTGTGCGCGGCCTGCCACGGGCACGGGATCATCCCTGTCGTCACCTTCCACCACTTCACGACGCCACGTTGGCTCACCGCGCGGGGGGGTTGGGAGGCGCCCGACGCCCCCGATCGCTTCGCCCGCTTCGTCGAGCGCGCGGCGGCGCACCTCGGCGACCTCATCGGATGGGCCTGCACCATCAACGAGCCCAACGTCGTCGCCGTCATGGGCTACTTCCAGGGCCAGTACCCGCCCGGCGTCAAGGAGGACTTCACCCGCTACGCCGCTGTGAACGAGGCGATGGTCCGCGCCCATCGCCTGGCCGTCGATGCCCTGCGCTCGGGGCCTGGCGAATTCCCGGTCGGGCTCACGCTCTCCATGGCGGAGATCACCGCCACCGAGGGTGGGGAGCCACTCCGCGATGCTGCCGAAGAGATGCTCGAGAACGTCTTTCTCCGTGCCACCGGGAGCGACGACTTCGTCGGCGTGCAGTGTTACACCCGCATGCGCTTCGGCCCCGACGGACTGGCCCCGAACGACCCCGATGTCCCGCTGACCCAAATGGGAGACGAGCGCTGGCCCCAGGCGGTCGAGCACACGGTGCGGCGTGCCGCCGCCGTGAGCGGGCGGCCGGTCGTGGTGACCGAGAACGGCATCGCCACCGCGGACGACACCGAGCGGATCGCCTTCGTCACCGACGCCCTCCGGAGCGCCCATCGGTGCCTGGGGGAGGGCATCGACCTCCGGGGGTACTTCGTGTGGAGCCTGCTGGACAATTTCGAGTGGCACCTGGGCTACGGCCCCAAGTTCGGGCTGGTGGCGGTGGCCCCGGGGACCTTCGAGCGCCGGCCTAAACCGAGCGCACACTGGTTCGGAGAGGTCGCCCGGAGTAACCGGTTGCTCACAGCGGGCGCAAAGGCGACTGACCGGGACTGAATCGCCGGACCGGGATAAGGTGACACCGTGCGCACCCGGCTCCAGGCGGTAAACGACTGGCTGCACACGCACGAAGGCAGGAAGATCTTCCGCTACACCATGGTGTCGGTGATCTCGACCGCCGTCTCGCTCTTCGTCATCGCCATCGTCTACGGCGTGCTGCACCTCTGGACCGAGGTGCCGAGCACCATCTTCGGCAATGTGGTCGCCACGTTCCCGTCGTACTGGCTCAATCGGAAGTGGGCCTGGGGCAAGCACGGCCGGTCGCATTTCATGAAGGAGGTCGTGCCCTTCTGGACCCTCGCGGCGATCGGCATCGCCTTCTCTATCGTGGGCGCCGCGGTGGCCCGCCACATTTCCATCAAGTACGGGCTGGACCACTTCGAGACCACTGTGCTGGTCCTGTTTGCGAACGTCCTCTCGTTCGCCGTCTTCTGGGTCGCCAAGCTCCTCATGTTCAACCGCATGTTCCGTACCGAGCTCGACGAGTTCGACGAGCACCTCGTGCACGAAGAGGAAGAAAAAGAGGCAGAGGAAGAGGAGGAGACGTCGACCAGCGCCGGGCCGCACTGACCCGTCCGCACTGACCTCTCCCGCACTGACCTCCGGGCCGCTGGAGCGGCGTCAGTCCCGGAAGTTCTCGAACTGCAACGGGATGCCGAAATCCTCCGCCTTGCACTTGGCGATCACCTCTTGGAGGTCGTCCCGCTTCTTGCCGGTGACCCGGAGCTGATCGCCCTGGGTCTGCGACGACACTCCCTTGAGCCCGAGATCCTTGATGAACCTGTTCAGGCGCTTGGCGTGGTCCGACGAGATGCCGGCCCGGATGGCGATCTTCTGGCGGACCGTGCTCTTCTGCGCCTCTTCGACCTTGGCGTCCTCGAAGGCCTTCAGGGATACCTGGCGCTTGACCAGCTTCTCGTCGAGGACCTGGTGGAGCGCCCGCAGGCGGTCCTCGGTCGAGGAGCGGAGCACGAGCTCGGTCTCGCTCAGCTCAACGGCGGAGTCGGTGTTCTTGAAGTCGAAGCGGGTGGCGGCCTCCCGGTTGGCCTGGTCGACGGCGTTGCGCACCTCTTGCATGTCGACTTCCGAAACGATGTCAAACGTGGGCATGAGCTCAGCGTACCGTCGCCACCTGCCGGTCCCGCGTGCCGGGCCGGGCTAATCTCAGTCCCCAGCGGGTCGGTGTCCGAGTGGCCAAAGGAAGCAGGCTGTAAACCTGCCGGTTAACACCTACGGAGGTTCAAATCCTTCCCGGCCCACGCATTTCCGCCGATACGGCCGTTGGGACGACTGGCCCCGGGCGACCCGTCGGCTGCCGTTACAATGCTGTTTCAGATCGATTGCGGGTACCTGCTGCCCGGGCGTGAGCCCATCCTCCCCCCGCCGGGCTCCGTAGCGCCCGGACTGACAAGCGAGACTGACTACCCCGTGGACGAGAGCGCGATGTCGACGTCAACACCGGTTCTCGATCGGGTCAGCGCGCGCCTCCGTCGTGTCTCCATGCGGGCCGATGCGATGCATCTCCGCCTCACCGGTGGTGCCACGCTCACCGAGCGAGTCGAAGCGGAAGAGGGCGACCCCGAGGACTGGTCGTTCCTGCGCCGGCCCGCGCTCCTGGGTTTCCTCGCCGTCGTCTCCATCTGCGTCGGCGCGTCGCTGCCGAGCTCGCCCTTCAAATTGGAAATGGGGGGCACCTGGTTCTTCGGCGAGGCTGACTGGCCCTCGACCACCCTCATGCTGCCGGGCGTTGTCGCCGTCTACGGCGGGATGGTCCTCTTCGTGCGCGTGTGGTTCGGGCTCTTCCAGACGCTCCGGGAGCGCGGCGGCGTGCCGATCCGCCCACTCGCCTACATGCTCGCGCTGTGGATCATGCCCCTCTTGGTCGTGGCACCGCTCTTCAGCCGGGACGTGTTCTCCTACGCCGCCCAGGGCGAGATGATGAGCCACCACATCAACCCCTACCAGTACGGGCCGGGAACACTGGGCTCGGGGCCGTACAACTCGGGGGTCGATCCCCTGTGGGCGAACACGCCCGCTCCCTACGGCCCGCTCTTCTTGATGCTGGCCGGATGTCCGCGTCGCTGAGCCTGCATCACGCCCTGATCACCGTCGTGCTGCTCCGCCTGCAGTCCGTTGCCGGCATCGCACTGATCGCCTACTGCATCCCGAAGCTGGCCCGCTCCTTCGGCCGGGACCCGGGCCCGGCCTTCGTGCTGGCGGTGCTCAACCCCCTCACGCTGCTCGCCCTGGTGGGCGGCGCGCACAACGACGCCATCATGGTGGGTCTGCTCCTGGCCGGCATCACGGCAGCACGCTCGTTCCATCCTGCCTGGGGCGTGGTGCTGTGCGCGCTCGCTGCCTCCATCAAGGTGCCGGCGGCCATCGGCATCGTGTACGTCGCGTGGGATTGGGCCGGGCCGTTTGCCGACTGGCGCCAGCCGCGCCCGCAAGGTCGTTCGCTCCGGCCTGATCACCGTGGCTGTCATGGGGGTGCTGTCCCTGGTGTCGGGCCTCGGCTGGGGCTGGATCGCCAATCTGGGGACTCCCGGGCACCGTGCGCTCGTGGATGGCTCCGGCGACGGGCTTCGGACTCCTCATCAGCGGATCGGCCCACGTCGTGGGCATCGGCGTCGGCCTGGGCGGCGTGCTCACGCTGACCCGGGCCATCGGGCTGATCGGCGCCGCCGCCATCGCGATCTACTGCCTGCGGCATCGCGAGCGCATCGGGTGTGCTGGGCGCGCTGGGCGCCACCATGATGGCCTTCGTCGTCCTCGGGCCCGTCGTCCAACCGTGGTACCTCACCTGGGGGATCATCCTCGTGGCGCCCGTGGTGACGGGGCGTTGGCTCTACGCCGTCCTCGGATTGTCGACCGTGGCGCCGTTCATCGGGCTCACCGGAGGCGCCGACCTGCTGAGCGAATTGGTGCGCACGGACCCCGCCAGCATGGTGCTGGCGGTCATGGTGCTGTGGGCCGTGGCCATCGTCCCATTGGGGAACTGGACGACATCGTGGCGGATCGACCGGTCGCGCCTGGCCGCCCTGCCGGCCACCAGCGCGGCGCTCGAGTCCTGAGCCGGCCGGCCGGCTCCACCCGTCCCAGGGATCTACAGCAGCCGCTGCAATTCGACCACGTCGAGCCATTGGCGGTGCTTGCGCCCGACCTCGCGCTCGACTCCGACCAGCTCGAAGCCGGCCGCCTCGTGCAGGCCGATCGAGGTTTCGTTGTGGCCGGCGATCCGGGCGATGACCGAGTGGAAGCCGTGGGCTGAGGCCAGGACGAGGAGCTGGGCGAGCAGCGCCTTGCCGACCCCCTTGCCGCGCTGGGCGCGGTCGACGTAGACGGAGTTCTCGGCCGTGGCCGAATACCCCGAGCGCTCGTGGAAGGCCGAGAGCGAGCCGAAGCCGAGGACGATCTCGCCGTTGGCCCCGACCCGGCCGCCGGGCCGCGGGTCCGGGGGCTCGGCGGCCACCAGGGCCGGGTGGACGCCGCTGTGCTCGAGGATCCAGGTTTCCTGCTCGGCCGGGCTGCGGGGCACCATGTCGAAGGTGTTGGTGCTCTCGAGCACCTCGACGTTGTAGATGGCCCGGATGGCTTCGGCGTCGGCCAGCTCGGCGAGTCGGATCCGCATCCGCCGATGGTACTGTTGACGTGCGGAAACCAGCGGAGCGGAGGCAACTCGCCTCGAGCCCTGGCTATCATTGACCCTTCGCGGAAGGTAGCCGCGGCGCCCCCTTAGCTCAGTCGGCAGAGCACAGCCATGGTAAGGCTGGTGTCGTCGGTTCGATTCCGACAGGGGGCTCGCCCATGGCGGCGTAGCTCAGTTGGTCAGAGCACACGGCTCATAATCGTGTTGTCGCGGGTTCGAGTCCCGCCGCCGCTACCAGATCCGGGGACGGGTGCCCCGGGCAGTGACCAGGAAGGATTGAACATGCCCAAGAACGAGAAGAGGGTCCAGGTCACGCTGGCCTGCGAGGTGTGCAAGCGGCGTAACTACATCACGACCAAGAACAAGCTCAATGACCGTGAGCGGATCGAGATGAAGAAGTTCTGCCGCTGGGACCGCCAGCACACCCTGCACAAGGAGACCCGCTGAGTCACCCGGGGCCTGCCGGTGCTACTCTGGCAAGCCGATCCCCAGGTCAGGGGGAAGAACCACCTGCTTGAGGGCAACCGAAGGCACCCCACCGAGGGCAGTAGCTCAACTGGTAGAGCACCGGTCTCCAAAACCGGCGGTTGGGGGTTCGAGTCCCTCCTGCCCTGCCCTGGACGTAGCAACCCGCAAACGAAGTATGTGAGGCAAGAGTCGTGAACCGCGAGACCAAGCGCATGATGCAGCGCCAAGGGCAGATGGAGGCCGATGGGTCTCCGGCTACCCGCAAAGCGCCCGCGAGTACGACAACGGGTGGTCCGCGCCAACCGAGAACCCGGCAACAGGGACGCAAGCGCACGACGCCCGTGCAGTTCGTCCGCGAGGTCCGCGACGAGATGCGCCAGGTCGCATGGCCGTCCCGCTCTGAGCTCATCAACTACACCTCGGTGGTGCTGACGACGCTGATCATCATGATCAGCCTGATTTTCGTGTTGAACCTCGCCTTCGGGAAGCTGATCACGCTTCTCTTCACGAAGTAGCGCGACATGAGCGATATGACGCATTCACAAGCAGAGGAAGCATTGGCGAGCGGCGACGAAGAAGACGTCGCCGAGGCGCCGGAGGCGGAACGGGAAGAGGCCGAAGGGGCCCCCGAGGAGGCGGCGGTGAGTTCTGATGTCGTCGCAGACCTGGT
>CAVTPE010000017.1:0-237292 GCA_963736515.1 uncultured Acidimicrobiaceae bacterium | reverse complement strand
GCACGTCGGCCAGGTCGGGGACGCGGTGTGCCCCGTGATCGGACGAGGGGGACGGAGCCGGCGGCTCGGGCCAGTCCGTCTGGCCACGCAGCACTCGGGCCAGGTCACCCAGGGTCGCGGCCCCGAGCACGTCGCTGCCTCGAACGAGGGCGGCCTCCCGCACGTCACCAAGCGGCACCACCAGCCCGAGCGGGGTGGTGGCATCGGCCAGGGCGATCATGCCGGGGACGTGGCGCAACGACCCGTTCAGCCCCAGCTCCCCGCAGAAGGCCAGGCCCTCGGTGGAACCCGGGGGCAGCTCACCCGTGGCGACGAGCAGGCCGACGGCGATCGGCAGGTCGAGGCCCGCGCCCCCCTTTCGGATGCCCGATGGCGCCAAGTTGACGGTGACCCGGCGCAGCGGCCAGGGCAGACCGGACGAGAGGACGGCGGCCCGGACACGATCGCGCGACTCGCGCACGGCGGCGTCGGGCAGGCCGACGATGGTGAAGCCGGGCAGTCCGTTGGAGACGTGGACCTCGACCGAGACGGGGCGGCCGACGGCACCGCTCAGCGTGGCGGAGGCGACCGAGGCAAGCATGTCGGGGGAACGGTCGCGCCGTTGGCGCTTCCGATCCCTTCTGTGCTTTCGGCGAGGAGCAGCTGGCTACGTGGGTATCCTCGTTCCGCACGCACAACGGCGGCCCGGGGCTTAATGAAAATCCCCACGATTTAGCGAACGGTGGCCCGCATCCAGGCGACTTCGCGTTGCCCGTACCGGCACTTATGGGATAGCCGACGGCACTCGATTCTCCCGGGTCCACGCACCCGCTGGAGGGAGATCAGCGGTCTACGCTCGCTTTTCGGAATGTCATTAGAAGCCGTTTACCGGGGATCATCCCGGTCCAAATACCAGTGCTGTACTGCGCTGAGGAACCATTCATCATTGGTATCGGGATAACGGGTGATCGCAAAACGGCTGATGGTTCGCTGCCCGCCCTCGTGATCGCCGTAGAGCAAGTCCACGATCAGTGGGTTCGGTCCTATGAGCGCGGCCTCCACCCGGGGACGGTCCGGGTCGTCGGGGGTCCTGATGGCTGCGCCCCAGTAGCTGACGTCGCCGGGGGGCGAAAACTGATCTTGAGTCTGTGGACGGAAAGTGGCAGGGTCGGGACGAACCAGAAGCGGCGCTGCACGCATCTCGTTAAAGGACGCGTGAGGATTCAGGATTTCGAAAGTGTCGACTCTCCATCCAAGCAGGACCGCAATTCCCGCTCCGACATTCTGCAATGACAAGGCCAGATAGATGATGCCGTCCTGCTCCTCCAGCACGGCTCGACCGGGAGCTAACGCGGCCCAGTGTCCGTCTCCCCACCGGATCGTCTGGACTGCTTCGTGAGAACGGGACGCGAAGAGGACGGGTCGCAGGCCGACCTGAAGAACTCGCTCTGCGTTGCGCCCGGCACGATTGGCAGAACGAACCGACGCAAAGGTGGCCCCTGCTAAGACCAAAGTGCCCACTGCTGTCCCCCAAGAAGCCCAGTCGGTCACTACGCCACACTAGGGTGACGACTTCTGTCAATTGCATGATGGTCTGAGATCCAAGGCAGCCCGCGAGTCGCCTCATTTGACCAGGATTTCGACGACAACGGGTCCCAATGACCTGGTCTCATCCGAACCATAGGGTGTTTCCGATCGCTAGATCGGGACAATCCTTCGAACAATCGCGTGTAGCGCTGCGGTTGCCCCGTCCCACTGGGACTTCAGCTGAACTCCACATTGCTGAATTCAATGTTGACCATCAACATGTCAAGGATGGGCTGTCGGTCAGGGCCCCGCGTGTAGGCACGGCGCTTGGTCGGAACGGTGATTCCGCCAACGCGCACATGTCCCGATATCAGTTGCGCCGCTGGGAATCCTCCGGCGATGTTCACCTGGTAGTCGTGCCGGCGCAGAATGCGGCTCTCGTCGAAGAAAAAGTCCTGGATGCGGCTGTGCGTCTCGATGGAGCCAGGGAATCGGGCGCGTAGCACGTGCCAGGTGTCATCACCCTGCTTCCAGGGCTCTGTCTCCTCGACTTGCACACCACCCCCCGCCAGCAAGAACGGCGTCGTCAGATAGGTCCACAGCGCCTCGCCGTTGAAGTAGGCACGGTGCAGTGGGTCCCACGGTGTGTGCATTTGATGGCCAGCGAACGAGTCCGTCGGCGCAAAGCGTTCCGCGACGACCGTGCCGTCCACCTTCTCGATCGCGATCCGATCCGGTGTAAATACCGAACGCTGGTCCGGTGCACCATAGGGAAGCACCGACGAGCGCTGCTCATGAAGCCGCACCGTCATGCGGCGGGGATCTGAGTCCTGGATTACACCCTTAAGCGCGAAAAAGCCACCTCCGGAGACGATCGAGGCCTCCACTTGCTCGTATGCATTCCAGCGGTCCATACCGCCGTGTGCGTCGATCACCTCGGCTAGAAGCTCGATCATGTCAACCCTCCCAGTCGACAACACGAACCCATTGGCCGGTTGGCGGCCTCATCGTGCATCTCCTGGCGGTCGGGCGACGATTGACGGGGAGCTTAAGCCAACGGACGATCACGCGCAGGTTCCAACCTGGGCTTTTCCCGGCCCAGCGACGATGCCTGCTCCTGTCCAACTAATACGGTTCGCGCCCCTGCGCGGCTATCTCGAAAGTGCCGAGGTGCCTGACCGTAGATTCAGATGCCGTAATCAGATTCGGCCGGCGAGCCGCGCGGTGACCTCCTGGACGAGCCACAGATTGCCATCGGGATCGTCAAAGGAAAAGAAAGATCCGTAGCTATTGCCCTCGGGGTCGCGGCCGGGTTGACGCGCTTCGACGGGGAACGGCGGGCCGTGCCACACGTCGCTCACGTCGATGCCACGGCTGGCGAGTTCGTCATGGGCCGCTTTGATGTCAGAGACGGTCAGCCCCGCCACGGCCGATCCGGGCGCGGCTTCGTTGAGTCCCTCGCCAAACGTGATCGAGGCACCGGAGCCCGGAGGCGTGTACTGGACGATGCGAAGGCCCGCGAGAGGGGCCTCATCGGCGTCGAACCTCCAACCCAGGCTGTCGTAGAACGCCTTGGCTCGGTCGACATCGGACACGGGGATGACATCGATCTCGAGGTGCATGTCAACCTGGTCGTCCGTCGTGCTCATGTGGCCTGGGCCGACCAGCACAGCCCTAATGTCGGAGCCGGCATCAGAGAGCGCCAACAAGGTTTACCCCCCGAGACCGTGGCCCGCTCGTGGGCCGCGCAGATCCGCTTGTCGCGGCGGTTCCGCCAACTCGCTGCCCACAAGAACGTGCGCTCGGTCGTCGCTGCTGCCATCGCCCGCGAGCTCGCCGGGTTCCTCTGGGCCGAGATGGTGGCCGAGGCCTGACACCGTGCTCTCCCCGTCGCTCAGCGCGCGATCGGCGCCGCGTCTGAGCGAGCCCTCCACGACGCGCCGGAGCACCGCCGCAGCAGATCCGATCCTCGCCGGCGTTACGCCCAGCGTCCTTCTTCGCGAGGGCGTCACGGGCGCCCCGATTCAGAGGCAACTACCTGCGAATGGCTTTACTGCGATTCCGACTCGCGTACATCATCGTGGCGGTTCTCCGATCCACTGCGCTCCGGCGCGTCGTCGATGGCTCGCTCGACCACCACCGTCATCGGCACGGGGACACGAGTAGCAGCCTCCACCCCGGCGTCAACACCGTTCGTCCTCACCCTTCGGGCTCCGGGCGCTCCGTGTTGACACCGGGGCCCCTCCGACTGCTCAAGAGCGATCGAGCGCCGCACCTCTGGTGCGTCGCGGTCAAAAGGCAGTCCGCCGGACCTCCGCGCGGGAGGTTGACAGGCCGTTCCACATCATCGCCGGCACGGTGAGCCCATGCTCGAGAACGGACTGGACGAACCAGGATCCATGACGGGTGTTGGCCGCACAGAGTCCAACAACGAGAACTCCAACCCGCCAAAATAGTCTTGTGGAGGCAGCGCTCCTCGATTGGCGAGGCACTCTCGTCGCAGACTTCCCAGACGCATGGTGGCTTGAACGCGCTTATGCCGCCGTAGATCGCGTCCCAGAGGACGGCGAGATCGATCGGGTCGTTTCAGCCCTCGCCCGGGCGGCGGCTGAAGACGACATCAAGCGGGGATTCCTGACCGAGGACACCAGCGCCGAACGTCATCATGACCACAATCTCAATTGGTCCGGCGCGCCCACCTTGATGAGGAGCTGGCGGTGGCGCTCTATGAGCTGGACTTCGATTCTGCGAATCACCCCTTCTACGTCGACGTTGCGTCATTCCTCGACAACCTGCGGGACAGGGGGACAGCGGTGGCCGTCGTGAGTGACATCCACTTTGACTTTCGCCCAGAGTTCGAGGCGGCAGATCTTGACGGCACATCGACACGTACGTTCTCTCATTCGAACACGGCGTCCAGAAGCCGGATCCTCGGATCTTCCAGTTGGCGCTCGATCAGCTGGGAGTCAAGCCGTCCGCTACGGTCACGTTCGGGGACCAAGCAAGCCGGGACGGTGGTGCGGCAGCGCTTGGCATCGTGACGGTGATCCTGCCGCAGCTTCTCTCGTTGGGCACGCGAGGTCTGGATCGCTTCTTGACCTTGTTCGAAACTGCCTAGAGCCAACCGGCCCAGTACGCCGGCTCGGTGACACGGTGCGGCACTTTGGGAAAGACGAACTGATTCGAGTCAGCCGACTTGCTGCTATTGAGTTTGCGCCGTCAAAGCGTTCCAAGCTGCAAGAGAGTCCATGTAGTCCCTCCAGTGAGCGATTCTCCGACGTTCAATCTCGATGATTGAACAGAACCGATTGTCATACCTGACACCTGTCGCGAGGATGGTCCCGTGCACTTCATATTCGATGACGAAGACTCGACCGGCGTCCGCCTTGCGGCTAACCAAATTATCTGCGGATTCAAGGCCGATGTTGTCCCCATAACCCTTGAACTGGCTCATTAGGTCAGCCCGCCCGTGGATAACACGAGGCCAACCCGGAAACTCGTAGAGGACTTCATAAACCACGTCATCAGAGACGATGTCGAAGAAATGATCTCCATCCACGCTGTCGCCAAGCGCCCCTCGAACCAAATCGAAATATGGGTCAACGGCCTGGTAGGCCGCGTAAATCGGGTTGGGCATCCCGGACTCTCCATGCACTCTGCAGGCTTGCTCAGAGCAGGATAGGTGCCACCGTGCACGAGGCGTTGAGGACGACTCCGGGAGACGGGCAGGAGGGTGAGTTCCTAACGGCAGTCAAGCCCTTCAAGCCACATTTTCGCTAGCTTCCTTTCGTGGCGGGTCGGTGGCCGGAGCGACCTTTCGGGCCGACTCCTTTCTGCCTCGACCCGCCGCCCTGTTCTTGAGGGTTTTGGCTGACGTGATCCGACGACGGGCCGCCCGGACTTTCGGGTCAATCTTGAAGCGGTCGACACACGCCGCCCTGCCTTCGGCCTCGGTGATCGCTTGGCCGTCTTCATCTCGTAGTTCGTAGAGCTCTCCTTTGCGCCAGCAGGCGGCGATCCGGGTGATGAGGACGGCCGAGACAGAGCACAACGCCGAGTTGTGGTGCTTACCCTCGACCATGACCAATCGGTAGTAGCGCTGGGCGAGGGTCGGGTCGATGTGCCGGGCGTGGTCGGCTGCCAGGTAGAGGGCCTGGCGCAGGCCGGCGTCACCCGCCTTGGTGATGCCCTTGTGTCCCGCTACCAGTCCGGACTGGTCGATCTTGGGGACAAAGCCGGTGAAGGAGCGCACGCCGGCGAGGTTGGCGAAGCGGTTGAAGTCGCCCGCGTTGCCCAAGATGGCGGCCGAGAGGACGGGCCCGAGCCCCGGGGTCGAGCGGACAATGCCCTTGGGATCGGCCTCGTCATAGAGGACGGCGATCCGCTTGTCGGCCGCCGCGATCTCGTCGTCGAGGCAGCGGAGCACTCTGACCTCCGAAGCGATGTCGTGGGCCAACTCGCTGAAGTCGATGCCCCCGCATGACCACAGCGCCAGGGTCTCGTTCGCCATGGCCAAGAGCTCGTCGGCTTTGTCCTGGCGCCACAGTCCCGCACTCGAGCGGATCAACAACGCGGCGAGCCGGGTGCGCCCGAGACGCTTGAGAGCACGTGGATCGGCGTATTTCTCCAAGATGACCAGGGCGGTCTTCGACGCCGTGGCCGATCCGAGGCAGTCGGCCCATCCCGGACCGAGCAGCTCGACGAGTGCATCGAGACGTAGGCTCGCCGCGCTGCGGCGCTTGACCAGGCTGAAGCGGTGACGCACAGCCCGGCGCAGTGACTCGGCCGGGCCGAGGTTGTCGATGCCCCGCAGACCCTCGGGGTGCAGCAACGGCAGACGGGCCAGCACCCGTGAATCGAGCCGATCGGTCTTGGTGTGCTTGTTGTAGTAGTCCCGCAGGTCGGCCGACTGCTCGGGCGGCACCAAGATCACCGTGGCGCCGCGTGCTTGGAGCCAGGCCGACAGCGGCACCCAGGCGTTGCGTCGGCTCGAGGATGACCGTCACCGACGCATCGGCGGGGATCTTGGCCCACAGGCGCTCGAGATCGGTCGTCGTCGTGCGGAACCGCCACGACGACCAGATGAACTCACCTCGCTCGTCGGCCAGGCTGGCCCAGTGGTCGGCCCGACAGGCGACGTCGATGCCCAACCTCACTTCGTTCATCGCGTGGTCCTTTCTCTGTGTGTGGCTGATCAGTCGGCTCTCCTCGTCGACCGCTGCACGTTCCGCAGGGGTGTGACCATCCAGACATTCAGAAGCAGGGGTCCGATTCCGTGATCGGCCGCCGAGTTCCAGAAAAGGGATGCACGTGCGTCGGGGAGGCTCGTCTGGTCGACGATCACTGTTGTGGAGTCGAGCTCTCGCTCGCTCCGGCCCCCGTAAAGTCAAGCCAGAAGAACCGACCCGACGCACCCTACGAAGGGCTTCCGCCAAATCGGTGGATGCCCAGAACCAACGCTAAATGCCCCGGTACGCCGGCTGAAGGGCAGCATGGCAGCAGGTGGACGCATCAAATCGCGAAACCGAGTCAGTTCGAAATCACCGACGATTCAGTCCGTAACCAAGCGTCCTCGGAGGTCCTCGAGCCACGGCGGCAGCTCGATCGGGGGATCGGGGAGAGGCTCAGCGCCGCGCTGTTCGAGCAGGCGCTCGAAGGAGGCCGGATCGTCCCCCCAGCCCCGAGGGTCCCCCATCATGACTTCAAAGAGTGTGGCTCCCTCGGACCCAGCCTCGAAGGGGCCGAAGGCGGCTCCCTGGGGCAGCTCGATGTGGGTGCCAGCCGGGCATCGCCGGTCACCGCAGAGGATCTCGCCGTCGAGGACCATAACGACGTGCGGGCTGAGGTGACCATGTCTCCGCTGAATGACTCCGGGATCCCGCTTCGCGTACAGCGACAGATAGAGCGGATCAGCGGACAACGCCAGCCACTTTTCCCACACCGAAGCGACGGTGCCGTCCGCCAGTCGCACGGCGCGCACCTGTTGCCAGGGAACATCGAGATCATCGAGGTGACGGAAGGTCGGTTCGAGCTCGGGCACTTTCGGCCCATCGGTGTCGCTCACGGGTGACTTCTCGACCTGGTCTCGCGGTCATGATGTATGTGGCGTCTATCCGGGGGGTCCATGATTCCATGGTCTCACGACGAGCTGTGGCAGGGCGTCGTGGGTGAGTTCCCCCGACGCCATCGCGTAAGTAGCAGTGTCAGGGTCGTAGGTCTTCAAGGTAGTGGGTCCGTCCCTCCTCGTCGAAGTCGATAGGTCCAGTAGGGACGACGCAGAATTCGTTTCCTTCAGGGTCTGCCATGACGAGGAAGCCACTGTCTTCGTATCCGCCTATCTGCTGACCACTGAGAGCTTCAATCCTGGACTTGACGGCTCTGATGTCGGGGGCGGAGATGTCAAGGTGAACGCGGTTCTTGCCGACCTTTGGCTCTGCTACCCGCTGGAAGCCCAATCCGCCAGCGCCCCCGAGCCTCTTCAACCAAACGTAAGGACCCTTCCTACCTACGATTGGTCGCCCAAGAAGGTTGGCCCAGAATCCGGCTATGAGTTCGGGGTCGGAGCAGTCGATGATGATGTCAGCAATCTCAGCGCTGGTCTCTGTCATCCATCGTTTCTATCGTTTCGAGAGGTGATCGCTCCAGGGAAATCAGGCGTCCGGCCGAGGTGTCGCATATCGCCGGGATGCAGCTACGCCTACTCCGCGCACGCAGGTCGACCGAATCTTTGTTGTGCAGCCTGCTTCGTAACGCCTAGCGCGTAACCGATGGCGGCCCATGAATGTCCGTTCCGCGGGCGACGGTTACTTGCCGTCGAAGATTGAATTCGGCGACTCTCAGTTCTCGGTTGGCCCTGATTAGCAAAGTGAGACTCTTGTCCAGCGGCTCGGAAGGTCCCCGCATTTCGTCAATGCTACCTTGACGCCCCTTTGCTGAGAAGGGTGACCCCGTTCGCCGGGAGGGGGCTCGCCGAAGTGTGAGACTGGCATCGCATGAGTAAGAGCCAGGCCGTTGGCATCCATCAGGTCGTGGCTGGTCTCCTCGTCGACGCTGACAAGGTCTTCCTCTGCCACCGTTCTGCCAGTCGCCGTTGGTATCCGAACGTCTGGGACCTTCCTGGCGGCCACGTCGAAGAGAACGAGGCCCCGCCGGTAGCTCTTGTCAGGGAGTTACACGAGGAGCTTGGGATAGTGATCCCCGAACCCACCGATCCCGCGTTCGCTCGCTTGCAGCTGCCGGACTTTGATTGCCGCATTTGGGTCGTCAGGGAATGGATCGGGGTTCCTCACATTGCATCGGACGAACACGACGACATGGGGTGGTGGCCTCCGGAGGAAACCGAAGACTTGTCTCTGGCTGTTGAAAGCTATCGGCCACTACTCCAACGAGCTCTCTCGGGCATTGAGGGATGAGGGTGAATGCCCCACTTCGCCGGGCTTGGGTCAATCCAACGGAAAGAGATCAACGTCGTAGTCTGGGAAACGACGGTCAACCGTGATGATCGTCAAGCCCTCGGTCCGAGCTTGTGCAATAAGCATCCTGTCGAATGGGTCGCTGTGGTGCTCGGGAAGACCTCCCGCAGCAAGGGCGTGGGCGATCGTGACGGACAGCGAGCCAAAGTCGTTTGCTTCCAACGCGCCGAGAAGATCGTCCGGAGCCTCGAGGCGACCAGCGGCTCGTTTGATGGCAATCTCCCACGCAGTCGCCGCCGAGACGATCACGTCGACATCTGGGTTGGTGATGGCCTCGGCTGCGAGCGGCGGAAGACTCGGATCGTCTGCCAGCCACCACAGCAAGATATGGGTGTCGAGGAGGGCCTTCACGGCTCATCGCCACGAAATGCAGCAGCGATGTCTTCGGGCAGATCGTCGAAATCGGGTCCGAGGCGAACACGTCCGGACCAGTAGCCCGGCGTCCGAGACTTACGAGGACGAGCGGGCACGATACGGGCCACCACTTGTCCAGCTCGCGCGATCTCGACCTCTGAGGCAGCTCCAGACTCGACGGCGGCGACAAGCTTTGACAGATTTGTCTTCGCTTCGTGCATGTTGACTCGGATGCGTTCATACTAGCTAACTTAGCTAACTAGGTCAAGAGCAGTGTCCCTGTCCCGTGGTTATACAGGTGATCGCCTACCCGACGTGCCCCCAAATCAGCGGAGGATCGACGACGAACCGTCCCACTGCGCCGGGGTGGCGGCACCGGGCGACGCCCGGAACCGAGACCCGCTGACAATGACCTCTGGGGACATTCCCTCACCCCGGGGGTCGCCAGGCTGACTTCTCCGGGGCGGAGGGACCAGCTGCCGCCGCCGACTAGCGAGACGATGGAAGCCTGGTGATGCGGGGCGCGCAAGGGCGGGCGGTCGAGCAGCACGCCGTCGGGCAGGGCGCAACCGGCCGCGGAATGGACGCGGGTCACCGTGAGCGCCTCCTCGGGCGTGAGCGGTGGGAGCAGCCCGGCGAGCCGCTCGGCCAGCATCGTCTTGCCCGAACCGGGAGGGCCGATCATGAGGAGGTGGTGACGCCCGGCCGCAGCGGCCTCGAGCGCCCGCCGACCGACCGCCTGGCCCCGCACGTCGGCCAGATCGGGGGCCGGGGGTGCGCTGGGCGCGGCCGGCGCGGTGGGCGCCTCGGGCCAGGACGCCTGGCCGCACAGCACGCGGGTGAGCTCGCCGAGCGTCGCGGCGCCGTGGACATCGCCGCCACGGACCAACGCGGCCTCACGTACGTCGCAGAGCGGCACGACCAGACCGAGCGGTGCGGTGGCGTCGGCGAGCGCGATCATTCCCGGGACGTGCCGCAGCGAGCCGTTGAGCCCGAGCTCGCCGCAGAACGCAAGCCCCTCGGTGCAGGCGGGACCGAGCTCGCCGGCGGCGACCAGGAGACCGACGGCAATGGCCAGGTCCAGACCCGCACCGCCCTTCCGCACGCCGGAGGGGGCCAGGTTGACGGTCACCCGGCGCAGGGGCCAGGGGAGGCCACTCGACAGGACGGCGGCGCGCACACGGTCACGCGCCTCGCGCACGGCGGCGTCAGGGAGGCCGACGATGGTGAAGCCGGGCAACCCGTTGGAGACGTGGACCTCGACCGAGACGGCGCGCCCGACGGCGCCGCTCAGCGTGGCGGAGGCGACCGATGCGAGCACGCCAGGGGAACGGTCGCACCGGTGGAGCTCCCGGCCCCGTCAATATTTTTCTGGCCGTCGATCGCAGAGAGCGGTTAGCCCCGCGGGTATCCCCGTCCGATCCACTTGTGGGAGAGGAGGTACCACTCGGTTCAGTGTCAGAACAAATGCTTGAAGTAGACGATGAGCGCGTTCCGGTACTGACTTTCTTGAAGCAGGGCCGCATTCAGATTGGAGGCGACGCTGCGTGTATCGAAGCCGCAAGCCCTGAAGGGATTGATCAGGAGATGCGACTGCGACACGCTCAGGAGCCGACGGCATACAACTGCCACTCGTCCGGAACACCTTTGAGGGAGTGGACACCCCTGTCGGTGAAGAGTAACCCCGAGCCCGTGGTGAGGTCTTTGACGGTTCGACTGGCGAAAACGTCTCCGGGCCCGGCCAAGGCGGCAATCCGTGCGGCGATGTGGACGGCGATGCCTCCGATGTCGTCATCGCGCAGCTCTACTTCTCCTGTGTGGAGCCCAGCTCGAACGGACAGCCCGATGCCCTTGGCCTCTCCACCGAAGCTTGAGGCAAATCGTGCTGCCCGGGCCGGACCATCGAAGGTGGCAAGAACGCCGTCACCCGTGGTCTTGACCACCCGCCCTGAATACCTCTCTGCTGTCCGCCGTGCCATCAGATCATGACGATCGAGCAATCGCCGCCAGTCGGCATCACCTAACCGAACGGCGATGTCGGTAGAAGCAACGATGTCGGTGAACACGACGGTGGCGAGCACCCGATCGGTGACCTTCTCGTGGCGGGTCCCCGTCAAGAACTCCTCGATCGCTCCTGTCCAAACCACGGTGTCCCCGAATGGGACGTGGTCGACGCCATCGAGCGCGACGAACTTGGCGCCAGGGATCTTCGATGCGATGTACTCACCTGCCGCCATCGGCACGACCAGGTCTCCCCGCCGATGAAGCACCAGGGTTGGTACCTGAATCGTCGGTAGGACTGACCGCACGTCGAGTTCGCCGACCATGGTCTGGAGAGCGCGGAGAGAACCAGGGCTGGCGGACATTCTTGTCAGCGTCGACCACCACTCCCGGATCGCCGCATCGCCGGCAACGCTCGGGGCGTATATTTCGATGTCCAGCGCATCGGGAAAGTTGGCAAATGCGTCGTCAACGGACCGCTTCCAGTCTTCAGCCGGAATCCCGGCCCACCCGGGTGCGGCCGTTGCTCGAGGGAAGGTTCCGAAGAGCACGAGGGCGGTTGTACGTTCAGGGTAGGTCGCGGCGAACAGCGCGGCCATGGGACCACCTTCCGAAGCCCCGTAGATGGCGGCGCGTTCACTGCCGGCAGCATCCATGACGGCTCGGACATCGTCCATCCGCTCCTCGAGCGACGCTACGCCAACGTCCCGGTCGGACATCCCGGTACCCCGTTTGTCAAAGAGGATCAATCGGCTGAACGCGGCCAAGCTCTCCGTGAATTGGGCCCAGGCGGGATCGGTCACCTGGAACTCGAGATGGCTGTAGATACCAGGCACCCAGACCAAGTCGATGGGTCCGTCGCCGACGACCCGGTAGGCGATGCTCACCTCGCCGCTTCGGGCGTACCTGGTCGTAGAAGTCATCTCTCAAGGATGACAGGCCGGCGGTTCGATGCAAAGCGGCGAACCGAAAGACGGCCTGGCCGAAGAGTCTGGAGTCTCCAGGAACCTCGGCTGCTCAAGCCCGGTGGGTTCACAAAAGTGAGTTCCAAACGCCGGAACGGTCGGGCCGTTCGGCATTCACTGGCTGTCAAAGTCACGTGGGCGATCGTCGGGCTCACGCATGGACGCCACCTCATCGAGCCATGACTTCTGGTCGCCAACCATTCTCGCCAGGAGGTGCCCTCGTTCGCCGGACAGCGAGATATCTCAGAACTTCTGCTGTTCTGATCTTGGGGTGCAGACGACCAACACGGGCAACAGTGCACAGCCTCCTCGACGCGACGTCATAAGACGGACTTTCTAGTTCCTCGCTCCGTCCACATCGCTTTGGGTTATTCGAATCGAACGAGGCCAACCCTGGGCAACTGACAGTCGGACCCAATATGTGTCCCCGTCGAAGGAGATCCATGACACCGTTGGGGGTGACCCCTCGGGTCCAGATAGCGCGGGAAGGTTGGACCGGTACTTTGGGTTGGCTCGAAAGCCGCGAATCGGGTGGTCAACTTCAGCGGTGCAAGTAGCCCCAGAACCCCGAGCCCGCCATGACAAACTCGCCAGTTTCTTCATGGCCCTTCTTCCGGTTCGGCACCCTTGTCAGCAAGTGTACGCCTTCATCTCAAGAAGTCGGTCCCGGAAAGGTTCTAAAGGGGGTGCCTCCGAACGCGCGGTTCTGTCGCGATGTGCCGGAGAGGAAAGTTAGTGAAGTAAGAGCCGGGTCCGCCCGGCGCCGCCGTCAGACAACGTTTGTGGCGTCCCCGTCCTCGCAGGCATGTATGGGGCAGGCCTATTGGGAGGTTGCATCCGGAATGAGGGTCGCAGCGCGTACCTGCGGGGCGACCTTGGTGCGCCGAAGCCACGGTCGACCGCACCGCCTTCGACATGACCTGGAGCCCGCTCAAGATGACTGCACCGGAGGCCCGTGCGGTCGTGACGGTCCGCTTCGTCCGCAACTGATCCGACTCTCTTCTCCTGAAAGGAACATCCCATGCAGTTCCGAGCCGCCTCGGTCAACGGCTTCGATCTCGCCGTTGCCGCCGGAATGCTGGTTGGCGCCATGGAGCACCGCTATCCCGTCGTGCTGGGCAAGGACTTCGCCGGCACCGTCGAGGGCGTGGGCGGCGGCGTCACCCGGTTCGCCCCGGGCGACGCGGTCTTCGGGGCGTCATGAAGCCCTTCCTCGGTGACGGCAGCCTCGCCGAGTACGTCACCGTCAGTGAGCAGTACGGGATCGAGCGATTGCCCGAGGGGCTTGAGGTGGCAACGGCCGGGGTCCTCGGCCTCGCCGGGTCGGCCGCAGTCGCTGCCATCGATGCGGGCGGACCGATCAGCGGCAAGACCGTCCTCGTCTCGGGCGCCACCGGCGGAGTGGGGTCACTGCTCACCCAGCTGGGCGAACCCTGACGCCGCCACGCTCGTCCGACTGGCCGACGATGTACTGGCTGGACGTCTCAGGGTTGCGGTCGAACAGACGATTCCGCTCGTTGAGGCAGCAACCGGGTTCGCCACGTTCGGAGCCGGTACCAGGGGCAAGGTGGCCGTCTCGGTGGGTTGACCATTCGCGTCGCGGGTTGACCACCCGCCTACCCGTCAGCCCGCAATGTCGCAGTCGTCCCAGACCGTTGGGGGTGATCTGGGCGAGGTCTGACCTGAGCTTGGCGAGGTCGTGATCGCTGGAGCGATGCCGGAAGTCCTTGAGATCGATCGGGCGACCTACGAACCCGTCGTCTGGTTGACGGGGGACAGGTGCATGTGCAGGTGGGGCAAGGTGTTGCCATGAATCTCGTAGTTGAGTTTCACGGGCCGATGCAGCCGGTGGAAGACCTGGGCCTCGGCCATAGCTTCACGTCAAAGGCCGCTCCTTGATCGGGCAGATCGAAGGGCTCGACTGCGTGGACCTTGGAGATGACCCACAGGTAGCCAAGATGGCGACTTCGGGAACGGTAGTTACCTAGGTGTGGTTCAGTTCGCCGATGATGTCGTAGGGTGCCCCCAGGTGCACACGATGCAGCCCTCCGGTCGGCACCGCCTGGCAGGCCCCCGATCCGTTCGAACGGCTCGCGGAGAGGTCCGCTAAAGACCAGGAGCGTCGATTCTGGAAAAGATCAGATTTGCCTCGTGGTCGAATTCTGCATCTTCCTTGATCTGACTCGGGCGTTGAGGAGCTTTAATCGCCTTGAGGTACGGGTCTTCTCGATCGTCGTTCACAAACGCATAGGTATGGAAACCATGGTCCGCAAATTGGCGCACGATATCCGCAGTCTTCTCACCCTCTGGGCTGGCCTGGCCATTTACCTCCAAGACGATCTCCAAGTCCTTGCGGCATGATCCAAGTATTGGCAACAACCCGCGTACGACGGGACCCTCCAATCCCTCAACATCGATCTTTATGAGACGAGCGCCTGCTATTTCCTCTTCGGTCAAAATTTCGTTCAACGGCTTGGCGCCGATCGTTGTCTCGATCTGTAGGTCATGATTCGGGACCATCGTCGTCAACCCCAGGTTGCCACTAGGACCGCCATAGACGGTCAAAATGCCATCCTGATCTGATGCGGCCAGATTGACGGTCCGAACTCTTGAGCCAATGTTGTTGATCTCTAAGTTTTCGTTCAGTAAGTCAAAGATTGATGGCGAAGCCTCTATCGCAACGGACCAGCCGTTTTGGCCGATGCAGCTGGCGGCCAACATCGTAAAGTAGCCAATGTTGGCACCCACGTCGACGAAGGTGTCGCCGGGCTCAAGTCGATCTTGAATCCAGTACGTCAGGTTCGGTTCCCAAACGCCGAACACGTAGATATGGCGCTGTATAAGGTCCTCGGTGGATCCGGATATTTCGAAGCCGAATCGAGTTTCGGTCCGGAATCGATGTGGTCTGAGCCGCTGATTGATGTCGACAGCTATCGAGAGTCCCCGTGTGCCGCGGTGCCACGGGGAATTCCGCAGATACCAGCGTGCAGGCATCGCCACTACGGTCGGGCATGCGGCCGCGACCGTCTCGACGGCGTTCTTGAGTCGTTGCATCAAAACCCGTCCTCCCAAGGTTGGTAGGCGATTCCTCCCACCTTCTGAGCCTCGGAAACGTCCGGAAGAAGAGCCCTGGCAACCCTCTCAACTCGGCTCCCTACGCCCTTACTCATTTGGGCCGATCCACCAGACGTCGTCACGTCACTTGCCACAGTCGCAGATCGGCTCTCACGGCCCGGGGGCAAGTGTGAACACGTGCACCGGGCAGCAGCAGCTTTGCGAGTGATTTGAGGCATCCCGATTGCAGGCTGCGCTGAACTCTTTGCTACCGATTTAGAATCATCTGAAGATCGCGGACGTGCTCCTGCGTCTGCTCCAGAAGCGGCCGCAGTGCTTCCGCCACATCAGCGAGGCCAAGCTCCATCGCTTGGCTGAAACGCTCACGGTAACCCTCAAGTTGGCTCTCTTCCAACTTGAGATCTGCCATAAGTGCACTACGACCGTCCGCAATCTGCTCGACCGCTGGGACCGTTGTCGTCGGAACTCCGCCCAGGAACGATACCTGTTCGGCGAGGATCTGTGCGTGAGCGAGCTCCTGGGCAAGGTGGAGTTTGAGCTCGTCGACGGTACTCAGGTACTCCGCGCCAGTGATCGTTGCGATGTGGCTGATGTACTGCACAATCGACTGGAATTCAGTCTCCAGGTCTTCATTCAATTTAGAAATAAAGACTTCTCTTTCCATGTGGTCTCCTGGCGTCGCGGGCTTAGTCCTTGGACTGTTCCCAATCCCACCGCAGACGAACCGCCTGGAGCCGCACCTCTATCCAGACTCCCCCATTGATAGTGGCTTATCTGCAGATCATTCACACGACAACGGGGGACTCAAGTAGCAATCGGCAGACCTCTAGTTTTGCGGGCTCGCCGTGAGCGCGTGTCGATGCGCGTGAAGTTTCTCGGATTTGAGGATCGCGGTCATATCTGGTCCCGTCTCGGCTTGTCAAGGGCTCCCATGGATAAGTCTGTTTCGAATGAGGGGGGCGGGTCCCAATTGATCCTGCGTTCAAGTACACAGCTCTTGCACCCTCCAACTGCCAACAGCTGGATTGCGTAACGGTGAGTTCAGACCGCATTGGGTCTGGTTTGGCTGCCCTGCCTTCATGTCTCAGATCTAGTCCTTCACCACCAGATCGTCAGCAAGGATGACAACCGAGCCCTCGAACGTGAGGAGACTCATGAAACGCGACGCGAAGATGTCATGCGTGATATTGCGAAACCGGGGTAGAGGAACAATTTAGTGCCTTCGAGAGGGGCCGAGTGAACGAAATCCCAGATTCTCAACAGAAGAACGAGCATGGCGAGACTAAGACTCACGGTCGGCGAGCTACAGGGCCACAGAGCCGTGTGCCCTCGACTCGAACCTCCGTTTCCTGGACTGCAATCGCCATCGCAATCATTGCCCTCGTGGTCGTGGTGGTGTTCATTTTGGAGAACTTGCACGCCACCGATGCCACCTTCTTTGGCGCCCATTGGCGTATTCCTCTGGGTCTCGATCTGCTGCTAGCAGCACTGCTGGGTGGCGCCGCAGTGTTCGTGGTCGGGGCTGCGCGGACGCTCCAGCTGAGGCTGCTGGCTCGGCGCACCATGCGAGCGCGTGATGCCGTAACTCCGTCACCGACCGACGAACCGACGCAGCAGGCAAGGGCTGAATCATTGACCGGAGAGACCTCATGATCAAGGTTCTGCTTATTCTGCTCTGTCTGGTGCTGCCCTTCTTAGCGGTTTTGATCAAGAAGGGCCCGTGCATCGAGGTGCTTTGGGCCTTTCTTCTTCAGCTGCTTGGCCACATCCCCGGCGTCATCTATGGGATCTATCAGGTGGTCAAAGACTGAACTCAACGCCGGCATCGTGCCAGCCTGATGAGGGATGATCGTGCCCCGAACTGCCAGGAAAACCCAGCGGGGCCGAGATGGGAGTTTCATCGGGCGCCGAACGCTGCCGACCAGCACAGCACGATAACAAGTTGTCGGCCAGGACTGCTCTGCTCACTCCAGCCAACATCCTGGGACTTCGAACTCCTGTGCCCAGAACCGAGATCGAGGAGACTGTTGTCATGAACGACGGTGCCAAGGTCCTCGACGCTCGGTTCATGTGGCGAAATGAGGCCGGGGGATCCATGTTGAATGTGTTGCAAACGAGAATCCGACCTTCTACGGATGCTGGTAGCCGGTAGCGCAGGGCTTTCCTGTATGTACCGCAACCGTCGATTACCCCGCGCGCCGGTACCGTTCAATGCTCGGATGGGTGCAGCTCGTTCGCTCCACGGACAATGAGTCCCATGGTGCGCGATTCGAGCTTGATCCCTTCGGGCTGTTCGGCGACGCCCCTTCGCCATATTGCTGGTACGGGCAGCGCCCGATCCTCTTCGACACGCCGTCGCGTTGGATCCGGCAGCCTCTTGAGTGGGTGGCGCACAGCTTTTTGGCAACCACCCCCCTCGACGAAGTCGCACAGCTGCAGCCCCGGCGAGTCGTGCCTCTCCTTGGGTTCTCTTGGGGCTTCACAGACACGGGTCGTAGCGTCATCCTCGACGATATCGAGGTACTGAGGGACGCTGAGTGGACGATGCATCTCGACGTGCTTCGGCAGGGATACCCGATGTGGCTGTTCGCCGAGGGTATCGATGGGTAGCACGGCCCAGAGTCATCATGTGCTTATGAAAACGATGTGATCCCGAACGTCTTCCCGCCGAGCTCTCATGGCGTGAAGAGAGTGCCCCACGTTGCTACGCCGCCTAGGTCGCACCGACGGTCGCTGCGTACGGAGGAGCAAGCCCCTGAGACAGGAGGCGTGGCTAAGAAGCGGCCAGCGCTTCGATCTCGATCTTGAGCTGGGGGAAGGCGAGCCGTGAGACGCCGAGCAGAGTGGAAGCAGGGAGATTGCTGCCAAGGAACTCCTGAGCCAACGGGCCGAGAACTTCTATGAGCTCGTCGACATTGGTCGTGTAGTAATTGATGCGGATCACGTCGGCTGGACTCATACCAGCGGCCGCGAGCACCGCCAGCAAGTTATCGAAGGCCTTGCGCACCTGAATACCCATGTCAGTTTCCTCGGGCGGTGAGCCATCAGCCGTGATCGCCGTCTGACCGGAGCACACGAGGAACCGACTGGCTGCGCTCACCTCCACACCCTGAGAGAACCCAAAGGCTTTTGACCATTCCCACGGGTTGACGTCGCTGCGGTTCATCCACACGCTCCTTCCCGGACTGCAGCACTGCACCCACCGGTTGGCTGCACGCGTATTTCTGAGACCCGATTCTTGCAGCAGATGCGGCCGCCCGACCCCGTGAGCGAGTGACACAATACCGATCGTTCGCTCCAATCGCCGGGTCAGCGAGACCTTCCTGCTCCTTAGGGCAATACCGAGGTCATGCGGCACCGACGTCCCGGGCACTACCGAGGTTTGCCAGACGGCTGACGGCGCATGGCAGCAGACTGGCCAGTGCTGCGTTCGCGGCTCGGTGGGAGTCCTCAGGGTGCCTGAATGAGAAAGAGTTCACCGGCGTCCCCCGTCGCCGGGACGGAGATCTCAGTAGTTTCGGCCACACCGAAGCGAAGCGTGTGACCGGTCGGCGTCCAGCTCACTGGTAGAGAGCTCGTGAGACGGTGATTGAAGGCCAGGACAATCGCTACGGGCCAAAGTGATTGGCATTCTTGGAGTCGGCCGTGACAGGCAGTCACCCGACCACTTGGGCGGACCCCGTACGCCGTGTTGGGCGGTCAGAGTTCCGGGTCGAGCCGGGGCGCCCGGCTGTTCGCCCACTGGACGGTGATGCCGTCGTGACGCATCATCGCCATGAACCCGGTGATGGAGAAGAAGATCGCGATGGCGGTGAGCCCATACGTCACGGCCGAGCGCTCGATCACGAACGAACGAAGTGACGATGAGATGAGCAACCAAAAGACGAGCCCCGCGTTGAGCATCAGGACAGTCGCCCAGAGGACCGAGATCCGGATGAAGAACCGACGAACGAAGGGTCGGCTCATGATATCGGGATGCATGGGACAAAAGTCGTGGGCAAAGCGCTGCGTGAAGGGCCGGCCCATGACTGCGGAGACGAGGAGGGCAACCGAGATCGCGACGGTACCGGCCGTCGGTTGCGCAAAGTAGACGAACGCACTCCCCGTCACGAAGGCAATCACCGTCCTCATGGTGAGGAGGATCGTTCCGAACAGCAACAACATCGAGACTCGCTCGCCCTTCAGCAAACGCCGGCCCAGGGCGAGATAGGACCAACTGAGCGCGGCGATCAGTGCACCTCTGAATCCGGTGAGGACGAGGAGCAGATAGAAAACGACCAGAGGACCCACGACACCCTCGAGCACAACGGGAAGCGCGTGGCGAAGAGCTTTGCGTGGCGGAGGCATCAGGAGCAGCGAGCCTTCTCGCCCGTCGCTGTGGGACATCGGGTGCAGGCGCAGCATGTGCCAAGGCTCAACCGACCCTCTATTCGATCTGGTCACCACAGCGCTGCCACTCTTGTTCCGCCGTCAGCGGCGGCGCTTTGACCCGAATTGAGGTGCCTGCATGCTACACCGGCACGGTGGACAATGTTCTTTACCCTGGCCAGCCCACGGTTCGGCCGAGCGGAATCCCCAGAGGTCGACACCGTCGCCGTGGCCGGCCATCAGCTCGCCGCTCGGGGATATCGTGACGAGGTGTCCGAGCACTTCGGCTACGCGATCGATAAGCGCTACCTGCCAGTGGTGCTGCCTTTCTTGCTGCGGCCCGCAAAGGACGGCGTGACCCTCACTGATGAAGGCACTTTTCTTGCGACCTTCGGCCTCTTCAAGATCGTGACGCCGCGTGCAAACATCTCTGGTGCGCACATCACACGGCACTATCGCTGGTGGACGGCGTGCGGTGTCCGCATGTCACGTGTGGACGATGGATTGACTCTTGGAACGAACCACGACGGCGGTGTATGCATTCACTTCGCGGAAAAGGTGCCGTCGGCATTTCGGAGGACCGGCCATTCAGCGCTCACCGTCACTGTGGCCGACCTGGACGGACTGACGACGGCGTTGGGCGGGGACAATGGGGGCTCCGCATCCCCAGCGTGATCCGGAGAGCACCATGAGGTTGCGATCCGCGGCGATGACGTCGCCGGCGGTGAGGTCCTCGTGTCATCGACCCCAAGGATCTCGTCGTCGGTTCAGGTATCGGGCACCGCATTCGACGAACGGGGCGAGCACGAACCACCGGCGTGCCGGGAACTGGCGGCCGTTCGCCGTGCCCGGCTGAGGGTCCCATCCGGAGGAGCGTCTCCATACCTGGCAGGGTGTCGGCATGGAGCCCATCGACGTCGACGCCTTCGAGGCCCTGGTCTCCGACGCCCTGCGGGCGATCCCCGATGAGCTCCGCGCCGACATGGAGAACGTGGCCATCATCATCGACGACGAGAGCCCGCCTGGTCGGCTCTACGGTCTGTACGAGGGGATCCCGCTCACGAAGCGGGGCACGTATGGCGGCGGGAGTCCGGACCGGATCACGCTGTTCCTCGCCACCATCTGCCAGTCCGCCCGCACGCAGGAGGAGCTGGTCCAGAGGGTACGCGTGACCCTCCTCCACGAAGTGGGCCACCACTTCGGCATCGGAGAGGCACGCCTGCAGGAGCTCGGCTGGGCCTAAAACGTCGGCCGGGCTAGAGGGCCGAACGTCGCCGAGCTAGCCCTTCTGCGGCGGTAATTCCGTGTTGGGCGGCCGGGCCGGGGTCGCCACCGGCGGGGTGGCCCCGTTCGTGGCGGCCCCCAGGTCGTCGTTGCGCAGGGTCGAGAGCAGCACCTCGGCCGCGCCCATGAGGCTGGTCGCCTCGTAGGGCACCACGACCTTGGCGTTGTCCGATGCCGCGATGTCCTGGAGCGCCTTGAGCTGCAACACGGCCAGCGTCCGTGGGTTGATGGTTGCGGTGTCGATGGAGGTGAGGCGGGACGCCTCGCCCTCGCCGCGCAACTCGAGCGCCTTCTTCTCGCCTTCGGCCTGCAGCTCCAGCACCTTCATCTGCGCCTCGGCCCGCAGGATCGCCGACTGCTTGGCTCCTTCGGCCTCGAGGACGGCGGCCTGCTTGCGCCCGCCGGCGCTGTTGATGGCCGCCTGCTGCTCCCCCTCGGACTTCAGAATGGCGGCCCGCTTGTGCTGCTCGGCCTCCTTCTGCTCGGACATCGCCTGCACCACGTTGAGAGGCGGGGTGATGTCGAGGATCTCGATGCGATTGAGCCGCACGCCCCACTTGGCCGTGGCGTCCGCCATATGGTCCTGCATCCGGCTGTTGATGGTCTCGCGCTCGCTCAGTGCTTGGTCCAGCGAGAGCTCGCCGAACACCGCCCGCAGCGCCGTGCGCGAGAGCTGGTCGACAGCGAGCTGGTAGTCGTTGATCTCGAACAGCGCCGACTTGACGTCGATCACCTGGCAGAAGATGGTGGCGCTCACCTGTAGGGACACGTTGTCCTTGGTGATCACGGCCTGCTGGTCACCCGTCATGGGGAACTCACGCACGTCGATCTTCTCCATCCGGTCGACGAACGGCACCAGCACCCGCATGCCCGGCTGGTCAACCGACTTGAACTCCCCCAGCCGCTTGACCACACCCACACTCCCCTGCTGCACGATCTTGATGAAACGGGACGCAAAAAGCGTCACCACTCCGAGACCCGCCAGGGCGGCGATAACGACGATTCCGATCACTTCTCCGGCCGATGCGAGCATGCGGCACCTCTTTCCTAGCTGTCGATGGCGTAGACGACGAGCAAACCTCGCTCGACGTCGGCGACGACGACGTCGGTCCCGATCGGAATACTGGCTTCGGGATCGAGTGGGATAGCAAGCCACTCCTCACCCCGGGCCCGGATCCTTCCGGGGTGGTGTGCGCCCTCGATCGCCTTGGTCACCAACGCGGTGTCGCCGACCATCCCTTGGACGCCATTCAGCACAAGACCAGTCTATTAGCGGCCGATGAAGACGGGCTCCCGCTTCTCTGCGAAGGCGGCCATCGCCTCCTGCGTGTCCTGGGTCGAGAAGTTCAAGGCCTGGCAGCGGGCCTCGTCCTCAACCGCCTGCTCCATGGAGGCCAGGGATGAGGCATGGAGCAGCGTCTTAGTCATCGACAGCGCGAGGGGCGGCCCGCCTGCGAGGTTCGTGGCCCAGCCGTCCACGAAGCCATCGAGCTCGTCGAGCGGGAGAGCCCGGTTCACCAAGCCCATGGCCGCCGCTTCCTCGCCTGTCCACATGCCCCCGAAGAGCGCGATCTCCTTGGCCCGGGCCATGCCGACGAGCCGCGGCAGCAGCCACGACGCACCGTTGTCGAGCGCGAGCCCGCGCTTGGCGAAGATCATGGAGAGCTTGGCCCGGTCGCTGCAGACGACGAGATCGCAGCCGAGCGCGAGCGAGAGCCCGGCACCCACGGCGAACCCGTCCACCTTCGCGATCGTGGGCTTCGTGATGTGGTGCAGGGACAGCGCCACGTCCCCGAGGCGCCGCATGCGCGACAGGCCCGAGCGCGTCGGGTCGGTCGCCGGGCCGCTCGGATCCGAGAGGTCGGCCCCCGAGCAGAAGGCGCCCCCGGCACCCGTCAGCACCATGACACGGTCGTCGGGGTTGTCCTCCACCTCCTCGAAGGTGGCCCGCAGCTCGGTCAGCATTTTGCCGTTGGCGGCGTTCTTGCGCTCGGGACGGTTCATCGTGACGGTCACGACCCCGTCCTTGCGTTCGAGAATCAGTGTCTCCATAAGCACGGACCCTACGCTGCACCGCTTCAGAACGCATCTTCGACGACGTCGACCGTCCCGCTGAGCACGCTCACCACGTCGAAGCGGATCTCGGCCCAGTGCCTCCCCTGCCGCTGCAGGTACAGAGCGGCCAGCCGGCGTAGCCGGAGCTGCTTCGCCCGGGTGACAGCCTCGAGTGGGTGGCCACGGGCGCTCCCGGTCCGGGCCTTGACCTCGCAGACGACAAGGGTGGTGCCGCGGGCACAGAGCAGGTCGATCTCGCCCGCCTCGCAGCGCCAATTCCGCTCCAGTACGGCGTACCCGAGCGCCCGGTAGTGCACTGCAGCGAGGTCCTCGCCGAAGCTACCCAGCGCAGCATTATGGCGGTCGCCGTTCCCCACTGAGAGTGGAACGGTCGCGTCAGAGCTCTTGTTCGGGCAACCGTTCGATGTTCACGTCACGGAAGGTGACGACCCGCACCTCGGGCACGAAGCGCGCCGGGCGGTACATGTCCCAGACCCAGGCGTCGCGCAGCTCAAGCTCGATGCACGCCGGCGTCGTGTCGGAGCGCACGTTCAGCGAGACTTCGTTGGCCAGGTAGAAGCGCCGCTCGGTCTCGATCACGTAGGCAAAGACCGGAAGGACGGCCCGGTACTCCTGGACGAGCCCGAGCTCGATCTCGGATTCGTAGCGCTCGAGGTCTTCCTCGCTCACGCCGCGACCGCCCTACTCGTCCGCGGCCTCCTCGGCAGCCTCACCGACAACCTCGGCGTCCCCCGCTTCGATCTCGTCGACATCAATCACGCCGGCGTCTTCGATCTCCTCGACATCCGCGTCCACGACTTCGTCCACGACCACGGTCGCCGCCGCCGCTTTGCCCCGCGGGATCCGGCGTTCCTTGATCTTGGCGGCCTTCCCGTGGCGGTCACGCAGGTAGTAGAGCTTGGCCCGGCGGACGTCGCCCAACGTCGTGACCTCGATCTTGGCGATCGTCGGCGAGTGCACCGGGAAGGTGCGCTCGACTCCGACGCCGAAGCTCACCTTGCGCACGGTGAAGGTCTCCTGCACACCGCCGCCCTGGCGCCGCATGACGGCGCCCTGGAACACCTGCACCCGCTCCCGGCTGCCCTCCACGACCCTGACGTGCACCTTGACGGTGTCACCGGGGCGGAATTCGGGGATGTCGTCGCGCAGGCTGTCGCGATCGATCGTTTCGGTGGGGTGCATGAGAAGGCGTCCTTCGGTCACACCGGCTCAGGGCCGGACGGAACATCGTAGCCGTGCTCGGAGAGCGTCTGCACGTCGCTGGCACTGAGCGCCGAGGCCCTGACCAGGCGCGCGATCAGATCCGGGCGGCGCTCGGCGGTGCGGAGCAGGGCCTGCGAGCGGCGCCAGGCGGCCACCGCCCCGTGGTCCCCTGACCGGAGCACCTCGGGGACCGGCCACCCCCTGTATTCCGCCGGCCGGGTGTACTGGGGGTACTCGAGGAGTCCCTCGGCGAAGCTCTCGTCCCGGGCGGAGTCCTCGTTGCCCAGCACGTCGGGCAGCAGGCGGGCCACCGCCTCCACGACGACCAGGGCGGCAAGCTCGCCGCCGGCCAGCACGAAATCGCCCACGGACAGTTCGCCGTCGACCAGATGGTCGCCCACCCGCTGGTCAACGCCCTCGTAGCGGCCGCACAGGAGCGAGAAGCCGCCCGCGCTCCGCTCGGCCAACTCGGTCGCCACCGCCTGGTCGAAGGGCCGGCCGCCGGGGGCGAGCAAGAAGAGCGGCCGCACCAGGTCGGGCACCGATTCGATCGAACGGAAGATCGGCTCGGGGGTCAGCACCATGCCTGCCCCTCCTCCGAAGGGGCTGTCGTCGACCGAGCGGCGCGCATCGTCCGCGCCGTCGCGCAGGTCGTGCACCCGCACGTCGAGCGCGCCGGCCTCGGCCGCCCGGCCCAGGATCGACATCCCGCAGTAGGTGGCGACCACGTCGGGGAAAATGGTGAAGACGTCGATCCTCACGTAGGGCGCGTCACAGGTCCAGCAGCCCTTCGGGGATGTCGACGTCGACGGTGCGGGCTGCTGCGTCGTGGGCGGTGACGAACCGGACGGGGATCAGCCCGCCGGACTCGAGCACCATCAGGTCGCTGGCGGGGTTGGCTTCCACCGATGCAACGGTGCCGAGCGATCTGCCCGCGGTGTCCCGCACCGTGGCGCCGACGAGCTCGTGCACCCACAGGACGTCGGGCACATCGTCGAGCGGTTCTGCCTCGAGCTCCAGCCCGCGCAAGGCCTCGGCCGCGCTGCGGTCCGCCACGTCCCCGAATTGCACGATGTAACGGTCCGGCCCGAACGGCTTCGACCACACCACCGTGAGGATGCCCCGGGCCGAAGCCAGCTCCGTCCCGGGGTCGACGCGCCGGGCCTGGTCGGTCCAGAGCTGGACGACCACCTCGCCGCGCAGGCCGTGGGCCTTGGTGACCCGGCCGACTTTGAGCAGATCAGTCGTCGACGATGTCGACGCTGGCCTGGACGCCGTCCTTGGCCCCCGCCACGTTGACCAGCGTCCTGATGGCCTGGGCGGTGCGGCCGCGACGGCCGATCACCCTACCCATGTCGTCGGGGGCCACATGGAGGTTGAGGCGCACACCCCCGCGCCGCTCTTCGGTGTCGATGACCACTGAGTCCGGGTCGTTGGACAGCGAACGGGCCAGATAGGTCAGGACGGCTAACGCGGTGCCGCCGTCCTGGTCGCTGAGCTCGTTGCCCTCGCTGAGCTCGTTGCCCTCGCCGACCTCGTCGTCGATGTCCTCCGCGTCCTGATCGGCCGCCTGGGACTGGTTGACGTCGCCCGCTTCGTAGAGGTCGGTCACTTGGCCCTCGCAGCGGCGAACTCGTCCCAGGCCCCGGAGGTCCTGAGGATGCGCTCCACCCGCTCGGTCGGCTGAGCCCCGTTAACCAGCCACTTCACCGCCTTGGCGTTGTCGATTTGGATGACAGCGTCCGGTTCGGCCGTCGACGAGCCCCTGGGCGCGTAGGTGCCCACGATCTCGAGGAAGCGGCCGTCACGCGGCGACCGGCTGTCGGCGGCGACGACCCGGTAGGTCGGCTGCTTCTTCTTACCCATCCGCACAAGGCGGAGCTTTACGGCCACGGACTGAATCCTCCACTGATCTGGACGTCTTGGCCGTCCATTCTGGCAGATGGCGGGGCTACCGACCTTTCGGAGGGGTGACCCGGCCACCCTTCTTCTTCTTTTTGGTGCCCTTGTTGCCGCTGACCACGGGCCGGGCCGGGGCCGCTGCCGCCAGGCCCGGGAAGCCCGAGGGCAGCTCACCGCCCTCATCCATGAGCTGGGAGAGCATGTCGAAGTCCGCTCCGGCGGGTGCAGCGGGCAGGCCTGCGGCTCCCTGCTGCGCCAATTTTCGGGCGGCCCGGCCGCTCATGCCGGCCATGTTCGGCATGCCGGGGAGGTTGGGCATGTTGCCCGAGGCCATCCCCTTCATCATCTTCTGCATCTCCTTGAACTGCTTGAGGAGCGTGTTCACGTCCTGAATGGAGGTGCCCGAGCCTCGGGCCACCCGGCTGCGGCGCGATCCGTCCAACAGGGCGGTGTCGTTGCGCTCGGCCGGGGTCATGGAGCAGACGATCGCCTCCACCTTGGCCACCTCGCCGTCATCGATCTGCCCGGCGGCCTGGCGCATCTCCTTGGACATGCCAGGCATGAGGCGCATGAGCCCGCCCAGCGAGCCCATTTTCTTGACTTGGCGGAGCTGGGAGAGGAAGTCGTCCAGGGTGAACTGGCCCTGCATGAGGCGATTGGCGCTCTTGGCCACCTCGTCGGTGTCCATGGTGCGCTCGGCCTGCTCGATCAGGCTGAGCACGTCCCCCATGCCGAGGATGCGGTCCGCCATGCGGTCCGGGTGGAAGAGGTCGAAGTCCTCCAGGCGCTCACCCGTGCTGGCGAACGCGATCGGCTTGCCCACGACACCCTTCACCGACAGTGCGGCGCCGCCACGGGCGTCGCCGTCGAGCTTGGTCAGGATGACGCCGCTCAGCTCGAGCGTGTCGTGGAAAGCCTTGGCCGTCGCCACGGCGTCCTGCCCGATCATGGCGTCGATGACCAGGAACGTGTAGTGCGGCTGAGTGGCCGCGGAGATGTCACGGATCTGCTGCATGAGATCCGTGTCAATGGTCAGTCGGCCGGCGGTGTCGATGATGCAGATGTCACGGCCGAGGCGGCGGGCCTCCTCGAGGCCGGCCTTGGCGCACGACACGGGGTCGGTGGGTTCACTGAAGACGCTGACCCCGGCCTGCTCCCCGAGGACCCGTAGCTGCTCCACGGCGGCGGGCCGCTGCAGGTCCGCACCGACGAGAAGCGGATTCCGCCCCTGCTGCTTCCACCACCGGGCGAGCTTGGCCGAGTTGGTGGTCTTGCCGGAGCCCTGCAGTCCGGCCATGAGCACGACGGTGGGCGGCCGCGGGGCGTAGCTCAGCTTGAGCGTCTCGCCGCCGAGGACGCCGATCAACTCCTCGTGTACGGCCCGGACGACCTGCTGGCCCGGGGTCAGGCTCTTGGCGAGCGCCTCGGTGCTGACCCGGAGCCGAATGCCGTCGCAGAAGCGCCGGGCGACCGACAACTCAACGTCGGCCTCGAGCAGCGCGGTCCGGATCTCCTTGAGGGCCTCGTCCAGATCGGCGTCGCTGATTCGACCCTTGCCGCGTAGGCGGGTCGAGATCCGCTCCAGGCGGTCAGAGAGGGCGTCGAACATGGGCACTCAGGTTAGCCACGAGGGCCGCGCTCACGGCCGCCATCCGGTGCCCATATGACTCGCAGGACTATCAACGTTCTTGTTTACAGTTCTGGAAGAGATACGGCGGCCTCGACGCACCCGGCACCGAGCACCCGGCACCCGGTACCGAGCACCCCGGGCAGCGCGGGGCACCCCGGCGACTGCGCCGCCCTTACGCTCACGTCGGTGGACCCCCGCTCTCCCGGCTTGCACTATGTCCCTTACGGCGCCCTGCGGGGGGCGCCCAACGTCGTCGTTGACGGCTCCCCCACGGAGGGCACGTTGCTGTGCCTGTCCCACTGGCCCCACATCGGCAGCCCGCCCGAGTTCGCGGCCGACCTGTCCGCCGAGATGGCCTTTGCCTATCTCGCCGCGTTCGACCGTCACGGGGAGGCCACGTTGGTCTCGAACAACCATTTCGACCAGGACGGGCTGGTGGGCGTCTTTGCGCTCACCTCGCCTGAGGAGGCGCTGGCCCGGCGGGCCCTGCTCGTCGAGGTGGCGCGCGCCGGGGACTTCGCCGTCACCGGCTCCCGGGTGGCGGCCCGCATCTCCATGGTGCTCTCGGCCTACGCCGACCCGGAGCGCAGCCCCCTTCCCGACCTCCCGACCGACGACGACGCCCGGACCGCGGCGCTCTTCCGAGACCTGCTCGGCCGGCTCCCGGAGATCTGCGACCGACCCGACCATTGGCGCGCCCTCTGGGCCGAGGAGGACGAGATCCTCACGAGGAGCCAGGCCGCGCTGGCCTCGGGTTCGGTGGAGATCACCGAGGTGCCCGACGTCGACCTCGCGGTCGTGACGGTGCCCGAGCGGGCACCCCGCGGCGGTGGCCACCGCTTCGGCGGGCAGTGGGTGCAGGGCCTGCATCCCATGGCAGTCCACAACGCCACCGATCGAGGCGCCCTGCTGACGATCCGGGGGCGCCACTACGAGTTCGCGTATCGCTACGAGAGTTGGGTGCAGTTCCGGACTCGTGCGGTGCGCCCCCGGGTCGACCTCCTACCGCTGGCCGAGGCGCTCACCGCGGCGGAAGCGGCGCGAGGAGCCACGGTCCCGTGGGCGGCCGAGCGGATCTCCGCTCTCACTCCGAGGCTGGCCCCCGCGGCCAGACAGGAGAGCAGCCTCGACCCTGCCGTCGTGCGCGCCCAGATCGAGACCCATCTACGTGCAACACCTCCCGCCTGGGATCCCTACGCCATCAACCGCTGACCTGCCGCTGACCTGCCGCTGTCTTCGCGCCGCGAGCCGCTACCGTCGCGCCGCATGTCCTCCCCTCAATTCGGGACCAGGGTTGTTGCGCTCGTGATCGGAGCGGCCGGCGCCCTGGGCCTGGCCGCCTGCAGTTCCTCGCCCTCGAACGACGCGGGATCGGCCAACACCACGTCCACGTCCACGTCCACGTCCAACACCGGCGCTGCTTCATCGGCCACGCCGACCACTACACAGGGAGGAGGTGGGCTCGTGTCCTTCGAACCCATTCCGGCCGGCGACAGGTCCCCTTCCGGCGCCGCGGGGCATGCGCCGACGGTGACCATCCCCACCGGGACCCCGCCGACAGCTCTCGAGAGCGCCGACCTCATCGACGGCAGCGGCCCATCGGCGGCATCCGGTGACTCCGTGGCGGTGCAGTACGTGCTGGGGACCTACTCGTCAGGCAAGGTGATCCAGTCGTCGTGGACGAGCCAACCCTTCACGTTCAAACTGGGGGCCGGAGAGGTGATCCCCGGCTGGGACGAGGGCGTCGTCGGCATGAGGGTCGGCGGACGGCGCGAGCTGATCATCCCGCCGACGCTCGGCTACGGGGCACAGTCCCCCGGTCCCGGCATCGCCCCCAACGACACGCTGGTCTTCGTCATCGACCTGCTCAAGGTCAACTGAGGCACGGGGTTCCGGTGGAGGTCACCGCACACATCGAGGCGCTGCGCCACGAAGGCGAGCTGCTGGCGGTGGCCGCCACCGCGACAGACCCCGGAGCCGGGGTACCCACGTGCCCGGAGTGGACGGTACGCGACCTCGTTTGGCACGTGGGCGGCGTGCACCGCTGGGCCACCGGCTACGTCGCCGGCGGCTGCACGCAGGCGGGGGACGTCGTGTTCGACGACGTGGTCGGCCCCAGGCCCGAGGACGCCGCGCTGGCCGAGTGGCTCCGGCAGGGGTGCCGTGTGCTGGCCGATGCGCTCGCCGCCGCTTCGGACGACCTCCGCTGCTGGAGCTTCCTGCCCGCACCCTCCCCCCGCGCCATGTGGGCCCGCCGGCAGGCTCACGAGACGGCCATCCACCGGGTGGACGCCGAGCTGGCGGCGCGTACGGCCCTCTGTCCGTTCGGGGCCGCCTTCGCGGCCGACGGCGTCGGCGAGTTGCTCACCTGCTTCGTGCCGCGGCGCTCCAGCACACTGGCCCGCGACACTCCGGTCAGCCTCTCGGTGCGATGCAGTGACACGGACGCGGCCTGGGTGCTCCACATAGGGCCCGAAGGCGTCACGACATCAACGGGTCAGGCGCGCACGGGGAGCGGTGCCGACTGCTCGGTGCGCGGCACCGCCGCCGATCTCTACCTGGCGCTGTGGAATCGCGCCGGTCCCGAGGGACTCCTCGTGGAGGGTGACGCCGACGTCCTCGGGCTGTTCCTCGACACAGTCCACGTCCGCTGGAGCTGAGTCAGTACCCAGCCCGTCAGTCCGGCGCCACCGCCGGCAGCCGGCGGCGTCCGAACAACCAGTAGGCCACCGAGCCGGTTGTGTTCATGCTGGACGCGAACCGCCACGCCCGCTTCTTCCCGCGCACCGCCGCGTCAGGGCGGCGGCGCAGGTCCCGCCAGGTCAGTCGCAAAAGGAGCACGTGGATCACCAGCACTATGAGGAGGACTCTCTTCTGCTGCGTCGTCATCGAGCCCACGGACCGTTCTTCTCAGTCGCTCGCCAGCAACGCGTCGACGAATTCGTCGGGATCGAAGTCCACCAGGTCGTCGGGCCCCTCACCGAGCCCGACCAGCTTGACGGGGAGGCCGAGCTCGCGTTGGACCGCAATGACGATCCCGCCCTTGGCCGTGCCGTCGAGCTTGGTGAGCACGATGCCGGTCACGTCGACGGCCTCGGTGAACTGGCGGGCCTGCGCCAGCGCGTTCTGGCCCGTGGTGGCATCGAGCACGAGGAGCACCTCGGTCACGTTGCCCGGGTCGCGGTCCGCGATGCGTCGGATCTTCTTGAGCTCTTCCACCAGGTTGACCTTGGTGTGCAGGCGCCCCGCCGTGTCGGCGAGCACGAGGTCGTTCCCTCGCGCCGCGGCGCGCTGGACGGCGTCGAACACGATGGCGCTCGGGTCGCCGCCCTCGGCCCCCCGGACGATCTCCGTCCCGGTGCGCTCGGCCCACATGGCCAACTGATCGGCAGCGGCGGCCCGGAAGGTGTCGCCGGCGGCCAGCAGGACAGAACGGCCGTCGGCCGACTGGCGCCTGGCCAACTTGCCGATGGTGGTGGTCTTGCCGACCCCGTTGACGCCGACGATCAGCCACACGTCGGGCGCGCCCGGCGTGCCGTCGAAGCGCAGTGTCCGGGTGCCCGCCGTCTCGAGCAGCTGGCGGATGGAGGTCCCGAGGGCCTCCAACAGGTCGTCGCCGCCTCTGATCTCCTTCGACTCCACCCCGGCCCGGAGGTCCGCCAGCAGCGCGTCGGTCGTGGAGACCCCGACGTCGGCCCGGATAAGGGCCTCTTCGAGCGACTCCCAGGTCGCCGCGTCGATCCTGCCCGCCGCGCAGCGCAGACACAGCGCCGCTGAACAGGCTGCGCACGGTGCCCAGGCGGCTGCGGTAGCTGGGCGGCGCCGCTTCGGGCGCGGCAGGCGGTACTGCCGTCTCCGGCGCCGCGGCCGGTGCGGGCGTGATGGTGGCGGTGGCGGTGGCGGTGGTGGCGGTGGCGGTGCTGGCCTGGGGCGGTGGCGTCGGGGGCGGGGTCGGGGGTGCGACGGTGCCCCGGCCCGAACGACGCCGGGCGCGGGTCGCGGCGACCGTGCCGGCGGCGATCGCCAGGACGGCCACCACGATGATGATGGTGATCAGCGTGCCGATCATGCCGGCGGCACCCCCTCGACCCCCTGGACGCCTTCGACCCGGTCGACTCGGTCGTCCTTCGCCTGCGCGGCGGCAGCCGCGGCCTCGGCTGCGGCCACCGCCGCCGCCTCCTCGGCGTAGGTCGCGCCGCCGTCGTCCTCGCCGTGGTCCTCACCGGCCTCGAGGCCGCGGCGCCGGGTGCGCGAGACCGCCGCCACCCCGGCCACGACGCAGAGGATGGCCACGCCGACAAAGGCGTAGGCGAGTGTGCCCGTCATGCCGGCTCCTTCTCCTTCTCTTTCTCCTCCTGCTCCACCTTCTGGCTGACCACCTGGGACGAGCCGCCGGGGGCCATCGTCACGCCGTACAACGCGTCGCCCGTCTCCATCGTGCGCTTCTGGTGGCTCACGATCAGCAACTGCGCCTCGTCACGGAACTCGTGGACCAGCGCCAGGAAGCGGCTGAGGTTGACGTCGTCGAGCGCCGCCTCGACCTCGTCCATCATGTAGAAGGGCGACGGCCGGCTGCGGAAGACGGCGAACAGGAAGGCCAGCGCCGCCATCGAGCGCTCGCCTCCCGAGAGGAGCGACACCCGCCGCACGTTGCGGCCGGCCGGGCGCACCTCGATCTCGACGCCGGTGTTCAGGAGGTCGTCGGGCTCCACGAGCGTCAGGCGACCGGTCCCGCCGGGGAACAACATGGCGATGAGCGCGGAGAAGTGCTCGTTCACGTCGGATGCGGCGGCGGCGAACGACGTCATGATCTCCTGGTCGAGCGTGCGCACCACCTCGTGCAGCTCCCGCCGCGCGCCGCGCACGTCGTCGACCTGTGCCTCGAGCTCCTTGTGGCGCTCCTCGAGGGTCGAGAGCTCCTCGAGCGCGAGCGGGTTGACGGGCCCCAGCGCGACCAGTTTGCGCTCCAGCTCCTCGGCGTGCTGCGCCAGGGTCGTGCCTTCCGGCGCCTCGGGCTCGGGGAGGCCGGTCAGCTCGTCGGGCGTGGCCCCGAGGTCGTGCCTGATGTGCTCGTGCAGCGCCTCCATGCGCAGGTCGACCTCGTTGGACTCGAGGTCGAGCGTGCGCGTGCGTGTGCGCACCGCCTCGAGGCGCTGCTCGGTGGTGTGGCGGTCCTGGCGCAGCCGCTCGAGCTTCTCGCCCCCCGCCCGCACGGCATCGACCTGATCCTGGTAGTCGTGGCGCAGTGACTCGAAGATGCCGTCGAGCCGCTCGTGCTCCTGCCGGACCAGCACCTCCAGGCGGCCCAGCGTGGCGCCCTCGGCCTCCAGCCGGCGCCGGCGCGAGGCAGCCGTGGCCCGCTCCTCGGCGTGACCCTGGAGGCGGCGCTCCACCTCCGCCTGGCGCTCGGCCAGGACGCGCCGGCGCTCGGTGACACCCGCCCCCCGCACCTCCATCTCCTGGCGCCGGCCCCGGAGCGCGACGCGCCGCTCGCTCCAACGCCTCCCAGGCCTCGAGTGCCTCGTGCAGCTCGGGCAGTGACCCGGCCAGGTGCACCTGCTCGGCCGTGACCTCGGCCAGCCGATGCTGCGCGGCCGCCACCGCGGTGCGCGCCTCGTCGAGCTCGCCGGCGAGGCGGCGCCGCTCCTCGGCGGATCGCTCGCGGTCGGCCCGCCCCGTCTCGCAGGCGGAGGCGTGGCGGTCGTTGGCGCGCTCGGCCGAGGTGCGGGCGTCACGGCAACGGCCGAGCACGATCCGGCTCTCGGTGAGGTGGGCCCGCGCCAGCTCGGCGGCCGCCGCGGCGTCGTCGGCCCGGCGGCGTGCCTCCTCGACGGCGGCGGCGGTCACGACGCTGGTCGCCGAGCGCACGCGCCATCCGGTGGCCGCGAAGCGGTCGCCTTCGGGGGTGACCACCACGAGGTCGTCACGGGCCAGCGACAGGTCGATGGCCTCCTCCCAGCCGTCGACACGGACGGCGCGGCCGACGAGCGTGTCGAGCACGGACTCGGCGACCGATCCGCCGCGGCGGGCCCCCACGTGGCGCCGAACCGGTTCGGCACTGCTGCCGGGGGGCAGCGCACCGGCACCCGTCGCACCCGTCGCGCCCGACGACGGCCGCGGCGTCAGGATCGCTCCGGTCACGCCGCCCTCGCGCAAGGTGGCCAGCGCCGCCTGGGCCGACCGCCGCCCGTCGACCACCACGGCGGCCACGCCGGCACCGACGGCGGCCTCGAAGGCGGCGTCCCAGCCCTCGTCGATCTCCACCAGGTCCACCAGCGAACCGACGACACCGTCGACGTCGCGCAACAGCTCGCGCCCGCCGGCGCCCTGGAGGTCGGCCAGCGCGCGCTCCAGCGCCTCGGCCCGGGCCGCCGTGCGGTGGCGGGCTTCCTCCGCCCCGTCCGCCGAGACCTGGGCCGCCTCCGCCGCTCGCACGGCTTCCTCGAGCTCCGCGCCGCGCGCCGCCAGCTCGGCCTCCAACCCGGCGCTGGCGCGCTCGAGCTCGTCCGCCTGCTGGGCCAGGAGATCGGCGCGCACCGCCGCCCCGGTCGTCCGCTCCTGGAGGGTGCCGACCCGCCCGCCCAGCGCGTCGAGGTCCTCCTGCTCCCGTACGGCGGCGCGGGCGACCGACTCCGTGCGGGCCCGCACCCGGGCGATGGCCTGGTCGGGCGCGTCGCCGCCGAGCACCGTGGCCCAGCGCTCCCGCAATGCCGCCGCCTCCCCGTCGAGGGTCGCCAGCGCCGCCTCGAGCTCCGCCCGTTCGGGCGCGCCACCCGCCCCCTCTTCGGCCTCGGCCGCCACCAGCTCGCTCGCCAGCCGCGCCGCCTCGGCCTCCAGCGTCGAGACCACGTCGGCATCGGCGGCGGCGTCGAGGGCGGCCACCACGCCGCGACTCCGCTCACGCAGGACCCCCGACAGGCCGCGGGCCCGCTCCACCAGCCCCTGCACCCGGCCCAGCGCACTGGCCAGGTCCTCCTCGCGGCGCGACGACAGCTCGGCCGTGGCCGAGGTCGCCTCGGCGTCGAGCTGCTCGAGCGCCTCGTGCAGCTCGCGCTCCTCCTCGCGGCAGACCGTGAGGTTCTGGGCGGCGCTGCGGCGACGGGCCGTGAGGTCGGCCCGCTCGGCGCCCGCGAGATACCGTCGCACCGCCAGCAGCTCGGTGGCCACACTGTCGTGCGAGCGTGCCGCCGCCGCCTGGCGCTCGAGGGGCCGGATCTGGCGGCGCACCTCGCGCACCAGGTCGCCCAGGCGCTCGAGGTTCTCCGCCGTAGCGGCCAGCCGCCGCTCGGCCCGCTCCCGGCGGCGCCGGTGCTTGAGCACACCGGCGGCCTCTTCGATGATGGCCCGGCGGTCCTCGGGCCGGGCGTTGAGCACCGTGTCCAGCTGGCCCTGCCCGATGATCATGTGCTGTTGGCGGCCGACACCCGAGTCGCCGAGCAGCTCTTGGATGTCGAGCAGCCGGCAGGGGGCCCCGTTGATGGCGTACTCGCTGTCGCCCGAACGGAAGAGCGTCCGGGTGATGGTGACCTCGGACAGGTCGATGGGCAGCTTGCCGGACGAGTTGTCGATGGTGAGCGAGACCTCGGCCCGGCCGAGCTGGGGCGCGAGGACGTCCCGGCGAAGATGACGTCCTCCATCTTCGCCGAGCGCAGTGAGCGCGGCCCCTGGGCGCCCAGCACCCAGGTCACCGCGTCGACCACGTTGGACTTGCCGCTCCCGTTGGGCCCGACGACCACGGTGATCCCGGGCTCGAATTCCAGCATGGTGGGGTCGGCGAAGGACTTGAAACCCTTCATGCTGAGCGACTTCAGGAACACCGGGGCGACCCTACCGGGTGCCTACGCGCCGCGGGTGGTTCAAACCTGGCAGTGCTCGCAGAAGAAGGTCGAGCGGCCGCCGGCCTTCACGCGCACGATGGTGTTGCGACAGCGCCGGCAGGGCTGGCCCTCGCGGTCGTAGACCTGGTGCGAGCCCTGGAAGTCGCCGAGCTCGCCGAAGAGGTCGCGGTACTGCTCGTCGGCCAGCGAGGAACCCCGGTGCTTGATCGCGTCGGCCAGCGTCTCGACGATGGCCCGGTAGAGCCGGCGCACCTCGGTGGCGGTCAGCGAGTCGGCCGCCCGGTCGTACCGGAGGCCGGCCTGGTAGAGCATCTCGTCGGAGTACAGGTTCCCGATGCCCGCGGTGAAGCTCTGGTCCATCAGGAGTGCCTTGATCCCCCCGTGGTGCTGGTGGAGGAGTGCGCCGAAGCGGTCCCAGCTCATGAGGTCCTCGATGGGGTCGAAACCGAGATGGGCCAGCTCGGGGATCGCCTTGCGGATGGCGGCCCCGTCGCCGCCCGCCGTCCCGGACACGGGGCTCAGGGGCGTCCCGTCGGCCTTGCGCGGCGGCGTGGAGACGAAGAGCTCCCCGAACGTGCGCGGGTCCACGTAGCGCAGCTCGCCGCCCTGGGTGAACGTGATGACGACGTGGGTGTGCTTGGGTTTGGGGTCCTTGGCCGACTTGACCCGGAGCAGCTGGCCGCTCATCCCGAGATGCACCACGAGCGTGTCGCCGCTGTCGAGCGTGAGCAGCAGGTACTTGCCCAACCGCCCCACCGATTTGATCGTGCTGCCCTCGAGCAGGGCGCGGAAGTGCTTGGCCGACGCATGGCGGCGCACCGAGCGGCCGTTGGCCACCGCGACGGCCTTGATCTTGCGGCCCACCACCTCGCGGGCCAGGTCCTGGCGCAGGGTCTCGACTTCGGGCAACTCAGGCACTGGTGAGGCCTTCCCAGGCCGCCCGTGCGGCCTCTTGTTCGGCGTCCTTCTTGGAACGTCCCTCGCCGGTACCCCGACGGGCCCCGCCCAGGAACACCTCGGCCGAGTAGACCCGGTCGTGGTCGGGCCCCGAGCCCACCACCACGTAGCGGGGGGTCCCCTCCCCGTCGCGCACCGCCTTCTCCTGCAGCCTGCTCTTGTGGTCGAAGTCGTCGGGCTCCTCGCCGGCCCGCTCGATCGCCTCGCCGAGCTCGCGCAGCACCAGTTCCCTGGCGGCCTCCCACCCGGCGTCGAGGTACACCGACCCGAGGACGGCCTCGAAGGCGTCGGCCAGGATGGAGGCCTTGGCCCGGCCACCTGATCCTTCCTCCCCCCGGCCCAACAGGAGGACCTCACCCACCCCGAGCCGGGCGGCCACCTGGGCCAGCACGCGGGCGTTCACCACGGCGGAACGGACCTTGGCCAATTTGCCCTCGGCGAACTCGGGGTAGTGGTCGTAGGTGTAGCCGGCCACGATCAGGCCCAGCACGGCGTCGCCGAGGAACTCGAGGCGTTCGTTGGAGGGCGCGCCGCCCTCCTGCTCACCGCACCAGCTCCGGTGGGCGAGGGCGTGCTGAAGGAGGCTCAAGTCGGCGAAGGAATGGCCAAGTCGCTCGGCCAGCGCGGCCGCTCCCTCAGCGCCGGGGTCAACCCGCCTCGAGCTTGGCGTAGACGTAGTCAACTGCATCCCGGACCGTGCGCAGGTCCTCGAGGTCCTCGTCGTTGATGCGGAACCCCACCGTCCGTTCTCCCAGCTCCTCTTCCAGGGCTTCGACCAGCTCGATCAGGGCCAGGGAGTCGGCGTCGAGGTCCTCCACGAAGGAGGCGCCCTCGGTGATCGACGACGGATCCGTCTCGAGGATGTCGGCCAGCTGGTCCCGGATCAGTTCGAAGACCCCGTTGCGGTCGAGCGGACCCTGATTGGTGTGGGTTTCGGCTGGCACGGCGACCAGTGTACGTCCCGCCGGGCCGCAACCGTCCATTTATGCCACTTGAGCTGGTCTTTCAGGCCAACTTCACAGAGCGAACAGCGGCGGCCACGTGGTCCGCCAGCCCGCGGGTGGCGCACTCGTGGGCCACCAGGACGGCGTTCATCATGGCGGTTGCAGTGGAGGACCCGTGGCTGATGACGCAGATCCCGTCGGTGCCCAGCAGCATGGCGCCGCCGGTGTTCTCCGGCTCGAATTCGGCCGCCACGGGGAGCAGGTGCGGGAGCAGGACCCCGGCCGCCTCCTCGGTCGCCCCGTCGGTCCCGAACACGCCCAGCAGGGTGTCGAAGAGGAAGCGCAACGATCCCTCCAGGGTCTTGAGCGCCACGTTGCCGGTGAACCCGTCGGTCACGATCACGTCGGCCGGCGAGGGCAGGAGGTCACGCCCCTCGAGGTTCCCGATGAACTCGAAGCCGTCCCCGCCCGCGTCCGCCGCCTGGGCCGCCTCGACCAGGAGCCCGTGGGTCTCCTTGACCAGCGGCGTGCCCTTGGTGGGTTCCTCGCCGATCGACAGGAGCCCGACCGTGGGGGCCGCGGTGCCGAAGCGGGCGGCGACGTAGGCGGTGCCCATCTGGGCGAACTGCACCAGCATGGCGGGGGTGCACTCGGAATTGGCGCCGGCATCGACGAGCACGGCCGGGTTACGGCCGAGGCGCGGCAGTGGGGTCGCGATGCAGGGCCGCACCACCCCCGGCAACCGGCCCATGCGGAGCAGCGCCGACGCCATGGTCGCCCCGGTGTTGCCCGCCGAGACCATGGCCGAGGCCTTGCCGTCGCGCACGAGCTCGGCCGCCCGCACCAGCGAGGAGTCCTTTTTGCGGCGCACCCCGCCGGCCGGGTCCTCGTCCATGCCGATGACCTCGCTGCAGGGGAAGAGCTCGAGCCCGCGGGTGTCGCCTACCTGGTCGGGGGGGCCCACGAGCACGATGCCGACGCCGTGCTGCTCGTAGGCCCGGCGGGCGCCCTCGACGATCTCGCCGGGGGCCAGGTCGCCGCCCATGGCGTCCACGGCGACGGGGAGCGTGGCCAGGATCTCGGGGCTGGGACGCTCGCCCCGGCGGCTCAAGTCAGTCGACCTCTACCGCTTGGCGCCCCTTGTACCAGCCGCAGCTGGGGCAGACCACGTGCGGCGTCTTGGACGCCTGGCAGTGCGGGCACACGCTGCGGGCGGGCCGGCCCAGACGCCACGCCGCCGCCTGGTGGCTGCGGCCCTTGGCCTTGGACTTCTTCTTCTTGGGGACGGCCATGGCGGAACTCCAACGATCGATTCGGGCGCACGGGCGCTCTCGGACGGTGCCGGACCGGGAGGGACCGGCTACCGGAGCACGTCGAGATTAGCCCACCTGGGATCGCGTGGGGCGACGCAGCCGCAGTCGCCCTCGTTGCGGTCGGCCCCGCACTGGACGCACAGGCCGGCGCAGTCCTCCCGGCACAGGGGGGCCATGGGCAGCTCGAGCACCACGGCGTCCCGGGCCAGTGGCCCGAGGTCGATGGTCTCGTCGACGATGGGGTAGAGCTCCTCGTCGGAGTATCCGGCCAGCGGTTCGTCGGCGTAGCGCTCGTGGACCGCGATCCGCAGCTCCCCCGACACCGGCTCGGCACAGCGCCGGCAGATCCCCGACCACGGCGCGGTGACCGTCCCGGCCACGTCCATGCCCCCCTCGAAGGGGGTGAGGGTCACGTCGACCTCGATCTCGGCGCCGGCCGGCACCACGCTGCGCCCGGGGTCGATCCCGGCCTCGTCGATCGGGCCGGCCTGGGCCACCTCGCCCCGCCGCACCTCGTGCACGGCCAGCCCGGGCGAGCGGCGGAGCCGTGCCACGTGGACGACGAAGGGGTCGGCGCCCATTCAGGACTGATCCTGGTCGAAGAAGCCGTCCTCCTCCGTCCCCGCGGCGTCGTCGACCGGGCCGGTGTCGAGGGGGGGTGCGGCCAGCTTGGCCCGGCCGGCGTGGACCGTCCTGGTGAGGCGGTCCAGCACGATCTCCATGCCGGCCAGCTTGGTGTCGGCGAAGTCCTCGGCCTGGTGCCGCAGCGCCCGTGCTTCTTCGTTGGCGTCGTCGAGGATGCGCTGCGCCACCGCGTTGGCCTGGCGCACGATCTCGGTGCGCTGCACCATGTGCTCCGCCTGGGCCCGCACCTCGTCCATGAGGGCCGCGGCGTCGCGGTTGCGCTCGGCCATGAACTCCTCCCGCTCGCGCAGCAGCCAGCGCGCCTGGCGGAGCTCGTCGGGCAGGCAGTCGAGGGCGGCCTGCGCCAGCGAGCTCACCTCCTCGCGCGACACCATGACCGATGAGGACAGCGGCATCGACTTGGCGCCGGCCATGAGGTCGAGCAGTTGGTGGAGGATGGACTCGATCCCCACCTCCTCGACCGGGGGCTCCTCGTCGACGTCCAGGAACTGGTCGCTCACTCCCCGCCCCCCTTCGCGTCCGGCCCCCGTTCGATGTACTTGGCCTCCAACGCCTCTGCCACCGGCTTGGGGACGAAGGCCGACACGTCACCACCGAAGCGCCACACCTCGCGCACGAGCTTGGAGGCGACGAACGACCACTCGGGGCTGGTGGGGATGAAGATCGTCTCGACGCCGGAGAGGTGCTTGTTCATCTGGGCCATCTGCATCTCGGCCTCGAAGTCCGACACGGCTCGCAGGCCGCGCACGATCGCCGACGCTCCGACGTCGCGGGCCACGTAGACCAGGAGGGTCGAGACCGACACGATCCGCACCGAGGGCAGGTGGGCCACCACCTCCTCGAGCATCGCCTGGCGCTCCGGCAGGTCGAAGAGCGCGGCGCCCTTCTGCGGGTTGCGCAGCGCGGCCACCACGACCTCGTCGAAGAGGAGGCTGGCCCGTTCGACGATCTCGAGGTGCCCGTTGTGAAAAGGGTCGAAGGACCCCGGGAAGAGGCCGACTTTCACGAGCCGTCAACGCTGCGATGTGCCACGGTGACGAGCGTACCGCCGTACCGGCGCTCTCTCGCGACCACCCAGGGCCCGCCCGGCGCGATCGGCGCCGCCGATTCCATCACGACGGCGTCGGCCCGCAGTGCGCCGAGGAGCGCCGGCCAGTCCTCGAAGTCGTACGGGGGATCGCACAGGGCGAGGTCGAAGGTCCCGGCGGCCGCCGTCTCGAGCCATCCGGGCAACGCGGCCCGCACCAGCACGGCCGGCTCGTCGCCCAGGCCCACCGCATGGAGGTTCCGGCGGACGGCGGCCAACGCGTCCGGGTCCAGGTCGACGAAGGTGGACGACGCCGCCCCCCGGGAAAGCGCCTCGACCCCCAGCGCGCCGCTGCCGCAGAACAGGTCGACCACCGCCAGCCCCTCGACGCCCCCCTGCGAACCGAGGATGTCGAAGATGGCCTCGCGCACCCGGTCCGACGTCGGGCGGACCGACGGCGGGAGCTTGGCGGGCAGCCGGCGCCCGCGGCTCCGGCCTCCGATGACCCGCATCGCCTCCACCCTACGGCGGCGGGGCACGCCGCAGCTCAACGCTTGAACAGGAACGCGCCCGGCTCAGCGGAGCCGCAGGGCACGACAACCTCCATTGACTCCATGGTGGCAGAGAACGATGTGAACTGACCCCAGATGTGCCTGCCGCACCGTGCCGGCAGCGCTGAACGGGGGCACGCTGGCCTGGCAAAAGAAGAAGTGGTATACCGGCTTGACGGACAGAGGAGGTTACCAATGAGGGCCTTTTCAGCGATAGGCGCGCTGGCGGGATTTGCTGTCCTCGGGCTCCTGGCGCCGGTAGGAGGGGCCGCGGCAACGGCGTCACCACACACCGTGCCGCTGAACTGTGCCTATGGCGATACCAGAACCACCTATGACGCGTCCGTACAGCCCGGCGTCATCGTTCCCGACACCACCGGATTCCCGTACTCCCCTGTGACCTATACCGCCTACGGGCTCAACCAGCAGACCCAAAAGCCGATGATCATTGGGAACATCAATGAGGTCGGAACCACCGATCACCTCGTCTCGTCCTGGATGAACAGCACCAACTGTTTCGGCGGCAGCGACTACTCGCGCAACGCCTGGATCGTGGATTCGACGGGACATGTCTTCGGAGAGAGCGACCTCTCAGGTCCGCCCGCGAACAACGTTGGTGACGCGTCGGGACTTCCTCTCAACAAGCCGATCGTCGGGATGACTCCCACCGCCGACGCACAGGGCTACTGGCTGGTGGCCTCCGACGGGGGCATCTTCAACTACGGGGACGCCGGCTTCTACGGATCGGCGGGGAGCATTCGGCTCAATCAGCCGATCGTCGGGATGTCAGTGAGCAGTGATGGACGTGGCTACACGCTGGGAGCGTTGGACGGCGGCGTCTTCACCTACGGCGACGCCCAGTTCTACGGCTCGATCCCCGGTGTCCTGGCGCCGGGCCAAAAACTCAACAAGCCAATTGAGGGCATCGTGACGACGCCAAACGGTGGCGGGTACTGGATGGTCGCCTCCGACGGGGGCATCTTCACTTTCGGCAACGCTCCGTTCCTCGGATCGCTCGGCAGCCAGAAGCTCGCCTCGCCGATCGCCGGCATGTTCGCCAATGGAAACGGTTACACGCTCGTAGCTGAGGACGGGACTCTGTATCCGTTCACGTGAGTCCCCCTCACGAAGACCAGGCGCACGGCCCATTTTCGGACCGGCTCAACTCTTGAAGAGGTACTCGCCCTCGTCCGCGCTCAACAACAGCCGGACCTCGTCGGCCAGGTCGGGGTAGGCCCTTAGTTGCGGGTCCTCGTCGACCATCGTCTCGGCCACCCGGCGCGCCTCGTCCAGCAGCACCATGTCGTCGGGGTCGGTGAGCGACGCCAGCCGTAGGTCGCTCTGGCCCTTCTGGCGCGCGCCGAGGAGGGTCCCCTCGCCGCGGACGCGCAGGTCGGCCTCCGCCAGCGCGAAGCCGTCGGTCGAATCGGCTACGGCGGTCAGCCGCTCGTTGCCCTCTTCGCCGCCGAGGAGGAAGCACCAGCTGGCCGTCCCACCCCGCCCGACGCGGCCGCGTAGCTGGTGCAGCTGGGCGATCCCGAAGCGGTCGGCGCTCTCCACCACCATCACGGTGGCCTCGGGCACGTCGACGCCGACCTCGATCACGGTGGTGGCCACCAGCACGTCGAGGTCGCCCGCGCGGAAGCGGTCCATCACCTCCTCGCGGGCCGCCGCCGCCATCTGGCCGTGCAGCAGCCCGACGTGCAGCCCCGCCAGCTCCCCCGCCGCCAGCCGCTCGTACTCCTCGGTCGCCGACTTGGCCTCGACCCGGATCGAGTCGCTGACCAGCGGGCACACGACGAAGGCCCGGTGCCCGACCGCCACCTCCTCGCGCACCTTCGCCCAGGCGCGCTCCTCGCCGGCGTGACCGGGAACCGGCAGCCACTCGGTCGTCACGGGGATCCGGCCCGGCGGCATCTCGTCGAGCGTGGTCAGGTCGAGGTCGCCGAAGATCACCATGGCGGCCGTGCGCGGGATCGGCGTGGCCGTCATGACCAGCAGGTCCGGGTCGCCGTCGGCACCCTTGGCGCGCAGCGTCGCCCGCTGCTCGACGCCGAAGCGGTGCTGCTCGTCGATCACCACGGCCCCGAGCGACGCGAACGCCACGTCCTCGGTCAACAGCGCGTGGGTTCCCACCACGACGCTGACCTCGCCCGAGGCCAACCCCGCCATCACCGCGCTGCGGGCCTTGCCCTTGATCCGGCTCGTCAGGAGCTCGACCCGGACCTCGCCGCCCGCCATGCCCCCCGGCCCCTCCAAGTCGCCCAGCAGGGCGCGCACTGCCGTGAAGTGCTGCTCCGCCAGGACCTCGGTGGGCACCATGAGCGCACCCTGGTGCCCCCCCTGCGCCGCCGCCAACAGGGTGGCCAGCGCCACCACCGTCTTCCCGGACCCGACGTCGCCCTGCAGGAGCCGGTGCATCGGGAAGGGCCCGGCCATGTCGGCCACGATCACCGCGAGGGCCCGGCGCTGCGCCTTGGTGAGCTCGTAGGGCAAGTGGGCCAGGAAGCGCGCCACCAGCGTGTCGGAGACCCCGCCGGTGACCTCCCTCGGCGAGACGGCGTGGTGCAGCGCACGGGCGTTGTCCTCGAAGGCGCGGCGGCGCAGCACGAGCGCGAGCTGCAGGCGGAAGAGCTCGTCGAACACCAGCCGGCGACGTGCCGGCACGACGACGTCGAGCGACTCTGGCGTGTGGATGGCGCGGAAGGCCTCGGTCCGCTCCCAGAGCACAATGGCGGCCCGCCACTCTGCCGGCAACGGGTCGGCGAACTCGCCCGCCCGCCCGAGCGCCTCCTCGACGAACTCTCCGATCTCCCACGACGTCAGCCCGGCCTTGGCCGAGGCGGGATAGACGGGCAGGATCCGCAACGTCCGCCGCCCGGGCGTGACCCCGGCCACGACGTCGACGACGGGATTGACCATCTGGCGGGTCCCCCGGTACTCGCCCACCTTGCCGAAGAAGATCGCCTCCGTGCCCGCCTCGAGCTGCTTGGCCCGCCAGGGCTGATTGAAGAACACGACGGCGAGGCGGCCGGTGTCGTCGCGCACCGTCAGGTCCACCACCGCTCTCCCCTGCTTGGAGCGCCGAGAACGCACCGAGTGCACCGACGCCAACACGGCCGCCTCGTCCCCCACCTGCAGTCCGGAGACGTCCGCCTGGCGGGTGCGGTCGATGTAGCGGCGTGGATAGGTGGTGAGGAGATCGAGGACGGACTCGACACCGAGCTCGGCCAGGCGCCCGGCCTTACGCTCCGACACCGACTCGAGCACCGACACGGGCCGCCCGCTCAGGTCGCTGAGTGTGCGGCCGCTACTCAATCCCCAACAGGTACGGGTAGAGGGGCTGCCCGCCCTGGTGTACCTCGAGCGCGACGTGAGGGTGCTCCTCGGAGAGCCACTCCTCGATCCGCCTCGTGTCGGCGGCGCGCGCGCCGTCGCCCTCAATGAGCGTCACCAGCTCGTGCGCCGGATCGAGCAGCCGGCTGAGCAGCAGGCGGGTGCAGACGACGATGTCGTCGGAGACGGCCACGACGCCGTCGCGCGAGACCCCGATGAAGTCGCCCTGGTGGACCTCGCCGGCGTCGGTCGCCGTGTCCCGCACGGCCCGGGTGACCTCGGCCGGCACGACGCGGGCCGCCGACTCGGACATCGACGCCACGTTGGCCTCGGCCCCGGCCGCCGGGTCGTAGGCCAGCAGGGCGGCGAAACCCTCCACGATGGACCCCGTCGCCACGACACGGACGGTCTTACCGCACAGCGCGTCCACCTGGTCGGCCACGGGCCTGATGTTCTTGTTGTTGGGCAGGATCACCACCTCGGCGGAGCCGACGGACTCGACCGCCTTGACCAGGTCGGCCGTGGCCGGGTTCATGGTCTGGCCACCCACGACGAGGTGGTGGACGCCCAGGGAGCGGAAGATACGCCCGATGCCGTCGCCCGAGACCACCGCGACGACGCTGGTGGTCGGCGGCGGGCCCGTGCCCTCGCTGCTGGGCCCGGCTCCAGGCGCGCCCACGCTCTCGCGCACCCAGCGCTCCTCCTCCACCTGCTCGTCGAGGTCGGTCACCCTGATGCGCTGCGGTCGGCCCGCGTCCACCCCGGCCTCGATGGCGGCGCCCACGTCGTTGGTGTGGATGTGGCAGTTCCACAGCCCGTCGCCCCCGACCACGACGATGGAGTCGCCGATGCCGGCCCACACCTCCTTGAACGCCTCAATGGAGTCGTCCCGCGCGGATAGGAAGTACATGACCTCGAAACGCAGGTCCCCGACGGCGTGCACCCCAACCCCGCCGGCCGTGGCGTCGTGGCCCGGCGTCCAGTCGCCGTCGAGAGCGCTCAGATCAGGGGCGGGCGCCCCCGACGGCTCCGGCAGGGGCCGGCCGTCGAGCACGAGGAGGAACGCATCGAGCAGGAGCAGGTACCCGGTGCCGCCGGCATCGACCACGCCGGCCTGCGCCAGGACGGGGAGCATCTCGGGCGTCCGGGCCAGCGCGTCGGCCGCCTCGCCCCGCGCGCTCTCGACCACCCCCACCAGGCCGGACCCGTGGGCCGCCCCGGCGGCTGCCGCCGCCGCCACCGTCAAGATGGTGCCCTCGACCGGCCGCACCACGGCCTTCCGGGCCAGCTCGGAGGCATGGCCGATGGCGTCGACCAGGACGTCGGGGCCGACGCCTGCCCCTCCGGCCGCCGCCATGCGCTCGCTCATCCCCCGCAGGAGCTGCGAGAGAATGACGCCCGAGTTGCCCCGGGCCCCCATCAACGAGCCGTGGCCGATGGCCCGGCACACCGCCGCCAGGCCGGCCCCGGATTCGATGCCGTCGAGCTCGCTGACCACGGCTTCGAGGGTCAACGCCATGTTGGTGCCCGTGTCCCCGTCGGGCACCGGGTAGACGTTCAGGCGGTTGATGTCGACCTGGTGCAACCGCAGGGCGTCCCGGTAGCCCCCCATGACGGCGCGGAGGTCGTCGGCGCCGAGCGTCGCCGGGGAGGTCATGGCTTGGGATGCTAACCTTTGTGCCGTTCGTGAAGGCCTGCGTCGTCCGTCGACCGCGGCCTCGCCCAGGAAGGTTCCCCGATGGCAGCTGTGTGCGATATCTGTGGCAAGAAGCCCTCGTTCGGCATGAGCGTGAGCCACTCCCACCGTCGCACCAAGCGGCGGTGGAACCCCAACATCCAGCGGGTGCGGGCGCTGGTCGACGGCGCCCCGAAGCGCCTGCACGTGTGCACCTCGTGCATCCGGGCCGGCAAGGTGACCAAGCCCCTGCGCCGGACGCCCGAGCCGGCCAGCCCGGCCAACTAGCACCGCCCGCCCCTTCCCCGGCCGACCCCTTCCCCGGCCGACCCCTTCCCAGCCCCGACCCCTTCCCCGCCCGTCGCCCTGACGACCTCGGGGTGAAAGCGAAGGGCTCGGTGCGCTACCCGACGTGGTGCTGCCAGCCCATCCGCCCGAGCGGCTGCCCCCGCAGCGTGCGCACCGACAGGTCCTCGACCACCGCGCCCGTCTCCATCGGGCGGCGAAGCCCCTCGGCCACACAGCGGTCCCCGAGCGCCTCGGCCTCAGCCGGGCCGATGGCGATCAAGAGCTCGTAGTCCTCCCCGCCGCCCAGGGCCTCGTCCTCGGTCGCTCCGGCGGCCACGGGGACGGTGTCCAGGCGGAACCCCACCCCTGAGGCGTCGGCCAGGCGGTGCAGGTCGAGCGCCAGGCCGTCGGACACGTCGATCATGGCGTGGGCCCCGGCCGCCCGGGCCAGCGCGCCCTCCCGCAATCGCGCCACGGGCCGCCGGTGGGCCTCGGCCAACCGGCTGTCTCCCGCCGCCTCCGCCGCCGCGCCACCGGGGGCACGCAGCTCACGGAGCCCGGCCGCCGACGCGCCGCACGGCCCGGTCGCGCACACCATGTCCCCGGGCCGTGCACCGGCCCGCCCCACCGGCGGGCGGCCCCCGGTCTCCGTCGTCCCGAGCACCGTGACGGCCACGGCCAGCTCTCCCGCCTCCGACACGTCGCCGCCGAGCACCGGGCACCCGGCGGCCGCCGACGCCCCGGCCACCCCGGCCATGACAGCCAGGGCCAGGTCGCCCTGGCCCGAGCCGCCTGGCACGCACAGCGCCACCAGGGCGCCCACGGGTGTCGCACCGACGGCTGCCAGATCGCTCAACGCGCCCATCAACGCCTTCCAGCCGATGTCGCCGGGGCTGGAGATCGACAGGTCCACATGGACCCCCTCGACCACGCTGTCGACCGACACGATCAGCGGCCCCCCGCCCGAGAACGCGACGACGGCGGCGTCGTCGCGCAACCCGAATGCCTCGATTCCGTTTCCCAGCATGTCTCGGATACGCTCAAGAACCTCGTCTTCCTGGACGAGAGGTGACATGTGGCGAGGTTTGGGGGATCGCACGTCACATGCCTACCATTGGACCCCACCGAAACCGGCCGGACGAAGGAGTAGATCCCCCCGACATGGTGCCAACAAAGAACGCGAAGCTCCTGGCCTGGGTCGACGAAGTGGCCGCCCTGACCACGCCCGACACGATCCACTGGTGCGACGGCTCGGCCGACGAGTACGACCGGCTCTGCCAGGGGCTCGTCGACGCCGGCACGTTCACCCGGCTCGCCGACGCCAAGCGGCCCAACAGCTACTGGTCCCACTCGGACCCCGGCGACGTCGCCCGGGTCGAGGACCGCACCTTCATCTGCTCGGAGAAGGAGATCGACGCCGGGCCGACGAACAACTGGCGCGACCCGGCCGAGATGCGCGTCCACCTCGATGGTCTCTTCAAGGGCGCCATGAAGGGCCGGACGATGTACGTCGTCCCTTTCTCCATGGGCCCCCTGGGCTCGGACATCGCCCACATCGGCGTGCAACTGACCGACTCGGCCTACGTCGCGGTCTCCATGCGCATCATGACCCGCATGGGCACGGGCGCCCTCGAGGTGCTCGGCGACGGCGACTTCGTCCCGTGCCTCCACTCGGTCGGTGCGCCGCTCGAGCCCGGCGAGGCAGATGTCGCGTGGCCCTGCAACGCGGAGAACAAGTACATCGTCCACTTCCCCGAGACCCGCGAGATCGTCTCGTTCGGCTCCGGCTACGGCGGCAACGCCCTCCTCGGCAAGAAGTGCTTCGCCCTGCGGATCGCCTCGGTCATGGCGCGCGACGCGGGCTGGATGGCCGAGCACATGCTCATCCTCAAGCTCACCTCTCCCGAGGGTGAGACGCGCTACGTCACCGGCGCCTTTCCCTCGGCCTGCGGCAAGACGAACCTCGCCATGCTCATCCCCTCCATCGAGGGATGGAAGGTCGAGACGGTCGGCGACGACATCTGCTGGATGAAGTTCGGCCCCGACGGCCGCCTCTACGCCATCAACCCCGAGGCCGGCTTCTTCGGCGTGGCACCGGGCACCAACACGCACACCAACCCCAACGCCATCCTCACGCTGGACGGCAACTGCATCTTCACCAACACCGCCATGACCGACGACGGCGACATCTGGTGGGAGGGCATGACCGAGCAGCCCCCGGAGCACCTGACCGACTGGAAGGGCAACGACTGGACCCCCGGGTCGGGCACGCCGGCCGCGCACCCCAACGCCCGCTTCACGGCCCCGGCGAGCCAGGACCCGGCCATCGCGGCCGAGTGGGAGGACCCCAGGGGCGTGCCGATCAGCGCCATCCTCTTCGGCGGTCGCCGCGCCTCGGTCGTCCCGCTCGTGTTCCAGTCCCACGACTGGGAGCACGGCGTGTTCCTCGGCTCGATCATGGCCTCGGAGACCACGGCGGCCCAGGCCGGGGCCGTCGGCAACCTGCGCCGCGACCCCTTCGCCATGCTGCCGTTCTGCGGTTACAACATGGCCGACTACTTCGCGCACTGGCTGCGCATCGGCGCGGAAGCACCCGATCGCAACGCCCTCCCGAAGATCTTCTACGTCAACTGGTTCCGCAAGGACACCGACGGCACCTTCCTGTGGCCCGGCTACGGCGAGAACTCGCGCGTGCTCGAGTGGATCTTCAACCGCGTCACGGACAAGGCGCCGGCCCTCGAGACACCGATCGGCGCGGTCCCCACGGCGGAGGCCATCGACACGACGGGTCTCGACGTGACCGGTGCCCAGATGGAGGAGCTGCTGCGGGTCGACATCGAGGGCTGGCGGGCGGAGGTGCCACTCATCAAGGAGTACTACGCGCAGTTCGGCGAGCGGCTCCCCCAGGCTCTGGCCGACCAGGCCGACACGCTCGGGAAGCGCCTGGGCTGATCACGGGGCGGGGCTCAGCCTCCCGCTTCCCCCACGTCCCCGAGGTTGCGGTAGTCCCGCTGCACGATCCGCGGCGAGTGCGCGGCGCGGCGGCCCGTCACATAGGTGAGACCGCCGAGGGCGGCCAGCACCGCCATGGTGGCGTCGCCCTGGGGCAGCGTGAACACGACGATCAAGGGGATCAGCGAGCCCACCACCCAGACCAGCTGTTGGCGCATGCCGAAGCGCGCGAAGGCCCTCCCCTGGGCGGACAGGGGGATGAGGCGCTGGGTCATGGCGTCGAAGGACGGCTGGGCCACCGCGCCGCACAGCCCCACCATGAAGGCCAGCACGACTTGCGCGAACAAGGTGCCCCACACGGCCACGCCGGCCGCCGACGCGGCGATGAGCCACAGGGAGGCCAGCAGCAGCTGCTGTTCGCTCAGGCGTTTGCGCAGCCGGCCCACGAGAACCAGCCCGATGATGGCCCCGGCACCGCTCCCCGCCAGGACGAGGCCGTACCAATACAGGCCGACGCCGTGCATGCGCCGCAGCCCGAAGGCCAGCATGAAGATCATGAAGCCCTGCAGCCCGCGGACGATGCACATGGCGGTCAACCCGAGCATCACCTCCGGGTCGCCCATCGGCTGGAGGCGCATCAGGTCGCGCTCGCGATCCTGCGCCTCCCCGGCCTGGCCGTACTCGCGCACCCTGGTGGCCTCCTCGGTCCACATGCGCTCGGCCTTGCCGCCCGAGAGTACGGGGAGCCGGGCACCGGCCACCGCCGCCGCCACGAAGACGATCGTGGCCAGGACGAGCACCGCCGGCGAGCTGCCGATCTTGTAGAGGATCACTGCGGGCACCGACACGACGAAGCCGGCCAGCGTGCCGAGGAGCGTCAGGCGTGCATTGAGAGTGGCGTAGCCGGCCTGCTCCCCCTCACCGTTGGGCCCGGTGAGGGCCGCCATCTCCGGAACGAGCGCGCCTTTCGTGACGAGATAGAGCTTCGAGCACACGAGCACGAGGAACGCCAGGGGGAACAGCAACAGGCTGTGGATGTGCATGGCCATGAGGGGGCAGAGCACCGCCCGCCCGACGGCCGAGGACACGACCATGGCCCGGCGCGCCCCCCGGCTGCGGTCGATGAGCGGCCCGAGGAGCGGCGACACGATGGCGAACGGGAGCAGTGTGAAGAGGAGGTACAGCAGCACCTTGTGATCGGCCGCGTCGGGCGAGATGGAGAAGAACAGCGAGCCCGCCAGCGAGATCGTGACCAGCGTGTCGCCGCCGAGCATGGCGCACTGCACCAGGGAGAGGCGGCCGATCGGATTCGTCTGGTCGAACAGGTCCTTCCGGGCCTGCTTGGCCATGTCCTTGAACTGCTCGACCTTGGGGGACATCACCACCAGGCCAATGTACGGTGTCCCGTGGTCGTCCACGCGTACGTCCTGATCCAGACCGACGTGGGAAAGGCGGCGCAGGTCGCCCAGCAGGTCAGCGGCATCGAGGGGGTGGTGGTCGCCGACGGCGTCACCGGGCCGTACGACGTGATCGCCCGGACGGAGGCGCCGTCATTGAACGACCTGGGCCACCTGGTCGTGCAGGACATCGGCCGGATCGACGGCATCACCCGCACCATCACCTGCCCGGTCGTCACGATCTGAGTTCTCGGTGCGCGGGGACGCCCGCGTCAACGGCCGTTCTGCCCCGTTCTGCCCCCGTTGTGCCCCGTTCTGCCGGCGCCCCCCAGGGGAGCCGCGTCTCCGCACCCGGGGGATGTTTTCTAGAACTATCCACGATTTCGTTTATAGTGCCGGAAACATATCCCCCGGCGGCGTGGCCCCGAGAGCGCGGCCCCGGTCCGGGCTACTGCGGACCAGTTCGATCAGCGTGCCGACGAAGGGGAGATCACCTGTGCCGGTACCTCGCCGGCCTCGGTCGGCGCCATCCAGGCCAGGTCGCTGCGATCGAGGGCGATGGCCCGGTCCAGCTCAACCAGCTCGAGGGGTGGCTCCAGGCCGCGTTCGTCGAGCACGTTCCGGAAGCGCTGGAAGGAGCCGAGCGCCTCGGTCTGGCGGCTGCACCGCTGCAGGGCCAACATGAGCTGGCCCCATCGTCGCGGCCGGAGCGGCTCCGCCTCCACGGCCGGCCGAAGGTCCGCCACGAGGTTCTGGTGATCGCCGAGTTGGAGCCGCGCCTCGAAGAGGTCCTCCTCGGCGGTCGCCCGACGCTCCAGGATCCCCACGACCTGCGTCGCCCCCCCGGCCGGCCCGTCGGCCAGGTCGAGGAGCGGCTCGCCCCGCCAGAGCTCGAGGGCCCGGGTGAGCTCGGCCGCCGCCGCCCCGGGGTGGCCCGAGAGCAGGACGGAGTGGCCCCGTGTGCACCGGCGCTCGAACCGGAAGACATCGACGGAGTCCTTGGGGCCGACCAACCGGTAACCCAGCGGCGTCGTCGTCTCAATCGCTCCGTCGGGGAGCAGCTTTCTCAGCGTCGCGATGTAGCCCTGCAGCGCCTTGCCGGCCGTCTTCGGCTCGTCCTCCCCCCACAGCGCCCACTCGAGGTCGAGCACCGAGATGGGCGACCCGACTCGCAACGCCAACAGGGCGAGGACGGCGCGGGTCTTGGGGGCGGTGATGGGGACCTCTTCGCCCGACACCGCCAGCCGGAGCGGCCCCAGAAGGGCGATCTCCCAGAGACGGCGCCCCCGGGCGACGCTGCGGGTGTCCTTCGACGGCCGGCTGTCGGCCTCCACAAGCACGAGGTCGGCCGGGTCGACGCGCTCGATGGTGAGCGTCGTCCAGCCACCGAGGTGAATCTGGTCGCCGTCGGACAGGGCCACGGGGTGGTTGGCGGGAATGGGCTCCTCGTCCGCGTTGAGGAACGTCCCGTTCGTCGAGTCGAGGTCGACGAGCGCCCAGTTGCCCTTCCGGCTGGCGCATGAGGACCGCGTGGCGATGCGAGACGCCCGTGTCCTCCAGCGCACCAGACAGGTCGATCTCGGCGTCGATGGCCCGGCTCTTGCTCCGACGGCCGATCCTGATGTGGTCACCGGTGAGCAGGACCCGGCGCGACGACGTCTCCTCCGGGAAGTCCATCCCGTCGGGCTCCTGCGACTCGTAGAACGCCCGGTCCGGGCGGACCACGACCTCCCAGTTCTGCTCCTCCCACGGAGGCGAGACGTCGAGCGCCCCGACGGAATAGCCGCACTGGACGCAAGTCGTCGCCGAACCGGGAGGCGAGCCGCAGTTCGGGCACCGCGCCACCGTGGCCGCGGCCGCGGCAGGCCGCACCTCAGAGCCCACCTCGATGCCCATGGGGCCCCGCAGACGCTGCAGTAGTCCGAGGCGTCAGAGAGATGGCCCTTGGGACACGCCGCGCTCATCCCGCCGTACCCGGCTGCTTCGGCGAGTTCCTCGAGGTCCGCGTGGAGCGCGTTTCGAACGTCAACATGTCGACGTCCTCGATCTTGGCCTTCGGCCGGACCCGTCCCGTGACCGGATCGTCGATCTCGACCAGCTTCGAGATCCTGTCAATCACGGCATCGTTGCTCGTCTCGTTCGCGATGCGCACAGCCTTCCCGAAGCGGTCCGTGGCCGTGCTGACGTCGCCGGCGCGGTGCGCGTCGACAGCTTCTTGGATCACGTTCGCCAATTCCCTCTCGCCCATGGCGTCGGCCACCCGCTTGTTCATCTGGGTCGACTTGGCGGCATCGTCGGTCCACACGACGGGGACGAGGCTCTGTCCCACGGGTTCCCCGCCCACCACCAGGGTCACCCGCGCGGCCAGCATCTCGTCGTCGACCTCTCCGGCGGGCAACCCGACACTGAGGTAGAAGTCACGCGCCTCGTCACCCCATGATCCGGTGGCGTAGTCGCCGGTCAGCGGGGCGGCGTCGACGCGACCACCCGAGAGGTCGAGGGGTGGATCCATCTGCTTGAGAGCGACGACCTCGGCGGCCTGCGGGGTCCAGACACGCAGCGCCACCTCCGCCACCTGCCGGTCCAGCGACTGGCGCATCAGAGTCGTGAAGTCCTCCTCGAGCCCCTCGGGCTCGGCCACGATGTCATGATCGCCCAGGAGCATCGTGGAGACCTGCTGGAGCTCCTTGACGACCCAGTCCGTCCCCACGCCGCGGCAGTCACACTGGAACACGCCTTCGGCGCTGCGGAGGTTCTCGTCGAAGAGCGCAGGGTCTTCGCTCTCGTTCTTCCCGTCCGTCAGCAGGATGGCGTGGCGTATGCCCGTGTCGTCACCCAGGATGAGCGCGGCCAGATGTATCCAATTTCCCATCGCCGTCCCTCCCCCAGCCTCGAACTTCTTGACGGCCGCCTTGGCCGCGTTTCGCGTCTCCAGCGAGGACACGGCCAGCGGCGACGAGGGCGGGTACGCGACCTCGGCCTTGTGATTACCGGTGATGATCCCGAAGCGCACACCATCGGGGATGCAGTCGATCGCGGCCGACGTCGCCCGCTTGGCCTCCCGCAACTTCGTGCCGCTCATGGACCCGGAGACGTCGACGATCAGCAGCTCGGAGCGGTCTTCGGGAGCGGAGCCGGCAGCCGTCGAACCGCCGGGCGATCCGGTACCCGCGGCGGTGACGGTGATGACGGCCTGCACGGCCCGGGCACCCCTCGCAAGGAATTTGTTGTGAAACGCCTCGACGCGGAACTCGGTCATGATCCGGCTACTCCTCTGTCATACCCCTTGGGCCCCACTGGCTGGGCTGCACCGAGCGGGAGGACCACCACGCTGATGTTGTCGCGTCCCCCGGCGTCGAGCGCGGCGTCGGTGAACTGTCGCGCGATGTCCACGGGCGACGATGGGGCACGTGGGATCAGGTCGCCCAGCCGCTCCACGTCCTCAAAGTAATTCCAGAGCCCATCGGTGCACAGGACCAAAAGGCCGGGCTCTGCCACTTGGAGCTCGGAGAGCCCCGGCGCCACAGATTCGGCGTCGCCGCCTATCCAGCGCGTGATCGTGTGTGCGTCCGAATCGGCATACGCGACCTCCGGAACGACACCCTCGGCGATTTGCTCCTGCGCCCACGAATCGTCGACCGTGAGCACTCTGCTGCTGCTCGGCGTCGAACTCAACCAGTACGCGCTGGCTGTCTCCGACATTGCCGACGACGACACGTTCCGTCGACGCCAGCGCGGCGACCAGGGTCGTCGAGGGAGCGAGATCATGACCACGGGGCTCGTAGTCGGGCACGAGCGTCACGGCCGCCTGCGCCGCCGCAAAGGCCTCGTTCATGAGCTGCCGCAGGGCCGCGGCGTCGGGCCACTGTGGGAGGCGGAGCGAAGGCTCCAGGACGGCGAGTACCGCGTCGGCCGCCGCGCGGGCCGCCAGGTGGGGGTTCGCCGTCGACGCCACCCCGTCGCACACCACCGCCACGAAGCGCTCGTCCACCGTGGCGATGGCCACGGCGTCTTCGTTGCGCGGGCGGAGGTGGCCCCGGTCGGTCACCGCGGCGATGACGCCCAGGTCGCGATCCTGGCGCTCCTCAGCCCGGCGCGCCACCCCAGCCATCGGCGCGGCCGGCTCGCCGGCCACCCGGGCGCCGCACGACTCGCAGAACAGCTCGTCCTCGAAGACGGGCGACGCGCAGGCCGGGCAGGGCACGACGCTCGTATCGGTGTCGATGCCCCTCATCGATGCGCGCTCCTCACGTCAACGTCCGGGGTCTGGATGCATTCGCCTGGTCGACCAGCGCACACCGCGCCTCCTCGCTGGGAGCCAGTTTGGCCAAGGCGCGGTACGTGTGCTCGAGGGCCGTCCGCTGGCCGTCCTCGGTGAGCGCCGAGCCGACGAGCAGGGTGTCCTCATCGGGCGCCACCCGCTCGTCCATCAGCATGGCCAGTGCCTGGAGGTGGAGATCTCGCAGCAGGGGGAGGCGAACCGAGTTCTCCAGAGCAAGGCCGCCCAGGGTCCCGGAGGCCGCCGTCAGGTCGAGCAGGGAGGGTGCCTCGGTGGGCAGGTCCGCACAGTGGACCCGGCAGAGGGCGATCTGGGCCGAGACGTAGGCGCTCGAGGATTTCGGGACCCGCTGTAAGGACACGGCGGCCGCCTCGCGGTCACCCAGCTGCATGTAGACGCGGGCCAGCCCGAAGCTGGCGCTGGCGTACCCCGCGTCCGTGCCGACCACCAGTGCGTAATACCGGGCCGCGGCGTGTAGATCGGCTGTCGCGGCGGGGGGTGCTCCGTTGTCGGCCGATGCGGCGTCATGGTCCTGACGGGCCACCTGCTCGTAGGCCGCGGCCATCGCCAGCTTCGGTGCGAGCTCCCCCGGCAGCTCCGCCGCGACGGCGGCGAAGTAGGACAGGCCGTCGGGGGGGTGGCCTTCCGCCACGTGGAGCACTCCCCGCCACCACGCGGCCCGCCAACCGCTCTTCCGTGCTTCGGGCGACTCCAGCTCCTGCATGGCCGTCCCGAAGTCACCGTCTTCAATCGCCCAGCGGGCCATGTTGAGGCTCAGCTCCGTTGACTGTGGGGTGGACGCCAGCAAGGCCTGGCGTTGGTCGGCACCGACCAGAGCCACGGTGGCCAGGACGCCCGCCGCCGGGTCGTTGGGATCGACCGCGGGGATGGGGAGCAACTGCCACGGGCTTTCGTCGGCCACGGCTCCCAGTTCCGCACTGAAAAGCGCGCTGGGAGCAGACGCCGGACTGCCGCCATCCGCCGCGACGACCTGGCGCAGGACGCCGACGAGCTGCTCGGCCATCTCCGCCGCCGATTGGAAGCGCAGCTCGGGCTCGGCGGCCGTCGCCTTCTGCAAGAACTGGTGGAAGGACTCGTAGCGCTGGAATTCGGGCACGTCCTGGATCGGCGGCAGCGACGTGGCGTAGCGCTTCTCGTCCTGGAACCCCGCGAACTCGATGCTCAAGATGGCAAGCGTGCGCGCCACGGTGTACAGGTCCGAGGTGATGCTGGCCCCCTGCCTGGGCACCTCGGGCGCCTGGTAGCCGACGGTGCCGTAGAGATCGCTGTCGGGGTCGTCAATACGCCGGACGCCGCCCAGATCGATCAGTGTCAGCTGCTCCTCGGTCTGGATGACGTTGTCCGGTTTGAAGTCGCAGAAGAGCAGATCGCGTCGGTGCAGGAATCCGAGCGCCGGGAGGATCTCGAGGATGTAGGCGATCGCCTGCGCCACCGGTAAGGGGGAGCCGGTCTCCTCGCGATGGCGGACGCGCAACTCGCGCAACGACTCACCGCCCACGTACTCCATCACGATGTAGCCGGCACCCTCGTGTTCGACGAAGTTGTAGATCCGCACGATGTTCGGGTGCTTGACCTCGGCCAGGAAACGCTTCTCCGTCGTCGCCGCCATCATGGCCGACTCGTCCCCGGAATCGAGCAAGCCCTTCAGGACGACCCACGAGTCCTCGACGTTCTTGTCCTGAGCCAAGTAGATCCACCCCAGCCCACCGTGCGCGATGCACCCGGCCACCTGGTACTGCCCCCCCACGAGGTTGCCAGGCAACAGCTTGGGCGTGAAGGAGTACACGCCGCCGCAATGGGGGCAGAACCCTTCGGTGCGCGCCGGCCGGGCGCCGCGGGCCCGACCGACCGGGTGGTCGCACCGGGCGCAGAACCGCTTGCGCTCCGGAACCTCGGGGTTGGCCAGCACGGCAGCGTGGGGATCGCGATGGGCTACCGACGGCACCTCGACCAGGCCCGCGCCCAGGTTCCCCCGACTTCCCCCTGGGCCGGTGGCTCCGCTCGGTCGACCGTTCGTGCCGCTGGACATCGCGAACCGTCGAACCGTGCTGGTGCCCCGGGAGCTGGTCGGCACGCTGACGGCGGGCGGCGGGACCGATGCGGGCGACCCCGGATCGACCGCAATGCGCCCGGAGCCGCCAGGCGGGGCGAGGCCACAGCGGTCGCAGTAGCCGTCTTCCGCGATCGTCCCGTCGCAGCCGGTCCGCCCACACTGTGCGGGCGGCCCTCCTGCCTCGTGGTGCGGTGCTGCGGGGACATCTCGTGAGACCGGCGCCGGAACCACTCGACTCGGGGGATACCCGCAGACGTTGCAGTACCCGGCGTCGATGGACCCTCCGCAATCGGGTCGCGTGCACGCCGTCACGACCTTCCCCCTGATCCCGCTCGGATCGCCCTCTGGTACTCGAGGACGCGTTGTTCTGCCCTCCCGAGGTCACATGGCGCCGAGTAGAGCTCCTCTCGCGTCGCCGCGTAGAGCTCCCCCAGCTCGACGTCTTCGGCGAGGCCGAGGGCCTGCGCCTTGGCCTGGTACGCGGTGAGCACGCCGCGCAGTTCATCGCGGGTCCGGATCCCGGCGTCGACCGTTCCGGCAAGGCGCGTGACCTCTTCCATCAGTCCCTCTGCCTGGACTGCGAGCGCTGAGCAAGAGCCTGTCGCTCCGGGCTGTCGGGCCAACCCCGCCTCCCCCGCCAAACGGTCGTACTCCAGCGCCACCCGCTCCAGGGCGGCACGCGTCTCGTCGAGAACGAGGATCTTCCGGGCCACCCGGTCGAGCTCCTCCCGGCCGGCCGCCACGGCCGCCCTCCCGGCCGCGATGCTCTCCTCGACCGCCTCCAGGTCGGCGAGCCGCGCCGCACGCCCACGCAGGATTTCCTCCAGTGAGGCCCGGAGACGCGTCGCCCGAGCCTGCAATTCCTCCACCGTTGTCGGGCTCAGTGCCAAGGGGTCGTCCCGCACGAGCAGCTCGGTCTCGGCCACCGCCAGTGCGATCGCCTGCAGCTCGTTCGACCGCCGCACACCCTGGTCGCGCAATCGTTGCTCGAGCTCCTCGACCTCGCCGGCAACCCGGTGGAGCCGCTCGGCGGGCTCCCCCCAGACGTCGGCGACCGCCGCCACCACCCGGGCGACCACCTCGTAGTCCTCCGACATCTGGCGCAATGCTGCTTCGATCGTCAACGAGATGGTCGGCGCGGGACCGTCGGTGAGCTTGGGCAAGCCGGGACCGGGCGGCCGTGGGAGCTCGACACATTCGGTGCCGAGGAGCTGGTCGAGGCGAATCAGCGTCGCGTGCGGGAGTGACCTCCTCGTGCCTCGCGTCTCCGCGATCTGGGTCAGCACGCTCTCGAGCGCGAACTGGCCGCGCCACAGCTCGGCATGACGCCGCGAGGCGTCTGCCCACGATTCCGCCGTGACGCCGCGCAGCGAGGTCGACGACTCCAGGAGCCGGCGGGTCACGTCGGCATCCAACTCCACCAGGTTGCCCGTGGCCCTGTCGAGCACCGTTCGAATTTTGGCGATGCGCTCGTCGATCCCCTCCACGGTGATCCTCGTCATGGCGCTCACCGGTAACTCGCCAGCGGAGGCGCCGGCGCCGGCACCTTCGTGTAGGGCATGAGGTACGTGTCGTAGATCTGTGCCCATGTTCCGCTCGCCCGCACCTGGGCCAGGACGCCGTTCACGAACGACGTGAAGTCGGCATGGGCTTTGCTGATCGCCATGCCGTACGGCTCGTTGCTGAACGACGACCCGACGATCTTGACGTTGGGATCCTGGGCGGCCAGTCCGATCAGGATGGCGTCGTCCGTGCTGATGGCGTCGACCTGACCCTGCTGCAGCATCACGAGGCAATCGGTTTCGTCGTTGACCCCCCACAGCTGCATGTGTGGCATGCCTGGGGCACGCAGGTTCTGGAGCGAAGTCGAGCCGTTCGCCGCACAGACCCGCTTCCCGCCGAGGTCCTGCGGCCCCGTGATCGTCGAATTGTCCGGGACGAGGATCTTCTGCCCCGCCTCGTAATAGACCGTCGAGAAGTCGACCGACTGTTCCCTCTCGCAGTTGATCGTCATGGTCTCGGCCACGATGTCCACGAGCCCCTTCTGCACCGCCGGGACACGATCTGCGTTGGGCACGATGGTGAAGTGGATGTACTTCGGATCGGTCGACCCGAAGATCGCCGCGGCCACCTGACGGAGCATGTCGACATCGAAGCCAGACAGTTGGCCCGTCGTAGGATCGCGGTAGCCCCACAGGTAGGTGTTCTGATCGACCCCGACGTTGAGGTAGCCACGGGCTTGGATCTGGGCCATGAACGAGCCCTTGGGCATCTGGCCCGGCGTAGGCATCGCTGCGGGCGGGCGCAGGCTGGCCGTCGCGTTGCACGACGTGTCGGACGCCGGGGGTGACTTGGGGTTGACCATGGCGCCCTTGGGAAGGACGTTCGGCGGCGCCTTCGATGCAGGGGTGACGGGCGTTGACGTGCCGCATGCCGCCAGGACCAGCGACGCCACGACTGCCAAGAGGGCGAAGCGGGTTCGTCCTGCGGTGCGCAGCCTCTCCGGGAAACGAAGGCGGACGGTCCTCATCGGTACTCGGCGATCCGCGGCTGGAAACCGAGCAAGACGAGCGCGGCCACCAGCACCGCGCCGATGGCCATGCCCCAGATCAGACCGTCCAGGTCCGACGCGGCGCCTGAGGTGGTGTTGGCGAAGGTCCCCTGCGATGCGCTGATCCCGTCGGAGAGATCACGGTTCAGATCCGAGGAGATCGCCGGCAGCTGGCCCGGGCCACTGCCCGACGCCAGCGCCACAGCACCAGAGAGATCATTGGCCATGTCGTCATTGCGGATCTGGCGGTGCACCGAGGTATAGGACGCGAATACCTTCTTGGCGCGTGCGAGCTGTGTACGCACGGACCGGCCGGCCGTTCCGCTCGATGACGCCGGGGAGTCGAGCAGGTGCCCAAGGGCCGCCGCCGTGCTGGTGTAGTCACTCTGGTAGGTCGGGTCCGAATCACGCGTCAGCAGGGTCAGCTCATCGTCGGCCCGGGCGCGCAATGCGAGGATGCGGGCCTGCGTGAAAGTGGAGACCGGCCGCGAACCGTTCGCCTGCGCGGTGTTGACGCCCGAGTTCTGGCTGAGCAACGCGACGGTGAACCAGACCCCTAGGGCGAGGAGGACCACCGTGGCCGCCGCCAACGCCAGGTTCCAGGTCCGGTGGAATCGTTGGCTCAACCATCGCTGCGCCAGGACGAGAACGACCAAGAGGGCGATCAGGGCAAACACGGCCAGTGTCGCGAGGAACGGGGACACGCCATGGGACTGATCGTCGGCGAGTCGGCCGCGTTCGGTCCCGTAGACAGAGGCTGCCGCCGGCAGGATGGAGGTGCGCATGAGGTTGTTCGCCTCGGCGATATATGCCGACGCCAGCGGGTAGGACGCCTGGCGTTCGTTGAAGTCGGCGTCCTGGACGATGCCGGCGTAGACCGGCAGATCCGTCGACAGCGTCTGGAGACTCTGCGAAACGGCGGGATCCGAACCGGCCTGTCGTGCGGCCACGGCGACGTCGGCCGAGGCCAACGCCAGGTCCGTCTCGTAGCGGCGTTGTAGCGCTGGCGGCTCCAGCCGGCCCTGCAGGAAGGAGGCACCGGCTGTCGTGTCCGCATCCGACAGGGCAGTGTCGACCGCCTGGGCCGTTACCATGAGCGGCTCGGCGTTCTGCCACGCTGCCGATGTCGCCCCCTGGCGCTCGGAGGTGGCCAGCGCGGCGACGAGCCCCGCCAGGAGCGCGAGAACGGCGATGGCGATCGCGGCGGAACGCAGTCGTACCGGTGTCGTACGGCGGGCCGACCCGATCCGGGCACCCGAGTCGCGGGTCGCCGGCATCGGTGGTGCTGTCACCGTCACCAGGAGTCCTCCCCCAATCCCGCCACTCCGACCGGCACGAATGCCACTGGTCGTGCAACGACGCCACCGCCAAGTGGCCCGCACGATACCCGACGGTGACCAGAGGTGTCCGTCGCTCTGGGCATCGTTCCTCCCTTTCCAGATGCGAAGAATACGACCCGCCGGTAAAGGAGGAGTAAAGCCCGGGAATCGTGGCGGGCCGCGGCTCGGGTCACCGGCGATCCCCGGCGTTGTGCCCTTACCCCGTCGTTACCGGTGATCGGTAGACCTGCGGCAGGAATCGAGCCGAAAGAGGAGGCCATGAAGACGCTTACTCGCAACAAGTTGCGTGACACAACGCAGACGAAAATGGAGACTCTGACACGGAAGGCTCACGGCGCGGACATGGGTGACACCGACGTCCGTGTCACCGACGTCCGTGTCACCGACGTCAATACCGGCATCTCCGAGGTCTTGAACATGCGGGTCGGATGTTGGAGGGCGCCGGTCCACCTCTGGACCGGGCCGACTGCGTAACAGCGGGCCCTTGCACATACGGCCAATCCCTTTTCGAGGTTGGCGTGTGGATCGCCATTGGAGGCGGATCGACAGAGAGCCAGCCCGTAGCTGGGGCATCGGCGTCATCAGTTGTGGCAATCCGTTGTGGCAATCCGTTGTTGGCAATCCGTTGTGGCAATCCGTTGTGGTGCGTATCACTTCCCCAGTGCTCTATATGGGTAAGAGAGCGATAATGGGATCGGATGAAGACAGCGAGTCAGGATCAGTTCCGTCAGTTTGTCCAAACCACAGAGCCTTCGTTGCACCGCGCGCTCGTGGCTCAACTTGGCTGGGACCAAGGGCGGGAGGCGACAGCCGAAGCGCTCGCATATGCGTGGGAACACTGGGCAACGGTCGCCCCGATGGCCAACCCTGCGGGCTATCTGTTCTTTGTCGGAAAGAGCCGCGTGCGGCCGCGAAAAGTCGCAGCCCTCTTTGTCCGTCAGGACGACGACACTCACTGGTTCGAACCGGCCTTGGGTCGCTTGCTGGCCGCACTCCCAGAACGCCAGCGTGTGGCGGTTGTCTTGGTCCACGCCTACGGCTGGACGTCCCGGGAGGTGGCCCAGATGACCGGCATCAAGGCCACGACAGTCCAGACCCATCTCGAACGGGGGCTTGCCCGACTCCGAACTCAACTGGACGTTGCGAGACCCGACCATGACTGAACTGGCCGAAAGCATCAGGGATTTTCTAGAGGAGGGAATCCGACCGGTCACCTACGACGAGGTAATACGTCTCAGCTTGTCCGACCTCATCCCAGATGCGGTCGTCCGCGATGACGCCGCAACCCGATCCCTCCTCGACGCGGCGGTGCGAGAGGCCCTTGCTCATCTCTCCGATCGGGAGCGGGGCGTGGTTCGGCTGCGCTTCGAGCTCAACGATGGCACGATCCGGACGATCGAGGAGGTCGACGAGGAGTTCGAGGCGGTGCTGGCCATCGGGCGGGAGAAGGGTCGGCTGACCCAGGACGAGCTGGTCGAGTCTCTGGAATCCGTGGAGTGGACGCCCGAGGTGCTCACCGCGCTGATCGACCGCGTCACGTCAGAGGGCGTCGAGCTGGTAGTGGAGGAGGAGGAGCTGGCCGTCGGGGTGGTTGTGGTCAGGGATCGGCCCACCCAAGCGCCGAACGGCGTCACTCGCTCCGGGACCAAGCGTACGAACGGGAAACGCGCGGCCTCCGCCGGCGAAACCGGTGGCAGCGCGGAGGATCCCGTGAACACCTACCTCAAGGAAATCGGCCGGGTTCCTCTGCTCAACGCCGAGCTCGAGGTGGAGATCGCCAAGGCGATCGAACAGGGCAACGCCGCTACGGCCGGGTTGGCCGCCCACGAGCGCGCCGTGGCCCGCGAGGGGCCTGAGACGGACCTGCTCGACGGCGCCACGGTCGCCCGCAACAAGCGGCTCAAGCGCAATGGGCTCAAGGCGAAGGACGAGCTCATTGAGGCCAACCTGCGCCTCGTCGTGTCGATCGCCAAGCGCTACCGCAACCGGGGGCTGGCGTTCCTCGATCTGATTCAGGAGGGGAACCTCGGGCTCATGCGCGCGGTCGACAAGTTCGATCACACGAAGGGTTTCAAGTTCTCGACCTACGCCACGTGGTGGATCCGCCAGGCCATCACCCGGGCCATCGCGGACCAGGCGCGCACCATCCGGATCCCGGTGCACATGGTCGAGACGATCAACAAGGTCGTGTGGGCACAGCGTCAGCTCCTGCAGGAGCTGGGGCGCGAGCCGACGATCGAGGAAGTGGCGCTCCGCGTCGAGCTCCCGATCGAACGGGTGCGCGAGATCCTGCGCATCAACCAGGACACGGTCTCACTCGAGAAGCCGGTAGGCGATGAGGACGACTTCAACCTGTCCGACCTGATTGCGGACGGAGGAGCGGTGGTCCCCGACGACGCGGCGACGCGCTCGCTGTTGGACGCCGCGGTGCGTGAAGCCCTCGGACACCTCTCTGAGCGCGAACAGGACGTGGTGCGCCTGCGCTTCGGCCTCGACGACGGCAAGATCCGGACGCTCGAAGAGGTCGGCAAGGAGTTCGGAGTGACCAGGGAGCGGGTGCGCCAGATCGAATCCAAGACGCTGGCCAAGCTCCGCCGACCCGACGCCGCCCACCTCCTCAGGGACTACCTCGAAGAGTCCTGATCGACGTGTTCCTGTACGAGCGCAGGTGTGTGCGCGTGGTCGCCCCTACCTACCGCCGGGCCATCCCGAGGACGCCGCCGTGGCGCAGATCACCCGAGCTCTCGAGCTCTGGCGAGGGGAGCGGTTGCTCGACCTCGCCAACGGACCCACGGAGCGAGCCGGTGGAGATCACGGAGAGCAAAGTGGATCCGAAGAGGATCTCTTCGGAGATTTTGTAGAGGTCCCGTGGCAACTGTTGCGAGGGGGGCACGGCTGCGAATCCGCAGCCGTGCGATCAGAAGAGGGGAACCGATGATGAAGCGTTTCAAGCGGCCGCGGCCGCCTTACCGTGGCTTTACCGGGACTTCCTACCATCACTACTGTCTCGGCAGCACGGCGACCGGAGGAGTCCAGCACGGTGAGCTTGTTGTCGGGGGGAGCGGGGCTGCGAAATCCGCAGTCGTGCGATTAGAAAAGGGGAACCGGTGATGAAAGCGTTTCATTGGAACACGACACATTCGGCCGCAGGCCGGGCGCGTCGGGGAGGGTTGCTGTTGGCGACGTTCTTCACGGTCGCCGCTGCACTTGCCCTGACCACCGTGACCACCGCAGGTGCCGCGGGGTCTTTCGGGCCACACGCCAACGTGAGGTCGTCGCCGTCCGGCACAGCGCCGTCGGCCGACCACGCGCATCCGTCGTCGACGGAGGCGCCCCTGACTCTGGCCAACATCGTGGTGACCGATCTTTCGACGGGTAACGCCAACGTGTACTCGTACGACAATCCAGCGCCTGCGTATCAAGGCAACAACCCGACTGGCGCGCCGTGCAACTCTGACCCCAATGCATACATCTGCGTGGGCTTCGGCGCCGGAGGGAGCGACGGTGGGTACTTCTTCATCTTCGGCGGAGCACCGTACAAGGCCGGTTCGACCTTCACGAACCCCAGCGCCTCGATCGGAGTCTCGGCTCAGGGAACCACCTGTGACATCAACCAGCCCCAGTACACGGCGGCCGCTGAGCTCGATCAATATGTGGCCACGTCCAACCCGTTCCAGGTTCAGGCACTGGCCGTCCAGTTCGACTGCACCACCGCAACCACTGACATCTCGGGCACCATCGCCTTCAACATCGTCCCGACCGACCCCGGCGACGGGTACTACCTGTTCGGCCAGCAGGGCGAGTTGACGGGGTTCGGCAACGACAACTACCTCGCCTACCTCGACGGTGCGCAGTACTACGATCTGAACGCACCGATCGTAGGCATGGCGCCGACGCCTGATGGCGGCGGTTACTGGATGGTCGGTTCCGACGGCGGTGTGTTCGCCAGCGGCGATGCCCAGTTCTACGGGTCGACGGGCAACCTGCACCTGAACAAGCCCGTGGTCGGCATGGCGGCGACGCCCGACGGCAAGGGGTACTGGTTCGTGGCGTCCGATGGCGGCATCTTCGCCTACGGCGACGCGCAGTTCTACGGCTCGACCGGCAGCCTCCACCTGAACAAGCCCGTGGTCGGCATGGCCGCGACGCCGTCAGGCCACGGCTACTGGCTGGTGGCGTCCGACGGTGGCATCTTCGCCTACGGCGACGCCCAGTTCTACGGCTCGACCGGCAGCCTCCACCTGAACAAGCCCGTGGTCGGCCTGACGCCGACGCCCGACGGGCGCGGCTACTGGTTCGTGGCGTCCGACGGCGGCATCTTCGCCTACGGCGACGCCCAGTTCTACGGCTCGACCGGCAGCCTGCATCTGAACGAGCCCATCGTCGGCATGACCGCCACCCCGGACGGCACGGGGTACTGGTTCACAGCGTCCGACGGCGGGGTGTTCAACTACGGCTCGGCCGGGTTCGACGGCAGCCTCGGGGGCAGCGGGATCACCGACGTCGCAGGGATGAGCCTCGGTCTCTGACCCGCTCCCGTCAGGCAGATGGAGAGGAGGGCCCCCGCAAGGGGCCCTCCTCTCGCGTCCGGGGTCTAACTGAGCGCCCCCGACTCGCGCAGCTTGGCCACGACGCCCTCGTCGACGCCCCACTCGACGAGTCCCGACACGGTGTCCGCGCCCGGCGGCGATGGCGGCCTCGACACCACGGATGGCGTCTTGGAGAAGCGGGGCGCCGGCGCCGGTTGCACGGCGCCGTCGACCTCGATGAAGGTCGAGCGGGCCACGTTGTGCGGGTGCTGGTGCGCCTCCCACGGCGACAGGACGGGTGCCACGCAGGCGTCGCTCCCGTCGAAGATGGCCGTCCACTCGTCCCGTGTCTTCGACTTGAAGATCGTCGCGAAGCGCTCCTTCAGCGCCGGCCAGTCCTCTCGCGACTGCTGGTGCGGCAGCGACTCGTCCCCGGCCAGGCCGAGGCCGTCGAGCAGCGCGGCGTAGAACTGCGGCTCGATCCCGCCGGCGGCCATCCACTTCCCGTCCGACGTCTCATAGACCTCGTAGAAGGGTGCCCCCGTGTCCAAGATGTTCGACCCCCGTTCGTCGTTCCAGAGGCCGTGTGCGTGGAAGCCGTGGATCATCGTCATGAGGGACGCCGCGCCGTCCACCATGGCGGCGTCGACCACCTGTCCCTCGCCGGAGCGGGCCGCCTCGAGCAGCGCGGCCACCATGCCGAAGGCCAGCAGCATGCCGCCACCGCCGAAGTCGCCCACGAGGTTGAGCGGGGGCACCGGGGGCGAGTCGGCCCGGCCGAACGACCACAGTGCGCCGCCGAGGGCGATGTAGTCGATGTCGTGCCCCGCCATGGGTGCCATCGGCCCGTCTTGGCCCCAGCCTGTCATGCGTCCGTAGACCAACCGGCGGTTGCGCCCGAGGCAGGTGTCCGGCCCGAAGCCCAGCCGCTCGGCCACGCCGGGGCGGAACCCCTCGATCAACCCGTCGGCCTGCTCGACGAGCCCGAGCACGAGCTCGACCGCGTCGGGATTCTTGAGATCGATGCCGACCGAAGGCCGGGACCGGTTCAACAGGTCCCAGTACGGCCCGGTGCCGGACGCCTTGAGCTCCTCCCCACGCTCGACCGCACCCGGCGCGGCCCGCTCCAGGCGCAGCACCTGCGCGCCGGCATCGGCCAGCATCATGCAGGTGTAGGGCGCCGGACCGATGCCCGCCAGCTCGATGATCTTGATCCCGCTCAATGGTCCACTGCGGTCTGCCATCGCAGGATCGTGACCCGCGCCGCCCACGACGGTCAAGCCGGTCCGTCCTGCGCCAAGCTGGGGCGTGCCCGCCGCCCGCGCCCCCGGACGAGTGACCCTCATCGGCGACCACACCGACTACAACGGCGGGCTCTCGTTGCCCATGGCCATCGACCTCGCCACCGAGGTCCGCTTCACGCCGAGACCCAGCAGCTTCCTCTTCGGGATCGACTCGGACCAGTTCCCCGGGAGGCCGCTCGAGATCGCCCTGGGCGACGCCGCCCCGGTTCCGGCCGAAGCCGCCCTGGCGGCCGCACTCCTGCGCGCCCAGCCTCCTCCGAGCGGCGGTGCCGCCCGGGTGACGAGCACGCTCCCGGTCGGGGCCGGCCTGTCCTCGAGCGCCGCCTTCTCCGTCGCGATGCTGCTCGCCCTCGGCCACGACCCCGATCCCCTCGCACTGGCACGAGCCTGCCAGGAGGCCGAGCGGAGCGCCGGCGCGCACGTCGGCCTGCTCGATCCGATCGCCATCGCCGGCGCCGCCGCCGGACACGGGCTGTACATCGATTTCGCCACGCTCGAGACACGTCTGGTGCCGATTCCCGAAGAGGCGGCCTTCGTGATCGTCCACAGCGAGGTGCCCCGTCTCCTGACCAACACCCCGTACGCCACCCGGCGGGCCGAGTGCGGGCGGGCCGCACACGTCCTGGGCCGACCGCTCGGCGCGTGCGAGCTGGGCGACCTGAGTGAACTGACCGACCCCGTGCTGCGCCGACGGGCCCGGCACGTGGTGACCGAGTGCGCCAGGGTCGTCGAGGCCGAACGGATGCTGGCCCGCGGCAACCTGCACGGTGTGGGTGCTGTCATGACGGAGGGGCACCGCAGCCTGGCGGTCGACTTCCGGGTCTCGGTGCCCGCCGTCGACGAGCTGGTGGAGGAGCTCCTCGGCGAGCCGGGGGTCCTGGGGGCCCGCATGAGCGGCGGCGGCTTCGGGGGATGCGTCATCGCGCTGTGCCGACCCGACTCACCTGCGCTCGACCCCGAGGCCCACGCCCCGCGGCGGGCCTGGCGGATCAGTCCGGCTGCCGCTGCCGTGCGTCTTGGGACGTAGCAATCAGCGCATCGAGCACAGCCAGCGCCTGTCCGCTGTCGACGGACTCGGCCGCCAGCACCAGCCCGCTCTCCAGATCGTCTGTCCGCCCCGCCACGATGAGCGCGGCCGCGGCATTGAGGATTCCGATGTCACGCCGGGCGCTCCGTTCGCCCTCGAGCACGGCGCGGATCACGCCGGCGTTGAACGCGGCGTTCCCGCCTCGCAGGTCGGCCATCGTCGCCGGTGCGAACCCGAGCCCCGCCGGGTCGACGCGCCACTGGGTCACCGCGAACTCCCCGCCCTCGTCGCCCCTCACCTCCAGCACGCTCGAGGGCGACGTCACGCTCAACTCGTCGAGCCCATCGTCGGCGTGCACGATCAGCGCGTGCCGGCTCCCCGTCGCCCCAAAGACGCCCGCCATGATCGGTGCCATCTTCGGATCGCTGACGCCCACCAGCTGGCGCCGGGTCCGGGCCGGATTGATGAGCGGTCCCAGGAAGTTGAAGACCGTCGGCAGGCCCAACTCCTTGCGGACCGGCCCCACGAAGCGCATGGCCGGGTGGAACCGTTGGGCGAAACAGAACCCCATCCCCGCCGTCGCCACGCAGTGGGCCACCCCCTCGGGTCCGAGCTCGATGGCCACACCCAGCGCCTCGAGCACGTCCGCGGTGCCCACCGACGACGACGCGGCGCGGTTCCCGTGCTTGCACACCGGCACGCCGCACCCCGCGGTGATGAAGGCCGCCAGCGTCGTCACGTTGATGCTCGCCAACCGATCGCCTCCGGTCCCGACCAGGTCGACCGCCGCCCCGGCCTGGGCGTCTCCCAGCGGGCAGGGCACGGCCGCGTCGACCATGGCGCGGGCCAGACCCGTCACCTCCTCGGCCGTCTCGCCCTTGGCGTGCAGCAGGGCCAGGAAGGCCCCGACCTGTGCCGGTGTCGCGTCGCCGGAGAGGACGATCCCCAGCGTCTCCTCGGCTTCCGTGGCGTTCAGCGACTCGCGTCGAGCCAGGCGCGCCAGGACCTCGGGCCAGGTCAGTCCCACCACAGGTCCCGGTCGAGGACGCCCCGGGCGATAAGGCCGAGCTGCACCTGCGAGGTGCCTTCGACGATGGTGAGCTGCTTGGCGTCCCGGTACCACTGCTCGGTGGGATGGTCCTCCATGTAGCCTGCCGCGCCGAGCAGCTGGACGGCGAGCGACGAGGCCCGCACGGCCAGCTCGGTGGCGTGGTACTTGGCCATGGACAGGAACGGGACGTACTCCTTCGTGAATTTGCCCGCATCCGCGAGGACGGCGGCTCGATAGGTGAGCAAGCGTGCCGCCTCGATGTCGACGGCGCACTTGGCGATCTCCCACTGGATCCCCTGGAAGTCCGCGATGGTCTTACCGAAGGCGGCCCGCTGCTGCACGTAGTCGGTGGCGTACATGAGCGCGCCCTCGGCCAGCCCGATGCCACGTGCCGCCACGATCGGGCGCATGGCGTTGAGCCCGAGCATGGCCAGCCGGAAGCCGCCGACCTCACCGATCACGTTCTCGGCAGGGACGTGGACGTCGGTCAGGAGCAACTCACCCGTGTCGACGCCGCGCACGCCCATCTTGTGGTCGGTGCGGCCCACCTCGACCCCGTCCCATGCCCGCTCCACGATGAAGGCGGTGATCGAGTCGTGCGCCCGGCTGGTGGGATCGCTCGTCTTGGCGAAGACGGTGTACCAGTCGGCCTCTTGGACACCGGACATCCAGCACTTGGTGCCGTTCAGCACCCAGCCACCCTCGGAACCCTGGTCGGGCTCCCCCCGGGTCCGCATCCCCATGACGTCGCTTCCCGCTTGGGGCTCGGAGAGCCCGAAGGCGGCCCGTCGGGTCCCGTCACAGATGCCGGGCAGGTAGCGCTGCTTCTGCTGCTCCGTGCCTGCGATCATGACCGGCCCCGTGGGCAGGCGGGTCAACAGGAGCATCAGCGCCGCCGTGTTGGAGTACTTGGCCACTTCCTCGATGGCCAGGGCCAGACCCAGGATGCCTGCGGCCGAGCCCCCGTACTCGACCGGGATGCACAGCCCCAGGAGGCCCGCGTCGCGGAACGCCTCGAAGACATCGGTCGGGTAGGCACGCTCTTGGTCGATGGGCCGGGCTCGCGGTTTGACCTTGTCCTGGGCGAGCCGCCGGACGGAATTGCGCAACTCCAAAAGCTCGTCGGGGAGTTCAAAATCCACCGGCGAAGGCTACCGGACCTCCCGGCCAGGTATTTTCTTGTTCTTGACCCCCGACGAACCCAAAACAACCGGGCCGCCCGACGCCGCCGACGATCACGCCAAGTCACGGGCCGACCTCCAGACCGAGCTACGGAAGTCCCGCAAGAAGGAGCGCAAGCGCCGGCACCGCTGGCGGCGGCGCACCCTCTACGCGCTCTCTTTCATCGTCCTCCTCGCCGCCATCGGGGTCGGCGGTCTCTACGTCTACGCCAACTACCGCTTCAGTCAGATCAAGAAGATCCACGCCAAACACCTGGCGGCCGCGGCCCCACCCGGCAAGCCGTTCAACCTCCTTCTGGTCGGTTCGGACTCGCGCGCGTTCGTCTCCGAATTCCACCCAGGTCAAGGCGTTCGGCGACGAGGCCGATGCGGGAGGGCAGCGCAGCGACGTGACGATGGTGGCCCACTTCGACCCCGCCGCCAAGACCGTGACGGTGCTCTCCATCCCGCGTGACCTCTGGGTCGACATCCCCGGCACCGACAGCGGGATCTCGGGCATGAACCGCATCAACGCCGCCTACGACGGAGGGCCCGACCTCCTCATCCAGACCATCGAGCAGGACCTCGGCATCCCGATCAACCACTATGTGGCGGTGAACTTCCCGGGGTTCCTGGGGATGGTGGACGCCCTCGGCGGCATCACCATGGACTTCCCCACCCCGGTCAAGGACCAGTACACCGGCCTCAACGTGACCACGACGGGCTGCCAGGTGGTGAACGGGACCACGGCGCTCCAGCTCGTGCGCAGTCGCCACATGTACTACAAGAATTCGAGTGGCCACTGGGAGTACGACGGACAGTCGGATTTCAGCCGCATCCAGCGCCAGGACGCCTTCTTCCGGGCGGTCCTCGCCAAGATCAACGGCTCCATCACCAGTCCCCTCACCATCAACGCCTTCATCGGCGCCGCGGTCGGCAACCTGACCATCGACGACACCTTGAGCCAGGGTGACCTGTTGCACATCGCCGACGTCTTCCGGGGCCTGCCGTCGTCCCACCTCGTGACCGAGACCCTGCCGACCACGGCGTACCTCACCTCGGGCGGGGCCGACGCGCTCAAAGAGGCGCAGCCGTACGCCCAGAACCTGATCAACGCGTTCAACGCGATCGGTTCGACGCCGAGCACGCCCGTCAAGGGAGCCACGTCCGCGAGCACCAGCACCACCACCACGACGGTCCCCACCGAGGCGCACAGCCTGGTGGGCGTCAACGTGTTGAACGCGTCGACCGTGGGCGGCATCGCGCACGTTGCGGCATTGGCGCTCACCGCGCAGGGCTTCGACGTGACCGGGATCGGCGATGCCCAGAAACTGCCCGCCGGCGCCCCGTCGGAGATCCTCTACGGTCTGTCCGGATCGGAGGCCGCGCACACGCTGGCGTCCGTGCTGGGCGGGCCGGTCTCCCTGGTGCCCGACGCAAGCCTGAGCGGACAGGCGGTCTCGCTGTTGATCGCGGGCAACCAGTTGACCGTTACCGGGTCCTCCGGATCGACCACGACCACGACCACGACGCCGGCGGGACCGACCACGACGACGACGATCCCGTCGGATGTCTACGCGAACACGCAGCCCGAGCCCTGGAACCCCTCTCCCTGCACCATCGGCCAGCCGACCTCGGCGACACCCACGACGGCCCACAAGGCCGTCGAGAAGAAGTAGCCGCTCAGGCCGACTTGCGGCGCTGCCGCACGATCCGCCGGCGCTCCCGCTCGGTCGTGCCGCCCCAGATGCCTTCGCGCTCACGGTGGGCCAGGGCGTGCTCCAGGCACGCCTGACGGACCGGGCAGACGGCGCATACGGCCTTGGCCTCGGCCGCATCGGCCTCGTCCTCGGTGACGGGGTAGAACGCCTCGACGTCGAGGCCCCGGCAGGCGCCTTGCTTGCGCCACGTGGTGGCGATCATGGGAAACACTTCCTCACAACGGATAAGAACGGCGGATACTTGATTCGCCCTGTTCGGGGGGCCTTTTTTTCCAACCATCGACTCCGGCGACCCCAAATTCGGCGAACGAAGAGTATGGCGCACGTCCTGTGCGTCTGTAAAGAGTTGCGCACGGAATTGTCCCTGGTCAGCCGATGGAGAGGACCTTTGTTGTGCCGAGGAGGTCCGACAGCAGCTCCTGGCGGACCGCCGGCGGCAAGGTGGTCGTGACCTCGTAGGCCGGGTGGGTCGCCACCAGGGCAACGTCGTCAGCGCCCGCGAAGTCCGCCACCTGGGCCTCGGTAAAGCCGAAGCGCACGTAGTGGACTGCCGGCGTCACCGTCTCACGGGTGAGGGCGGCCGCGTGCTCGGCCTCGGGGACGCTGGCGACCACCTGCCCGTCGATCGAGATCCCGAGCTGGCGCTCTATCCCCACCAGCCGGGGCAGCCACTCCCGCAAGGCGGTGTCCGAGGTCAGCTCGATGAAGACGGTGGCCGAGAGCTCACCCCTGCCCGGCAGTAGGCGGTTGTAGATGTCGAGCTCGACCTGGATCGCCTCGTCGCTGATGATCTTCTCGGCCCGGGCCATCTCCTGGACCTGGAAGCGGACGGTGTCGAAGCACTCGAAGACCAGTGTCATGACCGGTCCGAGTGCAACGCGACGGTCTCGCTTGCGGACGATGAGGCGGGCCCGGTAGTCGTCCCGGACGCGTTCGTAGGCGCGCAGGTCGAGCACGTCGGCCAACGTCAGCGGCGGCACGTCATCACCCGCACCCGAGTCCATCTGCGGTCGCCCGCCCGGCGACTACGCCGGGCTGCCGTCACTCCCCGAGCGTGTCGAGACCCTTCGTGAAGCGCCCCGCGTGAGACTTCTCGGCCCGGGACAGGGTCTCGAGCCACTCGGCGATCTCCTCGAAGCCCTCGTCGCGGGCCGTCTTGGCGAAGCCGGGGTACATCTCGGTGTACTCATAGGTCTCGCCCTCGATAGCCGACTTGAGGTTGTCCTCGGTGGCGCCGACGGGCACGCCGGTGACGGGGTCGCCGACCTCGCGCAGGAAGTCGAAGTGCCCGAAGGCATGCCCGGTCTCACCCTCGGCGACCGAGCGGAACAGGGCCGCCACGTCGGGATAGCCCTCGACGTCCGCCTTCTGGGCGAAGTACAGGTAGCGGCGGTTGGCCTGGCTCTCGCCGGCGAACGCCTCCTTGAGGTTGGCCTCGGTGTTGCTGCCCTTTAGTGCTGCCATCGCTGATACGTACCTTTCTCTTACTTGGTCGTCTCTTACTTGGTCGGTTGAGGTTCTTGCGAAACCTGTGAACGCCGGCACTCGTCGCACCGTCCCCGGAATACGACCTCGGCGCTGTCGACGACGAAGCCTTGCGCGCCTCGCGAGGACACCGTGAGGTCCGGGAAGTCGGCCGCCAGGTCGCGTACTTTGCCACACGAGCGGCAGACCAGATGGTGGTGCGTGTTCTCGACGTTCGGGTCGAAGCGCGCCGAGCCGGTGCCGACGTCGAGCACGGAGATGGCGCCGAGGTCGGCCAGGTCGTTGAGGGTCTGGTAAACGGTCTTGAGCGAGACGTTGGGCATCTCGCGGAGAACCCTCTCGTGGACCTGCTCGGCCGACGGGTGGGTGACATCGCCCTCCAGGGCGCGGAAAATGCACTGGCGTTGGGCCGTGATCTTGCGCCCGTTGGTTCGGAAGAGGTCCCTCAGTGCGTCGGGTGACTGCATGCCGGGGCCACCCTATCGTGCGCGCAACCTTTTTTGACAACGATTGTCGAAATCAGGGGTGCGACCTGGACTGTGACCTCTCACAGAGACGCTGGGCCCGGGGACTCACCCCGCCGGACCGATGTTAGGAGCCGGTCGCTTCTTCCTCTGGAATCTCCTCCCACCATTGGCACCACCAGTTGCCCCCGACCAGGATGCGGAGCTTCGGGTGCCAGCAGTAGGAAAGATCCTTGTAGGGCTCGAGGTAGTAACGGCAGTTGTCGCACCGTTCGTCGCCCGAGGGATGCCCACGGAGGACCTGGTTGTCCACCAGGTGGCTCAACTCGACGGAGAGTCGCTCGTCGATCTCCTTCGGCTCTGGCTCGGGAATCGTGTAGTCGGACATAACCCGGTCACCCTAGCGGGCGGGACACAGTTTTTGACAATCGTTGTCAGAATCAAGTCGCGTCCTCCGGAGCCCCGTCTCACGCCGCGAAACTGAAGGGCACGGACCTCGAGCCAACCGCGCGGACGCTCGTGAATTTGCCTACGTCGCCCTCATGATGGACTGTGGCCCGACTCGAGGTCGCGCATGGTGAAGAGGGCATGGAGGGTGATCCCTTCGGCCGCCACCACGTCGGAGCCACCGCCCTCCCGGTCGATGACGCACACCACGTGCTCGACCACCGCTCCCTCCGAGCGCAGGTCCTGGACCGACAGCACTATCTGCCCGCCCGTGGTGACGACGTCCTCGATGATGAGAAGCTTGCGTCCCGCCACGTCACCGCCTTCGCACACCTGCTCGGTCCCGTACTTCTTCGGCTGCTTGCGCACGAAATAGGCGGGCAGCCCCGTGACCGAGGAGAGCATGGTGGCCAGGGGAACGCCGCCGAGCTCCAGGCCGGCGAGACCTTCCGTCCCCTCGGGCACGAGCGGCACAAGGGAGGCCACGATCTCGGCCAACAGTGCCGGATCGGACTCGAAGCGGTACTTGTCGAAGTAATCGTCGGCCGTGCGACCCGAGCGCAGGACGAAGGTGCCGCTCAGGTGGGAGGCGGCGAAGACGCGGGCGGCCAACGTCACGACCCCATTCTGGCCGATCCCGGCAAATCCGGTTGGTCGTCCGACGGCGGCTCGTCGACGCCCTCCGTCGTCCTGCAAACGAGGCCCGGCGCCCACCGGACGCTGCCCCCGTGACCCCGTGCTGGCCCCGGCGCGTCGGAGGTCCGCCCGAGGCCGTAACGGCGTTCGGCCCGGGGGCGTGAGCGGGCCTTCCTAGGAGGTCGTCGTGGGACCCGTGCGCAATGGTCGGGCCACCCGCACCGTTCCCCACCCCGCCAGCACCAGACCGAGCACCATCAGCAGGGCCGACGCCAGGAGCGGCGGCGGCACTGAAGACGACGCGACCAAGATGCCGTTCCCCAGGCCGTTCCGGAGGACACCGCTGGCATGGAGCGCCTCCCAGATCCACCACGTGACGGTCCCGGCGAGAATCAGCGCCATGAGAGCTGTCAGGCCCAGCGCCAGGACGCCGAGCACGCGAAGGCGGCGGCCGGAAAGCTCGATGCGGCGGGCAACCGCGACCGCACCAGACGTCGCACAGGCGATCGCGACCACAACCGAGAGCCCCACCAGGACGAAGAGCACGGCGTAGGCAGGCTTGCCGCCATTTCTCTGGGACGCGTCGAGGTGGTGCGACCATCCGACCGCGACCCCGAACAGCGCCGAGGCCACCGCGATCGCGACGACGGCACTGACCATGCGTCCCCGCACTTCGAGCCAGCGGCCGGCACGGAGGAACCGCACGAAACCGGGGAGGCTGATCAGGGCGGCCACCGCGACGACAGCGGTCCCGACCGCGCCGGCCAGTGCCGCCGCGTCGTAGCCTGAGCTGGCCACCCAGCGGTGGGCACTCGGAGTCCCGGCCGACCAATTGTCGGAGAACCTTGCGAAGGTGGCCCCGGCGACGAGGAACAGTGACCATCCCCACAAGACGAGGATCGTGCCGGCACGCAAGCGAGTAGCCGCGCCCCCCGTCGATCCGACGAAGCCCGCCTCTCGGACCCGCTCGGCCAGGCCGGACCGGGCCAGAGCCGCCCGGTCCCGGAGCGGCACGTCGGATACAGACGCGTACGTGTCCTCGAGCAGCGCGGCCATCTCGTCTCCATAGCGGGACCGCCAACGGGGCGGGTACCACCGAAGGACTTGTTGGAAGGGGTCGGCACTCATGCGATCGTCCCGAGAGCCGGCACGCCGGCCCTGATGCCGAGCCGAAGTGCCCCCTCGTCGGCGAGCGCCCGCATCTCGCGTACCGCCTCTTCCAGCGCGACCCTGCCGGCGCCGGTGATCCGGTAGGGCCGCCGGCGCTCGTTGCGGCCGAGGGGCTCGGGCGCGACGAGACCACGTTCTTCCAACCGGGCCAGGGCCCCGTAGAGCGTTCCCGGCCCGAGCGTGACACCGGCGAACTCGTCGATGTCCTTGGTCAGGGCATACCCGTGCCTGGGCCCGGCGGCCAGGCTGGTGAGGATCAGCACCGGCGGCTCGTTGCTGCGACCCAGGGTCCCCTTTTTCGCAGTCCGACGCGCCATGCGGGCCAGGTTACTACGTCACACGTAGTAACTACAAGAGCCCGGGCTTCGACTCTTGCGTCTCGGGCTTCGACCACTGCACCGCCCAGCCCGACGTCAGGCGGAGGCCATCGTGACTGCCGACGATGCTCCACGCGTCGGGCGTCCAGGCGAAGACGGCGTCCTGGTCGTAGCGTGCCCCCAGGGCCAGGACCACCGACTCCGAGACGCCCCGGACCGCCACCCCCTCCTCGCGGTGCCCCGTCACGGGGTCGACCCCGACTGCGGCCACCATGGTCGTCGCCAACGGCCGCAGATCGTCCTCGAGTGCCGCCTGGCGCGCCCGGTTGATCGCCGGGCCCGGTCGAACAGGACCGGGGTCCCACGCGGTCAGGATGTGCACAGGACCTCCCGCTGGCCAGGGCCAGCTGCCCACCTCCGCTCCGGGTACCGATCGCACCGTGAGCGTGCCTCTTCCCGGCAACGAGATCTCGACCACGGTCCGCCCGTAGGAGAGCCAGGGATCGTCAGATGCCCGCACCACTCGGACCCTACGTCCGACGGGATCATCGGCACGGTGAGCCGGACACTCCGGACACTCCCCTCCCCACCCTGGTGTCGTATGCGTTGGTCGCGCCCGCGATCGAGCTCGACCACGAGGAGCAGCACCGGCTCCCTCACCGGGCCTTGCACCTGGAGGACCCGTGCAATGGGGGGACGATGCAACGGGGACGGTGCAACGGGGCTCTCGGGATGCGCTGCGAGGGATGTGGCAGGCTTGATCGGTGCACCCCTTTCGCCGCGCCGACGCGTTGCGTCGCCTGGCCGACGAGGAGTTCGACGTGTTGGTGGTCGGGGGTGGGGTCACCGGAGCCGGCGTGGCGCTCGACGCGGCCAGCCGCGGCCTGCGCACCGCGCTGGTCGAAAAGGGCGACTTCGCCTCGGGGACCTCCTCGAAGTCGTCGAAGATGATCCATGGCGGCATCCGCTACCTCCAACAACGCGAGTTCCGGCTCGTCTACGAGAATCTGGCCGAACGGCAGCGGCTGCTCGACAACGCACCGCACCTGGTCAGCCCGCTCCCGTTTCTCATCCCTCTCTTCGGCCGCGACGGCGTCGTCTCCAAGGCCGTGGCACGTTCGTACTCCTCGGCCCTGTGGATGTACGACCTCACGGGTGGCTGGCGCATCGGTCACCGCCACCGCGAGGTCACCAAGGAGGAGGCGCTCGCCCACCTGCCGACCCTCAGCACCGACAACCTGGTTGCGGGGTTCCTCTACTTCGACGCCAGGGCCGACGACGCCAGGCTGACCCTCTCGCTCGCCCGCACGTCGGCGTTCGAATTCGGGGCGGCGGTGGCCAACTACACCCCGGTCGTCCGCCTCACGACCGGAGCGGACGGTGTGGCCAACGGCGCCGTCGTGCGTGCCACACCCGACGACGTGTCCTCGGAATTCCCGATCCGGGCCCGGATCGTGGTGAACGCCTCGGGCGTATGGGCCGACGCCGTACGGGCTCTCGACGAAGGCACGGATCCCCACGCCATTCGGCCCGCCAAGGGCATTCACGTGACCGTGCCGGCGGAACGGCTGCCGTGCGACATCGCCGCGGTGATTCCCGTCCCCAAGGACAGGCGCTCCATCTTCGTGGTCTCGTGGCCAGAGACGGATCTCGTCTACATCGGCACCACCGACACCGACTACACGGGCCCCCTCGACGACCCGGCCTGCACACCCGAGGACGTCGACTACCTACTCGACGCAGTCAACGCCCTCACCACCTCGCAGCTCACCCGGGCCGACGTCACCGGCGTCTGGGCCGGCCTGCGCCCGCTCCTGGCCCCGGCCAAGGGGGGACACGTGTCGGAACGCACGGCGGACCTCTCCCGCCGCCACACTGTCAGCACGTCCGACCACGGCGTCGTGACGGTCACGGGTGGCAAGTTGACGACCTACCGCAAAATGGCCCAGGACACGGTCGACGTCGTGGTCACCCGCCTCGGTGAGTCACCCCGTCGGCGGCGTAGCATCACGAAATCGCTCCCGCTCATGGGTGCCACGACCAAGACCCGCGACCCCGTGACGCTGGCCCAGCCCTACGCTCGCCTCCTCCGTCGCTACGGAACTGCGTCCGCTGACGTTCTGGCTTTGGCGGACGGACGTCCGGAGCTGCTCGAGCCCGTGGTGGCGGGGTTGCCCTACACCGGTGCCGAGGTCGTCTACGCCGCTCGGGAGGAGATGGCCGGCACGCTCGACGACGTGCTGTCGCGCCGCACGCGGGCCACGATTCAACGGGCCGAGGCCACCATGCATGCCGCGACCGCTGTGGCGACCCTCATCGCTCCCGATATGGGTTGGGACGAGAGTGAGGCCGCCGAACAAGCGACCCGGTTCACCGAGGCATGCCAGAAGGAGCTCCTCACCGCCGGGCTCGACCTCCCGTGAGGGAGCCCACTCCGGTCACGCCCATCGATGCCGCCGGGGCGGAGGTGGCCGACCGCCTCGTCGCCGGGACGGTCGAGATCCCTCCGGCGGTGCTCGAGCGCATCGCCGCCAGCGGTGCCGCGGTCCTGGTCGACGACGACGCCCGGGCCGAGGCCGGACGGGACTGGTGGCCACTCGCCATCGGCTGGGCCGCCGAGGGCGCCGTCCCCCAGCGTCCGGCGGCGGTGGTCCGCCCCACCTCGACCGAAGAAGTGTCCTCGGTGCTCGCCATCTGTCACGAGGCTCTCGTGCCGGTGACCGCCGCAGCTGGTCGCAGCGGCGTGTGCGGGGGCTCCATACCGGTGCACGGCGGCGTTGCTCTCGACATGACGGGGTTGGCCGGTCTACGGGACGTGGACGAGGTGTCACTCACCGCCGACGTGCGGGCCGGGACATTCGGCCCGGATCTCGAGGCGGCCCTGGGCGACGTCGGCGAGGGGTACACCCTGGGCCACTGGCCTCAGTCCATGGACCTCTCGACCGTCGGCGGCTGGTTGGCCTGCCGCGGCGCGGGGCAGTACTCGACCCGTTACGGGAAGATCGAGGACATGGTCATCGGTCTCGAGGTGGTGCTGGCGGACGGCCGCATCGTCCACACCGAGGGCAAGGGACCTCGTGCCGCCACGGGGCCCAACCTGACCCAACTCTTCGTCGGCAGCGAAGGCACGCTCGGGGTCATCACCGAGGGCCGCCTCCGCATCCATACCCTGCCGTCGGCCCAGGAGCGCCGCGCCTTCGGGTTCACCAGCTTCGCCGCCGGGCTCGAGGCATGCCGGATGATCCTGCGCCGTGGCGCGACACCGGCCGTCCTGCGTCTCTACGACGAGACGGAGTCGGACCGCAACTTCGAGCTGGGCGACACCAACGTCCTCATCGTCCTCGACGAGGCGGACCCCGACATCCTCACCGGCACCCTCGAGGTCGTCGACGCGGAATGCTCGTCCGCGTCCGGCGCGCATCCACTCCCGCACGACCTCGTCGAGCGGTGGCTGGGCCATCGCAACGACGTCTCCGCGTTGGCGCCGCTGTGGCGCGCCGGCATCGTCGTGGACACGGCCGAGGTGTCGGGTCCGTGGTCTGCACTGCCCGGTCTCTTCGACCATGTCGTCGGCGCGCTCAAGGAGATAGACGGCACCTTGGCTGCATCGGCCCACCAGTCCCACGCCTACCCCGACGGCGCCTGCCTCTACTTCACGTTCGGCGGACGCGGTCCCGAGGGCGATGCCGAATGGCGTGAGCGCTACTACCGCCAGGCGTGGGACACGATCACCGACGCCGCCATCGCCCACGGTGCGGCGATCAGTCACCACCATGGCATCGGGCTCAACCGCTCCCGCTTCCTGCCTCGGGCGCTGGGCTCGGGATTCGACGTGCTCGAGGGGCTCAAGGCGACCTTCGACCCCAGGGGCATTCTCAACCCGGGCAAGTTCGGCCTCGCCTCACCCTTTGGACCCGCACCCTGGTCATGAGCGGACGCGGGGGGAGCATCCTGGTCGTCGACGTGGGCACCTCGGGCGTGCGCGCCGCGATCGTGCGGCCCGACGCCACGGTCGACCACGAGCACCGGGTCCCCCTCCTGCCCGACTCGCCCGCCCCCGGCGTGGTCGAGTTCGACGCGGCACGGATGGCCGACGCCGTCCTGGCCGTGGCCCGGGCGGCTCTGGCGGAAGGTGGCCCGGTGGCCGGCGTCGGCATCGCCAACCAGCGGGCCTCGACCATCGTCTGGGAACGTGCCACCGGGAAGCCCGTGGCACCGGGCATCGGATGGCAGGACCTGCGCACCGTCGGCACGTGCCTCGTGCTGCAGTCCGAAGGGATCCGACTGGCACCCAATGCCTCGGCGACCAAGGTCATGGCCATTCTGGACGAGGTGGACCCTGAACGCTCGCGGGCCGAGAAGGGAGAGCTCTGCTGCGGGACCGTCGACAGCTGGGTGGCCTGGACACTCTCGGGAGGGGCTGCGGCGGGCGCGGACGCGCTCCATGTGACCGACGCCACCAACGCCGCCGTCACCGCGCTCGTCGACCGCGCCATCCTCTGGGACGAGGTCCTGCTCCAGAAGCTGCAGATCCCCTTGCCCCTGATGCCGACCGTCGTCGATTCGTCGGGGCCCGTCGGCGCTGCCACCGCGCTCCCCGGCGCGCCCCCGATCTGTGGCATCGCAGGAGACCAGCAGGCCTCTCTCGTCGGACAGGGCTGCACCCTGCCGGGCCTGGCCAAGGCGACCTTCGGCACCGGGGGCATGCTCGATCAGTGCACCGGAGCGGATGACGCGTCCGGCCTCATGGGCCGCGGCACCGCCGGCACCTTTCCCATCGTGGCGTTCCGCGTCGGTGGGGACGACACCTGGGGCACCGAAGCGGTAATGCTCTCGGCCGGCACCGCGGTCGAATGGCTCCGAGACGATCTCGGGATCATCGCAACGGCCCAGGAGTCCGCCGTGGTGGCGGCCCAGTCCGCAACCTCGGGCGACGTCTGGTTCGTGCCGGCATTGCTCGGATTGGGGACGCCGGTCTGGGATTTCGGAGCCCGTGGCACACTCGTCGGGCTCACCAGAGGCTCGGGACGTCCCGAGATCGTGCGGGCGGTGCTCGAAGGGGTGGCGCACCGCGGCGCTGACCTGGTCGAGGCCAGCGAGCAAGACAGCGGGTTCCCCATCGCCGCACTCCGCGTCGACGGCGGCATGGCGGATAACGACGTGTTCGTGCAGGCCCTGGCCGACGCGATCGGGCGCTCGGTGCAGATCTCGCCCGTTTTGGAGGCCACCACACTGGGAGCCGGCCTTCTGGCTGGTCTCGCCGTGGGCGCCTACTCCTCGACAGAGGAGCTGGCCGGCACCTTCTCACCCCGGAGAACCGTCGAGCCCCAAGTTGGCGAGGCGGAACGGGCGGTCTCCCGCGACCGCTGGCTGGCCGCCCGAGTCAAGGCCGAGGGCACGATTCCGGAGCTTTCGGGCATCTCCTTCTGAGAGTCCCCCTCCGGACGATCTACTTCCTCTTGGTCATTGCGTGGCTGCGGGCTACGACGGCATGACAACGCGGGAGCGTGACGGCAGATCCCCCGGCAACGACACGAACGTCGAAGGGACGAGTGTACGCCCACTCTGTTGTGTCGATGCTTCTGTCCGCTGCTCCTCTTTCTTTGACCATCGAAATCAGCAACTGGCGAATTCGCGCACCAGCTTCACCGGAACGCTCGAGGGCTGTCCATGAGTCCCGAACGGCGAGCTGATGCCCAGGGCTTGCTGCGCTGCGGCAAGACCCGTCTCGGTGAACGTCAAGGCCAGTCCCGACGCAGTTCGGGAAAGCCCGACAACCAGAGTACCCGTTGCGTGTACAGCAACTCCGTTCGGCGCGCGTCCCGTGACCCGCAACATCCCATTCGCTAGCGTCATCACGATTTGCTCGCCCGCGGGTGAAGAGACGTTGATCAACCCGTTCGGGCGGGCCGACGATTGCTTCGGCGAAAATACCCACTGGAGCTTGTAAGAGGGCCGAGGCCTGTCGTTGGGGCCGCCCTGGGTCACATTGAGGTACCAAGATCCAGTGGGGCCCGTGCACGAAGCCCCGTAGAATACGGTGACCTCGGGACGGCTCATGACGGTGTTCACGACCGCGCAACCCGACTTTGCACAGGCTGTCTGTGTGAGAGTCGGGGTCTTGGTGCCCGAGGCGACCGAGCTGGTCGTCGACGGCGAGTCGTTCCGCGCTGAACTGGAGTGGACGCCAAAGACCTTCAGCGGGACGACGATTGCTGCTGCGATCACGAGGGCCACGGCCGAGAGCCAAGAGAACGCCGTCTGGCTGGCTTTCGTGATGAAAATCGGTCCATGATGCGAATCCAGCTCCGTCCCCTGTGCCAGCCACACTTGATCTCTCTACCGTTTCTCTTGCGGCGAAGACTGTAGCGAGACTCTTGGACAATGTGCGGGTCGATAACCCGCTGAGTCGATCAGATTTCTTCTCCGCAAGAAGGAGTGTTGTCTTCGTCTCGGGAAACTCAGCAACCGAGCGCCGAGATCAGTGTGGCAACGCCTCAACCGTCAAGCCATGATGTCGATGGGGGTGCCGGCTGGCACGTCGCGCAGTTGAACCAGATCTGCGTCGTGAAGGCGAACGCAACCGTGGGACACTTGTGCCCCCGTGGTGCCGATAGCTGCGTCGGATCCCAAGGATCCGTGAATGGCGGCAATGGCGTCGCCGGACTCCTCCCAGTCGCTGATGGTGTTGCTGTGGGCGGATGTGACCATCACGAAGGCGCCGTAGCCGGGCGATGGTGCCTGAGCGAACAAGGCCACGAAAAAGGCTCCGGTCGGAGTGGGATCGGCGGGGATGCCGATTCCCGCGGGGAAGTTGGCCACCTCCTGGCCGTGATTGAACAACTGAAGGTGCTTGGTTCCCAGGTTGATAACGATGTGGTACGAGTCAGTGGCCAGGTTGACATCCGAGGCTGGTACCCAGGCAATCGACCCGTTGGGCCGTTGAGCCAGGCGGACTTCGACCCAGCCGGGCCGTTGGCCGATCACCGGCAGCACCGAGGGGGCCCCCAGCCATCCACCGGGGACCTTCAGGGTCGGCGGGCCGCCGGCCGTCTGGCTGCCCGGGGCGCCTTCGGGTCGAATGGCGGCCACCAGAGACTCGGCTGCGACGGCACCGCTCGGCGACGTCGCAGGCTGGGGGCTGACGCTCGACTCAGCTCCATCCGATCTGGCAGCCGTGGTCGAAGAACCTCGGGTTGGCTGGGCAGATGGCCGATCGGAACCATGGGTGGTTACCACCAAGGCCCCGACCAGAACGAGGACAACTGCGAGAACTCCGGTCCCGAGGATGATTCGGCGCCGAGCTCCCACTAACCCGTCACCGGCACGAAGACCGGTGTGATCGGAGCCGGCCCGGCCGGCACGATGACCGGGGGGATCGGAGCCGGCCCGGCGGGGCGCCGGGTCGACAGTGAACGGTTCACAGGAGCTCGTCGAGGGCGAGTAATTGGTGTCTCCCGAATACACGGCCTGGAAGCTGTGGGAGCCGGCCTGCAGAGGTCCCTGGGTGTCGGAGTTGGGCACAGTCCCATTCGAGGTCAGGGTGACGGTACCGGCGTTTGTGCTCGTGCTCGAGCAGTTGCCGCTGCTATAGAAGGTGAAGGTGACCGTGCCGGTGGCGGTGATGCCGTCCGAGGGGCTGACCTTGGCCGTGTCGTAGGCCTTGGCCCCGGCGAGCTCGGTCCCCGCCCAGGCGGCATTGGTGGCCGCATTGAACACGGTGGTAGCCGTATTCGAACTGCCCTTGCTCACTGCGAACGGCTCGCACGGACCGGTCGAACCGATGAAGTCGGCATCACCGGAGTAGGCCGCCTGGAAGCTGTGGGAGCCCGCCGCCAGCGGGCCCTGGGTGTCGGAGTTGGGCACCGTGCCGTTCTCGTCCAGGGTGACCGTGCCCGCCCCGGTCCCACTCCCAGTGCAGTCACCATTGCTGTAGAAGGTGTACGTGACCGTGCCGGTGGGCGTGATGCGTGTGGGCATGGGTGATGGTGGCCGTGTCATAGACCGAGCTGCCAAGCGGGATCGGGCTGGTGACGGCGGTGGTGGTCCCCGCCATGTTGACCTGGGTCGCCACCGAGGTGGTCGCCTGACCGATGATCACCGACTCATCCCCGCAGAGGGAGGCGGCCGTCGTGTTGTTGGTGTCACCGCTGTAGGTGGCCGTCCAGTCGTAGGTGCCCACCACGACGGTCGGGAACGGGTCCGAGGTGGCGCTGCCCGCGGTCAGCGGACGGTTGGTGGAGGTGAACACCGGGGTCCCGGTGCAGGTGGTGTCACCCGGTGCGAACAGGTCGAAGTTGACCGTGCCTGTCGGGTTGAAACCGCCGCTCAGCGTGGCGGTGTCCGAGATGGAGCGTGCCGTCCTCCCCGCCCGCCGAGGGCGTGGTCGCGATGGTCGGGGTGGCCTGGGTGATGACAACGGGCTCGGCCGTGCAGCCCGAGGTGACCGCCGTGTTGTTGGTGTCACCGTTGTAGGTGGCCGTCCAGTGGAAGGTGCCCACGGCGGTGGTCGAGAACGGGCCCGAGGTTGCGCTGCCCGCGCTCAGCGGACGGTCTGCGGCGGTGAACACCGGAGTCCCGGTGCACGTCGCGTCCGTCGGGGCGAAGAGGTCGAAGGTGACGTTGCCTGTCGGGGTGAACCCGCCGCTCACCGTCGCCGTGTCCGAGATGGACGTGCCGACCGGCCCCGCCGGCCGAGGCCGTGGTCGCGATGGTCGGGGTGGCCTGGGTGATGGTCAGCGGCTCGCAGGCGCTGGTCGAACCGGTGAAGTTGGCGTCACCGCCATAGACAGCCTCGAAACTGTGGGAGCCCGCCGCCAGTGGGCCTTGGGTGCTGGAGTTTGGCACCGTCCCATCGTAGGTGGTTCACCGGTGTGGTACCGGTGCCCGCCGCGGGCTGCCCGGGGACGGTGCCGAGGTGGCGCTGCCGCGACAGCGGACGGTCTGTGGAGGTGAACACCGGGGTTCACGTTGGCGTCACTCCGGGCCGGCCCGGTCGACCGTGGCCGTGCCGAGCACGGGGCGAGCCCGCCGGTCACCGGCCCCGTGTCCGACACGGACGTGCCGGTCGGGCCGCCGTTCAAGATCACCGTGGTCGGTTGTCGGGGTGCCCTTGCTGATCGTCACCGGCTCGGCCGTGCAGCCCGAGGTGACCGCCACGTTGTTGGCGTCACCGTTGTAGGTGGCCGTCCAGTGGAAGGTGCCCACGGCGGTGGTCGAGAACGGGCCCGAGGTGGCGCTGCCCGCGCTCAGCGGACGGTCTGTGGCGGTGAACACCGGGGTCCCGGTGCACGTCGTGTCCGTCGGGGCGAAGAGGTCGAAGGTGACGTTGCCTGTCGGGGTGAACCCGCCGCTCACCGTCGCCGTGTCCGAGATGGACGTGCCGACCGCCCCGCCCGCCGAGGGCGTGGTCGCGATGGTCGGGGTGGCCTGGGCGATCGACAACGGGCTCGTCCGCGCAGCAGGGAGGTGACCGTCGTGTTGTTGGTGTCACCGTTGTAGGTGGCCGTCCAGTGGAAGGTGCCCACGGCGGTGGTCGCGAACGGGCCCGAGGTGGCGCTGCCCGCGCTCAGCGGGTTGGTGGAGGTGAACACCGGGGTCCCGGTGCAGGTGGTGTCGCCCGGGGCGAACAGGTCGAAGGTGACGTTGCCCGTCGGGGTGTGCCCGCCGCTCACCGTCGCCGTGTCCGAGATGGACGTGCCGACCGGACCGCCGGCCGAGGCCGTGGTCGCGATGGTCGGGGTGGCCTGGGCGATGACGACGGGCTCGGCCGTGCAGCCCGAGGTGACCGTCGCGTTGTTGGCGTCACCATCGTAGGTGGCCGTCCAGTGGTAAGTGCCCACCGCGGCGCTCGCGAACGGGCCCGAGGTGGCGCTGCCCGCGCTCAGCGGGTTCGTGGAGGTGAACACCGAGGTGGTGCAGGTGGCGTCGCCCGGGGCGTAGAGGTGGAAGGTGACGTTGCCGGTCGGGGTGTGCCCGCCGCTCACCGTCGCGGTGTCCGAGATGGACGTGCCGACCGGACCGCCGGCCGAGGCCGTGGTCGCGATGGTCGGGGTGGCCTGGGCGATGACGACGGGCTCGGCCGTGCAGCCCGAGGTGACCGTCGCGTTGTTGGCGTCACCGTCGTAGGTGGCCGTCCAGTGGTAAGTGCCCACCGCGGCGCTCGCGAACGGGCCCGAGGTGGCGCTGCCCGCGCTCAGCGGGTTGGTGGAGGTGAACACCGAGGTGGTGCAGGTGGCGTCGCCCGGGGCGTAGAGGTGGAAGGTGACGTTGCCGGTCGGGGTGAACCCGCCGCTCACCGCCGCCGTGTCCGAGATGGACGTGCCGACCGGGCCCCCGGTCGGCGTGGCCGTGGTCACGATGGCCGGGGTGGCCTGGGTGATGACCACCGGCTCGTCCCCGCACACGGAGGTGACTGTGTTGTTGTTGGCGTCACCGTTGTAGGTGGCCACCCACTCGTAGGTGCCCACCGCGGCGCGTCGGGAACGGGCCCGCGGTGGCGTTGCCCGCGTCAGCGGACGGTCTGGGGAGGTGAACACCGGGGTCCCGGTGCAGGTGGTGTCGCCCGGGGCGAACAGATCGAAGGTGACGGTGCCCGTCGGGGTGAGCCCGCCGCTCATGTCGCGGTGTCCGAGATGGACGTGGCCGACCGGTCCGCCCGGCGAGGCCGTGGTCAAGATGGTCGGGGCGGCCTTGGCGATGGTCACCGGCTCGGCCCCGCAAACGGAGGTGACCGTGTGTTGTTGGTGTCACCGTTGTAGGTGGCCACCCACTCGTAGGTGCCCACCGCGACCGTCAGGAACGGGTGGAGGTGGCGTTGGCCAGCGGTCAGCGGACGGTTGGCGGAGGTGAACACCGGGGTCCCGGTGCAGTTGGTGTCGCCCGGTGCGAACAGTCGAAGGTGACCGTTGCCGGTCGGGGTGTGCCCGCCGCTCAGCGTCGCCATGTCCGTGATCACCGTGCCGACCGGCCCGCCGGCGAGGCCGTCGTCAAGATGGTCGGGGCGGCCTTGCCGATGGTCACCGGCTCGGCCCCGCAGACGGAGGTGACCGCCGTGTTGTTGGTGTCACCGTTGTAGGTGGCCACCCACTGGTAGGTGCCCACGGCGGTGGTCGTGAAGAGGTGCCCGAGGTGGCGCTGGGCGGCGTCGCGCCGTTCAGCGCGTTGGTGGAGGTGAACGCCGGGGTCCCGGTGCAGGTCGCGTTCCCCGGCGCGAACAGGTTGAAGGTGACGTTGCCGGTCGGGGTGTGCCCGCCGCTCACCGTCGCCGTGTCCGAGATGGCCACGTGCCGACCGGCCCGCCGGTCGGCGTGGCCGTGGTCGCGATGGTCGGGGCGGCCTGGGTGATGACCACCGGCTCGGCGGTGCAGGCGGAGGTGACCGCCGTGTTGTTGGTGTCACCGTTGTAGGTGGCCGTCCAGTGGTAGGTGCCAACGGCGGTGGTCGCGAATGTGCCCGAGGTGGCGCCGGGCGGGGTTGCGCCGTTCAGCGCGTTGGTGGAGGTGAACGCCGGGGTCCCGGTGCAGGTCGCGTTCCCCGGTGGGTACAGGTTGAAGGTGACGTTGCCGGTCGGGGTGACCCCGCCGCTCACCGTCGCCGTGTCCGAGATGGACGTGCCGACCGGGCCGCCCGCCGACGTGGCCGTGGTCGCGATGGTCGCGCGCAGAGTCGTCTGTTGGTGAAGGTGCACGCCATCGGCTCGTCGGCTGCGCCGGTGAAGGACGCCGTGGTGCCGGCCACGGTGGTCGTCACGTTGGTACCCCCGACGGAGCATTGCGCGCCGACGAAGGTGTATCCGGCCTTAACTGGTGTCTCGGTCACGGTCACGGTCGGAGTCGTCCCGGCATCAACGGTCACCGCGGCCGATGCGACGCCATTGACGCTGTTGACCAGTAGCGGTAGTCACCGTCGAGGCGACCGTGCCGCTCGAAATGGTGTTCGTGAACGTCCACCCGTCTGCGTCAGCTGGGGTCGGGGTGATCAGCGTACCGCTGGGATTTTCGATCTGCTTGGTGATCGTGAGCTGGCTGTTGCAGGCACCGGTAGCCAGCGTCCTGAGGACGGTCCCGAAGTCCGAGTTCGAACTGTTGAAATAGTCCGAGTTCAGGGTAGGTCCGGAGACGGCCCTCAGGTTGTCCAACCCCCCGTTGAGCCCGATGCCGACGCCGACGATCCTCGTCCCCACCGGCCTTGATCCTGTTGGCCGAGAAGATCCCCTGCTCGGTATCGGTAAAGAGGCTTTGCGCGAAGTTGTTGGTGCGGATCCTCGAACCGGTGGGCGCCCCGTCGGTCAGGAAGATGACCTCGTTAAATCCGGTCGTTGGGACCTGGGCAATGCCCCTGGTCCCAGTTGGTGCCGTTCGCCGGGGCCGGCAGTGAGTTGATGAAATTGTGAAGCGGCAGCCGCGCTGGCGGCGTTGATGGTGGAGGTCTATTCGATACTCACCCCCGTGGTGGCAGCGAAGGTGTAGATCGCCACGTTGGAAGGGGTCCCGGTCAGGTCGGTGATCGCCTCGTTGGCGGCAGCCTGACCAACGCTGCCTGCTTCCCGTTCGCAGCCATGGAGCCCGACTGGTCGAGCACCAGGGCGAGGTTCAAGCCGCAGCTCGCGGCGGCTGCTGGGTCGTCGAGCGATGTCGCCAGCTGACTACTGAATGTCTGGCCGTTCGACGTGATAGTGCCATTCGCGGGGGCATTGGTCACTTGGGCGGTCACGCCGGCGCCGTCAACGATGCCGTGCGGAACGTGTACGGGAAGCTGGTGACGACCGCGCTGGTCCCTGAGTCGAGGTTCGGGTTCGAGTAGTAGCCGGGGGCCGGAGTGGTCTCGGTCACGTCCCACTGATGGCCGTTCGGCAGATCCGAGATGTGCAGGTACCCGGCCTCCGCTCGTCACGCACGTAAAGATGAGAGCGGCGTTGTCCACCGCGGTGGCGGTATAGGTCGCCCCATCGGGGAGGGGATTGATCGTCGTCGTATTGCCGGCGCGGACGCCGCCGGCATGCACGACGATGGTGGGGTCAGCGGCAGCGGGTGCCGCTGCGGCAGCTGTCGCGGTTGGGGAGGTACTGACCGACGGCGCCGTGGTGGTGGTCGTTCCCGAGGGCGGGCTCGTTGTCGTGTCCGTAGAAGCAGTCGTCGACTTGGTGGAGGGGATGGTCGTCGACGTGGTTGTCGTCGATGTGGTGGTCGACGTGGTGGTCGTCGACGTGGTGGTCGTCGGGTCCGTAGAGGCGGTGGTCGTCGGGTCCGTAGAGGCGCTTGCCGTCGACGTCGTCGAACTGGTGGCCGGAGCGGGCGACGACGCCGCGGTGCTGAGGCTACCGACCGTCAGGAAAATACCGGCGGCTATGACCTTCAAGCGGAAGGACGGGCGGAATGGCTGTCGCCGATGACGACCGCCCCGGGGGTGCTTTGCGGCTCTGGGGGCTGCGTGCTTCGGCGCGCTGTTCATGAACCGAGAAAGACCATCAGGCTGACCACGGCGACACGACCATGCGCACCAGACGACCCAGGTCCCCAAGAGCACGAGCCTTCTGCTCCGCCGACAAATCTTCCCTCGTCACGAAGTGGCCCGTGGGCGATTCGGCAAGGATTCGCGGCCCCGGGACATCTTGAAAACCTCATGCCGCTGCAACGACACGAACGCCGGGCTGCATTCTCATGAGATCTGTCCTCGGATGTTCTGATGACCCTCTCCCCCATTTTGTCCCCCATTCGCGACCCGAGCAACGCTCAAATCCCTCTATCTGTTGCGATGTTATGCGTAGTTTCGCAAGGAAGCCAGGGATGGGCACCTACAATCACCCTTTAGCGTGTGTGCAATCACGCACAAGGGTGCGTGCACATCTGCAGATTCACGGCTCATTTGCCTGGGTCCGAGCTGAGAACATCCACTCACGTTCCCTTTGGACTCTTGGGACCGCACCGTCAGGCCAAAACGATCGTTCGGGCGAAGCGGCTTCAATCGCCGTCGTTATTGCCGTCGTTTTTGCAGTCATTTCCCCGACGACGCGACCCAACACCGCTGTGAGAGCGCCCCGGTTGCATCGGGAGTTGGTCGGGACTACATCGCCGCGTGCGCCGAGCGCGTCGTCCCAACTACTACCCGACTCCAGCAACGGCCGGAAGCCCATCAGCTGTCGCGGCTTGCCGATCGCCACGACCGCGCGCAGTCGCGCCGCCCGGCCGAAGAGCGCGACGAATTTCCCTTCGCCGAACGATCCTCCGGTGATGTGGACGTCGTCGTCCCCCCCGGGGCTCCCCAGCACCTGCAGTCGGATGCCGTACTGATCGGACCAGAAGTACGGCACCGGTATGAACGATGGTGCGTCCGGCCGTCCTGCTATCACACTGCGCCCCGCGGCAACGCCGGCCTCTGCGGCGACCTGCCAGTGCTCGATCCTGATCTGTTCCTCACCGTCGTCGTGCCGCCAGGTCCAGCGCGCCAGATCCCCAGCCGCCACGATCCCGTCCGCCGCAAAGAGGCGATCGTCACAGACGACGCCGTTGTCGACGGTCAACCCGGAGTCGGCGAGCCAGTCCGTCGCGGGCACCACGCCGATGCCGACCACCACGGCGTCTGCCGGAAAGACTTCACCGCCTTCGAGCTCCACGACGAGCCGGGCCGATCCGGCCACCGGATCGTCGGCGTCAGCGCGACGGACACCGCGCACGGCCACCGCGGTGCGCAGCTCCACTCCGTGGGAGCCGTGCAGTCCGGCGAAGTGTGACCCGATCATGGGACCGAGGACGTTGCGCAGGGGGACGTCGAGCGCTTCGAGGACGGTGACCCGGCACCCCAGGGCGGCGCACGTGGAGGCCACCTCGGCCCCGATGAAGCCGGCGCCGATGATGACGACGCGCGCCGCGTCGACCGCCGTGACGGCGGAGCGCAGGGCGATGGAGTCGTCGAGTGTGCGCAACGTGAACACGCCGTCGCGCTGGCCGAGGTCTTCGGTACCCGGAAGCCGACGGGGGTGGGCGCCGGTGGCGATGACGATGGCATCACCTTCGAGCACAGCGCCGTCGTCAAGCTCGATCTTCCGGGCCTCCGCATCGAGCCGGACCGCCCGGCGGCCGAGCACCTCCTGGACACGGAGTTCGCTCGAGCGTCGCCTGTCCGCCAGCACGGCCTTCTCGGGTGGCCATGTCCCGGCCAGCACCTGTTTGGAGAGGGGGGGCCGGTCATAGGGGAGGTGGCGCTCCTCGCCGACCAGCGAGATGGATCCCTCGAAGCCTTCGGCCCGCAGTGTCTCGACGGCGCGCCAGCCGGCCAGCGACGCCCCGACGACGACGATGGTGCTGTCCGCGCTGAGCGCGGTCACGACCCGAACATGGCCATCCACTCCTGCGGGGAGCGCGGACGGAACACGTAGTTCCAGCGTCTCGTTTCCCCCATGCTCTGCGAGGGATCCTGCGAGTAGAGATGACCGGGGAACAGGATGGCGTCGTCGGGCACGCGGGCCAGCCGGGTGTGGATGGACTCGTACATCGCCAGCGGGTCGGAGCCGGGGAAGTCGGTGCGGCCGCAGCCTTCGAGGAAGAGGGTGTCCCCGGCCACCAACCGACCGTCGACCAGGAAGCACTGGCTCCCCGGCGTGTGGCCGGGCGTGTGGATCAGCTCGACCCCGACCTGGCCGACCCGGAGCACCTCGCCGCTGTGATGGGCGACGAGGTCGGCCTGGCCGACGCCGGTGGTGCGCTCCACCCAGGGCACCTCGTCCGCCTGGATGTGCACCGGCACCTGTACCTTCTCGAGCAGCGTGCTGATGCCCTCGAGCGACCACCCACCCATCTGGCCACCGAGATGGTCCGGGTGGAAGTGGGTCCCGAGGACACCGGTCAGGCGCATGCCGTCGGCCTCGAGGATGTCGAGGAGGTCCTGGACGGCGTAGGCCGGGTCCACCACCATCGCCTCACCGGTCTCACGGTCGCCGATGAGATAGACGAAATTGACCATCTGGCGGGCCATCATGTCGCCCCGCGCGAAGTCGCGGCCCGAGAGCAACTGCCGGAAGTACAGCCGGTCGCCCTGCGGGCCTCTCACCGTGTTGTCAGCCACCGTGTCGTCAGCCCCCGTGTCGTCAGCCCCGGTGTTGTCAGCCCCGGTGTTGTCAGCCCCGGTGTTGTCAGCCATCGTCTTCTCCTCCTGCATCAGCACCGGCCACCTCTCCCGCCAACGCGTCGAGCCGGGGCACCAGCTCCTCCACCTGGGCCTGGGTCCGGCGCAGGCGACGATCGAGCTCGTCGATGAGCGCAGTCGCCCGTTCCAACCGGCCGACCAGCACGTCGACGTCGACCTCGCGCTGTTCGAAGAAGTTCACGATGGCATCGAGCTCGCGACTCGCATCGGTGAAGCTGAGCCGCTCCACCGGGACGGGCTCATCGGGGTCGGTCACGTACGGCCTCCTGCCTCGATCGCCTCGACACGGCTCCGCACCGTACCGTCGGCGAACCGGGTCACGATTTCCTGCTGCTCGGCCAGTCCGTCCGCGCTGCGCACCAGGCGTCCGTCGAGGGTCACCGTCAGGCTGTAGCCCCGTTCGAGCTGCCGGTCCACGTCGTAGGCGGCCAACAGCCTGCGCCACGACTGCACGCGCTCGTCCTGTCGCCCGAGGTGGCCCAGGCTCAGCGGGCCCAGCCGGACGGCGTGGGCGCGGACCCGCGCCGCGCGGGACTCGAGCCGGTCCGGTGCCGCCCGACCGATGGCCGAGCCCTTGGTGGACAGGCGCTCCCGGTGCACCCGGAGCTGCTGCCGGGCCGCCGCCGTGAGGCGACCACGGGCCTGGGTGTCGCGGGACTGGGTGTCGCGCAGGAAGGTCGGGACGCGTCGGGACAGGAGTCCGGCGGGCTCCGCCACGTGGGCCGCCCACCAACGCCGGGTCGCCGTCACGATCTCCTGCCCGCAATCGGTCGGCGTGATGCAGACCCGCGCTGAAACGATGTCGGTGACGGTCTCGTCCCCCGTGTGCCCGATCCCGGTGAAGACCGGTTTGGCCGAGGCCGCCACCGCACGGGCGACCACCTCCGTCTCGAAGGCGGCCAGGTCGGCCCGCGCTCCCCCACCGCGGACCACGGCGATGACGTCGCAGTCGCTCCGGCTGAGCACCGTGAGCGCCCGGGCGATGGACGCCGGCGCACCGGGGCCCTGCACGCTGACCGGCACGTGCGAGATGCGGAACCCGAACCCCGACCCCGTGAGCTGGCCGAGGAAGTCGCGGCAGCCCTCGGTGCCCGGGCTGGCGACCAGGCCGACGTGCAGCGGCACCTCCGGCATGGGCCGCGCCGCGTTGCGGTGCAGCAGTCCCTCGGCCTCGAGCGTGCGCAGGAGCTTGGCCCGCTGCGCGGCGAGGCGCCCGAGCAGTGCAGTCACGTCGATCTCGGCGAGGATGAGGCTGATCTCGCCCTTGGCCCGGTAGAGGTCGAGCGAGCCGCGCAGGACCACGACCATCCCCTCGGCCAGCTCGATGCCCTCCTTGGCCAACCCGTGGCGCAGCGGCGCCCAGGAGCTGCGCCAACACTTCACATTCAGCGTCGGCACGCCCCCACGGCCCCGGTCGCGCCGGGCTCCGTCGTCCTCGGGGTCGACCAGGCTCATGTAGAGATGGCCCGAGCGGTGGTCCGAGACGTGCTGGATCTCGCCCCTGACCCAGAGGTGGCGCTTCCGCGGAAAAGCCTGGTCGAGCGCGTTCTCGACCTCGTCGTACACACCGCCGATAGAGCGGACCCCGCGGCGGTCTTCGGGGGCGGCGACCTCATCGGGGTCGAAGAGCTGACTGGCGCCACCGGGCATCGAGGACACCCTACCGATGCGCTGTCCGGTCACTTCCACATGCCCTGAGGTGGCACAATCGGAGGTGACGGTGAGTCGGCCAGGTGGCCGCGGCACGGACCGCATGCGGGACCGTGTCGAGGAAGGTCGGGACTCCACAGAGCAGGGTGCTGGCTAACGGCCAGTCGGGGTGACCCGCAGGAAAGTGCCACAGAAAGGAAACCGCCGATGGCGGGCCTCCGGGTCCGCACAGGTAAGGGTGAAAGGGTGCGGTAAGAGCGCACCAGCGACGGGGGTGACCCCATCGGCTCGGTAAACCCCACCCGGAGCAAGGCCAAGCGTGGGAAATGGGCTGCTCGCCCGCCTTCCGAAAGGGAGGGTTCCCCAGGTAGGCCGCTCAGATGGATGGCCACCCAAGCTCCCCCGGGAGCTGGACAGAATCCCGCCTACAGGCCGGCTCACCGTCACCAACGCCGAAAAGACTGGGCGTCTCGAGACGAGGAGTCGTCCGGAGGGTCCGGTGCCAGGAATCAGAACGCGGTGGCCGTGCCGTCCGTCGTGACCAAGGTGTAGCCCTGGCCCCCGTTGGCAGTAAAGAGCACGATCACGCTGGTCGAGTGAGGTCAGGTTGCCAGGGCGGCAACGGTCATTTGGACGGCGTCGAATGGTCCCTCCTAAGGTGCCAGCGCGGCGCGAGCAACCACGGTGTTGCCGTGGCCGCCAAACCCGACTAGGTGATGCCATATGAGGAAACGAACAGATAGCTGGCTGTACGTTCGGGTGTCGGTGGCGGCGCTTCTCGCTGCGATGGTTGTGGGGTTGATCGCAGAGTCTCCGGCCACGTCGACGACACTGCCGACGACGAGCGTGGTGATCCCCGCCAGCGGGGCGACGTTGTCGGGTACAACGGCGACCTTGGATGCCGCCGCCTCGAATGCCACCAGCGTGAAGTTCTGGATCTTGGGGGGCACCTACGGCTTCTCCGGCCACCTCATCGGCACGGCTACGTCCACCATTTACGGATGGGTGACCAGCTGGAACACCACGACCGTCCCCAACGGCTCGTACGTTCTGCTCTCCGAAGCCTTTAATGGAGCCAGTAGTGCCTTCAGTGCCGGTGTCAACATCACCGTCTCGAACCCGCTGACTGCGAGCGTGCTAATCCCGAAGAGCGGGACGACGTTGTCGGGTACAACGGCGACCTTGGACGCCGCCGCCTCGAATGCCACCAGCGTGGAGTTCTGGATCTTGGGCGGCTCCTACGGCTTCTCCGGCCACCTCATCGGCACAGCCACGTCCACCATCTACGGATGGGCGACCAGCTGGAACACCACGACCGTCCCCAACGGCTCGTACGTTCTGCTCTCCGACGCCCTCAACGACGGCAGTAGTGCCTTCGGTGCCGGTGTCAACATCACGGTCAATAACCCTTCGACCCTGACGCTCACTGGGCTTGATTCGACGATAGCTGCCAACTGGACCGCACCGACTGACCCAAACGTCAAATGGCAAGTCATATCTGCCTGGACTGGTGATGGTGATACTGCGGACGGAAGTCGGTTGGTAGGTTCGAAGGTACTTGGTCCTACTTCGAATGTGGCTGACATGAACGGCTTGGCGACCGGCGTGCCGTTTACCGTTGAACTCCAAAACATGTCTAGCACCGGTTCACTGTCGACCGTAGCAACGAATACTGCCAAAACTGTTGCGCAACAGCCACTAGCTAATGCTGCGTATTTCGACAACTTCGACGAAGACGCTGACGGACCGCTTGACAGTAACTATTACGATGTTCGGGAGTGGCCTGGCACCTATAGCGATACCACCAACATCCCTGATGCCCATCAATCGTTTGTGATGGAACGGCACTTCCACAACGAAGTCATTGAAAGTGAGGGTCAGGGCGGTACGATGGTCCGCGCGCGTGTGCCGGGGCAGTTGACGAACGCTGATGGCTCCAACCGGACCATGACCTTCGAGACTGAAGTCGACATGCCACCGGTCCAAATGGCTCATGGCAAGTGGTGGGGCATTCACTTCTCCGAATACCCGCCGAGTAGTGCGTACTTGTTAAGCCCAAACTCCGGCAATGGCGACCCGAACAGCATCATGTTCAGTATCTCGGGTTTCAACAGTAATTATGGCAACAACCGCGCCAATCAATATAATACTCCGGCAATTTCGGTTAACGTCGGTGGTACATCCACCTCAGTGGATGGCACTAGCGGATTCTTTTCGCCTGCCAACGTTCGGGTGCCCGTTGTCATCAAGCTGTCTAGGACATCTGCCGAGATGTTCATCAATGGCGTCAGCGTCGACAAGATGACGGGCTTCAACTTACCTTTCACCACAGGCTATTGGTCGATCGAGGACGGCAACTACCGAAGCGCATTGATTGCGCAAGACAATCCTACGCAGGCGCCCAACGATACCAACGACCTCTCGCACTGGGACATGTTCGAATTTGATGGGCCGACCGGCAGTTACAACCCGGTTGCCAAGACCTACATTCAGTCCGGCTGTCCCGGCGCCGTATCATTGAACTATCACGTTGTTAATGACTGCGCGCCGTTCCTGACCGGTAGCGCAACCAGTGCCACCGTCAACTTGAACATCCCCGACGACGTCACCAAAATTCGTTCAGCCACACTGCTGTTCAACGGACCGTTGCCTAATACCATGGCTGTAACGATGAACGGAAAAGCTCTCGACACTTTCCCGGTCAATGATCCGGGTGACACCGCCGATACGCTCAACTCGTACGTCTTGACCTCGGCTCAGATAGCCCAGCTCAAAACTGGCAGTAATAGCTTCGCCTTCCAAACCAAGGGAGTGGTCAGCTACACCGGCGTATCACAGCTGGAGTTGGAAACCGTCTATAACCAACCTCGAACGATTGCCAGCCCGCCGCAAGATTTCACGCCGCGCCTGACGGCCACGACCAATAGCATGCGCATCGACCATATTGCCGGCACAGCCAATGTCATGACTGGCACGACGTATATATACAGTACTGGCGCGAATACGCCGATCAGTTACAATATTTCGCAGATCAACCCAGCAGCCAATGCCTGGTTCACAATCACTTCGCCGACTTCAGGCACAGTGGTTCCGGTGCCGAGCGGCGGCCGGCTCATACCTGTCAACTTCTCGATCGACTTTAGTAAATTTACGCAACCAGCTGACCCCAGCCAGGGAATCCCGGTAATCATCAAGTTCACCGGCGGCTCTATGCCGATGTACATCGGTATTGACGCCGTCAAGGATCAAATTACCTCAGCCATCCCCATTGCTGGTCCATTTGTTTACAATGAAACGGTCTTTAAACCTTGTAGTTTGTCAGGTCAAGCGTGTTGAACTGCTCCACGGAACAGGTGAGTGTCACGTTGCGTCATCGCTCGACTCACACCGAGAAAGTTGACTTTTCGATGACGGAACGGTCGAGGTGACCCACCGTATCGGGGCCTTTGGGTCGGCGCGGCTTCGTCGTTAAGCCCGAGCTATGGCACTGCCACGTTTGCTCCCTGACGGACCGCCGCGACGATTCCTCTGTCGATCCCAGTTGAGGGTCGGCTACTCCCGCTACGTCGGGCTAGCGCTCCGTCACAATGACCTGACCAATCCGACAAAGGCGGCAATGGGCTCGACACCCGTTACAAACATGTTGTCCGCATTGGTTACGAGTCCGTAACGCAGTTTCAGCAGCGCAGCGATCAGCCAGACTTCCTCAGCGGATCATCTGTTCCCGTCACGCACGCGGCCGCCGCCCGAGCCGGTCGGCTCGAACTCACTCTCCTCTTCCACGGGCCGAGCGAGGCTCCTCGGCAGCTGCCGGCGAGACCGGATGCAGAGCTTGCGGTACACCCGCGAGAGGTGGGCCTCGACCGTCTTGGCGTTGACGAAGAGCATCTCGGCGATTTCGGAATTGGCGTGCCCGGCCAGGGCTAGCTCGGCCGCCCGGCGCTCCATGGGCGTGAGGGCGCCTGTCCCGGTCAGGGCGACCCGTCGGGGACGTGCCCCGGTCGAGCGGAGCAGCTGCACGGCGCGATTGACGAGCGGCGTGGCGCCGCAGTGGACCGCGGCATCGGCTCCGCGGCGTAGCACCTCGCGTGCCGACTCTGTGTCATCGCCCTGGGTAACGAGGAGCGCGCCGAGCTCGACGAGGGCGTACGCGCGTTCCAAGGTGGCGCCGGAGTGCTCGAGGACCTCCACGGCCTCGGCGAGGAGCGGGAGCCGATCCGCCGGCGGTGCCACGGTGGCGGCCGTCCGCAGCGCGGCGCCCAGCGACGTGGCGGCGCCGAAGGCGCGGGCGACCGAGACTTGCTCCTGGGCCAATTCCCAGGCCTCGCTCGCCGCGCCGGTGCGGTGCAGGGCTCCCGCCAGCGCGGCGCGCCAGTTGCTGACGGCGGGGTTGTCGATGTTCCATTGCCGGGCCCGGTGGGCCGCCTCACGGAGGTCGGACAGCCCGGACTCCGGGTACCCTGCCTCGACACGCAACCTGCCCCGCAACTCGAGCATGGCCAGTCCGGGGACGTTCCGGGGGATCCGCCCGTTCTCCAGAAGGCAACGCGCCTCGTCCTGGCGACCGCGTTCCTCGAGGACTGCGGCCAGGACGGCCCGAGCCTGATGGGCGGCCTCTGATCCTCCCGAGGTGTCGGCTGTACCCGGCTTGTCGCCGGGCGACAGGATGCGACGGCACTCTTCCTCGGCCTGCTCCAGGGATCCCTGGAGCAGGTACACGTACGCCAGCACGCTCGTCAGTTCGAGAAAGGCGGACTCCGCGCCATGCTCCGTGGCCACCGCCTGGGCCCGCCGCGCCAGGGTGGCGGCGGGCGCGACCCGACCGGCTCGGGCGAGCGTGGTGAGGGCCCGGGCCCAGAGGCGGACGTCGGTCGGGTCGGCCACGGTGAGGTTGTCCGTGTCGACAAGCTGCTGCGCGAGCTCGGCCACGGCAACCGCATTCCACCGGTGGGCGTCGTTGGCGTACACGGCCGCCAGCTGGGCCAGGGCCTGGCGCTCCACCCGGCTGGCCCCCTCGCGGCGCCCACCGAGGAGATCCTCGAGGATGCGGGCACCCGCCGCGTCGGGGAGCGGCCGCTCAGCGGCCGCGGCCAGCTCGAGGCGCAGCCGGACCTCCTCGGTGCCGCGGTCGCTGTCGTCGAGCCGCCCGGCGATGGTGTGCAGCAGCATCGCCAACTCGGCGCGCTCGGCGCCCTCGGGGAGGGCGCGGCCCAGGTCGAGGGCCGAGGCGGCCAGGGCCCGAGCATCGGCCTCGAGTTCCACGGCCGTCCGCAGGTAAGGGAGCCCAGCGGTCGCGGCAACCCGCGACTCGGCGGCGGCCGCGGCGACGAGCAGCCGGCCGCGGGCGTCGTCGCCGAGGTGCTCTCGCAGCACGCGCCGCAGGCATCGCACGGCCAGTTCCTCCTGCCCCGTGTCCAAGAGCTGGTCGGCGCACCTCTCGAGCTGCTCGACCGCCCAGCGGTCCCGGGCTGGCTCGGTGAGCACCAGGTGCCGCGCCACCGCCTCGGCGTCAGCCTGCCGGCCAGCCAACAGCCGGGCTGCCCGGGCGTGCGCTTGGGCCCGGATCGTGGGCGGCATCTCCGCGTACACCGTCGACCGCTCCAGCGGGTAGCGGAAACGGAAGGCATCGTCTCGGCGCAGCAGCCAGAGGTCGACCATCGCGTCGATCGCCGAAACAACCTCCTCGGGATCGACCTCGGCGATCTCGGCCACTGAGGTCAGGTCGGCGGCATCGCCGAGGAGGGCGGTGACCTGCAGGATTCGCAGCCAGCGGGCGGGCACGGCGGCGAGCCGCCGGCGGATGGACCGGGCGACCACGCGCGGGGCCAGGGTGTCGATCGTGGTTGCGTCCACGCCGTGGTCGGGCAAGGGGTGCCGGCGCAGTTCGGCCAAAAGGGAGGAGAGCAAGAACGGGTTTCCCCCAGTGGCTGACTGACAGGCCTCGACCAATGCGGGCGGCGGTTCGGGTACCTGTTGGTGGACCAGGCGCGACACGCGCTCGGGCGGAAGCGGGCGCAGCTGGAGGACGCGGGCGCTGGGTTCGGCCATGAGCTCGTCGGCGACGCAAGTCTCGTGCCGCGCGCTGTGCGGCGATGTAGCCGCCACCAGGAGCATCCGCCCTGGCATCGTCCGGCGCGCCAGGTAGACGAGGGCCGCGGCGGACGGCGCGTCGCACCACTGCAGGTCGTCCACCGCGACGACCACTGGCCGGAACAGGGCCAGGCGGGAGAACTCGGCGTGGAGACTGCTGACCGAACCCGCCACGTCGATCGGTCGAACGGCCGCGCCGAGATCGCCCGGGACCCCCAGACCAGGCAGGACGGGCGGGTCGGGCGTCCGTTCCGCGGAATGCTCAGACGTTGCCGCGGCCTCGAGCCGGGCCAGGTCGAGCAGTCGGCGTGCCACGGCGTAGTCGTAGGTGGACTCGAGTTCGCAGCATCGCGCCTGTAGAACGAGGAGCCCCTCGCGCCGCGCCGCGTGGGCAGCCTCGTCGAGCATCGCGCTCTTGCCCAGCCCAGGCTCGCCCTCGACGATCGCCGTCGCGAACCCCGCCGAACCGACGAAGGCCGCGCTCAAGTTGTCCAACCATCGGTGTCGCTCGTCTACCGAGCGCGTCGTGCCTATCGCGTCACGGTCGCCACCGCGGCGCGATTCAAGATACCGCCTCACTGCAATTCATCCCTTCGCCTGGGCGACCGGCCCCCGGCCGACTATTCGGGTCTGGGTCAGGCTGCCATGGCAGTTTTATAACATTTCAAGCCTCCACGCAATCGTCTCAAGGCTCTACGCAATAGGAGGTGCAACCGAACATTTCGCTTGGTTAGGACGGAGCTGGCTCCAGGGGGGCTGCAGCAGTTCTGGAGCCCCACTCGACGAGCGCCAACAGCGCACGAGGCCGGGCATGGCCGAGGCGCCGCCTTGCCGCCCTCCCGCACCGGCGGTAGCGTTCCTCGGTCCGGCGGATGGCGTCCCCGGGGCGGAGAGTCACCCGCGGCAGATCCCGGTAACCGGGGACCGCGAGGTGGACGAAGGGTCAGTGATTGGTGGAGCGTGAGGCGGGTTCCTTTGAGGCGGTTCGTATGAGTCGGGCACCACGTCGCGAGCGGTACCGCGCGCTGGGCCTCTCGGCTTCCGTGATCCTGTTGGTCGCGAGCACAACGCTGGCCGTCCAAGCGGCTGCGAGGAGCGCTGGCGCCGCATCCACAGGACCGGCGTTCGTTCAAGAGGCGAGCGCACATACCTCGAGCCAGACCAAGATCTCGGTCGTTCCCAGCTCCGACGTGACGGCAGGAAACCGCCTCGTCGTCGAGGTGGGCGCATGGAAGTCCGCCGGTGCAACCACAACGTCGGTGACCGACTCCACGAGCGATCCCTTCGTGGAGGTGACGCACTTCGTCGCCTCGGACGGTGCCGAGATGAGCGTGTGGACCGCTCCGGTGCTCATCGGCGGCGTCCGGCCCACCATCACGGCCACCCCCTCGACCAAAGCCGACCTGGGGATCGTCGCACTGGAGTACTCGGGCCTGTCGACGGTGGCCGACGCCACCGTCGTCGACCAGCTGTCCGATGCCGGCGGCGTGACCACGGCCGCCGGCAGTGTGAACTCGACTCCCACCCCACCGACGACGGAAGCGAACGAGCTGGCGGTCGGGTTCTACGCCGATTCGGGGTTCGGTGACACGCTCGCCGCGGGGTCGGGCTTCACCCAGCGGGCCAACGTCTCCCCCACCGGGAACATCGAGATGCTGGCCGAGGACCAGACGGTGGCGCTGGGGGCGACGCCGGCGGCCAGTGCCCAGACGGGAGCCAACACGACCTGGCTCATGGCCACCGTCGTCTTCGAGTCGTCGCTCCAAGCTGTCCCACAGCCTCCGACCAGCGTCTCGGCCACGCCCCGGGAACGCCGCCGCCACGGTGACCTGGGCGGCGCCTCCCAGCGGGGGCAGCGCCATCACCAGCTACACCGTCACCCCCTACGTCAACGGCGTGGCGCAGACACCGACCGCCGTCGCTGGTGGACCACCCCCCACCTCGGCCGTGCCGGGTGGGCTGACCAACGGCACGACCTACACGTTCACCGTCACCGCCACCAACGCCACTGGCACCAGCATGCCTTCGGCGGTCAGCGTACCCGTGACGCCCAACTCCGAGCCGCAGGGCCAATGGGGTTCGCTGATGACGTTCCCGATGGTGGCCATCAGCTCCATCTTGATGGACAACGGCACCTTCATCTTTTGGGACGGGTGGCAGCAGCCCGAGCCGACGGAGGTCTGGAATCCGGGTACCCCGACCACGTTCAAAACGATCGACGCTCCCGACAGCGTGTTCTGTGACGGCGCCGCGCAGCTCCCCGATGGGCGCATCATCGTGATCGGGGGCTACGGCGGCCTGTCCACTGGTCAGATTGGCATCGTCGACACCAACGTCTTCGACCCGGCCACCAACACGTGGACCCGGGTGGCGAACATGAACCTTCCCCGCTGGTACCCGACACTGACCGAACTCCCCGACGGCGATTACGTCGCCATCAGTGGCAACTCCACCGACCCGAACCACTGGGCGGACACGCCCGAGGTCTACGATCCGACGACCAACACCTGGACCCTGTTGACGAAGATCTCGACGCCGCAAGTCCACGAGGAGGAATACCCCTTCTCCTACCTGATCCCCAACGGCAACGTGCTCACCATCGGTCCGTCCGAGGACGTGACCTACGAGATGAACGTCGGCGCTCAAACCTGGACGCCGGTCGGCGGGCAGAGCGGGATCCGCAACGGCTCCTCCATCCAGTACCTGCCGGGAAAGATCCTCTACAGCGGTGGAGCGGCGTCGGTGATCACCACCAAGCCGGCGCAGGCCACGACCGCCGTCCTCGACACCACGGCGGCCACGCCCGCCTGGCGCCAGACCGCCCCGATGAACGACGCGTGGATCTACCACACCCTCACCATGCTGGCGAACGGGGAGGTGCTGGCCGTTGGTGGAGGGACCAACAGCGACCAGCACGTGATCACCACGGGCGTGCTGCCTACCGAGATCTGGAACCCGGCAAGCGAGACCTGGTCGGCCAGCGCACCCATCGCCGCCGCCCGCAACTACCACTCCACCGCGGTGCTGATGCCCGACGGGCGCGTCCTCGTCGGCGGCGGCGGCCACCCGAACGGGCTCAATGACCCGGGCCAGGATTCGGCGCAGTTCTACACGCCGTCGTACCTGTTCAACGGGTCGCGCCCCACCATCACGTCCATCCCGTCCACGACCACCTACGGCTCGACCATTTCGGTGACCACCCCCGACGCATCCTCGATCACAGCGGTGAACCTGGTCTCGCTGGGCACCGATACCCACCAGATGGACATGAACCAGCACTTCGTTCCGCTCAGCTTTACTGCTCGCAGCGGCGGTCTCAACGTGACGATGCCAACCTCGGCGGCGCTCGCTCCCCCCGGCCACTACATGCTCTTCATCCTCAACGGGCAGGGCACCCCATCGGTCGCGCCGATCCTCGGTCTGAGCCCCTCGACGACCCCGGTCGCGCCGTCGGCACCGACCGCGGTGACGGCTACCGCGGGCGACGGCACGGCCACGGTGAGCTGGACGGCGCCGGCCAACGGCGGGAGCCCGATCACCAGCTACACCGTCACCCCGTCGACCGGCTCCACCACGCTGACGCCGACCGTGGTCACCGGCACGCCGCCGACGACGACGGCCACGATCGGCGGCCTCACCGACGGCGTCCCCTATACCTTCACCGTGACCGCCACCAACGCCGTGGGGACCGGCCCGCCCTCTGCGCCGTCGAACACCGTGACGCCGTCGGCACCCACGGCGCCCGGCACGCCGACCGGTGGTGACGGCTACCGCCGGGGACGGCACGGCCACGGTGAGCTGGACGGCGCCGGCCAATGGCGGAAGCCCGATCACGAGCTACACCGTCACCCCGTCGACCGGCTCCACGACGCTCACGCCGACCGTGGTCACTGGCACGCCGCCGACGACGACGGCCACGATCGGCGGCCTCACCGACGGCGTCCCCTACACCTTCACCGTGACCGCCACCAACGCCGTGGGGACCGGCCCGCCCTCGGCGCCGTCGAACACCGTGACGCCGACCAACACGGCCGTTCCTGCCTTCGTCCAGCAGGCCAGCAAACAGGTGGCGGCGGCCAAGACGGTGTCCGTCACCCCTTCGGCAGCGCTCGGAGCGGACAACCGGCTGATAGTCGAGGTGGGCGTGTGGAACAGCACCAACGCGACGACCGCCAGTGTCACCGACTCCGCCGACGACACCTTCACGGAGGTCAGCCACTTCACCGGACCCGACAAAACCCAGCAGAGCGTGTGGACGGCTCCGATCACGGCCGGCGCGGGCACCAAGCCCGTGGTGACGGCCACCTTCACGGGGAAGGCGGCCGGCGCGATCACGGCGCTCGAGTACAGCGGGCTGTCGACGGCCGCCGGCAGCGGCGCCGTCGACCAGGAGAGCAGCGCCTCGGGCACCACGACTACGGCCACTTCGGTGTCGTCGGGCCCGACGGCGGCGACCGCCGGGGCCAACGAGCTGGCCATCGGCTTCTACTCTGATTCCGGTTTCAATGACACCCTGAGCGCCGGTGCCGGATCCACCGCCCGCGCCGTCCTCTCCGACAACGCCAACATGGAGCTCCTGGCCGAGGACCAGCTCGTCGGTGCCGGTGCCACGCCCGCCTCCAGCGTTGGGACCGGGCCGAACACGATTTGGGAGATGGCAAGCGTGGTATTCGAACCCGGTGCCGCCCCCGTGGTTGCGACGCTCCTGCGGGCAGCCGTCGCCAGCAAGGAGCCCATTCCTGAGGCGCCGAACGACCAGACGGTGGCTCGCGCGGTGCCCGGATCTCCGGGGCGGGTGGAGGCGGTGGCCGGATACCGATCGTCGACCGTCAGGTGGACGGCCCCGAGCGGGCGCGGCAGTGGCGTCAGCTTGTACCGGGTCACGCCCTACCTCTCGGGAGTCGCCCAACCGCCCACGATGATCTCGGGGAGCCCGCCGGCAACCTGGGCCGACGTCACCGGGCTCACCAACGGTGACTCGTACAGCTTCACTGTCACGGCAATCAACGAGGTAGGCACAGGTCCCACGTCGCCCACCTCTAGCCCGGTCCGTCCCCAGGCGATCGCTCTGCCGCGGTTCGTCCAGCGGGCCGGTGCCCGCGGCGCGTCGGTGAGCAACATCGCCGTGACCACGCCGCGCGCCGTCACTGACGGCGACCGGCTCGTGGTCGAGGTCGCCGTTCGGAACACGGACGACGCCACTGCGGCAAGGGTGACCGACTCTGAAGGGGACGCGTTCACCGAAGCGGCCAGCGTGGCCGGTGCCGACGACACGGAACTGAGCGTCTGGACCGCGCCGGTCACCCAGAGTGGTGGCACTCGGCCCACCGTCACTGCTACTCCGACCGCCGATGCTGACATGGGGATCGTCGCTCTCGAGTACGCCGGGCTGTCGAGGTCGTCAGGCCCGCAGGCGGTCGACCAATCTGCGACCGCCACCGGCGTAACGCCGAGCGCCCGGTCGGTGAGCTCGGGTTCGACCATCGCCACGAGCTCGCCGAACGAGCTGGCCGTCGGCTTCTACGCCGACGCCCGGTTTGCCGGCAGTCTCGGTGCCGACCCCGGCTACGAGGCCCGCCTCGACGAGACACCGGCCAGCGGGATGCAACTGTTCGTGGAGGACACTGTCGTCGGCCAGGGGGCCGAGCCGGCGGCAAGCGTCCGGACCGGAGCCCGCACCGATTGGGAGATGGCGACGGTCGTGTTCGGGCGGTGACGTCGGTGCGGTCCGTGCTCTCGAGCAGCCGGCTCATCCCGTCCGACGCCTCGCCGGGGCCCGCGGGCGGGCGGATCCCGGCCCGGTGGAGACGACCCCAGTCGGTCGCCCTGGCCCGGCGGGCGCCGGCGGAGGTATCCGCGCGGCGTCGGCAGCTGCAGATCGTCCTTGGCCTGGCGTGGCTCCTCGACGCTGGCCTCCAGTTCCAGCCGTTCATGTTCAGCCGGTCCTTCGTCACCCAGGTGGTCCAGCCGTCGGCCGTCGGCGGTCCCTACTTGCTCGCTCACTCGGTCAACTGGGCGTCCGAAGTGATGCTCCGTGACATCGCCATCTTCAACGCGGTGTTCGCAGTGGTCCAACTGCTCGCGGCCGTCGGACTCCTCTTTCGCCGCACGGTCAAGGCGGCTCTGGCGTTGTCGATCGTCTGGGCCCTCGCCGTGTGGTGGTTCGGGGAGAGCCTCGGCGGCGTCCTCACCGGCTCGACACCCCTCGCCGGCATGCCCGGCGCAGTCGTGCTCTACGCCTTGATCGCGGTCCTGCTCTGGCCGCCGAGCACCGAGCCGGGGGACGAGCCGATCTCCCCCGCCACCGCCGGGCCTCTGGGGGCCACGGCGCCCAGGGTGCTGTGGGCGGTGCTGTGGGTGAGTTTCACCTACTTCCTCCTCCTCCCGGCCAACCGGGCACCGTCGGGGATCGGTCAAATCCTCGCGTTCACCGACGGGCAGCCAGCGTGGCTCGCCTCGATCATGAACCATCTGTCCCGCCTCGCCGGTAACCATGGCGCCCAGGTCTCGATCGTGCTCGGGGTCCTCTGCGCGTTGGTGGCGCTCGGCGTCCTAGCCGCACCCACCCTCCGGCCAGCCTTGGCGTTGGCGGTCGTGCTGGCCCTCCTGTTCTGGGTAGCCGAGGGGCTCGGCGGCATCTTCACTGGCGAGGGGACGGATCCCAACTCGGGCCCACTGCTGGTGCTGCTCGCAGCCTGCTACTGGCCGGTCGCGAGGCCCGGACCGTCGAGGCCCTCGGACGCGTCAGCCCAAGTCGAAAACCCAGTCGGCGAAGTCGATCGGCGTGACGGATAGAGGAGTCACGCCGCGCTCGGCGAGGGCCGCCTCGTAGAGCTCGGGCTGGTCGACCGATAAAGGAGGGTCGCCGTCGACACCAGCGGTCGCCGAACACGGTCACCGTCGATGACGAAGACGATTTGGCCCCGAGGGGCGTGGCGGCTCACCATCATGAAGGGGTCGCGCCCAGCGTCAAGCGAGAGGTAGGCCGGGTCGGACTCAATGGCCGCCAGCGTGGCGGAAGGTCGGCGGCGATCCCCGAAGAGGCGGCTAGGGCGCGAGGTACGACTGTCGCCACCACTCGACCAAGCGTTCCAGGCCTTCGTGGAGGTCCACGCTGGTGGCGAAGCCGAGCTGCTCGGCAGCACGAGCAGTCTCCGCAAGGCGGCGGGGGACGGCGTTGACCGATCGCTCGGGGCCGTACTCGGGAGCCAGGTCGGACCCCATCACCTTCAGGAGCGCTTCCGCCAGTTCGTTGATGCTCACCTCGACACCGCTGGCCACGTTGAACGACTGGTCTGTGACATCCGCTTCGGCGGCCAGGATGTTCGCGCGCGCAACGTCTTCCACGTAGACGAAGTCCATCGTCTGCTTGCCGTCGCCGAGGATCAGTGGGGCGCTGCCGCCGGCGATTCGCTCGATCCAGCGGACGAGCACCTCGGTGTACACGCCGTGAATGTCCATGCGGGGGCCGTAGACGTTGAAGTAGCGCAGGGCCACGTAGCGCAGACCGTACATCTCGGCGAAGCTGCGGAGCATGCCCTCGTTGAACGCCTTGGCGGCGCCGTAGAAGGTCCGGTTGTGCCAGGGATGGTGGTCCTCATCGGTGGGGAAGGTGTCGGCCAGGCCGTAGACGGAGGCCGACGATGCCGCCACCAGCTTCTGCACCCCGGCCTCCACTGCCGCCTCCAAGACGTCGAAGGTGCCGTCGACCATCACCTCCAGTGCCGCCCGCGGTTCCTCGGCGCACTGGGTGATGCGGATGGCCGCCTGGTGGAAGACCACGTCTGTGCCGCCCATGAGCCGGGCCAGCAGAGCGCGGTCGCGGATGTCGCCCTCGACCAGTTCAACACGGCCCGTCGCGAGCGCCGCGGTGAGGTTGTCGCGGCGGCCTCGGACAAGATTGTCGAGCACGACGACCTCGGCCACGTCGCGCTCCACGAGCTGGTCGACGATGGTCGAACCGATGGTTCCGGCGCCGCCGGTGACGAGCACGCGCGTGCCGCTGAGCGCGACGCCATTCATCGTGATCGTGGTGCGCGGGGCTGACCCGCTGAGGTGTGCATGCGTGAGAGGTTGTTGTTCATGGGTGAGAGAGAACTGGGCAAGTATAGCGTCGTTGGCGTTGAGGTATCCTCACTTTAAGTGATAGACGGGGGCGACCGCCGCGGGGCTCGGGACGCCGGTACAATCCAGGCACCCGACGGACCGAGCGGTAGACCCTGCAGCAGACCTTGGCGAGGCTGATGAACTTTTCCGACGATACGCACGCTTGCGAGAACCGGCGCGCCCGGTGACCCACGACACGTCGACCGCCGCCGCGGCGGAGCCCGGACAGGAGCCCGATGATCGCCCCCTGATCCCGGTCATGAAGCCCTGGCTCGGCGCCGAGGAGGCGGAGGCCGCGGCCGAGGCCGTACGCTCGGGTTGGGTGGCTCAGGGCCCGCGCGTGGCCGAATTCGAGGTGGCCTTCGCGGCGCACCTGGGTGCCGGTCACGCCGTAGCCACCTCGTCGTGCACCACGGCGCTGCACCTGAGCATGGTGCTCGCAGGCCTCGGGCCGGGAGACGAGGTGGTGGTTCCCTCGCTCTCCTTCATCGCAACCGCCAACGCCCCGCGCTACGTGCAGGCGACCCCCGTGTTCGCCGATGTGGACCAGTCCACCCAGAACCTCACTGCCGAGACGGTCGAGGCCGTGCTCACCCCGGCGACCCGGGCGGTCATCGTGGTGCACCAGGGGGGCGCGCCGGCCGACGTCGACGCCATCAGACTCCTGTGCCGGGAGCGCGAGATCGACGTGATCGAGGACGCGGCCTGCGCCCTCGGATCCACCTACGCCGGCCGGCCGGTCGGCGCCGGCGCCGCGCTGGCGACCTATTCGTTCCACCCACGCAAGCTAGTGACGACCGGCGAGGGCGGCATGCTGCTCTGCGACTCCCCCGAGGGGTCCGACCGGGCTCGGCGCCTGCGCGAGCACGGCATGAGCGTCTCGGCAGCCGAGCGCCACCGCAGCGGCGTGCCCGTGCTGGAGCACTATCTGGAGACGGGCTTCAACTTCCGCTTGACCGACGTGCAGGCGGCCATCGGCCTGGTCCAGCTGGGCCGCCTTCCGGCAATGGTGGCACGCCGCCGCCAGCTCGCGCGACGGTATTCCGAAGCGTTCGGGGATCTCCCAGGCGTGGTCACCGCCGCCGATCCGCCCCATGGCACCAGCAACTTCCAGTCCTATTGGCTGCTGTTGCCGCCCGACTCGCCAATCGGGCGTAACGAGCTGCTCGAGGCCCTCGGCCACGAGGGGATCTCTGCCCGTCGCGGCATCATGGCGGCCCACCGAGAGCCCGCCTTCGCCGAACACCCGCACGTCCCACTGCCCGTGACCGAACGGCTCACCGGCGACTCGGTGATCCTGCCGCTCTACCACACGATGTCGCTGGAGGACCAGGACCGTGTCATCGACGCCGTCCTGCGGCCGTTCCGGGGTTGAGTCGGTGCTGACACGCCCGCTCCTCGTCATCGGGGCCGGCGGCTTCGGCCGGGAAACGCTCGAGGCGGTCCGGGCTTGCAATCGGGTTCGGCCCACCTGGGACGTCGTGGGCTTCCTCGACGACGACCCGGCGCTGCAGCAGCGACACGTCGACGGCGTCCCCGTCGTGGGCCACGTCGACGATCTCTCACGTCACCCGTCGGCAGGGGCAGTGGTCACCATCGGCAACCCGTCGAACTTCACCTGGCGCCGGCAGATCGTCGAACGCCTCGGGCTGCCACCCGGGCGCTGGGCCAGCGTGGTGCACCCGTCGGCGTCCATCCCGCCCTCGACCAACGTCGGGCCGGGGACCGTGGTGCTCGCCGGGGTCGTCGCCACGACGGGCGTGGAGATCGGGGCCCACGTGGCGGTGATGCCGTCGGTCGTCCTCACTCACGACGACGTGGTCTGCGACTTCGCCACGTTGGGCAGCGGCGCCCGCCTGGCGGGCGACGTGACCGTCTGCGAGGGTGCCTACATCGGTGCCGGCGCCCTCGTCCGCGAGCATTGCCGGATCGGCGCCTGGGCGCTGGTGGGGATGGGTGCCGGCGTCACCGGCAACGTCCCCGGCGGCGAGGTTTGGGCCGGCCTTCCGGCGCGTCGCCTCCGCCGCGTTGCGGTGCTCCCGCCCGGCGTGGAGTCGCCGACACCGTCCCACCGCTCACCACAGGAGGAACACGCATGACTGCCGTCCAGTCCGCACCCGCGGTCACCTTCGTCGACCTGGCGTCACAGCACGCGGAGGTTGAACAAGAGGTCGAGACAGGCCTGCGCCGCGTCATGGACGCCAGCGCCTTCATCAACGGGCCCGACGTCGCCGCCTTCGAATCCGCCTGGGCCGACTATTGCGGCCGCGCCCACGCCCTTGGTGTCGCCAACGGGACCGACGCGCTCGAGCTCGCTCTGCGGGCCGCCGGTGTGGGGACAGGCGACGAGGTCGTGGTGCCGGCCAATTCATTCATCGCCTCGGCCGAGGCAGTCGCCCGCACCGGAGCAGGGGTCCGTCTGGTCGACTGCGATCCTCTCCACCTCCTCATCGATCCCAACCTGATCGCCGGGGCCTGCACGGCGCGCACACGAGCCGTCCTGCCCGTGCACCTGTACGGTCAGATCGCCCCGATGGAGGGTGTCGAAGCCGCAGCGGAAGCCAACGGGCTGCAAATAGTCGAGGACGCGGCGCAGGCCCACGGGGCGCGCCGGCATGACCGGCCCGTGGGCAGCTGGAGCCTGGCCGCCGGATTCAGCTTCTACCCCGGGAAGAACCTCGGTGCGTACGGCGACGGCGGCGCCGTGGTGACCGACGACGACGACGTAGCCACGTCGCTGGAAGCGTTGCGTAACCACGGCAGCCGGGCGCGCTACGAGCACCCGACGCTCGGGTTCAACTCCCGCTTGGACACCTTCCAGGCCGTGGTCCTCAGGGCGAAACTGGCGCGCCTGGACGACTGGAACGCAGCCCGCCGGCGGGCGGCCGCACGCTACGACGAGCTGCTCGCTGGACTCCCCGGCGTACGGCTCCCGGCCACCGACGTCGGCAACGAGCACGTGTGGCACCTCTACGTCGTGCGCGTGTCGGAGCGGGACCGCTGCCTGGCGGCATTGGCGGCGGCCGGGATCCCCGCCGCCATCCACTACCCGACTCCTATCCATTTGACGGGCGCGTTCGCCGGACTCGGCCACGGACCGGGGGACTTCCCGGTGGCCGAGGCGGCGGCCGACGAGATCCTGTCCCTGCCTATGCACCCCCATCTCACGGCGCCCCAACAGGAGCGGGTAGCCGAGGCGCTGGCCGCCGCGCTGCGATGACCGACGGGACCGACGACGCTCCCGTGGTCCACGCGCATGCGCTGTGCGAGACGACTGCGGTCGGCCCGCGGACGCGGATCTGGGCCTTCGCCCACGTCCTCGACGGCGCCTCGATCGGGAGCGACTGCAACATCTGCGACCACGCCTTCATCGAAGGCCAGGTGCGGGTGGGCGACCGTGTGACGGTGAAGAACGGGGTCCAGCTCTTCGACGGCGTGGTCGTCGAGGACGACGTCTTTCTCGGTCCCAACTGCATCTTCACCAACGACCTCACGCCGCGGGCGGCGATCAAGAAGTCGGCCGAGAGCCTGTCGTCGACGCTGGTGCAGCGCGGCGCGACCATCGGGGCCAACGCCACCATTGTGTGCGGGGTCGTCATCGGCGGCCACGCGTTCGTGGGCGCCGGCGCCGTGGTGACTCGTTCTGTCGCCGGGCACGCGCTCGTGGTGGGGAACCCGGCGCGGCGGCTCGGGTGGGTGTGCCGGTGCGGATCGCGGCTCGACCCCGGGCTCCGGTGCTCCTGCGGTGCGGCCTACCGCGAGGATCCGGACGGCGGCGGGCTGGTCGAGGTCTCTGCCGGAGATGTCGTCGCGCCGACGGCGGGCCTGCCCGACTGAATGTCATCCGATGCGGCGGAACGACGACAGAGCCGCCGCGGTCCAGCCGAGGCGAAGGTTTCAGCGGGCGCTGGGACCCGGACCTCAATGGAGGGGTATGAGGCCGACGCCCACCGAACCCGTGAAGGAGTGATCCGTTCTGCCTACCTTCCGTGAGCTCAGCACCCGGGGCAAGGTCCTCGCGGTCGGTTGCAGTGCGCTCCTGGTGGCCGGGCTGGCGACCGTGACCGTCGTCGTGGCCAGCGGCTCCGCCCCCGGACCGGTCCCTACGTCAGTGACCGGAGACGGGGCTAGCACCTCAGCGCCGAAAGGGATCGGTGGCGATGAGGGCGCGGGGAGCGCCTCGAGGCCGCAGTTGCTCCCCGGTGAGACGACCTGGAGTAGCGGTGCCCCGTCCTACGAGTTCGGTACCAATGACACCATCGACTACAACTCGCCGAACGTTGACACTCTGCCCTCGGTGCAGTCCTACGAGAAGCAAGCCGGGCTGACGTTGAATAGGGTCTGGGCCTACAACAGTGATCCAACCGCAACCCCGGCAGCGATCACGGCGAAGGTCCAGGCCAGCAACAATGCCGGTATGACCTGCATGTTCATGCTGGGCGAGACAGACGACCTGACCTGGTTGGAGAGCACCGTTGAATTGACAGAGCCAATGGGCTGCCACATCTTTGAGTTCGGCAACGAGCCGGACAATGGCGGCAGCCTCCAGGGAACCATCGCCAAGTACACGAACCAATGGATCGCGGACGTTCCTGTGTTGCGGTCCCTGTCTGTGTGTGAGACCAACGGTGTGCCCGATCCAAATGTGTGTTCGTTCGGCGGACCCGCCCTCACCTGGTCGGCCAGCACCAACACCAACGCCAGTTCCTACCCCGACGACATGTCCTACTTCTTGGCCACCGCAAAGGCCGCTGGTGTACTGCCGGACTTCGTGACCTACCACGACTACCCGTGCCAGAAGGCGTCCACTAAGGCGCAGTGCATCTCGATGACGCCCGGCGACTTCCAGTGGAACTACAACACGGTCATTACCGACGAGAAGACCACGCTGGGTCACACGATCCCGACCGGCGTAACCGAATACAACTTCGATGGAGGCGACGGCATTCTGTACAGCTGGAGTGCCGACGACACGTTCATGTACCAGTGGACTCAGGCCGCACTCGATGCCATCGTGTCGCTCCACATGGCTTTTGCCAACGAGTTCACGTCGCTGAACTTCTCGGGCTCGGGAGCCCTCGACACGTTCTGCATCGGCCAGGGTTCTAACTCGGATCCCGCCTGTACGTCCGCAGGAGCTCCGAAGGGCCAGTTCTACGGGATGGTGGCGGAGGTGAAGAAGCACGGCGGGCCGTCTACCCTCGCCATCCCCAACCCGTTGCCCTAATTCTGTGGGACATGTCCCGCGCCGTGCCGCCGGCGAGAATCCCCGGTGACCATCCGCCGCCCCATGCCTCGGTTACGAGGTTGTCATGCCAACGGCGAGGACAAGAAACCCGAGCCGAGCAGGCGCCCGGGGTAGGTATGCAAGCGAGTTCCGCCGGAACGGCGCAGCCCCAGTGATCGACCAGTACCGCCGGATCGCCGATGCGGCCCGTGAGCTGGGCATCGTCGAGCACACACGCTCGGCAACCAGACGCGTCAAGAACGCATCGACCGCGGCGAGCGCGAGCGGACGACCACAGAAGTGCGCGAGGAGAACGCCAGGCTGCGCCGGGGGCGAAGCTCCTGACGATGGAGCGCGACCTGCTCGAACAAAGTGTGTGGCTTCGGCCCTTGCCGCGGCATCCGAGGTCGTTAAGAACCGCGATCGAAGGGCGATGCAACGACGCACGGGCAGTGAGCGACCGAATGGACCCAGTGTTGTTGGGGATGGAGGGGCCCGACGAAGTTCTCTCTAGTAACCGTCGCCAGCGATGATCGGCGCATTGAGGTGCATGGTCGAAGTGTCACCGTCATTCGGCGCGTCCCCCAAGGCGAAGAGCTTCCCGAGAGCCGAGGCGACCCAGTATCCCTTCCCGTCCGCGGTCGGGAAGATGACGCTCGCTCGGTCGAGGCCGTTGAAGTTAGCCGAGGACGGGGACCCGGAGTTGGCGGCATCGCCGTAGCTAAAGACCTCGCCGTTGCCAAAGAGGATCCGATAGCCCTTCCCATCCGGGGTGGCGGCGGCTGAGGTGACCGGAACGCCGAGTTTGCCGGGCGCCCCGTAATAGCGCGCATCACCGAAGCTGTAGACGGCGCCTACCGAGGTCACGACCCAGTAGCCCTTGCCGGTGCTGTCCGGGATGACGGAAACGGCAGTGCCCACACAACCCCCGATGGTTGTGCAGGACCCCTCGAAGCGGGCATCCCCGAAGGCGAAGACCCCACCGTCGGCACCCACCATCAGGTACCCGCCTCCGTCGGCGGAAGGCACAATGCCCACGACGGGTGCGCTGAGCGAGTGGGCAAGACCCGAGCCCGCCGGGTGGAGGCCCAGACCCGGGATCGAGCCATGGAACCTGGCATCCCCGAAAGCGAAGGTGCCGCCGTCGGAGGCCACCAGCCAATAGCCGCGGTGATCAGCCGTTGGCGTGATGCCGACGACCGGCCGCACGATGCGCAGGTTTCCTGTCGAGCCATAAAAGAGAGAGTCCCCGAAAGAGAAGATCCCGCCGTCGGTGCCCACCAACCAATAACCGTTCGCGGGGGACGATGGTGAGAGTGGTGGTGTCTGCGGTGGCTTCGCGGTCGTGGACGTGGTCGTGGCCGGCTTCGCGGTCGTGGACGTGGTCGTGGCCGGCTTCGCGGTCGTGGACGTGGTGGTGGCCGGCTTCGCGGTCGTGGACGTGGTGGTGGCCGGCTTCGCGGTCGTGGACGTGGTGGTGGCCGGCTTCGCGGTCGTGGACGTGGTGGTGGCCGGCTTCGCGGTCGTGGACGTGGTGGTGGCCGGCTTCACAGTCGTGGTCGTGACCGGCTTCGTAGTCGTGGTCGTGCTGGCCGTCGTGGTCGTGCTGATGCTCGCCGTCGTGGTTGGCCCGCCGTATTTTTGGACTTCCGCCACCATCGCGTTGAACTGGGGCTTCGGCCCGTAGGGCGCGGAGTCGGAGAACATGTCGAGGGTCCCGTAGCCCGAGTAGTTCAGCGACGTGAACTGGTTGGCGAAGGGTATGTGCAGCGAGACGATGGCGTCGAGTGCTGTCTGGGTCCACTGGGACATGAAGGCGGAATCGCCCGCCCAGTTGTAGAGATTGGCGGTGCCAGGATCGAAGTTGTATTCGGTCACGCCCGTAGGGATGGAATGACCGAGCTGCGTTTGCTCATCGCTCAGGACGGTGTCGTAGTTCCACTGGAAGTCCCCCGGAGTCATGGAGATGCACTGCGCCTCGCTGGTTGCCTTCTGACAGGGGTAGTCGTGGTAGGTCACGAAGTCAGGCAGTACGCCGGCGGCTTTTGCGGTGCCCAAGAAGTAGGAGATGTCGTCGGGGTATTTGCTGTTCGTGAGCGTGTTGTTGCTGGCGGACCAGGTGACCGCAGGGCCACCGAAGGCACACTTGTTTATGTCCGGTACGCCGTTGGTCTCGCATTGAGGCATCGAGCGCAGCACGGGAATGGCAGAGATCCACTGACTCGTGTAGTTGGCGATGGTTCCCTGGATGCTCCCGCCGTTATCCGGCTCGTTGCCGAACTCGAAGATGTGGCAACCCATTGGACCTGTGAGCTGGACAACGTGCTCCAGCCAGGTCAGGTCGTCGGTCTGGCCCAGCATGAACATGCAGGTCATACCCGCATTGTTGGCAGCAGTGACCTTCGACGTGATGTACGCATCGCTGTCGCCGCCGTAGGACCACACACGATCGAGCGTCAGTCCACCCTGTTTCAAGGCGGCCTGCACCGAGGGCAGCGTGTCCACATTCGGCGAGCCGTAATCGATGGTGTCATTGGTGCCGAACTCGTAGGACAGGGCACCGCTACTCCAGGTCGTTTCGCCGGGGAGCAGCACCGCCGTCGAGGCCTCGCCTCCGATCGCGGTGACGGTCACCATTGCCAGCCCGGCCACCAGGAGCGCGCTGCAACCAACGACGAGAACCTTGCTCCGAGCGCGGAGCTCACGGAAGGCGGACAGCACGGATCACTCCTTCAGGGGTCTGGGGGCGCCCTATTCTCAGTGATTGCAGCGCCTGTGTCAACGACCGTGGAAATCTGGTTCAACCCGGTTTAAGCCTCACTTGATTGGGCACGGGTTTTCGGGGTTGGGGAGCCGCTCTATTTCTTTACGGCCAAAACGATCTCCGACGTGGACACGCTTTCCGAGAAGCAAGATGGTCAGAGAGACGCGCGGTTGCCTCTGAGCCCGCTCAAGCGTGAGCCCCAAGCGGGCGAGGTCGATTCGTTACTCGACAGTGAACGATTGGTTACTCGAAAGTGAACGAGCAGCAGTGAAAAGGAGGGTCGACTAGGAGCTGAGTTCAGAAAGGGGGAAGGAAGAGGAGACACCTCATGATCCGACGATTGTCGATCGCCTTTATTATTGTGCCCGCTGTCGTGTTCGCTGAATCGTGTGGATTGAGCGACCACACCGTTCTCCAACTTCCTCGGTTCAAAGATACCAATAAGCGAATAATGCGAATACTGCGACTGCCCCGCTGCCGAACAGTTGGGGAGTCCGTTGGGACGAGCACCGCGGCCGAGAGGGCTGACTCCGATGAGATTGCGTCAATGATGTCAAGTCCGTTACGCGCATGTCACGCGCAATTCACGCGAAGTCAGGGACATGCGCGAAGTTCTTCCTGTCGTTGCTACGGTGGCCCCCATCGTTCGACTTAGTTGTTACGTCATGAGGCGGTGTCAGCCGACTCAGAAGAAGAGCCGATCGCGTCGTAGCTGGCTGTACGTTCGGGTGTCGCTGGCGGTGCTTCTTGCTGGTCTCGTTGTGGGGCTGGTCGCACAGTCTCCGGCCACGTCGACGACACTGCCGACGACGAGCGTGCTGATCCCGAAGAGTGGGACGACGTTGTCGGGTACGACGGCGACCTTGGACGCCTCCGCCTCGAATGCCACCAGCGTGGAGTTCTGGATCTTGGGCGGCTCCTACGGCGAGTCCGGCCACCTGATCGGCACGGCAAAGCCCACCCTCTACGGATGGGTGACCAGCTGGAACACCACGACCGTCCCCAACGGCTCCTACGTTCTGCTCTCCGAAGCCGTTAATGGCGGTAGTAGTGGCGTCAGCGCCGGTGTCACCATCACTGTCTCGAACCCGCTGGCGACGAGCGTGCTGATCCCGAAGAGTGGGACGACGTTGTCGGGTACGACGGCGACCTTGGACGCCTCCGCCTCGAATGCCACCAGCGTGGAGTTCTGGATCTTGGGCGGCTCCTACGGCGAGTCCGGCCACCTGATCGGCACGGCAAAGCCCACCCTCTACGGATGGGTGACCAGCTGGAACACCACGACCGTCCCCAACGGCTCCTACGTTCTGCTCTCCGAAGCCGTTAATGGCGGTAGTAGTGGCGTCAGCGCCGGTGTCACCATCACTGTCTCGAACCCGCTGGCGACGAGCGTGCTGATCCCGAAGAGTGGGACGACGTTGTCGGGTACGACGGCGACCTTGGACGCCTCCGCCTCGAATGCCACCAGCGTGGAGTTCTGGATCTTGGGCGGCTCCTACGGCGAGTCCGGCCACTTGATCGGCACGGCAAAGCCCACCCTCTACGGATGGGTGACCAGCTGGAACACCACGACCGTCCCCAACGGCTCGTACGTTCTGCTCTCCGAAGCCGTTAATGGCGGTAGTAGTGGCGTCAGCGCCGGTGTCACCATCACTGTCTCGAACAACCAGCCCGCTTCCCAGCTCTCCCAGCTGCTCCCCGGCGAGACGACCTGGAGTAGCGGTGCCCTGTCCTACGAGTTCGGCACCAATGACACCATCGATTACGGCTCGCCGAATGTGGACACGCTGCCCTCGGTGCAGGCCGCCTTGAGCCTGGGTGGACTGACGCTGGACCGCATCTGGGCCTACAGCGGTAGCCCCACATCGACGCCGGCCTCGATCCAGCAGAAGATCGTCGCGGGCAAGAACGCCGGTATGACCTGCATGTTCATGCTGGGCCAGACCGACGACCTGACCTGGCTGGAAAGCACCGTTCAGCTGTCGGAGCCGCTGGGTTGCCACATCTTCGAGTTCGGCAACGAGCCGGATAACGGCGGGAGCATCCAGGGAACCATCGCCAACTACACGAGTCAGTGGATCTCTGCCATTCCCGTGTTGCGCTCGATGCCTCAATGCGAGACCAACGGCGTACCGGACATAAACAAGTGTGCCTTCGGTGGCCCTGCGGTCACCTGGTCCGCCAGCAACAACACGCTCACGAACAGCAAATACCCCGACGACATCTCCTACTTCTTGGGCACCGCAAAAGCCGCCGGCGTACTGCCTGACTTCGTGACCTACCACGACTACCCCTGTCAGAAGGCAACCAGCGAGGCGCAGTGCATCTCCATGACTCCGGGGGACTTCCAGTGGAACTACGACACCGTCCTGAGCGATGAGCAAACGCAGCTCGGTCATTCCATCCCTACGGGCGTGACCGAATACAACTTCGATCCTGGCACCGCCAATCTCTACAACTGGGCGGGCGATTCCGCCTTCATGTACCAGTGGACCAAGACAGCACTCGACGCCATCGTCTCGCTGCACATACCCTTCGCCAACCAGTTCACGTCGCTGAACTACTCGGGCTACGGGGACCTCGACATGTTCTCCGACTCCGCGCCCTACGGGCCGAAGCCCCAGTTCTACGGGATGGTGGCGGAGGTCGAGAAGTACGGCGGGCCTTCGACCCTGGCCATCCCCAACCCGTTGCCCTAACTCCGCTAGGCCGCGTTGGGACGGGCGAAGCGCCGCGGGATGGGGTCAGACCAGGCGACCGCGGAGCCGCCGTTGGCGCAGGGTCATCGGCACGAAGACCGTCAGCAGGCACCACCCGTCAACGAAGTAACGGAGTCCCAGGCGGCTGGGCTCGTGGACCAGCCTGAACAACCACTCGAGGCCCGTGCGCCGCATCCAATGGGGGGCCCGGGTGCGCCGGCCCGCGATCAGGTCCAAGGTGCACCCCACGCCGACCGCCACCGAAACTGGGAGCCGGTCCCGGTTACGGGCGATCCACTTGTCCTGTTTGGGATGGCCGAGGGCGACCAGGAGGATGTCGGCGCCGCTCTCCTCGAGGCGCCGGACTATGTCGTCGTCGTCCATCTCTTCGAGCGCTGCCCGTGGTGGCTCGTAAACCCCCGCCACCACGAGGCCTGGAAACCGGGCGGAGAGGCGCTCCGCGGCCACGGCCGCGTTGCCGTCCTCGCCGCCCAGCAAGAAGATGCTGGCCCCGGCGGCAGCCGCCGATGCCGCCAGCCGAGGGACGAGGTCCGATCCGGCGACCCGGCCCGGCAGGGAGGACCCCAACAGGCGACCGAGCCAAACGACCGGCGCGCCGTCGGCCAGGTTGAGCTCGCTGCGCCGGAGCACCGCACTCGTCGCAGGGTCGCGCCGGGCATTGACCAGGAAGTCGAGGTTGACGGTGCAGAGCTGGGCGAACGCCCCGGCGGCGACGGCCGCCATGGCGTGGTCCACCGCCTGATCGATGTCGACGGGATCGATCGGCACGCCGCCGATCTCGAGACGCCCACCCGGCCGGTGGGCGAGGAGCCCGGTCACCGGGCTCGTCCGCGCGGCGGTCGGGATCACGGAGTCCTCCCCGAGGACGCAACCACAGGGCCCTTCGGCGCGGCTTCCGTCGCTTCCTCTCCGGGACGCGTCGTGCGCTCCCAGGTGGTCGCGCGGAGTCCGCGCAGGAGCCCTAGGCGCGTCCAGAGCTCGGTGACCACCAAGGCGGGGGCGGCCAGGAGCGCCCGCCACATCGAGCTCGGGGCGCGGGCGGCGGCCAGGCCGACCACGACGAAGGTCGGCACGGCGGCCACGGCGACCAGCCACGGCGCGACCGCCCACCAGGGTGCGAGCCCGGCGTAGAGGAGGACGGTGCCGAGCGCAGCCCCGAGGAGCGAACCCGCCGCCAGCAGGCCGAGCGGGGGCACGGCGAGGTCGACGGCGGCGTCGAGGAGGGACCAGCGCCGCCGGCCGATCATCTCGGCCAACAGCCGGGGCAGCCGGGTCCGGACCACGTGGAAGCGCCCGCCCTCCCACCGGAGGCGCTGTACCTGCGCCGCCCGCCCCCGACCGGCCACGGGCGCGGCCAACCGGCCGTCGCGGGCGAACACGGGGCGTATCCCAGCCAGCCGGAGGTCGACCGAGTACTCGAGGTCCTCGGCGCTCGTGAAGGCGTCCCAGGGATGGTCCTCGAGCACCCCGCGGCTGAACAGCATCCCGTTGCCCACCAGGTGGCACGGCAGTCCGAGGACGGCGCGACCTCCGAAGCGCACCCGGTGGAAGAGCAGGAAGGCGGCAACCCGCAGCTCGGACCTGGTCGAGCCGTCCTCGTTGCGACCGAGGTAGTCGCCCTGCACCACCGGCGCGCCCCGCTCGAGCTGGGCGACCAACGCCCCGAGCAGGCCCGGGTCGGCGACCGAGTCGGCGTCGACCACGGCGATGGCGGCGAGGCCGGGGTCGCTCTCGAGCAGGTGGTCCATCGCCCAGCGCAGCGCCGGGCCCTTGCCGGGAGCGTCGGGAGCGGTCCGTACGAGCACCGTCGCCCCGGCCGCCGCGGCGCGCGCCGCCGTGTCGTCCGTGCAGTTGTCGGCGATCACCACGATGTCGAACAGGTCCGCCGGGAACGACTGCTGCTGCAGAGAGGTGACGCACCGGCCCACGAGGACTGCCTCGTCGTGAGCCGGGACCAGCACGGCGATCCGGCTCCGGGGCGGCGCGGCCTCCAGCGGCCTGCGTCCGAACGAAGCGAACGCCAGCACGACGAGGTAGCCCGCGGCACCGGCCGCGGCCACCCCGGCCAGGGCGAAGACCACCTGGGCGAGGTCGCTCGGCGACGCGGGTGACAGGGCCAACGAGGGCGCGAAGGCCAACGACGACGGCAGGGCCGTGGAGATCCCGGTCACTGGTCGGTCAACTGGTGGTCGTCGAGAAGACCGGATCGACGGCGTAGTTGCTTGCGCTGAAGGTGCTGGTCGGGTAGGCCGGCGCGCTCCCGTAGGAGTAGACCCCGTTCCCGTTGGGCGCGGCCGCGCTGGCCAGGGCGTAGAGCGGCGGGGCGTTGAGCTGGTTGGTGAGGCTGGTCCCGACCGAGTAGTGCCCGTTGGGGGCGTAGTACGACACGATGTAGGTGGTGCCGGCGGTCACCGCCACCGGAGTGGCGAAGCTGACCTGCTGCCAGCCCGAGGCCGTCTCGCTTGTGAAGGTGGCCTGCGCCAGCAGCGTGCCGGTGGTGCTCCAGAGGCTGCCCACGTGGGTGCCCGTGTTGGTGGAGGCCTTGTAGAAGCGCGCCCCGGTGATGAAGCCGTTGGTGTCGGTGGTGAAGGCCATCCCGAGGTTCACCGACGAGCCGTCCCCCGCGTCGACCGTGCTCGGGGCCTGGGACCCAAAGACGTTGCACGGACACGTGATCGAGGACTGTGGCGTCGCCGAGTTGGAGGCGGTCGAGAGCGCCCCGGTCCCCGCCGAGTTCGTGGCCGACACCTCGAAGGTGTAGGTGGTGCCGTTGGTGAGCCCGCTGAGCGTGGTCGAGGTGGCCGCCGGCGAGCCGGTGACCGTCGCCGGCGTGCCCGCGGTCGAGCCCACGAACGGGGTGACCGTGTAGGTGGTGATCGTCGAGCTGCTCGCCGGGGCGGTCCACGACACGGCTACCGAGCCCGGCCCGGCCGTGGCCGCAGTCACCGCGGTGGGGGCGGCGGGCGCGGTCGGCGCGACAGTCGGGCTGAAGACGGCGTCGACGAAGTAATTGCTCGCCTTGAACGTGCTGGTCGGGAAGGCCGGCGCGCTGCCGTAGACGTAGACCCCGTTCCCATGGGCGGCGGCGGAGCTGGCCAGGGCGTAGAGCGGCGGGGCGTTGACCGCGCTCGCGAACCCGTTGCTCGTCACCGAGTAGTTTCCGTTGGGGGCGTAGTAGGACACGACGTAGGTCGTGCCCGCGGTCACCGCCACCGGAGTGGCGAAGTTGACCTGCTGCCAGCCCGAGGCCGTCTCGCCAGTGAAGGTGGCCTGGGCCAGGAGGCTCCCCGACGTGGTCCACAGGTCGGCGAGGTGTGTCCCGGTGTTGGCGGAGGCTTTGTAGAAGCGCGCTCCGGTGATGAAGCCGTTGGTGTCGGTGGTGAAGGCCATCCCGAGGTTCGCCGCGGACGTGTCGCCCGAGTTGACCGTGCCCGGGGTCTGGGACCCAAAGATGTTGCACGGGCAGGTGATCGAGGACTCGGGGGTCACCAGGTTCGACGGCGCCGACAACGGCCCCGTCCCCTGCGCGTTGGTGGCCGACACCTCAAAGGTGTAGGCGGTGCCGTTGGTCAGCCCGGTCACGGTGGCGGTGCTGGTCGGAGGAGACCCCGACACGGTCACCGGCGTCCCCGCGGTCGAGCCCTTGAACGGGGTGACGGTGTACGAAGTGACGGAGCCTCCGAGCGCCGTCCAGCTGACGGTCGCCGCACCCGGACCCGCCGTGGCGGCGGTGACCCCTGTTGGCGCCGCAGGTCCCTGCGTCGGGGTGACGGCGTTGGAGGGCGCCGACAACGGCCCCGTCCCCTGCGCGTTGGTGGCCGACACCTCGAAGGTGTATGCGGTGCCGTTGGTGAGCCCGCTCACCGTGGTCGAGGTGGCCGGCGGCGACCCGGTGACCGGCACCGGCGTGCCCGCCGTCGAACCCACGAACGGGGTGACGGTGTAGGAGGTGACGGAGCCTGCTGGCGCCGTCCAACTGACCGTCGCCGCACCCGGACCCGCCGTGGCGGCGGTGACCCCGGTAGGCGCTGCGGGCGGCAAGAGGGAGGTGGTCGCGAAGACCGGATCGACGGCGTAGTTGCTAGCGCTGAAGGTGCTGGTCGGGTAGGCCGGCGCGCTCCCGTAGGAGTAGACCCCGTTCCCGTTGGGCGCGGCCGCGCTGGCCAGGGCGTAAAGCGGTGGGGCGTTGAGCTGGTTGGTGAGGCTGGTCCCGACCGAGTAGTGCCCGTTGGGGGCGTAGTACGACACGATGTAGGTGGTGCCGGCGGTCACCGCCACCGGGGTCGAGAACGACACCTGCTGCCAGCCCGAGGCCGTCTCGCCCGTGAAGGTGGCCTGCGCCAGCAGCGTGCCGGTGGCGCTCCAGAGGCTGCCCACGTGGGTGCCCGTGTTGGTGGAGGCCTTGTAGAAGCGCGCCCCGGTGATGAAGCCGTTGGTGTCGGTGGTGAAGGCCATCCCGAGGTTGGCCGACATGCCGTCACCCGCGTCGACCGTGCTCGGGGCCTGGGACCCAAAGACGTTGCACGGACAGGTGATCGAGGACTCCGGCGTCGCCGAGTTGGAGGCGGTCGAGAGCGCCCCGGTCCCCGCCGAGTTCGTGGCCGACACCTCGAAGGTGTAGGTGGTGCCGTTGGTGAGCCCGCTGAGCGTGGTCGAGGTGGCCGCCGGTGAGCCGGTGACCGTCGCCGGCGTGCCCGCGGTCGAGCCCACGAACGGGGTGACCGTGTAGGTGGTGATGGTCGAGCTGCTCGCCGGGGCGGTCCACGACACGGCCACCGAGCCCGGCCCGGCCGTGGCCGCGGTCACCGCGGTGGGGGCGGCGGGCACTGGGCCGGGCGTCACCGCGTTGGAGTTCGCCGAGGCGGGTCCGGTCCCGATCGAGTTGGTGGCCTTGACGGTGAACGTGTAAGCGGTGCCGTTGGTCAGCCCGGTCACGGTGGCGGTGCTGGCCGGGGGAGACCCCGACACGGTCACCGGTGTTCCCGCGGTCGAACCCTTGAACGGGGTGACGGTGTAGGACGTCACTGTGCCCGACGGCGGGGTCCACGAAACGGTCGCGCTGGTATTGCCGGCGGTCGCGCTGACGCCCGTGGGCGCGGCCGGAACCGCGGGGAGCGTCTGGGTGTAGACGGGGTCGACCCAGTAGTTGGTGGCTTCGAAGTTGTTGACGGGGAACGACGTGGTCGACGCGTAGGTGAAGACCCCGTTGCCGTTGGGCGCGTTGGCCGAAGCCAGCGCGTAGAGGGGCGGCCCATCGGCCGGAGTGGTCAGGGCGTTGAGCGTCTGGGCGTAGTGGCCGTTGGGCGCCAGGTACGACACGACGTACGTGGTGCCGGCGGTCACCGCCACCGGGGTGGAGAAGCTGACCTGCTCCCAGCCCGAGGCCGTCTCGCCCGTGAAGGTGGCCTGGGCCAGCAGCGTGCCGCCGGCGCTCCAGAGGCTGCCCACGTGGGTGCCCGTGTTGGTGGAGGCCTTGTAGAAACGCATGCCGGTGACGTAGCCGCTCGTGTCGGTCGTGAAGGCGGTCCCGACGTTGACCGACCCGCTGTCCCCGGAGTCGGCAACGGCGGGGACCTGGGACCCGAAGATCGTGCAGGGACAGACCTCGGGTGTGGCGACCGGGGTGGCCGGGTTGGAGGAGGCGGCCGAGGTGCTGGTGCCCATGACGTTGGTGGCCGTCACCGCGAACGTGTAGGTCGTGCCGTTGGTGAGCCCCGAGATCGTGGTCGACGTGGCCGCGGGCGACCCGCTGACGGTCACCGGCGTCCCGGCGGTCGACCCGGCGAAGGGGGTGACCGTGTAGGACGTGATCGTGGACCCTCCGTTCGACTGCGGCGTCCATGACACCGACAGCGAGCCGGAGCCGGCCGTCACCGCGGTCACTGCCGCTGGCGGCGCCGGGACGTCAGCCGGTGTCACGGCGGACGACTGGACCGAGGACGCGCCCGTGCCCACGGCATTGGTCGCCGTCACCGCGAAGGTGTAGCTCGTCCCGTCGGTCAACCCCGCCATGAGGGCCGTGGTGGCCGGGGGCGAGCCGCTCACCGTCACCGGGACCTGCGGCGTCGAGCCGACGTACGGGGTGACGGTATAGGACGTGATGGGGCTGCCCTGGGGGTCCGGCGCGGTCCATGTCACGGTGGCCGACGCGGTGCCCGCCGTCGCACTCACCCCGGTGGGCGCCAGAGGCGGCCCGGCCGGCACGACCTGGGTCGAGTTCGTGGAGCCGGGTCCCGTCCCGATGGCGTTGGTGGCAGTGACCGCGAACTGGTACGCGGTGCCGTTGGTCAGCCCGCCCACGGTGGCCGTCGTCACCGGGGGGTTGCCGGTGACGGTGACCGGCGTCCCTGCGGTCGAACTCTCGCCGGTGGTGTAGGGGGTGATGGTGTAGCTGGTGATCGTGCTGCCGTTGTTGGACGGAGCGGTCCACGACACGCTTGCGCTGCGGTTACCGGCGGTCGCGGTGACGCCGGTCGGCGCCGCCGGGGAGGACTGCGCCTGAGGCGTGACGGCGTTGGAGGCTGCCGACGGGGCGCTCGTGCCGACGCTGTTGGTGGCGCTCACCGTGAACGTGTAGGTGGTCCCACTGGTGAGCCCGGTGATCGTGGTCGACTCGTTCGGGCTCTGGTTGGCAACGGTCACCGGTGTCCCGGCGGTCGTCCCGGCGTAGGGGGTGACCGTGTAGGACGTGATGAGGCTCCCGCCATTGTTGGGTGCGGACCAGGTCACCGTGGCCGAGCCGCTACCTGCCGTGGCCGTGACAGGGCTGGGCGCGCTCGGCGCCGTCGGCGGTGTCGCCGAGGCGGGCTTGAGCAGCAGGGCGGTCAGCGCCCAGGGCGTGTTGGCGCCCGTGCCGACCGTGGCCGTGGCCGTGGCGCCGCTGCTCACCAGCTGGTCCTCGGCGAGCCCCTCGATGGTGTTCACCGGCGAGACACTCGACCGCAGCGTCCATCCGGACCCGGCGCTGAGGGTGTCGCTGTAGCCCGAGTCGGCGTAGAGGCCGAGTGCGAGCTCGTTCGTGTTACCAGCCGCTCCGGTCGCCCCGGAGCTGACTGTGGCCGCGCTGGTCCCGGTGGTGCCGCTGGCGCTGGCCGACGAGTCGAGGACGGCGGCACCGTTCGCTTCGGAGAGGCCGGCGTACTCGAGCGCGATGATCCCCATGTCGGACGAGGCGCTGGTCGTCGCCGTGATCGTCGGCTTGGTGCCTCCGCTGTAGGTGACCACGGCGGACCACACGGTGAGGATGGTGCCGTCGGGCGCGCTGGTGGAGGAGAGCTCGGTGAAGGTGTCCCCTGCCGCGTCGGTGACGCCGGTGACGCTCGGAGCCGAGCTCTTCCATGCCGCCACCTCGACCACCAGGCGGTTGCCGGCGGTCACCGAACGCGACGGCTGGATCGAGATGCTCTTGACCGACCCAGCCTGGGTGCCGGCCTGCTGGACGAACACCGGTGGCGCCGTGGCGCTCGGGGTGACTGCGTTGGACGCCGCCGACGCCGCGGCGGACCCAGCCGGGTTGGAGGCGGTGACCTTGAACGTATAGCTGGTGCCGTTGGTCAGGCCCGGCACCGTCGCCGTCGTGGGCGCCGGCGAGCCGGTGACCGTCGTGGTCGCCTGCGCGACCCCCGCCACGTACGGCGTGATGGTGTAGCTGGTCGCGGGGCCGCCGGTCGTCGGGGCGGACCAGGCCAGCGTCGCCGAGGAGTAACCGGCGGTGGCCGTCACGTTGCTGGCCGACCCGGGGGCGGGCTGTGGGGTGAAGGAGACGTCGACCCAGTAGTTGGTGCCGGTGTCGGCGTTGTCGGGGAAGGTGCTGGTGCTGCTGTCGGTGGAGATGCCGTCGCCGCCGTTGGTCGCGGTGCTCCGCACGGCGTGCAGCGGCGGGCTGTCGGCGACGGTTGCCCCCATGGTGGCGGGCTGCGGATTGTCGTAGAGGTAGTAGTCGTCGTCGGCGGTGTGGCCCTTGGGGGCGAAGTAGGAGGCGACGTAGGTGGTGCCGGGCAGGATGGGAACGGGCTTCGAGAAGCTGACGGACTGCCAGCCCGACGCCGTCTCGCCGGAGAACGTGGCCGACGCCAGCAGCTGGCCGCCGGCCGTCCAGAGGTTGCCGACGTGGGTCCCGGTGTTCGCCGCCGACTTGTAGAACTTGATTCCGTTGATCGTGCCGTACACGTCGGAGGTGAACTTCACCCCCACCTCGACTGACGAGGCATCACCCGAGTCGGTGGTCGTCGGGGTGAATCCTGAGCCCCAAATGGAGCAGGGGCAGTTGATGTCGACCGCTTCCGCATCCGAGGGCGTCTCGATGTTGCCGCTGTCGTCCGTGGCGCGCGACTCGATGGTGGCGGTGGGGCTGCCGTGGGCGCCCGTCCAGGTGTAGGTCCAGGTGGTGGACGTGCCAGGGGTGAACGTCGTCGCCGGGTGCCACGTGTTGCCGCCGTCGGTCGAGACCTCGACGCCGGCAACCACTCCACCGCTGGTGTCGGTGGCGGTCCCGGTGATGGTCGACCGGCGCGCCGTCGGTGAGCGAAGCGTTGGGAGCCGGCGAGGTGATCCTCGAGGTGGGGGGCGCGGTGGCGCTGGAGGCCGAACCCGGTACCAGGCCGGCGGTGAGGCTGGCCGGCTGCGCGCCCATGAGCGCGAACAGGTTGACCGTGAACTGCTCCATGTTCGGGTCTGGCGCGGCTCCGGCCGGGTTGGAGCTGGCGAGCCCGAAGGCGAACTGCACGGTACCGGCGCCGAAGACGTAGGCGCCGCTGGCCGCCTTGTACAGGCTGAGGTGATGGGTCACCGTCGCGGCCACCACGTTGGTCCCGTAGTCGGGGAAGACCTGGTCCGCCGTGCTGGCGTTCACGGTGGTCGAGGACAGGTCGATCTCTCCTGCGGGGCGGAACCCGTTGTCGGCATCGATGTCCCACTCGTAGCCGAGGGTGCCGATTTGCGACGCGACATTCACTGGAGGGCCGAGGGTGACGGACTTCCCGGGGGCGAGGTTGGCCACCGCCGTGTTGCGCCAGAGGATCTCGGGCGCGTACTGGGACGGCACCGAGATGTCGGTGGTGCCATAGTTGACCGCGAAGAACTGACCAGTGAGCGCGTTCCCCGGGTTGCCGCCGTCGGCGGGCGGGCTGAAGCGGGGGTCCTCCCACGACCCGGTCCACGTCGGGGGGTCCTGCGGGTCCGTCGGTGCGTTGAAGTGCGTCTCCTTGTAGGTGATGAGCGTCCGGTAGGGCGTGTTGGAGCCGTCGGAACTGACGTCCCAGCGCGTCTTCCAGAAGATCTCGTTCCCGCTGAAGAAGGCCAGGCTCACGCCGTGGTCGCGGGCGTTGGTGACGTTGGTCCGTTGCGCGGCCGACCAGTACTCGTCGTGGCCGGAGGAGATGAAGACCTTGTGGTTGAGGAGGAGGGATCCGTTCGCGTCCACGTCGGACCCGCTGGTGTAGCTGACGTTGTACCCCTGCTGTTCGAGGAATTCGATCATCGGGAATTCGGCGTTGAACAGCCACGACTCGCCGCCGTCGGTGGTGGCGGTGGCCCAGGGCCGGTTGTACGAGACCGCGAAGGCGCCCTGGTAGCCCTGCGGGTTGCCGGGCGGGCAGACGGGTTTGGTGTCGCTCGAGAACGGCGCCGGTGGCGGAGACCCCGCGCACTGGTAGAGGCTGTTGCCGCCCCAGTTGTTGTAGGCCTCCCAGGTCTCGTCTGAGGTCTGGTAGATCATGTCCGAGTGGCTGGCGTCGTCGCGGACGACGAAGGGAATCTGGCTCATGCCGCCGGTGTCGCTGCGCACCAGCTCGGCGATGTAGACGCCCGACACCACGGTGGTGGGCACCGTCCACGAAGCCGAGACGGCCCAGTTGCCACAGTCGATCAGGCCCGTCGAGGCGTTGCTGAGGCAGGGAGGCTGTGTCTGGGGTTGAGGCGCGGACGGCTGGACGTTGGTGGCGATCAGGCGCGCGCCGTCACCGCCGTAATAGCCGAGGCGGAGGATGTTGATGGACCACGACGAGGCGGTCGTCTGGACCTTGAAGGACTCGGTCTGGCCCAGGTTGACGCTCATGGACGTGGCGTAACCTTGAATGGAAGTGTCGCCGACGCCGCTCACCTGCCAGTTGGCCATGGGATCGCCCGGCTTGCTGTTCTCGCATGTGATGGGGTTGCCGCCCGTGCCGCACGGGTCGACCGCTCCGGCGCGGACGATCGCCGGCACGCCCAGCGCGAGCACCGGTGCGATGACTGCGATGACGCAGGCGAAGACGACCATCCGCGTCAATCTGGGCCGCGAGAAAATTCCGCTGATGTTCAGGAGAGCGCGCCTTTCACTTCGATGAGTGTCGTGGGCATCCACGACCGCCTTACGCCTCTATGAGTGTCGTGGGCATCCACGACCGCCATACGCCACCCGAAAGTGTACTTCGCAGTGCAAAGAATTGCATGAGATGCGAGTCACGAATTCGGGTGTTCGCGTCACCATGACTCTCGGGACAAACATCCCATGAGTCACGAGAGCGCAGTGCGGTTGTTGCACAATTGTCCCGGGATAAATGCCGGTATCGCTCGCTCTACCCCGTCACCGACGAGGGTTCTCGGCTCCGGAAGTGTCCCCCGCGCCTCAGCCCCATGGCGCGGTGGTCCGGGGTTCAGGGGTGGGCGACCACGGTGGACCACGCCCCTCGCACGAGCAGCTGAGGCGTTCCACTGCCGTTCGCGGGGGTCGCCCAAGTATCGGTAGGAATGGATCCTCCGGTGGTCAGAGCGGGCAGGACGCCCGGAGCGGCACCCGAAGAATTCTCGACGAGACCGTACATGACGGTGTTGTTGTTGAGCCACGCCGGCTGATCGTCCACGTCGCGGGTCTCGGCCAAGCGGGTGGGACTGCATGGTGGCGAGATCGAGGACCGAGACTCGCCAGGTGACTACAGAGCCGGGGTTTCGAGCTTTGAACGCTATCCGGGTGCCGTCGGGTGACAAGGAGGGGCACTCGACTCCCGAAGCAAGCACGACCGCCTGGCGGGTCGCCAGGTCGCCTTTGAGGAGATACGTCGCGCCACCTGTGCCCAATGTGGCGTAGAAGGAGTGACCGTCATTTGCGAAAGTCACTCCCCAGAAGTTGAAGTCAGCGGCGCGGAATGGTTGGCCGTCCTTGCTGACGTCGAGCTTCTCCAAATTGAAAAGAACACGACCCGAGGACAAGTCGATGATGTCTGTCCGAGTCGAGAACTGACCCATCGTTGCATAGCTGTCTCCGCTGACGAACGTCGTGGTGGCCCCGTAGCGACCGTCGGGCGACACCCGGGCGCGGCTGGGGTAGCCGGAGAGTTCGACTGTGCGGAGGGACCGCAGGTGGTCGTCGAAGACGGTCGCCTCGGTGGAGCCCAAGAAGTTCGTGGCCCGGCGAAGGCAGAGGCCGCGACCGCCCTCGAAGTCCACCCGGTCGCAATGCAAGGATGAGAGCATGCGTGGTCCTTGAGGATCGCTGCTGGCGACCAGTCCGACGAGGCCGTAGTCCTTGTTGAGGCTTGTGCTGCGAATCAGCAGGTAGGAACCGCCACCGATGCCTTTCGGGGGGAGGGGTCGGACGCTGCCGGAGGGCGCTTTGGCGAGCGTGGAAGGGCCGCTGCCGAGCAACGGCCACAAGATGGTGGCCACCGCCACGCCGAGCACGACGACGAGGATCGCGACGCGCCACTTCCCGCTCAGCGAAAACCGCGCCGGGGGTTCAGACCCCTTGTCGGGGTCTCCTGATGAGGCCCGCGACCGATCAACCTGACTCTTTAGCATCCGGGACGCTCTTTTTCCCATTCTCCGCCAACAGGCCCAACGCGCTGAACCGGGGTCGACGCTATCCCAGGTTCCTCTGTCGGTCTGGTCAGGTCAGTTCCGTCGGGCCGATGAGCGCCGATGCGCAACAGCGAAGCCGATCGACGTACATCAGTCATGACCAACGTACCGGGAACGTTCTCGACGCAGCTGTGGAAGTAACAGTCGCAGTGCGGTCCCGAGGCTGAGGACCAACCCGACGAGGAAGACGGCCACGACGAACGTGGGGCCTTTCCACTCCCAGATAGCACCGAAGATGGTGGAAGCCGCGAATGCGGCGAGCGCCATGGCGCCGCCCAAGAGAGCGAGGCCGCTGGCCCGCTGCTCGTCGGGCAGGATGCTGGTGGCGACGACTGCGAGAATGCCGTCTGTGGCCGCGTAGTAGGTCCCGAGCGCGCCGAGCAGGAAGATCAGGGCGAGGGGCCCTGGGTTGGTGACCAAGAGCATTGCGTCGACGACCAGCAGCAGCGCCTGACCTCCGACGAACACGCGGGTCGGGCCGATCCGATCGGCGAGGCGGCCCATCGGAAGAGCCAGCAACAGGTATGCGAGTGCGGTACCCACGTAGAGGAGCGGGAAGAAACGGGTGGTCATGCTGCTTCGCTGCTGGAACGTCACATAGATGAGGGCGTCCGCGATCGTGACCAAGCTCAGGGCCGAAGCAGCGCAGACCAGCCGACGGTACTCCGGAAGGCGAAGCAGTCCGAAGGCTCCACGGACCGAGATAGAGCTCCGCGGGATGGATTGGCTCTTTGCCGGGCGGTTGCGAACGAGCAGGACCAGCACGGCAAGGCCGCTGAGAGCGATCCAGAAGCTGGCCCGGAATATGATCCCATAGCCGCCCGGCACCGCTGACAACAGTGCGAAGGCGAGAAGAGGTCCGGCGAGCGCCCCCACCGTGTCCATCGCCCGGTGAACCCCGAAGGCCTCACCGAGGCGACCGGGTAGCGCTGATTGGGAGATCAGGGCATCGCGAGGGGCGGTTCGCAACCCCTTCGCCGCCCGGTCGGCGTACAGCATGCCGGTAGCCGGAATCCAAGCGTTTTGTGCCACCACGAGCCCGACCCGGGTAGCCGCCGAGATCCCATAGCCGATCCCCGCCACCTCCTTGTAGCGTCGGTGACGGTCGGCGAGAGCACCGCCGATCAACGCTGTCGCGGCAGCCAGCATTTGGTACACCCCGTTGAACAAACCGAGCTGGAATCGGCTGAAACCGAGCTGAAACGTGAGGAAGAGCGGCACGACGGAGTTGACCATCTCCGATGACACATCGGTCAACATGCTGGTCGTGCCCAGGTAGAGGACGTTGGCAGTTACCCTTGGCTGCCACCACCGAACCTTGGTCGCGGTCCCGTGGCCTCGTACGTCCTTTAGCGACGGATACAACGGGAACAACTCCCTTGAATGCCCTCCGGAGCCACTATCGCTGCTTCAGGCGGCTTGACAACAGAGGAGGGACGCGCCGTCACTTGGCGCGGCCGTCTCTAGTCGCATGCGTGTCCTCGAGCCGGTCGTAGAGCCCGGCGAGCTGATCGGCTGCGCCCTCCCACGAGTAGTGGTCGCGGGCCAGGTGGTGGCCGGCGGTCCCCAGCCGGTCCCCCAAGGCGCGATCGCGCAGCAACAACACGACGGCGTCGGCGAAGTCGTCGGGCGCGTCGGCCACCAGCAGGTGCTCGCCCGAACGGACGTCGATGCCCTCGCAGCCGACCGTGGTCGAGACCATCGGCTTGGCCATGGCGAGGCCCTCGACGACTTTGAGTCGGGTGCCCGCGCCGATGCGGAGGGGGGCGACGACGACCGACGCTCGTCGGAGGTACGGGCGCACGTCGGTGACCCAGCCGGTCACGGTGACCCCGGGTCGCCGCAGGGCGTCGAGATCTGCATCCCGGCCGGTTCCCACGATCGTGAGGGTGACGCTGCGATGTCGCTCGCGGATGCGGGGCAGGATGTCGTCGACGAGGTGGCGCGCCGCGTCGAGGTTGGGCCGATAGCTGAGCAGACCCGTGAAGACGATCCGCCCCTCCTCGGGTTCGTCGTGACCGGGAGAGAAGTACTCGAGATCGACGCTGTTTGGGACGAGGGCGGTGGGTGTGCCGGGTGCGTGGCGGCGCACGGCCAGCTCGTCCCGCCGGGAAGGCACGGCCACGCCGTCGACACGTCCCCACCACAGCCGCTCGAAGCGGCGGACCTTGCGCTCCTCTAGGCGGTGGTGGGCGCGGCGAATGGCAGAACGCTCCCCCTGGGCCATGCGGCCGATCAGCTCGTACTCGATGTTGTGCTCGTCGAGTACCACCCGGGCGGCGGTGTGCATCCGGAAGCAGGTCATCTGGCTGGTCTCGATCTGCACGATGTCGAACTGCCGCTCGGCCAGCAGCGAGTCGATCGCGGCCTGCATCCGGCCGCTGTAGCACTCCCGGGCGAGGAAGGGCGTGGGAGAGCCAGTCGATCGGACCTGGCGCGCCCGCCGGGTGATCGACCCGCCCGAGGGCGTCGGGACCAGCTGGACGTCCCGGCAGAATTCCCGGAGCGGAGCGACCGTCGCCTCCTCTGACGGGTCGGCGTAGCTGAGAACAGTGACCTCGTGGTCGGCGGACAGGTGGCGCGCCAGCTGGTAGTTGCGCGTCCCCACGCCCCACGTCGGCATCGGCACTCCCGATGAGAGCATGAGCACCCGCCGGCTCACGGCCGGTGCTCCGGCGTGCGCGGTATGCCGGCGAGCTCGTCGAGGTGGCGTCCGAGCTCGTCGACGAACTGGTCGAGGCGGAAACGCTCGAGGACGGCCGCTCGCGCCGCCTGCCCCAGGCTCTCTCGGGCCGCGGCATCTTCGAGCAGGCCCCGCACGGCGGACCGCAGGGCGGCGGGGTCGCCCGGCGGCACCACCAGACCGGTGCGTCCGTGCTCGACGATGCCTCGCAGGCCCTCGGTGTCGGAAACCACCACCGGCTTGGCCATGGCCATGGCCTCCAGAAGCGAGGTGATGCCGAAGGGATACGCCGTGGGCAGCAGTGGCACGACCACGACCGTGGCCCGGTCATAGTGCTCGCGCAGCTCGAGGTGGCTGAGCGAGCGGCGCTCGACCCACTCGGGCCAGGCCTTCGGACCGCGTCGGTGGGCCCGGGGCGAATGGGCGCTGTTGTCGGTGACGAACAGGCGGGCCGTGCCCCCGACCGCGTCGACAAGCGTCTGGTGGTCACGATGCTCGCGGCCCGTCGAGAAGACAAGGTCTTCGTCCTCCGCGCGTGGTCCCGGCGCCCAGTGTTCCGTGTCCACGCCATAGGGGATCAAGTGGAGCTGCTCGCGCGAGAAGCCGAGTCGTCGGAGCAGCTCAATCTGGTTGGGCGAGTGGACCAGGACGCGGTCCATCCGCCGCTGCGGCTTCGCCCAGCGGAAGATCGGCGCCTTGCGAGGGCTGCCCAGGTGGTGCCCGATCACGATGTGCGGCGTGGCGCGCCGCTGAACCTGCATGGCCAGCGCCAACGGGATGCCGATGTGCTCGCCGTCGGAGAGGACGACGTCTGTGCGCGGAAGCTCGGCGAGTGCGGCGCCGGCGTGTCGGAGCGAGAGGCCGACCGATCTGCGGTGCGGGCCCCCGGCGAGCCCGCTCCAGTCGAGCAGCCGCACGCCGTGCCGGTCCTCAAGGCGGAGATACTCGGGACAGGGCCGCAGCCCTGTTCGCACCTCGCTTCGAAGGCTCTCTCCGGCGTCGGCGGACACCAACATGAGCGGCACCTTTGACGAGCTCATCGCGTCAGCTCTGGGCGATCGAACGATCCTCGGCGCCTTCGGTCACGGCGAGCGCTGCTGACCCGATCTGACCGCTGGCGATGCCATGCCGGGGTACGGACCGCGGTCGTGTACATCCGTCGTTTGACGTCGACCGGACAGGCCGCAGCGGACGGGATGGCCGCCACGAAGCCGCGCAGGCTGTTGAGGCCCGTCGGACGCTCACTCGTCAGGACGCTGCGGATGATTCTGGCGAGCAGGCGGCCGATATCTCGAGCCATGAACCTCGCCGCCTGCAGGTCACCGCAGCGGACATGCTTGATGTACATGGCTGCCGTACCGCCGCCATACTGGCGACCTAGGCGGGACGCCTCGAGCGTGCTCCGGAACCCGTAGTGCGTCACGGTCGGCTGGGCCGCGTGGCCCAGCCGATACCCGGCCTCGACCATGCGCAGGGCCAATTCGGTGTCCTCGCCGGCGCTCAAGAGTGCTCCCGGGCCGAGGAGCTCGTCGAAACCTCCCACTTCATCGAAGGCGTCGTGGCGAACGGCCATGTTGGCACCCATACCGACGAACCCCGCTCCGCGCGAGAACACCTCGGGGCCCCATGCCCGGTCATGGTGGCCGGGGTCGAAGTTCGGGATGTGGCCGGTCATGGGGTCGAACTCGGGAACGTCCACTTTGCCGAAGGCGATACTGACCGTCGGATGCGCCTCGAAGAACCAGCGCCAGTTGCCGACCCAATCGGCCGCAACCTCACAATCGTCATCGGTGAAGAGCACGAGGCCTCTCCCCGCCCACCGCGCCCCCTGATTGCGGGCGATGGACGCCCCGATGCGCCCGCTGGCCAGGTACTCGAAGCCGGACAGCCCGTCGGCCAGCTCTTTGAAGACGGCCGCCGTCTCCAGATCGCTGCTTTGGTCGACGACGATCACTCGACAACCCGGCGGGGGCGCCGCGGCCAGGCTGGCCAGGCATCGGCGCAGATCGGCCGGCCGGTTCCGAGTGCAGACCACCACGGCGGTGTCGAAGTGTTCGGGGTGTCGGCTGCTCATGTGGTTTTCCTTTTCCACCTGTGCGGTACAGGTCCCCGGCGCCTGCCCTTCGACCCGTTTCGTCCCGACCCGGATAACCCGGTCATGAGCTCGAGAATCGATTCGATGTTGCGTTTCGCGTCGTGGTCCCGATGGGCGAGCTGCAGGCCGCGCTCACCCATCGAACGACGTTGCTCGGGTTGTCGGACAAGCCGCTGCAACGAATCGGCCAGCGCCGAGGGCGAGTTCGGCGGGACCAGCACACCACTCACACCGTCCTCCACGATCTCGGGGATCGCTCCGACGTTGGTGGCGACCACGGGAAGACCGCTCGCCATGGCCTCACAGATGACGAGGCCGTACGTCTCGCCAATCGTCGGCAGGACGAAGATGTCGGCTTGACGGAACAACTCGAAAAGTTCGTCTGATGCGTGGTTCAATCCGAGGTGGACTCGCGTTGGCGACGACGTCGGGATCGAGCGGGGCCGGACGCCTGTGACCACATCGAGCTCGGCTTCGTCGCCGAGCGACTTCATGGCTTCGAGCAAGTCCTCGCCGCCTTTGCGGGAGAAGTCACCTCCCACGAAGAGCACCCGAGGCCGAGTGTTGGGCCGTCGATCGCTCCCGGGGCGAAAGCGAGCGAGGTCTACTCCGGGTCGGACGACCCGAACCTTGTGCTCGGGCACGCGGTAGTCACTGACGACTGAGTCCGCCGCCCAGCTCGACCAGGTGACGACGGCGCCTGCCGCGTCCAATGCCCTCCGGTTCATGTGCCACTTGGCCCACTCGAGGGCCCGCCCCTGACGAGTGTGCCCATACCCGAAGTCGTCGATATTGACCGGGGTGCAGTCCATGGAGATCACCGTCGGGACGGCCCGCATCTCCCGGACGGAGAACAGCGAAGCCACTTGGGTGTGGACGAACAGCGCATCAGCGGGACCCTGGGCCAGCCGCTTGCGCAGCGCCGATCGCGTGGCCCAACTGGCCTCGAACGACCAGGTGGAGAGGAGCGGCAGTCGGCTGGTCAGGCTCGCCGGAGGCTGCTCGACGCGGATGACGCTCGGGGCGATGCCCGGGGCCTCGGCGAGGACGCTCTCGATGTTCCGACCGTGGGTCATATGGCCCAGGGCCTGCTCCAGAACGAAGACCATCCGCAGTTCAGCATCCGATGTGCGCCGAAGATGGTCGGCGGTCATCGCAATGTCGCCCACAGAGCCGGACCGGCCGTTCCCGTCATCGGACATGGCTCTCAGACTCCGCGGTGTGACCAACGCCATTGCCTTGCCACCTCCTTGGCCCGCTCGCCGGCCGCCCGAGCGACGAAGGCCGGATGCCGCTTCGCTCGGGCGGGGCCGATGGACAGCAGTCGTTGCGCCGGGGCCCATTGTCGGAGCCGTGGGGCGTCCGCGTAGACGTCGGCGGCGAAGTCGACCAAGTCACGGACCACGACCCTGTCGGACTGGCGCCAGTTGATGGAGCGGTTCGCCCCCGTGAGCGCCTCGACGGCCAGCGCTCGTTGGGCCGCCTCGACGTCTGTCGGGCTCGGCGCGAGATCTGCGAGTTCCTCGAACATCTGCCGCCGCTGCTGCAAGTCGACGAGTACCCCTCGGGCACCCGCTCCGTCAAAGTCGGTGAGGTGCATGTTGGCCGTGTGCACGCGGTAGTACGCCTGGTCTGGACCGTCGATGTGGCCAACGTCCGAGGCGGCGGCGGCCCGCATCCACATCTCCAGGTCGCCACTGTGAGGCATGTCTGCCCGATACCCGCCGATCCGTCGCTGGAGGCTGGCCCGCATCACGACTTCGGGAGACCAGATGCACCCGCGGCCGGTGCGCCACCGCATCTGCAGCCAGTCGTGGCCCTGCCAGATCGTCCAGCTCCGGACAGACCCGGCATCTCCGGTCGGAGTATCACCCGAGAACTCGACGGCGCGGCCGTAGGCAAAGCCGACCTCGGGGTTCGCCTCGAGCAGAGCGGCCGCTCGGGCCAGTGAACCGGGCGCCAACAGATCGTCCGCCGACAGCAGCACCAGGTAGTCCCCTCGAGCCGCCTCCAGCCCGTCGTTGTAGGTGGCGATATGACCCTTGTTCCGAGGGTGGCGGATGAGTCTTACTCGGGAATCGGCGGCCGACAGGCGCTCAGCCACCTCCCCGCTCCCGTCAGGCGAGGCGTCGTCGACCACGATCGCCTCGACCTCGACGCCAGGTTGATTGAGAGCGGACCCCAGGCAGGCCGGCAGGTAGTGCCCGTAGTTGTAGCAGGGCACGACCACGGAGACGAGCGGGGTCCTGGTCAGGGGTGCGCGCTGAGGATCCGCCCGGCGACCCGAACGGAGGGCGCTGATACCTTTCAGCAGCGTCGTCATCGAGGCCGGTCCCGAAGATCGTCGTGCTCAGACATGGTTGCCCACCCTCTCTGCTGTGCTCGCCGCTTCCTGCCGCGGCCGGTGCCGGCCGGGGAGCCATCGCCCGCCACGATGCAAGGCTCGGACGGCTCCCTGCCGCAGGGCCGTCCAATCCTCGGGAGACGCCAATCGCAGGACGGGAACGAGAGCGGTGAAGATCAGCGCCCCGGCCAGTGCCGACACCACGAACCCGAAGGGTTGCGTCACGTACATGACTGCCCACATCGCTCCGCCGGCCATAGCGGCGCGGAGCCACCGAAATGCCGAGGCGGGAGTGAGAACCCTGCGGCCCGCGACGAGGAACCCGACCCCCACGATGAGGAGTTCAGTGAGCCCGAGGGCGACCGCCGCCCCGATGGCTCCGTTGCCATAGTGCGACTGGAAATAGGGGATCAGGGCTATGTTGAACAGCGGGTTGACGATGGTCGCTCCGGCCATGATCCAAGTCCATACGGATTGACGCTTGGCCGCCACCACGACCTGGTTGAGCATGATGTTGAGGTACATGAGGGGGACCACCAGGGCCAGGACGCTCAAGACCGGCGCAGCCTGGCTGTAGCCCGGACCGAAAAGGATGCGGATGACCGGCGCGGCCGTCATCGCCGTCAGCACGCAGATCGGCAGGCCTAACAGGAAAACGATCTCGATCGGCCGCCGCGCTGTCTCGTGCAGTCGACGAGGCGACTCTTCAAAGGCGGCGACCAGCCGGGGCAGCCATGCCGTCGACAGGATGACGGGCAAGAACATGAGCGTCGTGAAAAGCCTCGTCGACACGGCGTACCACCCGACGACCTGCGAGTCGGTCAGGAGCGACAGGATCACGGTGTCGATCCACAGGTAGATCATGTAGAAGAGAGCGAACGACCAGTAGGCGATGCTTTCTGTCACCAAGCTTCGCATCTGGTGCACATTCGTTCGCAGGTTGATGCGAACGTGCCTGCGAGCCCACCAGGCGTTGAGCAGGAGGACCACGGCCACCGCGAAGACCATGGAGGCCGTCAGGCCCCGGGCGCGAAACCCGATCAGCGCCAAGACCACGCCCAGGATGACCTGGAGCGCGGTACTCACGATGCTCGAGTAAGCCAGGTATTCCATGCGCTCGAAGGCTTGAAAGGCCGCCTGGATCGGTTCGGTCAGCAGCATCAGCACGGTGGCGGCGGTCGCCAGATAGAGGACCCACGACTCGTCGTTTCCGAGATGGGCCACACGGCTGTACACGATGACGGCAGCAGCGAAGACCGGGACGAGGGAGGTCCGGAGGACGAGTGACGATCCGATCAATCCTGGTGCGCGATTGGGGGCGACGACGATCTCTCGAACCAGGAAGGTCTTTGTGCCGAGCCCGAGCACCACGCCGAGGATGCTGGCCACCGAGGTCGCTGTCACGATCTCACCCATGCCGGACGGTCCGAGCAGCCGCGGGACGATCACTGTCCACACCAAGGTGAGCGACCAAGTGATCGCCTGACTGCCGGCCAAGACCGACACGTTGAAGGCCACGTTTTTTCGAACCACGGGTGGAGCCCCGGCCGAGTTGGCCCGGCCCAGGCCGACGGAGTCGGCGGAGTCGGAGATGCGCTGACGGCGTGCCGGGTCACGGACGATCGGCTCCACGACGGCCGGCGCTTCGGTTCCGGCCTCCGCCGGGACGCGCGCACTCGGTCCGCGGGCCCCCAACGGGCGGAGCTCGACCCTGGTCGGCTGGACGGTGGTCATGCGATTGCCCTCATGATCAGGGGGCTGGGGCGTTCCTGACGGGCCAGGCGCAGCGCGGCCTCGGTGGTCCCGAGGAGGACCCCCATGCACAGTGCGATCCTGAACCAGGTGAAGCCCATGTCCTCGTTGCCCATGACGAGATAGGCGACGACGGCGCAGACGGTAAGCATCCCGAAGAGGGCGAGCTCCTGGTCGCGCACCCGCGCGAGTTCCACGGCGCGCAGGATGGCGGCGGCGATCATCATCAGGAACGCCGCTTCGCCCACGATGCCGAGCCGCATCCACACGTAGAGGACGCTGTCGTGGGGTACGTAGATGATCATCGGGTCGATGTTTTGGATATTGACGATCGGCAGCGCGTAGTCGATCTTTCTGCCGAAGCCCATTCCGAAGTAGGGCGATCGGCGGATGTTGAACAGGAGGTTGCGGTTCTCCTGGGTGCGGTAGAGGTCCGAGGAGGCGTCGCGGGCGTCGGGCTTGACCTGTGAGTGGAGGGCGCGCGCCGGTTGGCCCACCGTGCTGTCGTTGCTCCAGAAGGCAGGGAGGTACAGCGCGGAGCCGATCAGCAGCACCACCCCCAGGCGTCGCAGCAAGCGGCGGCGGTGGGGCAGCGTCGCGTAGGCGATGACGATCAAGGCCACGAGGCCGAGCGCCAGGATGGCCCAGGCCGTGCGGCGGGAGTTCGCCAGGTTGGACAGCAGGACCACGGGGAGCAGCGCGGTGGCGGTGGTACGCAGCGCGCCACGCTGTTCGAAGATCCACAGACCCAACGTCAGGAAGATGAACAGCCCGAAGAAGAAAGCCTCCTCGTGCCCCAGGATTTCCTCGGGACGGGGTGTCAGGTGGCGGGCCGGGATATAGATCTTGAGACCCTGGAGGGCCTTGAATCCGCTCCCGAGCACCAGCGTCCACAGGACCGCCCGCAGTGCGCGCCGCGTCTGCAGGAGCGAGGCCGAGAGCCAGAACATGGCGCCCAGGTAGATGAAGGGACGGATCTCCCAGATGGCGAAGCGCATTTGGCCGCCGTTGTAGAGACCGAAGCCAAAGCCGAAAAGCACCACGAGCATGAGCGCGGCCATGCTGCGCGAGAGGGCCGAGTGCGGCAGCCGCAGCGAGCCCCGGAGCGCGCCCTTCATCACCCACACGACCAGGATCAGCCCGAGGAGGACTTCGAAGAGGTTGACCCCGCTGCCCTGGGTGATGCTGTGGAAGAGGGGGATCTTCTGCGTGAAGGCGCCCGCCACCCCTGGTCCCACCGTGTAGTTGACTTGCTCGACCATGGTGGCGACGGCCACCACGATGATGACCCCCGCTTCGTCCCATTTCCAGATGGCCACCGGGACCAACAGGGCCGGGAAGGCGAAGACGATCGAAGAATGACCCGAGGCGGCCAGCACGCCCGCGACCAACCCGGCCATCACCCCGAGCAAGCATGCGACCACGGCGGCGGTGCGGCGGCGCCGGGACGCAAGGGTGATCGGCCGCGGTCGGATGGGGGCGAATGCGCGCGGCGGCGCCTCGTTCAGCGGCAGGGTCGCGGACATTTCAGATGACGTGGGTGTGGACGCCCTCGTACGCGAGGACCACGACCACGGCCAGCAGCACCTGCATGTGCGGATGGCGGTCCGGTCGGCGCGAACGCAGGGCGACCACAAAGAAGATCACGACAAGGAGGGCCAGCCAGCTGGGTAACATCGCCGGTCACCGTCCCCGCCGGCGGGCCGTCTGGGCGCGCCGGGGGGAAACCCCGTTCATGAGGATCGGCGGTGGCACGTCGAACATGGACACCGCCTTCTCGAGGTCGCGCCGCTCGACCGCGCCGCGCGCGCACGACCAGCAGCGGCGTCGAGCACCGGCGAGCCACGAGCGCGGCGCTCCCGGTGCCCTCGAGCGGCGGCAGGTCGACGACGAGGGTGTCGAAGAGTTCGCCGAGACCGTCGAACAGGTCGCCCGCGGCCACCCGGGCAAGGAGCGCTGCCGGCGCGCCGCGGGAATCGCCGGCGCCGAGCACGGCCAGGTCGTGGTCGGTCCAGCCCAGCGCGTGCCCGACGGACGTCTCACCGCGGAGCACTTCGGCGACCCCTGGACCGTCAGGGAGCCCGAGGGCGGATGCCAGCCGGGGTCGCTCCAGGTCGAGATCCACGAGCAGGGTGCGCCGGTCGCAGGTCGTCCGTTCCAGCACGGCCAGCGCGAGCGCGACGGTGCTCCGCCCCTCACCGCGGTGGCAGCTGGTGACGCCGATGCTGCGGGCGGCCGGGCCGCCGATGGCGGCCAGAGCCCCGGCGCACGACTCGAGGACCTCGGGGGGGACCGCAGGGCCCCACGGCGCCGGCTCGTCGCTGCCCCAGAAGGCCGTCGGGCTGGCCACCTCGGTGGGAACGCCGATCTGCTCGCCGTCGTTGTCGGTCGGGGGCAGGGCGGGGCGCACGACGATCGTTGTTTCCGGAGGGCGCTGGGCGGCCAGTCGCAGGATGCTCACGACGCGCTCCGGTCCCGCCGGCGCCCTGAGGGCAGCTGCTCGATGCTGCCCACGACGGTCAGCCCGAGGTCGTCCTCCACGTCCTCGGCATCCCACGGCGAGGTGTCCTTGGACACCAGCCACGACAGCAGGAGGAGGCTGATCACGCCGCCCAGGAACAGGCCTCCGATCCCGCCCTCGACGATCTTCTTCTTGTGGCCGGCGACGGAGACGATGGCCGGCTGGTCGATGACGTGGAGCGCACTGGAGTCCGCCGCGCTGGACAAACCCAGCTGGGTGGCGTTGTAGGCGGCGACGGCATTGCCGTACACCTGCTCGGCGTCGGCGACGTTTCCGCTGAGCTGCGTCACCGTCGGGTCGACGGTGGCGCCCGCCGGTTGCGGATGGGCGGCGAGGTACTCGCTCAGCTGCTTCTGCTGGGAGTTCAGTGCGTCCAATGCCGTCTGCTCGTTCTGTTTGTCGTAGGTGATCTCCTGCTGGTCGCGCGTCCGCTGCAGTGCCAACAGCTGCACGACGAAGGCGCTGCTGATGGCCCGGGCCATGGGCGCCGTCGTGGCCGGGTCGCTCGACTGGTAGGTCACGCCCATGACCTGCGGACCCAGGACCGACACCGAGGTGTCCTTCTGCAGGGAGGCGAAGACCGTGTCGATCGCGCCGGGGTGCTGACGCAGATAGGCCGCGTACGGGCTGCGCTTTCCGAGCTCGGTGAGGAACTGGTTGGTGGCCAGCATCTCGGAGAGGACGGAAGCCGCTTGCGACGCGGGTGATTGAGCCGGCGGGGACGTCGACAACACCGTCGAGCTGGCGGGGACGGGTGTGTCCGCCCAAAGGGTCGCCTGTGAGTGGTAGCTGCGGGGGCTGGTGAGCTCGTAGCCCAGCCCGATCACCAATGCCAGCACCACCGGCGCGATGACGAGGAGCTTGTGACGACGGAACGTCCGCAAATAGCGCTTCATGCGTCGACCAGCCCGTTGTGCATCGCGTACAGCAGGGCGCCCGACCGGTCGCGGACGTCGAGCTTGTCGTAAATGTGACTCATGTGGTTCCTCACTGTCTTCTCGCTGATGCCCATGTGGCGGGCGATTTCACGGTTTCCTTCGCCGGCGGCGACCAGGCGAAGGATGGAGTGCTCGGACGGCGTGAGCGTGTCCTCGGGCCCGGCCGGCCCATGCGTGGTGCCCGGCAGATTCGGTCCCTGGCCGTCACGGGTCCCGGTCACCACCTGCGCGCCGAGGTGGACGGCCAGCACGCTCTGGACCAGCGCCTCCGCCTCGGAGTCCTTGAGCACGTATCCACTCGCACCCGACTCGAACGCGCCGGCCACGTCGCCGTCACGGACGGAGGCGGTGAGGATGACGACCTTGGTGCCGGTGTCCAGCGCGAGGATGCGCCTGGTGGCCTCGAGTCCGGCAACGCCGGGCAACCGGAGGTCGAGCAACACGACGTCGGGCCGGAGCATCTCGCACTGGCGGACCGCCTCCTCGCCGTCGGCGGCAAGGCCCACGACCTCCACCCGGGAATCTGTGCTGAGCAGCTGGGCCAGGCCCAGCCGGAACAGTCGCTGGTCGTCAGCGAGCACGAGCCGGATCGGCGCCTGCTCCTCGCGCAGGCGGAGTTCGCGGATCACGGTCGCCCCCTTGACCTCGTTTTGGGGCTCGGCGGTGTGCGGGTCGGCCGTCATGGCCGATCATCCCCCGACGCGCGCGCCAAGGCCTGACCCGGGTGTGTCAACCGCGTTGGGTCGTTACTTGCGTGAGACAAGACTGCACACCTCCAAGGGTGGTAAGCGGAACCCCGCGGCCGCCGTGACTACACAGCATGCGACCGCCAGATTGCTGAGATCCGCCGATCCATCGCCCACGCCAGTTGAGATTCGCCAATTAAGATTCGCCGATGCGCATGCTATTCCTTTGGCGGGACAATTGCACCGCACAACCGGCAAAAATCCCAACTCCGCGGGATCAGCCGGAAAGAGGCGAGAAAATTGTAGGGGTTAAGTCGTCGACTGAATGGGACGAGTATGGGGGAACGTCCGGAATTGTGGGGTGTTCGTCCTCACGCTGGACACTAACGTTGTACTCTGATACCGGAGTCGAGGGCATCGGTTCGGTGTACTCGGTTCACGACCCCTGCAGTAGGGCACGAGGCGACTTGTATTGGGACACGTGTCCCGCATAATAAGTTGACCCCGAGCCACGAAGTGGTTCGTGGCGGACATGCAGGAAATGCAGTTGGCGATTTGGCGATTTGGCGATTGGCGATTGGCGGTTGGCGATTTGGCGATGATTCAGGAGGAAACTCAATTGGCGGGTCCCACGATGTCTGCGCTCAGCGAGCAGCGGGTCAGCGCGCCCGGGGACGTGTGCGACGGGCACGACGACGTTCCGGCGACCTTGCGCTCGCGCCTACCGGGGCGCACACGTCGCCTGGCGCTGCTGGGCGTCCTCGTGGCCAGCGACGCAGTGGCCATCGCGCTCGCGTGGCTGCTGGTATCCCTGCTGGTGCACCGGTGGCAGTTGGCGGGACCGGGCGTCCAGGTGGGTCGACTGGCGATGGTCACCGCAGTAGGCGTGATCATCTTGGCGCTGGAGGGACTGGGGCGTCTCCTGGCCGCCCCGGTGTGGTCGGTTGAGATGGTGCGGCTCGGCCGTGTCGCGGTGGGCACCGCCGTGGTGGCCTATCTGGTGGGCCTGGTTAGCCGGGGGCAGCGGCGCGAGGCCCTCCTCGGGCTGGTCGTCTGCTACGTCTTCGTCGCCCTCTCCCGCCGGCTGTTCGCCGGGACGCTACGCGCCATGCGGCTGCGGGGGAGATGTCTCGACCCCGTGCTGGTCGTGGGCAACGACGCCGAGGCCGCGTCCGTTGCGATGCGGTTGCAGGAGCACCCCGAGTTCGGGTTCCGCGTCTGCGGATTGATGGCGGAGAAGAAGCCGGCGATGGTGGCCGCAGGGACGGTCCCCCTCCTCGGGCCGCCATCGGCCACGCTCCAGGTGGCGCGCCGGGTGGGAGCGACGGGGACCGTGATGTCCGCCGGCGGCCTGTCGTCGGCGGAGCGGAACAGTCTCGTGCGCAGGCTGATGAGGGCCGGCCTGTATGTGCAGGTCTCGGCCGGCCTGTCGGGGATCGCCCATACGCGCCTGCGCCCGGTGCCCCTGGGGTTCCAGCCGTTCTTCGGCGTCGAGCACATCGCTCTTGGACGAACGCAGCTGTTGGCCAAGCGGACGCTGGACCTCGTGATCGCGCCGTTGGTCCTCCTGCTCGCAGCGCCGGTGCTGATCCTGGCCGCCGTGCTCATCAAGCTCCACGACCGGGGACCCATCGTGTTCCGGCAGGAGCGCGTGGGGCAGGACGGCCGTCCCTTCATGCTGTTCAAGCTCCGCACCATGTCGGTGGATGCGGAGGAGCGCCGGGCCTCGCTCCTCGGGCGCAACGAGCGCAAGGGACCGCTCTTCAAGGTGACGGACGACCCGCGCGTCACGCCAATCGGGAGGATCCTTCGGGCGACGAGCATCGATGAGCTGCCCCAGCTGATGAACGTGATTCTCGGGCAGATGACCCTCGTGGGCCCGCGGCCGGCGCTGCCGGACGAGGTGGCCCAGTTCGACGAGCAGCTCCTCGAGCGCCATCGTATGACCCCGGGCATCACGGGGATGTGGCAGGTCGAGGCTCGTGACGACCCGTCGTTCGAGTCGTACCGGATGTTCGACATGTTCTACGTCGAGAATTGGTCGTTCTCGCTCGATCTCGCCATCATCTTCAGCACCGCGACGGCCGTGATACTGCGCGCGGTGCGCCAGGTCGGCGCGCGTGCCGGCCTTGGTGATCGGTCTACCGATTCCGACTGCGGTGCGAGGGGGGAGCAAGAGTCGCACGATAGGGCGGTGGTGCTGACGTCCCCGGTGATGGCCTCCCGAGGGGCGGAGTCAGTCCTGGTCGCGGCGGTCGCGGCGGAGTGAGAAGAATCGACGTGACGACGACGCCAGGAAGGCGAGGGCATCCTGATCGACCCCAGGCGCCGGCAACGCGTTGCTGGCGGGCGTCCGGGCAACGGTTGCGGATGGCGGAGCGGGCGGTGCCCACCGCGAGCGCGGCCTTCGGTTTGTTTGGACGGCCGGCCGGGTCGACGGGAGGATCCGGCGTTGGCCTTGGGACCGCATGGGCGCGTGATCGGCGCGCCAGGACCCGGATCGTGACGATCGTGTTGAGAGGAGCAGGAGGAGTATGAACGGAAACCACCGGCCGAGGGCCGGGGAAAGAATCGGCGTGGCCGTCGTGGGAGCGGGCTATTGGGGCCCCAACCTGGTCCGCAACTTCGGCGGATCAGAGCAGTTCGACCTGCGCTGGCTCTGCGACCTCGACGAGGCGCGGGCGCGCAAGGTCCTCGGTCCGAACTCCACGGTCAAGGTCACGACGTCGCTCGGCGAGGTGCTCGATGACGACGCCGTGAGCGCCGTCGCCGTGGCGACGCCGGCCGCCACTCACGGCATCATCGGCGTCACCTGCCTCGAGGCAGGCCGGCACGTGTTGATGGAGAAGCCGCTGGCCGCCTCGGTGGCCGAGGGCGAGAAGCTGGTCTCGGTCGCCGAGCAGCACGAGCTCGTCCTGATGTGCGACCACACCTTCTGCTACACGCCCGCGGTGCAGCGCATCCGCCAATACATCGACGAGGGGGTGCTCGGCGATCTCCAGTACGTGGATTCGGTTCGCATCAACCTCGGGCTGGTACAGGCCGACATCGACGTGCTCTGGGACCTGGCCCCGCACGACCTGTCGATCCTCGACTACCTGCTCCCGCCCGGCCAGCGCCCGACCGCGGTCGCCGCGCACGGGGCGGATCCCTTGGGCCAGGGGCGGGCGTCGTTGGCCTACCTGACCCTGCCGCTCGCCGGGGGGGGCGTTGCCCACGCCCACGTCAATTGGTTGAGCCCCGTCAAGGTGCGCACCGTGATCATTGGTGGCTCCAAGCGCATGGTCATGTGGGACGACCTGAACCCGACGCAGAAACTGAGCCTCTACGACAGCGGGGTCGACGTGGCGCCCGCCCTGGACGAGGCGTCACGGCGGGAGAAGCTCGTCTCGTACCGGATCGGCGACGTGGTGTCCCCGGCGCTGCCGGCTCACGAGGCACTCGGTCGCATGGTCGACGAGTTCGGCCGGTCGATCCGGGAGCGTCGGGCGCCCCAGACCGACGGGCGCGCCGGCCTGCGGGTGATGCGGGTGCTGGAGTCCGCCTCGGCCAGCATGGCCGCCAACGGGGCCATGCGCTTTCTCGACGAGGAGGCCGACTGATGCGACGATTTGCGCTGTTCGTGCCGGTCGTGTTGGCCGGCACGTTGGCCCTGGCCGGTTGCTCGGGCGGGGGCCCGGCCGGCCAGGCGGCCGGCAAATCCTCAGGTTCCGCGTCGAGCACGCAACCGACTTCGTCGGCCCACGGGACGCCCGGGAAGGTGGTGAACCCAGCGACAGTCGTCGACGGGATGCACTACGTGCAGCTGTTCGGCACGGTCGACCCGGTGCTGGCGCAGATGGCCGACGACTCTGTCGGCGGCACCGTGCCCGCGGCCACCGAGCTTAAGAACGCGGCCAGCTCGTTGCGCCAGTTCGCGGCGCAGTCTCGGGGGCTCCCGTCGGCGGGGAGCGCCCGGCGCACCCTGGACCAACTGGCCGCCGCGTCATCCACGCTGGCCGGCCAGCTCACTTCGCTCGCCGCCAAGGGCTCGCAGTCGTCGGACTCCGCCGCCCTCAACTCGGCCCTGGCCCGGTTCCACTCGGCCGCGGCGGCGGCTCGTCGGGCTGCAGGACTGCCCGCCGTGGTGACCCCACGGAAGCCGCAGGCTGACACGGGCAGTAGGGCCGCAGGCTGACACCGGGCCGTAGGGCCGCAGGCTGACACCGGGCCGTAGGGCCGCAGGCTGACACCGGGCCGTAGGGCCGCAGGCTGACACCGGGCCGTAGGGCCGCAGGCTGACACCGGGCCGTAGGGCCGCAGGCCTGGCGAGCCGGGCCCGACCGGAGCTCGGTTTCCTGGTGATCTCGACAGCGGCCAGGTTCCATGGTCTGTCGTGACAATGTGCGTGGTGTTGCGAGGCGTCGGAAAGCTCTGGGGGCGCTCGCGGGTCACTTTTTGACAGCGCCTATGAAGCGGACTCGTTCTGCTCGGGCTGAGGCCTTCTTGGATCGGCACGTGACCACGCAGGCTTCCATCGGAGAGTCGTAGAAAAGGGTGGGTCCGAGGCCTATGACTCCCTCAGGCCACATGGACGTCCACTCGAGTGCGCATCCTCGACGCGTGGCCACCTGCCGTGCTGCTTCCCGACCTCCTGTCGGAGGGAAACGGTCAGCCGCCGACTCGGAATTCGCACGTCGGCCCGCCGAGCTCGGCCAGCCGTAACAGGAGCGGAATCCGGCCCTGACCGGCTGTTCAAGACGCTGCGGGGCGCCCCTTCGTTCCTGTCATCGCTTGAGCCTGGCGGTCCCGTTGATGTGATGACCCATCTGACCGTGGAATGAGGGGCCGAGGGCTCGAAATTGAAACTCGTTCCAATTGTTGGAGGGCGCGCGCGGCACGGATTCTCGGGTTCAAGACCGCCTTTCCGTCGAAATAGCCTCTGAACTGGAGCTTTCCGGCGGTCGAGACTCGGCGTCAACCCGGTGACCACGTGCTTTTCAGGCTGGCAAAGCAGCATTTCTATCGCTGCCCACGGGAGGAAAATCTGGTCGGGCGTCACGGAGATACGGCGGATTTGGGCTAGCTTCCCTGAGCCAAGCAACCCAAGTTGAAGAAAAGGACGGTGAATGGGATTCCCCAGGCGACTCTTCCGATGGTCCGGTATGGCCCCTGTCACAAGCCACGTAGCGCACGAAGAGGCACGTGGGAATCCATCTGACTCAATGACGCATCCTTCTGTGCGGAGCGCAGAGAGGTTGTCCCCGAACGCGCCCCGCACTGGCAGAACCAGAAAGGTCCCTCGACGTCTGCTGCCGGCTCTTCTCGCGGCGCTTCTGGCTTCAACCGCTCTCTTGGCCACCAGTTCTCTGCCTGCGTCAGCCGCTGCTGTGGCCACGACGGTGGGGATCCCCTCCACTGGGGCGGCCCTCAGCGGGACGAGCGCCACCCTCGACGCCACGGCATCGGCTAGCGCCGGCGTCGCCAAGGTCCAGTACGTGCTCAGCGGCGGGTCCTACTCCAAGTCGGTCATCGGCACGGCCACGCCCACCCTCTACGGGTACCTCTTTGCCTGGAACACGACGAGCGTGCCCGATGGCACCTACACGTTGCAGAGCCTGGCCACCGATGCCACGGGCAATACCGCATACAGCGCACCCATCACCGTCATCGTGGACAACCGGCCACCTACCACCGCGGTCGTCGCCCCCTCGAGCGGGGCGGCGCTCAGTGGGACCGGTGCCGTCCTCGACGCCACCGCCTCGGCCTCCAATGGGGTGGGCATCGCCAAGGTCCAGTTCGTGCTCAGCGGCGGGTCCTACTCCAAGTCGGTCATCGGCACGGCCACGCCCTCCCTCTACGGGTACGTCTTTGCCTGGAACACGACGAGCGTCCCCGATGGCACCTACACGTTGCAGAGCCTGGCCACCGATGCCGCGGGCAATACCGCGTACAGCGCACCCATCACCGTCATCGTGAACAACTCAGCGCCCACGTTCGATGATGAGTTTCAAGGGTCGACGTTGTCGTCAGCCTGGACCGCTGTGTCGGGCCCTGGAGACCAGAGCAACAACGAACAAGAGTGCTATTCACCACAAAACGTCACCGTGACCGGAGGCCTACTCGAGGAAGAGGCGCAGGTCGGGTCCGTACCGAAACAGACCTGCGGCTACATCTCGGGCGCGGTCCAGTGGACCTCTCTCTCCTTCACATATGGAACGGTCTCTGTTCGGGCCAAGCTGTCCGCCGGTAAAGGCACTTGGCCCGCCATTTGGTTGCTCGGCACCAATTGTCAACGTCCGACATGGCTCCAAAACAACTGTGCGTGGCCTGCACCGGGTTCGAACGAGATCGATATCGCTGAGATTCTCCAGTCCAATCTCACCAAGGTGAACGAGCAAATCCACACCGAGAACTCAAGCGGGGCGTCTGAGTCGCCAGGGTGCACCGCCGCCACGAGCAACGCTTCTCAGAACTGGCACACCTATACCCTCATCTGGGCACCGGGCTCACTCACATGGGAGATCGACGGGGTCCAGACCTGCAAAACGACGTCCTACGTTCCCTCCACCCCCATGTTTATGATCATCGACACCGCGGTAGGTGGTGTAGGCGGCGGTAGCGTTCAAAACTCCACGCTGCCACAGACCACAGAGGTCGACTACGTCAGAGTCACGAGGTAAGTCCCCTGGGTCAATCATCGGATCGCCGAGCCAATCCTCCTCGACAACCATCACTCGCTCTCGCGCGTACGTCACGGTGACTGAGACGGGCCCACGGGCGGTCGACGCCGACGACTCCGCCCCGCCCGTTGGCTCAATGTTCGGCACCCCCACCACTTTCGGCGGCGATCCCAGGTCCGTGACGAGGAGGCGCGATTTCGGGGGAGGGTCGGAGCGGGCGTCTCAGACCCGCGCACCCCGCGGAGCCCGGGCAGCACCCCGGGGCGGGGCAGAGCCTGAGTTGAGAACGGACCAGTAGGTTGCGTGAGGCTCAGGCTTCGCCTACCTGGCGTCGACGCGTCCGATCTCGCGGAACCACGCGAGCGTCGTCGCCAATCCCTCGTCGAGGCTGATCGGGCTGTAGCCAAGACGCTTGTAGGTCTTGGAGTCCTCCAAGCTCTTGCGCCCCGGGCGCTCCTGCGCCGCCTTCTCGGCGATCGCCACCAAGGTGGGTCCGAACACCTCGGCCAACTCGGGGTCGTCGGACGGCTCCACGTCGACGACCTCGCGGCCGAGGCCGGCCAACTTACTCACACGGTTGCAGGCGTTGGCGATGCTGACCACGTCCTCGGGTCGGCCGTCGAGCATGTAGCGCTCCCCCGACACCCCCTTGTCCAGCGCCAGGATGCAGCCCCGGGCGATGTCTTCCCCGAAGACCCAGCTGACAGGGAATTTGAGGTAGCGCTCTATGCGGCCGCGCGCCGCGGACAACAGAACGCGGTTGAAGCTCGTCATGCCGAGCGCGTTGCTCACCACCGGCGACGGGCCGAAGATGGCACCGGGGTGGGTGCTGACCACGTCCCGGCCCTTCTCGGCGCGGGACATGGCGTCGAGGAACGCCGCCATCTTGGTGACGGTATAGGGATCCGAGCTCGGTTCCTTTGTTACCGGCGCATCCTCCCGATCGAGTCCCCCGGCGGTGTCGAAGAACGTGCCCGTGCTCACCGCCACGACGCGACGCAGATCGACGGCCTCGGCCGCGTCGAGCACGTTCTTGGTGCCGCCGATGTTCACCGCCTCGAAGTCGGCCAGGTTCTGGCTGGCGCCGCCCAGCAGAGCGGCGCAATGGATGGCGGAGTCGGCACCCCGGGCCGCCCGTACCACGTCATCGGCATCGGTGACGTCACCGGTTACCACCTCGACACCCAGCGCCGTCAGCGGCTGCGTGTCCGCGGTTTCCCGGGCCAGCGCGCGCACGTGGTCGCCCCGCTCCGTCAAGAGCCTGCAGATGTTGGCGCCGGCCAACCCGGTGGCGCCGGTCACCAGGACGGTCTGCGTCATGCCGAGGCCTGCACCGCGGGATCTGGCATCGCGCTGTCGACCTGGTCGGCGCTGTAGGGGATCACGGGGTCGCTCGTGCCGTACAGGTCCAGCGTGTGCAGGAAGCGGTGCAGTCCCATGGAGTTGGCACAGGCGAACCCGAGCTCCACGATCTGCGCGGAGGTGAAGACCTCGCCGAGCTTGCGGTAGGTCTCGTCGTCGATGGCGTGGTGGTCGGCCGAGAGGAGGTCGAGGAACTCGACCGCCAACCGCTCCTGGTCCGTCAGGTCGGCGTGACCAGGGGCGATCAGGCAGGCGACATCCTCGTCCGAGATGGAATCGTGCTTCCGCGATTGCATGCACGGTTGGCATTCGCCGAGCTGGGCGCTGCGGATCCGCAGCAGCTCCAGGATGCGCCCGCCCAGGAGGGAGTTCTTCCCGTAGGCGTGACGGGCCATGTCGACCATCATGATCTGCGGCGTCCTGTAGGCGAAGATCTGCAGCGGAATCGGTGTGGCGTACGTTCCGGCGGCAACCCCCTCCTCGACGATGCGGCGTGGTTCGGCCGCCAGCTGCTCCAATGGGATCGGTTCAATCCTCGGCACGTAAAAAAACCCCCGTCCGGCCTCCGGCTGCCCCGAAGACTTCTCTCGTTTGGTGACCTGGCTACTGTAACGTCGCCCCGTGCCGATCGACCCGTCTGCCGTGCTCCTGAACGATCGGGTCGCCGTCGTGACGGGCGCCGGCTCGGGGATCGGCCGTGGCATCGCCCGCGGCTTCGCCGCCTTCGGAGCGAAGGTGGCCATCTGGGAGCGCGACCCCGAGACGTCCGCCGCCGCCGCCGAGGAGGTCGGCGGCCTCTCGCTGCCGACCGACGTCCGTGAGTCCGCCGAGGTCGACCGCGCCCTCCAGACGACGGTGGCCGAGCTCGGCCCGGTGAGCATCCTGGTGAACAACGCCGGCGGCGTGTTCTCGTCGCCCCTCCTCGAAACCTCGGAGAACGGTTGGGATGCCCTCTACCGGGCCAATCTCAAGCACGTCATCCTTTGCACTCAGAGGGTGGCCCGGGTCATGGTCGAGCACGACATCGGTGGCAGCATCATGAGCGTGACCTCCATAGAGGGCGTCCGCGCCGCACCGGGCTACGCCGCCTATGCGGCGGCCAAGGCCGGAGTCATCAACTACACGAAAACCGCTGCCCTCGAGCTGGCGCCCTTCGGCATCCGGGTCAACGCGCTGGCGCCCGACATCACTATGACCGAGGGACTCGCCGCCATCGCGCCGGAGGGGACGGAGGGACGGTTCGGTCTCACCGTGCCCATGGGGAGGGCAGGGCACGTCGACGAGATGGCCGGCGCCGCCATCTTCCTGGCCAGCGAGCTCTCCAGCTATGTCACCGGGCAGACCATCCACGTCGACGGCGGGACCCACGCGGGGAGCGGCTGGTACCACCATGCAGGCACGGGCGACTACGTCCTCGGACCGTCGTAGCGGTCCGCTCGACCCTTCCGCTCAGCCGTCCCCTCCGAGCCCGACGTGGGCTGACATCCCGCCGTCGACGGCGATCATCTGCCCCGTGATGTAGCGGGACTCGTCGGAAGCCAGGAACACGACGACGTCGGCGATGTCGTCGGGCTGGCCCACGTTCGGCGTCAGGGTGGCCTTCCCGAGACCCGCGACCATCTTGTCGTCCAGATGGGCGCGTACGGCGTCGGTGATGATGAGCCCGGGCAGGATCGTGTTGACCCGGATGCCCTGCTTTCCGTGGCTCGTCGCCACGTACATGGTGAGGGCATTCACCCCCGCCTTCGAGACCCCGTACGCCGTCCGGGTCCGGTCTCCCTTGAGCGACGCGCCGGACGACATGTTGATGATCGAACCGCCACCCCCGCGCACCATTTCCGGCACCGCGTGCTTGCACGTGAGCATCTGGCTCCGTAGGTTCACCTCCAAGGTCCGATCCCAGACGTCGAGCGCCAGGTCGGTCACTGCTGTGTCACGGGTCAGGAAGTCCGAGTCGGTGAGCGCGGCATTGTTGTGCAGCACGTCCAGGCGGCCGAACCTCGACGTCGCGGTGGAGATCGTGGCAGCGACCTGGCTCTCGTCGGACAGGTCGGCTCGGAACGCCACGGCGTTGCCGCCGGCCGCGGCGATCCCCTCCGTCACCCTCTCGGCGGCCGGCAGGTCGATGTCGACCACGACGACCGAAGCGCCCTCGCGGGCCAGGGCGCGCGCTGTCGCCCCGCCGATGCCGCCGCCGCCGCCGGTGACGATGGCGACCTTGTCGATGAGACGTTCCATGCAGTCCTTTTCGTCCGTTGTGTTGGGTGCCGGTTCGAGCTCTTAGAGGGGGCGCTCGAGGATCATGCCTTCGAAGGCGGCCAGGTGGAGGGCGCCCCCGACGACCTCGAGATCACGGGCGCGATCCGTGGCGAGCTGAATGGTGCCTGGCAGGTCGTCGAGCACGAGCTCCTCCGTGGACATGTTGAGGGCCACCACGTGGCGATCACCCCGCGTCCACGCCCACACCTCGTCGGGCGTCACCAACGACGTGGTGTCCCCCGCGCTGAACGCCGGATGACGGCGGCGGAATGCGATGAGGTCGCGGCACAGCGCGAGGACGGAGTCGGGGTCGTCCCGCTGCGTCGTCACGTTGGCTGCGGCCAGGTCGCCCAGCGGCAGCCACGCCTGGTCGGCCTCGGTGAAGCCACCTCCCCGCTGGTCGCTCCACTGCATGGGCGTGCGGCCGGCGTCGCGCCCCTCGTAGTACGGGTAGAAGCGCACGCCGAGCGGGTCGCGCAGGTCCTCTTGGGCCACCTTCACATTCGCCATGCCGATCTCGTCGCCCTGGTAGAGGACCGGGGTGCCGCGCAGGCTGAGCAGCATGAGCAGGGCCAGGCGGACCTTGGCCGGATCGTCCTCGGCCCAGCGGGTGGGAAAGCGGAACATGTCGTGGTTGGAACCCGTCCAGGCCGGCCAGGCTCCGGCGGGTAGGGCGTCCTCGGTCTCCTTGACGACGGCCCGCATCTCGGGCGCCCGGAAGGGTGCGTTGATGAAGTTGAAGTTGAAGGCCAGCCCCAGCTCGTCGGTCCCGTCGCCATAGAACTCCACCAGCTTGTCCACCGGGACCGGCGTCTCGCCGATCAGCAGCCGGGGCTCGTCGTAACCGTCGGCCTGGCGGCGCCAGCGCCTGATCACCTCATGGACCTCGGGCCGGTTGGCGTTGTACACGCTGCGCTGCCCGAACATCTGCGTCTCGAAGTCGTCGTCCTCGGTGGCCGGCGGGTTGTCGCGGAGCTCGGCGTCCTTGATGATGACGTTGCAGACGTCGATGCGGAACCCGGCCACGCCCCGGTCGGACCAGAAGCGGAAGATGCCGTCGAACGCGTCCCGCACCGCTTCGTTCCACCAATTGAGGTCGGGCTGCTCCGCCAGGTGATTGTGAAAGTAGTACTGCCCGGTCGCCTCGTCGAAAGTCCACCCGGGACCGCCGAAACTGCTGACCCAGTTGTTCGGCGGCTGCCCGCCCTCCTTGCCGTCGGCCCACACATACCAGTCCCGGTGGGCGGCGCGACGCGACCGGCGCGCGTCGACGAACCACGGGTGCTGCTCGCTGGTGTGATTGGGCACGATGTCCATCAACACGCGAATGCCGCGCTCCCCCGCCTCGGCCACGAGCCGATCGAAGTCGCGCAACGTGCCGAACTCGGGTGCGATGGCGCAGAAGTCCGAGACGTCGTACCCCCAGTCGGCGTTGGGCGAGACCGTGACGGGTGAGAGCCAGATGCCGTCCACACCGAGCCATTCGAGGTGGTCGAGGCGCTCGATGATGCCCGGGATGTCGCCCACACCGTCAGCGTTGCTGTCGGCGAAGGATCGCGGATAGATCTGGTAGAGGACACCGGTCTTCCACCACGGCTCGTCCGGCGGTGTCACGCCTCCGAGCCCACGGTGCCGGCAGCGGCATCTCGCCACGGCGAAAGATCGAGCATCGGGTAGCGGGCCGCCACCCCGGCCACCGTCTGTGCGGTCCAGTAGGGGTGTCCCGGCGGGGGGAACCCCAGCACGGTCAGCTGACGCTGATTGGCGTGCCCCACGAACCGGTACCACGACAGGTCCTCGCCCGCACTGGGCAGCCCGTGGGAGCCCAACCAGTCGGTGGCGGCCGGCTTGTAGGAGACGTGCACCATGTAGCGCGCGGTGCGCGGCGCCGTCATGCGGACCCCCCGGTGATAGACGTCAGGGCGATACGCCAGGATGCTTCCGGCCGGGCCCGAGGCGGGGACCTCGGCGGCGTAGAGGTCCGCATAGTCGGTCTGGCTCAGATAGGTCCGCTCCACCTGGATGTGGGTGGTCAGCCGCCGTGACACCATCCTGGTCGCGCCCGTCTCCGGCGTCACGTCGCTCAGGTAGACGAACATCTCGAGCTGCTGGTAACCCGGCTCGTGGCGGGGCACGACGAGGGTGTGATTGCCGAAGTCGACATGGAGGAGCTGCTCGTCGTTCAGCGCCGCTTGGGCATACTTGGCGCTCAGCATGGCCTGGTAGAGGCGCAGGTCGGTGATCCCGAGCAACTGCTCGGCCAGGTCGATGATGCGATCGTGCACGACGATGTCGTTCAGCGCGCGGTCCTCGAAGGGGAAGCGCGGCATGACCCGGTGCGAATCGACCCGGAACGGCTCGTTGCGCGCCGGATCGACATCGTCCGCGAACTCCTCGGCCGTCGGGACAAGCCCGGGCAGCACCGCCTGGGCGGCGGCAACGACCTCCGGTGGCAGGAGGCCGGGCACCAGGCACCACCCGTCCTCCTCCCACTGCGCCTGATCGGAGTGGCTGAGCAGACCCATCAGGCGGTCACGAGCCTGCGCCGACACATCTTCCCAATCCCTGCATCACTCTTCTGCACGCCCTCCCTGGTGATCCCGACGGGTCGGAAGCTTGCCATACCGCCGCAGAACCGGAGGGCGGCCCGCGATGCTCGCCGGGCAGCACCCCGTCCCCAGCACTGGCGACACCCGCCCACCCGCCCGCCCTGATCCGATGCCGCGCGCTCAGACGGCCGGCGAGGCGGGCGCCGGCGCGCGCCACCGGCGCAGCGTCACGACGAAACGGGACCCGCCGTTGCCATTGACCGGTGACTCCGCGCGCACCGTGGCGCCCATGGCCGCGGCCAGCTCGGCCACGATCGCCAGGCCGAGTCCCGAGCCCATCTGCCGGTTCGGCCCCCGGTCGGCCCGGTAGAAGCGCTCGAACACCCGGTCCAGGTCTCCATGGGCGATGCCCGGTCCGTCATCGTCGACCGTGATGATGCTCGATCTGGACGCAAGGTCCTCGGCCAACCGCACCGCGACGGTGGTCCGGGCGAACGTCATGGCGTTCTCGAGGAGGTTGGCCAGCAGCTGCGCCAGCCGATCCGGGTCTGCCGCCACCTGGACCGAGGACACTGCCGAGGCAACGCCCTCGTGGCCGGGCACCTGGACTGCGATGGCGAGCCCGCTCTTGGCCGCCGCGGGCCGGAACCCCTCGGCGGTTGTCGTGACCACCTCGGCGGCGTCGGTGGGGCGGAGCGCGATCGACATCTGGTGCGCCTCGAGCTTCGTGAGGTCGAGGAGATCGCCGACAAGACGCTCCAGCCGGCGTGACTCGGCGATGATCACGTCGGCCGCCTGCGCGCTGTCGTCGATGGCCCCGTCCTGAATGGCCTCGGCAAAGCCGCGGATGGAGGTGAGCGGTGTGCGGAGGTCGTGCGAGACGGCCAGAAGCAGGTGGCGCTCGCGATCACGGCTGTCCTCCAGGCTCTGCGCCATGCCGTTGACGGAACCGGCCAGCGACGCGAACTCGGGGTAGTCGCCGCTCCGTACGGGGACCCGGCTGGTCAGCTCGCCCGACGCGATGCGGCCGGTCACCTCCATGGCCTCCACCAACGGACGCGCCATGCGTCGGCTCATCTGCCACGCCACCAACGCGGCCACGAGCAGCGCCGCTCCCCCGGCGATGATGAAGTATCCCCAGCTCGGCCCGAGGTCGCCGACGTCACGGGTCAAGAGGACGGCGAACGTCCCCTCGAACGCGAAGTGGCGGCGAGCCTGCAAACGGGCCAGCTCTGACGCGGACAGCGTCACCGGCGCCACCGCATAGACGGTGCTGCCCTTGCGTCCAGAGGTTGTCTGTCCCGACTGCACCGCAGCCACGTCGATGTCCTCTGGCGTCAGGCCCTCGGGCAGCGGCGTGACCACGTTGCCGGCGCGGTCGATCTGAATGACATCCGCGTCCTCGAGCTTGAGGGTCGTGCGGACGACCTTCAGCACCTTGAGCGACTCCGACCCGATCTTCGACGAGGTGATCGAGTTGACTTCGGAGACCAGCTGCGACTCGGCCTGCTGACGTGCCGCGTTGCGCGTGAGGATCAGGCTGCCCGCGCCGGCGATCACGAGGACGACCGCGACCAGGCCCACCATGGCCAGCATGAGGCGACGGCGCATCCGTCAGCCGAACCGGTAGCCGACGCCCCAGACGGTGGCGAGTGGGAGATCGGGTCCGAGCTTCTTGCGCAGCTGGGCCACGTGGACGTCGACCGTGCGCTCGTCCCCGTACCAGTCGGTGCCCCACACGCCGTCGAGCAGCTGCTGGCGCGAGAGTGCCAGCCCGACGTTGTTGGCGAGGAACGCGAGGAGGTCGAATTCGCGGGTGGTGAGGGCGACGGCCTCGCCGGCCCGACGCGCCTCGCGGCGGCGCAGGTCCACCTCCATGCCATCGAGGGCGATCACGTCCTGCGGCGCCGGACCCTCCCTCGTCCGGCGCAGGATCGCCCGCACCCGCGCCACCAGCTCCCTCGGGGAGAACGGCTTGACCAGATAGTCGTCGGCACCGAGCTCCAGCCCGAGGATCCGGTCGACCTCGTCATCGCGCGCCGTGAGGAAGAGCACGGGCACCGAGCTCCGGGCGCGGATCTCGCGGCATACCTCGAACCCGTCGCGAGCACCGGGCAGGCCGACATCGAGGATGACGATCCAGGGATCCTCGCGCGCGAAGGCCTGAAGGCCCTTTTCGCTATCGCCGGCCAGCAGCACCCGGAAGCCCTCCCGACGGAGGTAGAGATCGAGCAGGTCGGCGATGTGCGGGTCGTCCTCGATGACGACCACCGTCCCGTTGTCCGCGCTCACCTTCTTAGCCTCCCACCTCCCGCACCCCGAATTGCCCGACCCGCTCATCCCTTACAGAACCATGACGATTGCCGAACACGACGCTCACCCTCGCCGCGCACGATGCAACGACAGGCACCCCACCGCGGGAGGCCCGGACGGGAGGACGCAGACATGATGCGTGATCTGATTCGACTCGGTGCCGTCGCCCTGGCCTCCGGCGCCACGCTCGGCGCCATCGGCATCGTCGGCGTCGGCGCTGTGGGCGTGGGCATCGACGAAGGAGCAGGCGCCGCCACCGCTCCGACGTCGGCCGGTCCTGCTGTGCCGACCACGCTGGCGGGCATCAAGGCCAGAGCGGCCACGGACATCACCGATCGGGTCAACGCGCTCAACGCAGCCATTGCCAAGGTGAACGGTGCCAAGGAACTGGGCGCCGGCCAGGGGACACTGGTGTCGTATCTCGGCGCCGACATCGTGCCCCTGCAGCAGCTCGACCAGAAGATCCAGGGCGACACCGCCGTCGCGCCGGCGGCCCAGGACTTCGGGTCGATCTTCAACGGCTACCGCGTCTACGTGCTCGTGCTCCCCGCTGCCCGCATCGCCGCCGACACGGACCGCGCCACCACGACCGCGATCCCCAAGCTCACGTCAGATGCGGCCAAGGCGCAGGCGCGGGTCAACCCGGGCAACCAGGCCCAGTTGCAGCCCCTGATCGACGACCTCAACAGCCAGATCGGCACCGCGACGAACGCCACCAACGGTCTCGCCGCAACCGTGCTGGCCTTCACGCCGCCCCAGTGGAACGCCAACCACGACCTGCTGGCCGCATCGAGGTCCTCCGATCAGACGGGCATCGGCGCGCTCGAGAGGGGGCGTTCCGATGTCCGCCAGATCGTGCAGGACCTCAAGGGCGCGGCGACCCACGGGACGCCCGGGGACGCGACCTCGACCACGACCACGACCAGCTGACTCCGGGCCGGCGATCGACCCGGGCGACCGCCTCCGGGTCAGGAGAGGAGCGACGCTGTGTTGGCGTTCAATCCGTTGGGCGCTTTGGAGCGGTGCACGACCTGGAACTCGGAGAATTCCGCCAGGCCCCACGGCCCGTTCTCCACGCCGATTCCGCTCCACTTGAAGCCGCCGAAGGGCTGCTGTGGCGCCAGGGCGAGATGCGTGTTCACCCACGCCGTGCCGCACTCGAGCTGCGCGGCCACCTCCGACGCGCGCTCGGTATCGGCACCCCACACCGAGCCCGACAGCCCGAAGTGGGTGGCGTTGGCGCGGTCGATGGCGTCGCCCAGCTCCCGATAGGGCACGACCGGCAGGGCGGGACCGAACTGCTCCTCGTCGACGATCCGGGTCCCGTCGGACAGACCGGTGAGGATGGTCGGCTCGAAGAAGTACCCGGGGCGGTCCATGGCCTTCCCCCCGGTCACGGCCGTGGCGCCGTGAGAGAGCGCGTCGGCCACGAGCTCCTTCACCCGCTCGTACTGAGGCTCGTTGTTGATCGGGCCGAGCTTCACGCCGTCCTCGGTGCCCTCGCCCACCTTGATGGAGCGGGCGTGCGCCGCCAGGCCCTCGACCACGTCGTCGTAGAGGGCCTCGGGGACATAGACGCGCTTGATCGCCGAGCACACCTGGCCGTTGTTGTTGAAGGCGCCGGCAAAGATCGCCGAGGCCACCGCGGCGGGGTCGGCGTCGTCCAACACGATGGCGGGGTCGTTGCCGCCGAGCTCGAGGGTGACGCGCTTGAGGTCGGGGGCCGCCGACAGGGCGACCTTCTTGCCGGTCTCGACCGAACCGGTGAAGCTGATCTTGCGCGGCACGGGGTGCGTCGTCATGAGGGCGCCGAGCTCGTCACCCCCGCTCACGATGTTGACGACGCCGGGCGGGAAGACGTCGCGCAGGAGCTCGCCCACCTTCAGCGTGGTCAACGGTGTGTACGGCGAGGGCTTGAGCACCAGGGTGTTGCCGGCCAGCAACGCCGGCGCGATCTTCCAGAAGGCGAGCGTCAACGGGAAGTTCCACGGCGTGATGGCCGCCACGACACCGAGCGGCCGCCGCGCCAGCTCCACGTAGGCCGAGTCGTCGTCCTGGATGACCTGCGTCGGCATGTCGAGGTTGGCGAAGTACTGGCTCCAGATGGCCGAGGCGAAGACCTCGATGGCCGCGTCGCTGAGCGGCTTGCCCTGCTCGGCGGTGAGGACCGGGGCGAGGTCCGCCGACGACGCCATCAGAACGTCGGCCGCCTTCAGCAGGACGGCTCGCCGCGCCGCCTCGTCCGCCTTCCAGTCGCGGGCGGCTTTGGCCGCGGCGTCGAACGCCGCATCGAGCTGCTGGCGGGTGCACTCGGGTGCCTGGGCGAAGACCTCGCCCGTGGCCGGGTTGCGGACCCCGAACGTGTCCTCGGTCGGGGCGGCCTCCCCGGCGATGGTCATGACGAAATCGGGCATGGCTCTCCTCGGCTGAACTCGGTGTGTGGCGACATCCTGGCACCCGCGCCGCCCCCGCTCAACGCGGTCGGCTCAATGTGGTCGGCTCAATGTGGTCGGCTTCTTGCGTTCAGCCGAAGAGCCGCGTGAGGAACTCGTCCACCGTGCCGCCGACCCGGCGCCGCAGGTCCTCGTCCCCCGGTGCCGCAGCAACGAGCCCGGCCGCCTCGTTGAGGCAGCCGAGCAGCAGGGCGGCGGCCACCTCCGCGTCCCCCGGCACCGTGATCCCCTCCGCCTCCGCCTGGGTGAAGACCCCGGCCAAAAGTGGTGTGCAGGCCACCGCATCGAGGGCGCGGCACGCCTCGATGCCGAGCACCGCCGGGGCGTCGGCCAGGATCCGGGCCATCGTCGGTTCGGCGCAGGCGTCCATGTAGGCCCGGCAACCGCGGTGCAGCTGGTCCCGCACACCCGTCCCCCGCCGGGCCGCGGCCACGACCAGCTCCACGAGCTCGCCCTCGAGCTCGGCCACCACGGCGGCGGCGAGCTCGGTCTTCGAGGCGAAATGGTGGTAGAGCGCCCCCCGGGTCACGCCGGCCCGCTCGGCGATCTCCTCGCGCCCGGTGGCGGCGAACCCTTTCTCGGCGAAGAGGTCCCGGGCCGCATCGAGCAGGGCCCGGCGGGTGCGGGCCGAACGGAGGGCCTGGGTCTCCCGCGGCGTGCTCTCGGTCGTGGCCACCGTCCTCTCGCTCTCCTCGTTCGGACATTTACATGCGGGCGGCACGCATGTTATCATCCAAGGTACCCCGGGGAGGTGCTGATGAGCACGAGGGAAGCCGAGGTCTGCGTCGTCGGAGCGGGGTTGGCCGGCCTCACGGCGGCCCGCCGCCTCAGCCAGGCAGGCCGTTCGGTGGTCGTGCTCGAGGCGCGGGACCGGGTCGGGGGCCGGGTGTGGACGAGGACCAGTCGCGACGGCGTGCCCGTCGACATGGGGGGCTGCTTCGTCGCCCCCCACCACGACCGCATGCACGCGCTGGCCAAGGAGATGGGCGTCGCCACCTTCAAGACGTTCGTCGACGGCGACAACGTGCTGGCCACCCGCGGGAAGGTCCGTCGCTACCGCGGTGACATCCCCCGGGTGAGCCCGGTGGCCTTGCTCAGCGCGGGCCAGGCCATCGCACGGATGAACGCCATGGCCAAGAAGGTCCCCGTCGACGCGCCGTGGGACGCGCCCAGGGCGGCCCAATGGGACGCGCTCTCGGTTCGGGCCTGGCTCAGCGCGACGAGGGTGCCCACCCGAGTGGCCCGCGACCTGATCGAGGCGACCGTGCGGGCCTGCTTCGCCGCCGACCTCTCCGAGGTCTCGCTGCTCAACTGGCTCTTCCTGGCCCGCTCGGCCGGGGGGATCGAGTCCCTCATGAACATCGCCGGCGGCTATCAGGACGCGCAGTTCGAGGGCGGTGTGGGGCAGATCCCCGACGCCATGGCGGCGGAGCTCGGCGCGGCGGTCGTGCTGGGAACGCCCGCGGCCGCCGTGCGGCAGGCGGGCGACCGGGTGGAGGTAGCCGGCGGTGGGTGCGTCGTGTCGGCCCGGCGTGTCGTCGTCGCCCTGCCGCGCGCCCTGGCGACCGGGATCCGCTTCGACCCCGTGCTGCCGGCGGACCACGCCCTCCTGCTCCACCAGGTGCCGGCGGGCACCGAGGTCAAGATGGTGGCCATCTACGCCTCGCCGTTCTGGCGGCGTGACGGTCTGTCGGGGGCGACCGTCGCCACCGACGACGAGATCGAGGTCACGCTCGACACCGGCCAACCGAACCACGCCCAGGGGATCGTGGCCGGGTACTCGGCCGGGCCACGGGCCCGCGCCCTGGCCGCCCTCGGGGAGGGGGAGCGCCGTGCGGTGTTCGTGCGCACGCTGAGCCGGCGCCTGGGACCCTCGGCCGCCTCCCCGCTCGAGGTCATGGAGCAGAACTGGGCCGAGGAGCAATGGACGCGGGGCTGCTCCATGGGCCACTTCCCCACCGGCGTGCTGACCCAGTACGGGCGCCGGCTGCGCGAGCCCGTCGGGCGGCTGCACTGGGCCGGCACCGAGACAGCATCGACGTCGTACGGCGCGATGGACGGTGCGGTGCGCTCGGGCGAGCGGGTATGCGAGGAGATCCTGCGGGCGCCGGCCTGAGCCCTACGTGGCGTCGGGCCGGGGGCCGGGACCCGTGCCCACCTCGAGCTTCTCCCGGAAGAACGCGAGCGTCTGGTCCAGCGCCGCCCGCGTCGGCGTGCCCTCCCGGTCGACCAGGTGCTCGGTCAATACGGAGTGGGCCGCCTTGGGGTGGCCGTGCGGATTGCCGGGGGCCGAGTCGATCTCCACCGCGATGAACGCGTCGCCGAGCTCGCGACGCAGGGTCTCGAAGCGCTCTTCGAAGCAGAAGGGGTCCTTGGTGAAGCGCAGGCCGAGCAGGCAGGTCCCGGCCGCGGCGCGCTCCTTCACCCGGGAGAGGTCGCTGTCGGAGATCCCGATGTCCGCCTTGTACTTCTTGGAGAGCGGGAACGGCAGCGACGGCTGGCTCAACACCGGGGCCAGGACGACGTCGTCGACCATCATGGCCAGCGCGAAGCCGCCGGTGAAGCACATGCCGACCACGCCCACCCCCGGGCCGCCGCAGCGCTCGTGCTCCGCGGCCGCGAGCTTGCGCAACCACACGGTGACCGGGCTCGTCTTCCTCAGCGCGAAGGCGGAGAACTCCCGCGAGACGCAGGCCGGCCCGAGGGACTGCAGCGCGTAGACCGCCGAGGCCGGGCGCCCCGGATCACCGAAGAGCACCGGCAGGACCGCCGTGCACCCCGCCGCGGCGACCCGGCGGCCGAACTGCGCCACCAGGGGGGTGATACCCGGGATCTCGCTGATGACGATCACCGCCGGACCGGTCCCGATCCGAAAGACGTCCCGTCGTTTGCCGTCGGCTTCGAAGGATTCCTTCGTGAAGTCCGCGAGCTCGCCCTCCCACTTGCCTGCTTCACCGGTCGCCATGGCGGGACCGTAGCATCGGGCGTCGTGGCCGGACCGATGCGCTCCCTCGACCCTCACCTTCCCGTCCTGGTCGGGCTGGGCGCCGCAGACGACGGGGCGCCCGTGGTGGACCTCATGACCGACGCAGTGTCTGGGGCGGCGGCCGATGCCGGCGCACCGCGACTCCTCGGCCGCGTCGACTGCATCGCCGTGCCGCAGGGCACGTGGTCGCTCACCGACCCGGCGCGCACCGTCGCCCGGCGCATCGGATCACCCCGGGCCCACACGGTCCTGGGTGAGATCGGCGTCTCCCAGCAGGAGGTGATCAATTTCGCGCTGGCGGCCGTGGCAGCCGGACGGTTCGGTACGGTCGTCGTCGCCGGCGCCGAGGCGCGGGCGTGGGCGCGCGACGGCGGCGTCGAGATCAACGAGGAGGACGACCCGCCCGACGAGGTGTTGACGCGGCCCCCGGACTTCGTGGCCCCGGTGGAGGTGGCGGCGGGCATGGTACTGCCGCCCGTGCAGCAGTACGCGCTCATCGAGAACGCGCTGGCCGCAGCCCTGGGTCTCCCGGCTGAGCGTCAGCGCGACGAGATCGCCGCGCTCTGGGCCCGCTTCAACGCGGTGGCGGCCCACAACCCCTCGGCCGCCTTCGGAGAGCCCCGCGACGCGGCGAGCATCGCCACCTCCGGACCACACAACCGCCCACTCGCCCACCCCTACAACCGCTGGCACGCCAGCCAGTGGACGGTCAACCAGTCGACAGCCCTGGTGATCTGCTCGGCGGAGCGCGCCAGGGAGGCCGGCGTGGCCCCGGACCGCTGGCTCTTCCCCCACGTGGCGCTCCACTCGTCCGAGGCGGTGACCCTGACGGCCCGGCGCCGCCTGGAGCAGTGGCCGGCCATGGGTGTGCTCGGGCGTGCCGCGGCGGGTCACCTCGGACGCCCGCTGGCCGAGCTCCGCCTCGCCGAGGTGTACTCGTGCTTCCCCGCCGCGGTGCGGGTGCAGCAGCGCGAGCTCGGGCTCGACCCCGGGGGGACTCCCACGCTCACCGGGGGCATGGCCTTCGCAGGCGGGCCGTTCAACCACTTCGTCCTGCAGTCGCTGGGCACCCTCGGCCGGCGACTACGGGACGAGCCCGCCGAGCTCGGCCTGCTCACCACCGTGTCGGGCATGCTCTCAAAGCCCGGGCTGGCCGTCTGGGGGGCGGCCCCTCCGGAGGGACGCGGCGGGACCCTCCGGGCCGACCTGGCGGCCGAGGCCATCGCCGCCACTGAGGTCGTGCCGGTGGTGGACGTCCCACCGGCCGAACCCACCGCGGCCCGCGTGGTCTCCTTCACCGTGACCTACGGCGGCGAGGCCGGGCTCGAACCGGTGCGCGCCGCGATCGTGGCGGACCTCCCCGATGGGGTCCGTACTGCGGCCACCTGCGAAGATGCTGGCACCGCCCACCTCGCCATCACCGAAGGGCTCATCGGGAGGACGGTCTCGGTGAAGGACACGACATTCAGCCTGTGAACGCACACCCCCGGCGGAGCCGGCCCCGCCTGGTCGACCCGGAGCTGGCGGCCCGGGTGCCCGGGCTCCAGCGGGTCGCGGTGACCGCCGTGGCCCTGGCCGTGTCGAGCGCGGTGGCCGTCATAGTGCAGGCCGTGGCGCTGGCTGACGTCGTCGAACGCTCCCTGCTGCACCACGCATCGCTCTCCGCGGTCACGCCGGCCATCGTCGTGGTCGGGCTGGCCGTCCTGGCCCGCGCCGCGCTGCACGGCGCCGGCGACCTGTCGGCACTGGGCGCGGCGGACCGCGTGGTGGCCACGCTGCGCGGCCGGCTGCTGCGACACGCCTTGGTGCTCGGCCCGGGCTGGCTGGCCGGAGAACGCCCCGGCGAGCTGTCACTCACGGCCACCAGGGGCTTGCGCTCGCTGCACACCTACTACGCGCGCTACCTCCCGCAGGCGACCGCGGCCGCCGTGATCCCGCTGATCCTCCTGGTCTGGGTGGCCACGCAGGACTGGCTGTCGTTCGCGGTCGTGGTCGCCCTGGTGCTGGCCGTGCCGGTGACGATGATCGCGTTCGGCCGGGAAGCGACCAAGCGCTCGGAGCGCCAGTGGCGGAGGCTCGGCTCGCTGGCGGGCCGCGTGCTCCGGCTCGTCGAGGGATTGCCCACCCTGCGCGCCTTCGGCCGCGAGATGCAGGGGCGCCGCGAGGTCGAGGCGGCGACCGAAGGCGTGCGTTCGGCCACCATGCGCACGCTACGCGTCGCCTTCCTCTCGGCGCTCTCCATGGACATGATCGCCGGGTTCGGGGTCGGCTTCGTCGCCATGGTGCTCGGGCTCCGGTTGCTGTGGGGTGAGCTCGGCCTGCAGACCGCCATGGCCGTCCTGCTCGTGGCGCCCGAGATCTTCATCCCGCTGCGTCGCGCCGGCGCCGAGTTCCACGCCAGCACCGAAGGCCAGGCCGCGGCGGCCCGTGTCCTCGAGGTGCTCGGGACGCCCGCTCCCCTCGCGGTGACAGCCGAACGGCCTCACGGCGAACGGCCGCGCGGCGAACGGCCGCGCGACGACGCGGCGACCCTCACGATCGACGGTCTCGAGGTGCGCTACGAACACCGGGAAGGTCGTGCGCTCACCAGCTTCTCCCTGCAGGCGCCGCCCGGGACGCGGCCTGGCTCTTACCGGACCGTCGGGGTCCGGCAAGTCGACGGTGCTGGGCGCGCTGCTGCGCTTCGTCGAGCCGACCGCGGGGACCATGGCCTTCGGGTCACGGCCGTGCAGCCAGGAGAGCGTCGCGGCGTGGCGCGGCCACTTCTCGTGGCTCCCGCAGCGGCCGCACCTCTTCAACGCGACGTTGGCGGAGAACCTCCGGTTGGGTGCTCCCGACGCGTCCGACGAAGACTTGCGGCGCGTGCTGGACGCGGTCGGCCTCTCCGATCTGCTCGCCAACCTGGGCGATGGCCTCCGGACGGCCCTCGGCCACGACGGCCTGACGTTGAGCTCCGGCGAGCGCCAGCGGGTGGCACTGGCGCGGGCGCTGCTCCGCCCGGCACCGATTTTGCTGCTCGACGAGCCGACCGCCGCGCTCGACCAGCCGACCGTGGCTCGCCTGGCCCCGGCGATCGAACCGTGGCTGGCGGGGCGCACCGTCGTGGTGGCGGCGCACGAGCCGCTGCTGCTCCCCCGATTCGACACCGTGGTGACCCTGCCGGCGGCCGCCGGCCTCCCGCTGGCGGTCTCGCCGTGACCCGGACACGGGCCGGGGCCGGCGCACCGGACAGCGGCTGGGAAACGGCGCGGGGCTGGGAAACGGGGTCCACTCCGGCGCGTGCTCTCTGAGCCGGGCACGCCCTACGGGCGGCTGGCCCTGGCCGGGCTGCTCGGCCTGGCCGCCGCCGCGGCGACCATCGGCCTGCTGGCCGGGTCGGGCTACGTGGTTGGACGCGCCGCACTGCGACCAGGGCTGTCCGCGCTGGTGGGCATCCTGGCCGCCGTCGAGGTCCTCGCCTTTCTGCGCGGGCCGCTGCGCTACGCCGAACGCCTGGTAGGCCACGATGCCGCGTTGCGCGCCCTGACCCGCTGGCGGCTGTGGCTCTACGACTGCCTGTCCCCCCGGGTGCCGGCCGCGCTCGCCGGGTGGCGCAGCGGCGACCTGCTCGCTCGCGCCATCGACGACGTCGACGCGCTGCAGGACCTCTACCTCCGCACCCTGCTCCCGGTGGCCGTGGCCGTCGGGGCCGCAGTGATCGGCACCGTCGCCGTCGGCCTCATCCTCCCCTGGGCCGCCCTGGCGCTGGGCCTCCCGCTCCTCGTCGCCCTGGTCGTGCCCGCCCTGCTCACCTGGCGCCGTAGTGGCGACGACGAGTTGGCCGCGCTCGCCGGCTCCCTCTCCGCGCAGGTGGTCGACGCGCTGGCCGGCGCCCCCGAGCTGCTGGCCTTCGGCGCCGACGCCACCATGCTCGGCGCCGTCGAGGAACTGGGCGCCCGCTCGGACAGGCTCGAGCGCCGGCACGCCCGCCTCGCCACCGGGACGACGGTGCTGATGCAGGTCTGCCTCGCCGTGGCGGTGACCGCCGTGCTGGCCACCGGTGTGGCTGCGGTCCACGGCCACCATCTCGGCCAGGTCATGGTCGCCGTGCTGCCGCTCGCCGCGTTCGCCACCTTCGAGACCGTCCCGGGAGTGCCCATGGCGGTGGGCCGCTCGCTGGCGGTGCGGGCCTCGGCCGAACGCCTGTTCGCGCTCGAGGCCGTGCCGATCCCCGTGCGCGACCCGGTCGACCCGTCTCCCCTGGCGGCAGGCGTGCCCGCGGTGGCCTTCGAAGATGCCGCCCTGCGCTACGACCCCGGCCTCCCCCGTGCCGTCGACGGGGTGAGCTTGCGCCTACCGGCCGGCGGCCGGGTCGCCGTGACCGGCTCGAGTGGTGCGGGCAAGTCGAGCCTGGTGACCGCGCTGTTGCGCTACTGGCCGCTCGAGGGCGGCACGCTGTCACTGGGTCGAACCGATGTGGAGCGCCTGCTGCAGGCGGACGCACGCGGGAGCCTGCGCGCTGGCCGACCAGCGCGCGCAGATGTTCGCGGGGTCCGTGCGGTCGAACCTCACCCTGGGCCGGCCCGACGCCACCGAGCAGGAGATCAGCGAGGCGCTGCGCACGGTCCGCCTCGAGTCCTGGGTCGCCGCGCTGCCCCACGGGATCGACACGCCAGTCGGTGAAGACGGCGTCGCACTGTCTGGCGGTGAGCGCCGGCGCCTCGCGGTGGCCCGCGCCCTGCTGGCCCCCGGTCACGTCCTCGTGCTCGACGAGCCCACCAGCGGTCTCGACACCCGGCTGGCCGACGAGCTCCTGGACGGCGTGTTCGCGGCCGCCGGGGAGCGGAGCATCTTGGTGATCACGCACCGGGGCACCGAGGCGGCGCGCTGCGACACCGTCGTGACGCTGGAGGCGGGCCGCGTCGTCGCGTCGCCGCCGTGAGCGTTTACGCCACCCCCCGGAGGTAGCTGAAGGCGAGGGCCGGCGCCGTGGCCCAGCCCGTCCCGCCTGGACCGCGCCCCCGGGTCCGCGCCCACCGGCCGGGACCCCGAGCGAGGAGCCGCTCGACCCCCCGGACGGGCACCAGGCGTTCGAAGGCACGCCGGCGCACGGATTGGCCATCGTCGGCAACCCGCCGGGCAAGGGAGTGAGGTGCACGCCGGTCTGGGCAGGGTAGTTGGCGCCGGCGGGGCACGGGGCCAGCCGCGAATCACACTCCACCTGGGCCAGGAGGGTGTTGTCGCTGTTGGTGGTCGTCGTCGTCACGCCGCAGGTCGGCTGCAGCTGCTCCAAAGTCGGCGGCGCGCTGCCCCGGGGCGCGGTGTTGTCGGAATAGCAGTTCGACGGCAGGCCCGCGTGCAGCACGATCTGCCCGAAGTCCGCGTTGGAGGGGTTGCCGAAGGAGCCGTCGTTGACGAAGGTGTTGCCGAGCAGCGCGTCGCCCTCCGGCTCGAAGACACACCCGATACCGCTGACCTGAAACCCGCCGTAGTCGGCGCACTTCTGGTTGAGCGAGGGCGTCCCGCTGTCGGGGTAGGGCACGAACAGGATCCCCCAGGCTCCGTTGTTCGAGAAGGTGTTGTCCATCACCGTGTCGTTGCGGCCGCCCGAGAGGGTCATGCCCGTCCCGATCGGCCCGGCCGCCGCATCGCCGGCCTCGGGGACGTCGCCGTTGTTATTGTCGTGCACGTTGTTGTGGATGAACACCCAGCACGAATGAGTGTGCGTCACCTGGCTGGTCGCGCCGTGCGGGCACGCGCCGTTCTGGGGTGGCGGAGGGTCGCCGGCGATCTGTGTGTTCGTGTCGACCCCGTCTTCGTTGTTGTCGAACTGCGAGTTCTCGATGACGATCGCCCCGCCCGAGTTGGTGCCCGAATAGCCGAGGGCGTTGTTCTCCATCCAGGCATGGTCGATGGTGACGTCGCAGGCCTGATGGCAGGCGCCGACGTACATGCCCGAATCGTTCATGTTGGAGCCGTACAGCTGGTTCCAACTGGCCGGTCCCTGGGCGTTCGACGAGAAGATGCCGTACTGCGCCGCCGTGTCCTCGGTGCCGAAGTAGGTGCTGGTCCCCGTGAGATAGGCGCCGGTGTAGCCCGACAGGCCGATCTTGCCCGACCCGTCACCGCCGTTCCACCAGATCTCGTTCCCCGAGTCGCCCGCGCCGCCCAGGAAGTTGCACGCGGTGAGGTTCTCGATGCTCACGCCGTTCGCCTTCCACACCACGATCCCGTTGCGGCCCTGGTGCTTGCCACCGACGACCGGACCGAGGTTCTGGTCCTGCGGGGCCGAGCTGCAGGCCGTCGCACCGCCGGCCTTGGTCCCGTCCACGATGACCGTGCTGCGGTTCATGCCGCGGATGTGCAGATCGGAAGTGTGCACCACGACGCCGCCGTGGTCGCCTGTGCCGAATTGGGCCTTTGAGGTGCTGTGGGCGTCGTCGGTCTCGTGGTAGTCGCCCGGAGCAACCAGGATCCAGTCGCCGGGTTGCGCGGCGTTGACCGCGGCCTGGATGGAGCTGTACTGGCCAGCCTTCCCGTGATACGTGCCGACGAGCAGGACCGCCGACGACGAGCTCGACGATGAGCACGACGCCAGCGCCGCTCCGGTCAAGAGGGCGGCGGCGAGGACCGCCCCACCCCGTGCTCCCATTTTCCTCCGAGCCATGCGTGCCTTCCGGTCTGGGCGCCAGCGAGCACCACCCATGCGTGGGCCGCCCGTGGTCAGCCTGAACCTACTCCCGGGGCCGGCCGCGGTGTCCTGCCATCGGGGCGGGGCAGGACGGAATCGATGCGCGACTGCAGGCTCCTCGGCGGCAGCGAGGACGACGGCCGGCCCAGGGCGACCGTCAGCAGGAGGCCGATAGCGTCTTAGACGTCCTCGGTCAGGCGCCGGCGGATCTCGGCGACACTGGGCGCGGGGTACCCGAACTGGCCTGGCCGCCAACCGATGGCGATCTTCTGCGGTCCGGGTCCGTCCTCGGTCCAGAGGTGGCACGTGTTGGCCAGGAAGGGGAAGCCGCCCTCGCGCATCGGGTGCTCGCCGTCCCCCTTCTCGACCTGCCAGGCCGCCGAAGAGGTGAGGCCCTGCACGACGACCGGCCCGATGGCCCGGGCCAGGAATTCGAGGTGGCTGCAGCCGCGCTGACGGCCGAAGCGCTCCTGCACCGCGCCGGAATAGCCCCGCCCCACCGAGAGGCCGATCAGGTCGCGGAAGTTCGGCTCGATCTCCGTGCACTCGGCATGGGGGAACGTCTTCATGTCGGCGACGGCATCGACGATCGTCATGTCGGACAGCCGGACCACCAGGCCCAGGTCCATGAAGTGGAGGTCGCGCGGACCGTAGTCGCCGTCGGCCCAGGGTCGCTCGTCGTGCAAGGTCCCCACCACGGCGAAGTAGTCGGCACGTCGGAACACCTCCATGGTGATCGTCCGACGGTGAACCGGTTCCTCGGTGGACCCGGGAGGCGGGCGGAGCGCGGCGAGGGTGGGTGGGGCGTCAGGCACGAGGTGATTGTGGCGCTCCGGGCTGGCGGGGCGCCAACGCCACCTCGTTGAAGCCGTGCAGGATCGGCGCATCGCGGTTCCACCCGATACGGGTGACCGAGGCGGTGCGCAGATGAAGGCGCCAGTACAGGTCGACGGTCCCGAGCGCCCAGGCCACTGCGGCCTTGATCGGGCTCACGTGGCTCACGACGACCACGTCACCGTCGGCGCGCCGGGCACCGGCTCCGTCGGTGGAGAACAACTCCTCACAGGTGTCCGTGATGCGGCGGTCCACCTCGGCCAGGGTCTCGCCGCCCTCGGGACGGAACTCGCGGGTCGCGCTGCCAGCGCTGCCACACCTCGGCTGGGATGCCGCCCAGGGGCTGGCCCTCGAACTCGCCGTAGTCGACCTCGATCCATTGCTCGTCGATGGCAATCGGTGGGCCCAACGCCAGGAGTTCCGCGGTGTCGCGGGCACGCCGGAGCGGGCTCGAGCGCACCTCGACTGCGGGCCCGTACACCAGGGCGCGCGCCGCTAACGCCTGGGCCCGACCGGTCTCGGTCAGATCGGCGTCGGTGCGGCCGAGCAGCAGTCCCTGCGCGTTGGCCACCGACTCACCGTGACGGACCAGGATCAGCACGGTCGACGCACCCCCTCAGGCTCAGGCGGGGACGAGGATGCGCCCGCACTGCTCGCAGGTGGCGACCTCTCCGGGAGGAAGGGCGCGGATCTTCTCGACCTCCACCGAGGAGAGCTCGAGATGACAGCCGTCGCAGTGGCTGCCCACCAGGCGCGCCGCCCCGGTGCCCCTCAGGCGACCCCGCAGCGTCTCGTAGCGGTCGGAGAGCGCGGTCGGGACCTGCGCCGCCTCGGTCGCCCGGGCGGCCAGTGCCTCTCCGAGCGCGGCGTCGATCTCGACCTGGTCCCTGGCCACCTGTCCGCGCAGTTCCTCCGCCTGCGCCTCCAGCGGCGCGGCACGCTCGCGCAGCGCCGCCAGCTCGGCGTCAACGGCGTCCTGCTCGAGCATGGCCACCAGCTCCAGCTCCTCGAGCTGGGCCCGCCGGTCGGTCAGGTGGCGCACCTCGTCGTTCATGGCCTGCAAGTCCCGCCCCGAGGAGCTCGTGGACGCGTACATCCGCTGTTCGATCAGGCCACGGCGCTCGCTGATGACGGCGATCTGCTCTTCCAACTCCTTCTGGGTGGCGGTCAGCACGCCGCGTCGCGCCGAAGCGTCGGCCCGTTCCGCCTCGACCGCGGCCAACTGCGACTCCACCCCGGCGAGCCCTGACAACTCGAACAGCGACTGGCGCCGGTGCTCGAGCTGGGTGACGGACGTGTCGAGATCCTGGACGGCCAGCAGGTGCTCGAGGGCGTCGGTCACGCCATGGCCTCGTAGGCGGTCCGCGCCAGGGGCAGGGCGTCGATCAGCGCGGCGTCGGCCGTCGCGAGGGCTTCGTCCCAACTGCACCAGCGGGCGTCAGGGCTCTCGCCCGGCGGCGGCAGCGGATCGGCGTCCGCGCCGAGCAGGAGGTAGCGCAGGTCGAGATGGGTGTGCCCGTGAGCCGCCTCGTGGACGTCCAGATTGATCAGCACCGGGCCCGTCGGTGGATGCTCGACCGCCAGGCCCAGCTCCTCGGTGGCCTCGCGCAGTGCCGCCTCGGCGGGGCTTTCGCCGGGGTCGATGTGCCCGCCGGGCTGCATCCAGATGCCGAGCCGCTTGTGCCGGTGCAGCACGGTGCCGCGCGGCCCGACGACGATGCCCGACGCGGTCACGTGGGTCGGGCCGGCGTGCTCGTCGCACGGTGCGCTGAGCCGGACGAGCTCAGAGAGGAACAGGTCCCGGGCTGCAACCTCCCGCGGCGAGGCCGGCGCGTGGTCCTCGACCAGAACGCGCAGGTCATCCACGGAGTGACCCATCTCCCGGCTCCCCATCGGGCGAATCCCTAGCACAGCTGGCCGCTGAGCACCGTGGTCGCGTGCCCCGCGATACGGACCCGCTCACCTTCGGGGCGCACGTAGAGCGTCGCGCCGCGCCGGGAGAGCTGGTGGGCGACGAGGATGTCGACCCCCAGCTCGGCCGCCCAGTAGGGGCCGGCCGAGCATTGGGCCGACCCCGTCGCCGGGTCCTCGTCGATCCCCACGTTGGGCCCGAAGACGCGCAACACGTAGTCGGCACCGGAGCCCGGCCCCGCGGCGGCGGTCAGCAGCAGCGCCTTGGCCCCAGTGGAGGCGATGGCGCCCAGGTCGGGCTCGTAGGCGCGTACTGCCTCGGCCGAGGAGAGCGCGACGAAGGTGAAGAAATTGGTCTGCCCGCTGGCCACGACGGCGCCCGGCCACTGCCCCTGCAGCGGGACAGGGACCGGGCCCGGCGTCACCGGGTCGGCCGGGAAGTCGAGCTCGATGCGGTCGCCGACGAACGAAGCGCGCAGGGTCCCGCCACGGGTATGGAACGTCAGCGGCGCAGTCCCGTCGACGGTGCCCCCTTCGCGCAGGGCATGGGCCGAGGCCAGGGTCGCGTGCCCGCACAGGTCGATCTCGACCGCAGGCGAGAACCAGCGCAGGCCGAAGGTCGTCGGGTCCCCGGTCGGCGTCAGATAAGCCGTCTCGGCGATGCCCAGCTCGAACGCGAGGGACTGCATGCGTTCGTCGTCCAGCGGCTCGCGCAGGAGGCAGACCGCTGCCGGGTTGCCGCCGAACGCGACGTCGCTGAACGCGTCGACCCAGGTGATCGGGATGCTCATGGTGACCACGATGCTAAGCGGGCCAGCGCGTCGTGTAGCACGGGTGCGCGCTTGCAGAACGCCCAGCGCACGAGCGTCCGCCCGGCCCCGGGGTCCGCCGGGTCGTAGAAGACCGAGCTGGGGATGGCCACCACCCCACAGCGCCCGGGAAGGGCCAGGCAGAACTCGAGGGCGTTGAGGCCCGGCGCGACCGACGAGATGTCGGTCGTGGCGAAGTAGGTGGCGGCCGGCCGGAACACCGCGAAGCCGAGGGCGTCGAGACCGTCGCACAACTGGTCCCGCCGGGCTCCGAGATCGGTGGCGAGACACCCCATGGCGTCCCGGTCGAAGCCGAGGCCACGCGCCACCGCCAATTGGAACGGAGCGGGACTGGTGTAGGTCAAGAACTGCTTGGCGGCCCGCACCGCGGCCACCAGCGGCTCGGGCCCGCTCACCCAGCCCACCTTCCACCCCGTGAAGGAGAACGTCTTGCCGCCCGACGAGATGGTCAGGGTGCGGTCACGCATGCCGGGGAGGGTGGCCAGCGGAACATGCGCTCCGTCGAAGACCAGGTGTTCGTAGACCTCATCGGTCACCGCCACGAGGTCGTGGGCGGTGCAGAGGGCGGCGACCTGCGCCAGCTCGTCCGGCGAGAACACCTTGCCGGTCGGGTTGTGCGGTGAGTTGAGGAGCACGAGCTTCGTGCGCGGCCCGGCGGCCGCGGCCAGCTCGTCGGGGTCGAAGTGCCAGTCGGGTGGGTGCAGGCGAACGAGGCGAGGCACCGCGCCGGCCATGGCAGCGCCGGCCGCGTAGGAGTCATAGGTCGGCTCGAACATGAGGACCTCGTCGCCGGGTTCGCACAGCGCGAGGAGCGTGGCGGCGACGGCCTCGGTGGCGCCGACAGTCACGAGCACCTCGGTCTCCGGGTCGAGCTCCAGGCCGTACCAGGCGCGCTGGTGGGCCGCCACGGCGTGGCGGAGCTCGGCGACGCCGTTCCCCGGCGGGTACTGGTTCCGCCCCTCCCGGATGGCGGCCACCGCGACCTCGCGCAGCTCGTCGGGGCCGTCGGTGTCGGGGAAGCCCTGACCGAGATTGACCGAGCCCGTGGCGGCCGCCAACTCGGACATGGTGGCGAAGATCGTGGTGGTGAAGGGCTGCAAACGCCGGGCCAGATGCGCCTCTCCCGCTGCCACCGCCACGATCGTACCAACGGAGGCGCGGCTCGCCTATCGTCTCCCGGACCGTGCTCAGCATCGCCAACTACAACATGCACTGCGGGATAGACGGGTGGGGCAGGCCCTATGACTATCTCGGATCGATCGCCGCGCTCGATGCCGACGTCATCGCGCTCGAGGAGACCTGGACTGCCGAGGGAGATGCCACCGGCGGACAGGCCCACGCGGCGGCGCGCCATCTCGGTTACCAGGTCGTGACGGAGCCCCTCGGTGACGGCCGCCGTATTCAGCCCCAGCCCGACGCCGACGACCGCTGGATCGCGCAGCCGAGCTTCCGCGACCGCAACCGGGCGCTCTTCTTCGACACCATCCGTCCCTTCCGCCCCAAGCGCCCGAGCACCCATTCCCTGGAGCGTTACAAGGAGGCCGAGCCGGGCAGCATGGGAATCGCCGTCCTGGTCCGGCCCGAGCTCCCGATTGAGGCCAGCCGCGTCCTGCGGCTGCGCCCCCTCCGGGCCGACCGCCTACGGCGCGCCGCCATAGTGGTCGACCTGACGGTCGACGGCCGGCCGATCTCCGTGGCCGGCATCCACATGTCGCACCTGCTCTACGGCTCGCCGCGTCACTTCGCCGAACTCCGGCGCAGACTGCGCACCGAGGCCCGGCCCGACGCGGTGCTGGCCGGGGACATGAACTCGTGGGGGCCGCTGGTCCGCCTGTTCATGCGCGGCTGGCGGCGCTCCGTGAAGGGACCGAGCTGGCCGGCGTGGCGCCCCCACAGCCAGATCGACCACATCCTGGTCCGGGGTGCCCTGCGGCCCTGCGCCGGCCGCGTCCTCCCCCACGCCGGTTCGGACCACCGCCCGGTGCGGGTGGAGTTGGAGGTCGGCTCGCGCTAGAGCGTCACGCTTGCGGCTCAGGAGGGGGTTGAGGTCCCGCCGTCAACGCGGTGACCGCACCGTCCACGGTCGGGAAGAAGTGGCGCTCGCCGATGCGCGCCGCGACACCGCTACGTTGCAGCATCTCGCGGACGTGGTCCCCTGCCCGGGCCACGCCGACCGCAACGTGCTGGCGCTCACACGCGGCCAGCACCTGGCCCAACGCCCGCGACCCGGTGAAGTCGACGTCGGACATCCCGATGGTGTCGAGCACCAGGACCCGCGTGGTGCCCGGAGCGTCGGCAAGGGCGCGGGCGACCTCCTCGCGGAAGTGGATCGCATTGGCGAACCAGAGGGGAGTGGCGAACAGGAGCACGAGGACGCCGGTGACCTCTGCGGCCGGGAGATCTGGCGAGAGCGGTGCCCAGCTAGTCGTCCCGGGCATGCGTCCGAGCACGTGGAGCTGGGGCCGGGCGCTCAGCCGAATGCGATCCAAGATGGCCAGTCCGACGGCCACGCCGATGCCCTGTTCCACGCCGACCAGCACCACCGTCAACAGCGTGACGGCGGTCAGGCCGAACTCGAAGGGGTCGAAGCGGGCGATGGCGACTAGGTCGCCCGGGTTGAAGAGCCGGATGGCCACGAAGATCAAGATGGCCGCGAGGGTGGCCAGCGGGACGTCCCGCAGGACATCGGCCACCGGGACGAGGAGGAGGACGGCCAGCGCCGCCCCGAGGGCACCGGCCTGCGTGCGGCCGCCGGCGGTGGCGACCGCGCCCGTCCGGGGCGGGCTCGCGTTGACCGGAAAGGAGCCCACAAGACCGGCGACGACGCTCCCCGCGCCGACACCGAGGAAGTCGCGGCCGGCGTCCACGTCGTAGCCGCCCTGGTCGGCGAAGGCGCGGGTGGTCGCCGCCGTCTGCGTGAGGACGACCAGCGCCACCACCGCGGCGAGCGGCGCCAGACTCCCGAGCGTGGAGACAGACAGCCCGGTCAAACCGAGGTGCAGCGTGCCGCTCTGGACGGTGCCGAGAACGGCGACACCGTGGACCTGCAGGTCGAGCGCGGCCACGAGCGCGGTGGAGCCGACCATCCCGATCAGCGCGCCGGGGATGCGGCGGTCGAGCCGCACGCAGGCGAACATCACCGTCAGGACACCCAGGCCGATGGCCAGCGTCCACCCGTTGACCTGGTCGAGGTGGGTGAACACGTAGGCGATGCGGTGTGGGTTCGAACCGCCGGTCGGGGGCAGGCCGAGCAAGTCGGGCAGCTGATGGACGATGATGATCACGGCCACCCCGGACAAGAAGCCCGTGACGATGGGGGTCGACAGGAACTCGGCGAGCCACCCGAGCCGCAGGATGCTCACCAGCATCACCATGAGGCCGACCATGACGGCGAGGATCGCCACCAGGTCGACGTACTGAGGAGAACCGGTCAGCGCGAGGGCGGACACCCCGGCGGCGAACAGTGGGGCGATGGTGGAGTCGGCTCCCACCGACATTTGGGGATTGGAGCCCAGGAGAGCGAAGAGCACCGACCCCGCCACGAAGGCGTAGAAGCCGGTGATGGGCGGCATGCCGGCCAGTCGGGACGTCGCCAGCTGCTCGGGGACGGCGATGACCAGGAGCGTGAGGCCCGCCACCAGGTCCGCGCTCGCCCATGCACGCCGATACCCGTGGAGCGACGCAAAGACGGGGGTCGTCGCACCGCGACATCATCGCAAACCGGCGAGTCCGCCCGATTGACCTACGTGACCCGCCCGATTGACCCACGTGACCCGCCCCATTGACCCACGTGACCCCAGATTGACCCGCGTGACCCGCCAGATTGATCCAATTGAATAGTCTCGGATCCGACGGGCGAGGACCCACCGCCGGCCCGCGCCCGCCGCCCCGAGGAGGCCACTGCCGATGAGCGACTACCCCTACGCCGACCGCTTCGCCATCAACCGAGTGCTCCCGGACAAGGGCATGAGCCGGGACGAGGTGCTCGACGAGCTCCGCACCATGGCCACGGAGGAAGACGCCTTCTGGGAGACCGGCAAGTGCTCGGGCACCATGTACTGCGGCGACCACGACCACTACCACTTCATGAACGAGGCCTTCGGCCTGTTCGCCCACGTGAACGTCCTCCAGCGGGACATGTGCCCCAGCGCCACCAAGTTCGAGGCGGAGATCATCTCAATGACCCTCGACCTGCACTCCGGGGACGTGGCGCGGGCCGCCGGCGACGACCCCTGCGGTCTGGTGACCACCGGCGGGACGGGCAGCATCCTGCACGCGATCCTGGCCTACCGCGAGCACGCGGCCCAGGTGCGGGGCGTGACGCGCCCGAACGTCATCAAGCCCGAGACCGCCCATCCCGCCTTCGACAAGGCCTGCCATCTCTTCGGTGTCGAGCTGCGACGGGCGCCGATCGACCCGGTCACGACCCAGGTCGACGTGGAGTGGGTGCGCGACCACGTCGACGAGCAGACCGTCGCCCTGATCGGATCGGCCTGCAACTACGGCTACGGCACCGTGGACCCGATCGGCGACCTCAGCGACCTCGCCCTCGAGCGCGGCATCGGGCTCCACGTCGACGGCTGCCTGGGCGGCTTCATCCTGCCGTTCGGCCGCGAGCTGGGGTACGACATCCCCGCCTTCGACTACTCGGTGCCCGGGGTGACCTCCATGTCGGCCGACACGCACAAGTACGGGTACGCCTTCAAGGGCTCCTCGGTCCTCAGCTTCCGGACCAAGGCCCTGCGCAACGCGCAGTACTTCTACCTGACGGACTGGAGCGGTGGGAAGTACACCTCGCCGGGCATGGAGGGCTCGCGCTCGGGCGGCCTGATCGCCGCCACGTGGGCCGCCATGGTCCAGCTCGGTCACGCCGGCTACCTCGGGTACGCCCGGGAGATCTTCGAGACGTCGGTCGCCATGCAGGAGGCGGTGACGTCGCACCCCGAACTGCGCCTGGTGGGCCGCCCGACGTTCCTCTTCTCGTTCACCTCCGACGAGTTCGACATCTACCACGTGAACGATTTCATGCGGACGAGAGGGTGGCGCTTCAACGGGCAGCAGTACCCCAACGCGCTCCACATGGCCGTGACAAGGCCCCAAACCCAGCCCCAGGTGGTGCCGGAGTTCGCGGCGGACCTGGCCGATGCCGTCGCCTACGCCAAGGAGCACGCGGACGAGACGCCCCGCTCCGGGGCCATTTACGGCGGGGTCGCGGGCGGCATGACCGAGGAGGCGGACGAGTTCATCCGCACCGTCATGGCGGACATGCTCGACGGGCAGTCCACCATCCCGCCGGCGTGACCACGGCGGACGCGACGCCACCCACGGCGTTGGTGGACGGGTGCGTGGCTGCCCACGCCGCGCTCGGGGCGAGCCTCGACGACCTGAGCGACGCGGCCGCACGCGGGCCGAGCCGCCTGCCGGGGTGGAGCGTCGGCCACGTTCTCACCCACATCGCGCGCAATGCCGACAGCGTCGTGTGGCGGTTGGAGGGCGCAGCGCAGGGCGAGCTGCGGGACCAGTACCCGGGCGGCTTGCAGCAGCGGAAGGACGACATCGAGGCCGGGTCGGGGCGGCCGGCGTCCGAACTGGTCCTCGACGTGCGCGGGACGTCGGCCGCCGTCGAGCGCGTGATGGCCGACCTCCCTGCGGCGGCGTGGGACGCCCCCTCACGGACGTCACGTGGCACGGTGGAGACCTCACGGGACGCGGCGCTCTCCCGCTGGCGCGAGGTGGTGGTGCATCACGGCGACCTCGGCCTGGCCCCGGTGCCATTCCCGCCGGGGCTGATCGACGCCTGGCTGCCGCGCGAGCTGCCGCATCTGGCGGAACGGAGTGACCCCGCCGAGTTGCTGGCCTGGATCATCGGGCGCGGCGACCCGCCCGTCCTGGCGCCCTGGTAGCTACCCGGTCGAGACGAACGCGTTCCCCGACCGGTCCACCGCCACGCAGTAGGTGGTCGTCGGACACGAGATCGTGATGCAGAACGTGGGGCCGGTGCAGTCGACGGCCGCAATGCCCTGGGCAGCCTCGATGGTGTCCGGCGGTGGCCAGGCCGACCCGTCGAGGGGCGCGACCTGGTTCAGGTTGGGGACGGCCGCGCAGAATCCCGCACCGGAGCACGACACGTAGGCCACCCCCGGGGGCGACGAGGACGGCACCGGCGGGCCGAGGGCGGCGACCTTGGCAAAGGTCAGCCGGCAGGTCGCCCGGTGGTCGATCCCATGACACACGTGAACGGCATGGGGCAGCTGCATGCGACGACGAGCAACGACAGCGCGACAACGGCCAGCGGCACCGTGAACGGTCCGGCCCGTCGCGGCACTAGGGGTGGGCTGGGAGGCCGTTCGTCTCGAGCGCCCGGTGGCGCGACCACGTATCGAGCACGATGAGGGTCTTGGTGCCGGTGACGCGACCGCGTCGGCGCAGCTGCTCGATGACCTGACCGAGGCGCTCGACATCGGGCACCTGGAGCCAGACCAGCGCGTCGGGATCGCCGGCCGTGGTGAACACGGCCTGCACCTCCGAGAGCTGTATCGCCGTCTCCTTGATCTCCTGCAGATCGGCGGTGCCGGCGAAGCGCACCTCGGTGAAGGCCTGGATCGGGCGCCCGGCCTTGCGGTGGTCGACGACGACGGTGTAGCCGGCGATCACCCCGGTGCGCTCGAGGCGCTCGATGCGCCGGGTCACGGCGGACGCCGACAGCGAGACCTGCTCCCCGATATCGGCCATGGTGCGGCGGGCATTCTGTGACAACAGTTCGATTATGTGATGATCGATCGGATCTAGGTCCTCGGTTCCCATGGTCAGAAGCCTAACGAAGCGGGGTTGCTCCGCACGTTCAGTGCAACAAGCCGGGCCGGGGTTGCAGCTCCGTTGCGTGGACGGTCCTTCCGGGTCTCAGCCCTCCCGCCGGTGGACGGCCACCGCATAGCGGTCCCCGGCCGCGTAAGGGCGTCGGTCCCAGGTGGACCAGCGGTCCTGGAGCGTCAGGCCCGCACGGGCGGCCAAGGCATCGTGCTGGGCGGGACCGAAGCCGTCCGGGTGCAAGGAGTAGCCCGTCACGAGACGGCCACCGGGCGCCAGCCAGCGCGCGGCGTTGGCCACGACGTCGCCCTCGGCGCCGGCCGGCACGAAGATCAACACGTTGCCGGCCATCACGACGACGTCGAAGGTCCGGCCGAAGTCAAGCGTGGGGTCCGCCAGATCTCCGTGCACCCACTCCAGGTCGGGCGCCTTGCGGCGGGCCGACTCGAGCATGGCCTCGTCGACGTCGATCCCGACGACGGGATGCCCGCGCCGGCTCAGCTCGATGGCCACCCGGCCGGTGCCGCAACCCGCATCGAGGACCGACCCCGGGCCGAGGGAGTCCACGAGCGCCGCCTCGCCGTGCATGTCGATGCCGGCGGCGGCCAGGTCCTCGAAGCGGCGGTCGTAGGCCGCCCCCCGCGGGACGTCACTCTCCTGCCACCGGTCTCCCATGGGCGCCTCAGGGGATCGATCCGCCGCCCGGCAGGGTCACGCTGGCCGCCCCGGGCGGAAGGGTGAACAGGCTGGCCGGAGGCTTGGACGAGTACTTCGTCAGCCGGAAGTAGTCCGACGAGGACGAGCCGGAGTACGAGAGGATGCCCAGCTTCGTGACGCAGTACCGGCCACCCTTGCCGTGCCCGCTGACGGTGACACACGTAGAGGGCTGCCCGGCGAAGCTGGCCGAGGACGACGACACCTCGATGCCGAGGCGCTTGGAGACCAGACCCTCCTTGGCCTCGGCCAGGGCAGCGAGCACCGCGGTCGGACCGAGGCCACCACCTATCCCGAGGGTTGGGTCGGCACCCTTTTCCGTGAGGCACTGCTGCTTCGACGATTTCGAGCCGGAGTTGCCCGAGATCGAGGTGGTGCCCGCGTTGCCCGAGATCGAGGTGGTACCGGAGTTGCTCGCGATCGACGTCGAGTCCAAGTTCAAAGAACAGGAGTACGTCGCCTTGTCATTGATGATCACGCTGCTGCTCGACGTCGAGACGTTCGACCGGGAAGGCGAGTGGACGATGGTCACCGTGGATTTCTGTCCCCCACTGACCTGCGTGTACCGCGCGTAGTAGGTCAGCATCTCGGCGTGGTTGATGTTGTTCGTCAGAGCGTTCAGGTTCGGGATCGAGATCGACTGGGCCGAGGCCGGGAGCGCCGGGACCGCGAGTACGGCCCCGAGGCCGAGGGCGGCGACCATGGCGCCGGTGCGCCTTCGCATGCCGGGAACGGTAGCCCGTTGCTTACCAAGGGGGGAACCCCGATGATGGCGGCGTCCGAACGATCGGTAGGGTGAATGTTTGTGTGCCTCCTGGTGGTCGCGTCACGGGTCGTGGCCGGAGAGCCGTTGATCATCGGCGCCAACCGTGACGAGGCCCTGGAACGCCCGTCCACTGCGGTCACCGTGCTGGAACAAGGCCCCCCCCGGGTCGTGGGAGGGCGCGACGAGCTCTCGGGAGGCACCTGGCTCGCGGTGAATCAACACGGCGTCTGTGCCGGGCTCACCAACCAGCCGCTGGGGGACGCCAAGGACCCGTCCAAGCGTTCCCGCGGCGAGTTGCCCCTGTTTCTGGCCCGGCACACAACCGCATCTGAGGCGGTCGACACGCTTCTGTCGGCACACAGCCCAGCGGACTACAACGGCTCGTGGCTCCTGGTCGGGGACCGCACCTCGCTCTTCTTCGTCGACTTCACCGACGCGGCCGGCGGCGCCGCGGTCTCGCTGCCACCCGGGATCCATGTGCTCGAGAACCGGGCGCTCGACGAGCCCTCCCTCAAAGTCGACTTGGTACGGGCGGCCCTCGGCGCCCCGGGCGGCGGTGACGAGATGGCCCAGGCGTTCTGCGGCGTCCTAGCCGATCACAAGAACCCCGAGGCCGAGGAGCGACCGAACGCTGCCAATTGCGTGCATCTGGAAGCATTCGGGACGCGTTCGTCGTGCATCGTGCGAGTAGCAACCGGGACCGCGATGCCCCGCGTGTGGGTGGCTGACGGCCCCCCGTGCACCACTCCCTACGCCGACGCCGGCGGCTTGTGGGCCACGTCGCGCTAATCGCGGACGAGCGGCTTGTAGCGAAGGCGGTGGGGCTGGTCGGCGTCGACGCCGAGGCGCTTGTGCCGGTCGGCCTCGTAGTCGCTGAAGTTGCCCTCCCACCACCGCGCTTCGGACTCACCCTCGAAGGCGAGCACGTGGGTCGCAATGCGGTCGAGGAACCAACGGTCGTGGCTGATCACCACCGCGCAACCCGGGAAACTCAGTAGGGCGTCCTCGAGCGCCCGCAGAGTGTCCACATCGAGGTCGTTGGTCGGCTCGTCGAGAAGAAGCACGTTGCCGCCGCTGCTGAGCACCTTGGCGAGCAGGACGCGGTTGCGCTCGCCCCCCGAGAGCTGGCCCACCTTCTTCTGCTGGTTGCTGCCCTTGAACCCGAACCCGGCCACATAGGCGCGCCCGTGCAGCTCACGCCCGCCCACCATGAGCCGGTCCACCCCCCCGGTGATCTCCTCGTAGACCGTGGCGTCGGGTGACAGCGACTCACGCGACTGGTCGACGTACGCCAGCTGGACTGATGCGCCGACCGTCACGGTCCCCGCATCGGGCTGCTCTTCGCCGACGATCATCCTGAAGAGCGTCGTCTTGCCAGCCCCGTTCGGCCCGATGACGCCGACGATGCCGCCCGGGGGCAAGTTGAACGACAGTCCGTCCATCAGCAGCTGGTCGCCGAAGGCCTTCACGACGCCTGCCGCATCCACCACCTGATCGCCCAAGCGCGGACCGGGTGGGATAGACAGCTCGACCCGCTCGGCGCGGCGCTCGGCGGACTCGGCCTCGGTCACGAGCTCGTTGTACGCGGTGATGCGCGCCTTGCCCTTGCTCTGCCGGGCGCGCGGCGACATGCGAATCCATTCGAGCTCGCGTTCCAGCGAGGCCTGGCGAGAGCGGTCGGCCTTCTCCTCGACTGCCAGGCGAGCCTGCTTCTGCTGGAGCCAGGACGAGTAGTTGCCCTCCCAGGGGATGCCGGCGCCACGATCGAGCTCGAGAATCCAGCCGGCCACGTTGTCGAGGAAGTAGCGGTCGTGCGTCACCGCGACGACCGTGCCCGGGTACACCTGCAGCGTCCGCTCCAGCCAGGCCACGGACTCTGCATCGAGGTGGTTGGTCGGCTCGTCGAGCAGGAGCAGGTCCGGCTTGGACAAGAGCAGCCGGCACAGCGCGACCCGGCGCCGCTCTCCTCCGGAGAGGGTGCGCACGTCGGCACCGCCCGGAGGGAGCCGGAGGGCATCCATGGCGATCTCGAACGTCCGGTCGAGTTCCCACGCGCCGGCAGCGTCGATCTTGGCCTGCAGGTCGGCCTGCTCGGCCAACAGCGAGTCAATATCGGCGTCCGGGTCGCCGAAGGCCGCGCAGACCTCGTTGTAGCGGTCCACCAGCCGCTTCGCCTCGCCCACACCCTCGGCCACGTTGCCGGCGACATCTTTGGACTCGTCGAGCTGGGGCTCCTGCGCCAGGTACCCCACCGTGAACCCCGGGGTCAGCCGCGCCTCACCCGAGAACCCATCGTCCTCACCGGCCATGATCCGCAACAGCGAGGACTTGCCCGATCCGTTCGATCCGATGACCCCGATCTTCGCCCCGGGATAGAAGGAGAGGTTGATCCCCCTCAGGACCTCACGGTCGGGTGGGTAGAAGCGCGTGAGACCGCGCATGGTGTAGATGAACTGGGGAGCCACGGCGACCAGTGTGCCCGATGCCGGCCGTGCCGTCGCGCCGGCGGATGCGTCAGTGGTCGGGGGACCAGCGGATCCGGCTCAACCGGCCTTGGCGGACCATGCCGGTTGCCGCGAACCAGCGGGCGGAGGCCCCGAGCGCCTGAACCGCGGGCCGCGGCGCATAGCCCAGCTCCTGGCGGGCCCGACTGATGTCGAAGGACATCTGCGACGTCGACATCCGCGCCGCCTCCAGTGGGACCGAAGGATGCCGGTGCAGCAGCCGGCCCTCCACCAGCTCGGAGACGGCGGCCACGGCCACCGCGAGCGATTTGGGAACCTTGCCATACGGCGCCGGAAGTCCCGTGATGGTGGCGAGCTCGGCGAGCAACTGCTGGAGGGTCAGGTTCTCCCCGCCAAGGATGTAGCTCCGCCCGGTGCGGCCCTTCTCCAGCGCCAGCACCTGGCCGGCGGCGACGTCGTCCACGTGGGCCACGTTCAACACGGTGTCCACGTAGGCCGGCATGCGGCCGTTGAGGAAGTCGAGGACGAGCTTGCCGGTCGGCGTGGGCGCGCGGTCCCCGGGCCCGACCGGGAAGGTCGGCAGGACCAGCGAGGCCGGCAGACCCTGGGCGATGGCGCGCAGCACCTCGTGCTCCGCCACGTACTTGGACCGCTTGTACGAGCCGTAGAGATGCCGGACATCGGGAAACGCGTGCTCGTCGGCCGCGCTGGTGCCAGAGACGTGCTCGAGCCCGAGGGTGCCGACCGTGCTGGTGTACACGAGGCGCTCGACGCCCGCCTCATCGGCGGCGCCGAGCACGTTCCTCGTTCCCTCGACGTTGACGGCGTAGAAGGCATCCCTGTCCCGCGCCCAGAAACGGTACAACGCGGCCACGTGGAACACGGCCCGGCTGCCGTTGACCGCGCCCTGGACATCCTCACGACTCCGGAGGTCGCCCACGACCTGCTTCACGTCCAGCCCCTCGAGGTTCGTGGTGTCGGCGCCCGGCTCCACCAGCGCGATGACCTCCTGCTCTCTCGCCACGAGCTGGCGCGCCACCGCGGAACCGATGAACCCGCTTGCTCCCGTGACGAGGACCCGGTCCCCCGGTTCGAGCTTCAAAGCCGTGCCTTGTGAAGCGTGCCCTTGGCCATCGTCTTGCCGAACTCGAAGATGAGACTCGAGCCGCGCTGGGAGCTGGCCAACACGTCGTCGAGCGCGTCCGCGAAGAGCTCGACCTCGTCGTCACCCGCGATCAATGGCGGCAGGAGCTTGATCACGTTCATGTTGTCGGCCGCCACCTGGGTGAGGATGCGATGTCGGTGGAACAGCGGGGTCACCACCATCTGGGAGAACAGGGCGGGCCGGACCGCCTCGACCACCTTGAAGCGGCGGCGCAGGCCCGGCGTCGAAGGCTCGCCGAACACCAACCCGATCATGAGCCCCTTCCCGCGCACCTCGTGGAGGAACTCGTAGCGCTCGACCAGCGGCTCGAGAGCCTTGGTGAACGCCTTCCCCGTCCGCTGCACCCGGTCGAGTATGTCCTCGTCGTCGAACACCGCCAGGGTGGCCAGCCCCGCCACCATTGCCAGCTGGTTCGTGCTGAATGTCGAGGAGTGGACGACCGCCCTGTCCATGGAGCTGTACACGGCGTCAGACACCGCAGCCGAGCTGAGCATGGCCCCGACGGGCACATAGCCACCCGACAGCGCCTTCGAGACCGTGATGATGTCCGGGGTGATGCCGAACTGCTCGTGGCAGAAGAAGGTCCCCGACCGTCCGAGACCAGCCTGTACCTCGTCGAGGATCATCAGTGCCTTGTGCCGGCGGCAGAGCGACTCCGCCTCCTGCCAGAACTCGTCCGGCGCCAGGTTGACCCCCTTGCCCTGGATAGGCTCGGCAATGAACGCGGCCACGTCGCCGCGCCGGAGTTCTCGTGCCAGGGCAGCGGCGTCACCGAACGGGATCATGTCGCACCCTGGGAGCAGGGGGCCGAAGCCGCTGCGGAACTCCTTCCCGCCGTTGAGGGCGAGCGCCCCCGTCGTGAGGCCGTGAAAGGCATGGTCGCAGTAGAGGATGCGGGTCCGCTTCGTGGCGGCCCGGGCGAACTTGATGGCGCTCTCCACTGCCTCGGCGCCGGAGTTGGTGAAGAACACGCGTTCGATCCCCGAGTGTGACCGGGCCACCAGCTCCTCGGCCAGGACGCCCGAGAGGAGGGAGCAGTCCATCTGCACGAGGTTGGGCAGGTCGGCGTCGAGGGCGTCGTGCAACGCACGAACGATCGTTGGATGGCTCCGTCCGAGGGCGAACACCCCGAAGCCGGAGAGGAGGTCCAGGTAGCGATCCCCCTTGTCGTCGATGAGGTAGCAGCCCTCTCCCTGTTGGTAAAAACGATCGAACTCGATCTGCCCGAGGACCCGGGGGAGCTGGGGGTTGATGTACTTCGAGTGGAGGGTGAAGTTCTCACCCCTGCGCTCGTCCAACACCTTCTTCAGATCAAACGGCATGCAGTGTGCTCCGGGGGTTCGCTCTCCGTCTGGGGCGTCAGGTTAGTGGGACGCCTCGCCGGGCACGACCGGGCTGCTTCCCCTGGAGCGGTTTCATGCGATGATCGCGACGTGCGAGGGCCGCCGACACTCGATCGGACAAGAAGGGTCACCGCGTGACGACCGGCGCCCCCAACATTCTGCTGGTCATGTCGGATCAACACCGGGCCGACATGATGGGGTGCGCGGGAGACGCCAGCGCCCTCACGCCATCGCTCGATGGGTTGGCCGCCCAGGGCGTCCGCTTTTCCCGGGTCTCGTGTCAAGGACCGCTGTGCATGCCCTCGCGGGCTTCGTTCATGACCGAGCGCTACGTGCGCGACCACGGCGTCTACACGAACTCGTCCGAGATCCCGCCGGAGAGCCCCACGTACGCATGGGCCCTGCGGGAAGCCGGCTACCACACGTCTCTCCTGGGCAAGGCGCACCTCTACCTCGACGAGCAACTCACGGTCTCTCACATGGACGACATGGCCGGACGACTCGAGGCGCTGGGCTTCGCCGAAGTCTTCGAGACGGGCGACAAGTTCGTCGGGAAGATCCCCACCCGTTACACCGATTATCTCGCCGGTCAGGGCCAGCTCGACGCCTACAAGCAACACATTGCCGACCGCAGCTATCAGGGCGAGAACGAAGACGGTCAGAACGCGAGCAAGTGCGTGCCGATGTGGGACTCGACACCCACCCCGATTCCCCTCGAGTGCTACGTCGACGCCTGGCACGGCCAGCAGGCCGTCCGATGGATCGACCGCTACGACCGCCAGGAGCCGTTCTTCCTCTTCGTCGGTTTCCCCGGGCCGCACGACCCCTGGGACGCGCCGGCAGAGGCCGTGCAGCGCTACCGGGACGTCGACATCACGATGCCCAGCTCGACCCGGCGCCCCGCGATCGAGGGCACGGGCCGCTACGGCGCGCTCTTGAACGCGTTCCTCTGGCTCTCCGATTCCAAGACGATGACCGACGACGCCATCCGGGGAATGCGGTGCTCGTACGCCGCCGACATCTCGGTCATCGATCAGGCAATCGGAGACATGGTCGATGCACTGGAACGCAAGGGCCTCCTGGAGAACACGTGGATCATCTACACCAGTGACCACGGCGAGATGGGCGGCAACCATGGGCTGATGTCGAAGTGCGTCCTCTACGAACCAGCCGTGCGCGTCCCGCTGATCGTCCGCCCGGCAGGTGGTTGCCCGCCCGCCGTCGTGGAGGCCCTGGTGGAGCACCTCGATGTGCCGGCCACGGTGCGCGAGATCGCCGGTGCGCCGGAGGTCCCGCACAGTGAGGGACGATCGCTCCTGGCGGCCGTCCACGACCCGGCCTCTGCCCTGTCCCGTTCCCTCACCGTGAGTGAGAATTGGGGGTTCGCCGCCTTCGAGACGCCGCGCTACAAGCTGGTGGTCGACGAGGATGCCGTGGCCCCGTGCCAGCTCTTCGACCTGGCCGAAGACCCCATGGAGGACCACAACCTGCTCCCCGACCCGGCGGCGGCGCCGATCGTGGCCGAGATCATGGAGACCCATGTCCGCCCGTTCTTCTCGATAGCGCCGGCCCGTCCGATCCCCAGCTTCTTCACGGGTGGCTACGACGAATGAGCCGACTGAGCCCCGCCCGCGCTACCCGAGTCCCAGCGGGTCCGCCGTCAGCACCTGAGCGACGTTGAGGCTGTGGCGCCCCGCCACCTCGTTGCGGAGCCAGGCTCGCCGTGAGTCGATCGCCGCGATCCGCTCCGCCGGGACGCACGACGACAGGTCGTCGAAGATCGCCATAAGCTTTCGTGAGATCTGCGGATCGCCCGCGCCGTAGAGGCCGATCTCGGTGAACGCCAGGTCGAAGACCCGGTCCCAGTCCGGCACGGGCAGGACCAGGCGGACGGAACCCGAACTGTCGAGGTAGATGCCCGACGGATCCGGGAGATCCGCAATGGCCCGCAGCACGCCGTGGAGCCGATCGAGGACCTGGACTGCGGTGGTCGGATCATTGATGGCCGGCGACACGGCGCGGATCGCGATGTCGACCAGCTGCCGTACGCCGTAGCACGGGTCCTGGTAGAGCGTGCGCACCGCGAAACAGTCGATCGCCCCGATGACCTGCCTGGTCTCGGGCATCGTCCCGCCGTGGACCTCCACCAGCGCGGAGCCTCGGACCATATACGTCCCCACGGGCACGCTCAGCCGCAGCACGCACCCGTGCCGGCGCGCCAGCTCGGCGAGATGTTGGGCGTCGACGCCGTCGATCACCGCGTCCGGACGGTCGAAGTTTATGACGCGGGCTGTCGGGTCCCAGCGCGGTTCGGGCACCTCGCGATAGACGGAGGTCGGCACGAACGACGCGGAGAGGGCTTGCAGTGTCTCGTTGAAGACCGCCTGAATCACGTAGGTGACCCGCATGGAGCGGACGGTGGAGTTCACGAACACGACGAAGATGATCACCGAAGCCAACACGAGCAGGTAGGCCACGCCAACGGCTCCCTGCGGAACGGTGTGCGCCGCAGTCGTGGTGCCCACCCGGGCCAGCAGTGTCAAGGAGTAGACGAAGGTCGCCAGAAACGTGGCGAGCGCCAGTTTGGTCACCGGCTTGCGCACGAACGTTCGCAGGACTCGGGGTGAGTACTGGGTGCTCGACGTCTGGAGCGCCACGAGCGTGATGGAGAACACGACGCCCGTGAAGGTGAGGAGTGCGGCGGCAATCGTGGCGAGCAGGGTCCGGGCGTCGTCCAGGTTGGTCGGGAAGAGTCCTTCGTGGAACGTGAAGCTGTGGACATACCTCGACGCGACATCTCCTGCCACGCAGGCAGCGATGACCGCAACGGCCGGCCAGAGCCACAGTGACTCCCGGCGCCACTCGCGTAGGTGGGCCCGCCGCGCACCACTGCGAACCGGGACGCATCCCCGCAACGTGGTCACTGGCCCTCCGAGCGGTCAGGAAGATCTGACGCCTCGTCCGCGCCGGGCCCCCGGCCGAGCAATCGCATGCCGATGAGGGGATAGACGAGGACCGAGAGCATGCCGGCGGCGATGAGGGCAGCGGCATTCTGTGGCTTCATCCGGTGCTCGTCGACCCCCAACGTCGTGATGACCACGATGAGCGGCAGTCCTGTGGCAGAGACGACGGCCAGGGTACGCGCCTCGACCTTGGTCACGGCTCCCCGGAAGAACGCCCACGTGGGGAGCGCCCGGGTGAAGAGGAAGATGGCGGTGAACATCGGCACCAGCAGCAGGACCTTGGGCATGTGGATGAGCGTGTGCAGATCGAAGTTGATGCCGCTCTCAATGAAGAAGATCGGGATCAGGAATCCGAAGCCGATCGCCTCGAGCTTGCTGGTGATGGGCTCGCTGTCCTCGCCCCGTATGAGGAGCCGCACGACGACCCCGGCGGCGAAGGCACCGAGGAGCACGTCCAGGCTGAGCTTCTCCGCCAGGTAGACGAGCAGGATCACGAGGAGGACCGAGATCCGTACCGGTAGCTGTGCGGTCGAATTCAGGTGCCGGCGCATGAGCGCGATGAAACGAGGTGGGTGCACCTGCGTGGCCAGGAGTGCAGCGATCACAGCGACCGCGACGAAGAGGGCGAGGAGGAGGAAGGTCACCCTGGCGTCGCGGTTGGTGAGCAGTAGCGCCACCGCCACGATCGGGCCGAACTCACCAATGGCACCCACCGACAGGATGGAGGGTCCGATCGCCGTCCGCAGCGCACCCGCGTCGTGCAGGATCGGCAGAAGGGTGCCGAGCGCCGTCGTGGTCAGGCAGAGGGCGACGACCACCGAATCGAGCACGAGCCCCGTGCCGTGGAGGAGGGCGCCCACGCCCAGCGCGAGCACCAACGAGGCCGCCCATGAGCCGGCAGCTCTGCCGAGGTGGCCCTGGCGCATGGTCGACAGATCGAGCTCGGTCCCGGCCAGGAACATGAGATACGTCAAGCCGAGCTGGGACAGCGCTGTCACGATGCTGTTCGAGTGGGCGAGGTTCAGCACGTAGGGACCGAGCACGATGCCGAGAACGATCTGGATCACGACCTCGGGCACCGCGATGAACCGGCGCGACCATTCGGCGACGATCGGCGCGAAGACTGCCGCCAACCCGATGAGCACCAGTGTGGGAACAGCCGAGTCGATCACGTCTCGTCTGCTCGTCTCGTGACGGCCCGTTGTGCCACGCCGCGCCACCTCCCGGGCCCACGCTACGCGTTACATCCCTGCTCCCCGGTGATTTCGGAGGTTTGACGGCCCTGCGGCGGTGCGGAAGCATGGCCCGACCACATCGCGATGGGGGTCCGCACATGAGGGTTTCGTCAATCCGTCAGGCACCGGCAGGGGCCACCCCGTGACCTCCGCGTTCGTGAATCCGTCGTGGATGCCGCACTCGGTCGGTGAGGCGGCCCGCGCCGGCGATGCCACCGCGGACGACCTGCTCTCGGGCCGCGCGTGGTCCCACCTTCTCGATGCGCTGGGCCGGGCGTCGGCAACAGTGCTGTCCGACGACATCCCCCGTAACGCGGACGACATGGCGGCGGGCTTTCGACATCTGCTCGTGCTTCTCGGCATCGGACTGGACAACGCCTTGCGGGAGGGATCCGGCTCGGTCCTCGCCGTGAAGCCCTCCGGCGTCGACGGGATCTACAAGTGGGGCATGGATTGCCCCGACTGCATCTATACGGGTGCAGGGCTGCGGGGTGGCGAGACGTACCGTCTCTGGGGGAACCGCGGCTCGGCCCGCTATGTCGGGCTGCAATCGATGGCCGGCATGGCCTCCTCGGCCAACGTGCTGCTGGACGAGCTCGACCTCGGGCCCGGTGGCGAAGTCGAGCTCATCCTGTCCGCCAACACGCACGAGGGGAACTGGCTGCCCATTGCCGAGGACGCGACGGCCCTGGTGGTCCGGCACTTCTTCTATGACTGGGACACGGAGGTGGCGTCATCCCTCTCCATTGAGCGGATCGGCGTGGCGCAGGAGAAAGAGGCTCGGCCCCCGGAGGACCCACGGGCAGCGGTTGCCCGGCAGCTGATCGCCCTGGGCGACTTCGTGGTCGCCAACCTCGATTTTTTCCTTCAGTTCTCGCGGCCGGAAACTCCCAACTCCTTCCTCCCCCCTCTCGACGGGACGGCGATGGGCGCAGCGGCGGAGAACCGCCCGGTCATCGGATCGTGGGAGATCGGGCCTGACGAGGCGCTCCTCGTCGAGGTCTCGCCCCCCCAGGGCCTCTATTGGAGCTTCTCGCTGGGTAATCCCTGGTGGGAGACCATCGACTACGGCAGCCACCAGAGCAGCATCAACGGGCACCAGGCGGCCGTGGACGACGACGGTGTGATGCGCACCGTCATCGCCCATGACGATCCCGGAGTCGCCAACTGGCTCGACACCGCGGGACACAGCGCGGGCCCGATCATCCTGCGATGCGTTCGCACGGACACGGCGCCCATCCCCATCACGCGGGTGATCAAGTTCGCAGACGTCCCACAATCGGTCCCGGCGAGAACCCGCCGGGTGACGCCCGAGGAGCGCCACGCCACGCTGGCGGCACGCCGGCTCGCCGTGAGCAAGCGGTTCTGCCGATGACGCCCGTCGCCGGCCGCGGGAGAGACGGAGCGAAGGAGGAGGACCGCCGTGGATCTCGGATTCGCTGACGCCGCTGCCGTGGTGACCGGCGGGAGCAAGGGGATGGGTCGCGCCGTGGCCGAGATCCTCGCCACGGACGGCGCCCGGGTGGCGGTCATGGCACGAGGGCGCGACGCGCTCGACGACACCGTTTCCTCGCTCCGGTCCCTGGGCAGCCCCGACGCCGTGGGCATCAGTGTCGACATGACGGATCCCGCATCCATCGCCGCTGGCTTCCGCGAGGTGGGCGAGCGCTGGGGCTCACTCAACGTCCTCGTCCACACCATCGGACCGGGTGCGGGACGGTTCGACGACCTCGACGACTCCGACTGGGACGAGGCATTCGCCCTCGGCACCATGTCCGCGGTGCGCAGCGTGCGGGAGGCCGTTCCACTTTTGCGCGCAGCCGAATGGGCGCGCATCGCGATCTTCTCGGCCCACTCGATTCAGCGCCAGAGTCCGATTCTCGTGGCTTACACCGCCTCGAAGGCTGCCGTTGCGAGTGTGGCCAAGAACCTGTCGAAGTCGTTGGCTCCCGACGGCATCCTCGTCAACGCCGTCTGCCCCGGCTCCATCGTGACCGCCAGCTTCACGGAGAACCTGAAGGAGACTTTCGCCGCCGAAGGGCTGGACCCGTCCGATCCGCACGACGTCATGAAGTGGATCGACCAGACGTTCCACCAGCCCGCCGATCTCGGAAGAGCCGGGCTCCCCGACGAGGTCGCCTCGCTCACCGCCTACCTCGTGTCCCGGCGGAACGGCTACGTGACCGGGGCGTGCGTCAATGCTGACGGTGGGTCCGACTTCGTCTGATCCGACTCGCAGCCGGACGACAGATCCCCTGGGCCCGTGGTCCGGCGCCCGGGCTCAGACCCGAGCCATCAGTTTTCGACCAGCGGGCTGAGGGTGCGGTGCGCCCGGGTGTACACGAACGGATTTCATTCGCCACCTCTCCCAGTGAACAATGGTGGCACGACTCCTCCGGGCGCTCGCGGATGCTCCACCGGAGCGCCACCAATACCCGTTCCGGTGGACGCCGTCTGCCAAGCTCTTTCGGGTGGCGACCGACGCCGACAACGAGAACATCCCGGGCATCGACCGGCTGCTCGCGCTGACCGACGGTGTCGTCGCCATTGCGCTGACGCTGCTCGTGTTGCAGCTCCAGGTGCCCGTTACCCACGCGCTGAAAGAGAACCCCGACTCGGCAGCGAACCTGTGGCGCGCGCTCGACGTCGACGGAGCAGAGATGACGAGCTATCTGGTTTCGTTCGTGGTCATTGCCCAATTCTGGATCGTGCACCACCGCGTGCTCCGCGGCATGCGGGGCCACAGTGAAGGATTGGCGTGGCGCAACTTCGGCTTTCTTCTCGCGCTGACGCTCATGCCGTTCACCTCTGACCTGATCGGTCGCTATGGCAGCAACCCGGTCGCCGTCACCTTGTTCGGGCTCAATCTCGTGGCGATCAGCCTGACGACACAGTGGATCTTCCTCTACGCCGCGAACCACCACCTCATGACCGATGCGGCGCGGTCGGCTCACGACGAACGCGCGGCCCGGGTCCGTTCGGTGATGGTCCTCGTCATCGTCACCATTTCCGTAGCGCTGGCGTGGAGCGACCCGCGGCTGGCGAAATTCACCTGGTTGCTCTTCCTCTTCGTGCCGGCCATCGGTGAGCGGGTCAGCCGACGGCTGGAGCGCTCACGGACAGTCTCGTCCGTCGAGCCCGAGGAAAACGCCCGGATATCCGACAACTGACCACGGCGTTGCCAGCACACCAAGCACCACAAGGGAGCCGTGGCCGGTGAAGTACCTGCGAGAGGGTTACCAGGTCCAAGCAGCGCACCTACGGCGCCGGGGACTGCCGACCGCAACCGAGTCCGTCAGCCCTTCGTGTTGTAGTTCAGGTACACGACACCGTTGTCGTACTGCTCGCAGGCGCCGAGGGTCCACGTGGAAGACCCCGCGCCCTCGACGAACAAGCGTGGACCCGTGCCGAGCGACAATGGATAGACAAAGAGATGCAGTTGATCGACCAAGTCATCGGCCAGAAGAGCCCGCACCAAGGTTCCGCTGCCACTGACGTAGAAATTCCCATCACTACTGTCCTTGATTCGTTCGATGACGGCCGGGTCGTACGGGCCGACGATCGTCGAGTTTCTCCAAGTGGCATCTTTCAAGGTCGACGAGACGACGTACTTGGTCGTGTCGTTCATGAACGGGGCCCCGGGATCGTCCTCCAGCGTCCGTACCGACCAAGCTGGCTCGAACATCTCATACGTCGTGCGCCCCAGAAGTATGCCGCGGCACCCTCCCGTTGCTCCGGCAATCGCCTCACCCATTCTTGGGTCGAACCCGTAATCGCTGGTCCACACCGGCGCGTCGATCACGCCATCGAGGGTTGTGAACTCGTGCACCAGAATCTCTCCCACGGGACCTCCTCGGCCTTTGGACGTTGGCGGTTCTGGGCAACGAGTTTGCGGCTCACACCCGCTCCTCGCTGTCCGACTGGGGCGTGCGAGCCGACCCGAACTCCCAGAGTCTTAGCAGACGACGTTCGCGACGGGCCCCCGAAAGAGCCCAGAGGACCAATGCGACGATGACTTCCCCGATTTTGGCGTCCGTACTCGGCAGATCGTTACGCCGACTCCGCGCCGGAGAGAATCTTCTCTTTTCCTGCTGAAAGCCGGAATTCGCCGGGGGTGATCCTGACGACGGGCGACCGACGCGTCGCCACCGTCCGCATCTGGGATCGAGCGGCAATCTGCTTGCACGCCATTCTCTTGGTCCTGAACTCGAACCGACGGCCTGACTCGGTCTCCACGGTCAACGTATTGAGGAAGAAGCCGTGTCGTCGGCATCGGACCAACAGCAACTCGTCGAAGTTGAAGACAGGCAGCTCGTCGAGTTCGGAAAGGCCAGTGAAAAAGAGGCGTCGATTCGTGAGGATCAAGGTTCCATACGAATGGGACGAGGCAGAGCCATCGGCCCCCGTCCGGCAGCGAGCCGGCCAACCTTGCCGAACCACCTCGTTCTTCTCCAATTCAAGCCATGACGAGCGAGTCGCTGCCATCGCTCCCGCCTCCTTTCTCACTATGCACTTCTCAAGGGCCGCATGTTGGTCCAAGCGCTTCCGCAACCTGTCAGAGATATGCCACAATCCCCGTTGGCCCAAACCAAGGCCCGCACCAGACCGATCTCACTCATGACGCGATGCAAGCCCGGCGCCCGGGGGATGTAACTCAGCCGAGACCCCCAGCGGTTTGGGAATCGGAGTGCGGCGCGGGTTTGTCTGGCCACAGGACCGATGCGCATATCCGTGGACTGCATCGCACCATACGGCCTACGACTGCTCCTGGTTTTCGTTCGATGGTTGCTCAACTCCGTAACAGGACCGTTTGCTCTTTGTCATTCTGGGTAGTGGCCATTGCAACTTGATAGGAGGTTCCCGATGGTTGGAGCTGGAGGACTCGTCGTCAGCATCATTGTGTTTGCGGTAGGGGCCGTTCTCGACTGGGCAGTCACGGAGCCGTACCAACACGGTTTCAACGTCAACAAGGTGGGCTGGATATTGATGATCGTGGGCGTCATTGGGGCTGTCGCGTCAGTCATCGTCATGGCGGTGGCGAACACGCGGCGTCGGCGCACCGTTGTTGACGATGGACAAGGAAACGTTGTTCGTCGAGTCGATTCGACGTACTAACGAGTTCTCTCAATTCTCTGACCCGTTCGGAGACTTAAAGGATAGAAAGGACGTTCAAATGGTATTGATTCTCGGATTGCTGCTGATCTTGATCCTCTTTGGAGCCGGATTCGCGGCGCATCTCTTGTGGATTGCTGCAGCCATCTTCCTTGTTCTGTGGCTTGTCGGATTCGCCATCGGGCGGGGCGAGGGCGCTGGCACGCACCGCTTCTATCGGTGGTAGCGCCTTTGGTTTGAACGGAGTAGTAGATCCCACCTACGAAACTGCCCCCTTCGGGGGGCTGTTTCGCGTCCAGGCTCAGTGATATTCCCAGAGACACCCTCTCGGTGCCACGAAGTCAGTATCCGCCAGCTGAGGGCATGGAGCAAGGTTGATAGACGTCCGCTTGCTTGGCGTCGGTCTCAAATGCGTATCCGTTCGTCGAGAGGTGAGCTGTCTTCACGATTCGGGTACGCCCGAAGGTCACACCGTTCTTGCTGAGGCAGCCTTCGTCGGGTCACGTGCACTTGAGAGTCTGGCTGATCTGGTTGCTGATCGACTGAACCTGTGACTTGAGGGAGTTGAAGCCTGATTGCAGATCGGAGAGGGAGGAGGAGCCTTTGAGGTTGGCGACGGTTTCCTTCAGGTTGTCGATCTGCGGACTCAGCGATTGAGATTCCTCAGACTTCAAAGTTTGGGCAGACTGACTCAAGCTGTTGAGTGCATCGCGGATAGCCGGTACGTCGTCTTTCGCCTTACCGAAATTGCCAGAATGCAGATCATCGATGACCGTCGTGACGGCACTACTGAGCTGTGCGCGGTCATTGCACACCTTCTGCGAGGCAGAAGTAGACGGACTGCCACAGGCAGCCAACAGCAACCCGACGAACGCCAACACACAAAGGGGCTGAAGAGGTCCGGCTCTTCGCCTAGCCGACTCCCGCTGTTTGGCGTGCAGGTGTACGTCGGCCGGACTTTTCAAACACGTCGTGCAATCGCGCACTGAACCGTCACTTTCTGTGGCACCTGCGGCACAAAGATAGCTGAAGCCTGTCCAGCCGCCTTGGGTTCGTAGGGCGCGGAACTATCCAGCGCGTGTTGCCTTGGGCGAAGCCGCCCGTCCCCACCGACCCCAGTCCGCGGTGGGCCGCCCCGCTCGCGCGCCGCTCTCCCCCCGCCACGAATCGTTTCCTCCCGTTTGCATTCCCAGACCGAGTTCTCATCCAGCGGCCAACCTACTGAGAGGTGGCTCACGATTGGCATCTACAGCGACGGGATCGAGCTGAGACCGTTGGGAGCCGGTGGGTTCACGACCGTCGACTCCGTCGAAAGGGTGACGATTCGACACCGGAATCATCCCATCGGCGTAGGAACCGCTCTGAGGGCATCGAAGGGCGACCGCTAGGCTTCAGGCGTGGCGCCCGACCGCCAATTCGCCGACCACACCTCCGTATCCGGCGTATCCGGCGCTTCAACCGATCTGGTGACATCTTCTGAGGATCCAGATATCCAAGCGCAAGTCCGCGACCCCGCGCGGAAACGAAAGCGGAGGCGGAGACTCAGTCGCCGGGGCAGACTCGTTCGCGCATTGATCGTCGCACCGCTCGTCGTCGTGCTGTTATGGGCGACCGTTTCCTACACGGTCTGGATGCTGCGGCCCACGAGCCTCTCATGGACGGTGGACAGCGTTGAATGGGTGAGGTACAACGTCCCCTTCGGCATAGGCAACTGGGCCGCCGACCACGTCGAGCAGGTTTACTACAGCAACCAAGCGCCCAAAAAGGGCGGCCCGCAGCTGAAGAGCCTGCCGAAGGTAGGGGCAAAACACACCACGGTCCCAGCGACGGCAGCATGGCCGCCGGCGATCACTCCGATTTTCTCCAACCCGCTTCCCGGTGAGGGGGTCTGGCAACCGACCGGACCATCGATCGACGGTGCCGCACCCGTTTTGGTAACGACGTATCGTCCTGACCCCAACTACCCACAGATCGTGGCTTACGTCGCCTGGTTCGACCACACGCGTACCGAGCTCGCGTATTACCCGGGTCGCTATGAGCCGCCGAATGCAGCCGTGCGCGGGCCCACGATGGTCCCATACAGCCAACGTTCTCGTCTCCTTGCGACCTTCAACGGCGGCTTCACCTATGTCGACGGCGACAACGGGTCAGCCGATAACGGCCAAACGAACGAGCCGCTGAAGGACGGCAATGCGACGCTCATTGGATATACGGATGGTCGCGTCGACATCGTGGATTGGAGCGGCGGACCGAACCCAGGCCCGGGCGTCGCATGGGCCCGACAGAGCCTGGCTCCGATCGTCTGGAACAGTCAACTGAATCCCACGTTGGACACCAATCCGGACAGCCCGCAATGGGGCTACACGCTTGGCGGCGTTACCCAAGTTTGGCGCACTGGCATTGGCATCGATGCTCGAGGCAACCTCATTTACGTTGCCGCGAATTATCAGACAGTGGTCAGCATCGCGCAGATCCTTCAGCACGTCGGAGCGGTGCGAGCAATGGAGTTCGACATCAACCCTGAATGGCACACGCTCAATACGTACAACCCCCCTGGCCTCAACCCCACGATGGTTGGGCCCAACCCGAATCAGTCGCCCGACCGCTACCTCGTCCCCGATGACCGCGACTTCTTTGCGGTCTACCAACCGGTTCCCGGCCCGGTGACCGTCCCCTTTGGGTAAAGATCGCTCGCCTGCGACCATTTTACAACGCGTTCACTTGTAATATCAGGCTTCAGCTCCACGCCAAAGTGAGTTCCTAACGGCAGTCAAGCCCTTTAAGCCACATTTTCGCTAGCTTCCTTTCGTGGCGGGTCGGTGGCCGGAGCGACCTTTCGGGCCGACTCCTTTCTGCCTCGACCCGCCGCCCTGTTCTTGAGGGTTTTGGCTGACGTGATCCGACGACGGGCCGCCCGGACTTTCGGGTCAATCTTGAAGCGGTCGACACACGCCGCCCTGCCTTCGGCCTCGGTGATCGCTTGGCCGTCTTCATCTCGTAGTTCGTAGAGCTCTCCTTTGCGCCAGCAGGCGGCGATCCGGGTGATGAGGACGGCCGAGACAGAGCACAACGCCGAGTTGTGGTGCTTGCCCTCGACCATGACCAATCGGTAGTAGCGCTGGGCGAGGGTCGGGTCGATGTGCCGGGCGTGGTCGGCTGCCAGGTAGAGGGCCTGGCGCAGGCCGGCGTCACCCGCCTTGGTGATGCCCTTGTGTCCCGCTACCAGTCCGGACTGGTCGATCTTGGGGACAAAGCCGGTGAAGGAGCGCACGCCGGCGAGGTTGGCGAAGCGGTTGAAGTCGCCCGCGTTGCCCAAGATGGCGGCCGAGAGGACGGGCCCGAGCCCCGGGGTCGAGCGGACAATGCCCTTGGGATCGGCCTCGTCATAGAGGACGGCGATCCGCTTGTCGGCCGCCGCGATCTCGTCGTCGAGGCAGCGGAGCACTCTGACCTCCGAAGCGATGTCGTGGGCCAACTCGCTGAAGTCGATGCCCCCGCATGACCACAGCGCCAGGGTCTCGTTCGCCATGGCCAAGAGCTCGTCGGCTTTGTCCTGGCGCCACAGTCCCGCACTCGAGCGGATCAACAACGCGGCGAGCCGGGTGCGCCCGAGACGCTTGAGAGCACGTGGATCGGCGTATTTCTCCAAGATGACCAGGGCGGTCTTCGACGCCGTGGCCGATCCGAGGCAGTCGGCCCATCCCGGACCGAGCAGCTCGACGAGTGCATCGAGACGTAGGCTCGCCGCGCTGCGGCGCTTGACCAGGCTGAAGCGGTGACGGACAGCCCGGCGCAGTGACTCGGCCGGGCCGAGGTTGTCGATGCCCCGCAGACCCTCGGGGTGCAGCAACGGCAGACGGGCCAGCACCCGTGAATCGAGCCGATCGGTCTTGGTGTGCTTGTTGTAGTAGTCCCGCAGGTCGGACGACTGCTCGGGCGGCACCAAGATGACCGTGGCGCCCCGTGCTTGGAGCCACGCGGAGAGCGGCACCCAGGCGTTGCGGGTCGGCTCGAGGATGACCGTCACCGACGCATCCTCGGGGATCTTGGCCCACAGGCGCTCGAGATCGGTCGTCGTCGTGCGGAACCGCCACGACGACCAGATGAACTCACCTCGCTCGTCGGCCAGGCTGGCCCAGTGGTCGGCCCGACAGGCGACGTCGATGCCCAACCTCACTTCGTTCATCGCGTGGTCCTTTCTCTGTGTGTGGCTGATCAGTCGGCTCTCCTCGTCGACCGCTGCACGTTCCGCAGGGGTGTGACCATCCAGACATTCAGAAGCAGGGGTCCGATTCCGTGATCGGCCGCCGAGTTCCAGAAAAGGGATGCACGTGCGTCGGGGAGGCTCGTCTGGTCGACGATCACTGTTGTGGAGTCGAGCTCTCGCTCGCTCCGGCCCCCGTAAAGTCAAGCCAGAAGAACCGACCCGACGCACCCTACGAAGGGCTTCCGCCAAATCGGTGGATGCCCAGAACCAACGCTAAATGTCCCCGAACACCGGGTTTGCGTGCTCCCGGAAGCCGTGAGTTTGCGGACCCTCACTTGGCCACGATGCGCCCGGCGATCGTCGAGGTCCTGGGTTTTCCGCGTCGGCGAGGCTCGCTATCACAGCCCTGACGAGGCGGTCGCGGGCCCGAGCTATCAGACTCACGAGGCAGCCGGCGCCGACCAGGTCTTGTAGCCCGCGCCGACCTCAATGGCATCGCTGGTTTCGGCGCACCTGCGCCGGGTACATGCAAACAGGCGAGGATGCCCAACCCATCAGGGAGGATGGCATCAAGCTCGGCGCCCTTTCGAGGGCGCTGAGTTTCGCGTTCGGGCCCACGTGGGCATCGGCGCCACCTGCCTGAGATGTCGGGATGGCGAACGATGTCATCGCCGCCAGTGCGCCCTTTGCGTTCCCGAATGACCGGCATGTCCAGGCCCCGATGCCCCCAGTTCCGGCCGAGATCCGAAGACGTGTGAACTGGGAAGACCTCTGTTCATCGGTGCGGCGCACTTCGGTGATTCGCGGGTAGATCCAGTGCGACCGAGCCAGAGGTCTTTCTGGGATTGCGAGGTCGTACGCACAGCAAAAAAGTTCTCAGAAATAGACGATGCTCCGCACCGATTCGGGGGGCGAGTAACTGAGAGAGCACATGTGCGTTTGACCTGCCCTCGAGCGGGCAGAAGTACTTGGAGTGAATCGACGATGAGTGAGGGAAGCCAATGGTGCAAGTGGACGAAGTGAGAGGCTGGATAGACCGAACCGTCTTGGACCCGTCGGGTCACAAGGTGGGGACCGTTTCCCATGTCTTTGTAGATGACGCGACCAATAGTCCCGAATGGGCCACCGTTAACACGGGTCTGTTTGGTAGGCGGGCGTCCTTTGTCCCTATTGAGGGGGTAAGACAAGAAGGCGACGATCTTCTCATTCCATGGGACCGCGACCAGGTGAAAGGCGCACCGCAAGTGGACAACGACGACGATGGGCACCTCACGCCAGAAGAGGAAGTGCAGCTCTATCGGTACTACGCCAAGGAGCAACGCTTGGCAACCGACGCCGATGAAAAAAGCCCCGGAGAGGCCACGGACGCTGATGAAAAGGGCCCAGGAGAGGCCACGGACGCTAGAGCCATCGACCGTGAGACAGACCGAGATGAGGCAAACTCAGCATCCCCGGGGAACGGGCAGGCTCGGCTGAGGAAATACGTCGTGACAGAAGAGGTGCACCCCGTATCGCGAGTGCTCTTGGACGACTCCCCGGCCGACGAAGCACAAGAGTCATCGAACCGTCAGTAGCCGACATGCCGTGTGGCCAATACAGAACTCATCACCGTGAACGCAACGATCGGAGAAAGCCGTGATCATCGTCGGACTTGTGTTAGTAGTTGCGGGAGTAGTTTTCGGGATAGATGTAGCGGTGAAGAATCGCTTCCCTGTACACGACTTAGAGGTTTTCGGTAGCACTCTTGGATTTCATCATGCGGAACAGATCTTTGTTCTTGGAGTCATCACAGGCGCAGTGATTCTTTTTGGGCTCGCCCTGTTGGTCGCAGGGATCGTCCGTAGTCGGTCCAGAAACGTTGCCCACCGGCGAACTCACCAGGTTGCGGAGAATAATCAGGGCGCCGCGGATCTCGATGCGGGGAACCAGAGGCTGCGTCCACCCGTAGAGGAGCACTCCCGGACTTCCAGAGAGAATGTTGACGGGGCGAACGTGAGTGATTCAGGGGAAAGCGATACAAGGGAGACCCGGGTTTCTCCCGGGTTGGGTGGTTCAACTGCGCTCGACCAAGGTGCCTCTTAGAAGGGGCTACGGAACGGATGGCACCCGTCCATCATGAGTCCTGGCGTGCTGTCGCCGTGAGTTGTTGAGGTCCGCCCTGCCCCCTCTCACGCCCGACCCCCGGGGCCCCCGCGCCTGGCCGCCTCGCTGCGCGGGGGGTTCCGTCCCGTTAGCGCGGGGCCACGGCGGCCACGAAACCCCCACGGGGCGGCGCAGGCACCCGGCGACGGGAGGCACGGGCGAAGTCGGCGGAGTGGGGTGGGGCCTGTCTGCCCTGGTTCACCACTGTGATGGGTCGTGGGGGCACTGACCCCCGTGACACCTACGCCGTAGGAGGCGACGCTCTCCAGGGTGTAGGTACCGTCGGGCACGCCCGCCGTGTTCCAAGCCGCCAGTCAACCGTAGATGGCGGCGGTGGCGGTTGCCACCTGCACGTCGGAGAGATCCGAGGGGCCTCCGCTCACCTCGTAGACAAGCTTGGTTACTCCGGGCGCGGCTTTGGGATTACGAAGGCGCAACGGACGCAGTGAAGGGAAGGTCCGTCGGAGGCGCGCTCGCGGGCGAAGTGAGGATGACCTGCAAGGCCCCCGTCGTTCCTGCAAACAGTCCGGTTCCCGCAGTGACCGTCTGTGTGAACGTGAACTGGACATAGGGAGGTTGACAGCTTGCGGGCGTTGGACACATGGGGCCAGCGGGTGTCTGTGTGATGGTTTCGTCCGAGCCCGAAGTGGTGCCGCTGAGCGTTCCGGCATTGTCGGTGGTGATGGTGAAAGTCCCGGTGAAGCCGGGGCCGAAACAACCTTCGATCTGGAGGTCGACGTCACCGATGGTCTGGTTGACGGCTCCGTAGTTCACGTTGGCGACGAGGTAGGGACTCAATGGCACGTACACACTTCAGAGCGTGGCGTCCTATAGCGGCGGGGTGACCGGCACGGGCGCTGCGATCACGATCACAGTGGCGAACTAGCGCTCCACGCCCATGCCCCCCGCCCCGCGCCGCGGTGCCCCTCCGTTTGCCGGTGGCGCCGGCCGCGCGGCCGCCCTGTCCCGTCGTCGCCTCTCGCCCTCGTGCCCGTGCGCGGCGCTTCCGTTCCGTTTCGGCGCCTGGGCCCCTCTCTCCCACGTGGGATCAGTGGGCGCTGAGGGACTCGAACCCCCGACCTGCTGGTTGTAAGCCAGCTGCTCTAACCAACTGAGCTAAGCGCCCGGAAAAGGCAACTCTACCTGCTCTTTTTGTCATGCTCGTCTCGTTTTCGGCTCGGCACAGCGCTGCTAGAGCAGACGGTTCCCGGTAGTTGCATTGGTCCGAGAAGGCCAGGCGATACATCCGGGTGATCAGCAAGGATCGCACCGCAGGAGGCGAGATGAGCACCACTGAAGCAAAGGTAGACAAGGCCAGGGGGGACCCTCGCCGAGCGATTTTCGGCGTACCTGGAGACTGTCACAAGCCCCCCGGACATTGAGTAGCTCGTTCGCAGCTTTGAGTTGACGCTCCGAGCCGCCATCACCACGAAAGGATGACGGCGATAAGGGTTATCGCAACGTTCCGCCGCCGACGGAACGGTAAGCAGGGCGGATTGAGACGATGTCCGACCAAGTCAAGACAGAAATCCAACAGCGGGTATTTCGCTGTAGACATACACTGCCAACATGCCGGAGACGGAGCCCACACCTGAGGAAGAACTTGAGGAAGGTGCAGCGAACGGGAGCCCACCTCCACCACCTCCGCCTCCACCTCCAGCACCGCCCCGGAGGGACAGAGGGAGACGAAGGCTGACTCGGTAGTGCTCCGCTTGCTCGGGTTTTCTCAATGGAAGGCTGCAGCCCAGCAAACCATTTGAACCACTACGGCTAGGGCGGACGCCACCACGCATCGATGAATCCACTTCACAGTCGGATCGTTTGAGTTGTACCAATCCTGCATACTCGGAAGCATCACGGTGGCAAGTTCGGCTGCGCCGAGATCGCCCGTCGCCGTAGGGTAGGCGTCAGAACGCCCAGCATTACCTTTCACGAAGTTGAAGTGCTGAGTTGCCCAATCAATCCATTCGTTTGCGTCTGGGCTGAGCGTCATATTGTGAGGACCAAGAATCCAAATTGCGGGAACACCTCCAGCTACGAAAGCCGCTAATGCGGCAAGTCCCCAGTTACCGATCTGATGAACGAAATGCTGGGCAAAGAGCCCAGCGATGACGCCTGACACAGACAGAAGGACAGCAGCTCTAGACCTTGCACTTTCAAGCGTCGCAAGTTGGCCGTCCAGCTTGGTCCGCATTTCGGTCAGCAAAAGCTCGGCCGGAGAAGACATCGCACGAGATTAGGAGCAGGCCAGCCCTAATGGCGACCAATCCAACGTACTGGGATCCCCCACCTTCATCGTTTCGACCTGGCTGGGGCCCACAGGCGGTTTCGTTCACGATTTGAGATGAAGTTATTCGGATAACACACCGATCAACTTTTTCGCCTCGGCTTACGAGTCTGGATCCGAGAAGGCCAGGGCGATACATCCGGGTGATCAGAAAGGATCGCACCGCAGGAGCGAGATGAGCACCACCGAAGCAAAGGTAGACAAGACCAGCGGGACCCTCGCCACGCGATTCTCGGCGCACCTCTACTGACCCCTTTGCCCGTCAGAGCCGCTCTGAGCCTCAATGTGGGGCATCCGGCGGACGGAACGTAAACCACGTGTTTGTCACAAAGTCCTTCCAGTGCGCAACAGAGGGAGTTACGATGAGCACAGGCTCTGAGAGGAAGGTTAAAAGAGGAGCGAACTAAAAACCGGCGGGAGATTCGCCCGGAGGGGGCTAAAGGAGAATCCCATGATCCGGAAGATACTGGTCGCCCTCGGCCTCGTCTCCAGTCTTGTTTTGGCTGCTCTGTTCTTGAACGTCGGCGTTGCTGGCGCTCGTCATGGTCACAACCCACCGCCGACCACCACGACCACGACCACCACGGCAACCACGACCACCACGACCACACAGCCGCCGCCGACATTCGATGATGAGTTTCAAGGGTCGACGTTGTCGTCAGCCTGGACCGCTGTGTCGGGCCCTGGAGACCAGAGCAACAACGAACAAGAGTGCTATTCACCACAAAACGTCACCGTGACCGGAGGCCTACTCGAGGAAGAGGCGCAGGTCGGGTCCGTACCGAAACAGACCTGCGGCTACATCTCGGGCGCGGTCCAGTGGACCTCTCTCTCCTTCACATATGGAACGGTCTCTGTTCGGGCCAAACTGTCTGGTGGTAAGGGCACTTGGCCCGCCATTTGGTTGCTCGGCACCGATTGTCAACGTCCGACATGGCTCCAAAACAACTGTGCGTGGCCTGCACCGGGTTCGAACGAGATCGATATCGCTGAGATTCTGCAGTCCAATCTCACCAAGGTGAACGAGCAAATCCACACCGAGAACTCAAGCGGGGCGTCTGAGTCGCCAGGGTGCACCGCCGCCACGAGCAACGCTTCTCAGAACTGGCACACCTATACCCTCATCTGGGCACCGGGCTCACTCACATGGGAGATCGACGGGGTCCAGACCTGCAAAACGACGTCCTACGTTCCCTCCACCCCCATGTTTATGATCATCGATACCGCGGTAGGTGGTGTAGGCGGCGGTAGCGTTCAAAACTCCACGCTGCCACAGACCACAGAGGTCGACTACGTCAGAGTCTCTTGACTCAAGCCAAGTCCAGCTTCTCGCCAAGAGAAGGTCGGCGAACCATGTTCTCTTTGCCGATTACCACATCTATGCCCTGCGGTTGACGATCAACTCTGCACCATCGTCAAGCCGTCGATGCTGGTATTCGCCATGCCTTCGAGTGCCGAAAAGGAAGTAACCCGGCGGTTGTGGCCTCGGCGAGGCAATCGAGCATGGCTCCTACATTCGACACATTGTTTCCGACGGGGAGTTTCAACCTCTGAGATAGAGAGCTTGATGCCGACGCCTTTTGGCCCTGCGAAGACGTTTACTCGCCTCAATGAGATAGAACGGCCCTGCTTACTCCAGCCGTTGCGTTGGCAGATGTAGTGAAGGAGAACGCTTAAACGGCGCATTCTCCGAACCTCAGATCATGTCAGGCGCAAACGAGCAGGCAGCGATCTGGAGATCACGGAGCGGACCGCTGTGGTTCAACTCGGAGCATTTCTCTGACGACACTGTGGCCGGTTCACCCGATCCAACTGAGCTAAGGCGCCCGAGTGCCCGAGAGTCCGGCGCTCCGCCCCGTCAAAGGAGAGCAATGCGTCGGGCGACGTCAGGGCAGCTGTTGCGCGAAGGTGGTGCTCCACGGTCGGGCCAGGGTACGCAGCTCTGCACAACGCTCCTCGCCCAGAACCGCATAGGGCGCAGCGGCCAACGCATCGGTGCCGTCCTCGAGCGACCTGCGCTGGGTCGCTCCTAGCTCGGTGAAGCGAAGCTCGTCGCCCCGCTCGAGCCATCCCCGCCCCCGCAGCGCGTCCACGGCGTCGTCCCAGGCCTCCCGGGGCCAGCCACGCGTTGAGCGCAGGAGGTGCGCCGGCACGTCGCCCGCCGCCGCGTGGGTGACCAGCGCCTCGGTGCCCGACAGGCCCCGCACGACGAGCTGCGCGATGTGGCCATCGCCGCGGTACTCGCGCAGGATCGACTGGGCGTGCCACAGCACAAGGTGTGGCACGCTCGGCCACGCGATGTCGGCATGGGCCGCCGCCAGCGGCCGTCCCTCGGTCCGACGGCCGGCCTCCTCGGCAGCCGTGCGGGCCAACTGGGCGGCGCGGCGCATCTCGTCCGACGCCAGCACCCGGTCGCCCAGGAGCCGCCGGAACGCCGCGTCGACCGCGTCGAAGCGCGCCGCCACGAGCGCCGATGGAGAGGCGACCTCCCAACTGTCGGGGATCGCCTCGTGCACCAGCGCCGGGTTGAAGTTGAAGAAGGTGGAAACAACGACGTCGGCCGTCACCGCACCCATGGGTGCCGCGCGCGAGGCGAAGTACCCCGCCCGCCCGGTAATGCCGAGTCGTCCGTACGCCTCCGCGGCCTCGGGCACGAAGTACACCATGCCGTGTAGCGGCTCGAGCGTCCTCCAGGTCTTGCGCGCCAGGAGTGCGCCCGCGGTGTCCCCACCGGTGTCGTCCGTCACAACCCCTCCTCCCTGATCAACCGATCGGCCAATGCACGTGTCGCCGCCACGACGGGGCGCCTGTTCGACGCGTCGCGCACGACCAGGTCCCTGCCCTCCCGCTCGCCTTCGGCCGCTCCCACCTCGCGGCAGACCAGCAGACCGGCGAGGTAGTCCCACCCGAAGAGGGTGCTGGGCCCGACCACCAGGTAGGCGTCGAGGACTCCCTCGGCGACGGCGCAGCACTCGAGTGAGGCTGCGCCGAGGGCGCGGTACTGCGCCCAGCCGGGATGTCGGCCGGGGAAGCCCGAGATGCCCACGATGGCGCGTCCGAGATCCTCGCACCCCGAGGGCGCGATCGCGGTTCCGTCCTTCTCCGCGCCGCCGCCGCGCACGGCGGCGTAGCGTTCGCCCGTTGCCTGATTGACCACGACGCCCACACGGGGGCCCTCAGCGTCCAGCACGCAGATGCTCGTCGAGTAGAAGGGCACGCCACGGTGGGCATTGGTGGAGCCGTCGACCGGGTCGATCACCGCCAGCAGCCCCGTCGGGCCGTCACCTGTCACCCCCGACTCCTCGGAGAGCACCGCCAGACCCGCCCCGTGCAGCACCGGCAGGGCTGCCCCGTCCGCCGCCAGGTCGAGCCGGTACTGCCCGGTCTTCCCTCCGCTCGGACCCCAGTCCTCGAGGACGTCCAAGGCGTCGCGCACCGCGCTCATGGCGTCGTCAATGACAGCGAGAAGGCGAACGTCGTCCACGGGAGACGAACCCTACCGGGCGGCGTCCCGCCGGCACGCCTGGCCGTCGACCCGCCCTCCCGGCCACGAGGGAGTGGGGCCCTGCGGGCCACTCGCTGGGTGGAGACATATGAGGCGTCCCCGTCGACGCCGAGCAGCCCTGGTGAACCGGGGCCCATCGTCAGTGTGGCATGGAGGTCATGAGCACCGTTGAGCACCGCTTTGAGCGCGAGCCCTTGATTTCCCTACTGCGACTTCCCGGCATGGCGCCTCTAGCCCTGCGAGAAGAGGTTGCCCTTCGAGATCGTTGTCGAGCGCTTTGGGGGTAAGGAGAGCTCGACTGCTGGCTTGAGCGCCCGCCACATGCGCGTCGACCTCGGGCCCGACTCGTTCTACCGTCTCAACTCGCCGCTCTGCGCGCACGCCGGGAAGCACACCGAGGTGGGGGACTGGCTTCGCCATCAGCGCAGACGACGACGGGAACACCACCGTTGTACGGCCAGGTCGCCTGACACCCACCTGTTCATTTCGCCCTAGGCTTCCTCAGTTGTGGCTGCCATTGACGTCGCGGGGTACGTCGCCGACCTGAAGGATCACTCCGTCGACCACGGATTCCACGTCCACGACGAGCGGCACTTCGTCGAGACCTACTCGTTGCGCCAGGTCTGGGAGGTCGATCTGCACCCCGAGGAGGGGTGCGGCGGCCCGCTGGACCTGCACCTCGCCCTGGACGTCGACCCCCGCGTCCTCCTTTCTTTCGAGGACGCCGTCGTCCTCCTGGCCGAGGACGAGGAGCCACCCGACGAATTTCACTTTCCGCTCACCTTCACCTGGGCGCTGCCACCGCTCCCCGGGGGCCCCGACCTGCTCCGCCTTGCCATCGACCTGGCGGGAGTGGGCGGGATCGAACTCCCCCTCGAGGTCTCTGCCATCGACTCCTTCGCGAACGCCACCGACGGCTCGGAACGCCGCTTGAGCATCGTCGCCCGCCACCCGGTATCCCTGGCCCGGGTGCTCAGCGGCGAGGAGTTGCTGTGCGATGTCTTCGACCGGGCTCTCGCGGTGAGCCGCTTCCTGCTCGAGTCCGCCGAACGCTGGCTGGGCTGACGTGCGGCGGGCCGGCCGCCCCCGAGGAGCCCGGATCCTGTCGGGGCTGACACTGGTGGCGGGCGCGGCCCTCGGTCTCAGCGCCTGCAGCAGTCAATCCGGACAGGACCTGGCGCAACAGGCCTGCGTCCACGTGCACCGGTCCCTCACTGACTACCTGCGTGCCACGAGCGCCGGCACGTCTCCGGCTGCCGCCGCGCAGCTGCAGAAGGAAGCCGATCAAGAGCTCCGGGCGGCCCTCCCATTGGCCGCCGCGGCAAATTCCGACGACGGCTCTTGGAACTCGCTGATGACAACGATCTCGGAGGGCGCCACGGTCGACGAAGGACACCTCGTCCCCTCGCTCCGCGCCCAGTGCGTCGTGGCCAACGCCAACCCCAACGTCAACCCGCAGTCCCCCAGCGGGAACAGCACGCCCCAGAACGTGAACCCGAAGCCCCCATCATCCGCCGGCTGAGGCCGGGCTGGCGGTCCCCGCCAGCTGCGCCCGGCCGGCCGCCACGATGGCCGGCATGATCTTGGGTGCCAGGTACCGGCCTCCGGCGAGTGTGAAGTGCACGCCGTCGCCGGGCGTCCGGACCACCACACCGTCGACCGTCCCGGCGTACTTCCCCCCTGGGCACGCCGCCCCGAAGAGGTCGACCACCGAGTCGGTCGTGGGGTGCGCAGCGGCGACTTCGCGAACCAGCTTGTTGTACACGGCCACGCGCTTCGGATTGTCTTCGGGCCACGGGGCCCCGTCCGGCTGCTCACCCTCGTCGGTGCAGGGTGCTGTCAGGAACACCATGTGAATCCCCGCTCCCGTCACCAGCTGGGAGGCTTGCTCGAGCTGGCTCTTCACGTAGGCGGCATAGGCCGGGTGCAAGATGTTGGTCCAGGATCCCTGGTACTCACGATCGACAACCTCCCAGCGACCGGCCAGGAGCACGGCCACGTTCGGTTTCACCTCGCTCATCGCGCTCAGCCACTGATTCGGCCAGGGTTGCTGCGCCGCTGGCTCACCCGGTGAGTACGGCGTGCCGTTGCAGGCAGGTGACGTTTCGTCGCGGGCGCCCTTGAGCTCGACTTCGGGCCCGAACACCACGCCACAGCCGAGAATCCCTTTGTCCGAGAGGATGTAGTCATATTTCTGCTGCTCATTGGCCAACCCGAGTCCAAGGCCGAGGGTCAGGGCAACCGAGTCGCCGAAGAGCAGCACCCGCACCGGCTGGGCCGCGGACGATGACGGTGCCGTGGTCGTCGTCGTGGTCGACGATCCCGTCGTGCCGGTGCCGCCCGGGAGCGCCGTGCTGGCCACGGCTGTCGTACCGGTTGTGGCCGCGATGACGGCCACCAGCACGGCTCCGACACCGGCCGGCACCACGAGCCAAGCCCGCCACTGGCTGACGAAGGTTCCCAGGCGGATCGGGCGCTCAATGAGGTGGAAGGACACGACCGACACGGCAAACGTGACGAGCACGCGCAACGCGAAGAGTTGATACCCGTAGAGCCCGGTCCGGGCATGGTCGAGCCAGATGAAGATGGGCCAGTGCCAGATGTAGAGCCCGTAGGAGATCCGGCCCACATAGCGCACCGGGGTGAGAGACAACACCCGCGGGACGAGGCTGCGCGGTGCGGCGACGGCCGAGAGGATGACGCACGCAACCGCGAGGCCGATCAGGAAGAACCCGCCTGAATAGGGGAACGAGGAGACCGAGGTGGTCAGGACCCAGAGGGCGATCGCGGTGGCGGCGCCGACCACACCCAGCGCGCCGCAGAGGACTCGGCCCATGGTCCCCTCCGGGCGCCACAGTTCGCCCTTGGCCAGGCGGCCCTCCTCGTGACGCCGGTGGGAGAGCAGCACGAGCCCGACGGCGAGCGCGCAGCCGATGAAAAGGCACTGCGAGCGGGTGTCGGTCCCGAGATAGGCCCGATTGGTGTTGAGGCCGCCGTCGTACACGACGTACATCCAGGTGGCCGACGCGACGGCCGCCGCGCAGCACAACGCGAACAGGGCCCGCAGGCTGCGGGTGAAGTGCATGACGGCGAGCACCACGATCGGCCAGATCACATAGAACTGCTCCTCCACGGCAAGCGACCAGGTGTGCAGCAACGGTGACGAGGCCGTCGTCTCGTTGAAGTAATTCGAGTTGACAAGGATGAAGTGCCAGTTGCTCACGTAGAGAAGCGTGGCCAGCGCGTCGAGACGGAGCGCCCCGTACGTCCCCTTGGGCACGATGACGGCGGCGAAGAAGGCCACGAAGAGCAGCATCAGGAGGAGGGCGGGAAGGAGGCGGCGGGCCCGCCGGGCCCAGAACGCTCCGAGCTTGATGCTCAGAGTCTGGCGCCACTCGCCGATGAGGAGCGACGTGATGAGGAAGCCCGAGAGGACGAAGAACGCGTCGACGCCCATGAAGCCCCCGTCCATGTGCGGGATCCCGCCGTGGAACAGCATCACGGCCACGACGGCGCAGGCCCGCACCCCGTCGAGCGCGGGGAGGTAGGCAAGACGAGTGTGCGACGCCGCGCTCTCGTCGTCCTCCATGGGGCGCATCCCTCCTCGGTCGGCTCGGGGGCGGCACCGCACTCTGGGTGGCCGGGGACCTGCCATTGTCGCAGAACCGGCCCGCGACCTCGGGGCGGGCCACGCTCACTACCCTGTGGTCTCCTGAGCCCGACACGACAGCTGACCCCGGCCACTCCGGCCCGCCGCCCCGTGCTGCGCCACCCTCGTTTCGTCCTGGCCTTGCTCGTCCTGCTCGGTGTTGGGGTCGCCGTCGCGGTGCGTATCGACGGCGGATCGTCCCTCAGCCCCCTGCGGGCGCGGATCGTCGGCGTCGCCGAGGGCCAGGTTGGGTACCGGACCGACCCCGCGGACACGTACTGCAACAAATTCAGTGCCTACTGGGACGCCGGTGTCGACGATTGCGGCAACGACAACCTCGACGAGCAGTGGTGCGCCGACTTCGCCGCCTGGGCGTGGAAACAGGCCGGCGCCGAGGTCTCCTACCGGCTGGCGCCGGGGTACCTCAACAGCAACTCCGCCAGCTTCTACGTCTGGGGTACCGACCACGGCACCTGGCACGCCGTCGGGTCGCCCTACACGCCGCAACCGGGCGATGTGGCGGTCTACGGGCTCGATACGTCCGCGGTCACCGCCGTGCACGTGGCGATCGTCGTCGCCTCCGGCGACGAAGCGGCTCCCGACGTGGTGAACGGCGACGGCGACCGCACGGGTTACAGCGTGGTCGAGGTCGGGGACCGCCAGGCGTTCGCTGACGTGACGGGGGAGGGTGCGCCGCTGTCGGGCTACGTCTCCCCCACGTCGGCGCCCTCCACATCCGCGACACCGTCAGCATGACCGGCGGCTGACCGCGGGAGCCGGGAGCCGCAGCGCTGGTTCGGGCTGCCGCCCTGACCCGGTCGGGTTCCCCGCGGGAGTCCCGGCCTAGGACCCGGGCGTGTACCCGGCCGGCAGTGCGATCGACTTCACTTCGAGGAAGCCCTCCAGGCCCTCGGGTCCGAACTCACGCCCGACGCCCGACTCTTTGTAACCGCCGAAGGGCGTGGAGAAGTCGATGGGCACCGGCGCATTCAGCATGTAGGTCCCGGTGCGCACCTGGCGCGCCACCCCGAGTCCGCGGTCGTTGTCGCCCGTCCAGACCGAGCCGCACAGCCCGTAATTGGAGTCGTTGGCGATCTCGACCGCGTTGTCGTCATTGTCGTAGGGGATGACCACGAGGACCGGCCCGAAGATCTCCTCCTGGGCGATCTTCATTTTGTTGTCCACGTCGGAGAACACCGTCGGCTCGACGTACCAGCCCTTGGCGAAGTCTGAGCCAGACGGGCGGCCGCCGCCGAGCGCGACCGTGGCGCCCTCTTCCCGACCGCTGTCGAGATACCCCTCGATCCGGGTCCGTTGGCGCTCGGCCACCACCGGTCCGACCTCGGTGGCCGGGTCCATGGGGTCGCCCACCTTCATCGCCGACACGCCCGAGACGACCGCCTCGACGACTTCGGCGTAGCGGGCGCGTGGCGCCAGGATGCGGGTCTGCGCGATGCATGCCTGCCCGTTGTTCATGATCGCGTTGGGCAACAAGGTCGGGATCGTGGTCGCCAGATCGGCGTCATCGAGGATGATGGCGGCCGACTTGCCGCCCAGCTCGAGCGTGCATCGCTTCAACCGCTCGCCGCAGAGGCCGCCGATGCGCTTGCCCCCGACTCCCGAACCGGTGAACGAGATCTTGTCGACGCCGGGATGCTTCACCAGGTGCTCGCTGACCTCGCGGCCGGCCGGCACCACGGAGAGGACGCCCTTCGGCAGGCCGGACTCGGCGAAGATCTCGGCCAGCCGGAACGCGTCGAACGGCGTCTCGGGCGCCGGCTTGTAGACGACGCTGCAGCCGGCTACCAGGGATGGCGCCAGCTTGGCCGCCGCGATGAAGAGCGGCACGTTCCACGGGGCGATGGCGCCCACCACACCGACGGGCTCCTTGGTCACGAGCACCTGCGGGTTCAACATGCCGGCCCGCACCTCGTCGAAGGCGTAGGTGGTGGCCAAGTCGGCGTAGTAGCTGAAGATCATGGTGGGGGCGAGCACCTGGCCCATGCCCGAGAACGAGATGGGCGAGCCCATCTCCTGCGTGATGATCTCAGCCATGTCACCCATCTCGGCGGTGATCTGCGCCGCCACCTTGGCCAGGACATCGGCCCGCTCGGCCGGCGTCATGCGGGGCCAGGGCCCGTGGTCGAACGCCGTCCGCGCCGCGGCGACGGCCTTGTCGATGTCCGCCTCGGTGCCGTCCGGCACCCGGCCGACGACTTCCTCGGTGGACGGCGAGATCACTGAGATGGTCTCGGTCCCCTCCGGGGCCACCCAGTCGCCGCCGATGAACAAGCGGTCGTAGTCCCGAATCGCCATGCATCCCTCCCAGGAGCTCAGGAGGCCCGCAGCCCCCGCCGCCGGGCCTGCCGGGCGGCGCCCCAAGGGTAGCTGGCCCCGGCCGGAGCCCGGTCGGCCACCCTCGGCGCGTCCCTTGCTGTCAAGCGTGGTCGTGAGCACGGCGATGATCGGCGCCAGCCCGAACAGTCTGGACGCCCGTCCCGGCTGTGGAGCAGGAACGACGCGCTGGACGCCCGCTCAGCCGGCTCGGCTGACGTGCGCGACGATGCCGCCGTCGGACTCCACCCAACCCTTTCCGGCGGCGTACGCGCACATGCCGGCGAAGCCCTCGTCCCAGTCGTCGTGGGCAGCGGGCCCCGCCAGCCCCCGCAGGGCCACCGGGTCGACCACGACGTGCTCGCCATCGGCGCCCGGGCGTCCCAGTCCCGACAGGCGCAGGACATCGGCCAGGTCCCCATCTCCCTCGACGAGCACGGAGAAGCGGGTGAATTCGTGTGGGTCCCGCAGGGAGACCTTCGCCCCGGAGAGGTCGATGACGATGAGCACGCCGGGCGACGCTATCCCTTCGTCTCCGTCCCTCCCGACCGGGATCGCCCCGCCCTCACGCACAGGGTCCGTCCCGTCGCTAGAGTGCCGCCCCGTGCCCGACATCAGCCAGCGTGACCCCGGAGAGGTGGCCGCCATCCTCACGCGCTGGCTGGGCACCAAGTCACCGCACGGCTCGGGTCCCGAGGTCTTCGACGTCCAGGCCCCCGGGTCCAACGGGTTCTCCAACGAGACGATCCTGTGCCGCACCCGCGCGAAGGACGGCGGAGAGCGACGCCTGGTCGTGCGCGTGGCACCGACCAAGCACCTGCTCTTCCTGGACGCCGAGTTCTCCACCCAGTACCGCGCCATGCGCGCGCTGGCGGACGGGGGCTCGGCCGTTCCCCTTCCCCGCCTGGGTTGGTACGAGGAGGACCCCCAGTACTTCGGCGTGCCCTTCTTCTCAATGGACCACGTCGAGGGCCTCGTGCCTTCGGACAACATTCCGTACACCATGGAGGGCTGGGTGATCGAGGCCACGCCCGATCAGCAGGAGCGCATGTGGTGGAGCGGCATCGACGCGCTCGCCGCAGTGCACCGCACCGACTGGCGGGCCACCGGGCTCGAGTGGCTCAGTGACCCGGCCCGGGGCCGTCCGGGGCTCGAGCAGCAGATGTCCTATTACCGGGACTTCCTCGACTGGGCCACCCAGGGCGAGAAGGTCCCAGTGATCGAGTCGACCTGGCAGTGGCTGGTCGAGCACCGGCCCGCCGAGGAAGGCGATGTCGTGATCAGCTGGGGCGACAGCCGCATCGGCAACATCATCTGGGATGACTTCCGTTGTGCCGCGGTGGTCGACTGGGAGATGGCCTCACTGGCCCAGCCCGAGCTGGACCTGGGCTGGTGGCTCTACTTCGACCGGCAGTTCTCTGAGGGCCTGGGTGTCCCCCGCCCCGCCGGCTTCGGCTCGCACGAGGACACCATCGAGCGCTATTCCGAGCTCATGGGCCGGCCTATGCGGGACATCTTCTTCTACGAGATCTTCTCGGGCTTCCGCTTCGCCGTGGTGATGTACCGACTCTCGAAGCTCGTCTTCGGGAACAACCTGATGGATGCCGCCATGGCGACCGACAACATCGCCACCCAGCTCCTCGCGAAGATGCTGGGGCTGGAGCCGCCCTCCCCCGCCTGAGCCCCCTACTCGTCCGAGATGGGGTCTCCCGTCGGCCCGACGGCAACGCCGGCCGCCACAAGGCGTTGGCCGAGCCACTCCGTGCCCCCGTCTCCTTCCTCCCGCATGGCCTCGGGCCAGCCCTGCAGGATCGTGTGCACGTTCTCGACCGAGTCGATCTTGGCGATGACGTGGACGGTGATCTTGTTCTCGTACCCCTCCGGGTCCGAGATGTGCAACCCGCCGAAGGGGTCCTCGCGCACGTGGGGCGCCGGCTCGCGCAGCACGTAGAGCTCGCCGGTGTCCTCCACGTAGTTCAACTCGTGCTGCACACCGTCCTTGCCCCGCCACTCCGAGCCCAGTTCGAGCTCGGCGGAAGACCGGCGGCGAGGATCCGCTTCGTAGAACTCGTCGATGTCCATCGGCGGCACACTATCGCCCACCAGGACCATTGCAGCTGTCCCCAGACCGATTCTCCCCCGAAGGACCGGTGGGAGCGATCGGGGGAGGGTCGGGAGGCACGCTGCCGGCATGCCCACCCCCACCTCGAAGCAACGCGTCGCCCTCATCGACCAGATGGCAACCGAATGGCAGTCGATCGGCCGATCCCGCTCCGCCGTCCGGTCGCTCCGAGACGTGGCCGGCCGCGATCCTGTCCTGCAACTGCTTGTCCTCGGAACGGGCAGCGATCCACCTCCGTGCCCCACGCCCTGCGACCTCGTCGAGCACATGCGGCGCGCCTCGGGCCGCGTCCGGCGCGAAGAGGCCGCCCGCCTGGTCAGCGTCCTGCTGAGGGAGGCCGGTGCCGACCCCTTCGTCTCGCGGCTGTTGGTCCAAGCCCTTCTCCCGGGACTGGTGGCGGTGGCCGGGAAGCTGCGTTGGGGAAGAGGTGGAGAGTGGCAGGACGGCGAGGAGTTCTTCGGCGAGCTTCTCTCGACGACCTGGGTGGTCCTCCAGGAATGGTCCGGGCAGGACCGTCCCTACGCAGTGCTCGACCTGCTTTCCGCGATCCGCTGCCGTCTCCGGCGCCAGCTCTTCCGGTCCAAGGACCTCGACGGTCGCACTGTCCCGCTCGGCCCCGATCTGTCTGACGCAGGCTCCTCCCGGGCGGAGACGGACCTCGAGGAGCTGACCCGCCTGCTGATCGAGCTGCGCCGCGAGGGGATGCGCGCCGACGAGGTGCAGGTCCTGTACGCCCACCACGTCCTCGGCTATTCCATGGTCGAGCTGGCCGCCCTGACCGGACGCGACCGTCGCGCCCTCTACGCCCGACGTGATCGTGGACAGCGGCGTTTGTGCGCCTGAGCGCCGAGTGCGGAAGGCATGACGCATGCGTATCGTGTGCCCGTGTTTGGTGGGAGGCCCGACGCCACGGAGGGTCTGCGCGCGCGAGTGGCTCGGGGCCGCCCCAACTGGTGGGTGATCCTCGCCGTGTCGCTGGGTCTCATGGCGCTGCTCGTGGCGGCAGCCGGCGGCACACCACGGGCGACCCGGCGCGGTGGGGGATCCGCGCAGGCGGCCGCCCATGTCGGACTCAGGCCGCGCGCGGACCAGCGTGCGGCAAGAACCGAAGGTGCATCGAGATCCACCACCGCCACGACCTCGACGACGACAACGACAACCATCACGCCAGTGATCGCGCCGGCACCTTCTTCGTCGGGAGCGGCCGGTGGGGGCACCGCTCTCCTTTCGTCCGGGACACCGCCCAGCCAGAGCACCCCGCAGCCCGCGGCGACGAGCGTCACCACGACGACGCAGGCACCGCCTGTCGCGACGACGACTACGGGACCGAGCGCGGTGCCGGCCGACCGCACGCAGGGCTATCTCGACCCCCCTTTGGAGACGTCGAACAAATATGGGTTCACCGGGACGGGCGCCATGGAGATCTCGGTCGTGTGGTCGGGCGACACGTACCTCACCATGGAGGTCAGTTGCGCGAACGGGAGCCAGAACGTGGGCGGGACCTCGGCCATGGCGGCAGCGCTTCCCGACGCCACCGGAAGCTGTCTGGCCACCGTTTCCGAGCCTGCGTCGGAGACGACGGCACTGACCTACACGATCTCCATCGGACCGTCCGGTGGCTAGGGACAACGGGATCCGGCGCACCCGGCGGCTCCTCGACGTCGCCGGCGCAGCGATCGCCGCCCTGCTGGCCTTCACCGCCGTTCCGGCCGTCCTGCTCCTCGTCGTGGGGAATCCACTGGCCGGCGGCCTCGGACACGCCTGGCGTCCACTACCACGAGACCTGCTGTGCCTCCTGGTCCTGGCGGCCTGGGTGGCCTGGGCCGCCTGTTGCACCCAGCTGATCCGGGCGGTGACAGCGCACGTGCGCAGCGGCGAGGTGGGCGTCCTCCGGGGTGCGCCGATCATGGATCGTCTGGCGGCCCGCATTGCCTTCGGCGTGCTCACGCTGACGACCGTCGGCGCTCCCCTCTCGCTCTCTGCCGGTGCCGGGGCCAGCACCCCGGCCGGCATCGCACCGCGCTCCGCGATCACCAGCACGCTCCCGGTTGGCGCGCCGAAGTCCCCGGCGGAGGCAGCCGCTGCGACCTACGTGGTCCGGCCCGGCGACGGCCTCTGGGAGATCGCGGACGATCGCCTGGGTGACGGCGCGGACTGGATGACGCTCGCTGCGCTCAATCTCGGTCGCGACATGGGGGGCGGCACGCGCTTCGTTGATCCGGATCACCTGAGGGCGGGCTGGCGCCTGCGCCTGCCGGCAGAGGCGCGGGGCGCCGGCGAGCTTGCGACACGAGCGGACCGGACCGACCATCCATCACGTCCCGAACCGGCAGGACACCTCCCCGAACTGATCGCCCTCGGGCTTGGCTCGCTGGCCTGCGCCGCCATCGCCCGGCGCGCCGGGCAGCGGCGCCGGATCGGCGACCGGTTCACGGGTACTGCCGTCCCGGAACCGGAGCCGTCCGAGGGGGCGGTGGACGCGGCGGCCCTCCTGCACCGCTTCGCGGGCGTCCCGGCACTCCATTCCTTCGAGTCCGCCAATTGCCGCTTGGGCCTGTCCCTCGAGGGCCGCGCCGGGCCCAGCGTCCGCGCCATCTGTGTCTCGCCGTCCGGCGTGACGTTCTGGTTCGCCGACGCCTACCCGGATACGCCCCCGGATCCCTTTACACGCCTGCCGGACGGCACTGCGTGGCACGTCGACCACATCGCTCTTGACGGCAACGACGATCCCCTCTTCCCCTACGTGCCCGTCGTCCTCCCAGTCGGAGACGACGCCGAGGGCACATGGCTGGTCCCGCTCGAGCCGGGCGATGTCCTGCCCATCCTCGGCGAGGCGGCACCTGAGCTCAAGCGGGCTGCGCTGGTGGCCGTCGGCTCCTGGGCCTGGGCGGGCACGATCCTGGTCACCGAGGATCCCCGTGACACTGCGCTTACGTCCGAGATGGCGGTCGACCCACGTGTGGCCCGACGCGTGCTCTTCTGTGGGGACCCCCGCGCCCTTCCTCCCGAGACGGCGGCTCGCTCCGCCGTGATCTCCCTGGACCCGGTCGCCGCCAGTGATCTGACTGTCCTGGTCGATCGCCGCGGCGCCACCCTCCACCCGTTGGGCCGCGTCGTGCGGCCCCATCTCCAGACGGATGCGACGTCCCGGCACATCGAGGAGCTGGTGGCGCCGGATCTCGACGAGGCCCTCGAGCCGAGGCGCGACAAGGACGAAGAAGGGACGGCAGCGCCGGCCGGGCTGTCGGCGCTGGCACCCGGCGCCGTCGACGTGCGGCTGCTCGCACTGACGCCGCGCCTCGACGGGCTCCGGGAGGAGCTCGCGCCCAACCGCGCCCGCCGGGCCGTCGAGCTCGTCGCCTACCTGGCGCTGCACCAGCCCGATGTCATCACGAGCGACCGGCTGCGCACGCGTGTGCTCGGATCGTCCGACGCCGACGCGGCATCGAAGACGCTGTTCAATACTGCGTACGCGGCCCGGAGGGCCATGGGGCCCGATGAGCACGGCGATCCCCTCTTCCCGGCGGGCAACCGTCACGGTCTCTACCAACTGTCACCCCGGGTCACGGTCGACGTGCAGCGTGCCGTCGAACTCGCCGCCGAGGCGAAGACCCAGTCCGACCCGGCCATGGCCATCGCCTACTTCCGTGCCGCGCTCTTACTGGTGGAGGGGGAGCCGCTGGCCAACGCGCTGTCGGGCTATGCGTGGTGGGAGGCCGAAGGCCATGCTGGGCGCATTGCCGCGGCGCTGGTCGACGCGGCCTGTCGCTTGGCCTCGCTGGCCGCCGATGCCGGGCTCTTCGATCTCGGGCGCTGGGGTGTCGAGCAGGCGCGCCTCGTCGAGCCCTACAGCGAGGCGCTGTCGCGATCCGCCATGCAGCTGGCGGCAGCAGAGGGCGACGCAGACCGGCTCCGCCTCGAATGGCGCGACTGCCAGCGCCGGGTCGACACCCTCGACCCGGGAAGCTCGCCTTCGGCGCGCACCGAGTCCCTCTACGGTGAGCTTTCCCGGCGGATCCTCGTCGGTACCGCCGGGCCGGAGGGCGCGGCGGCCCGCTACGCGCCTGTCGCCAGGGACTGAACGCCCGTCGCCGTCCCGTACCGCCGGACGACCTCTTCGAGACGCGCCACCCGACTGCCTTTCACCAGTGCCGCGTCGCCCGGGCCCAGCCCCCTCAGGAGGGCCACGGCCTCATCGGCAGTGGTCACCTCGGCCGCGCCGTAGAGCCCGGTCTGGTACCCGACCACCTCAATCCCGAGACCCTCGGCCAGCCGGGCGATGCGCCGGTGCTCGGCCTCGGTCTCGGGCCCCAACTCGGCCATGAGCCCGAGCAGCGCCAGCTGGCGCGCTGCCGGCAGCGCGCCCATCGAACGCAGCGCCGCCTCGGTCGAGGCCGGGTTGGCGTTGTAGCAGTCCACGACCAGGACGGGTCCATCGGGAACGCGATGCACCTCCATGCGAAGGGGCGACCCCGTGGCCGTCGCCAAGGCGGACACCACATCTTCGAGAGGGACTCCGCACCACAATGCTGTGGCCGCGGCTGCGAGGGCGTTCGGAACCTGCTGGATCCCGTGCACCGCGAGCCTGACGTCGCCGGCACCCCACGGCGTCGACAACCGGAATCGCGGGAGCAGGTCGTTGTCGAGCACCACGCGCTCCGCCCGCACCTCGGCGCTTCCCTCCGCCCCATAGCCCAGCACCGGGCACGGACTGACCGAGGCCATGTGCGCCACCCGCGGATCGTCGAAGTTCAGGACGGCGACGCCGGAGGGAGGCAACGCAGTCACCAGCTCGCTCTTGGCCCGGGCGACACCGTCGAGATCACCGAAGTACTCCACGTGGGCCATGGCGACGCTCGTCACGATGCCGACGTCCGGACGTCCCACCTGGGCCAGGCGCGCCACGTGTCCCACGCCGCGGGCGCCCATCTCGAGGACGACCCACTGGGCATCGTCAGGCGCATTGAGGAGAGTGAGCGGGAGCCCCAGTTCGTTGTTGAAGGACCGCTCGCTCGCCGACACCTCGAAGGTCGGGGCAAGGCAGTGGCGAAGGAGATCCTTCGTCGTCGTCTTTCCGACCGAGCCCGTGATGCCGATCACGCGGCCCTCCATGTCCTCGCGCGCGACCAGGCCCAGCTGCATGAGTGCGGCGGCCGTGTCCGCGACGATGACTGCTGTCCCCCCGACGACTTCCCGTGCCGTGAGATAGGCCGGGGCTCCCCTGTCCAGGGCGGCGCGGATGAACTCGTGCCCGTCGCGTTCGGCGACGATGGGAACGTAGAGCTGGCCCGGCGATGCCGTCCGGGTGTCGATGGTCGCTCCATCGACCATGACGTCGGGCCCGACCTGCTCCCCACCGAGGCGGGCGGCGAGTTCAGAGATGGAGAATCGCACGCATCGCCCTCGAGGCTCATTCTACAGCCTCGGTTTGTATAGCCTCGGTCGATGCCTGATCCCGGGGTCCTCGCGGTCGTCTATGGGGGTCCATCGGCTGAGCACGAAGTGTCCTGCATCTCTGCGCGTCGCATCGTGGCCACCGCGTTGCAGGGTGGTTTCGTGGTGCGGGTGATCGGTCTGACCCATGACAAACAGTGGGTGGACGCCAACCGGGTCCTGACCGATGTGGCGGGAACGGACGCGCTGCCGTCACCCGATGAGCTGTTGGACCGCGACCCCGACACGGCGCTGGCCCACCTCGAAGTTGGCCTCCCGCCGGCCACGGTCGTGTTCCCCGTCCTCCACGGCCCCTTCGGCGAGGACGGTGTGCTCCAGGGCCATCTCGAGGCGCTGAAACTGCCCTACGTCGGCGCCGGCGTCCTGTCGTCCGCCATCTGCATGGACAAGGGCATCGCAAAGTCGGTGCTGCACGACCACGGGCTGCCGGTGGCCGCGTGGAGACTGGTCTCCCGGTCGGCCTGGTCCACCGAAGTGATGGGGGATGCGCTCGAATCGCTCGGCCTACCCCTCTTCGTGAAGCCCGCCAACCTCGGGTCCTCCGTCGGTGTGGCCAAGGCGGCTGACGCTGCGGCACTCGGAGACGCCGTGCGGACGGCCTTCGAGTTCGACGACCACGTGATCCTCGAGGAGTTCGTCGAGGGCCGCGAGCTCGAGCTCGCGCTCATGGGCAACGAGGACGTGCGCGTGTCGCGGGCCGGGGAGATCATCGCCAGCCGGGAGTTCTACGACTACGACGACAAATACGTGCTGGGGCTCGCCGAGACGGTGGCACCGACCGACCTGCAGGACGATCAGCTCGAGCGCGCGCAGCGGGTGGCACTGGCGGCGTACCGGGCGCTGCGCGTGGAGGGCCTGGCTCGCATCGACGTCTTCCTCCGGGGGGACGGTGCGATCGTCATCAACGAGGTGAACACCATGCCCGGTTTCACCCCGATCTCCATGTTCCCCATGCTGTGGGAGGCCGAGGGCCTGCCGTTCAGCGCGGTCGTCGACGAGTTGGTGGCGCTGGCGCGGGCTCGCAACGTCCGCCGACGTGCCCTCCGGACGCGCCGGGTGCTCTAAGGCTCCCTACCTGGCCCGGCTCCTCCCGATGGGGCATGAAGGACCCGCTTCGGCCACCATGGGCGCAGGTTCGGCGGGTGCTGCGCGCACCCCCTCTGTACCGTGCGGAGTGTGGTCATGACGTTCGAGGGCTTGGAGAGCGAAACTTGGGACACCACCCCGGGTGCCAACCGCCTCACGGTGACCCAGCGCGAGGCCGTCGAATCGGAGGAGCCGCTGCTCTGCGTCGTGGCGGGGGCCGGGGCCGGCAAGACGAGGGTGCTGACGCTCCGGGTGGCCCGGCGGGTACGCGACGGGTCCATCCAGCCCGACCGCACCCTGGTCACCACGTTCAGCCGCAAGGCCGCCGAGGAGCTGCGCACCCGGCTGTACTCACTGGGAGTGTCCGGAGTCAAGGCGGGCACGTTCCACCGCACGGCGTTCGGCCTGCTGCGCGAGCACCGGGAGTTACGGGGTCGACCACCTCCCACGCTCCTGCCGGACCGGCGCCGTCTCCTGGCCGACGTGACGACCGGCGACGCGCGTCGGACCCGCGCCCTCGACGGTGAGATCGGCTGGGCCAAGGCGCGCCTCGTGTCGCCCGAACAGTACGAGGCCGAGGCCCGGCGGCTCCGGCGCCGCAGCGGCATGCGCGCCGAGCAGGTGGCGGACGCGTACACCCGCTACGAAGCGGAGCGGAGCCGCCGGCGGCTGCTCGACTTCGACGACCTGATCGTGGCCTGCGCCGACGCGCTGGCGGGTGACAGCGAGTTCGCCGACTCCATCCGTTGGCGCACCCGACACCTTTTCGTCGACGAGATGCAGGACGTCAACCCGGCACAGTTCCGCCTCCTCACCGCCATGCTGGCCGACGAACCCGACCTGTTCGTGGTCGGCGACCCCAACCAGTCCGTCTACGGGTTCAACGGGGCCGATCCGACACTGCTCGACCGGCTGCCCGACATCTTGCGGGGTACCACGGTCATCCGCCTGGATGAGAACCACCGCTGCACCCCCCAGGTTGTGGCGGTAGCCACCGCCGTGCTGCGGGATGGCGGTGCGTTCGGGGTGGGGGGCGAGGTGGTCCCGCCGCGTACGACGCGGGTCGACGGGCCGGTCCCGCAGATCGTCTCCCACACGACCGACGACGACGAAGCCGCCTGGGCGGCCACCCGGGCCAAGATGTCGCGAACCCCCGGCCGGACGTGGTCGAGCATCGCCGTGCTGACTCGGACCAACGCCCAGCTGGTCAAGGTGCAGGAGGCCATGGACAAGGCGCGGGTGCCCAGCCACGTCGCCGGAGCCGACGTCGGCCCTGCCTCTGACCTGCGCGGCGATGCCGGGAGGCAGGGCGGCGGCGCGGACGACGACGAACAGAACCACCCCGAGTCCCCGGCCGATCGCGACCGGGTGATGCTCACCACGTTCCACCGCGCCAAGGGCCTGCAGTGGCCGACGGTGCTCGTCCTCGGGCTCGGAGAAGGCCTCATGCCCATCGCGTCGGCGCAGATGCCCGATGCCATCGACGAGGAGCGGCGCCTCCTCTACGTGGCCCTGACCCGTTCCGAGGAGGAGCTCTGGTGCAGCTGGTTCCAGCAGGGGGGCGGCGACGCCGGATCGGGCGCCAGGGCGGGGCGCGGGCCCAGCCCCTGGCTGGCCTCCATTGAGCGGACCATCACCGAGCTGGAGAAGGAAGCGGCCCCGACCGCGGCGGCGGAGGTCTCACGGCGCGTCGCGGAGCTGCGGCGCCGGCTCGCCGAGGGCACCGACGACGACCGGTAAGGCCCGGTAAGGTCGTGCCGCCCGATGATCCCGGTGGGGGTGGCGCGTCGCATGTCGGAATTCCTGGAACAGCTGCGCAAGGCCGTCGGCGAGAGCAATGTCCTCGCGGGCGAGGCGATCCACGCCGACTACACGCATGACGAGGCGCTCACGACGGTGCCCGTCGTGCCGTTGGCCCTCGTCATGCCGGGCTCGACGGGCGATGTGTCCGAAGTCCTGAAGCTGGCCTGCGAGCACGGCGTGCCGGTGGTGGCCCGGGGCAGCGGCACTGGGCTCTCGGGCGCGGCCGTGCCCGTCGCCGACGGCATCCTCCTGGCCTTCGACCGCATGAAGCGGATCCGCGAGATCGACACCGAGAACCAGGTGGCCGTGGTGGAACCTGGTGTGACGCTCGAGCAGCTCAACGGTGAACTGGCTCCTCTGGGCCTCATCTATCCCGTATCGCCGGGAGAGCAGAGCGGCTCGCTCGGCGGCAACGTGGCCACCAACGCCGGCGGCATGCGCGCCGTCCGCTACGGGGTCACCCGGCAGCACGTGCTCGGGCTCGAGGTCGTGCTGGCCGACGGCACGGTGCTCAGGACCGGCGGGAAGTTCGTCAAGTGCTCGAGCGGCTACGACCTCACCCAGCTGCTCATCGGCTCCGAGGGAACCCTGGCCATCACGACGGAGGTGACCGTGAAGCTCCAGCCCCGGTTCACCGCCTCGTCGACTGTCCTGGCACCCTTTGCGACCCTCTCGCAAGTGGCCAAGGCCGTGCCACACATCGTGCACAGCGGCATCAACCCCTCAATCCTCGAGTACGTCGACGTGTTGGTGATGGGCGGCATCACCCGGGCGGCCGGGCTGGACCTCGGCGTGCCCGAGGACATCAAGGCGCGCACCCTCGCGTACCTCGTGGTCGTCCTCGAAGGAATGGACGGCACCCGGGTCGAGGAGGATGTCGAACGCCTGGCCACGTTGCTGGAGGAGCTGGGCTCGCTCGATGTGTACGTGCTCCCGCCGACCTCAGGGGCGCATTTGATCGCAGCCCGGGAGCGGGCGTTCTTCGTCGGCAAGGCGGCAGGGTGTGACGACCTCATCGACGCAGTGATCCCACGGGCGACCATCCCCTATTACCTGGCCCGCGTGGCCGAGTTGGCCCAGGAGCACGGCGCCCTCATCACGGGTTGCGGCCACATCGGCGACGGCAACGTCCACATCACGGTCTTCCAGCCCGACGGCGAGCAACGGCACGCCCTCATGCACGCCAGTTTCGAGCTGGCGCTTGCCGTCGGGGGTGCGATCTCCGGCGAGCACGGCATCGGGACGGCGAAGCTGCCCTACTTCCTCGAGATGCAGGATCCGGTATCGCTCGAGCTCATGCGCTCCATCAAGCGGGCCTTCGACCCCGGAGGCATCCTCGGGCCGGACCGGTTGCTCGGCGTGACACGGACCGGGGCACGTTCGTGAACGGCGCCCGAGCCCTCCTTTCGACGCTGGTCGATGCCGGCGTTGGCGTCTGCTTCGCCAACCCGGGGACCTCCGAGATGCACTTCGTCGCCGCGCTCGACGACGTGCCGGCCATGCGAGGCGTCCTCTGCCTCTTCGAGGGCGTCGTCACCGGTGCCGCCGACGGCTACGGGCGGGTGGCCGGCCGGCCGGCGGCGACCCTGCTGCATCTCGGGCCGGGCCTCGGCAACGGACTGGCCAACCTGCACAACGCACGGCGGGCCCGCACACCGCTCGTCAACGTCGTGGGCGACCACGCGACCTACCACGCCCGTTACGACGCGCCTCTCCAGTCGGACATCGCGTCCATCGCGGGTCCCGTCTCGGGGTGGTACCGCTCAACGGCGCGGGCCGATGACGTGGCGGCAGACGCCGCCGACGCAGTGGCGGCCGCACTGGGGCCACCGGGTTGCGTGGCCACCCTGGTGTTGCCGGCGGACGCGTCCTGGTCGGAGTCGACCACCGGCCCCCACCCGCCCCGGCCGCGGAGCCGGGCGACGCTGGTGCCGGCGGACACGATCGAGGAGGTCGCCAAGGCCGTGCGGGGGGGCGAGCGCGCCGCGCTCCTCCTCGGCGGGAGCGCGTTGCGGGCCGACGGCCTGCACGCGGCCAGCCGGGTCGCCATGACGACGGGCGCTGCGCTCCTCAGCGAGACCTTCCCCGCCAATCTCGAGCGCGGGGCGGGCATCCCGCCGGTGGAACGGCTGGCCTATCTGGCCGAGATGGCACAGGCCCAGCTCGACGGTGTCCGGCACCTCGTCCTGGTCGACGCCAAGTCACCGGTGTCCTTCTTCGCCTACCCCGACAAAGCGAGCGACCTGGTCGCCGCCGGCTGCGTGGTGCACACCCTGGCCCGTCCGGGAGAGGACGCCGTGACCGCCCTCGCGGCCCTGGCCGAGGCGGTGGGCGCCCCGGGACACGCCGGAGCGCCCGCAGCGTCGAGCCGGCCTGACCGTCCGACGGGTGCCCTCACGACGGAGACGCTGGCCGCCGCAGTGGGCGCCACGCTGCCCGAGGGCACCATCGTCGTCGACGAGGGCAACACCGCAGGCCTGTTCGTCCCGGCCGCGACCGCCGGAGCACCCCGACACGACTGGCTGACGCTCACCGGAGGCGCCATCGGCATCGGGCTGCCGATGGCGACCGGGGCGGCGGTGGCGGCACCAGAGCGGCCCGTCCTGTGCCTGCAGGCGGACGGCAGCGCCATGTACACGCTCCAGGCGCTGTGGACCCAGGCCCGCGAGGGCTTGAACGTGACGACCGTCGTCCTGGCGAACCGGAGCTACGCCATCCTGAACATGGAGCTGCACCGCGTCGGCGCCGATGCCGGCGGACCGCTGGCCCGCCGGCTGCTCGACCTGACGGATCCCGAGCTCGACTTCTGCGACCTCGCTCGCGGCATGGGAGTTCCCGCCAGGCGGGTCGAGAACGCCGAGGACCTGGCAAGGGCGCTCGAGGCAGGCTTCGCCGAGGCAGGCCCGACCCTCGTTGAGGTGGTCCTCTAGGGCGTTCGTGCCTACGGCCGTCAAACCGGCGCACAACGGGCGCGATGAGCACGCACACAAACGTGCCCAAGCCCCCGAATAGGTTCCAACGGCTCTAGAGCCCTCGATAGAGGCCTGTCACCATGATGAGAGAGGGCCCGAAAGAGTCGGCCAGGAGGGTCTCGAGGGGGAGGCGCAGATTCAGGTGGAGACAGACGTCCCTGCGGTGCTCGCTCGATCGAGCCTCTGGGCCACCGCCTGGCCGTCTGGGAGAACTTCATGACCTCCCTGTCGGATTTGTTCAGAAGTCGGGACCTCGGACCGATACCTCTTGAAGCTTGACCGAGCAGCGACGGCTGCTCTTGGCGACGGTCAAGCGAACGTAGAGGGCCGGGAGGAAGGTGCTTGACCGAGCAGCGACGGCTGCTCTCGGCGACGGTCAAGCGCTTTCCGAGGTCCGAGCACCGGCGAGCCTGCCCTCAGGAGTCGGCGAAATCCACCACGACAGGCGCGTGGTCCGACGGTTTTTGCCCCTTCCGGGCGTCGCGATCCCGGAATGATCCGGTCGCCCTCTGTACGAGGTCGTCGCTCACGAGAACGAGGTCGATGCGCAGGCCGCGTCCCTGGTGGAAGTCCCCGGCCCGGTAGTCCCACCAGGTGAAGGTGCCGGAATCGTTGAAACGTCGGAACACGTCGTCGAGACCCCAACCCTCGACGGCGCGGAGCGCGGCGCGCTCGGGCTCGCTCACATGCGTCGAGCCCACGAAGGCGGCGGGGTCCCACACATCGCCGTCGTCGGGGGCAACGTTGAAGTCACCGCACACCGCGACGGAGGATCCGGGGGGACAGGTCTCGTCGAGTGTCGCGCGCAGGCGGGCCAGCCACGCCAGCTTGACCTCGTAGAATTCGTTGTCGAGTGCCCGGCCGTTAGGAACGTAGACCGAGAAGACGCGTGTCCCCGCGCATTCCGCCGACACGATCCGTCGTCCGTGTTCGTCATCCGACGTGCCGAACCCCCGCGTGACGCCCTTCAGCCCGACCTTGCTGACGATGGCCACACCGTTCCAGCGTCCGTCGCCATTGTGGGCTGACTCATAGCCGAGCTCTCTGAACGCCTCCTCCGGGAATTTGTCGTCCGCCTGCTTGGTCTCCTGCATGCAGAGCACGTCGGGCTGGTTCGCCTCGATCCATTCCGTGACCCGCGGCAGACGGGCGGTCAGCGAGTTGACGTTCCAGGTGGCCAGGCGCATCAGTTGGCACCCCCGTCGACGATCACGAAGAGAAGGTCGGCCTCGCAGGCGGTCTGGCCCCCGACCGACGCCCGCCCGTGCCCTTTGCCGGCCCGAGCGGAGAGCCGGCTCAGGGTCACCTCGAGCTCGAGCGTCTCGCCCGGCACGACCTGGCGGCGGAAGCGCGCCCGCTCGATCCCCCCGAAAAGGGGCAGCTTGCCGGCGTAGCGGGTATCGAGGAGCACGGCGATGCCGCCGAGCTGGGCCATCGACTCGACCATCAGCACGCCGGGGAGCGTCGGCCGGCCGGGGAAGTGGCCTCCGAAGAACGCCTCGTCACCGGTCAGCTGCCACGTGCCTCGTGCGGAGACGCCCGGGTCGACGAACGTCACCTCGGAGACGAAGAGAAACGGTTGCCTGTGCGGCAGGACGTCGGCCGGTCGGGGCAGCGCCGTCATCGGCGCTCCTCCGCCCTCATCGCTCCCGCGCCTCGGCGGACTTCTCGGCCGGGGACTTCTTGGCCGCGGTCGTCTTCACCGGGGACTTCTTGGCCGACTTCTTGGCCGGGGACTTCTTGGCCGGGGTCTTCTTGGCCAGGGACTGAGCGGCCTTGGCGGCCTTCTTCGCCGTGGCCTTCTTGGGCGCCTTCTTCGCCGAGGCCACCGCCTTCTTGGTCGTCTGCTTCGCCGGCGACGCCGCCTTCTTCGCCGCGGCCTTCTTGGTCGACGGTGCAGCCTTGACCGTGGGCGCCCGCTTCGCGGCCACTGCCCTCTTGGCGGGGCTGGGCGTTGGGGCGACGGCTCCGCTCGGCAGCGCCAGCTCGGCCACTCGGCGGGGCGGGTCCAGCCCCGCCAGCACGAACGGCCGGACCTCCCCCTTCTTCAGGACCTGGCGTGCCTTGGTGGGAGGCGGCGAGCCCATGGCGGTCAGCGGGATGTAGCAGTGCAGCGCTCCGCCGCCCGGCAACGGGACGTCGACCATGGCGCCATGGGAGGTGAACGACACCACCTCACCTTCTATGGTGCTCCCGACCCCGAACGCGGCGACAAAGTTGATGAAGGTCAGTGGTTCGTTGACCGCGGGGGGCGGCACCGACCGTTTCCTCTGGGACTGGTCGGGGCCCTGGCCCGCCGGGCTGCCGGCCCTGGGGCCCGAACCCCTGGCCGTGGCGGCGTGGCCCGACGTCGTGTCCGTCTTGGCCTTTGCGCTCTTCGGCGGCGCCGCCCTCTTGGCTCCAACGTGCTTCTTGGCGGCACCCCGCGATCTCTGGGGTTGCGGCGGATGCAGCGCTTCTTCGACTGCCTCGTCGACCGCGCTCGAGAACACCGGATTGACCTTGGCGCGGCCCGGGGGTGGAGCAGCGGGCGTGAGAGGCCACGAGGTGTCGACCGGGGGCGCCTTCTTCGTGCCGCCCTTCTGGGCCTTGGACGCCTTCTTCGCTGCCTTCTCGGCCGCCTTGGCCAGCTCCGCCGCCTTCGCCGGCGCGGACTCGGGGTCCTTCTTCGCCCTCGCCTCCGCCGTCGCCGCCCGGCTCTTGGGTCCGCGGATGGGCAGCCGCGGGGTGAAGATCCACCCCACGCCGGGCACGGGCTTGCCGCCGATGAGACGACCGTCGTCGAACAGCCAGGGGTGTTCCCCGTGGAATTCCTGGAACGAGTCGTTGGAGAGGACGGTGGCCCCGGTCCTCTCCGCGATGCGCAACACGAACGCGTCCCCGCGGCCGATGGCGCCCGCCGGCGGCGAGATCACCTCGCCGTTGAGCATCGCCTGGCGCACCTCTTCACGTTCGGCGTCGGACACGCGGTGCTCGAAGGTCGCGTCGACGACCACGATGATGCTGGCGGCAGGATCTTCAGCGGCGTAGGCGCGCACAGCCTGATCGAGCTGCTCGAGACTGGGGAACGTTCGTCCTTCGGTGGCGAGGTTCGACCCGTCCACCACGACGTGGTGCGATTCAGCCAATGGCACGCCGCAAGAGATCAGCCTGCTCCAACTGGTGCAGGGCGGCGCTACCGATGGCAGGGCTGGCCGACTCGGGCCGGCTCACGTGGCGGAGCCGGAGCCGCCCGGGCATGCAGGCGTGGAGACGGGCGTGCACGAACGACCAGGCTCCCATGTTCTCCGGCTCCTCCTGCAACCACACCACCTCGGATGCCTCCCCGTACTTCTCGAAGACGGCGGTCAGGAGTGTGACGGGCCAAGGATAGAGCTGCTCGACTCGCACCACGGCGACCTCGGAGGCCTCCGCGGGCTCGAGCCCGGCCCGGTGCTGCAGCGCCTCGTGGGCGATCTTCCCGCTGCACAGCACGATGCGGCGGACCGTCGTGGGATCCTCGATGGACGCGTCGTCGATCAGGTGCTGGAACGAGCCCGACTCGAGCTCGGCGAAGGTCGAACGCGATGCATGGGCCCGCAGCAAGGACTTGGGGGTCACGACGATGAGCGGGCGCTTCGGGTCGGTTCGCGCCTGTGAGCGCAGCAGATGGAAGTACTGCGCGGACGTGGAAGGGATGCTCACTCGAAGGTTCCCGCGCGCCGAAAGCGACAGGAAGCGCTCGAAGCGCGCCGAAGAGTGCTCGGGGCCCTGCCCCTCGTAGCCGTGGGGCAGGAGCAGGACGAGACCCGCGAACTGCCCCCACTTGTTCTCCGCCGCGACCAAGAAGTTGTCGATGATGATCTGAGCGCCGTTGGCGAAGTCGCCGAACTGCGCCTCCCAGGCCACGAGCGCCTCCGGGGCCTCCACCGAGTACCCGTACTCGAAGCCGACGGCGGCGTACTCCGAGAGCAGTGAGTCACGCACGGTGAAGTTGCCCATCTCGCCCGGAGGCTCCAGCGTGTCCGCACCGATCCGGTGCAGGCCTTCGCGGATATGGGCCAAGGGCACGTACTCCTCGCCGTTGGAGTAGTCGACCAACACCGAGTGACGGTGGCTGAAGGTCCCGCGGCGGGTGTCCTGGCCCGTGAGGCGGACATCGACGCCCTCGTACATGAGCGAGCCGATGGCGAGGGCCTCCGCCAGCGCCCAGTCGACCTGGCCGCCGGCGACGAGCTCGTCGCGCTGGACGAATTGGCGCTCCAGTTTCGGGTGGATGATGAAGCCGTCGGGCACCGAGCGCACGACGGAGGAAAGGGCCCGCAGCACCTCGGGCGACACGCCGGTCTCGACCGACGGCACGTCGCCCGGTCCCAGGTCGGGCACCGGCAGTTGGGTCGGGGCCAGCGAAGGCTCGCCCCGCACCTCGTCGAGGACCACCTGGAGGCTCGCGTTGAAGTCGTCGAGCGCGGACTCGGCCTCTGCCAGCGTGATGTCGCCCCGGCGCACCAGAGACTCGGTGTAGAGCTTGCGCACCGAGCGCTTGGCCTCGATCCGCTGGTACATGAGCGGCTGGGTGTAGCTGGGGTCGTCGCCCTCGTTGTGCCCGTGCTTGCGGTAGCAGACGAGGTCGATGACGACGTCCTTGTGGAAGGTCTGGCGGAAGACGAAGGCCAGCCGCGCCGCCCGCCACAACCCACACCAAATACCCAACCAACAAAACCAAAAAAAAAACAAACCCCAAAAACACAAAAACAACCACACCCCAAACAAAAACACACACACCCACCCCCCAACCCCACAACCCACCCCCACCCCCCCCCACCCACCCCCCCCCCCCCCCCCCCCCCCCCCCCCCCCCCCCCCCCCCCCCCCCCCCCCCCCCCCCCCCCCCCCCTCTTAGAGCTTGCGCACCGAGCGCTTGGCCTCGATCCGCTGGTACATGAGCGGCTGGGTGTAGCTGGGGTCGTCGCCCTCGTTGTGCCCGTGCTTGCGGTAGCAGACGAGGTCGATGACGACGTCCTTGTGGAAGGTCTGGCGGAAGACGAAGGCCAGCCGCGCCGCCCGCACACAGGCCTCGGGGTCATCGCCGTTCACGTGGAAAATCGGGGCCTGCACCATTTTGGCCACGTCGGTCGGGTACACGGAGGTGCGGGCCGAGGCGGGCGCCGTGGTGAACCCGAGCTGGTTGTTGATGACCACGTGCACGGTGCCCCCGGTGCGGTAGCCCGACAGCCCGGAGAGATTGAGCGTCTCGGCGACGACGCCCTGCCCGGCGAACGCGGCGTCGCCGTGGACGAGGATGGACAGGCACGGGAACCCGCCGGCAACCTCGGCCACGCCCGCAGGCGTCCCGTCGGTGGGACGCGAGATCCGGTCCTGTTTGGCTCGGGTCATCCCCTCGACGACGGGGTCCACCGCCTCGAGGTGGGAGGGGTTGGAGGCCAGGGTGATCGGGAGCTCCTCCCCGGCGCTGCCGTGGAACATCCCCCGGGCACCCTTGTGGTACTTCACGTCACCGGAGCCCTGCACGGACTCGGGGTCGAGGTTGCCCTCGAACTCCTCGAAGATCTCCCGGTATGACTTGCCCACGATGTTGGCCAACACGTTGAGACGGCCGCGGTGGGCCATGCCCATCACGACCTCCGCCACCCCCGACCCGGCGGCGGCGTCGAGCAGCGCGTCGAGCAGGACGATGGTCGACTCCGCGCCTTCGAGCCCGAACCGCTTCTGCCCGACGTAGCGGGTGTGGAGGAAGCGCTCGAAGACCTCGGCCGCGTTGAGCCGGCCGAGGATGTGCCGCTGCTCGTCGAGAGTGAGGGTGGTCGGCTGGCCTTCGACATGGTGCTGGATCCAGCGCTTCTGCTCGGGATCCTGAATGTGCATGTACTCGATGCCGAGCGTCCGGCAGTAGGCGTCGCGCAGCACGTGGAGTATGTCGTCGAGCGTGGCGACGTCATGCCCGGCCAGGCCGTCGGCGACGAACTGGCGGGGCAGGTCCCAGATGGTGAGCCCGTAGGTCAGCGGATCGAGCTCGGGGTGGATGTGCGGGGGCTCGGCGTCGAGCGGGTCGAGATGGGCGATGAGGTGGCCGCGCACCCGGTACATGTTGATGAGCGTCTGCACGTGCACCTGCTTGATGAGGCGTTGGTGCTCGCCCTCCTCGCTCCCGGCGCCCGCGTTGCTGTCGACCTGCCAGCGCACGGGCTCGTAGGGCACCCCCATCGACTCGAACAGGTCGTCGTAGAAGCCATCTGCGCCGGTGATGAGGGCGGCCACCCGGCCCAGGAACAGGCCCGACTCGGCGCCCTGGATGATCCGATGGTCGTAGGTCGAGGTGAGCGTGACCACCTTGCCCAGGCCGAGCTGGGCCAGCACGCGCGGGTCGGCCGCCTCGAAGCCGGCCGGATAGCCGAGCGCGCCGACGCCGATGATGGCGCCCTGGCCGGGCATCAGGCGGGGCACGGACTGCACGGTGCCCAGCGTCCCGGGGTTGGTGAGGGACACGGTCGTCCCGGCGAAGTCGTCGGGGGCGATCTTGTTGGTGTGGATCTTGCGGATGAGATCCTCGTAGGCCAGGACGAAGGAGCGGAAGTCGAGCGTGTCGGCGTCCTTGATGCACGGCACGAGCAGGGTGCGGCTCCCGTCGCTCTTCTCCTGGTCGACGGCCAGGCCCAATCCCACGTGCTTGTGGTGGATGACGCCCGGCCTGCCCTTCCCGTCGGCATCGGCCACGAAGGCCGAGTTCAGCGAGGGCACATCGTGCAGGGCGCGGACGACCGCGTACCCGATGATGTGGGTGAAGCTGACCTTCGCTCCCGTGGTCCGCGCCAGCTGGTTGTTCAGGATCAGGCGGTTGACCTCGAGGAGCCGGGCCGGCACCGTCCGCACGCTCGTCGCGGTGGGCACGGCGAGGCTGGCTTCCATGTTGGCCACGATCCGCGAGGCCGCACCGCGCAGGGGGGTGGCGTCCTCGTTCCCCGCCGCGACGGTGGAAGCCGGAGCCGGGGCGGCGGCCACCGGCAGGGCGGCCCCGGCCTGAGGCTCGCTCCTCGCGGCGGGCGCCGGGGTCGGCGCCGGGGGCGCGGGCTGCGGGGCGGGCACCGGGGCGGACCGGTAGTCGGCGAAGAACTCCCGCCAGCTGTCACTGACCGAGTCGGGATCGGCCAGGAAACGGTCGTACATGTCGTCGACCAGCCAGGCATTGGGGCCGAACGAGCCCCCCGAGCCGCCGAACTGGGTCATGGGTCAACCCTACCGGCGACGATCGGGTCTCATGGGCGACCGGGTAGCGTCTGCCCTGCCCATGAGCTATCCGGCCGGCCTCCATCTGACCGCGAGGACGGCCCCCTCGCCCGGGGCGGCCACCGTGATCCTCGTCCACGGGTCGCTGGACCGGGGGGACAGCTTCCGGCTGGTGATGCGCCGGCTGCCCGAGTTCACCACGGTGGCCTACGACCGGCGCGGGTACCAGGGCTCACGGGCGGGAGGGGTCGTGGACCTCAGCGGGCACATCGCCGATCTCCTCGCCATCGCCGACGAGGCGCGCTCCGGCTCCGGTGGCCCGGTGGTGGCCATCGGGCACAGCCTCGGAGGCAACGTCGTGGTCGGTGCCGCGCTGGCCTCGCCGCGGGCGTTCGACTCCATCGGGGCCTACGAGCCGCCCATGCCGTGGCTTGGGTTCCGCCGCCAGGGCACCCGCCCGTGGCCCGCCCTGGCCGGCGATCCCGCGGAGGAAGCCGAGCGCTTCTTCGGCCGGATGGTGGGCGACGGCTCGTGGTCCCGCCTGACCGAGGGCGGCCGGGCCGAACGGCGCGCCGACGGCCCCGCACTGGTGGCCGACCTGCGGAGCATGCGGGGGGAAGGTCCTCCCTTCGACGTCACCGCGCTCGACGTGCCGTCCGTGTTCGGGATGGGCGGCCCGGCGACGGCTGCGCACCACCGCCACGCGGTCGAGTGGCTGGGTGCCAACGTCCCCGGTGCCCTCGTCCACGAGATTGCCAACGCGCAGCACGGCGCGCACCTGTCGCATCCCGACCATTTCGCGACGATGGTGCGCCTCGTGGTGGAGCGGGCCGGAGAGCCGTCCCGGCAGTCAGGCGGATGAGAAGGGCGGCAGCCCACCGTCGGTCACGGCGTCCTCGGTGGCGTGGTGCGGGTGCTTGAGGCGCCGCGACAGCAGCTCGTCGTACTCGACCCCCTTGCCCTCGCTCTTCATGCCCGTGATCAACGGCGAGTGGGACAGGAGCACGGCGCCCATGAACATCACGAGGAGTGACACGGCCTCGAGCGGGCCGTAGGGGCCCGACGTCCGCAGGGAGTCGCCGAAGAGGGCGATGCCCAGGGAGATGCTGACCAGCGGATCGACCAGCACCAAGGTCGACTGCGAGGCGGCCAGCGGCCCGGCATGGAACGCGTTCTGCGTCAGGAAGAGGCCGAGCAGGCCGAACAGGATGAGGGCGTAGGTCTGCCAATGGACGAACAG